>NZ_JBIAEA010000002.1:0-884423 GCF_042868165.1 Streptomyces sp. NPDC007872
CGCCCGGTTACATTCCGAACCCGGAAGCTAAGCCTTTCAGCGCCGATGGTACTGCAGGGGGGACCCTGTGGGAGAGTAGGACACCGCCGAACAATCATTGTGGGAAAGCCCCGCACCTTTATGGTGCGGGGCTTTTCTGCGTTCACGACCCCCTTTCCCCACCGCCCTTTCCGTTTCAGAGACGGCCGGCCGCCTTCAAGGCGAGGTACGCGTCCGCCAGAGTCGGGGCCAGCGTCTCGGGCGTGGCGTCGACGACCGTGGCGCCGTGACGTCGGAGCTGGTCCGCGGTGCGGGTGCGCTGGGACTGCGTCTGGGTGGCCGCGGCAGCCTCGTACACGCCCTCGAGCGTGCCGCGGTTCGTGGCCATGCAGGCGATGTGCGGGTCGGCCACGGAGGCCACCAGGAGCGTGTGGCGCTGGGTGAGCTGCGGGAGGACCGGGAGGAGGCCCTCCTCGACGGGAGCGGCGTCGAGGCCCGTCAACAGGACGATCAGGGAGCGGCGGGGGGCATGGGAGAGTGCGGTCGTGACCAGGCCGCGGGCGTCGGTCTCCACCAGCTCCGGTTCCAGAGGGGCGAGCGCGTCGGTGACGGCGGGCAGGACGTCGCCCGCGGAACGGCCTTGGACCTGGGCGCGGAGGCGGCGGTCGTAGGCCAGGAGGTCCACGCGGTCGCCGGCGCGGGAGGCGAGCGCGGTCAGGAGGAGGGCCGCGTCCATGGAGGCGTCCAGGCGCGGCACGTCACCGACGCGGCCGGCGGAGGTGCGGCCGGTGTCCAGGACGATCAGGACGTGCCGGTCGCGCTCGGGGCGCCAGGTGCGGACGGCGACCGCGGTCTGCCGGGCCGTGGCACGCCAGTCGATCGAGCGGGTGTCGTCGCCGGGCACGTACTCGCGGAGGCTGTCGAACTCGGTGCCCTCGCCGCGGGTCAGCACGCTGGTGCGGCCGTCGAGCTCGCGGAGCCGGGCGAGACGGGACGGCAGGTGCTTGCGGCTGGTGAACGGGGGCAGGACGCGGACGGTCCAGGGGACCTCGTGCCCGCCCTGGCGGGCCGCGAGGCCGAGGGGGCCGTACGAGCGGACCGTGATCCGCTCGGCGCGGCGGTCGCCCCGGCGGGTCGGGCGGAGGGACGTGGTGACGCGGCGGCGCTCGCCGGCGGGAACGGTGAGGCGTCGGCGCGAGGAGGCCTGTTCGGTGCCGGGAAGCCAACTGCTGGGCGGCCAGGCGTCCCTGAGCTGGGCGCGGAGACGACGGCGGGACGGGTTGGTGACCGTGAGCTGCACTTCTGCCGCGTCACCGAGTCGAACGGATGTGTCACCGCTTCGGGTGAATTGGAGCGTTCGTACTGGCGCGGCCAGGGCGTAGTCGCACAGTATTGCGAGTGAGAGGGGCGCGTTCACCGCGAGCATCCCCGTCCAGCTTGGGGCGAGGATGCCGACGGGGAGCGATCCGAGGGCCGCGAGCAGCGCGGTTCGTCCGGTGAGGGCCATGGGGCGCCGTTCTCAGCGGGGGACGGGGACGTGGGCGAGGATCGAGTGGATGACGGAGTCGGTGGTGACTCCCTCCATCTCGGCCTCGGGCCGCAGGTGGATGCGATGACGCAGGGTGGGGAGAGCGAGGGCCTTCACATCGTCCGGGGTGACGTAGTCCCGGCCGGTGAGCCAGGCCCAGGCGCGGGCGGTGGAGAGCAGGGCGGTGGCGCCTCGGGGAGAGACCCCGAGCGTGAGCGAGGGGGATTCACGCGTGGCACGGCAGATATCGACGACATAGCCGGCGATCTCGGCGGAGACCGAGACCTCGGCGACGGCGGTCCGGGCGGCTTCGAGCTCGGCGGGGCCCGCGACGGGGCGGACTCCGGCGGCCTTCAGGTCGCGGGGGTCGAAGCCCTCGGCGTGACGGGTGAGGACCTGGATCTCGTCCGCGCGTGAGGGCAGGGGGACCGTCAGCTTCAGCAGGAACCGGTCCAGTTGGGCTTCGGGGAGGGGGTAGGTGCCCTCGTACTCGACGGGGTTCTGGGTCGCCGCGACCAGGAACGGTTCGGGCAGGGGGCGCGGGGTGCCGTCGACCGTGACCTGACGCTCCTCCATGGCCTCCAGGAGGGAGGACTGGGTCTTCGGGGGCGTCCGGTTGATCTCGTCGGCGAGCAGCAGGTGGGTGAAGACCGGGCCCGGCTGGAAGGAGAACTCGGTGGTGCGGGCGTCGTAGACCAGGGAGCCGGTGACGTCGCTCGGCATCAGATCGGGGGTGAACTGGACTCGCTTGGTGTCGAGTTCGAGCGCGGCGGCGAGCGAGCGGACCAGCAGGGTCTTGGCGACGCCCGGGACGCCTTCGAGGAGGACGTGTCCCCGGCAGAGCAGGGCGACGACGAGACCGGTGACGGCGGGGTCCTGGCCGACCACTGTCTTCGCGATCTCGGTGCGCAGGGCCTCCAGGGAGGCGCGGGCGGCGTCCGAGTTCGTCGCGGTCTCGGGGGTCGGGGCGCTCATGAGGTGCGTACCTCTCTTTCGAGGGCGTCGAGTTGGTCCGCCAGGCGGATGAGGGTGGAGTCGTCGGCGGGAGCCGGGCCGAAGAGGAGGTCCTTGGAGTCCGCGGTGGTTCCGGGGAGACGGGCGGAGAGCGCGGGCAGGAGGAGTTCGGGGGAGTGGGCGTCCCGGGTGGGGACGCCGAGGAGCGGGGCGAGCCGGGTGCGGGTCGCGGTGCGCAGGACCGAGGCGGCGCGGTCGCGGGCGTTCGCCTTGCGGTAGAGGCGGGCGCGGCCCTCGGTGGCCTCGGAGGCGCGGAGCGCGACGGGGAGCCGCTCGGTCACCAGGGGGCCGAGGCGGCGGCCGCGCCAGACGGCGGCGAGCACGGCCGCGAGCGTGAGCTGGAGCGCGCCCCACAGCCAGCCGGAGGGGATGAGCGAGAGGAAGTTGCCGGTGGTGTCGTCGTCGGACGCGTCGGCGGAGGGGTCGTACAGGGAGGGGAGGTACCAGACGAGATGGGGCCGGGAGCCGAGGAGTTGCAGGGCGAGGGAGGCGTTGCCCTGCTGGTCGAGACGGGCGTTGTGGAGGAGGTCGGGCGAGCCGAGGAGGACGGTGTCGGTGGTGCCGGTGCCGGGGAGGCGGACCAGGGTCGGCAGGCCGTCGGAGGGATAGCAGGAGTCGGCGGTGGTGCCGGGGGCGACCTCGTAGCGCTCGCCGCCCAGGTCGACGCTGCCGGCGCGGGTGGCGGCGGGCAGGGTGCAGACGGGGGAGAGGTTCGTGACGGCGGCCCCGGGGGCGCTGGTGACCCCCGGGGCGAGCGTGCCGAGCGAGGGGGAGCCGGCGCCGAGGAGGACCGTGCGGCCGGCGGAGTTCCGCAGGGTGGAGCGGAGCGTCGAGAGCTGGGCGTCCGTCAGCAGGTCCGGGGCGGCGACCAGGAGGGTGGTGTCGGGGTGCGTGGCCGCCGTGGCCTCGTCGAGGGTGGTGGCGAGGGTGAGCGTGACGCCCCGCTCCTCGAGGAGTTCGGCGACGGCCCGGCTGCCGTGGGGGTCGGTGGAGCGGGGGTCGAGGGCGCCGTGGGAGCCGGCGGAGCGGACCGTGGCGAGGACGAGGCCGCCGATCAGGACCACGGCGACGACGAGGGCCGTGCCGCGGACACGGGTCCAGACCTGGCGGGCGGAAGGAGCGGTCGACGTGGTGCCGTTCGGAGCGGGCGCGGCCGGTGTGGTGGCGGGTGCCGGGGGACCGGTGGTCTCGCCGCTCATGCGGACGTCCCCGTGGAAGCGGTGTCGAGGGTGGGGCGGGTCCGCTCCAGGGCGGTGTCCAGCTCCTCGACGCGGCGGTACGCGGCCTCGTCGGCGGTGCGGCCGCCGTACGTGACGTCGTCGAAGGCGCGGGCCGCGAGGCGCAGGCCGTCCGCGTGGGCGGGCAGGGAGCGGCCCGCCTCGGCGGCCGCCTCGTCCGCGGTGCGGCCGGGGCGGGGGTCGAGCAGGGCGCGCTCTTCGAGGGAGCGGACGACGGCCCGCATCCGTTCCTGGACGGCCTCGTTCCAGCGGCCGGCGGAGGCGTGGCGGGCGGCGGCCTCCCGGTGGTCGCGGGCGGAGCGGGGGCCGTCCGCGAAGAGGGAGTCACCCGTGGTGGAGGAGGTCCGGCGGGGGGTGCCCAGGCGCCACCAGAGGGCGGCGACGAGCGCGACCACGGCCAGGACGATGACGACGAGGCCGAGCACCCCGCCCGGGGCGGCCTGGGACGCGGAGCCGAAGAGGTCGTCGAGCCACTCCCAGAAGCGGTCCAGGCCGCGCTGGAGGAGGCTCGGGTCGTTCTCGTGGTACCTCGGGTCGGACAGCTCCCGCTCCGCCGCCTCGCGGGCGGGGACACGGGAGATGTCCACCGGTACGTCGCCGTCGGCGCGCGGGCGCGTCAGTGCCGTGGCCGCGCCCCCCGTGCCCCTCACGCCGTCAGCCTCCGACGGTCTCGGCGCCGGGGACGGGATCGGGGCGGTTCGCGGCCCGGATCAGTTCGAGGTCCAGGGCTTCCCGGCGGATGCGCTGGTCCACGTAGAGGAGGACCGTCACACCCGCGGAGATCGGGTAGGTGACCGCGCTGGTGATCACGCCGCCGATTCCCGTGACGATCAGGAACGGCCAGCCGACGGAGTCGGCGGAGCCGGAGAGCAGTCCGGAGAGGGCCTCGCCGTCGACGACGAAGCCGATGATGGTGAACGGGATCGCGATGATCATCACGAACACGAAGATCAGCAGTTGTGTGAGCAGGGTGATGCCGAAGATCCGCCACCACGAGCCCCGGACCAGCTTCGCCGAGCGCGTCAGGGACTGGACCACGCTTCCGCGCTCCAGCATCAGGGCGGGGGAGGCGAGGCTGAAGCGGACCATCAGCCAGACGTTCAGGATCAGCGCGCCGAAACCGCCGAGGACGGCCAGGACGATGCCCGGGGCGCCGCCGACCAGGAGGCCGGGGAGCAGGCCGACGAGCATGATGCCGGCGCCCAGCGCCGCGAGCAGCAGGGTCAGGCCGAGCAGCGGGAGCAGGCGCGGGCGGGCCTCCCGCCAGGCGGTCCCCAGCGTGATCGGGCGGCCCAGGACCGCGCGGCTGACCACGACGGCGAGCAGGGCGGCGCTGACCGTCGACGCCACCAGGGTCACGAGCAGGTCGGGGCCCACGCCGATCAGCGAGGCCCGGGCCGATTCGAGGGACTGCCTCAGCTCCTTGGCGGGCGTGGCGTCCGGGTCGAGCGCCGGGGTCTTGGGGACGAGGTAGCGCTGGACCAGGGTGTGGGCGGTCTGGGCGAGCACCGCGACCGCGGCCGTGATGGTCAGCACCGTGCGCCAGTAGGCGCGGAGGGTCTTCACCGCGCTGTCGAGGATCTCGCCCATGCCCAGCGGGCGCAGGGGGATCACACCGGGCTTCGCGGCCGGCGGCCTGCCCCACTGCGCGCCGGGGGGCGGGGCTCCCCAGTTCCGGCCGGGGCCGGGTGGCGGCGTCCGGTCGGTGGGCGGGGACCACCGGCCGGCGGGCGGCTGGTCCTTGGACCACTGGGAGGTGGAGCCGTTCACGTCGGCCGGGCCGGCGGGGCGGGGGACGCCGGAGCCGTCCTGGCCGCCGGAAGGGGCTGATCCGGGCGAGGTCCAGCCCGGAGTGTCGTTCACGGTCGTCCACCTCGTGGGAATGGTCGCGGCGCCGGATCGGCGAACCGGCTCGGTCACGGCGGCCGACACCTGAACACGGCGGCGGGCCGGGTGCCATCGTGCCACGCGGGGCCCGCCCGTGGGCGGGAGCGGCCTCGTCGTTCGTAGCTTCGTCCGGACCTTCATTGTGCGGACGGCAGACGGCACACTGTGCGGATGCCCGATCCGGCCGTACGAACCGTGCGGCAGCGGGCCGAGCGGGTCGTTCTCCGCAAGATCACGACCCTGACAGGGGGAGACGCTGTGGGACAGGTCACGGCAGGTAACGATTGGCTAATGGGATGATGTCGATATGAAGGGACGCGTTCTTGTCGTCGACGACGACACCGCACTGGCCGAGATGCTCGGCATCGTGCTGCGGGGTGAAGGGTTCGAGCCGTCGTTCGTCGCGGACGGTGACAAGGCGCTTGCCGCTTTCAGGGAGGCGAAGCCCGACCTGGTGCTGCTCGACCTGATGCTGCCCGGCAGGGACGGCATCGAGGTGTGCCGGCTCATCCGGGCGGAGTCGGGAGTGCCGATCGTCATGCTCACGGCCAAGAGCGACACGGTCGACGTGGTCGTGGGCCTGGAGTCCGGCGCCGACGACTACATCGTGAAGCCGTTCAAGCCGAAGGAGCTCGTCGCCCGCATCCGGGCGCGGCTGCGGAGGTCCGAGGAGCCGGCTCCGGAGCAGCTCACCATCGGTGACCTGGTCATCGACGTGGCCGGGCACTCCGTGAAGCGGGACGGGCAGTCCATCGCCCTGACCCCGCTCGAGTTCGACCTCCTCGTCGCGCTCGCCCGCAAGCCGTGGCAGGTCTTCACCCGTGAGGTCCTCCTGGAGCAGGTGTGGGGCTACCGGCACGCGGCCGACACCCGGCTGGTGAACGTGCATGTCCAGCGGCTGCGCTCGAAGGTCGAGAAGGACCCCGAGCGCCCGGAGATCGTGGTGACCGTCCGCGGCGTCGGTTACAAGGCGGGACCGAGCTGACATGAGTACGGGCAGTGCTGCTCCGAAGCCCGGGGACCCGGGAAGCCGTACGGGGCGGGCTGCCGGACCGGGGCGGGGGGGCTCGCGTTCCGGCCGTCCGCCGCGCGGCGGACGGCTCCTCCAGGACGGTTCGCGGGGAGGGCCGGTCTTCCGGCTCCTCGCGCGCTGGATCCGGCGGCCCCTGCTGCCCGCCGTGCGTCTGTGGCGGCGGAACATCCAGCTCAGGATCGTCGCGGGCACCCTGCTGATGTCCCTCGGGGTCGTGCTGCTGCTCGGCATCGTCGTCATCGGACAGGTCCGCAACGGCCTGCTCGACGCCAAGGAGAAGGCCGCCCAGAGCCAGGCCGCCGGCGGGTTCTCCGCCGCCCAGGACCGGGCGGCGACCACCCCCGCGACGCCCGGGCAGCCGGACGGCGGGCGGGACGGCGCCTCCGTGAACTGGCGCTCCACGCTGGTCGAGCAGCTCGCCAGCGGCGGGCAGAGCGCCTTCAACGTGGTCGCGCTCTCCCTCGACACCGGTGACACCGCGAGCCGGGGCGTCCGGGCCTCGGGCGAGGTCGACCCGGTCGCGAGCATCCCCGGCGACCTGCGGCACTTGGTGGCGCAGAGCACCGACACCTTGCAGAAGTTCACGCGGATCCACTACACCAGCAGCAAGGCGTCCGAGCCCGGCCTGGTGATCGGCAAGCGGCTGAACGACGCCGAGGGCACCCAGTACGAGCTGTACTACCTCTTCCCGCTGACCCAGGAGGAGGACTCCCTCACCCTGGTCAAGGGCACCCTGGCGACCGCCGGGCTCTTCGTCGTGGTGCTGCTCGGGGCGATCGCCTGGCTCATGGTGCGCCAGGTCGTCACGCCCGTGCGGATGGCCGCGGGGATCGCCGAGCGGCTCTCGGCCGGGCGTCTCCAGGAGCGGATGAAGGTCACCGGCGAGGACGACATCGCGCGGCTCGGCGAGGCCTTCAACAAGATGGCCCAGAACCTCCAGCTCAAGATCCAGCAGTTGGAGGAGCTGTCGCGGATGCAGCGGCGGTTCGTCTCGGACGTCTCGCACGAGCTGCGCACCCCGCTGACCACGGTCCGGATGGCGGCCGACGTCATCCACGAGGCCCGCGTCGACTTCGATCCCGTCACCGCACGTTCCGCCGAGCTCCTCGGCGACCAGCTCGACCGTTTCGAGTCGCTGCTCTCCGACCTCCTGGAGATCAGCCGCTTCGACGCGGGCGCGGCCGCCCTGGAGGCCGAGCCGATAGACCTGCGCCAGGTCGTGCGCCGGGTCATAGGCGGCGCCGAGCCCCTCGCCGAGCGCAAGAACACCCGGATCGTGGTCGTCGGCGACCAGCAGCCCGTGGTGGCCGAGGCGGACGCCCGCCGCGTGGAGCGGGTCCTGCGCAACCTCGTCGTCAACGCCGTCGAGCACGGCGAGGGCCGGGACGTGGTGGTGAAGCTGGCCGCCGCGGGCGGGGCCGTCGCCGTCGCCGTCCGCGACTACGGCGTCGGACTGAAGCCGGGCGAGGCGACGCGGGTGTTCAACCGGTTCTGGCGCGCCGACCCGGCCCGTGCCCGCACCACCGGCGGCACCGGCCTGGGCCTGTCGATCGCCGTCGAGGACGCCCGGCTGCACGGCGGCTGGCTCCAGGCCTGGGGCGAGCCCGGCGGCGGTTCGCAGTTCCGGCTCACCCTGCCGCGCACGGCGGACGAGCCGCTGCGGGGCTCCCCGATACCCCTGGAGCCCGAGGACTCGCGCCGCAACCGTGAGCAGGCGGCCGCGGGCCGGGCGCGGGAGGACGCCCGCCGGGCGGCGGTGCCGGCCCAGTCCGGCGGGGACCGGGCGGCGCTCCCGGTGCCGCCGCGGCTGCCCGGGGCGCCCCGGGCGACCGTCGACCCGACGGCGCTGCCCGGCAGCGGGGCCCGGGTGGTGGCGCGGGCGGCGACGGACACCGACGGCCGCGGGACGAACACGGCGACGGCCGGCCGGAACGGCGACGGGAACGACCGGGGGAACGGGAACGCGGAGCGGGAGGACGGGACACGTGGGCGCTGACTCCCGAGCGGAGCACGCGGGGCGGGGACGGGGACGGGCCGCACGGACGACGGTGCTGGCCGCGTGCGGCGCCCTTCTGGCGGGCGGCTGCGCGACGATGCCCGACAGCGGGGACGTACAGCCGGTGAAGGGCTCCAACACGGGGGACTCGCAGGTGCGGGTCTATGCCGTCGCCCCCCGCGAGAACGCGGACCCGAACGAGATCGTCGACGGCTTCCTGGAGGCCATGACCAGTGACGACCCCGGGTTCGCCACCGCCCGCAAGTACCTGACGAAGAAGGCCGCGGGCACCTGGAAGCCGGAGCAGAGCATCACCGTGCTCGCCACCGCGCCCAACCGCAAGCAGGCCGACCGCAACGCCGATCCCGACAAGGAGGGCCGGGTCTACCCGCTCGCCGGCCGCAAGATCGCGACCGTGGACGCCCGCCACGCGTACGAGCCGATCAGCCCCGCCGACTACCTGTGGTCGATCCACGTCGTGCAGCAGCCGACGGCCAACGGCAAGGGCAAGGAGTGGCGCATCGACAGCCTCCCGCCCGGCCTGGTCCTCGGCGAGGCCGACTTCCTCCGCAACTACCGCTCGGTCAACAAGTACTACTTCGCCTCAGGGGAGGACTGGGTCGTCGCCGATCCCGTCTACATCCGGCAGCGGCAGGACCCGGTCACGCGGATGGACCCGGTGACCCAGACCGTCAAGGCGCTGCTCGACGGTCCGACGAACTGGCTGAAGCAGGCCGTCGACTCCAGCTTCCCCTCCCGCACGACGCTGAAGGCCGGGGTCACCTCGCTGGCGACGGACGACCAGTCCACGCTGAAGGTGCCGCTCCAGTTCGAGGGGAGGCAGGTCGACGGGGTGGCGTGCCGGCGGATGGCGGCACAGCTCCTGTTCACGCTGCGCGACCTGCCGTCCGTACGGGTCGAGCAGGTGGAGCTCCTGGGCGAGGCGGGTTCGCTGTGCCGGCTCGGCAAGGGGCAGGCGGCCGAGTTCGCGGCGGTCCCGGAGACCGACCTCGACGAGAAGCCGTACTTCGTCGACGACGAGGGCAGGCTGAGGAAGCTGATGGTCGCGGGCAAGGAGACGGCCTCGCCGGTCGTCGTGCCCGGGCCGCTCGGCAAGGGCACGGTGCGGCTCGGCTCGATCGCCGTCGACCGGGGCGAGACCCGGGCGGCCGGGGTCGACGAGGCCGGCCGGCGCCTGTTCGTCTCCTCGATCACCACGGAGCAGGCCTCCCAGCCGCCCGTCGTGGAGAGCGGTGGCGTCCGACCCGAGGACCGTCTCTCCGCGCCCAGTTGGGGCGGCCGGGGCGATCTGTGGGTCGCCGACCGGAACCCCGCCCAGCGCAAGCTGTGGATGGTGCCGGGCGGTACCGGCAAGCGCGTCGAGGTCCGCACGCCGTGGCTGGGGGACGACCGGATCGAGTCGCTGCGGGTCTCCGCCGACGGCGTCCGGATCGCCCTGGTGATCAGGCGGGGCGAGCGCACCACCCTCCAGATCGGCCGGATCGAGCGGCACACGACGGACGAGGAGGCCACCGTCTCGGTGGTGGACCTCCAGCCCGCCGCCCCCCGGCTGGAATCCGTCACGGCCGTCTCCTGGGCCGGGCCGAGCCGGCTCGTCGTGGTCGGCAAGGAGGCGGGGGGCGTGCAGCAGATCCGCTACCTCCAGACGGACGGCTCGACCTCCACGACCTCGGTGCTCCCCGGTCTGAACGGGGTGAGTTCGGTGTCCGCGCCGCACACGGAGTCGGTGGAGACGCCCATGGTGGCCGACTCCGAGGACGGCATCGTCCGGCTGCCGCCGGGGACGAACTGGCAGCCGGTGGTGAAGGACGGGGACTCGCCGGTCTACCCCGGCTAGACGGGCCTCCCGCCGGTCGCCCGCGCCGGTCCGTGCGGGCACCTGACGTACTTCCGGGGTCTCGCGGCCCCTCCTGAAGAGCGCCGGGGACGGCGGCCGCCGGGGGTTTTCCACAGGGGTGGCCGAGGAGCGCGGAAAGGCGCACAGTGGAGCCATGCGGGGGTGGTGGCGCGAGATCGCCGGGCTGGTGCTGCCGGTCGCCTGCGGAGGCTGCGGCAGACCGCGGACCGAGCTGTGCCCGGAGTGCGCGCGGGCGCTGACCGGGACGGGGCCGCGCCGGGTGCGGCCGGCATCCGAGCCCGCCGGGCTGCCCGTGGTGCACGCCGCCGCGCCCTACGCCGACGCCGTACGGGAAGTGCTCCTCGCCCACAAGGAGCGCGGGGCGCTCGCGCTCGCCGGGCCCCTGGGCGGCGCCCTGGCCGGGGCCGTGGAGGCCGCCGCCGGGGCCGTGGCGGGGTCCGGGGGAGGGCCGCTGCTCCTCGTACCGGTGCCGTCCTCGCGGCGTTCCGTACGGGCGCGCGGCCACGATCCGACGCGGCGGATCGCCCTGGCGGCGGCCGCCCGGTTGCGGCGGTCCGGGCGGGACGCGCGGGTGGCGCCGGTCCTGAGGCAGCGGCGGTACGTGGCGGACCAGGCCGGGCTCGGGGCGCGCGGGCGCCTCGCGAACCTGTCCGGGGCCCTCGAAGTCGTGCCGGGCGGCGCGCGCCTGCTCGCGACGGGACCGGCGGCGGGACGCACGACAGGACGCACAGCGGGACCGGCGGGGACGGTGGTGCTCGTGGACGACCTGATGACCACCGGTGCCTCGCTGGCGGAGGCGGCCCGTGCCCTCGGAGCCGTACACCTTTCGTTCATTTCTGAAATACCGCACGGTTTACCGGCCGGTTTTGCGCAGCGCGGATTCGAACGGCGGGCGGCGGCCGTGGTCGCATCCTCTCCCGCTTCGTTCGAAATAAACCGGAACTCTTCGAGATCTTGGAACGTTGCAGGTGGTGAGAGGTGAAAACGCTCGAACGGAGGTATGTCGCGGCAGCGGGTGCCGACACCCGTCCGAAGGGGCTATGTTCGGTTGTGAGGAATGGCGAAAGCCATCGCCTCGCCGAATACATGGTTGCGCCTCTGGACAGGAGTTCAGGGCGAATTAACCTCCTGTCGGTGGGGTGGGGATCTTGCCCACCGGGGAGGAGGAGGTGAAAGTCGCCGAGTCCGAGCTCCGGTAAACCGCCGGAGTCTGGTGCAAAGGGAGATGCCCGGCGGTCGAGGAACCGGTCCGGGCGATCCGGGAACGGAGTTCTGCGTGGACATCGTCGTCAAGGGCCGCAAGACCGAGGTGCCCGAGCGGTTCCGCAAGCACGTGGCCGAGAAGCTGAAGCTGGAGAAGATCCAGAAGCTCGACGGCAAGGTGATCAGCCTCGACGTCGAGGTGTCCAAGGAGCCCAACCCGCGGCAGGCCGACCGGTCCGACCGTGTGGAGATCACCCTCCACTCCCGCGGCCCGGTGATCCGGGCGGAGGCTGCGGCGGCCGATCCGTACGCGGCGCTCGACCTCGCCAGTGACAAGCTCGAGGCGCGACTGCGCAAGCAGCACGACAAGCGGTACACCCGCCGTGGCAACGGCCGGCTGTCGGCGGCCGAGGTCGGGGACGTCGTGCCCGGCGTCGCCGAGTTCGACGGGGAGGGCAACCTCGTCCCGGGTGAGACCGACGAGGTGCCGACCAGGATGGTGGGCTCGATCGAGGTCCAGGGCGACGGTCCGCTCGTGGTCCGCGAGAAGACCCACAAGGCCGCGCCGATGACGCTCGACCAGGCGCTCTACGAGATGGAGCTGGTCGGGCACGACTTCTATCTCTTCGTCGACTCCGACACCAAGCAGCCGAGCGTCGTCTACCGGCGACACGCGTACGACTACGGCGTCATCCACCTGGAGAGCGACCCGCTCGCCGAGAGCGACCCGCTCGCCGACGGCGGCGCCGGCGGTGCGCTCGGCGGCTGACCGCCGCCCCGCACCACCCACACCTCACGGTGCCCCTGGAGCGCACGGCGCGCCCCCAGGGGCACCCCCGTGCGTCCATGGATCGACCCGCAGCCGCCCGGGCATGAAATCATGGCGTGCACGCCAACCGGTGCTTCCTGGGCACCGGTTGGAGGACCGAAAACGAATTCAGGCCACGGCCTTCAGGGGGAGGAACGATGGCGGACAGCTTCGGGCCGGTGCTCAGCGGGCGCGAGCACGGTGAGTCGGTCCCGGAGGGATCGGATTCGGACAGCGGCACGTTCCGCAAGGAGCCGATCCGGGTCCTCGTCGTGGACGACCACGCCCTTTTCCGGCGCGGTCTGGAGATCGTTCTCTTCCACGAAGAGGACATCCAGGTCGTCGGAGAGGCCGGCGACGGGGCCGAGGCCGTCGAAAAGGCGGCCGATCTGCTGCCGGACATCGTCCTGATGGACGTGCGGATGCCCCGGCGCGGCGGCATCGAGGCGTGCACCACCATCAAGGAGGTGGCCCCCAGCGCGAAGATCATCATGCTGACGATCAGCGACGAGGAGGCCGACCTCTACGAGGCGATCAAGGCGGGGGCCACCGGGTACCTCCTCAAGGAGATCTCCACCGACGAGGTCGCCACGGCGATCCGCGCGGTCGCGGACGGGCAGTCGCAGATCAGCCCCTCCATGGCGTCCAAGCTCCTCACCGAGTTCAAGTCGATGATCCAGCGGACCGACGAGCGCAGGCTCGTGCCCGCGCCCCGGCTGACCGACCGCGAGCTGGAGGTCCTCAAGCTCGTCGCGACCGGGATGAACAACCGGGACATCGCCAAGGAGCTGTTCATCTCCGAGAACACGGTGAAGAACCACGTCCGGAACATCCTGGAGAAGCTCCAACTGCACTCCCGGATGGAGGCGGTGGTGTACGCGATGCGGGAGAAGATCCTGGAGATCCGCTGAGGCTCCGGCCCCTCCCGCGCCCCGACCCCCCCGTACCCCCGGCCCCTCCCGAGACCCCCGGGCCTCAGCCCAGTTCCCGTACCAGTTCCGGGGCCAGGGCCGGGAGGTTCACGCGGTCCGGGAGGACCGTCACCGTGTCGCAGCCGACCCACTCGGCCGCCTCGCGCAGGGCACGGGCCACCGCCGGGACCGCCTTCGGGCCGTCCAGGGTCACCTGGCGGGCCACCAGCGTCCGGCCCTCGCGGGCCGGGTCCACCCGGCCGACCAGCCGGCCGCCGGCGAGCACCGGCATCGCGAAGTAGCCGTGCACCCGCTTCTGCTTCGGCACGTACGCCTCCAGGCGGTGCGTGAAGCCGAAGATCCGCTCCGTGCGGGCCCGTTCCCAGATCAGCGAGTCGAACGGCGAGAGCAGCGTCGTGCGGTGCCGGCCGCGCGGCTCGGTCGCCAGGGCCGCCGGGTCCGCCCAGGCGGGCTTCCCCCAGCCCGCCACCGTCACCGGCACGAGCCCCGACGCCTCGACCGCCGCGTCGAACTGCTCGCCCTTGAGCCGGTGGTAGTCGGCGATGTCCGCGCGCGTGCCCACGCCGAGGGCCTCGCCCGCCTGCCGGACCAGGCGCCGCACGCACTCGGCGTCGTCCAGGTCGTCGTGGCGCAGCGCCTCGGGGATCGCCCGCTCGGCCAGGTCGTACACCCGCTTCCAGCCGCGCCGCTCGACGACCACCACCTCGCCGTACATCAGCGCCCGCTCCACGGCGACCTTGGAGTCGGACCAGTCCCACCACTCGCCCTTGTTCTTCGCGCCGCCCAGCTCGGTCGCCGTGCGCGGCCCCTCGTCCCGCAACTGGGCGATCACCTTGTCGTACGCCCCGGGCGACAGCTCGTGGCCCCAGTGCGGGCGGCCGCGGTAGGCGCGTCGGCGGAAGGCGAAGAGCGGCCACTCCTCGACGGGCAGCACGCAGGCGGCGTGCGACCAGTACTCGAAGGCGTGCGTCCCGGTCCAGTACGCGTCCTCCACCGTCGTACGGCCCACGGCGCCCAGGCGCGCGTACGGGATCAGCTCGTGCGAGCGGGCCAGGACCGAAATGGTGTCGAGCTGGACCTGGCCGAGGCTCCGCAGCACCCCGCGCACACCGGCGCGGCGGTCGGGCGCGCCCAGGAACCCCTGGGCGCGCAGCGCGATCCTGCGGGCTTCGTCGGCGGACAGTTCGGCGGCGGGGCGCGGCACAGTCGTCATGGACCGCACCCTAGGCCTTCGCACTGACAGCCCGGCACCGGCACCCGGCACCGGCGGCCCGGCGCCGACGCCCGGAGCGGGACCCCGTCAGGCCGCCGGGAGGTCGCGCGCGGGCAGGTACGGCAGGGGGCTCGGCAGGCCGAAGTCGGAGGGGAGCAGGGCGCCGACCCAGGCGTCCCGGAGCGTGCCCTTGTTGGGCAGGCCGGCGCGCTGGACGCCCTCGACGAGGAAGCCGACGCGCTCGGCCACCGCGCGCGAGCCGGTGTTGCCCACCTCGGCGCGCCACACCAGGCGGGTGCAGCCGAGGCCGGTGAAGGCCCAGTGGGCCAGGGCGCGGACGATCTCCGTCATGTGGCCGTGGCCGCGGTGGTCCGGGGCCAGCCAGTAGCCGACCTCCCAGGTGCCCGAGCCGCAGTCCCTCAGGGAGGCCGCAGCGAGCAGCGGGCCCCCGGCCAGCGGTTCGGCGGCGAAGACGTACTCGGTGTCCTCGCGCCAGCCGTCGGGCACCAGGCGGTTCAGGAAGAAGTCGGCGTCCTGCCGGGTGTAGGGGTCGGGGACGGTGGTCCAGCGCCGGATGGCGGGGTCCTGGCAGATCGCGTACACGGCGTCGGCGTCGCCGGGGACGGGGTTGCGCAGCCGCAGCCGGTCGGTGGTGAGGGTGATCGGGTCCATGCCGGGGATTGTGGTGACCGGTCCGGGTGGAAGCGAACACTTTTCGGGCGGGGCGGCACCTTCCGCCCGCCTCGTGCGTTCTCATTCCGGGCGGGCGTACGGCTCCGGCACTGCGGGCCTCCCTGTGCGAGGGCGGTCTCGCTTACGATGGCCGTTGCGGTGGGGACCACCTGCCGTGCCCGCGCTCGTGTCCATGACAAGACCCAGTGCCAGGCCCGACCGGCAAGGAGACCAGCCTCAGTGTCCGTCTTCAACAAGCTCATGCGTGCAGGCGAAGGCAAGATCCTGCGCAAACTGCACCGCATCGCGGACCAGGTCAACTCCATCGAAGAGGACTTCGTCAACCTCTCCGACGCCGAGTTGCGGGCGCTCACCGACGAGTACAAGCAGCGGTACGCCGACGGCGAGAGCCTCGACGACCTGATGCCCGAAGCCTTCGCGACGGTGCGCGAGGCCGCCAAGCGCGTCCTCGGCCAGCGTCACTACGACGTCCAGCTCATGGGCGGCGCCGCCCTCCACCTGGGCTACGTCGCCGAGATGAAGACCGGTGAGGGCAAGACCCTCGTCGGCACCCTCCCGGCGTACCTCAACGCGCTCTCCGGCAAGGGCGTGCACCTGATCACGGTCAACGACTACCTGGCCGAGCGCGACTCCGAGCTCATGGGCCGGGTCCACCGCTTCCTCGGCCTGGACGTCGGCTGCATCCTCGCCAACATGACGCCGGCCCAGCGCCGCGAGCAGTACAACTGCGACATCACGTACGGCACGAACAACGAGTTCGGCTTCGACTACCTCCGCGACAACATGGCGTGGTCCAAGGACGAGCTCGTCCAGCGCGGCCACAACTTCGCCTGTGTCGACGAGGTCGACTCCATCCTCGTCGACGAGGCCCGTACGCCGCTGATCATCTCCGGCCCGGCCGACCAGGCGACCAAGTGGTACGGCGACTTCGCCAAGCTGGTCACCCGCCTGACCAAGGGCGAGCCCGGCAACCCGCTCAAGGGCATCGAGGAGACCGGCGACTACGAGGTCGACGAGAAGAAGCGCACGGTCGCCATCCACGAGGCGGGCGTCGCCAAGGTCGAGGACTGGCTGGGCATCGACAACCTCTACGAGTCGGTGAACACCCCGCTCGTCGGTTACCTGAACAACGCCATCAAGGCGAAGGAACTGTTCAAGAAGGACAAGGACTACGTCGTCATCGACGGCGAGGTCATGATCGTCGACGAGCACACCGGCCGCATCCTCGCCGGCCGCCGCTACAACGAGGGCATGCACCAGGCGATCGAGGCGAAGGAGGGGGTGCAGATCAAGGACGAGAACCAGACGCTCGCCACGATCACCCTCCAGAACTTCTTCCGCCTGTACGACAAGCTGTCCGGCATGACCGGTACGGCCATGACCGAGGCCGCCGAGTTCCACCAGATCTACAAGCTCGGCGTCGTCCCGATCCCGACGAACAAGCCGATGATCCGCAAGGACCAGTCGGACCTGATCTACCGGACCGAGGTCGCGAAGTTCGCCGCCGTCGTCGACGACATCGCGGAGAAGCACGAGAAGGGCCAGCCGATCCTGGTCGGCACGACCTCCGTCGAGAAGTCCGAGTACCTCTCGCAGCAGCTCTCCAAGCGCGGTATCCAGCACGAGGTGCTCAATGCCAAGCACCACGAGCGCGAGGCCAGCATCGTCGCCCAGGCCGGCCGCCGCGGCGCCGTCACCGTCGCCACGAACATGGCCGGCCGCGGTACGGACATCAAGCTCGGCGGCAACCCGGACGACCTCGCCGAGGCCGAGCTGCGCCAGGCGGGCCTGGACCCGGTCGAGCACGTCGAGGAGTGGGCCGCGGCCCTGCCCGCCGCCCTGGAGCGCGCCGAGAAGGCCGTGAAGGCGGAGTTCGAGGAGGTCAAGGACCTCGGCGGCCTGTACGTCCTGGGCACCGAGCGCCACGAGTCCCGCCGCATCGACAACCAGCTCCGCGGCCGTTCCGGCCGTCAGGGCGACCCCGGCGAGTCGCGCTTCTACCTCTCCCTCGGCGACGACCTGATGCGCCTGTTCAAGGCGCAGATGGTCGAGCGCGTGATGGCCATGGCCAACGTCCCGGACGACGTGCCGATCGAGAACAAGATGGTCACCCGCGCCATCGCCTCCGCGCAGTCGCAGGTCGAGACGCAGAACTTCGAGACCCGCAAGAACGTCCTCAAGTACGACGAGGTGCTCAACCGGCAGCGCGAGGTCATCTACGGCGAGCGCCGCCGCGTCCTGGAGGGCGAGGACCTGCACGAGCAGATCCAGCACTTCATGGACGACACGATCGACGACTACATCCGCCAGGAGACCGCCGAGGGCTTCGCGGAGGAGTGGGACCTCGACCGCCTGTGGAACGCGTTCAAGCAGCTCTACCCGGTGAAGGTCACCGTGGAGGAGCTGGAGGACGCGGCCGGGGACCGGGCGGGCATCACCGCCGAGTTCATCGCCGAGTCCATCAAGGACGACATCCACGAGCAGTACGAGGCGCGCGAGAAGCAGCTCGGCTCGGAGATCATGCGCGAGCTGGAGCGGCGCGTGGTCCTGTCCGTCCTGGACCGCAAGTGGCGCGAGCACCTCTACGAGATGGACTACCTCCAGGAGGGCATCGGCCTGCGCGCCATGGCGCAGAAGGACCCGCTGGTCGAGTACCAGCGCGAGGGCTTCGACATGTTCACCGCCATGATGGAGGGCATCAAGGAGGAGTCCGTCGGCTACCTGTTCAACCTGGAGGTCCAGGTCGAGCAGCAGGTCGAGGAGGTCCCGGTGCAGGCGACCGCCCCCTCGCTGGACAAGGGCGACGCGGTGCCGGCCGGTGCCGGGCGTCCGGAGATCCGCGCCAAGGGGCTCGACGCCCCGCAGCGGCCTGACCGGCTGCACTTCTCCGCGCCGACCGTGGACGGCGACGGCGGTGTCGTCGAGGGCGACTTCTCGTCCGGCGACGCGGACTCCGGCGACGGGCTGACCCGCGCGGAGCGGCGCAAGGCGCAGAAGAACGCGGGCGGCGGGCGCCGCCGCAAGAAGTGACGCGCTGAGCTTCGGCGAGCTTGGGCGTACGAGGGGCCGTTCACCCGGTGGGGTGGGCGGCCCCTTCGCCGTGTCCGTTCCGGCGTCACGCGGGGTGGGCGGGCCTCTTCGCCGTGTCCGTCCCGCCGTCACGTCGTGCCCAGGCCGTCGAGCTCCACGGCCGCGCAGCGCCAGCGCCGGTCGGCGCCGCGCTCCAGGCGGAACGCCATCGCCCGCACGCGGGCGCCGGTCGCGATGGTCGCGAAGGCCTCGACGGCGTCCTGGGCGGGATGCGTCTGGACCGAGCAGCGGCGCAGGACCGGGCGCGGGCCGAGGGAGCGCAGGGGCGTCTCCGGGGCGAGCCGGACGAGCTGCTCGTACGCCTCGCCGAGGGTGTGGCCGAGCATCCAGTGCACCGGCCGCTCCCCGCTCAGGACGGCGAGCAGGCGCTCGGCGAAGACGGTGTGCGGCGGGAGCGCGCGGGGCGCGCCGCGCTCGGGCGTACGCGGGCGCGTGCCGGCGGAGCCGCGCGGCCGGGTCCCGGCGGGACCGCCCGGAGCGGTGCGGGGGCGCGGGGTGCGGGGACGACGGGTGGCACCGCCGAGGGACGGGACGGGGAGGGCGGCCGGGGGCGTCGCCGCGGAGGCGGCCGCGGTGGCCTGGGCGAGGGCTGCTGTGGTGGCCGTGGCGGGGACGGCGGCCGGGGCGAGGGCCGTGGTGGCCGTGGCGAGTTCGGCGGCCGGAGGTGCGGTGGGGACGGCCGCCGGAGCCGTGGCGTCGGGCCGGGGTGCGGTGGGTGCGGCGGTCGGGGGCGTGGCCGGAGGCGGGGTGGGGGCGGTGGTCGGAGTCGTGTCGGTCGTCGTCGTGAGCGTGGTGGTCATGGTGGTCCCCTGTCGTTCCGTAACCGGGCAGTACCAGTCAGTAACTTCCGTTGGGGACCTTGTACGGCGGGAGGCTCGGGCATCGCAAGGCGCCGGCCGCTCCGGGGCGGTCCGGAACGGGATCACCTATCCGGGTGACGCGGTCGGAAATCGGGTCTCCGGCGCTTCGGCGTACGGGCCCCGGCGGTGGACGGACGGCGGGTTCGGCCCGCCGCCCCGAAGGGGGACTCCGCACGTATCCTGAGGATCTCTCCCTCTACGAAAGCGGCCAGCCGATGCGCGTCTACGTCCCCCTGACCCTCCCCGGTCTCGCACAGGCGCACAAGGCGGGCGAGCTGGGCCCCGGCCCGCTGACCGCCTACGCCGTCACCCCCGCGCTGCGCGAGTGGTACGTCTCCGACGACATCGAGGAGCTGGAGTACGCGGCCCTCGGCCGGGCCGCCGCCGCCTCCCTGCGGCTGCTCGCCGGTGACCCCGAGGCGCCCCGGCGCCGGATCGTCGTCGCCGTCGACGTGGCCGACAAGGAGGCGGTCGCCGACCCCGACCGGGGGCTCGACGCCGACGCGGTCGGCGAGGTCCGGATCGCCGGAGCCGTGCCGCTGGCCAAGGCCGCCGCCGTGCACGCCGACGCGGACGACGCCGAGGCGGACGTCAGGGCGGCGGCGGACGCGCTGGGGGGGGCCGATCAGGGCGACGACGACGCGCGGTTCGTCGTGGACGGCGCCGAGGACCACGAACTGCTGTGGTTCGGGGTGCAGGAGATCCCCGGGTTGCTGGGCTGAGGAACCGGGAGGGTCCCGGGGTTCCGGAAGGGTCTCGGAACGGCTCCGCGCTCTTCGCCGTCGGAGGCGGCGGGTACCGTCCTCCCATGGGGAAGCACGGAAAGCACCTGGTCTGGGACTGGAACGGCACGCTGCTCGACGACATCGACGCGGTCATCGGGGCGACGAACGCCGCCTTCGCGGAGCTGGGACTCGAACCGCTCACGCTGGAGCGGTACCGCGAGCTGTACATGGTGCCGGTGCCCCAGTTCTACGAGCGGCTCATGGGGCGGCTGCCGACCGACGCCGAGTGGACCCTCATGGACGGCGTCTTCCACCGGCACTACCGGGCGCGCGCCGAGAACTGCGGCCTGACCGTCGGCGCCGCCGAGCTGCTCGCGGCGCGGCAGGCCTCCGGCTTCACGCAGTCGCTGCTCTCCCTCGCGCCGCATGTCGACCTCGTCCCCCTCGTGCGGCGGCACGGGATCGCGGAGCGGTTCCTGCGCATGGACGGACGGCCCGACACCTCCACGGACGGCAAGTCCGGGCACATGGTGCGGCACCTGGCCGCCCTGGAGGGGATCCGGGCCGAGCGGGTGGTCGTCATCGGCGACGCGGCGGACGACGCGCTTGCGGCGGCGCACGTCGGGGCGAAGGCCGTGCTCTACACCGGCGGCTCGCACAGCCGCGCCTCCCTGGAGCGGGTGGGGGTGCCGGTGGTCGACTCGCTCGCGGAGGCGGTCGCCGTGGCGGAGGAGCTGGTGTAGCCCCTCCGCCCCCTGGACTCCCCGGCGTCAGCCCTTCGACCGGAGCACCTTCAGGAACTCCCGCATCCAGACCGGGTGGTCCGGCCACGCGCGCGAGGAGACGAGCAGCCCGTCGACCACGGCCTCCGTGTCCTGGAAGGACGCCCCCGCCGCCTGCATGTCCGGCTCCAGGGCCGGATAGGCCGTGACCCGGCGGCCCTCCAGGCTGCCGGTCGCCGCCGTCAGGAGCGGGCCGTGGCAGATCTGCGCCACCGGCTTGTCCGCGTCGAAGAAGGCCTTGAGGATCTTGCGCAGCTCCGGGTCGTTGCGCAGGTACTCCGGCGCCCGGCCGCCCGGGATCACCACCGCCAGGTACGCCCCCGGGTCGACCTCCGAGAAGGCCAGGTCGGCGGGCCAGGTGTAGCCGGGCTTCTCGGTGTACGTGTCGAAGCCGGGCTCGAAGTCGTGGACCACGAACCGCAGCGTCTTGCGGGCCGGGGCCGCGATGTCCACCTCGTACCCCTCTTCGAGGAGACGCTGGTAGGGGTACAGCACCTCCAGCGACTCCGCCGCGTCCCCGGTCACGATCAGGATCCTCGTCATGGCTCTCCCCGCTCGCAGAAGTCGGATGCCGTGCCCTGAGGACATGTGTCGCTGTCCATAACGTCAAACTTCCACCCCCTCTTTTGTACACATACGGCTCATGACGGGGCGGGGGTCGGGAGCGATAGGCTTTCGTCGTGATCAGTGCGATACGCCGAGGGGGCAGTGAAGCCCCCGGCTGCCGCCCGACCCGCTCCCGCGGTCGGGCCGACCGTGCGTTCGCCGATCCCCTCCGCCCGGGCGGGCCGCGGTCAGCGGCCGACGACCCGGGCATCTCTCATCCGGGCATGACGCCGCCTTCTGCGGACACACGTCGTGGAGGCGTTGTGCCCTTCCTTCCACCGATGTCGCGCAACGGCGCGCGGCCAGGAGTCAGAGGACATGCAGACCAAGCTGGACGAAGCCAAGGCCGAGCTGCTCGAAAGGGCCGCCCGGGTAGCTGAGCACAGCCCGGTCGGGGGGCGACTTCCGACGGGGCCGGACGGTCCGGGCGAGCGCCCGGACGGCGACACCGTGCTCGAATACCTCCAGCGCTACTACCTGCACACCGCGCCCGAGGACCTGTCCGGCCGGGACCCGGTCGACGTCTTCGGCGCCGCCCTCTCCCACCACCGCCTGGCGGAGAACCGTCCGCAGGGCACGGCGAACGTGCGCGTCCACACCCCGACGGTCGAGGAGAACGGCTGGACCAGCAGCCACTCCGTCGTCGAGGTCGTCACCGACGACATGCCCTTCCTCGTCGACTCGGTCACCAACGAGCTGTCCCGCCAGGGCCGCGGCATCCACGTCGTGATCCACCCGCAGGTCCTCGTCCGCCGCGACGTCACCGGAAAGCTCATCGAGGTCTTGTCGGCCCAGATCCACGGCGAGCTGCCGCACGACGCGCTCACCGAGTCCTGGATCCACGTCGAGATCGACCGCGAGACCGACCGCGCCGACCTCAAGCAGATCACCGCCGACCTGCTGCGCGTCCTGTCCGACGTCCGCGAGACGGTCGAGGACTGGGAGAAGATGCGCGACGCCGCGCTGCGCATCGCGGACGGCCTCGCCGACGAGCCCACCGCCTCCGACCTGCGCCCGACCGAGGTGGAGGAGGCCCGCGAGCTGCTGCGCTGGCTGGCCGACGACCACTTCACCTTCCTCGGCTACCGCGAGTACGAGCTGGTCGACGGCGACGCCCTGTCCGCCGTGCCCGGCACCGGCCTCGGCATCCTGCGCTCCGACCCGCGCCACTCCGGCGACGACGAGGGCCACCACGCCCACCCCGTGTCGCCCTCCTTCAGCCGGCTGCCCGCCGACGCCCGGGCCAAGGCCCACGAGCACAAGCTGCTGATCCTGACGAAGGCCAACAGCCGGGCGACCGTGCACCGCCCCTCGTACCTCGACTACATCGGCGTGAAGAAGTTCGACGCCGCAGGCAACGTCGTCGGCGAGCGCCGCTTCCTCGGCCTGTTCTCCTCGGCCGCCTACACCGAGTCCGTCCGCCGCGTCCCGGTCGTCAAGCGCAAGGTCCAGGAGGTCCTGGAGGGCGCCGGCTTCTCGCCGAACAGCCACGACGGCCGCGACCTGCTCCAGATCCTGGAGACCTACCCGCGCGACGAGCTGTTCCAGACCCCGGCCGACCAGCTCCGGGACGTCGTCACCAGCGTCCTCTACCTCCAGGAGCGGCGCCGGCTGCGGCTCTACCTGCGCCAGGACGAGTACGGCCGCTACTACTCGGCCCTCGTCTACCTGCCGCGCGACCGCTACACCACCCGCGTCCGGCTGCGGATCATCGACATCCTGAAGGAGGAGCTCGGCGGCACCAGCGTCGACTTCACCGCCTGGAACACCGAGTCGATCCTCTCCCGGCTGCACTTCGTCGTCCGCGTCGAGCCCGGCACCGAGCTGGCCAAGCTCACCGACGCCGACGTCGAGCGCATCGAGGGCCGGCTCGTCGAGGCCGCCCGCTCCTGGGCCGACGGCTTCGGCGAGGCGCTCAACGCCGAGCTGGGCGAGGAGCGCGCCGCCGAGCTGCTGCGCCGCTACGGCAACGCCTTCCCCGAGGGCTACAAGGCCGACCACTCGCCGCGCGCGGCCGTCTCCGACCTGGTCCACCTGGAGGCCCTCGCCGACAGCGAGAAGGACTTCTCGCTCTCCCTCTACGAGCCGGTCCTCGCGGCCCCCGGCGAGCGCCGCTTCAAGATCTACAAGACGGGCGACCAGATCTCCCTCTCCGCCGTCCTGCCGGTCCTCAACCGGCTCGGCGTCGAGGTCACCGACGAGCGCCCCTACGAGCTGCGCTGCGCCGACCGCACCCACGCCTGGATCTACGACTTCGGCCTGCGGCTCCCGGCCACCAACGGCAGCGGCGTCTCCCTGGGCGACGACGCCCGCGAGCGCTTCCAGGAGGCCTTCGCCGCCACCTGGACCGGCGAGGCCGAGAACGACGGCTTCAACTCCCTCGTCCTCTCCGCCGGGCTCAACTGGCGCGAGGCGATGGTGCTGCGCGCCTACGCCAAGTACCTGCGGCAGGCCGGCGCGACCTTCAGCCAGGACTACATGGAGGACACCCTCCGCAACAACGTCCACACCACCCGGCTCCTGGTCAACCTCTTCGAGGCCCGGATGGCGCCGGAGCGCCAGCGCGCCGGCACCGAGCTGATCGACGCGCTCCTCGAAGAGCTGGACGCCGCCCTGGACCAGGTCGCGAGCCTGGACGAGGACCGCATCCTGCGCTCCTTCCTGACCGTCATCAAGGCCACGCTGCGGACGAACTTCTTCCAGCAGGACTCGAACTTCCGGCCGCACTCCTACGTGTCGATGAAGTTCGACCCGCAGGCCATCCCCGACCTGCCGGCCCCGCGCCCCGCCTTCGAGATCTGGGTGTACTCGCCGCGCGTCGAGGGCGTCCACCTGCGCTTCGGCAAGGTCGCCCGCGGCGGTCTGCGCTGGTCCGACCGGCGCGAGGACTTCCGCACCGAGATCCTCGGCCTGGTCAAGGCGCAGATGGTGAAGAACACCGTCATCGTGCCGGTCGGCGCCAAGGGCGGCTTCGTCGCCAAGCAGCTCCCCGACCCGACCGTGGACCGGGACGCCTGGATGGCCGAGGGCATCGCCTCGTACAAGACGTTCATCTCGGCCCTGCTCGACATCACCGACAACCTGGTCGCGGGCGAGGTCGTGCCGCCGGTCGACGTGGTCCGCCACGACGAGGACGACACCTACCTGGTCGTCGCCGCCGACAAGGGCACCGCGACCTTCTCCGACATCGCCAACGGGGTCGCGGAGGCGTACGGCTTCTGGCTCGGCGACGCGTTCGCCTCCGGCGGCTCGGCCGGCTACGACCACAAGGGCATGGGCATCACCGCCCGCGGCGCCTGGGAGTCCGTCAAGCGCCACTTCCGCGAGCTGGGCCACGACACCCAGACCGAGGACTTCACCGTCGTCGGCGTCGGCGACATGTCCGGCGACGTCTTCGGCAACGGCATGCTGCTCTCCGAGCACATCCGCCTGGTCGCCGCCTTCGACCACCGGCACATCTTCCTGGACCCGAACCCGGACGCGGCCGCCTCGTACGCCGAGCGCCGCCGCCTCTTCGAGCTGCCCCGCTCGTCCTGGGCCGACTACGACACCTCGCTGCTCTCCGCCGGTGGCGGCGTGCACCCCCGCAGCGCCAAGTCGATCCCGGTCAACGCGCAGGTCAGGGCCGCCCTCGGCATCGAGGCCGGGATCACCAAGGTGACCCCGGCCGAGCTGATGAAGGCGATCCTCCAGGCGCCCGTCGACCTGCTGTGGAACGGCGGCATCGGTACGTACGTCAAGTCGTCGGCCGAGTCGAACGCCGATGTCGGCGACAAGGCCAACGACGCCATCCGCGTCGACGGCCAGGACGTGCGCGCCCAGGTGATCGGCGAGGGCGGCAACCTCGGCGCGACCCAGTTGGGCCGCATCGAGTTCGCCCGCTCCGGCGGCCCCGAGGGCGAGGGCGGCAAGGTCAACACCGACGCCATCGACAACAGCGCCGGCGTCGACACCTCCGACCACGAGGTCAACATCAAGATCCTGCTCAACGGGCTCGTCGCCGAGGGCGACATGACCGTCAAGCAGCGCAACAAGATCCTCGCGGAGATGACCGACGAGGTCGGCACGCTCGTGCTGCGCAACAACTACGCGCAGAACACGGCCCTGGCCAACGCCGTCGCCCAGTCGCCGTCCCTGCTCCACGCCCACCAGCGGTTCATGCGCCGCCTGGGCCGCGACGGGGCCCTCGACCGCTCCCTGGAGTTCCTGCCCAACGACCGGCAGATCCGCGAACTCCTCAACAACGGCAAGGGCCTGAGCCAGCCGGAGCTCGCCGTCCTCCTCGCGTACACCAAGATCACGGTGGCCGACGAGCTGATCGGCACCGGGCTGCCGGACGACCCGTACCTGACCGGGCTGCTCCACGCGTACTTCCCGACGCTGCTGCGCGAGCGGTTCACCGAGGCCGTCGACGGCCACCCGCTGCGCCGCGAGATCATCACCACCGTCCTGGTCAACGACACCGTCAACGCCGGCGGTTCGACCTTCCTGCACCGCCTCCGCGAGGAGACCGGCGCGTCGATCGAGGAGATCGTCCGGGCGCAGACCGCCGCCCGCGTCGTCTTCCGCCTCGGCCAGGTCTGGGACGCCGTCGAGGACCTCGACAACCGGGTGCCGGCCGAGATCCAGACCCGGATGCGGCTGCACGCGCGCCGGCTCGTCGAGCGCGGCACGCGCTGGCTGCTCAACAACCGGCCGCAGCCGCTCCAGCTCACCGAGACCATCGAGTTCTTCGCCGAGCGCGTCGAGGAGGTCTGGTCGCGGCTGCCCGAGCTGCTGCGCGGCGCGGACCTGGAGTGGTACCGGTCGATCCTGGACGAGCTGACCGGCTTCGGGGTGCCGGAGGAGCTCGCGCGGCGGGTCGCCGGCTTCTCCTCCGCCTTCCCGGCGCTCGACATCGTCGCGATCGCCGACCGGACGGGCAAGGATCCGCTCGCGGTGGCCGAGGTCTACTACGACCTGGCCGACCGGCTGCGGATCACCGACCTCATGGACCGGATCATCGAGCTGCCGCGCGACGACCGCTGGCAGTCGATGGCCCGCGCCTCGATCCGCGAGGACCTGTTCGCCGCGCACGCGGCGCTCACGCAGGACGTCCTGACGTCGGGCGGCGACGACGCGGGCCCGGAGGAGCGGTTCAAGGCCTGGGAGGAGAAGAACGCGGCGATCCTGGGCCGCGCGCGGACGACCCTGGAGGAGATCCAGGGCTCGGACACCTTCGACCTGGCGAACCTGTCGGTGGCGATGCGGACGATGCGCACGCTGCTGCGCTCGCACGGCTAGGAGCACGCGCGCGAGGGGCCCCGCCGGTTCTCCGGCGGGGCCCCTCGCCTCTTCACGGGTCCTTTCCGGCGGGCTCATTCCTCCGGCGCGGCGGCGACCGTCGAGGTCCACAGGCGGCGGGCGGCGAGCAGGGTCGCGGCGAGCAGCAGGCCGTTGCGGAGCACCATGACGGCGAGGCCCGTGGCGGTGCCGTCGATGACGTCGAAGTAGAGGACGGGGTACGCGAGCGCGCTCAGCGCCGCCGCCGGGAGCAGCAGCAGTGCCACCGGGCGCATCACGGTCTCCCGGGAGGTCAGGCAGACGGCGGCGAGCCCGAGCAGCCAGATCATGTACTGGGGGCTGATCACCCGGCTGGTGACGGTGAAGAGCAGGACGGCGGCGAACGCCGTGTCGTACGGGGTGGCGGGCGTCCAGCGGTGGGCCCGGACGCGCCAGAGGACCAGCCAGCACAGGGCGGCGGCGGTGAGCAGCAGGGAGAGGTGGCCCAGGGTGGAGACGTACGGGCCGACGTACTCCAGGGCGCCGTAGCGGAACTCGACGGTCCCCGGCCAGATGCCGGCGGACCGGGCGAGCGCGAGGGCCGTGCCGCCCAGGGACTCGATCTGGATGCCCCGGTCGCCCTGCTGCCGCAGGAAGCCGAGCGACTCGGAGAAGAAGAACGCGAGGGTGGCGAGGAGCGCGACGGCGGTGACGGCGGCGGCGGTCCACGCCTCCCGGGTGGTACGGCCCCTGGGGGTGCCGAGGAGGGCCAGCGCCGGCCACACCTTGACCATCGCGCCGATCCCGGCGAGCGCCCCGCCGAGCTGGTGGGCGGCGGTCCTGCGGGCGGTGAGGGCGAGCAGGGCGAGGACGGCGAGGGCGGTGGTCTGGACGTCGTACCGGGCGAGGGGGAGGTGGAGGAGGAGCGGCAGGCCGCAGACCCAGATCCAGGCGCCGTGGGTGAGGCGGGCGCCGTCGGCGCGGGCGAGCGCGAGGGTGACGACCGCGTCGGCGAGGAGGGTGAGGGTGAGGAAGGCCTGGAAGTAGGTGAGCCAGGGGAGGGCGCCGGGGGACATGATCACCAGCCCGGCCCCCGGCGGGTACTGCCAGGTGGCGTCGCCGGGCGGGAAGGTGCCCGCGGCGAACTTCCCGTACCAGTGCTCGTAGAGCGCCACCTCGCGGGCCACGCCGCCGATGCCGAGGTCGTCGCGGAGGAGCAGCAGGAGCATGCCGGCCCGGGTGAGGAGCCAGACGGCGGCGAGCGCGAGCCGGGGGCCGCTGCCGACCGTGACGAAGGTGGCGGAGGTGAAGGTCTCCGAGGTGAAGGGGGAGCGGGTGAGGGCGGGGGGTTCGGTGGCCGTACTGGTGGGGCGGGGGGAGCCGGCGGTGGGGTCGGACGCGGTGGAGCCGGTCGCGGTGGGGCCGGTCGCGAGGGGGCCGGTGGCGGTGGGGGCGGACGCGAGGGGGCCGGGCGGGGGGGAGCCGGACGGGGCGGAGTCGGGGGGCTCGGTGCCGGCCGGGTGGGGGGTCTGCGGCTGATCGTTCGTCACCCCACCGCACTTTAGACCGTAATGTCTCGTTTGCCCGTGGTCTTCGCCCCTGACGCGGTGAACTCCTCGTACGCCGCCACCACCTCCCGCGCCGGGCCGTCCATCCGGAGGGTCCCCGCCTCCAGCCACGGGGCGCGCCCGCAGGTCTCCACGACGGTGGCGTTCGAGTGGCTGACCAGGAAGACCGTCCCGGCCTCCGCCCGCAGTTCGTCGATCCGCTGCCGGCTCCGGCGCCGGAAGCGCGCGTCGCCGGTGGCCAGGGCCTCGTCGACGAGCAGCACGTCGTGGCTCCGCGCGGCGGCGATGGAGAAGCGCAGCCGGGCCGCCATCCCGGAGGAGTACGTCCGCATCGGGCGGGAGATCGCGTCGTCCTTCTCGTTCACGCCCGAGAAGTCGACGATCCCGTCGTAGCGCTCGCGGACCTCCGCGCGGCTCATGCCCGTGGCGAGGCCGCCGAGGACCACGTTCCGCTCGCCCGTCAGGTCGTTCATCAGGACCGCGTCGACGCCGAGGAGGGAGGGGCGGCCGTGCGTGTAGATCCGGCCCCGGTCGACGGGCAGGAGCCCCGCGACGGCCTTCAGGAGGGTCGACTTCCCCGAGCCGTTCGAACCGATCAGGCCGATCGCCTCGCCCCGGTACGCGACGAAGCCGACCCCCTTGACGGCGTGGACCCGGCGGCCGGCCGGGGGCCTCCTCCACCGGCCGCCGCGCCGCTGGTCCTGCCCGTGTCCGTGCACGGTGTACGTGACGTGGACGCCGTCGGCCACGACGGTCGGGACCCTCTCCTGCTCGCGCGTCTCAGCCACGGCCGTACGTCTCCTCCGCCTGCCAGAACCACAGGAACCCGCCCGCGAAGGCCAGCGCGGCCCAGACGGCGGCGAGCGCCCAGACGTGCGGCGGCAGCCGGTCCGGGCCGTGGCTCGCGATCAGGGCGAAGCGCACGAGGTCGATGTAGACCGCCGCCGGGTTGCACCGGAGGGCGAGCACCACGCCCTCGGGGAAGCGCCCGCCGTGCGCCAGGTTCCCGATCGACCACATGGCGCCCGAGGCGTACATCCAGGTGCGGAGCGCGAACGGCATCAACTGGCCGATGTCCGGGGTGCGGGCCGCGATCCGGGCCAGGACGAGCGCCAGGCCCGTGTTGAACAGGGTCTGGAGGGCGAGCGCCGGGACGGCGAGCAGCCAGCTCCACCGGGGGAACTCGCCGCAGCAGAGGAGGATCGCGACGAGCGCGGCGAGCGAGAGCAGCAACTGCTGGAGCTGCTGGAGGGCGAGCGAGAGCGGCAGGCTCGCGCGCGGGAAGTGCAGGGCGCGGACCAGGCCGAGGTTGCCGCTGATCGCCCGGGTGCCGGCCATGAGCGTGTTGGCGGTGAAGGTCCACACGAAGACGCCGGTGATCAGGAAGGGCACGTAGTCGGGCACGCCGTGCTCGGCGTTCATGAACACGCCGAAGATCAGGTAGTAGACGGCCGCGTTGAGCAGCGGGGTCGCCACCTGCCAGAGCTGGCCGAGGCGCGCCTGGCTGTACTGCGCGGTCAGCCGGGCGGTCGCGAAGGCGGCGATGAAGTCGCGGCGGGCCCAGAGCTGCCGGACGTACGCGGGGAGCGGAGGACGGGCCCCGCTGACGGTCAGGCCGTGGCGGAGGGCGAGGGCGCGGAGGTCCTCGGAGGGAGGGGCGGTCCGCGGCGGGGGTGGGGTGGTCCGCGACGGGGGCGGAGTGGTGTGTGGCGGGGGTGGCGCGAGGGTGGTGGTCATGGGCGGGCTCCGGGGCGGGCTTTCGGTACGGGGCGAGGTGGGGCGTGGAGGGTGGTGCGGCATCGGCGACGGGACGGGACGGGGCACGGTCGCCGGTCGCGGCGGGTCGGGCATGGCTGCCGGTTGCGACGGGACGGTCTCGTATCGTCGCTACGGGGACAGTAGGACGCTCCACGACGGAACGCAACCGTATCGTCGTCACGTCACCGTTGGTTAGGATGCCGTTCATGACCGAACCGACCCCCCGCCGCGCCCCCGCCGGAGCCGCCGTACTCCGCGAGGACGTGACCGAGGCCATCCGCGCCGCCGTCTTCGAGGAGCTCGCAGCCGTCGGCTTCGCCCGGATGTCCATCGAGGGGATCGCGCGCCGCGCGGGCGTCGGCAAGACCGCCGTCTACCGGCGCTGGAAGTCCAAGCTCTCCCTCGTCCTCGACCTCGTCGGCGCCTTCGCCGCCCAGGGCCTGCCGGCGCCCGCCACCGGCTCCCTGTACGGGGACGTGCGCGCCCTCCTCGACGTGGCCGCGCACGCCCTGAGCCACCCGGTCGTCTCCCGGGTCGTTCCCGACCTCCTCGTCGAGGCCGCCCGGCACCCCGAGATCGCCGAGGCCGTCAAGGCCGCGCTGCTCGACGGACAGCAGGGCGTCGTCGCCCGGATCGTCCGCGAGGCCGTCGCGCGCGGCGACCTCCCCGAGGGGGCCGACCCGGACCGGGCCCTCGACCTGATCGCCGGACCGCTCTACTGGCGCCTCGTCGTCGTCCGCACCCCGCCGCCCCCGGGGTACGTCGACGACCTCGCGCGCTCGGCGGTGGCGGCCCTCACGGGCTGACCCCGCGCGCTCACGGGCTCAGCCCGCGAGGAGGGGTCACTTCACCGCGCCCGCCATCACCCCCGACGCGAACTGGCGCTGGAACGCGAAGAAGACCACCAGCGGCACCACCATCGACAGGAACGCGCCCGGCGCGAGCACGTCCACGTTGTTGCCGAACTGCCGCACCTGCTGCTGGAGCGCCACCGTGATCGGCGGCGACTGCGAGTCCGCGAAGATCAGGGCGATCAGCATGTCGTTCCAGACCCACAGGAACTGGAAGATGCCGAGCGAGGCGATCGCCGGGCCGCCGAGCGGCAGCACCACCCGGGTGAACAGCCGGATCTCGCCCGCCCCGTCGAGCCGCGCCGCCTCCAGGAGCTCGCGCGGGATCTCCGCGAAGAAGTTCCGCAGCAGGAAGATCGCGAACGGCAGGCCGAAGGCCGTGTGGAAGAGGACCACCCCGGCGGTCGTCTCGAAGAGCCCGACCACCCCGAACAGCTTCGACACCGGGACCAGGGCCACCTGCACCGGCACCACCAGCAGGGCGACCACGCCCAGGAACCACCAGTCCCGGCCCGGGAACTCCAGCCACGCGAACGCGTACCCGGCGAGCGAGCCGATCACCAGGACGAGCAGCGTCGCCGGGACGGTGATCAGGACGGTGTTGAGCAGCGAACCGGTGATCGTGTCGTTCGCCAGCAGATGGGCGTAGTTCTCCGTGGTCAGCCGGGCCGGGGCCGTGAACACCTCCCACCAGCCGCTCGCCGCGATGTCGGACGGCGAGCGGAGCGAGGAGAGCAGCAGCCCGACCGTCGGCAGCAGCCAGAACAGGCCCGCCAGGACGAGGAAGACCCGGACCGCGCCGGACGCGGCCACGGACGCGACCCGCGCCGCCGGGGAGCGGGAGGGCCGCACCTGGGTTCCGTTCATCGGCGGGCCTCCCTGCGCATGCGGCGGACGTTGAGCACCATCACCGGGACCACGAGCAGGAGCAGCAGCACGGCGATGGCCGAACCGACCCCGAGGTCCGCGTCCGTGCCGAAGGACGAGCGGTACAACTGGAGCGCGAGCACGTTCGCGTCGTCCTGCGCCGAGCCCGGCGCGATCACGAAGACCAGGTCGAAGATCTTCAACACGTTGATCATCAGGGTGACGAGGACGACCGCGAGGACCGGCGCCAGGAGCGGCACCGTGATCCGGCGGAACACCTGCCACTCGTTCGCCCCGTCCACCCGCGCCGCTTCGAGCAGCTCGCGCGGCACGGCCGCGAGCCCGGCCCCGATGAGCACCATCGCGAACCCGGCCCACATCCACACGTACGCCCCGATGATCGCGGGCGTGACGAGCGAGGGGCCCAGCCACTCGACGCCGTTGTACTGCTCCCGGAAGTTGCTCGCGGGCAACCGGAGCACGGCCCCGTCCGCGCGGTCGGCGGGCAGCGCGAACGTGCCGTCGGCCGCGGCCGTCGCCGTGGCGACCACCTTCCCGTCCCGTACGGCCTCGATCCGCAGCCCCGCGAGGCCCCGTTCGGCCGGGTCGACCTCGTTCGGCCGCCCGCCGCCGCCCCGGGTGAAGTCCAGCCAGGCCGTGCCGGTGACCGCGCCCGGATCCGTGCCGGCGGGCTCGGCGGCCGGGCGCGCGCCCTCCGGCATCTGCGCCGGGGCCACGCCGACCAGCGGGAGCCGTACGGGCTGCCCGGCCCGCACCGGTTCCTTCGTGACGTACGCGCCGCCCCCGGCCGCCTTCAGCGGGTGCACGGGCAGCGGTCTGGCCTTCGGGAAGACGGAGGACTCGGCGAAGGTGTCGTGGACGCCGACCCAGACGGCGTTCGCGACGCCCCGGTCCGGGTCCTGCTCGTACACCAGCCGGAAGATGATCCCGGCGGCCAGCATCGAGATCGCCATCGGCATGAAGACGAGCAGCTTGAACGCCGTTCCCCAGCGGACGCGTTCGGTCAGGACCGCGAAGACCAGACCGAGGGCGGTGGCGACCGCCGGGGCCACCACCAGCCAGATCAGGTTGTTCTCGACGGCCGTGCGGAGGGAGTCGTCGGTGACCAGGGACAGGTAGTTGTCGAGGCCGACGAAGGAGGAGCCGGAGCGGTCGAAGAGCGAGCGCTGGACGGAGTAACCGATCGGGTAGACGACGAGCGCGCCGAGCAGGAGCAGGGCGGGCAGCAGGAACCCCGCCGCCACGACCCGGCTCCGCCGCCCGTCCCCCTTCCCCGTTCTCCTCCCGGGCCCGTCCGTTCCGGCCGTGCTCCCCGCGCGCGGGGCGGTGGTGGAGGACATCGCCGGTACCTCAGCCCTTCGCGGCGGCCCGGTACGCCTTCGCCGCGTCCGCCTCCAGACGCGCCTGGGCCCCGGCGACGTCCTTCGGGTTCTTCAGGAAGTCCTGGAGCGCCTTCCACTCGCCCTTGCCGGGCGTCCCGCCGAACGACTGCGGCATCTGGTCCGACATGTCGAAGCGGAAGTCGTCACCGGCGCCTGTCAGGGCCTTGGCGATCTCGCGCTGGACGTCGTTCGGGTACGCCGCCGGGTCCAGGTTCTTGTTCGGCGAGAGGAAGCCGCCCGCGCCCGCCCAGATCTTCGCCGCGTCCGGGGAGGCGAGGAAGGCGAGCAGCGCCTGCGCGCCCTTGGTGTCCTTGAGGGCCACGGCCGCGTCGCCGGCCGTCACCACGGGCACGGTCCCGGCGTCCCCGACCTTCGGGAAGGGGAAGACCTTCGCGTCCGTGCCGATCTTCGCCTCGGTCTGGGCGATGTTGACGGCGGCGAAGTCGCCCTCGAAGACCATCGCGCCCTTCGGCTCGGCGCCGCCGGTGAAGGTCTGCGTGACCGAGGCCGGGTACTCCGTCTGCAAGGCGCCGCTCGTGCCGCCCGCGAGCAGCGACGGCTTGCCGAACAGCTCGGCGAGCGTGGTCAGGGCGGCGGCGACCGACGGGTCCGTCCACTTGATCTCGTGCTTCGCCAGCCGGTCGTACTTCTCCGGGCCCGCCTGGGAGAGGTAGACGTTCTCGAACCAGTCCGTGAGGGTCCAGCCGTCCGCGCCGCCGACCGAGACCGGCGTGACGCCGGAGGCCGATATGGTCTCGGCGGTGGTCAGGAACTCCTTCCAGGTCTTCGGCTCGGCCGCGCCCGCGTTCTCGAAGACGGCCGTGTTGTACCAGACCAGGGACTTGTTGGCGGCCTTGAAGTAGACGCCGTACTGGGTGCCGTCCACCGCGCCGAGCTCCTGCCAGCCGCGCGAGTAGTTCGCGGCCAACTGGGCCTTCGCCTCCGGGCCGACCGGCTTGAGCCACTTCTGGGCGGCGGCCTGCTGGATCGCGCCCACCTGCGGGAGCATCGCCACGTCGGGCGGGGAGCCGCCCGCGATCTTCGTCCCGAGGAAGTTCACGATCGGGTCCTGGGCGGGCACGAACGTCACCGTCGCGCCGGTCCGCCGCTCGAACTCCTTCAGGACCTTGGTGAAGTTCTCCTGCTCCGGGCCCGTCCAGACGGCGGCGACCTCGATCTTCTGGCCCTTCAGCGGGAGGGCGCCGGTGGGTTTCGCCTCCGGCTCCTCCGTGCCCCCGTCGCCGCAGCCCGCGAGGGCGAGTGCGGCGAGCGTCGTGAGTGCCGTGAAGGTCACCCCGGCCTTGCGTGGACGAAGAGTTGTACGCATTGCTGCCCCGTCTCCTTCGTGCGCTGAGCTGTCCCGTGCCGACAGGTCTACGCCCGGTGATGCGGGGCCGCAATACCGCCTTCCGTGTCAAGTGGTGGATCGTGATTGGCTCGTGACGTGACGTCAGGAGTGGTTTCCGGCGGACGTCGCGGGAGAGGAGAGGGGCGCCACGGGCGTCGCCTCCACCGAGCGGGCCGCGCGGTCGAGCGCGCTCGCGAGGAGGGCCAGGTCCGTCGGTCCGTTGCCCAGCTCGCGCACCGGGCGGCGGGCGGGCGGGTCGCCCATCCGCTCCCACTCCAGCGGGACGACCGTGGGCCGGAGCGTCGCCGTCCGGGGGATCCGGCCGGTGACGCGGCCCGCCTGGAAGGGGGTCACCCGGCCGTCCGGATGCCCGAGCCGGCCCCGGCCGGCCGCCGGGACGTCCGGTCCCGCCGTCACCGGGGGCGCGTCGAGCACGATCCGCAGCCGGGCGCTGTGGGCCGGCTCGGTGTCGGCCGTGCGGTCCGGGCGGGCCGAGGCCACGACGAGGTGCACGCCGAGCCGCTCGCCGTGCCGGGCGACGGCCTCCAGGGCCCGCACGACGGACCCGGCGGCCGGCCGCCCGGGGGCGCCGAGCGCGGGCGCGACCAGGGCGTCGAAGTCGTCGACGAGCACGACCAGCCGAGGCAGCGCCCCGACCACCCGGCCACTCCCCGCCGCCGCCTCGCCCGAGGCGGGCCGGGGGATCCGGACGCCGGAGTCCTCGACGCGGGGTACGCGTCCGCCGGGACGGTCGGTGAGGTCGCCGGTTCCGGTGCGGGGCATGCGGCCGTCGGGGTCCTCCTCGCCGGTGCGGAGGGTGCGGCTGCTCGGGCGGCCGTTCAGGTCGTCGGCTCCCGCACGGGGCACGCGCCCGCTCGCGCGGCCGTGGAGGTCGCCCGCGCCGGTCCGGAGCGTACGGCCGCCGACGCGGTCCTCCGGGCCGCCCCCGCCGTCACGGCGCGGCAGCCGCCCGCTGGGCGTGTCGGTCAGGAACGTGTCCGCACCGCTTCCGGCACGGGACACGCGTCCGCTCGGGCGGTCGCCGTCATCGGTGCGGAGGGTGCGCCCGCTCGCGCGGCCGTCCAGGTCGCCCGCGCCGGGGCGCGACACCCGGCCGGTCGCGTCGTCGGTGCCCGGGTACGGGCTCCGTCCGCTCGCGCGGCCGTCGAGGTCGTCGGCCCCGGCGCGGGACACGCGCCCGCTCGGACGGTCGCCGAGGTCACCGGCGTTCGTACGGAGGGTGCGGCCGCTCGCCCGGCCGCCGAGGTCGTCCCCGCCGGGGTACGGGCTCCGGCCGCTCGGGCGGTCGGGAACGTCGTCCGCGCCCGGGTACGGGCTCCTCCCGCTGCCGCGGCCGTCCGGGTCGCCCCCGCCGGGGTACCCGCCCCGGCCCGGCGTGTCCTCCGGGCTCGCGTACGGCGTGCGGGTGCTCCGGCCGCTCGGGAGGGCGCCGATCGTGCCGTCGCCCGTGCGGAGGGTGCGGCCGCTGGGGTGGTCGCCGGTGTCCGGGAGGCGGACGGTCGCGCGGGCGCCCCGGGGGACGGACTCCGCCGCGCTCGGGGTGCGCTGGCCGATCAGCCGCTCGGCCACCTGCGGGGCGCGGGCGCCCCGGCGGTCGGCGAAGGGGGTGTCGCCCAGGAGCTCGGCCCGCCGCTTCAGCTCGGCCCCGAGCGCCTGCGCGAACTCCCGCATCCGGACCGGGTCCGAGGCGACCAGGTGCTCGATGACGTGCGGCAGCTCCGTACAGGCCGCGAGGCCCTCGCCGCGCTCGCCGCCCGCCCCGTCCACGAGGAGCAGGCCGAGCCGGTCGGGGCGGCCGCCCGCCGCGAGCGAGGCGGCGATCGAGCGGAGCAGCTCCGTGCGCCCGCTGCCCGCCGGGCCCTCGATCAGCAGGTGCGGCCCCTCCTGGGTGAGGTCCACGGCCAGCGGGCCGTGCGGGCCCGCGCCCAGGACGGCCGTCCCGTCCCCGGCGGAGGCCCAGCGGGCCATCAGGGAGGCGGGGGTGGCCCGGGCGAGGCCCAGCTCGTCGAGCAGCCGGGAGGACGGGGGCAGCGCGGCGGCCCGCCCGTGCGGCGCCGCCGGGGTCTCCGGCCGCAGCGGGGCGAGGGCCCGCCCGAACCGCTCGGCCCAGGCGACGGAGACCGCGTCGACCACGCCGACGGTGCCGTGGCCCGCGACGCGCCCGCCCGCGGTCCGCAGCAGCCGCAGCGCCGTCGCCACGTCCCCGCTCAGGAGCGCCGCGGCCCCGCACTCGCGGAACGCGAGGGACGCGGCGCACGCGGCCTCGTAGGTCGCGGCCACCGGCGAGACCGGGGAGGCGGAGGGCGCCTCGGCGAGACAGAGGAGGTGGATGCCGGCGGCGGCCCCGGCCCCCGCGAGCCGCGCCACGGTCTCGCGCAGCGCCGCCGTGCCGGGGTCGCCGTCCACGACGACGACCGTCCGGGGCCCCTCGTGACGGGCGGCGGCCTCCGCGACGGACGCGCGGTCGGCGCTGGGCCAGCCGGGCCCGAGCGGGCCGTCGTCGAGCCGCCGGGTCAGTTCGGACGTACGCGCGTGGGCCTGGTCGCGGTCGTAGGCCAGGAGCAGCCGGCAGTCCTGGCCGTGGGCCGGCCGGACGTGCGGGAGCCAGCCGAGCCAGCCCCAGGCGCGGCGCCGCTCCTCCAGGGGCCGGTTCCGGTCGGCGCTGACGAGGACGATCTCCAGGTCGGAGGGGGAGTGCAGGGCGGCGAGCTGGGCCACCACCGAGCGGGCGAACCCGGCGAGCCGGTCGCCGGGGCCCGCGAGGCCGAGCGAACCCGTCTCGCGCAGCCCGACGGTGACCGGGACCCCGGAGAGCTCGGCGCGGTCCGTGGTGCCGAGCCGGACCGCGAGGAACTCGGGGTGGTCCGGGTCCCGCTCCCAGAGCCGGCGGCCGGGGCCGAGGGCGGTGAGCAGGACGGTCGCCGGGTCGGGCCAGGTGTCGGCGCCGGGCACGGGCCCGCGGGCGCCGTCCCGGGAGTCGGGGCCCTGCCGGGCGCCCGCGTGGGTGCCGGGGACGGGGTCGGCTCCGGCGGCGGGGGCCGGGAGCTCCTCGCGGCCCCCGGCGAGGCGCCGGGCCCAGGCGCCGAGCCCGCGCCTGCCGCCCGCCCGCGGCGCGGTCGCGGCCCGGGCCGCCGGGGCCCCGCCGCTTCCGGCGCCGCCGTGGCCGTACGGGTCGCGGGAGTCGCCGTCGCGCCCGTAACCCTCGTCACCGTCACCGTGTCCGTCGCGCCCGTGGCCGCCGGAGTCGTGGTGGTCGCGGGCGGAGCCCCGCGCACCGCCGTACGGGTCGCCGTGACCGTCCCCGTGCCCGCTGTCGTACGAGCCGCCGCGACCGCTTCCGTACGGGTCGCCGTCCGCCGCGTCGCCGCCCCACGCGTGCGCGTGTCCGCCGCCGTGGGTCGTGTCGTCGGCCGCCGGGCCGCGAGGAGCCGTTCCGGGGCCGCCGGGAGCCGTCCCCGGACCGCCCGCCGGGCCCGGCAGGCCCGGTCCGCCGGGCCCGCGCGTGAGCCGCAGGTGCCCCTCGCCGTCCGGGGTCGTCGCCACCGCGTCCGTACCGCCGGGGAGGCCGTCGCCGGGGCCCGTCAGGCGGAGGGCGGACTCGCCGAGGCGCAGCAGCGCGCCCGGGCGGAGCCGGACGGGGCGCTCGCCGACGGGGGCGCCGTCGAGGGTCGTGCCGTTCGTCGAGCCGCGGTCGGCGACCGTGACCCGGCCGTCCGCGCCGACCGTCACCGTGCAGTGCGCGCGGGAGACGTCCGGGTCGTCGAGCGGGACGTCGGCGTCGACGGAACGGCCGATTCTGATCGCTCCGCCGTGCAGCAGGTGCACCCCGCCCGCGTCCGGTCCGGCCACCACGTGCAGCCGGGCGGCCGCGGCCTCCCCGGCCCGGTCGTCGGGGCCCGGGAGCTGGAGCGAGAGGACGGCGCCGTCGACCAGCGGGGGCTCGCCGAGCACGCAGCGCCGGCCGTCCAGCCGCTCCGCGCCCGCGTAGAGCACGGTCGTGCCCGAGGCGGAGGCCTCGGGACCCGTGACGGCGGCGGCCAGCGGGGAGGCCACGGCGGAGAGCGCCGTCCCGGCGGGGGCCGTGACGAGCACGTCGCAGGCGCGCCCGGCGCCGTGGCCGGCGTGCGGCGCGAGGACGGTCAACCGGATCTGCATCGCCGTCAGCGGTCCCTTCTGCGCGACGTGCCCGGCAGGGGAACCGCCCGGTGCCTCCCCCCGCCCGACACGGACGCGTAGCCCGGTACAGGTCGGCACGGCGCGGGGCTCCCGACCCCATCGGTGCGACGTGCTGGAGGCATCCTCGCACCTGCCACCGACAGCGCGCCCGCCGGTCGGCCGTAAGTGATCTTGAATGGTCGGCTGTGGACGCAAAAGTGCCTGGTTGAGCATGCCTTCGGAACATGCCCGGCAACCGAAGTGCTCGGACAAGCGTCTTCTTCCGGACAGAACCCGAGCCCATTCCGGACATCTCCGGTCGGAGCCGCCCCCGGGAGAGGCCTGTGGACAACCGGCCCGCGACCCGTCCGGCACCGGCCATGATCGGCCCCACAGGCCCTAAAGTGGGTCGGACACCCGGACGGGTCACCACAGAGGACAGGGACCGCGGGGACACCACGGGAACCACACCGGGACCACGATCAGCAGGGAGCGCGTGACGTGCGGCCTATCGGCAGCAAGTACCTGCTCGAGGAGCCGCTCGGCCGCGGCGCCACGGGCACCGTCTGGCGGGCCCGCCAGCGGGAGACGGCGGGTGCCGAGGCGGCCGTGGCCGGCCAGCCCGGCGAGACCGTCGCGATCAAGGTCCTCAAGGAGGAGCTGGCCAACGACCCGGACATCGTGATGCGCTTCCTGCGCGAGCGGTCCGTGCTGCTCCGGCTCACCCACCCGAACATCGTGCGCACCCGCGACCTGGTCGTCGAGGGCGACGTCCTGGCCCTCGTCATGGACCTCGTCGAGGGCCCCGACCTGCACCGGTACATCCGGGAGAGCGGACCGCTCACCCCGGTCGCCGCCGCGCTCCTCACCGCCCAGATCGCCGACGCGCTCGCCGCCAGCCACGCGGACGGCGTCGTCCACCGCGACCTGAAGCCCGCCAACGTCCTGCTCGCCGAGCAGAACGGCCAGATGCACCCGATGCTGACCGACTTCGGCATCGCCCGCCTCGCCGACTCCCCGGGCCTGACCCGCACCCACGAGTTCGTCGGCACGCCCGCGTACGTGGCGCCCGAGTCCGCCGAGGGCCGCCCGCAGACCTCCGCCGTCGACATCTACGGCGCGGGCATCCTCCTCTACGAACTGGTCACCGGCCGGCCGCCGTTCGCGGGCGGCACGGCCCTGGAGGTCCTCCACCGCCACCTCAGCGAGGAGCCGCGCCGCCCCTCGACCGTGCCCGGCCCGCTGTGGACGGTCATAGAGCGCTGCCTCAGCAAGGGCCCCGACCGGCGCCCGAGCGCCGTGAACCTCGCGCGCGGCCTGCGCGCGGTCGCCGCCGGCATCGGCGTGCACGCCACGCCCGCCCAGATCGAGGCGGCGGACGGCGTCGCGGCGCTCCTCGCCCCCGACCCGGCGCCCGCGCCGGTCCCGGAGACCCCCGGGGCCGCCGACCCGACCCAGGTGCTGCCCGCCGGCGCCCCGCCGCAGTACGACCCCGCCGGCGCGACCAGCGTCCTGCCGACGAGCGGCCCGGGCGGCGCCGACCCGACGGCCGTCATGCCCCCCGTACCGCCGGGCCCGCCGCAGGCCGGACAGGGGGCGCGGTCCGACGAGCCGCACCCCTGGCAGGGCCAACTGCGCGCCGCCCGCGACCGCAACGAGCAGACGCAGGTGCAGTACCTGGACCCGAGCCAGGACCCGCTGCGCCGGCGCCCGCAGCGCCAGCCGCAGCAGCCCCCGCACCCCCCGCAGAACCAGCAGCGGCAGCAGCGCCCGGCCCCGCAGCGGCCCGCACCCCAGCCGTACCAGCCGCAGCACCAGCCCCAGCAGTACGCGCCCCCGCCGCCGCCCGCCCCGCAGCAGCAGTACGCCCCGCCCCGGCAGCAGTACGCGCCCCCGCAGCCGCCGCCCCAGGCCCCCGCGCCCCGCGAGCCGCGCCCGCCGCGCGAGCCGCGCCGGCGCAGCGCCAACCCGGTGCGCATCCCGGGCCTCGGCTGCCTCAAGGGCTGCCTGGTCATGATCGTCCTGTTCGTGGTCGCCGGCTGGCTCGTCTGGGAGCTGACCCCGCTCCAGAGCTGGATCGCCGAGGGCAAGGGCTACTGGGAGGCGATCGGCGACGGCGTCTCGTCGTTCACCGGTTGGGTCTCCGACCTGTTCGACAGTGCGAACAGCGGCACCGGAACGGGTGCTACCGGCGGTACGGGACAGTAATACTGGTGATTTGTCGACTTCCGAGGGTCGTTTTCCCCTCGGAAGTGACGACCGGCGCCCGCGGACGCGTACGTTTGGCGTGAACCGCAGCCGCTGAGGGAGCAGTCTTGGCACGGAACATCGGCAGCCGCTACACCGCCCACCAGATCCTCGGGCGGGGCAGCGCCGGAACGGTGTGGCTCGGCGAGGGCCCCGAGGGGCCCGTCGCCGTCAAACTGCTGCGCGAGGACCTGGCGTCCGACCAGGAGCTCGTCGGCCGCTTCGTCGGGGAGCGGACCGCCCTGCTCGGACTCGACCACCCGCGCGTGGTCAAGGTCCGCGACCTCGTCGTCGACGGCAACGACCTCGCCCTCGTCATGGACCTCGTGCGCGGCACCGACCTGCGCACCCGCCTCGACCGCGAGCGCCGACTGGCCCCCGAGGCCGCCGTCGCGATCGTCGCCGACGTCGCCGACGCCCTGGCCGCCGCGCACGCCGCCGGGGTCGTCCACCGGGACGTCAAGCCCGAGAACATCCTGCTCGACATGGAGGGCCCGCTCGGTCCCGGCGGCGCCCACCCCGCCCTCCTCACCGACTTCGGCGTCGCCAAGCTCATCGACACCCCCGGCCGCACCAAGGCCACCCGGATCATCGGCACCCCCGACTACCTCGCCCCCGAGATCGTCGAGGGCCTCCCGCCCCGCGCCGCCGTCGACATCTACGCCCTCGCGACCGTCCTGTACGAGCTGCTCGCCGGCTTCACCCCGTTCGGCGGCGGCCACCCCGGCGCGGTCCTGCGCCGCCACGTCACCGAGACCGTCGTCCCGCTCCCCGGCATCCCCGAGGAGCTGTGGCAGCTCCTGGTGCAGTGCCTCGCCAAGGCCCCGGCCTCCCGGCTGCGCGCCTCCGAGCTCGCCGCCCGCCTCAAGGACGTCCTGCCGCTCCTCAAGGGCATCCCGCCCCTGGACGTGGACGAGCCCGACGCGGAGCCGGCCCCGGAGCCGTACGAGGAGGACGGGTACGCCACCGCGGCGGGCGCCGCCGAGCCCGGCCCCCGCCGGGCCGCCGTCCCGCTGGTCCCCGGCGCCTCCGCCGACTCCCACCGCGACACCCACACCTCCATGCGGGTCCCGGCCCCCGACGAGCTCTCCGGCGGCCCCCTGGGCACCGCCCGGGCCCCCCGCCCCGCGGGCGCCCGGCGCCCCGGCTCGGCCCGCCACAAGGCGGGCGCGATCCGCAAGCGCCGGATCACCCTCGCCGTCGCGGCGGTCGTCCTCGCGGGCGCGCTGGGCGCCGGCGGCTACTACGCGGCGTCCGGCGACGGGGAGGCCCCGCCGCAGGACACCAAGCAGTCCTCCCCCGTCCCGTAGGGCCTCCCGGGCCCGGGGAGACCGGCCGGACGCCCCCCGGCGGTCACGGGTTCGGCTCCCCGCCCGGAGCCGTTACGCTGGACGCGTGGCAGTCGTCGACGTATCCGAAGAGCTGAAGTCCCTCTCCTCGACCATGGGGTCGATCGAGGCCGTCCTGGACCTCGAGAAGCTGAGGGCCGACATCGCCGTGCTCGAAGAGCAGGCCGCGGCCCCGTCCCTGTGGGACGACCCGGAGGCGGCGCAGAAGATCACGAGCAAGCTTTCGCACCTCCAGGCCGAGGTCCGCAAGGCCGAGACCCTGCGCGGGCGGATCGACGACCTCGGGGTGCTCTTCGAGCTCGCCGAGGAGATGGACGACCCGGACACCCTCGCCGAGGCCGAGGCGGAGCTCGTCTCCGTCCGCAAGGCCCTCGACGAGATGGAGGTCCGCACCCTCCTCTCCGGCGAGTACGACGAGCGCGAGGCCCTGGTCAACATCCGGGCCGAGGCCGGCGGCGTCGACGCCTCCGACTTCGCCGAGCGGCTCCAGCGCATGTACCTGCGCTGGGCGGAGCGCCACGGCTACTCGACCGAGATCTACGAGACCTCGTACGCGGAGGAGGCCGGCATCAAGTCGACCACCTTCGTGGTGAAGGCCCCGTACGCCTACGGCACGCTCTCCGTCGAGCAGGGCACCCACCGCCTCGTGCGCATCTCGCCCTTCGACAACCAGGGGCGCCGCCAGACCTCCTTCGCCGGCGTCGAGGTCCTGCCGGTCGTCGAGTCCTCCGACCACGTCGAGATCGACGAGTCGGACCTGCGCGTCGACGTCTACCGCGCGTCGGGCCCCGGCGGCCAGGGCGTCAACACGACCGACTCGGCCGTGCGCATCACGCACATCCCGACCGGCATCGTGGTCTCCTGCCAGAACGAGCGCTCCCAGATCCAGAACAAGGCGAGCGCGATGAACGTCCTCCAGGCCAAGCTCCTGGAGCGCCAGCGCCAGGAGGAGCGCGCCAAGATGGACGCGCTCAAGGACAGCGGCAGCTCCTGGGGCAACCAGATGCGCTCGTACGTCCTCCACCCGTACCAGATGGTCAAGGACCTCCGTACGGAGTTCGAGGTCGGCAACCCGCAGTCCGTCCTGGACGGCGAGATCGACGGCTTCCTGGAGGCGGGCATCCGCTGGCGCAAGCAGCAGGACAAGTAGTCCCGCGCCCCCTCCTTCCGGGCCCCGCACCGACACGGTGCGGGGCCCGGTCCCGTTCCGTCGCGTTCCCTGCTTATTCGCTGACGCAAGCGCAAGACGGGCCGTCAGGACGCTTTGTCGACAAGGGAACTGGCGTGTCGGGGCCCGTGGTTCAGGGTTTACGTCACAGTTGCATCGTCGCATGTCGGTCAGCCGGTGATCTTTCGGGCATCGCACGCGCAACGACCTTGACGCCTCTTCGGAAACTCGGAAGGGTGACGTACTGGCATGCGCATTGCCGGGGCGCGTGTGAACGGGGGCCGGTCCAGTCGTGACGCCGCCCCTGCCGCGCAGGCCCCGAGCGCTGCCCCATGACGAGATGAGCTACTGGGGGTAGCAGCCAGATGACCAACAAGACGCGGGTCCGCCTGGTGCGGGTCGCGGCCAGTGCCGTGATCATCGCCGGTGCGTCCCTGACGGCGGCCGGCGCCGCACAGGCCGTCAACAACGATGACGAGATCGTCAGCCTGACGGTCAACGGCCCGAACGATCCGTGCGAGGAAGTGGGCGGCATCTGCAACCCCGACACGAGCGGTGGTACTGCGTCGGGCGAGACCAGCACGTCGGGTGAGACGAGCACGTCCGGTGAGACCAGCACGTCGGGCGAGACCAGCACGTCCGGTGAGACGAGCACGTCGGGTGAGACGAGCACGTCCGGTGAGACGAGCACGTCGGGTGAGACGAGCACGTCGGGTGAGACGAGCACGTCCGGTGAGACGAGCACGTCGGGCGAGACCAGCACGTCCGGTGAGACGAGCACGTCGGGCGAGACCAGCACGTCCGGTGAGACGAGCACCTCGGGCGAGACCAGCACGTCCGGTGAGACGAGCACCTCGGGCGAGACCAGCACCTCGGGCGAGACCAGCACCTCGGGCGAGACGAGCACGTCCGGCACCACTGGCACGACCGGCACCACTGGCACGACCGGCAGCACTGGTACGTCCGGCACCACCGGCACCACCGGTGGTTCCTCCGACAACGGTGGCTCCGGCAACGGCGGCTCCACCTCCACCAACGGTGGCTCCGGCAACGGTGGTTCCTCCGGCGGTGGTGACGCCGGTACCTGCACCGTCGACCTCGACGGTGCCGAGTGCGTCGACACCAACAAGCCCGACACCAACAACGCCGGCTCGCAGCCCGTGCAGCAGGGTGAGGCCAAGGAGGAGCTCGCCGAGACCGGCGCGACCGAGACCTCGTTCCTCGTCATCGGCGCCGCGACCATGATCGCCGGTGGCATCGGCTTCCGCATGCTGCCGCGCCTCGTCGCCGGCGGCCGTACCGCCGCCTGACGGCTCCGTACGTGACGAAGGGCCGGGGAGACCTCTCCCCGGCCCTTCGGTCGTGCTCCGGCTCGTGCGGGCCGTCCGGGCGGCTCCTAGGCCGTGCGGACCGCCGCGAGCAGCGCGATCGCCGCCAGAAGGGCGATCGCCAGCGTCAGCAGCATGGCGGGGGAAAGACCCTGCGGGGTCAGTCGCTCCCGGTTCGCGCGGCAGACGGGGCAGCGGCCCTCGGCGACCGGGGCCGCGCAGTTGGCGCACACCAGTCGGTCGTAGGTCATGCGCTCTCCTCCTCCCGCACTGGGGGTACCCACCAGGGCAACGACCGGAGGGGTCCGGACGTTCCCCTACCACTGTGCCAGCTCCGCGCGGTTTCGGCGCGCCCCGCCGGCCCGTCGTGCTCCGCCCGGAAGGGCGAAAAGGATATACCGCACAAGCCAGGACCGCGACTGCGAGGGCCGTCCCCGGTCGCGTAAGGTCACGCACACCTACTCCCGGCCGACCGTGGTGCATCCGTGATCCGATTCGACAACGTCTCCAAGTCCTATCCGAAGCAGAACCGCCCCGCGCTCCGGGACGTGTCCCTGGAGGTCGAGAAGGGGGAGTTCGTCTTCCTCGTCGGTTCCTCCGGCTCCGGAAAGTCGACCTTCCTGCGGCTGCTCCTGCGTGAGGAGCGCGCCAGCCAAGGCCAGGTGCACGTCCTCGGCAAGGACCTGGCCCGGCTGTCCAACTGGAAGGTGCCGCACATGCGGCGCCAGCTCGGGACCGTCTTCCAGGACTTCCGCCTGCTGCCCAACAAGACCGTGGCCCAGAACGTGGCCTTCGCCCAGGAGGTCATCGGCAAGCCGCGCGGCGAGATCCGCAAGGCCGTGCCCCAGGTGCTCGACCTGGTCGGCCTCGGCGGCAAGGAGGACCGGATGCCGGGCGAGCTCTCCGGCGGTGAGCAGCAGCGCGTCGCCATCGCCCGCGCCTTCGTGAACCGCCCGATGCTGCTGATCGCCGACGAGCCCACCGGCAACCTCGACCCGCAGACCTCCGTCGGCATCATGAAGCTGCTCGACCGCATCAACAGGACGGGAACCACCGTCGTCATGGCGACCCACGACCAGAACATCGTCGACCAGATGCGCAAGCGCGTCATCGAGCTGGAAAAGGGCCGCCTCGTCCGCGACCAGGCGCGCGGCGTCTACGGATACCAGCACTGAGCCTGTAGCGAGTAGGAGAAAGCAGACCCATGCGCGCTCAGTTCGTGCTCTCCGAGATCGGCGTCGGTCTCCGGCGCAATCTCACGATGACCTTCGCCGTCATCGTCTCCGTGGCCCTCTCGCTCGCCCTCTTCGGCGGCGCGCTGCTCATGCGCGAGCAGGTCAGCACGATGAAGGACTACTGGTACGACAAGGTCAACGTCTCCATCTACCTCTGCAACAAGGCCGACGCGGCCACGGCCGGGAAGTGCCCCAAGGGCGCGGTCACCGGCCAGCAGAAGGAGCAGATCGAGGCCGACCTGAAGGACATGGCCATCGTCGAGTCCGTCCACTACGAGACGTCCGACGAGGCCTACAAGCACTACAAGGAGCAGTACGGCGAGACCGCCCTCGCCTCCGTGGTGACGCCGGACCAGATGCCCTCGTCGTTCCGGGTCAAGCTCAAGGACCCGGAGAAGTACAAGGTGGTCGCCACGGCCTTCGCGGGCCGGGACGGCGTCGAGTCGGTCCAGGACCAGCGGAACATCCTGCAGAACCTCTTCGACCTGATGAACGGCATGAACATCGCCGCGCTCTGCGTCATGGGCCTGATGCTGGTCATCGCGCTGATGCTGATCGTCAACACCGTGCGCGTCTCGGCCTTCAGCCGCCGCCGCGAGACGGGGATCATGCGGCTCGTCGGCGCGTCCAGCTTCTACATCCAGATGCCGTTCATCATGGAGGCCGCCTTCGCCGGTCTCCTCGGCGGCGGCGTCGCCTGCGTGCTGCTGCTCGTCGGCCGGTACTTCCTGATCGACCACGGCATCGCGCTCGCCGACAAGGTCCAGTTGATCCAGTTCATCGGCTGGGACGCGGTCCTCGCCAAACTGCCGCTCGTGATCGCCATCGGGCTCCTGATGCCCGCCGTGGCGGCTCTCATCGCGCTGCGCAAGTACCTGAAGGTGTGAGAAGACACCCCTGCCGGTGGATGGCGTCGTACGGCCAAAGCCCGTGCGGCGCCATCGTCTTGTCCTAGAGTGGGCGACATGCCGGACGGCACCGACCTCCTCTGTAGCCGGCCCCGCGGAGTGCTCCGTGGGGCCGTTCTGACGTTGGTCTTCACCGGCGTCCTCGCCACCGCCGCCGCCACGGGCTCGCTGCCCCGGCAGGAACCGGCGGTCAAGCGGGCCGGGGCGCACCCGGGCGCGGGGCAGGGCCCCCAGGGCCGCGCCCCCGTCGACAGCGCCGCGCTCCGCCGCGCCGCCGCCGCGGCCATGGCCGACGGGAAGTCGGGCAAGCAGGCCGCCGAGGAGTTCGTCAGCCGCAGCGGCGACCGCTGGGGCGCGGTGTACGACAAGCGGGAGTACGCGGAGTTCGAGCAGGCCCTCGACGGGGCCTACACGGGCGTCGGGCTCTCCGCGGGCCGGTCCGGCGGCGACCGGGTCCGGGTGACCCGGGTCCAGGCCAGCGGCCCCGCCGCCCGGGCCGGGCTCCGCGCCGGCGACCGGCTCCTCTCCGTCGACGGGCGCCCGGTCGACGGGCTCTCCGTCTCCGAGGTCGTCGCCCTGCTGCGCGGCGACGGGGTGTCGGGCTCGTCCGTCGCCCTGCGGGTCGAGCGCGGGCGCGCCGTCTGGACGCAGACCCTGCGCCGGGCCCGGCTCGCGACGGACCCGGTGACCGTCCGCCGCCTCGACGACGGGGCCGTACTGATCCGGGTCGAGGCCTTCACCAAGGGCGCCGGCACGCGCGTGCGGGACGCGGTGCGGAAGGCCCCGGCCGGCGCCGGCGTCCTCCTGGACCTGCGGGGCAACGCGGGCGGCCTGGTCGCGGAGGCCGCCACCGCCGCCTCCGCCTTCCTGGACGGCGGGCTCGTCGCCACGTACGACGTGGAGGGCGAGGAGCGGGCCGTGTACGCGGAGGGCGGCGGCGACACCGACCGGCCCCTGGTGGCGCTGGTCGACGGGGGCACCATGAGCGCGGCCGAGCTGCTCACCGGCGCGCTCCAGGACCGGGGGAGGGCCGTCACGGTCGGCTCCCGGACCTTCGGCAAGGGCTCGGTGCAGATGCCGAGCACCCTGCCCGACGGCTCGGTCGCCGAGCTGACCGTCGGCCACTACCGCACTCCCGCCGGGCACGCCGTGGACGGGCGCGGGATCACCCCGGACCTGACGGCGGAGGAGCGGGCCGAGGAGCGGGCGAGGACGGTATTGAGTGGCCTCGGAGGGGGCTCGTAGTGCGAAAATGACCGCACTATGGCAAAGGGACTCGTGAACGTGCAGGGCAAGCCTGCCAAGAAGAACCAGGACAAGGCGCCGGAGCGCAAGCTGATCGCGCAGAACAAGAAGGCGCGGCACGACTACCTCATCATCGACACCTACGAGTGCGGTGTGGTGCTCATGGGCACCGAGGTGAAGTCGCTGCGGATGGGGCGGGCCTCGCTGGTCGACGGCTTCGTCCAGATCGACGGGGGCGAGGCGTGGCTGCACAACGTCCACGTCCCCGAGTACATGCAGGGGAGCTGGACCAATCACTCGGCCAAGCGGAAGCGGAAGCTGCTGCTGCACCGGGAGCAGATCGACAAGCTGGAGTCGAAGGCGCAGGAGACGGGTCACACGATCGTGCCCCTCGCGCTGTACTTCCTGAACGGCCGGGTCAAGGTCGAGATCGCCCTCGCCAAGGGCAAGAAGGAGTACGACAAGCGCCAGACCCTGCGCGAGAAGCAGGACACGCGGGAGACCAGCCGCGCCGTCGCGGCGGCCAAGCGGCGCCAGCGCGCGGGGCAGTCCCTCTAGCCGGGGGAGCGCCTCCTGGGAATACGCTGGCGACGGCCGCCGTTGGTCACGTACGATGGGGCACGCACCCCACGGCGGGTGCGACCTTTGAAAAATCAACATGGGGATGATCGGTTTCGACAGCGGATACCGATGCAGAGGAAGCGTGTCGAGGAAGCGGCAATGATCTCGTAAACCATATGTCGCAACCAATAATCGCCAACACCAAGAGCGATAACTCCCGCTTCGCCCTCGCTGCCTGATTTCAGGTAACGAACAGAAGCCTCTGTGAGGAGCGTCAGCCCGGGGATGGTCCCGACCCGGATCCTGGCGTCATCTAGGGATCTAAACCTCTAGCCCCGGTCACGGGGGTTGGAGGGAAATCAAACAGTGACTGAGCCCGTCGGAGACTTGTCCGCGTGATCTCCGGGGCTGAGAAACTCGTAGCGGACTGCACACGGAGAAGCTCTGTTTCCGTACCGTTGGACGCGGGTTCGATTCCCGCCATCTCCACTCATCCCATGTGGGCGAAGGCCCGGCGGTCACCGCGACCGCCGGGCCTTCGTCATGTCTCAGTAGTGGTACCCGGCCTGGACGACCTTCACTTCCTTGGCGACGCTCCTCACTCCTCGCCTCCGGCCATCTCCCTCGGGTCGTCGGTGGTCGAGGCGACCGCCGCCCGCCCCTCCCGGTCCCGGGCCACGGCTTCCATGAGGCGCCCGGCGTTCTTGGGAGAGCGCAGCAGGTGGACCGTCTCCTGCCACGAGTCGTAGTCGGCGGCGGACATCAGGACGGCGTCACCGTTCCTGGAGGTGATCCGCACCGGCTCGTGGTCGTCATTGACGCGTTCGATGAGCGGGAAGAGCGTGGCCCGTGCCTCGCCGGCGCTTATGGACATGACGCGGTTCCCTTCCGTCGACCCGGTGACGAGGAAAGCTACAGCCCTCACTTGTACCGGATAGTGGTACCAGTCTCTCTCCGGCGGCTGTCGGTGCGGAAGGCCGCGCACAGGGCCAGCGCCGTGGCCGCCGCCGTGAGCGGGATCAGGAAGCCGGAGGACGGGAACGGGGCGTGGTCGGCCGCCCAGCCGCCGGAGGCCGAGCCGGTGGCGATGCCCGCGAGGAGGGCGGTCACGGCCAGGGTCATGCCCTCGTTGAGCCGGTCCGGGGGCGTGAGGCGCTGGACCAGGCCCATGCCCGTCACCATCGTCGGGGCCGTCGCCATGCCCGCGACCAGCAGGCCGGCGGCCAGGGCGGGCAGCGAGCCGGTCGAGGCGGCGAGCAGCGGCAGCGCCATCAGGACCGCCATCGCGGCCAGGCAGGTGCGCAGCCGCGCGGCGCGGCGGGCGCGGCCGTAGAGCAGGCCCGCGGCGCAGGAGCCCGCCGCCTGGAGGGCGAGGACCGGTCCGGCGACGGGTCCGTCCACGTACGCGAGCGTCACCACCTCCAGGGACCCGAAGACCGCCCCGGTGGCGAGGAACACCGCGAGCAGCGGGACCATGCCGGGCGCGCGCAGCGGGGAGCCCGCCGGGGTGCGCGGGGCGACCGGCGGCTCGGTGGCGCGCTGGGCCGCGAAGAGGAGCGTCCCGCCGAGGAAGAGGACGGCGGCGACGAGCGTGCCCGCCTGCGGGAAGAGCGCCGAGCAGAGTACGGCGGCGAGCACCGGGCCCAGCATGAAGCAGAGTTCGTCGGCGGCCTGCTCGAAGGAGTTCGCGGTGTGCAGCGCGTCCGGGTCGTCCCGCAGGAGGTGCGCCCAGCGGGCCCGGGACATGCCGCCCGTGTTCGGCGAGGTGGCGGTGGCCGCGACCGTCGCGAACAGCGCCCACGCCGGGGCCCGCTCGTACACGCACAGCGCCAGGACCAGATGGCCCAGGAAGGCGTACGCGGCGGCCGGGACCGCGACCCGGGCCTGCCCGCACCGGTCGACGAGCCGGGCGATCAGGGGCGCGGTGACGGAGCCGACGGCGAGCCCGGTGGCGGTGACCGCGCCGGCCAGGGCGTAGGAGCCGTACACCGACGCGATCATGATCACGGCACTGACGCCGAGCATGCCCGCGGGCAGCCGCGCGACCAGCCCCCAGGCGGCGAAGGCGCGGGCGCCGGGGCGCGCGAAGAGGCGGCGGTAGGGGGAGCGGGGGCGGGCGGCCGGGCGGCCGGGGGTGCCGGTGGGGTGGCCGGGGCCGCCGGCCTTGCGGGTGGGGGTGTCGGTTGTACGGGCGGGAGCGTCGTTCGTACGGGCGGGGTCGTCAGCCTTGCGGGCGGGGGTGTCGAGCGTGCGGGTGGGGCCGTCGGTCGTGCGGGCGGGGTCGTGCGGGCGGCGGACGCTCTTGCTGGTGGCGGGGACGTACGGGCGGGAGGCGGCGGTCGTGCGGGTGGAGTCGGCGTAGCGCGGTGCGAGCGTCGGGCCCGCGGGGGTCGGGGTGAGGTCCGGTTGCGGCATGGATCAAGGTTCGGGCGCGCGGTCCCGCCCGGTCCAACACCTGATCGGTGGCCATTCACGCACCCGTGTTGTTGAATGCGGCGGTGGCCTCCCCGTACGACACCGACCCCCGCCTCCTGCGCGCCTTCGCCGCCGTCGCCGAGGAGCTGCACTTCACCCGCGCCGCCGCCCGCCTCTACGTCGCCCAGCAGGCCCTCAGCCGGGACGTCCGGCGCCTGGAGCGCGAGCTGGGCGCCGAGCTGTTCGTCCGGACCACCCGGCAGGTCTCCCTCACCCCCGACGGCGAGCGGCTCCTGCCGTACGCGCGCCGGGTGCTCGCCGCCCACGACGAGCTGCGCGAGGCCTTCCGCGCCGCGCCCCGGCCCCTCCTCGTCGACCTCAACAGCCCCGACCTCGCCCACGAGCGCGTCCTGCGCCGGGCCCGCGAACTCGCCCCCGACCTGGAACTGATGGCCCGCTACGAGAGCGGCCTCACCGGCGCCGCGCGGACCGTCGTCGCCGGCGGCCTCGACGTCTCCTTCGGCCGGTACGGAGGCCTCGCGGCCGACCTCAGGGCGGGGCTCGACGCGCAGTTCGTGCGCTACGAGCCGATGGCCGTGATCCTGCCCGGGGACCATCCGCTCGCCGGCCTCCCCGAGGTCCCGCTCGCCGCGCTCGCCGGGGAACGGATCTACGCCGGGGCCGGGAACGAGCGCACCCCCGAGTGGACCGACCTCGCCGTCCGGCTCTTCGCCGGGCGCGGCATCGAGGTCGCCCCGCCCGCCCCGCTCGCGGTCGGCAAGGAGGAGTTCCGCCGGATCATGGCCAAGCACCGCCACCCGGTCCTCGCCGTCGTCGAGTTCCCGCCCATGCCCGACTGCGTCCTGCGCCCGCTCGTCGACCCCGTCCCCCTGTCGCCCGTGAGCCTGGTGTGGCGCAAGGGGCTGCGCCACCCCGGCCTGGACGCCCTGCGGACCGCCGCCGCCGAGATCGGCGCCCGGGAGGGCTGGCTCGTCCGCCCGCCGGACTCCTGGCTGCCGGAGGACGAGCCGGGACTGCCCGGGACCGGTCTTCCCGCGCCGGGACGGCCCGGCACCCCGCTCACAGCGGCCCCGTCCCCCGGGTGAGAGCAAGGTTCCGCCGCCGTCACCTTCCGGCACCGCCCTGAAACGCGGCCTCCCTAGCGTCGTCGGCAGGAGGACCGGGGCCGTGGGCGCCCCAGGACCCGACCCCGCGGAGGTGCGACATGGGCGGCCGGTGGATCGAACGGTGGGAACCGGAGGACGAGGTCTTCTGGCGCGAGGAGGGGGAGCGGACCGCCCGGCGGAACCTGCTCTTCTCCGTCCTCTCCGAGCACGTCGGCTTCTCGATCTGGAGCCTGTGGTCGGTCATGGTCCTCTTCATGGGGCCGCAGTACGGCGTCGACCCCGCCGGCAAGTTCTTCCTGATCGGCACCGCCACCTTCGTCGGCGGGCTGATCCGGATCCCGTACACCTTCGCCGTCGCCCGCTTCGGCGGCCGGAACTGGACCGTCTTCAGCGCCCTGCTGCTCCTGCTGCCGACCGGCCTCGCCTTCGCGGTCATGGAGCCCGGGACGTCGTACACCACCTTCGTCCTGGTCGCGGCCCTCACCGGCGTCGGCGGCGGCAACTTCGCCTCCTCCATGACCAACATCAACGCCTTCTTCCCGCTGCGGAAGAAGGGCTGGGCGCTCGGGCTCAACGCGGGCGGCGGCAACATCGGCGTCCCCGTCGTGCAGCTCGTCGGCCTCCTCGTCATCGGTACCGCCGGCGCGGTGCACCCGAGGATCGTGCTCGGCGTCTACCTGCCCCTGATCGTGGTCGCCGCCGTGTGCGCCGCACTCTTCATGGACAACCTCGCCCCCGTCAGGAACGACACCGGGGCCGCGAAGGAGGCCGTGCGGGCCCGGCACACCTGGATCGTGGCCTTCCTCTACGTCGGCACCTTCGGCTCCTTCATCGGCTACAGCTTCGCCTTCGGCCTGGTGCTCCAGACCCAGTTCGGCCGCACCCCGCTCCAAGCCGCCTCGCTCACCTTCGTCGGACCCCTGCTCGGCTCGCTCGTCCGGCCCGTCGGCGGCTCCCTCGCCGACCGGCACGGCGGGGCCCGCATCACCCTGTGGACCTTCGCCGCGATGGCCGCCGCGACCTCCGTGGTGATCTACGCCTCCGTGATCGAGTCGCTCGCCGTCTTCCTCGCCGGCTTCATCGGCCTCTTCGTCCTCAGCGGCCTCGGCAACGGCTCCACGTACAAGATGATCCCGGCGATCTTCCTCGCCCAGGGGCACCGCGAGGGGCTCGCGGGCGAGGAGGCCGAGGCGTACGGACGGCGCCTCTCCGGCGCCGCCATGGGCATCGTCGGGGCGGTCGGCGCGCTCGGCGGGCTCGGCATCAACCTCGCCTTCCGCCAGTCCTTCCAGGCCTCCGGCACCGGCACCGCCGCCTTCGTCGCCTTCCTCGTCTTCTACGCGGCCTGCATGGGCGTCACCCGCGCGGTATACCTTCGGCGGCCGGCGGCCGTGCCCGAGACCGCCGAGGACGTCACGGAGCCGGAGCCCCGGCCCGGTTACGCGAAGGTGTGATCCCCGGTGCCCGGCACGGACCGTAACGACCAGGAAATACGGGCGAACCGCGTCCGTCACGCGTCCCCGTCAGGCTCTGCGTCCATGGACGAGCAAGAACACGGCCCCCTCGCCGGCTTCACCGTCGGCGTCACCGCGGCGCGGCGCGCGGACGAACTCATCGCCCTGCTGCGCCGGCGCGGCGCCGCCGTCGTCCACGGCCCCGCCCTGCGGATCGTGCCGCTCGCCGACGACACCGAACTCCTCGCCGCCACCAAGGAACTCATCGGCCACGCCCCGGACGTCGTCGTCGCCACCACGGCGATCGGCTTCCGGGGCTGGGTCGAGGCCGCCGACGGCTGGGGGTGCGGCGAGGAGCTCCTGGCCGTCCTGCGGGACGTCGAACTCCTCGCCCGGGGACCGAAGGTCAAGGGGGCCGTCCGGGCCGCCGGGCTCACCGAGACCTGGTCGCCGTCCTCGGAGTCCATGGCCGAGGTCCTCGACCGGCTCCTCGCCGAAGGGGTGACGGGCCGCCGGATCGCGCTCCAACTGCACGGGGAGCCGCTGCCCGGCTTCGTGGAGGCGCTCACGGAGGGCGGGGCCGAGGTCGTCGGCGTCCCCGTCTACCGCTGGATGCCGCCGGAGGACCTCGGCCCGCTCGACCGGCTCCTGGACGCGGTCCTCGCCCGGAGCCTGGACGCGGTGACCTTCACCAGCGCCCCGGCCGCCGCCTCGCTGCTCTCCCGGGCGGGGGAGCGGGGGGTACGGGCGGAGCTCGTCGCGGCGCTGCGGCACGACGTGCTCGCGGTGTGCGTGGGGCCCGTGACCGCGCTGCCGCTCCAGGCGGAGGGCGTCGACACGTACCAGCCGGAGCGGTTCCGGCTCGGGCCGCTCGTCCAGGTCCTCCGCACCGAGCTGCCCGCCCGCGCCCGGGTCCTGCCGGTGGCCGGGCACCGCGTGGAGGTGCGCGGCCACGCCGTCCTGGTCGACGGCGCCCTGCGCCCCGTCCCGCCCGCCGGCATGGCCCTCCTCGGCCTCCTCGCCCGCCGCCCCGGCTGGGTGGTCTCCCGCGCCGACCTGCTGCGCGCCCTGCCGGGCGCGGGCCGCGACGAACACGCGGTGGAGACGGCGATGGCCCGCCTCCGCACGGCCCTCGGCACCCCGAAGCTGATCCAGACGGTGGTCAAGCGGGGCTACCGGCTGGCCCTGGACCCGGCGGCGGACGACAAGTACGACGGGTAGGAACGGGCGGGGCGGCCCGCTACCGTACGCGCATGATCGCCGAAGGCCTCCGCATCCGCCCCGCCGCGCCCGACGACGCACCCGCCCTCACCCGGGCGGTGGCGCGGAACCGCACGTACATGAAGCCGTGGGAGCCGTACCGGGCCGAGCGGTACTACACCGTCGAGGGACAGGCCGAGCGGCTCGCGGACGGCGGGGTGCGGTGGTTCGCCGTCGACGGAGACGGAGACGGAGACGGGAGCGGGCACGGGGACGGGTGCGGGTACGAGATCGTGGGCGTCGCCACGCTCTCCGGGATCGCCCTCGGACCCCTCCGCAGCGCCTCCCTCGGCTACTGGATCGACCAGGACCACGCCGGACGCGGCCTGGCCACCGCCCTCGTCGCCGAGGCCTGCCGCGCCGCCCGGGAGGAACTCGGGCTGCACCGGATCGAGGCCGGGACCCTCCTCGACAACCACGCCTCCCAACGGGTCCTCGCCAAGAGCGGGTTCACCCGCATCGGCACCGCGCCCCGCTTCCTCCACATCGACGGCGCGTGGCGCGACCACCACCTCTTCCAGCGGGTCCTGCACGACGACCCCCCGCCCGCCTGACACGGCGGCTCCCGGTGGCGTACGCTCGACGGCTGCCCAGTGCACGTGAGAAGGGGGCCTTAGGTGGCCGCGCAGGAAGCCGTGGACACGGTCAGGGACCGTGAGATCGGTGTCGAGCAGGAACATCTTGACCAGGTCTACCGCCGGCTGGAGGAGAAGATCCACGAGGCGGAGTTCCTGATGAACGACGCCGCCCAGCGCGGACAGGTCGGCACGCCCGGCGCGCTCGCCGAGCGCGACGCCCAGGTCTTCCGGGCCGGCATCCACCTCAACCGGCTCAACAACGAGTTCGAGGACTTCCTCTTCGGCAGGATCGACCTGCTGTACGGCAAGGACGGGAAGAAGGGGCCCGACGGCGCCTACACCTCCGTCGAGCCCGCCGAGGACGCCGTGCGCGCGGACAACACCGCCGACATCGGCGAGACCCTCCACATCGGCCGCATCGGCGTCCTCGACTCCGACTACGCGCCGCTCGTCATCGACTGGCGCGCGCCCGCCGCCGCGCCCTTCTACCGCTCCACGCCGGTCGACCCCGGCCGGGTCGTGCGCCGCCGGGTCATCCGCTCCAAGGGCCGGCAGGTCCTCGGCGTCGAGGACGACCTGATGCGCCCCGAGCTGCGGGCCACGCTCGACGGGCGCGAGCTGCCCGTCATCGGCGACGGCGCCCTGATGGCCGCCCTCGGCCAGGCCCGCAGCCACACCATGCGGGACATCGTCTCCTCCATCCAGGCCGAGCAGGACCTCGTCATCCGGGCGCCCGCCGCCTCCGTGACGTACGTGGAGGGCGGCCCCGGCACCGGCAAGACGGCCGTGGCCCTGCACCGGGCCGCGTACCTGCTCTACCAGGACCGGCGGCGGTACGCGGGCGGCATCCTCATCGTCTCCCCGACCCCGCTCCTCGTCTCGTACACCGAGGGCGTCCTGCCCTCCCTCGGCGAGGAGGGCCAGGTCGCGATCCGCGCGGTCGGCTCGCTGGTCGACGGCGCCGAGGCCACCGCGTACGACGCCCCGGCCGTCGCCCGGATCAAGGGCTCCTCCCGGATGCTCGCCGTGCTGCGCAAGGCGGCCCGGGGCGCCCTGGAGACCCCCGCGCCCCGGGCGCAGCCCGAGCTGGGGGAGGACGCCGACCGGGCGCCCGCCGGCACCCCGACCCGCCTGCGGGTCGTCGCCTTCGGGCGCCGCCTGGAGCTGGAGGCCGACGAGCTGCGGCGCATCCGCCACAACGTCCTCGGCGGCACCGCCCCCGTCAACCTGCTGCGCCCGCGCGCCCGCCGGCTGCTGCTCGACGCGCTGTACGCCAAGTCCGGCGCGGTCGGCCGGCACAGCGACCCCGAGCTGGCCGCCGAGCTGCGCTCCTCCTTCGACGAGGACGTCTCCACCGAGGACTCCTTCCTCGGCTTCCTCGACGCCTGGTGGCCCGAGCTCACCCCCCGGCAGGTCCTCGACGCGATGGCCGACGAGCGGCGCCTGGGCCGCTGGGCCCGCCGGATCCTCAACCCGGGCGAGGTGCGCAGGCTGGCCCGCTCGCTGCGCCGCCCGGAGCTCTCCGTCCACGACGTGGCCCTCCTCGACGAGCTGAACACCCTGCTCGGCGCCCCGGCCCGGCCCCGCAGGAAGCGGGAGTACGACCCGCTGGACCAGCTCACGGGCCTGGAGGAGCTGATGCCGACGCGGGAGGAGACCCAGCGCGAGCGGGCCGAGCGGCTCGCGGCGGAGCGCACCGAGTACGCGCACGTGATCGTCGACGAGGCCCAGGACCTCACGCCCATGCAGTGGCGGATGGTCGGGCGGCGCGGCCGGCACGCCACCTGGACGGTGGTCGGGGACCCGGCGCAGTCCTCCTGGTCGGACCCGGACGAGGCGGCCGGGGCCCGGGACGAGGCGCTCGGCTCCCGGCCGCGCCGCCGCTTCGAGCTGACCGTGAACTACCGCAACCCGGCCGAGATCGCCGAGCTGGCCGCCAAGGTCCTCGCCCTCGCCATGCCGGGCAAGGAGTCGCCCCGCGCGGTCCGCTCGACCGGCGTCGAGCCCCGGTTCGTCGCGGTCCCGGAGGGGGCCCGGGAGGCGGATCTGGCCGAAACCGTACGTTTCGAGGCGCGAAGGCTCCTCGAACAGGTGGAGGGCACGGTCGGCGTCGTCGTCGCCATGCGGCGGCGCGAGGAGGCCGCCCGCTGGCTCGCGGAGCTCGGCGACCGGGTGGTGGCGCTCGGCTCCCTGGAGGCCAAGGGCCTGGAGTACGACGCCACGGTGGTCGTCTCGCCCGCGGAGATCGCGGACGAGTCCCCGGCCGGCCTGCGGGTGCTCTACGTGGCCCTCACCCGGGCGACGCAGCAGCTCACGGTGGTCGCGGGGGCCGGCGACCTGCCGGACGGGGAGGGCGTGCCGGACCTGCTGCGGGACTGACGCCCCGCAGCCGTTTTCAGGTCAACCTGTGGCGCTGGAATCACCGGCGGGAGTGGTTTGTTAGCCTGGGTGTGGCACCGGCTCGATCCAAGCCCCCGGGCCCAACCTTCGTCCCCCAGAGGGACCACTTGCCGCGAGGCGAGCATGGCGGGTCGGTGCCACCTAGTGCGTAGCTACGAAGTCGAGGTCCTCGTCACCCCTGGTGGCGGGGACCTCTTCTGTTTCCCGGATCTCTCTCGTATGGTGGAAACTACTTTCCGAAAACAAAATGACCGCATTACCTGCTACTCGCCGGTAGGTGCGACCATCGGAGGGCGCCGCCGGGCAACCAGCCGGGGCGGCGTAGCAACGAAGCTCAGGGAAAGCAGAGGATCTCGGCCATGGCAACGGCGCCCAGCGTCTCGTACTCGATGACGGTCCGGCTGGAGGTTCCCGCGAGCGGGACCGCGGTCTCACAGCTCACCACGGCGGTGGAGTCGTCCGGCGGATCCGTCACCGGCCTCGACGTGACCGCCTCCGGCCACGAGAAGCTCCGCATCGACGTCACCATCGCCGCGACCTCCACGGCCCACGCCGACCTGATCGTGGAGCAGTTGCGCGGCATCGAGGGCGTCGTCCTCGGCAAGGTCTCCGACCGCACCTTCCTGATGCACCTCGGCGGCAAGATCGAGATGGCGTCCAAGCACCCCATCCGCAACCGCGACGACCTCTCCATGATCTACACCCCCGGCGTCGCCCGGGTCTGCATGGCGATCGCCGAGAACCCCGAGGACGCCCGCCGCCTCACCATCAAGCGCAACTCCGTCGCGGTCGTCACCGACGGCTCCGCCGTCCTCGGCCTCGGCAACATCGGCCCCAAGGCCGCCCTGCCCGTCATGGAGGGCAAGGCCGCCCTCTTCAAGCGCTTCGCCGGCATCGACGCCTGGCCGCTCTGCCTGGACACCCAGGACACTGACGAGATCGTCGCGATCGTCAAGGCCATCGCCCCCGGCTTCGCGGGCATCAACCTGGAGGACATCTCCGCGCCGCGCTGCTTCGAGATCGAGGCCCGGCTGCGCGAGGCCCTCGACATCCCCGTCTTCCACGACGACCAGCACGGCACCGCCATCGTCGTCCTCGCCGCCCTCACCAACGCCCTGCGCGTGGTCGGCAAGGGCATCGGCGACGTGCGGGTCGTCATGTCCGGCGCCGGCGCGGCCGGCACGGCCATCCTGAAGCTGCTCCTGGCCGCGGGCGTCAAGCACGCCGTCGTCGCCGACATCAAGGGCGTCGTCCACGCGGGCCGCGAGGACCTCGTCGAGGCCCCGGCCGACTCGCCGCTGCGCTGGATCGCGGACAACACCAACCCGGAGGGCGTCACCGGCACCCTCAAGGAGGCCGTGGCCGGCGCGGACGTCTTCATCGGCGTCTCCGCCCCGAACCTGCTCGACGCGCAGGACGTCGCCGCCATGGCCGAGGGCGCCATCGTCTTCGCGCTCGCGAACCCCGACCCGGAGGTCGACCCGGCCGAGGCGCGCCGGACGGCCGCCGTCGTCGCCACCGGCCGCTCCGACTTCCCCAACCAGATCAACAACGTCCTGGTCTTCCCCGGCGTCTTCCGCGGCCTGCTCGACGCCCAGTCGCGCACCGTCAACACGGACATGATGCTGGCGGCCGCCGCGGCCCTCGCCGACGTGGTCACCGAGGACGAGCTGAACCCGAACTACATCATCCCGTCGGTCTTCAACGACAAGGTCGCCGGCGCGGTCGCCGGCGCGGTCCGCACCGCGGCGAGGGCGGCCGGCGGCGGCGCGGCCCCGGCCGCGCTCTGACCAGGGGCGTCGGGGGCGGGTACCGCGCTGACGGCGCGTCGCGATTCGCGGTGGCGTAAACCCGCCTTTAGGGTTGCTTTTCGACTCCGCGTGGTTCGCGGGGAGTCGACAGAACGTCACCACCGCGGGGTTCCGGCGGTTTTCGCCCGACCCGCGGGGGTGCCGGATTGGCGTTCCCGCCGCTGGTGGGGGCAGGATGCGTGTTTGGGCGCGAGGGTCTGTCCATGTGACCCGGGTCCGGGGACTGTCCGAGGGCCCTGGCAGCATCGGCTTCGCTGTACCCAATCGCGCGGCTTCCGCCGCGTGGCACGCCTCACAGGCAAGAAGAACACGGGAGTAACAACATGAACCGCAGTGAGCTGGTGGCCGCCCTGGCCGACCGCGCCGAGGTGACCCGCAAGGACGCCGACGCCGTGCTGGCCGCTCTCGCCGAGACCGTCGGCGAGGTCGTCGCCAAGGGCGACGAGAAGGTCACCATCCCCGGCTTCCTGACCTTCGAGCGCACCCACCGTGCCGCTCGCACCGCTCGTAACCCCCAGACCGGCGACCCGATCAACATCCCGGCCGGCTACAGCGTGAAGGTCTCCGCGGGCTCGAAGCTCAAGGAAGCCGCCAAGGGCAAGTAAGCGGCCTGTAGGCGAGAAAGGGCGGCCACCCCGGTCCACGGGGTGGCCGCCCTTCCGTTCGCCCGTCAGAACGCGGCGTACGGCCCCGGCCGGAGCGCCGGGACGCGTCGCACGGGCCCCGGAAGGCCGAAACGGCCCCACGCGTGTGCGTGGGGCCGTCCTGGGGCCGTGCGGGTGTCGCTAGACCAGCGCGCTGCCCGGCAGCTCGACCTTGGCGCCGAGCTCGATCAGCTTCTCCATGAAGTTCTCGTAGCCGCGGTTGATCAGCTCGATGCCGTGGACCCGCGAGGTGCCCTCGGCCGCGAGCGCCGCGATCAGGTACGAGAAGCCGCCGCGCAGGTCGGGGATGACCAGGTCGGCGCCCTGGAGGCGGGTCGGGCCGGACACGACCGCCGAGTGCAGGAAGTTGCGCTGGCCGAAGCGGCAGTCCGAGCCGCCCAGGCACTCGCGGTAGAGCTGGATGTGCGCGCCCATCTGGTTCAGGGCGGAGGTGAAGCCGAGCCGCGACTCGTACACCGTCTCGTGGACGATGGAGAGGCCGGAGGCCTGCGTCAGGGCCACGACCAGCGGCTGCTGCCAGTCGGTCTGGAAGCCCGGGTGCACGTCCGTCTCCAGGGCGATCGCGTTGAGCGAGCCGCCCGGGTGCCAGAAGCGGATGCCGTCGTCGTCGATCTCGAAGGCGCCGCCGACCTTCCGGTACGTGTTGAGGAAGGTCATCATCGAGCGCTGCTGGGCGCCGCGCACGTAGATGTTGCCCCCGGTGGCCAGCGCCGCCGACGCCCAGGAGGCCGCCTCCAGGCGGTCCGGGAGCGCCCGGTGGGTGTAGCCGTCGAGCTTGTCGACACCGGTGATCCGGATGGTCCGGTCGGTGTCCATGGAGATGATCGCGCCCATCTTCTGCAGGACGCAGATCAGGTCCTCGATCTCGGGCTCCACGGCCGCGTTCGACAGCTCGGTGACGCCCTCCGCGAGCACCGCCGTGAGCAGCACCTGCTCGGTCGAGCCGACCGAGGGGTACGGCAGCCGGATCTTGCAGCCGCGAAGGCGCTGCGGGGCCTCCAGGTACTGCCCGTCCGCCCGCTTCTCGATGGTGGCGCCGAACTGGCGCAGCACGTCGAAGTGGAAGTCGATGGGCCGGCCGCCGATGTCGCAGCCGCCCAGGCCCGGGATGAAGGCGTGGCCGAGGCGGTGGAGCAGCGGGCCGCAGAAGAGGATCGGGATGCGGGACGAGCCGGCGTGGGCGTCGATGTCGGCGACGTTCGCGGACTCGACGTGGGTCGGATCGAGGACGAGCTCGCCGGGCTCGTCGCCCGGGCGGACCGTCACTCCGTGCAACTGGAGCAGTCCGCGGACCACGCGGACGTCACGGATGTCGGGCACGTTGCGCAGGCGGCTGGGGCCGCTGCCGAGCAGGGCGGCGACCATCGCCTTGGGCACGAGGTTCTTCGCGCCGCGGACGCGGATCTCGCCCTCCAGCGGGGTGCCGCCGTGGACAAGCAGTACGTCATGGCTGTCTGTGCCGGTCATGAATCTCGCGTTCCGGAAGTGGGTCCGACGGGTGGCCAGTGAAAAGAGTAAGGGCCCATGGAACCTCCTTCGGATGCCCGAGGGGACCCGTCAGACGTAATGAATTCGGCACAACACACTCCGTTGGCGTGATCTTGCGGAGCGTCACCGTCCGGTTGCCCCGGCGGGCCCTCCGCGCCACCCGGGCCCGTCCCCTCTGAACTGCGGCGGTCCCCGACTTCCCGGCTTCGCGCCCGACGGGCCACGCGAACGCCGAAGATGCGGGATCATGTCTCGCATGACCGAGGTGTCCTCGCTCACAGGACGGCTGCTCGTGGCCACCCCCGCCCTCGCGGACCCGAATTTCGACCGCTCGGTGGTGCTGCTGCTCGACCACGACGACGAGGGCTCGCTCGGCGTGGTCCTCAACCGGCCGACGCCGGTCACCGTCGGTGACGTCCTCGCCCCCTGGGCGGACCTCGCCGGGGAGCCCGGCGTGGTCTTCCAGGGCGGCCCCGTCTCCCTCGACGCGGCCCTCGGCGTCGCCGTGATCCCCGGCGACGAGGGACCGCTCGGCTGGCGGCGGGTGCACGGGGCGATCGGCGTGGTCGACCTGGAGGCCCCGCCCGAGCTGCTCGGACCGGCGCTCGGCTCGCTGCGGATCTTCGCCGGGTACGCGGGCTGGGGCCCCGGCCAACTGGAGACGGAGCTGGGCGACGGGGCCTGGTACGTGGTCGAGTCGGAGCCCGGGGACGTCTCCTCGCCGACCCCCGAGACGCTCTGGCGGCAGGTGCTGCGGCGCCAGCGCGGCGAGCTCGCGATGGTCGCGACGTACCCGGACGACCCGTCCCTCAACTGAGCGCGACCCGTCCCGCAACCGAGGGCCCGGCTTTCAGTACCCTTGGCGGTTATGAGCACTCTCGAGCCCGAGCGCGGGGCAGGTACGGGGACCCTCGTCGAGCCGACGCCGCAGGTGTCCCACGGTGACGGCGACCACGAGCGCTACGCCCACTACGTCCAGAAGGACAAGATCATGGCGAGCGCCCTGGACGGCACGCCCGTCGTGGCGCTGTGCGGAAAGGTCTGGGTGCCGGGGCGCGACCCCAAGAAGTACCCGGTCTGTCCGATGTGCAAGGAGATCTACGACTCCATGGGCGCCGGCGGCGACAAGGACAAGGGCGGCAAGGACGAGTAAGTCAGGTCCCGGCGTCGGGCGAGCCTGTGACGGCCCCCGTCGTGCGTGCTTCGGCACGCGCGGCGGGGGCCGTTCCGTTTCCCGGCGCGCTCCGGGGCGTGCGCGAGGCCGGCCGTTCCGTTTCTCCCGCTCCTCCGGGAGCGTCCCCGTTGCGCAGGGTGCTTTCGCCGGTCACGGAGTGGTTGAGGTGGTCGAGACCTCTTGTCGGCCCGCCCGGAGTCCGCCTAGCCTCACGCGTGTTGTGCAGCGCGAAACGCTCATTGCACATGCTGCAACGCACGCACCTGGAGGGGATCCGCCATGAAACTTCCCGCTCTCCCCCGAGCTCTCGGCTTCGCCCGAGCAGGGGGGACCCCCATCACCGCCACGGCCGCCGCGCTCCTGCTGGCCGGCCTCACCGCCACCGCCTGCGCGCCCCAGACCTCGGACGGGAAGGCCACGACGGACGAGAAGAGCGGCACCCTGCGCGTCTGGCTCTTCCAGGAGGTGAGCAACAAGCCCAAGGAGCAGGCCGTCGAGCAGGCCGTCACCGCCTTCGAGCAGCGCCACCAGGGCGCGGAGGTCGAGGTCGAGTACATCCCCGTCGAGACCCGCGCCCAGCGCGTCAAGGCCGCCTTCAACGACCCGGAGTCGGCCCCCGACCTCATCGAGTACGGCAACACCGACACCGCCGGATACGTCAAGGACGGCGGCCTCGCCGACATCAGCGCCGAGTTCGCGGCCTGGGACGAGGCCCGGGACACCGACCCCACCGCCCGGCAGTCCGTCACCGTCGGCGGCAAGGTCTACGGCGCCCCCTTCTTCGTCGGCATCCGCGCCCTCTACTACCGCACCGACGTGTTCGAGGAGCTGGGCCTGACGGCCCCCAGGACCCAGGCCGAACTGGTCCGGACGGCCAAGAAGATCCGCAAGGCCAGGCCCGAGCTCTACGGCCTCGCCGTCGGCGGCGCCTACACCTACGGCGCCATGCCCTTCGTCTGGGCCGCCGGCGGCGAACTCGCCACCGCGCACGGCGACTCCTACAAGGCCGCCATCAACAGCCCGGACGCCCTCAAGGGCATCACCACGTACACCTCGCTCTTCGGCGACGACAACTGTCCGGCCGCCAAGTGCGCCCAGATGGGCGGCAACGCCACCGTCACCGCCTTCGCCTCCGGCAAGGCCGGCATGGCCATCGGAGGCGACTTCAGCCACGCGGCCGTCGAGGCGGGCACCGTGAAGGGCAAGTACGCCGTCGTGCCGCTGCCCGGCACCACCCCCGGCTCGATCGCCCCCGCCTTCGCCGGCGGCAACAACATCGGCGTCCTCAAGAGCACCTCGCACCGCACCCTCGCCGTCGACCTCCTCAAGTCCCTCACCGGCAAGGAGACCCAGGGCCGCCTCTTCGACGCGATGGGCTTCCTGCCCACGTACACCGACGCGCGCGCCGCCGCCGCCCGGCGGCAGCCCTTCGTGAAGCCCTTCACCGACACCCTCGCCGCCGGAACGAAGTTCGTCCCCGCGTCCCCCGGCTGGGGCCAGGTCGACGCCTCCCTCGTCCTGCCCACGATGTTCCAGGAGATCGTCAGCGGCCGTAAGGACGCCAAGGCGGCGGCGGACGACGCCGCGAAGAAGATGGACGCGGCCTTCGCGCCGGCGGGCTGATCCGCATGACCACCCAGCTCACCCCGCCCGTCGAGAAGCGGCCCGGAACGGCCGCGGACCCCGCACCGGGGATCCGCGGCCCCCGGCGCCATGGCGCGTGGACCCCCTGGCTGTACCTCCTGCCCGCCCTCGTCGTCCTCGGCGCGCTCCTCGTCTACCCCGTCTACCAACTGGGCCTGATCTCCTTCCTGGAGTACACCCAGGCCCAGGTCAGCGGCGGCGAACCCACCTCGTTCCAGGGGCTCGGGAACTACACGGCGCTCTTCTCCGACCCCCAGTTCTGGCAGGTCCTCCTCGCCACCGTCGTCTTCGCCGCCGCCTGCGTCGTCACCACCCTCGCCGTCGGCTGCGCCCTCGCGGTCCTCCTCACGCGCGTGCGTGCCCTGCCCCGGCTCACCCTGATGCTGGCCGCGCTCGGCGCCTGGGCCACCCCCGCCGTCACCGGCTCCACCGTCTGGGTCTTCCTCTTCGACCCCGACTTCGGCCCCGTCAACCGGCTCCTCGGACTCGGCGACTTCTCCTGGACGTACGGGCGGTACAGCGCCTTCGCCCTCGTCCTGCTCGAAGTCGTCTGGTGCTCCTTCCCGTTCGTGATGGTCACCGTCTACGCGGGCATCCGGGCCGTCCCGACCGAGGTCCTGGAGGCCGCCGCCCTCGACGGCGCCTCGCAGTGGCGGATCTGGCGCTCGGTCACGGCGCCGATGCTCCGGCCCATCCTGGTCGTCGTCACGATCCAGTCGATCATCTGGGACTTCAAGCTCTTCACCCAGATCTACGTGATGACGAACGGCGGCGGCATCGCCGGCCAGAACCTCGTCCTCAACGTGTACGCCTACCAGAAGGCCTTCGCCTCGTCCCAGTACAGCCTGGGCTCGGCGATCGGCGTCGTCATGCTGCTGATCCTGCTGGCCGTGACGCTCGTGTACCTGCGCCTGCTGCGACGCCAGGGAGAAGAACTGTGAGCGCCCTCCGGATCCCGGGCGTCCGGCGCCCCGGCCGCCTCGCCGCCGAGGCCGGCACCCTCCTCGTCGCCGCCGCCACCGCCTTCCCGCTGTACTGGATGGTGCTCTCGGCCTTCAAGCCGACCGGCGAGATCCAGTCCGCGCACCCGCGCCCGTGGACGCTCTCGCCGTCCCTGGACTCCTTCCGGCGCGTCTTCGAACAGCAGGACTTCGGCCGGTACTTCCTCAACTCGCTGATCGTGGCGGGCACGGTCGTCCTCGCCTCCGCGCTGATCGCCTTCCTCGCGGCCACCGCCGTCACCCGGTTCCGCTTCCGGTTCAGGACGACGCTCCTGATCATGTTCCTGGTCGCCCAGATGGTCCCCGTCGAGGCCCTCGCCATCCCGCTGTTCTTCCTCATGCGGGACCTCGGCCAGCTCAACACCCTCGGCTCGCTGATCCTGCCGCACCTCGCGTTCTCCCTGCCGTTCGCGATCTGGATGCTGCGCGGCTTCGTCCGGGCGGTTCCGGAGGCCCTGGAGGAGCAGGCCCAGATCGACGGCGCGAGCCGCACCCGGTTCCTGTGGCAGATCCTCTTTCCGCTGGTCTTCCCCGGCCTGGTCGCCACCAGCGTCTTCTCGTTCATCTCCACCTGGAACGACTTCCTCTTCGCGAAGTCGTTCATCATCAGCGACACCTCGCAGTCGACCCTCCCCATGGCCCTGCTGGTCTTCTTCAAGCCCGACGAGAACGACTGGGGAGGCATCATGGCCGGCTCGACCGTGATGACCGTCCCGGTGCTCGTCTTCTTCGTACTCGTACAGCGCCGCCTGGTCTCGGGCCTCGGCGGCGCGGTGAAGGACTGACGCGATGACCTACTCCGTGGACCTGATCCCGGCGCCCCTGTCGGTCGAGGGGCCGTACCGCTGCGGCTTCCTGCTCGACCGCCGGACGACCCTGTACGCCGCCCCCGGCACCGAGGGCACCGCGCGCTGGCTGCGGACCGTGCTCGGCGCCGCCTTCGCGCTCCCGCTGCGGAGCACCGACGACGAGAACGCCCCCCACAGCGTCCGGCTGAGGATCGACGACACCCTCGCCCCCGAGGCGTACCGGCTCCACGTCGTGATCACCGAGGTCGTCGAGATCGTGGGCGGCGGCCCGGCCGGCGTCTTCTGGGGCGCCCAGACCCTGCGCCAGCTCCTCGGCCCCGACGCCTTCCGCGAGGCGCCCGTGAAGGAGGAGCCGGTCGCGGGCCTGGTGGCGCAGACGATCGAGGACGCCCCGCGCTTCGGCTGGCGCGGCCTCCTCCTCGACGTCTCCCGGCACTTCACGCCCAAGGACGACGTCCTGCGCCTGCTCGACCTCCTCGCCGCCCACAAGCTCAACGTCTTCCACTTCCACCTCACCGACGACCAGGGCTGGCGCATCGAGATCGAGCGCCACCCGAGGCTCACCGAGGCCGGCTCCTGGCGGGCCCGCAGCAAGTGGGGCCACCGGGCCTCGCCGCTGTGGACCGACACCCCGCACGGCGGCTTCTACACCCGGGACGACATCCGCGAGATCGTCGCCTACGCCGCCGAGCGGCACATCACCGTCGTCCCCGAGATCGACCTCCCCGGCCACTCGCAGGCCGCCATCGCCGCGTACCCCGAACTGGGCAACACGGACGTCGTCGACACCGCCGCCCTCACCGTCTGGGACACCTGGGGCGTCAACCCGAACGTCCTCGCCCCCACCGAGGAGGTCCTCCGCTTCTACGAGGGCGTCTTCGAGGAGGTCCTGGAGCTCTTCCCGTCCCCCTTCGTGCACGTCGGCGGCGACGAGTGCCCCAAGGACCAGTGGAAGGCCTCCCCGGCGGCCCAGGCCCGCATGAGGGAACTCGGCCTCGCCGACGAGGACGAGCTCCAGTCCTGGTTCATCCGCCACTTCGACCGCTGGCTCGCCGCCCGCGGACGGCGCCTGATCGGCTGGGACGAGATCCTCCAGGGCGGCCTCGCCGAGGGCGCGGCCGTCTCCTCCTGGCGCGGCTACGGCGGCGGGATCGCCGCCGCCGAGGCCGGGCACGACGTCGTCATGTGCCCCGAGCAGCACGTGTACCTGGACCACCGCCAGGCGCCGGGCGAGGACGAGCCGATGCCCATCGGGTACGTCCGCACCCTGGAGGACGTCTACCGCTTCGAACCCGTTCCGCCGGGCCTCTCCGAGGAGGCCGCCGCCCACATCCTGGGAACCCAGGCCAACGTCTGGACCGAGGTGATGGAGAACCGTTCCCGCGTCGACTACCAGGTCTTCCCCCGCCTCGCGGCCTTCGCCGAGGTCGCCTGGTCCGCGCTCCCCGCCCCCGAAGAGCGCGACTACACCGGTTTCGAGCGCCGCATGGACACCCACTACCGGCGCCTGGACGCCCTCGGAGTCGACTACCGGCCCCCCGCCGGACCCCTGCCCCGGCAGCGGCGCCCCGGGGTCCTCGGCAGGCCCCTGGAGGGAACGCCCCCGAACGTGTGAGGCCCCGCGGACCCCCGTCACCCGGGAGCGGTGAACCCCGCCGCCCAAGAGCGGCGAAACGGAACTCCCCGCCGCTCCCGGGACGTCCCGGACGGAACAGTCCTTCGCGGACCCTCGCGCCGGACGGCTCGGAAGATGTGCCAGAGTTGCCACGTCCGGCCTGTGAGCACGTACGGTACGCCCACACGCAGGCGCGACGGCCGGGCACAGTCGGGGACCGCCGGGACACCGGGAAGGGGCAGCGGGTTGACCACGCACGCACCACAGACGGCGCAGGCCGTGACGCTGCCCGCCTCGCTCGACGAGGCCGTCGCGGCGCTCACGGCCATGCCGGCGGCCGTCCCCGTCGCCGGCGGCACCGACCTCATGGCCGCGGTCAACAGGGGCCAGCTCAGGCCCGCCGGACTCGTCGGCCTCAGCCGCATCAACGAGATCCGCGGCTGGCAGTACCAGGACGGCCACGCCCTCCTCGGCGCGGGCCTCACCCACGCCCGGATGGGCCGCCCCGACTTCGCCGCCCTCATCCCGGCCCTCGCCGCCGCCGCCCGCGCGGCCGGACCCCCCCAGATCCGCAACGCGGGCACCCTCGGCGGCAACGTCGTCACCGCCGCGCCCACCGGCGACTCGCTGCCCGTCCTCGCCGCCCTGGAGGCCGACCTCGTCGTCCTCGGGCCGCTCGGCAGCCGCGAGATCCCCGTCTCCCACCTGCTCGCGGGCCGCGACCTGCTCGCCCCCGGCGAGCTCGTGGCCTTCGTCCGGGTGCCGCTGCTCCACGCCCCCCAGGTCTTCCTCAAGGCCACCGGCCGCACCGGCCCGGCCCGCGCCACCGCCTCCGTCGCCGTCGTCCTGGACCCGGCCCGGCGCGGGGTGCGCTGCGCCGTCGGCGCCGTCGCGCCGATGCCGCTGCGTCCCCTGGAGGCCGAGCGCTGGATCGCCTCGCTCGTGGACTGGGACAACGACCGGGGGCTCGCGCCGGAGGCGCTGACGGCGTTCGGCGAGTACGTCGCCGCCGCCTGCATCCCGGACCCGCAAGGGGGCGAGCAACTGCCCCCGGCCGTACTGCACCTGCGGCGCACCGTCGCCGCACTCGCCCGACGGGCACTGGGGAGGGCACTCGCGTGAGCAGCGACGAACAGCAGGGCAACCAGGGCGGCTGGGAGCCGATCCCGAAGAGCGAGGGGTACGACGGCGACGCGACCGCCTTCGTGCAGCTCCCGCCGGACTTCATGCTGGACGGCGTGCCCCTGGAGGCGCCCGGCCACGATTACGTGCCCCCGATGATCACCCCGCTCCAGCCGCTCGCCCCGCCCCCGGCGACCGACCCGGGGGCCACGGGCACCTGGCCGGTCCACCTGCCGGTGGACGCGGATCCGGTACGGCCGTACTTCGACCACGCGCAGGGGCAGGGGTACGAGCGGGAGCAGGACCAGGGGTACGAGCCGGACCAGGGGTACGGGGCCGAGCGGCCGCGGGGGTACGAGCAGGCGCAGGGGTACGAGGCCGAGCGGCCTCAGGACCCGCAGGATCCTCTGGACCCTCAGGACTACGAACGGCCCCAGGACTTCGAGGGCGACCAGGGCGGGTTCGCGTACTTCGAGCAGCAGGGCGAGCCCTTCGACCGGTCCGGGTACGGCGGGCAGGACGCGCACGCGACGGCCGAGTGGCGCTTCACGGAGCCGACGGGGCCCGCGCCCGAGCCCTTCGCCGAGCCCGAGTCCTTCGCCGCCCCCGAGCCCGCTCCCGGCCCCGGTGACACGGGCCAGTGGCAGATCCCCGCCGAGGCCCCGGCGACCCTTCCGGGCGGCGCGCCCGCGCCCTGGGCGCTCCGGGAGGAGCCCCCGGCGGAGACCCCGGAGGAGCCGGAGCCGGCCGCCGCCGTCGGGGACGCGGCCCCGGAGGCCGTACAGGACGCGCCCGGCGCCCCCGGGGCGGACCCGGTCCCGGAGGCGGAGGCGGACCCGGTCCCGGCCCCCGAACCGGCCGCCCCCGAACCGGACACCGCCGAAGCGGATCCCGCCCCCGAACCGGACGCCGGTCTCCGCGCGGAGACCGTCCTCGACACGGACGTTCCCGACCCCGTGCCCCCCGTCGCGGCGGAGGTCCACGCCTCCACCGACAGCGACGAGCACCCCCACACCTCGTACACCCTCCGGGTCAACGGCGTGGACCGGCCCGTCACCGGTTCCTGGATCGGGGAGTCGCTGCTCTACGTCCTGCGCGAGCGCCTCGGGCTCGCCGGGGCCAAGGACGGCTGCTCGCAGGGCGAGTGCGGCGCGTGCAACGTCCAGGTCGACGGACGGCTCGTCGCCTCCTGCCTGGTCCCCGCGGCGACCGCCGCCGGGAGCGAGGTGCGGACGGTCGAGGGCCTCGCGGTCGACGGGGAGCCCTCCGACGTGCAGCGGGCCATGGCCCGGTGCGGCACCGTCCAGTGCGGCTTCTGCATCCCGGGCATGTGCATGACCGTGCACGACCTCCTGGAGGGCAACCACGCCCCCACCGACCTGGAGACCCGCCAGGCGCTCGCCGGCAACCTGTGCCGCTGCTCCGGCTACCGGGGCGTCCTCGAAGCCGTGAAGGACGTCGTCGCCGAGCGCGAGGCCAGCGCCGCGGCCCACGCGTCCGAGGGCGCCGACGACGCCCGCATCCCGCACCAGATCCCGCACCCGCACGACGGAGGCAAGGCGTGAGCAGCGACGCGACCACCGCCGTTCCCACGGTCACGGTCACGGACGTCCCCGGACCCCTCGGACCCCTCGGACAGGAGTCGGCCCCCCACGGCCTCGGCACCTCGCTCCCGCAGGCCGACTCCCGGGCGAAGGCGGAGGGCACCTTCCCGTACGCCTCCGACCTGTGGGCCGAGGGCCTGCTCTGGGCCGCGATCCTGCGCTCCCCGCACCCGCACGCCCGGATCGTCTCGGTCGACACCTCCGCCGCCGTCGCCATGCCGGGCGTACGGGCCGTGGTGACGGCCGCCGACGTGCCGGGCGCGGCCACCTACGGGCGCCGGGTCGCCGACCGGCCGGTCTTCGCCTCCGACCTGGTCCGGCACCACGGCGAGGCCCTCGCGGCCGTCGCCGCCGACCACCCCGACACGGCCCGGCTCGCCGCCGCCGCCATCGCCGTCGAGTACGAGGTGCTCGAACCGGTCACCGACCCGGAGAAGGCGTTCGCGGCCGAGCCGCTGCACCCCGACGGGAACCTGATCCGGCACATCCCGCTCCGCTTCGGCGACCCGGAGGCGGCCGGCGAGGTCGTCGTCGAGGGCCTGTACCGGATCGGGCGGCAGGACCCGGCGCCGATCGGCGCCGAGGCGGGCCTCGCCGTGCCGCGCCCCGACGGCGGCGTCGAGCTCTACACGGCCTCCACCGACCCGCACACCGACCGCGACCTGGCCGCCGCCTGCTTCGGCCTCCTGCCCGAGCAGGTCAAACTGGTCGTCACCGGCGTCCCGGGCGCCACCGGCGACCGCGAGGACCCGGGCTTCCAGATCCCGCTGGGCCTGCTCGCGCTGCGCACCGGCTGCCCGGTCAAACTCACCGCCACGCGCGAGGAGTCGTTCCTCGGCCACGCCCACCGCCACCCCACCCTGCTGCGCTACCGCCACCACGCGGACGCGGAGGGGCGCCTGGTGAAGGTGGAGGCGCAGATCCTGCTCGACGGCGGCGCGTACGCCGACTCCTCGTCGGAGTCCCTGGCGGCGGCCGTGGCCTTCGCCTGCGGCCCGTACGTCGTCCCGCACGCCTTCGTCGAGGGCTGGGCCGTCCGCACGAACAACCCGCCCTCCGGCCACGTGCGGGGCGAGGGCGCGATGCAGGTGTGCGCGGCGTACGAGGCGCAGATGGACAAGCTCGCGGCCAAGCTGGGCGTGGACCCGGCCGAGCTGCGCATGCGGAACGTCATGGCGACCGGCGACATCCTGCCCACGGGCCAGACGGTCACCTGTCCGGCCCCGGTCGCGGAACTCCTCGCCGCCGTACGGGAGTTCCCGCTGCCGCCGCTGCCCAAGGACACCCCCGAGGGGGAGTGGCTGCTGCCCGGCGGCCCCGAGGGCGCGGGCGAACCCGGCGCGGTGCGGCGGGGCGTGGGCTACGCGCTCGGCATGGTCCACATGCTCGGCGCGGAGGGCACCGACGAGGTCTCGACGGCGACCGTACGGGTCGCGGACGGGGTGGCGACGGTCATCTGCTCGGCCGTGGACACCGGTTCGGGCTTCTCCACGCTCGCCCGCCAGGTCGTGCAGGAGACCCTGGGCATCGACGAGGTGCACGTCGCCCCCGTCGACACCGACCAGCCGCCCGCCGGACCGGCCGCCCACGGCCGGCACACCTGGGTCTCGGGCGGGGCCGTCGAGCGGGCCGCGAAGATGGTCCGCACCCAGCTCCTCCAGCCGCTCGCCCACAAGTTCGGCATGTCGACCGAGCTGCTCCAGATCACCGACGGCAAGATCACCTCGTACGACGGCGTCCTGTCGACGACGGTCACCGAGGCGCTCGACGGCAAGGAGCTGTGGGCCACCGCCCAGTGCCGCCCCCACCCCACCGAGCCGCTCGACGACGCGGGCCAGGGCGACGCCTTCGTGGGCCTCGCGTTCTGCGCGATCCGCGCGGTCGTGGACGTGGACGTGGAACTCGGCGCCGTACGGGTCGTGGAGATGGCCGTCGCCCAGGACGTCGGCCGGATCCTCAACCCGGCCCAGCTCGCCACCCGCATCGAGGCGGGCGTCACCCAGGGCGTCGGCGCGGCCCTCACGGAGAACCTCCGCACCGCCCGCGGCCTGGTCCGCCACCCGGACTTCACCGGCTACGCCCTCCCGACCTCCCTGGACGCCCCGGACATCCGGATCGTGAAGCTGATCGAGGAGCGCGACGTGGTGGCCCCCTTCGGCGCCAAGGCCGCGAGCGCCGTCCCCGTCGTCACCTCGCCCGCCGCGGTGGCGGCGGCGGTCCGCGCGGCCACCGGCCGCCCGGTCAACCGCCTCCCGATCCGCCCGCAGGCGGCGGTGGCGGCGCCCAACCCGTAACACTCCGGGGCCCGTTGCTCGCGCAATCCCGAGCTGGGCTTCGGCGTGCCCGCTGGCTAGAGTGGCCCCTCGGGCCCGTTTGCGGTGGGGACGGTCACGGCTTCCCGCCGCCGGGTGCCCTCGACTCACCCATGGGGGAAGCAGATGTCTTTCGACGAGGAGTGGCGCCAACTCCGCAACGAGGCGGCGACGCGGCTCAACGGCGCGCCCGCCGGTCCCGGCGGCGGCGCCGACGACTACAAGGTGGTGTCCGCCGAGCTCAAGGCGGTCGGCAACGAGGCCCAGGAGCTCTTCCACTGGTTCGAGCGGGACGCCTTCCACGCGGGCGCCCAGACCGACACCGCGGCCAAGGGCCTCGACGGCGACGGGTTCCTGACCGGATCCGCGATGTGGACCATGTGGGACACCTGGCGCGAACAGGCCGAGACGCTCCTCAGCGCCTGCGCGCACATCCACAACCACCTGGAGTACACGGCCGCCAGCCACGCCGGCACCGAGGAGCAGTTGGTCACCAACTTCTCCATAGCCATGATCGACAAGCACTTCACATGAGCCGGAAGCGGTGACGGCGACGCACGCGACGGCTGACGAGGGAAAAAGATGCTGAAGTTCGACCAGGTCCTCCATGCCCGGCTCGGCGGTCTCAAGGAGGCCGTCACGGTCTGGACGGAGACGGTGTCCAAGCTGGAGAAGACCAAGGAGAAGGCCGAGAACGGCCTCAGGAGCAAGGCCGACAAGGCCGACTGGAAGGGCGAGAACGCCGGGGTGACCCAGGCGTTCGTCCGGAAGACCGCCAAGGAGTTCGGTGACGCCCTGACCGAGGCCACCAGCATCCGCAACATCCTCAGGGACGCGGAGGGCGAGTTCAAGGCGGCGAAGAGCGCGCTGGAGAAGCTGGTCGAGCAGGCGCCGGGCAAGGGCATCCGCATCGACCCGGACGGCACCGTCAGCTATCTGATCCACCCCGACCGGCGCTCCGAGGACTACGACGGGCCCGAGCCCGAGCAGGCCGACTTCGAGGCGATGCGCTCGTCGATCAAGGCCGCCGTCGACCGGGCGAACGAGGCCGACGACATCGCCTCCCGCGCCCTGCGCGCCCTCGTCGGCAAGGACAGGAACAACTTCTCCGGCACGAAGTACGACTCCCTCGCCGCCGCCTCCAAGGCGCAGGACGCCGAGGACGCGCACACCGCCTACGAGCTGTACAAGAAGGGCGACGACGCCACCCCGCAGGAGATCGACCGGCTCAACGCCCTGTTCAAGGACAACAAGAAGGACCCGTACTTCGCCGAGCGCTTCGCCCTGGAGGTCGGGCCGAAGGGCAGCATGGAGTACTGGGCCGACATGGGCGACCCGAGCGACGGCTCCCGGCTCGGCGTCGACCACCGCGACAAGCTGAAGGAACTCCAGCAGAACTGGAGTCTGACGCTCGCCACCGCGACCCATTCCCACAGCCCCGAGATGGAGCAGTGGAAGGCCGACGTCATCAAGGCCGGCAGCGAGCCCGTCCAGACGCGCGGCACCAGCCCGTACGGCTTCCAGGTCATGAGCAACCTGATGCGGGTCGGCGACTACGACGACACGTTCCTGCGCGACTACGGCAACGGCCTCGTCGCCACCGAGCGCCGGATGACCCACGACGGCCGGCTGCCCGCCGACCGGGCCTGGCTCCAGACGACCGGCATGCCGAGCCACCTGAACTGGCAGGGCGGCGACCTCGGCAAGGACCCCATGATCGGCTTCATGGAGGCGCTCGGCCACAACCCCAAGGCGTCGACGGACTTCTTCAACAACGACATCGACCTCACGCCCGGGGACGGCAAGGACGACAAGAAGCTCGACCCCTTCGACTACTTCTCCAAGGACCGCAAGTGGCCCGAGGAGCTGGACGACAAGGGCCACCTGACGAGGGAACCGGGCTACGACGCGCTCGGCCACGCCCTGGAGGCCGCGACCACCGGGCACCCGTACGACGCCGAGACCGAGGGCCTCGAGGACGTACGGACCAAGGAGAACGCGGAGGTCATGCAGAAGGTCGTCGAGCGGTACGGCAGCGACCCCAAGTACATGCACGAGCAGCCGGGCATCGACGACAGCCTCGGCAAGATGGGCGCCGCCTACATCGACGAGCTGAACCGCTCCCTGGAGACGGACAGCGACACGACCATGGAGGAGAAGAAGAACTCCCCCTTCGGCTCCAACGACGCCAAGGGCGGATCCCGGTTCGGCGACGAGTTCGACACCGGCCTCCTGTGGAACCGCGGCGACGCCGTCAACTTCATGGGCATCGTGTCGCAGAGCGAGACCGGCCACTCCACCCTCTCCGCCGCCGAGATGATCTACACCACGAGCGTCCTCGACGAGGTCGGCCCCAAGCCCGGATCGAGCTTCGACGAGCGGGACCTCACCGACGCGCGGACCACCCTGCGCATCGGGTCGGAGGCGCAGGGAATCATGGACGAGTCCCGCATGGCGCAGATCGACAAGGACTACGAGAAGGACTCCGAGGAGCACAAGAAGGCCGTCGGCAAGACGACCGAGTGGGTCAAGTTCGGCGTGGGCGCCGCCGCCGCGGGCGGGGTCGTCGCCCTGACCGGCGGCGCCGGCGGCGTCCTCGTACCGCTGGCCGCCGAGACGGTGGGCGGGGCCGTCGTGACCTTCATCGGCATGGAGGCGGACGACATGGCCGAGAAGTACGAGAAGGACGAGATGCTCAAGAAGAAGTCGGACGACCTCTCGGACGAGGCGCTCGCCATGGGCAAGGAGAACTCGCTGCGGCCCGGCATCGCCTACGCGAACGCCCCCGGCTGGAGCGAGAAGGACCGCAACTACCTGGACGAGACGCTGGTCGACTACGTCCGGGACGCGCGTCTGCACGCCCGGGACAACTCCCTTCCCGACCCCTACGAGAAGAAGTGACCGGCATGCGGTTCGGACGGACGAGGACCACCGGCGCGGCCGCCGTCGCCGCGCTCGCCCTCCTCACGGGCTGCTCCGGCGGCGACGGCGACGACGGCGGCGCGGCGCCGCAGGGACTCCCGGCGGCCGAGATCTGCGGGGGCTTCGCCCGGGAGGCCCCCGTCGCGGCCGCGCTCGAAGCGGTCGTGGACGGCGGGCGGTTCGAGGACGACCTCTCGAAGCCGGACGAGGCCCTCGCCGGGCTGCGCGCCGCCGCCGCCGCACCGTGGGCCGACACCTACCGGCCGCAGCCGGTGCGCTACTGCGGCCTCCGGCCCGCCGGGGGCGGGGCCGAGGGCGTCGCGATCGAGGTGGCCGCCGCGGGGAAGGGCCCGTACCTGGGCCCGGAGCTCGCCCCGTCGGTCACCTCCTACCGCTCGGGCATCGAGGCCTTCTCCTCCGCGGGCCTCGCCAAGCTGTACTTCTCCTGCCGCCTCCCGGCGCCCGCCCGCGCGATCGTCGTCCAGACCTCCGTCCGGGGCCCGGCGGGCGTCCCGGACGCCGATCCGGAACAGCCGACGCGCCTGATCACCCTCGCCAACGCGGCCGCCCGGCACGTCTCGGCGGAACTGGGCTGCGCGGGCGACGGGCTCGCGAAGGGGGTACCGGCGGAGACGAAGGGCTGAGCCGGGAAGCCCGCCGGGCCCGGGGAAGGCGGGGCCGGAAAGTCCTCCTGGGCCGGGGGAGGGCGGGCCGGCTCCCTCACCGGGCCGCGAAACGGAATCGCCCGGCCCCGTGAAGGGGGCCGGGCGACCGGTTGGAGACCGTGGCGGGAATCGAACCCGCGTAACTCGCTTTGCAGGCGAGTCCCTGAACCACTCGGGCACACGGTCGTGTCGTGTGGTGCGACGAGTACGACCGTAGGGGCGGCCCGGGGAGGGCTCAAGGGTTCGCGGGGCCGTGCCACGCGACTGCCACACGCCCGCAACACTCCGTTCGCGGACGTAGGTCCGAGGGCCGAGCGATCACCGGACTTCCGACAGGGGTCATTCAGGTCTACACCTCTTACTCTGGGGGGATGAGCGCCCTCGAACCCCGAGACGCCGGCACCGACGCCGCCGTCACCCCGAGCCCCGGAACCGACCCCCGTGCCGGCCGGCCCGCCGACCGGGGGTCCGTCCTCGACCCGGCCCACCGGGCGCTCAGCACCGGCATCGTCTCCGTCGTCCTGCTCATCGCCTTCGAGGCGACCGCCGTCGGCACGGCCATGCCCGTCGCCGCCCGCGAGCTGAACGGCGTCTCCGTCTACGCCTTCGCCTTCTCCGCGTACTTCACCACCAGCCTCTTCGGCATGGTCCTGGCCGGTCAGTGGTCCGACCGGCGCGGCCCGCTCGCGCCGCTCGCCACCGGCATATCCGCCTTCGCGGCCGGGCTGCTCCTCTCCGGGACCGCCGGCGCCATGTGGATGTTCGTCCTCGGCCGGGCCGTGCAGGGCCTCGGCGGCGGCCTCGTCATCGTCGCCCTGTACGTGGTCGTCAGCCGCGCCTACGACGAGCACCTCAGGCCCGCGATCATGGCGGCCTTCGCCGCGAGCTGGGTCGTCCCCTCCGTCGTCGGGCCGCTCGCCTCCGGCACCATCACCGAGCACCTCGGCTGGCGCTGGGTCTTCGTCGGGATCCCCGTCCTCGTCGTCCTGCCGCTCGCCCTCGCCCTCCCCGCGATCCGCCGCACCGCCTCGGGGCCCGCCGACCCGGAGGCGCCCGCCGCCCCCTGGGACCGGCGCCGGATCCGGCTGGCGCTCGGCATCTCCGCGGGCGCCGGGCTCCTCCAGTACGCCGGGCAGGAACTGCGCTGGCTCTCCCTGCTGCCCGCCGCCGCGGGCGCCGCGCTCCTCGTGCCCGCCGTGCGGGGGCTGCTGCCGCGCGGCACCTACCGGGCCGCCCGCGGCCTGCCCTCCGTCGTCCTGCTGCGCGGGATCGCCGCCGGGTCCTTCATCGCCGCCGAGTCCTTCGTGCCCCTGATGCTGGTCACCCAGCGGGGCCTGAGCCCCACCCTCGCCGGGCTCTCCCTGGCCGTCGGCGGCCTCACCTGGGCGCTCGGCTCCTGGATCCAGTCCCGGCCGTGGACGGAGCCGTACCGGGAGCGGCTCGTCGTCCTCGGGATGGTCCTGGTCGCCCTCGCGATCGCGGCGGCCCCGAGCGTCCTGATCACCGCCGTGCCCGCCTGGACCGTCGCGGTGGCCTGGGCCTTCGGCTGCCTCGGCATGGGCGCGGTGATCTCCTCCACGAGCGTGCTCCTCCTGAAGCTCTCCGCCCCGGAGGAGGCGGGCACCAACTCGGCCGCCCTCCAGATCTCCGACGGCCTCTCCAACGTCCTCCTCCTCGCGGCCGGCGGCGCGGCCTTCGCGGCCCTCGGCGGCGGCGCGGTGGGCCACGCGGTCACCTCCCACACCGCCGCCACCGGCTCCCACCCGGCCGCCTTCGCCGCGGTCTTCCTGCCGATGGCGGGGGTGGCGGCGGCGGGGGCGTGGGTCGCGACGCGGTTGCACGGGGAGCCGGTGCGGTCCGGAGGCCCGAAAGCCCCCTGACACCATCTGGTACCACGCGGTACCATGGCGTCATGGCCGGTCTCAACGTCAGGTTCACCGAGGAAGAGCTGGACGCCCTGCGCGAGCGGGCCGAGGCGGAAGGGCGCAGCATGCAGTCCTTCGCGCACGACGCCGTGATCCGGGCCGTGAACGAGCACTCCCGCCTCTTCAACGAGGCGGCCGAGCACGTGCTGAAGGTCAGTGAGGAGCTGAACCGGAGGCTCGCGTGACGTACTACCTGACGCTCCCCGAGGTCCTGAACCTCGCGCAGCGGCTCGGCGCGGACGAGGTGCGGGACTACGGCCTCCTCGTCTCCGCCCTGGCGCGTCCGCAGTCGAGCGTGTTCGGCCAGGACGCCTACCCGGACGTCTGGCAGAAGGCCGCGGCGCTCATGGAATCGCTCGCCCGCAACGACGCGCTCGTGGACGGGAACAAGCGCATCGCCTGGTACGCGACCTGGGTCTTCCTGCACATGAACGGACACCCGCTGGACTCGGACTTCGACGTCGACGAAGCGGAGGCGTTCGTCCTGGACGTCTGCCAGGGCACCCTGGACGTCCCCAAGATCGCCGCACAACTGCCCCGGTTCGCACGCTGAACCGGAGATGTGACGCTCGCCGCACCGGGTGAGGTCGACCCCCCGCCGGGTACGAGCCCCGGGCCCGGTCGCCGGTAAGGTGGCCCGGTTGTCATATCTGGACGAGCGTCGAACCGGAGATCGTGACTACCACCGCCCCCTCCTCACACCACCTCTCTCCCGCCTTCCCCGGCCGCGCCCCCTGGGGCACCGCCGGCAAGCTGCGCGCCTGGCAGCAGGGCGCGATGGAGAAGTACATCCAGGAGCAGCCCCGCGACTTCCTCGCGGTCGCCACCCCCGGAGCCGGCAAGACCACCTTCGCGCTGACCCTCGCCTCGTGGCTGCTGCACCACCACGTCGTGCAGCAGGTCACCGTGATCGCGCCCACCGAGCACCTCAAGAAGCAGTGGGCCGCGGCCGCCGCGCGCATAGGGATCAAGCTGGACCCGGAGTACAGCGCCGGGCCGCTCAGCAAGGAGTACGACGGCGTCGCCCTCACCTACGCGGGTGTCGGCGTCCGCCCCATGCTCCACCGCAACCGCTGCGAGCAGCGCAAGACCCTCGTCATCCTGGACGAGATCCACCACGCCGGAGACTCCAAGTCCTGGGGCGAGGCCTGCCTGGAGGCCTTCGAGCCGGCCACCCGCCGCCTCGCGCTCACCGGCACCCCCTTCCGCTCCGACACCAACCCGATCCCCTTCGTCACGTACGAGGAGGGCAACGACGGCATCCGCCGCTCCTCCGCGGACTACACGTACGGCTACGGCAACGCCCTCGGCGACGGGGTCGTCCGGCCGGTCATCTTCCTCTCCTACAGCGGCAACATGCGCTGGCGCACCAAGGCCGGCGACGAGATCGCCGCCCGCCTCGGCGAGCCGATGACCAAGGACGCGATCTCGCAGGCCTGGCGCACCGCCCTCGACCCGCGCGGCGACTGGATGCCGAACGTGCTGCGCGCCGCCGACCAGCGCCTCATGGAGGTCCGCAAGTCCATCCCGGACGCCGGCGGCCTCGTCATCGCCTCCGACCAGGAGTCGGCCCGCGCGTACGCCAAGCTGATCCGCGAGATCACCGGCACCCGGCCCACCCTCGTCCTCTCCGACGACACGGGCGCCTCGAACCGCATCGACGAGTTCAGCGAGAGCGACGACCGCTGGATGGTCGCCGTCCGCATGGTGTCCGAGGGCGTCGACGTCCCCCGCCTCGCGGTCGGGGTGTACGCCACGACGATCTCGACCCCGCTCTTCTTCGCCCAGGCCGTCGGCCGCTTCGTGCGCTCCCGCAGGCGCGGCGAGACCGCGTCCGTGTTCCTGCCCACGATCCCCAGCCTCCTCGGCTTCGCCAACGAGATGGAGGTCGAGCGCGACCACATGCTCGACCGGCCGAAGAAGGCGGGCGAGGACGAGGACCCGTACGCCGAGTCCGAGAAGGAGATGGCGGAGGCCGAGAAGCAGCAGGACGAGGACACCGGGGAGCAGGACATGCTGCCCTTCGAGGCCCTGGAGTCCGACGCCGTCTTCGACCGCGTCCTCTACAACAGCGCCGAGTTCGGCATGCAGGCCCATCCCGGCAGCGAGGAGGAGCAGGACTACCTCGGCATTCCCGGCCTCCTCGAACCCGACCAGGTCCAGCTCCTCCTCCAGAAGCGCCAGGCCCGGCAGATCGCGCACAGCCGCAAGAAGCCGGACACTGAGGCGGACCTCCTGGAGCTGCCCGCCGAGCGGCGGCCCGTCGTCTCCCACAAGGAGCTGCTCGAACTGCGCAAGCAGCTCAACACGATGGTCGGCGCGTACGTGCACCAGAGCGGCAAGCCGCACGGCGTCGTCCACACCGAGCTGCGCCGGGTCTGCGGCGGCCCGCCGAGCGCGGAGGCCACCGCCGGGCAGATCCGCGAGCGGATCAAGAAGGTCCAGGAGTGGGCCACCCGCATGCGCTGACCTCTCCGCCGAGGTGGACCCGAGGCCCGTACGCACTGCCGCGTACGGGCCTCGGCCGTCCCGTCGTGAAGCGGGACCGGAACCGGTGCCGGCCCCCACAGCCGGCCTCAGGAACCCCCTCCACGCCACGAGCACGACATAGGCGTTCTTGTCGTCCGAAGTCCTCCCTCCGGCCGACGAAGGTCCCGAAACGTCTCCATCCGGTCGCCGGCGCCCGGATTCTGGACGAGGTCTTCCGCTGAGCGGAGCGGGTCGCTACTGTCCCGGCTCAAAAGCATTCGCCCCGTGGCAACGCCGCCGCGGAGCGCAGCCGGTGTACCCCTTCCTGCCGGCGGCCTCTGACGTGCGTCGCCGCGGGACCGGCGAGGCAACCCCGTGAGAGTCCCGCCTCCATCTCACTCCGAAGGAGAGGGCGTCGTGACCGCGGAGACCTCCCAGACGCTCGACCGGGGACTCAGAGTCCTCAAACTGCTCGCCGACACCGACCACGGCCTGACGGTCACCGAGTTGTCCAACAAACTCGGCGTCAACCGGACCGTGGTCTACCGCCTCCTGGCCACGCTCGAACAGCACGCCCTGGTCCGCCGCGACCTCGGCGGCCGGGCCCGCGTCGGCCTCGGCGTGCTGCGGCTCGGCCGCCAGGTCCACCCCCTGGTGCGCGAGGCGGCGCTGCCCGCGCTGCGCTCGCTCGCCGAGGACATAGGGGCGACGGCCCACCTCACCCTGGTCGACGGGGCGGAGGCGCTCGCGGTCGCGGTCGTCGAACCGACCTGGACCGACTACCACGTCGCCTACCGGGCCGGCTTCCGCCACCCGCTGGACCGGGGCGCGGCCGGCCGCGCGATCCTCGCCGCCCGCCAGGGCGGCCTGACCGAACCCGGCTACACCCTCACCCACGGCGAACTGGAGGCCGGCGCGAGCGGCGCCGCCGCCCCGCTGGTCGGCGTGACGGGCGTCGAGGGCAGCGTCGGCGTCGTCATGCTCGCCGACGCGGTCCCCGAGCGGGTCGGCCCGAGGGTGGTGGACGCGGCCCGGGAGGTCGCGGACGCGTTGCGCTAGGGCGCGCGGCGGGACGGGACGGGGGTACGCGTACGGGGCGGGCCCCGGCCCCCGTGACCGCTCCCCGGCCGATGGGCCGCGCGCCGGGCCGCCGGGTCGGGTCTTGCTCCGTGCCGCCTGTGCGGGCCGGGGCCCGTGCCGCTCGTGCGGGGCGGTGTCCGTGCTGCCTTGTGCGGGCTTCGGCCCGTGCCGCCCGTGTGGGGGCTTGCCCTGTCCTGCCCGTGCGGGCCCTGCGGGTCGGCATCTGCGCAGCCCTGTGTGGGCTTCGGGCCCGCGCCCCCGCGCCCGCCCGGCCCTGAGCCGTCTCAGGAGGTCAACAGCGTCCCCAGCGGGGTGCGTTCGTGATGGACCGATCGGCCCGTGCGGGTCGTGGTGAGGAGGCCCGCCGTGCGGAGGGCCTGGGTGTGGGACGAGGCCGTCGCGTTGCTGACGCCGAGGCGGCGGGCCAGGTCCGTCGTCGTGCGGGGGCCGTCGGACAGCGCGTGCAGGAGGGCGGCGCGGTTCCGGCCGAGGATCCCCGCGAGGGCCTCCCCGGGAGGTGCGCCGTCCGGGGCGGCGAGCGGCAGGCCCCGGCCCGCCGGGAGGGCGAGGACCACCGGGCGGCCCGGCGGGTCCTGGACCAGCGGGCCGCCCCGCCAGTGGAAGGTGGGCAGCAGGACGAGGCCGCGCCCGGCGAGCCGCACCTCACGGCGGACGGCGGCGCCCGGCCACTCCCACACCCCGTCCCACAGGCGCGAGCCCGGCACCCGCTCCGCCAGGGCCGCGCCGAGCCCCCGCTCGGCGACGGCCAGCGCGTGCCGGGTGAACTCCGCCCGGTGCAGGTCCTGGACCAGCGGCCACACCGGCGCCAGGACCGTCTCGTACGCCGCCCGCTGCGCCCGCTCCAGCACCCGCCAGGCCCCGGCGTCCCCCTCGTGGAGGCCCCGGAGCCACGGCGGTGCGGCGCTCCACCCCGCGTACACGCGTTCGAGCTCCGACCGTATGAGTTCCGGCCGGGCCTCCCGGAGCAGGGCGAAGCCCTCCTCCCGCGTCTCGCCGAGGACGTCGAGGAAGGACGGCGGCGACCCGCCCGGCACCAGGTCCGCGAGCGGCCCCGCCGCGCCCGGCAGGGCGCGCAGGAGCCTGCCGCGCCAGCGGCCGAAGAGCAGCTCCTCGTGCGGCGCGCCCAGCATCGTCAGGGCCGCGTGCAGTTCCGCCACCGGGGATGGCCGGGGCGCGAACCGCACCCGGGCGAGGTCCTCCGCCGTGAAGTGGACGCGCAGCATCCGTCCCCCGCTCCCGCCAGCCTTTCGGGCAGGGCCTGAACCCTCGTCCACGCCCCCGTCCCGCCCAAGGATGCCGTGCGTGAACTCCTCTTCCTCCTCCGGCCCCGGCCGCCGCACCGTCGCCAGGGCCGCCCTGCTCGGCGCCGCCGCCCTCCTGGCGGGCCCCGCCGTATCCGCCACCGCGCGACCCGTCCCGCCCGGCCCCGCCGGAACCGCCGCCGTCCGGACCGCCCCGACCGCCCGGACCGCCCCGGCCCCCGGCCCCCTCGTCCTCCGGCTGCCCGCGCCCGCCGGGCCCCACCCCGTCGGCCTGCGCACCTTCGTCCTGACCGACCCCTCCCGCCCCGACCCCTGGACGCCCGAGCCGGGGGAGCCCGCGTTCGGCGCGCGCCAGGTGGTGATCAGCGTCCTGTACCCGGCCCGTACCGTCCGCGGCTTCCCGCGCGCCCCGCAGCTCACCCCCGCCGAAGCCGGGGTCTTCGCCGTCCTCGCGCCCCGCGTCCGCCCCGGCCTCCCGGCCGCCGGCGTCGACTGGGGCGCGACCCTCACCCACGGGCACGTCGGCGCGCCCCCGCTCCCGGGACGCCGTCCGGTCCTCCTGTACAGCCCGGGCGGCGGCGACTCCCGCACCCTGGGCACGACCCTCGCCGAGGACCTGGCGAGCCACGGCCGGGTCGTGGTCCTGGTCGACCACCCCGGCGACGCGAGCCAGGTGGAGCTGCCCGGCGGGATGCGCGTCACCGTCCTGCGCGGGGAACCGGACCCGGCGACCTTCCGCACCATGGTCGACACCCGGGTCGCGGACCTCCGCCTCGTCCTGGACCGGCTCGGGAGCCTGCCCCTCGCCCCCGTCGTCGACCCGGACCGGATCGGGGTCTACGGGCACTCGGCGGGCGGCACCGCCGCCGTGTCCGCGCTGGCCGGCGACGACCGGATCGCCGCCGGGGCCAACCTGGAGGGGTACCTCGACCTGGACCCCGTGGGCGGCCTCGACCGGCCCCTGCTGCACTTCCGTACGGACGGCTTCGAGGGCGCCGCCCGCCTCACCGCCTCCTGGGCGGGCGTCCCGGGCCGCCGCGTCCGGCTGGCCGGAAGCAACCACTGGGTCTTCGGCGACCACGCGTCCCTCGTCCCGCAGCTCCGGGCGGCGGGGCTCGTCACCGCCGGGACCAGGGACGCGCTCGTCGGCCCCGCGCGTCCGGCCGCGGCGGTCTCCTCCGTACGACGGGAGCTGCGGTCCTTCTTCGCCCGCCACCTGCCTTGAAGGCCCGGGGCCCGGCCCCGTACCCCCGTGCGTCCCAGTAGATTGGGGGCGTGCTCTCCCGCCTCTCCCGTCCCCGTGTCCTCGCGCTCTGCGCGCTGCCCGTCGCCGGCCTCTTCGCCGTCGTCGGGCTCGCGCCGCTGCCGTACGCGATCGCGCAGCCCGGCTCGACCGCCGACGTGCTGGGCGAGGACCAGGGGAAGCCGGTCATCACGATCACCGGCGCCCCGGTCCGGAAGACCGACGGGCAGTTGCGGATGACGACGATCCTGGCGACCGGCCCGTCCGCGGACATCCGCTTCGGGGACGTGGCCGACGCCTGGTTCCGCGCCGACCGGGCCGTCCTGCCGAAGGGGTCCGTCTACCCCACGGGGAAGTCGGACGCGGAGATCGAGAAGCACAACCTCGGCCAGATGAGGCAGTCGCAGGACGCGGCCGCCCTCGCCGCCCTCGGGTATCTGAAGAAGGACCCCGAGAAGGTGAAGGTGACCCTGCACCTCGCCGACGTCGGCGGGCCCAGCGCCGGGCTCCTCTTCTCCCTCGGCATCGTCGACAAGCTCGACGGCGACGGGGACGGCGGCGACCTCACCGGCGGCCGGACCGTCGCCGGTACGGGCACGATCGCGCCCGACGGGAAGGTCGGCGCCGTCGGCGGGGTCTCCCTCAAGACGCAGGCCGCCGCCCGGGACGGCGCCACCGTCTTCCTGGTGCCGAAGGCGGAGTGCTCGGACGCGGAGGCCGAGCTGCCGAAGGGGCTGCGGCTCGTCCCCGTCACCGCCCTCGGCGACGCGGTGGCGTCCCTCAGGGCCCTGGAGCAGGGGCAGGAGTCGAAGGTTCCGTCCTGCTGATCTCCTCGGAGGGTCCGGAGGGACCGGCGGGTCCGGGCTTCGCGTCCATCTCCCGCCACGCCGGGAACACCAGCGGCGAGAGCGTCGTCAGGAAGTAGAGCGCCCCGATCCCGAGCAGCGTCGCCGCCAGGCCGATCCGCTCGACCAGGAGGCCGGCCGCGAGGCCGCCCAGCGGGGTCGTGAGCAGCACCCCCGCCGTGCTCGCGCCCATGACCCGGCTGCGGAGCTCCTCGGGGACCCGCTCGTACATCACCGTGGACAGGATCGGGTTGAGCACCCCGACGCCGAACCCGGCCGCCGCGAGCGTCACCAGGAGCGGAGCGGTGGTGTCCGTGAGCGCGGCCACCGCGTACGGCGGGGCGCCGCCGACCAGGAACCCGGCCGTGAACACGGCCCGGCGCGGGAAGCGCTCCCCGACCGCCCCGTAGAGCAGCGCCCCGGCGAGGGCGCAGCCGCCGAAGACCGCGACCAGCAGGCCCTGGGCGGCGGGGCCGCCCAGCTCCTCCCGGGCGTGCACCGGGAGCAGGACCGAACTCCAGCTCTGGCTGAGGCCGTTGGTCACCATCACCATCACGGTGATGCCGAGCAGCAGCCTGGCGCGGAACAGGTGGGCGTACCCCTCGCGCAGATCGGCCCGGTAGCGGGCGGGGGAGAGGCGCGGACCGCCGCGCACCGGCTCCGCCGCGGGCACCCCGCGCAGTCCGGCCAGGACGAGCAGCGCGGAGAGGGCGAAGGTCGCGGAGTCGAGGAGCAGGACCGTGTCGGCGCCCAGGAACGCGACGAGCAGCCCGGCGACGGCGGCGCCCGTCATCCGGGCCCCGCGCGACACGGCGTCGTACAGGCTGGCGGCCCGGGTGAGCGAGGTCCCGGCGCGCCCGGCCAGGTCGGGGACCAGGACGTGCCGGGCCATCTCGCCGGGCGCGTGGCACAGGCCGTTGACCGCCATCAGGGCGCACAGCGTCCAGAACCGCAGGACCCCGGCGTGGTGCAGGAGCGGGATCGCGGCGAGCGCCAGGCCGCAGACGAGGTCGGAGGCGACGCTGACCCGGCGGCGGCCGAGCCGGTCGATGACCGGGCCGCCGGCGAGGGCGGAGACGAGGACGGGCAGGGCGGCGCAGAAGGCGACGAGCCCGGCCTTGCCGGGGCTTCCCGTGGTCTCCAGGGCGAACCACGGGACGCCGATGAGGGTGAGCGAATTGCCGGTGATCGAGACGGCGTTGGCGGACAGGACGGTGGCCAGCGGCCGTACGTCCCCCCGTTCCTTCCTTCCCCCCGGAGCGGTCATGCGGCCAGGGTGACCGGGCGGTCGGCCGGCGTCGCGAGCCGCAGCCCCAGCTCGACGAGGCGCCAGCCGAGCTGGACGCGGAGGGAGGGGGCCTCGAACTCCCTTTCCTGGTGGGGGCGTTCGGCGGCCCTGTGGGCCTCGGCGGCGGTCAGGGCGTGCAACTGGAGGTGGATGTCGGCATGCATGTGCGTGGTCCTTCCGTGTGCGTACGGGGGCTTCGGCGGGCGGTGCGCTCAGTCCTCGCGCTGCGGGAACGCGTGCAGGTGGACCCGTACGCGCTCGGCGTCCGGCGCGTCCCGCTCGGGGGCGGTCCGGTACTCCTCCATCAGGGCGTGCACCTTCTCGCCGAGCTCGCGCAGCTTCGCGGGGGGCAGCCGCAGCGTGAAGTCGCTCATGTCGGCGGAGCCGAGCCACTTCCGGCCCCAGTCCTCCCGGGTGCCGAGGTAGGTGTTCAGCTCCTGGGTGTGGATGTTCGCGATCTCGTGCATGTAGACGTCGACGGCGCCCCGGACCTCCGGGTCCTCGTTCCGGTGGAGCGACTCGTCGAAGGTCGTGCCGCTCGCGACCGCCTTCCACCACCGCTCCCGGCCCTTGCCGCGCTCCGGGTCGTCCTCGACGAAGCCGTGGGCGGCGAGCTGGCGCAGGTGGTAGCTGGTCGCCCCGCTGGACTCCCCGAGCCGCTCCGCCAGTTGGGAGGCGGTGGCGGAGCCCTGGTGGCGCAGGGCGCGCAGGAGCTGGATGCGGAGGGGGTGCGCGAGGCCGCGCAGGGAGCGGGGGTCGAGGGGGTGGACGACGTGTTCCCCGGGGGTTCCCCCGGGGCGCTTCTCGGGCTCGGGCATGCCCCGAGCGTAGACATGCAAAGAAGTCCTTGCAAGGCTTTCTTTGCAAGGACTTCTTTGCATGGTCTGCTCTGGGTGGAACTCCCGCTGCGCGGTGGCCCGTTACGCCAGCGGCTCCCCGCTCGCCGCCTGCTCCACCAGCGGGATGATCCGCAGCGGCACCGGGTTCTCCATCACGATCGCCGTCGACGCCCGCACGATCCCCTCGAACCCCACCACCTTGTCGATCACCCGCTGGAGGTCCGCGTTCGAGCGGGCCACGAGCCGGCAGAGCATGTCCCCGTGGCCCGTGGTCGTGTGCAGCTCCAGGACCTCCGGCACCGTCGCCAGGTGCCCCCGCACGTCCGCGCCCTGCCCCTGCTTGATCTCCAGCGTCGCGAAGGCCGTCACCGGATAGCCGAGCGCCGCCGGGTCCACCTCCGGCCCGAACCCCCGGATCACCCCCGACGCCTGGAGCCGGTCGAGCCGCGCCTGCACCGTCCCCCGCGCCACCCCGAGGCGCCGGGACGCCTCCAGGACCCCTATGCGCGGCTCGCGCGCGAGCAGCGCGATCAGCCGCCCGTCCAGATGATCGATCGCCACAGCGGTCCCTCCGTGGTCAGGATGTACAAGTCGCCCGACCATCCTGGCGTGTCGCTGTACAGATTGACCAGCGGGTGAGCAAACTCTTGCGCACCTTGCCGAACGACGGGACATTGCTGCCATGACTGAGACCATCCACCACACCCCCTCCACGGCGCGGCAGGCCGACCCCTTCCCCGTGAAGGGAATGGACGCGGTCGTCTTCGCCGTCGGCAACGCCAAGCAGGCCGCCCACTACTACTCCACCGCCTTCGGCATGAAGCTGGTCGCCTACTCCGGACCGGAGAACGGCAGCCGCGAGACGGCGAGCTACGTCCTCACCAACGGCGCCGCGCGCTTCGTGTTCACCTCCGTCATCAAGGCCTCCACCGACTGGGGCCGCTTCCTCGCCGAGCACGTCGCCGAGCACGGCGACGGCGTCGTCGACCTGGCGATCGAGGTCCCGGACGCCCGCGCCGCCTACGCGTACGCCGTCGAGCACGGCGCCACCGGCATCGCCGAGCCGTACGAGGTCGAGGACGAGCACGGCAAGGTCGTCCTCGCCGCCATCGCCACCTACGGCAAGACCCGCCACACCCTCGTCGAGCGCTCCGGCTACAGCGGCCCGTACCTGCCGGGCTTCGTCCCCGCGAACCCGATCGTCGAGCCCCCGGCCAAGCGCACCTTCCAGGTCATCGACCACTGCGTCGGCAACGTCGAGCTCGGCAGGATGAACGACTGGGTCGGCTTCTACAACGAGGTCATGGGCTTCACGAACATGAAGGAGTTCGTGGGCGACGACATCGCGACCGAGTACTCGGCGCTCATGTCGAAGGTCGTCGCGGACGGCACCCTCAAGGTGAAGTTCCCGATCAACGAGCCCGCGATCGCGAAGAAGAAGTCGCAGATCGACGAGTACCTGGAGTTCTACGGCGGCGCCGGCGTCCAGCACATCGCGCTCGCCACGAACGACATCGTCGCCACCGTGCGCTCGATGCGGGCCGCCGGCGTCCAGTTCCTCGACACCCCCGACTCGTACTACGACACGCTCGGCGAGTGGGCCGGCGAGACCCGGGTGCCGGTCGAGATCCTGCGCGAGCTGAAGATCCTGGTCGACCGCGACGAGGACGGCTACCTGCTCCAGATCTTCACCAAGCCGGTCCAGGACCGCCCGACCGTCTTCTTCGAGATGATCGAGCGCCACGGCTCCATGGGCTTCGGCAAGGGCAACTTCAAGGCCCTGTTCGAGGCGATCGAGCGCGAGCAGGAGAAGCGCGGCAACCTCTAGGGGCTCCGCCCACGCGCGCGAGGGGGCCCGGGGCAGCACCCCGGGCCCCCTCGCCGCGCCACCGACCGGGCCGACCCGGCCCGGCCACCCACCGGCCCGGCGTCGGGCCCCGGCGTTCCGGCGGGACACGGGGCTCGCCCGGGACGCCACCCTTCGAGGACGGCCGGGTACGCGCGCACCTGACCGCACGCGCGTACCCGGCTCCTCGCGCCTCCCGCACCGCCCTGCGCGCACGCACCTGGCTCCCCCGGACCGCCCGCACCGCGCCACGCGCGCGTACCCGGCTTCCCGGACCGCCCGCACCGCGCCTACGCGCGCGTACCCGGGCCCGCAGCCGCCTTCTCCGCGCCCGCCGCCTTCTCCGGACCCGCCTCCTCCGTACGCACCGGCTTTCCCGCGTTCCTCGGCCCCGCCGCCTCCTTCGGCTCCGCCCCCTCCGGCAGTTCGTCCGGCGGCTCGCCGAGCGCCGCGAGGGCCGCCTCCGTCCTCGGGGCGTGCAGGGGCGAGAAGGACGGGTTGATCCGCAGGGCCTCCGCCAGGTGGCGACGGGCCGGGCCGCGGAGTTCCAGCGCCCGCTCGATCTCGCCCCGGTGGTACGAGAAGAGGGCGCTGCGCAAGCCCTCCTCCGTGGCCCGCTTCGCGTACTCCAGGGCCTCCTTCGCCCGCCCCGACCGGAACAGCGCCCAGCCCAGCGCGTCCGCCGCCCCCACCGAGCGGTGCCCGCGCGCCCACTCCGCCCGCAGCCGGTCCACCGCCGCCGCCGGGTCGCCGTGGTCCGCGTCGAGCAGCCCCAGGGGCACCTCCGCCCGCGCCCACGCCCCCGTCCGCAGTCGCTCGTACAGGGCCCGCGCCTCCTCCTCCCGGCCCAGCGACTCGGACAACTCGCCCGCCTCCAGGGCGTACTCCGGCAGCGGCAGCCGGTCCAGGGCCGCCCGCCAGTCCCGTACGGCCTCCTCCGTGCGCCCCAGGGCCGCGCGCGCCCGCGCCCGGCCCGCGAGCGAGGGCCCGTGGTCCCGTACGAGCCGCAGCGCCGCCCCGTGCCGCTCCAGGGCCTCCTCCGGCTCGCCCCGCTCCCACGCCAGGTCCCCGGCCCGCCCCAGGGCCGCCGCCCTCTCCGCGTCCGACTCCGCCAGCGCCACCGCGTCCAGGGCCGCCGCGTCCGCGTCCTCGCGCCAGCCCCGGTCGCGGTACGTCTGCGCGGCACGCGCGCGTACCGCCGCGCCCGCGTGCAGCTCCTCCAGCCTCTCCATCGCCCCGCGCGCCGCCCCGTAGTCGCCGAGGCCGTTGTACGCGTCGATCAGGACCGGGTACACCGGCCAGCGCCCCGGCTCCGCCTTCCGCACCCGCTCGCCCCACTCCCGGGCGGCCCGCCAGTCGCCCCGCGCCCCCGCGAGGGCCCCCAGGCCCACCTGCGCCGCCGTGTTGCCGCGCGCGGCGGGCCGCGCGGCGAGGGAGCGGCGCAGCGCCTCCTCGGCCCGCGGATGGTCCCGTACGTCCCCGAGCCGCGTCCCGCGCTCCACGTACGCCGCGCCGAGTTCCGCCCAGGACGCCCCGTCGTCCGGATGCGTCCGCAGCCACTCCTCCCGGTCCGCGATCAGCGCGGCCAGGTCCGGGAGCGACGCCTGCGCGCCCGCGCGCGCCGCGATCACCGCCCGCTCCGCCGGTCCCGGCGGGGGCGGCGCCCCCCGGCCGAGGAACTCCGGGGCGTACAGCAGCGCCGTCGCCGCGAGCACCGCGCCCGCGCCGGCGGCGAGGACCGTCCTGGACACGTTCTGGCTCTTCACGGCACTCACTGTGCGCCCGGCCCCGCCCGCGCGAAGAGCACGCGAAGCGCCCGCTCCGGCGGGTTCACACCGATGGCCCCCGGGTGCCACGCTGGACGCATGGACGATCTCCAGACGCCGCAGAAGGACGACCTCCGGTCACGTCTCCACGAGCGCCTGCTCGCCGGACTGCCCGCCGAGGCCCTGCTCACCGACCCGGACGTGACGGCCTCCTACGCCCACGACATGGCGAGCTTCTGCACGGCCGGCACCCCCGCGGCCGTCGTGCTCCCGCGCACCGTGGAACAGGTGCGGCACGTCATGCGCACCGCGACCGAACTCCGCGTCCCCGTCGTCCCGCAGGGCGCCCGCACCGGCCTGTCCGGCGGCGCCAACGCCTCCGACGACTGCATCGTGCTCTCCCTGGTCACGATGGACCGCATCCTGGAGATCGATCCCGTCGACCGGATCGCCGTCGTCGAACCGGGCGTCGTCAACGCCGTCCTGTCCCGGGCCGTCGCCGAACGGGGCCTGTACTACCCGCCGGACCCGTCGAGCTGGGAGACGTGCACCATCGGCGGCAACATCGGCACCGCCTCCGGCGGCCTGTGCTGCGTCAAGTACGGGGTCACCGCCGAGTACGTCCTGGGCCTCGACGTCGTCCTCGCCGACGGACGGCTCCTGACCACCGGCCGCCGCACCGCCAAGGGCGTCGCCGGATACGACCTGACCCGGCTCTTCGTCGGCTCCGAGGGCAGCCTCGGCGTCGTCGTGAAGGCCGTCCTCGCCCTCAAGCCGCAGCCCCCGGTCCAGCTCGCGCTCGCCGCCGAGTTCCCCTCCGCCTCCGCCGCCTGCGCCGCCGTCTGCGCGATCATGGAGCGCGGCCACACCCCCTCGCTCCTCGAACTGATGGACCGCACGACCGTCCGGGCCGTCAACGCGATGGCGCGCATGGGTCTGCCCGACACCACCGAGGCGCTCCTCCTGTGCGCCTTCGACACCCCCGACCCGGCCGCCGACCTGGCCGCCGTCGGCGAGCTGTGCGCGGCGGCGGGCGCCACCGAGGTCGTCCCGGCCGCCGACGCCGCCGAGTCCGAACTCCTCCTCCAGGCCCGCCGGCTCTCCCTCACCGCCCTGGAGACCCTCAAGTCCGCCACGATGATCGACGACGTGTGCGTGCCCCGCACCCGGCTCGCCGAGATGCTCGACGGCACGGCGGCCGTCGCGGAGAAGTACGGTCTGACCATCGGCGTCTGCGCGCACGCGGGCGACGGCAACACCCACCCCGTCGTCTGCTTCGACCACACCGACGAGGACGAGTCGCGCCGGGCCCGCGAGTCCTTCGACGAGATCATGGCGCTCGGGCTCGCCCTCGGCGGCACCATCACCGGCGAGCACGGCGTCGGCGTCCTCAAGAAGGAGTGGCTGGCGCGCGAGTTGGGGCCGGTCGGCCTGGAGCTCCAGCGCGGGATCAAGGCGACCTTCGACCCCCTCGGGCTCCTCAACCCCGGAAAGCTCTTCTGAACCTCCCCGGAGGGGCGCGCGCACGGGCTCAGTACTCGCCGTCCTGCGACTCGTCCGACGGCCACGGGTCGCGCAGCCACAGGTCGTCGGCGGCCACGGCGGTCGCGAGCAGTTCGGCGAGCCCGTCGTCGATGCCGAGCCGCTCCGACTCGGTGCCCGGCGGCACCGCGCGCAGGGTCCGCTCCAGCCAGGCGGACACCTGCGCGGACGGGGCCTCCAGGAGGGCGTCGCCGTCGGGGGAGGAGAGCGCCATCAGGACGACCCCGCGGCCGTCGACCTTGGTGGGCCAGATGCGGACGTCCCCGTGGCCGCAGGCCCGGAAGACGCCCTCGACCAGCAGTTCGCGCGCGAAGGTCCAGTGGACCGGGTGGTCCGTGCCGACGTGGAAGGTGATGTGGACGGCGTACGGGTCGTCCGTCCGGTAGGCGAGCCGCGCGGGCACCGGGACGGCACGCTCGGGAGAGAGCACCAGCTTCAGCTCCAGCTCGCGCTCGACGGTGGTGTCGTCGGTGTTCTGCATGGTCGTACTCCTTCTCACGGACGGCCCCGGGCGGGCCTTCACCAGGAGAGAGCGGGGTGCCCGCGACTCATTACGCGACTTCGGGAAGATTTTTTTCGGGAAGTTTTTTCCGGTCCCGTGTGCCCGGGGTCGTCCCGGGCATGCTCCTCTGGACGAGCGAACGGAAGGCATCGGCCCGAACATCACGCGGAGTGACCGATTCCGCGGCGTGTCGCCCGAAGGCGGCCTTTCTCGCGGGCTCTTCGTTCCCTCGGCGACGTTCTTCGTTACTGTCATCCCTGGGCGCGGCACGCCCGGCGCGCTGCCGTGCGGATCAAAGGCGTTGTGACTGAACGGAGTCGGGGCAGTGGCTACTCCTCCTGGAGGCGGCGGAGAGGTACCGCAGGCGGGGTACTACCCGGACCCGTCCATTCCCGGATACATCCGGTACTGGAACGGGGGCGCGTGGGTTCCCGGCACGAGCCGGCCCGCCCCCTCCGACACCGGCGACGTCCCGTCCCGGCCGCCCGCCGCCGCGGTCCCGGCCGGCCCGCTCCTGGCCTCCGGCCCCGCCCCGACGCCCCCGGCCGCGCCCGAACGACCCGCCGCGCCCGAGCGGCCGGCCGCCTCCGTACCGGCCCAGGCGCAGGCCCCGGCCCCGGCCGTGGACCAGCCCGCGGTCCGACAGCAGCCCCAGGGCCAGGCCCAGTCCCAGGCCCCCGCGCACGTGCCCGCCCAGGTCCCGGCGCCCGCCCCCGTGGCCGCCCGGCCCCGGCCGGAGTCCCCGGCGCCCGCGCCCGTCCCCGCCCCCGTACCCACCGTGGAGGAGACCGGGCCCGTCTTCCTCGACGAGGACCCGGCCCCGGCGGAGTCCGCCCCGGCCTGGCAGGCGGACAGCTCCCGGCAGACCGGCTTCGGCGGCGACCGGGACCAGAAGGTCTCCTGGGGCGCGCCCCGTTCCCCCGATCCGCGCACCCCGGCGGAGTGGCCGGTCGCGGGCGCGGGCGAGCAGCCCGAGGTCCAGGCGCAGGCCCCCGCACCCGCGCCGCCGACGGGCCACCGCCCGACCGGGAAGGCCGCCCGCCTCGGCGGCATGCCCGTCACCCCGATCCCCACTCCCGCCTCCGCCCCGGCGCCCGCGCCCCAGCCGGCTCCGGAGCCCGCCCCCGCCTGGGCCCAGCCGCAGCAGGCACAGCCCCAGCCGCAGCCGCAAGCACAGCCCCAGCCACAGGCACAGCCCCAACCACAGGCACAGCCCCAATCCCAGCCCCAGGAACAGCCGCAGCAGCCGGTCGCCCCCTGGAAGCCGCCGGTCGAGGACCCCTTCCTCCAGGCGGCCCGCGCGCAGGCCTCCGCGCGTCCCGCCGGGCTCGGCAGGCGCCTGGTCGCCCGTCTGGTCGACTCCGCCGTCATGGGCGCCCTCGCCGGCGCGGCCGCCTTCCCCTTCGTGACCGCCGCGCTCGACCACATCGAGGGCAAGATCGAGGCGGCCCGGCAGTCCGGCACCACCGTCCAGGTCTGGCTGGTGGACTCGACGACCTCCGTCCAGTTCGGCATCGCCCTGGCGGCCCTCGTCGTCATCGGGATCCTGTACGAGGTGGTGCCGACCGCCAAGTGGGGCCGCACCCTCGGCAAGAAGCTCTGCGGGATCCAGGTGCGGGACATCGAGGCGCACGAGCCGCCGACGTTCGGCGGGTCCCTGAAGCGCTGGCTGGTCTACGGCGTCCTGGGGCTCCTGGCCGTCGGCGTCCTCAACGTCCTGTGGTGCCTCTTCGACCGCCCCTGGCGCCAGTGCTGGCACGACAAGGCCGCCCGCACCTTCGTGGCACGCCGATCCGGCGGGGCCGGGCCGGGGCCGGTCCGGTGACGGGTCCCCCGAACGGGCGGTGATTCCTTGCGGGGGCCTCCCGCCCGGGATGCACTGCCCCCATGAGCACCGACCAGCCGCCGCCCGGTCCGCCGCCCGACGACGACCCGTTCCGCAAGAGGCCCCAGGAACCCCCGCCGCCCGCCGGCGGCCAGCCGCCTCCCGAGGGCGCGCCCCCCGGCGGCCCGCCCCCGCCCGGGAACCCGTACGGCTCTCCGTACGGCGGCGGCGGAGGCTCCCCGTACGACAACGCGCCCCCGCCCCCGTACGGAGGCGGCTACGGCAGTGGGTACGGCGGGACCGATCCGCTCGCCGGGATGCCGCCGCTCGCCGACTCCGGCCGCCGCATCCTCGCCCGGCTCATCGACTGGGTGATCGTCGCGATCCCGCTCGCGATCATCGGCATCCCGTTCAAGATCTACGACCGGGTGACGAACGACGACGACTTCAGCGACGCGTTCAACAGCTTCAACGGCGGGGGCCAGTTGGTCTTCCAGCTCATCACGATCGTCGCGTACGTCGCCTACGACACGGTCCTGACGGCCAGGAACGGCCAGACCCTCGGCAAGAAGCTGATGAAGCTGCGGGTCGCGATGCTCAACGACGGCTCGACGCCCCCGATGAACCAGTCGCTGCTGCGCGCCGTCGTGCTGTGGCTGCCCGCGCTGATCTGCTGCGCCTGCCTGTGGCCGCTGCTCCTGCTGATCCTGATCCTGGTCGACAAGCCCTACAAGCAGGGCCTGCACGACAAGGCGGCGAAGACGGTGGTGGTCTCCGTCCCGCGGTAGGGACCGTGCGGGAACCCCACCCGACCCCGCGCCGCGGGCGTCACGAACCGATCCGGGTCCCGGCCCTCCCGCCCACGCGCGCGGCCGGCACCCGGATCTCTTCGTCTTCGGAGGTCCCGGAAGCGGACGCGGTCGGCGCAGGGGTCTTGACGGACCCCGCTCGCCCCGGCATCGTCACCGCCACGAGGACGCCGAGCAGCAGTCCGACGGCACAGGCCGCGGTGATGCCGGGGGTCGTCGTCGTACCGGAGAGCAGCAGCAGGGCGACGGTCGCGAGGACGACGGTGGCCGAACCACGGATGAGCTGCGCGGCGTTCGGACGCTGCATGACGAGTACCCGCCCCTCAAGACAACGGTTCGACTCTACGACGGTCGATGCCCGCGCGGAACGAGGGGTAAGCGCGGTCCCGCCCGCCGCCGGTGCACGGGGGGCGCACAGGGTCATGTGATCGTCAAAAATCCTTCGCGGTGCGCCCACCGGGCGTCCGGTTACCGGAAACCCGCTCCCACATAGTGCAGTTGGTGTGCGCAAGTCAAGATCTGTCTTTTCTGGCCTCACTCCGGTCGAATGTCGTCACTTGTGACGCGCGACCCGCTGAACGGACACCCCACCTTCGGTCCGTCGGGGCGGGCGCCGGGGAGGACTACATCAAGTGACCAACAGACGACGGGCGATCAGAGCGTCCGCAGTCGTCGTGGCGCTCGCGGCCACCGCCGCCACCGCCTCGACCTTCAGCACCGCGTGGGCCGACAACCACGGAAGCGTGACGCCGGCCGACGTCCGCCACGACCCGGCGCCCGGCGCGCCCGGCGTCGGCATCGACAAGACGGCGGTCGACCACGACCTCGAGGGCCCCTTCAGCGAGCAGCAGGAGCAGCAGCGCAAGGCCGCCCTGGAGCAGGTGCTGAGCGGCAAGAAGAAGGTCGAGCGCCGCGGTGGCTCGCAGGTCGTCAAGCTCGACAGCAAGAAGTACGTCGAGCTGGGCCGCGAGAAGACCGACAAGATCTTCACGATCCTCGTCGAGTTCGGCGACAAGGTGGACAACACCACCCTGGTCGACCGCGCCGACGACGACACGACCGAGCCGAAGCCGAAGTTCGGCGGCACGCCCGGCCCGCTGCACAACCAGATAGCCAAGCCGAACCGCAAGAACGACAACTCCACGGCCTGGCAGAAGGACTACAACCAGGCGCACTTCCAGGACCTGTACTTCGGGACCGGCAAGGACGCCAAGGGGCAGCCCAAGCAGTCGCTGAAGACCTACTACGAGAAGACCTCGTCCGGCCGGTACTCGGTCGACGGCGGCGTCTCCGACTGGGTCAAGGTCGAGTACAACGAGGCCCGTTACGGCTCGAACTACTGCGGCAACAGCAACTGCTCCAACGTCTGGGACGCCGTCCGCGACGGTGTCACCGCGTGGACCGCCGACCAGAAGGCCAAGGGCCGCACCGACGCCCAGATCAAGGCCGACCTGGCGCAGTACGACCAGTGGGACCGGTACGACTTCGACGGCGACGGCAACTTCAACGAGCCCGACGGGTACATCGACCACTTCCAGATCGTCCACGCGGGCGAGGACGAGTCGGCGGGCGGCGGCGCCCAGGGCGGCGACGCCCTGTGGGCCCACCGCTGGTACGCGTACGGCACCAACGCGGGCAAGACCGGCCCGGCGAACAACAAGGCCGGCGGCACGCAGATCGGCGACTCCGGCATCTGGGTCGGCGACTACACGATGCAGCCGGAGAACGGCGGCCTCGGCGTCTTCGCGCACGAGTACGGCCACGACCTCGGCCTGCCGGACCTGTACGACACCTCCGGCCTGGCCGGCGCCGAGAACTCGACCGGCTTCTGGTCGCTCATGTCCTCCGGCTCCTGGCTCGGCCGCGGCAAGGACGCCATCGGCGACCTGCCCGGCGACATGAACGCCTGGGACAAGCTCCAGCTCGGCTGGCTGAACTACACCAAGGTCGCCAACGAGGCCCGCAAGTGGAACTCCACCCACAAGCTGGGCGTCGCGGAGTACAACACCAAGAACCCGCAGGCGCTCGTCGTCGAGCTGCCGAAGAAGCAGGTCACCACCGAGATCGTCGCGCCCGCCGAGGGCAACACGCAGTGGTGGAGCGGCATGGGTGACGACCTCAAGAACACCCTGACCCGCTCGGTCGACCTCACCGGCAAGAAGTCCGCCTCCCTGGAGCTCCAGGGCTGGTACGACATCGAGCTCGACTACGACTACCTGTACGCCGAGGTCTCGACCGACGGCGCCAACTGGACCGCCCTGGACGGCACCGCCGACGGCAAGCGGATCCCGCGCGACGCCAGCGGCGCCCCGGCGCTGACCGACGTCTCCGGCACCCACAAGAAGCTGGTCTACGACCTGTCCGCCTACGCGGGCAAGAAGTTCGACCTCCGCTTCCGCTACCAGACGGACGGCGGCGCGGGCGGCAAGGGCTTCACCGCCGACGCCATCACCGTGACCGCCGACGGTGCCGCCGTCCTCTCCGACAACGTCGAGAACGGTGACAACGGCTGGGCCGCCAAGGGCTTCTCCCGCGTCGGCAAGGGCTTCACCAAGGCGTACGAGCAGTACTACATCGCCGAGAACCGCCAGTACGTCTCGTACGACGAGACCCTGAAGGTCGGCCCGTACAACTTCGGGTTCACCGGCGACAAGGCCACCTGGGTCGAGCACTACCCGTACCAGAACGGCCTGCTCATCTGGAAGTGGGACCTCTCCCAGAAGGACAACAACACCGCGGTCCACCCGGGCCAGGGTCTGATCCTTCCGGTCGACGCCCACCCGTCCCCGCTGAAGTGGAAGGACGGCACCCTGATGCGCAACCGCGTCCAGGCGTACGACTCCACCTTCGGCACCTACAGGACCGACGCCCTCCAGCTCCACAAGGCGGACGTCGCGACCTTCGTGCCGTCGCTCAAGGGCAACCCGGTCTTCGACGACCGGAAGGGCACCTACTGGTTCCAGGAGACCGCTCGCGCCGGTGTCCAGGTAACTGACACCAACACCAAGATCGAGGTCGTCAAGGAGCCGAAGAACGGCGAGACGATCACGGTCCGCGTGGGTCCGTCGAAGAAGTAATCGGTAGAACCGCAGGTCAAAGCGTGATCGGCCGTCGCCCTCTAGCGGGCGGCGGCCGATCGTGTTTAGGTGCGTCTGACGCTTTTCTTATTGACACCGACCACGGGGGAGTGGTTCCGCATGCCCAACGGAGGGTTCTGCAAGCTGCCGGGCGGCAGCGTGGTCGTGGCCATAGGGCTGCCCAGCCCGGCCGGCGACGGCGCCACCGTCCGCTTCCTGGTCCACGCGGCGAACCGGGCCCGCGCCCTGACCCGGCTGCGGAACCTGGGGCTGCGCGCGGTCTACCTCCGGGGGAACACCGAGCCGCCCACGCCGGACGAGGTCACCGCCGTCCTGCACCACCCCGACGGCCTGCTGTGGAGGTCCACCCCGGGCGCCGCCCAGGAGCTCTGGCATCCGGCCCGCTCCCTGCCCCGGGAGCCGGCGGTACGGGACGCGCCCGCGGGCGCCGTGCCCCGCGGCCGCGCCGCCTAGGGCCTGTCCGGCGGAGCCCCGGGGGGACGGGCTCAGACCACCGGCTTGCCGGTCAGCTCCACGCCCGCCGCCCGCAGCTCCTCCAGGGCCCGCTCCGTCGTCGCCGCCGCCACGCCCGCCGTCAGGTCGAGCAGCACGTGGGTGCGGAAGCCCTCCCGGGCCGCGTCCAGGGCCGTCGCCCGCACGCAGTGGTCGGTGGCGATCCCCACCACGTCGACCTCGGCGACCTCCCGCTCGCGCAGCCACCGCGCCAGCGTCAGGCCGTTCTCGTCCCGCCCCTCGAAGCCGCTGTACGCGGCGTCGTAGGCGCCCTTGTCGAAGACGGCGTCGATCGCCCCGCTGGCGACGGCGGGCGCGAAGTTGGGGTGGAAGCCGACGCCCTCCGTGCCCGCCACGCAGTGCACGGGCCAGGAGGTGACGTAGTCCGGCTCCTCGCCGGGCGCGGCGAAGTGCGACCCCGGGTCCACGTGGTGGTCGCGGGTGGCGACGACGTGCCGGTAGGAGGTGCCCGCCGTCTGGCCGACCAGGTCGGTGATGGCGGCGGCGACGTCCGCCCCGCCCCTCACCGCGAGGCTGCCGCCCTCGCAGAAGTCGTTCTGAACGTCCACAACGATCAATGCGCGGTGCATGGCGGGTGTCCTTCGGGCGTCGGAGGGGTGGGAACGAGCCTAGAGACTTCCCCTCCCCTTCGGGAGGGGGCGCCCCGGGCCACTGCGGCGGCTACGCCGTCCTGTGGAGGCGTACGGACCGGACGGCTCGGGCGTCAGGCGTACTCGGTCGGCAGCACCGGCTCGCCGCGCGACAACTGGACCGCCGACATCGGCAGCCCGGCGCGGGCCGCGATGTGCCGGGACCGCGCGGCCTCCAGCGGCTCGCGTCCCACCACCTGCCCGCCCTCGACCAGTCGAACCAGGAGCTGCCGGTCGGCGAGCTCCGGCGGGACGGGACCGGTGCCCACGACCTCCGCCTCGGCGACGCCGGCCGCGTCGGTCCTGCGGGCCGCCCACTTGCGCCCGCCGACCGAGGCCTTGCCGCCCAGGGACTTCTTGGCCACCGGCACCAGGGGCGCCTTCGGGTCGGCCGAGCCGGCCCGCGCGACCAGCTTGTAGACCATGGAGCAGGTCGGGTGGCCGCTGCCGGTGACGAGCTGCGTGCCCACCCCGTACGCGTCGACCGGGGCCGCCGCGAGGGAGGCGATGGCGTACTCGTCGAGGTCCGAGGTGACGACGATCCTGGTGTCCCGGGCGCCTAGCTCGTCGAGCTGCGCCCGCACCCGGTGGGCGACGAGCAGCAGGTCCCCGGAGTCGATCCGGACGGCCCCGAGCCCGGGCCCGGCCACCTCGACGGCGGTCCGCACGGCCTCGGCCACGTCGTAGGTGTCGACGAGCAGGGTCGTGCCGCGTCCCAGGCTCTCCACCTGGACCCGGAAGGCGTCCTTCTCGCTGTCGTGGAGCAGGGTGAAGGCGTGGGCGGAGGTGCCGACGGTCGGGATGCCGTAGCGGAAGCCGGCCGCCAGGTCCGAGGTGGAGTCGAAGCCGCCGACGTAGGCGGCGCGGGAGGCGGCGACGGCCGCCAGCTCGTGGGTGCGCCGGGCGCCCATCTCGATCAGGCCCCGCCCGCCGGCCACGGCCGACATGCGGGAGGCGGCGGCCGCGATGGCCGAGTCGTGGTTGAGGATCGACAGGATCACGGTCTCCAGGAGCACGCACTCCGCGAAGGAGCCCTCGACCCGCAGGACGGGGGAGCCGGGGAAGTACACCTCGCCCTCGGGGTAGCCCCAGACGTCCCCGGAGAAGCGGTAGCGGGACAGCCACTCCAGGGTCGGCTCGTCGACGATCGCGCGCTCGCGCAGGAAGTCCAGGACGGCCGGGTCGAAGCGGAAGTTCTCGATGGCGTCCAGGACCCGTCCGACGCCCGCGAGGACGCCGTAGCGCCGCCCCTCGGGCAGCCTCCGGGTGAAGGCCTCGAAGACGGAGCGCCGGTCGGCGGTGCCGCCCCTGAGGGCGGCCTGGAGCATGGTCAGCTCGTACTGATCGGTGAAGAGCGCCGTCGACGGAACGTCCACCGGCAGCCCAAGGTCCGCAGCGTTCATGCCGGTGATGCTAGCGCAGAAATCGTCAGAGTGACGATTTCTAGGTCCGCGCCCGCGGCGGAGGCGTGGCCCCGTTTGTGCGAGGGGCCCCCCGGGATGGCAGCATGGGGGGAGTGAGCGTCGCGCCTGTTGAGATCGAACGTACGGAATCGGCCGAGGAGGTCTCCGCCGTCGTCGAACCGGACGTGCCCTGGGTGACCCTCGTGCACAACGACCCGGTCAATCTGATGAGCTACGTGACGTACGTCTTCCAGTCGTACTTCGGATACTCCAAGGACAAGGCGCACAAGCTGATGCTCGACGTGCACCACAAGGGCCGCGCGGTGGTCTCCAGCGGCACCCGCGAGGAGATGGAGCGGGACGTGCAGGCGATGCACGGCTACGGCCTCTGGGCGACCCTCACCCAGGACCGCGGCTGATGGCCGGCCGCTTCGAGGCCCTGGCCGGCGGCGGCGCGGCCGTCGCCCTCGACGACGTCGAGATCTCCATCCTCCGCTCCCTCTCCGTGCAGCTCATGGAGCTGATCGGGCCGGGCGACGAGCCCGCCGCCGACGCGGACCCGCTGGCCGCGCTCTTCGCCGAGGGCCCCAGCGAGCCCCCGTCCGACCCCGCCCTGCGGCGCCTCTTCCCCGACGCGTACGGGGACGACACCGAGGAACTGCGGGCGGCCGCCTCCGACTTCCGCCGCTACACCGAGAACGACCTGCGCGCCCGCAAGCGCGAGGACGCCCTCGTGGTGGTGCGCGCCCTGGACTCCCTCTCCGCCGAGGCGGCGGGGGAGGGCGGCGCGGTCCTCAAGCTCACCCCGGACGAGTCCCGGGCCTGGCTCGGCGCGCTCAACGACCTCCGGCTGACCATCGGGACCCGTCTGGAGGTCTCCGACGACGAGGAGAGCGAGCGGCTCTACCGGCTGCCGGACTCCGACCCGCGCAAGCCGATGGTCATGGCGTACCTCTGGCTGGGGGCCCTCCAGGAGTCCCTCGTGGAGACCCTGCTCTCCTCCTCCTGAAAGCGCCCCGAGGGGGCCGCGACACGCGCCGTTCGCTCAGCGGACGCTCAAATCCGGATAACGAATGCGTTATCGGAGCGTCCGCTTGGCCGTCTTGTCATCGCGTATGTCCGTATTTTTATGTGACCCGCGCCACGCGCATCTCCCTCGATCACTGTCGACGCCGTGATAAATCTTCACGACCGCTCGGGGACGCCACCCCTGTTCCCGAGGGCGCTCGGGCCGGCTGACCGCCGGTGGCACTCCATCCACATCCGGGGGGATCAGGATCTGGTCCGCGGCAGACGCACTCGCAGTCGCGCGGATCAGCATGGAGAAAGGCGCACCACCATGACCTCTGTGCAGGTCGACAAGCAGCACGACGGCACCGACGGGGCCGTGGGCGGCGGCGAGGGCTACCAGCGTGGCCTCGGCGCCCGGCAGATCCAGATGATCGCGATCGGCGGTGCCATCGGCACCGGACTCTTCCTCGGCGCGGGCAAGGCCATCCACAAGGCCGGACCCAGCCTCATCCTGGCCTACGCGATCGCGGGCCTGGTCATCTTCTTCATCATGCGCGCCCTGGGCGAGCTCCTCATGTACCGCCCGGTCTCCGGCTCCTTCTCGGAGTACGCCCGGGAGTTCGTCGGCCCCTTCGCCGGCTTCGTGACCGGCTGGACGTACTGGCTCTTCTGGGTCGTCACCGGCATCACCGAGGTCACCGCCGCGGCCACCTACATGACGTACTGGTGGGACATCCCGCAGTGGGTCTCCGCCCTCGTCTTCACCGTGATCCTCTACGGCGCCAACCTGATCTCCGTGAAGCTCTTCGGCGAGCTGGAGTTCTGGTTCTCCATGGTCAAGGTCACCGCCATCATCGGCATGATCCTGATCTGCGCGGGCATCCTGACCGTCGGCTTCTCCGACGCCGGCGACACCGCCACGGTCGCCCACTTGTGGAACCAGGGCGGCTTCTTCCCCAACGGCGTCGGCAGCACCCTGATGACGCTCCAGATCGTGATGTTCGCCTTCCTCGCCGTCGAGCTGGTCGGCGTCACCGCCGGCGAGTCCAAGGACCCGAAGACCGTCCTGCCCAAGGCCATCAACACCGTGCCGTGGCGCATCGCCGTCTTCTACGTCGGCGCCCTGATCATGATCCTGTCGGTCGTCCCGTGGACCGAGTTCCAGCCGGGCGTCTCCCCGTTCGTCGCCGCCTTCGAGAAGATGGGCCTCGGCGTCGGCGCCGCCATCGTCAACTTCGTGGTCCTCACCGCGGCCCTGTCGTCCTGCAACTCGGGCATGTACTCCACCGGCCGCATGCTGCGCGACCTCTCGCTCAACGGCCAGGGCCCGAAGGTCTTCACGAAGCTGACCAAGAGCGGCATCCCGCTGCTCGGCACCACCTTCTCCGCCGCGCTCATGCTGGTCGGCGTCTGGATCAACTACGTCGCCCCCGGCAAGGCCTTCGAGTACGTGGTCTCCTTCGCCACCATCTCCGGCATGTGGGCCTGGATCATGATCCTGGTCTGCCAGATCCGCTACCGCACCAAGGCGAACCGCGGCGAGCTGCCCGAGTCCTCCTTCAAGGCCCCGGGAGCCCCGTACACGAGCTGGTTCGCGCTCGCCTTCATCCTCATGGTCATCGTGATGATGGGCATCGACGAGGGCGCCCGCGTCTCCCTCTACTGCGCGCCGGTCTGGGGCCTGCTCCTGGGCGTCTCCTACCTGGTCCTGAAGTCCCGCAACCCCGAGGGCGCGGCCTTCGCCAAGCGCTCCTGACCGGACCCGTCCCAGCATCCGGGCCCTTCCGTACCACTCCTCGGTACGGGAGGGCCCGTCTGCTTATCCTGTCGCCATGCTGACCATCACCCGGGCCCTGTACGACCAGATCGTGGAACACGCGCGCGCGGACCACCCGGACGAGGCCTGCGGCGTCGTCGCCGGCCCGGCCGGCAGCGGCCGCCCCGAGCGGTTCGTCCCCATGCTGAACGCCGCCCGCTCGCCCACCTTCTACGAGTTCGACTCCGCGGACCTGCTCAAGCTCTACCGCGACCTGGACGACCGGGACGAGGACCCCGTGATCGTCTACCACTCGCACACCGCGACCGAGGCCTACCCGTCCCGCACGGACATCACGTACGCCAACGAGCCGCACGCCCACTACGTCCTCGTCTCCACCGCCGACACCGACGGCGCCGGACCCTTCCAGTTCCGCTCCTTCACCATCGTCGAGGGCGTCGTCACCGAGGAGGAGGTCGAGGTCGTCGAGGCGTACGACGCCTGAGACACTGACCCGGAACCCGGGCGGCAGGACCCAGGAAGCCGGTGCGAATCCGGCACGGTCCCGCCACTGTGACCGGCGTCCCCGGACGCCGGAAGCCAGGAACTGGCCTGCCGCCTCCCACCACCGAACGGGGACGTGGAAATCCCCGGAGGAGGCACACCGCCATGTCCTGGCCCCGCCGCGTCCTGCTGCCCGCAGCCGCCCTCGTCCCCCTGCTCGCCGGCTGCTCGGCCCCCGCGGAGCGGGCCCCCGCGGCGAAGGCCGCCCCCGGATTCCCGTACACCGTCACCAACTGCGGTGTGCGGAGCACCTTCCAGGCCCCGCCGAAGCGCGCGGTCACCATGAACCAGCACGTCACCGAGATCATGCTCGCCCTCGGCCTGGAGAAGTCCCTCGTCGGCACCGCCTACCTCGACGACGCGGTCCTGCCCGCCTACGAGAAGGCGTACGACTCCGTCCCCGTGCTCGCCGAGGAGTACCCCTCCAAGGAGGCCCTGCTCGCGGCGAACCCCGACTTCGTCTACGGCGGTTACGCCTCCGCCTTCGACGCCAAGAACGGCAGCGGCCGCGACGACCTCGAGAAGGCGGGCATCTCCACCCGCCTCAACACCGAGTACTGCCCCTCCGGCAGGACCTCCGTCGACGACCTCTACCGGGAGGTGACCGAGGTCGGCCGCACCTTCGGCGTCCCCGACCGCGCCGAGAAGTGGATCGCCGGGGCCCGCGCCACCGTCGCCGCCGACGAGAAGCGCCTCAAGGGCGTCGCGCCCGTCTCCGTCTTCGTCTACGACAGCGGCGACAAGACCGCCTTCACCGCGGGCGGCAAGGGCATCGGCAACGAGCTGATCACCCGCGCCGGCGGCCGGAACGTCTTCTCCGACCTCGACAAGGCCTTCGGCGACGCCACCTGGGAGCAGGTCGTCGCCCGCAGGCCCGAGGTCGTCGTCATCTACGACTACGGCTCCACCACCGTCGAGCAGAAGAAGAAGCGGCTCCTCGACGACCCGGCCCTCAAGGACGTCCCCGCGATCAGGAACCGCCGGTTCGCCGTGATGCCCCTCTCCGACACGGTCCTCGGCGTCCGCGTCCCCGACGCCGTCACCAAGCTGGCCGCCCAGCTCCACCCGGCCGCCGACCGATGAGCACGGGGACCCGCGCACCCGGCGACAGGGACGACGGCACCGTCGGAAAGCGGGCCCTCCCGGTGCGGGTCCCGCGCTCCCGGCCCCCCGCCGGGCGGCTGCCCCTCCCGGCCGTCGTCGCCGGGCTCCTGCTCGCCCTGGCCGCCGCCGTCCTCGCCTCCCTCGCCCTCGGCTCCGTCCGGATCCCGCCCGGTCAGGTGATCGACGCCCTGACCGGGCGGGCCGGGCCCTCCCCGTACCGGACGATCGTCCTCGACGTACGGCTGCCCCGGATCCTGCTCGGCGTCGTCGTCGGCGCCGGGCTCGCCGTCGTCGGCGCCGTCCTCCAGGCCCTCGTCCGCAACCGGCTCGCCGACCCCTTCCTCCTCGGGATCTCCTCCGGCGCCTCCGCCGGAGCCGTCCTCGTCCTCGTCGTCGGCGTCGGGGGAGGGATCACCACCACCCTCGCCCTGCCCGCCGGGGCCTTCGCCGGCGCCCTGGTCGCCCTCGTCCTCGTCTACGGACTCGCCCGGCGCGGCGGCACCATGACCGGCCCCCGGCTCGTCCTCGCCGGCGTCGCGGTCTCCTACGTCCTGTCCGCCCTCACCACCCTCATCCTGGCCGCCGCCGGCCGCCCCGAGCACTTCCGCGAGGCGCTGTACTGGTCCCTCGGCGGCCTCGGCAGCGCCCGCTGGGACACCCTCGTCCTGCCCGCCGCCGTCCTGCTCCTCGGCCTCGGCGTCCTGCTCACCCTCGCCCGCCCGCTCGACCTGCTCCTCGTCGGCGAGGAGGACGCCACCGTCCTCGGCCTGGACACCGCCCGCTTCCGCGCCGCCGTCTTCGTCCTCGTCTCCCTCGTCACCGCCGTCATGGTCGCCGCGAGCGGAGCCGTCGGCTTCGTCGGCCTCATGGCCCCGCACGCCGCCCGGCTCGCCGTCGGCGCCCCGCACCGCCGCCTGCTTCCCGTCGCCGCGCTCGGCGGCGCGGTCGCCCTGGTCCTCGCCGACCTCGGCGCCCGGACCGTCACCGCCCCCCAGGACCTCCCCGTCGGCGTCCTCACCGCCCTCATCGGCGGCCCGTTCTTCCTCTGGCTGATGCGCCGCCGCCCCGAAGGAGCGCCCCTGTGACCGAACTGCGCCTGGAGGGACTCGCGTACGAGGACCGCCTCCGCCCGGTCGACCTCACCGTCCGCCCCGGCGAGACCGTCGGTCTCATCGGCCCCAACGGCAGCGGCAAGACCACCCTCCTGCGCTGCGTCTACGGCACCCTCGCCCCCACCGCGGGACGCGCCCTCCTCGACGGCGACGACCTGCGCGCCCTCGGCCCCAAGGCCCGCGCCCGCCGCGTCGCCACCGTCCCCCAGGACACCGGCACCGACTTCGAGCTCACCGTCCGCGAACTGGTCGCCCTCGGCCGCTCCCCGCACAAGCGCTTCTGGGAGGGCGACACCGCCCCCGACCGCGAGCACGCCGACGCCGCCCTCGCCCGCGTCGGCCTCACCGGCTTCGCCGACCGCCCGTACCCCACGCTCTCCGGCGGCGAGCGCCAGCGCGCCCTGGTCGCCCGCGCCCTCGTCCAGGACCCGGCCCTGCTCGTCCTCGACGAGCCCACCAACCACCTGGACATCCGCCACCAGCTCGACGTCCTCGCGCTCGTCCGCACCCTGGGCACCACCAACCTGCTCGCCCTGCACGACCTCAACCTGGCGGGGGCGTACTGCGACCGGATCTACGTCCTGGAGCGCGGCCGGGTCGTCACCGGCGGCACCCCCGCCGAGGTCCTCACCCCGGCCCTCCTCGACGCGGTCTACGGCGTGGCCGCGGAGGTCGTCCCGCACCCCGGAACGGGCACGCCGACCGTCGTCTACCTGCACGGTCCGGCAGGCGGTCAGCAACCATCCACCATGTGAGATCACATTCCGGAACCCGGACCGGGAATCGATACGATGTGCCCATGGTTTCCCACGACGTGAGCGAAGAGACTCCGAGCGCCGTCATGCTCGCTGCGTTCGCTGGCGCTCACTCCGCCTCCGCTCTTTTCATGGGAGCCTTCGGAGGCGGAGCGGCACGCCTGCACGTCGACCTGGGCCGCCTCGCCAGCGCGATCTGTACGAGCGGAACAGCGACGCGCCCGGCCCGCGCCGCGCTCTGAAGCGACCGGCGGCGACCGGCCGGGCGCCCCTCACCGTACGACCCCTCCGCGCGGGGCCCCAGCAGCGCGCCCATCACGCCACTTCCGACAGGAGCCCACGCCATGGCCATCGAGGTCCGCATCCCGACCATCCTCCGCACCTACACCGACGGCGCCAAGGCCGTCGAGGGCAACGGTGGGACCCTCGCCGAGCTCTTCGCCGACCTGGAGACCCGCCACACCGGGATCGAGGCCCGCATCGTCGACGGCGACAAGCTCCGCCGCTTCGTCAACGTCTACCTGAACGACGAGGACGTGCGCTTCCTCGACGGCATCGACACCAAGCTCTCCGACGGCGACAGCGTCACGATCCTGCCGGCCGTGGCCGGCGGCATGGTCTGATCCACATGCGCTACGACTCCCCGCTGGCGGCGGTCGGCAACACGCCCCTGGTCCGCCTCCCCCGGCTCTCGCCCTCGGACGACGTCCGGATCTGGGCGAAGCTGGAGGACCGCAACCCCACCGGCTCGGTCAAGGACCGCCCCGCGCTCCACATGATCGAGCAGGCGGAGAAGGACGGCCGGCTCACCCCCGGCTGCACCATCCTGGAGCCGACCAGCGGCAACACCGGCATCTCCCTCGCCATGGCCGCCAGGCTCAAGGGCTACCGCATCGTCTGCGTCATGCCCGAGAACACCAGCGAGGAGCGGCGCCAACTGCTGACCATGTGGGGCGCGGAGATCGTCCCGTCCCCGGCGGCGGGCGGCTCCAACACGGCGGTGCGCGTCGCCAAGGAGCTGGCCGCCGAGAACCCGTCCTGGGTGATGCTCTACCAGTACGGCAACCCGGACAACGCCGGCGCGCACTACGCCGGCACGGGCCCCGAGATCCTCGCCGACCTGCCCTCGATCACCCACTTCGTGGCCGGGCTCGGCACCACCGGCACCCTCATGGGCGTCGGCCGCTACCTGCGCGAGCACAAGCCCGACGTGAAGATCGTCGCCGCCGAGCCGCGCTACGACGACCTCGTCTACGGCCTGCGCAACCTCGACGAGGGCTTCGTACCGGAGCTGTACGACGCCTCCGTCCTCACCACCCGCTTCTCCGTCGGCTCCGCCGACGCGGTCACCCGCACCCGCGAACTCCTCCAGCAGGAGGGCATCTTCGCGGGCGTCTCCACCGGCGCGGCCCTGCACGCGGCCATCGGCGTCGGCAACAAGGCCGTCAAGGCGGGGGAGAGCGCCGACATCGCCTTCGTCGTCGCCGACGGCGGCTGGAAGTACCTGTCGACCGGCCTCTACACGGCCGCGACGACCGAAGAGGCCATCGAGACGGTCCAGGGCCAGCTCTGGGCCTGAGCCTCCCCGGGGGTCTCAGCGCGCGAGATGACGGACCCGGTCCCACAGGGCCGGGTCCACCTCTCCCACCCTCCGCCGGAAGTCCGCCACCGGCACGTCCCGCAGCTCGTCCGTCTCCAGGAAGCTCGCCCGCCCCCGCGCGTCGCCCACCGTCCCCGCCGGCAGCGCGATCACCCCGGGCCGCTCCTCGTGGTGCTTGCTGGTGATCTTGGCGACGAGCGCATCGCTCCCGCGCACCGCGAGCACCAGACAGGGCCGGTCCTTGGACCCGGGCCCGTCCTCGAAGGGCACGTCCGCCCACCAGATCTCCCGGGCCTTGGGCCCCCGCCCCTTGCGCGGTTCCGCGGGCCGGGCCGGCGGCCGGGTCCGCCCCGAGGGGCGGCGGGAGGGGGGACGGCGCGGCGACCGCTTGCGCCCGTCGACGACCGCCACCACCAGCGCGAGCACCACGACCCCGACCAGCGCGGGCCACCACGACGTGTCCATACCGCACGACGGTACCGGTGCGCGGTTGCCTCCGCCGTGGCGGGGCGGCATCCATCCGAACCGGTGACAGAGCCCGTGAGTTCGCCCACAACCGGCCACCACGAAGGAGCGACGGGCCCCGGCGCGCCTTACGCTCGACAGACCGCACAGCCTCCCCTCCCCTGCGCATTCCCGCACCCGTCCACGGAGGTTCACGCTCCATGAAGCTCACCGTCGTCGGCTGCTCGGGGTCGTTCCCGTCCGCGGACTCGGCCTGTTCGAGCTACCTCGTCGAGGCCGACGGCTTCCGGCTGCTCCTCGACATGGGCAACGGCGCCCTGGGCGAGTTGCAGCGCCACATCGGTCTGTACGACCTCGACGCGATCTTCCTCAGCCACCTGCACGCCGACCACTGCATCGACATGTGCGGCTACTTCGTCGCCCGCTACTACCGGCACGAGGGCGGGCGCTGCGACGCGATCCCCGTCTTCGCCCCGGAGGGCGCCGAGCAGCGGCTGACCACGGCGTACGCGGACACGCCGTCGCCCACCGCGATGGGCGAGGTCTTCGACTTCCACACGCTGAAGTCGGGCGCCTTCGAGCTCGGCCCGTTCTCCGTCCGTACGGAGAAGGTGTGCCATCCGGTCGAGGCGTACGGCATCCGGGTCGAGCACGGCGGCCGCTCGCTCACGTACTCCGGGGACACCGGCACCTGCGAGGCGCTGCACGAGCTGGCCGAGGGCACCGACCTCTTCCTCTGCGAGGCCTCCTTCACCCACGGCAAGGAGGACGTACCGGACCTCCACCTCAACGGCCGCGAGGCCGGCGCCCAGGCGGCCCGCGCCGGGGTCGGCCGCCTGGTCCTCACCCACATCCCGCCGTGGACGGACGGCGAGCGGAACCTGGCGGACGCACGCGAGGTGTACGCGGGACCGTCGGAGCTGGCGAGATCGGGCGCGGTGTACGAGGTCTGAGGACGGTCCGCACGGACACGGGTCCGCGCACAGACACGAGAAGGCCCCGGAACCTGGACGGTTCCGGGGCCTTCCGCCGTGCTGCCGTACGGCTTACTTCGCCTCGGCCTTCTGGAGCTCGGCGAGCTCCTCGTCGGACTCGCGGCCCGGCGTCGGGAGGTTGAACTTGGTGATCGCGAAGCGGAAGACCACGTAGTAGACCGCCGCGAAGACGAGGCCGATCGGGATGATCATCCACGGCTTGGTCGCGAGACCCCAGTTCAGGAAGTAGTCGATCGCGCCGGCCGAGAAGCTGAAGCCGTGGTGCACGCCCAGGGCCCAGGTGACGGCCATGGCGACGGCGGTCAGGATCGCGTGGATCACGTAGAGCACCGGGGCGATGAACATGAACGCGAACTCGATCGGCTCGGTGATGCCGGTGACGAAGGAGGTCAGCGCGAGGGAGACCATCATGCCGCCGACGACCTTGCGGCGCTCCGGGCGGGCGCAGTGCGTGATGGCGAGCGCGGCGGCCGGGAGGGCGAACATCATGATCGGGAAGAAGCCGGACATGAACTGACCGGCGGTCGGGTCACCGTGGAAGAAGCGCGGCAGGTCGCCGTGCCAGACGGCACCGGCCGAGTCCTTGTAGGAGCCGATCTCCTGCCAGGCGACGGTGTTGACGAACTGGTGCATGCCGATCGGGAGCAGACCGCGGTTGACGACGCCGAAGATGCCCGCGCCGACGGCGCCCAGGCCGGTCATCCACTCGCCGAAGTCGGTGATGACGTTGCCGATGGGCTCCCAGACCAGGCCGAAGAAGACACCCATGACGGTGCCGACGAAGGCCATGATGATCGGGACGAGGCGGCGGCCGTTGAAGAAGCCGAGCCAGTCGACCAGCTTGGTGCGGTGGTACCGCTGCCATATGACGGCCGCCAGCAGGCCCATGACGATGCCGCCGAGGACCTTGGGGTCGTTGTAGGTGGCGGCGACGTCGACACCGTTGTTCTCGGTGGTGTTGACGACGCCCTCGGTCACGGGGAACGCGGTCAGCACGTTCTTGTAGACCAGGAAGCCGACCAGGGCGGCGAGGGCGGTGGAGCCGTCGGCCTTCTTGGCGAAGCCGATGGCGATGCCGACGCAGAACAGCAGGGGCAGGTTGGCGAAGACCGCGTCGCCGGCGGTGGCGAAGACCTTCGCGACCTTGTCCCAGCCGAGGCCGTCCTTGCCGAAGACGTCGTCCTGGCCCAGACGGAGCAGGATACCCGCGGCCGGCAGTACGGCGATCGGCAGCTGCAGGCTGCGACCGACCTTCTGCAGGCCCTGGAACAGGCCGGATCCGCGCTTCTTGGCGGGAGCGGCGGCCGGGGCGGTGGCCGTACTCATCAACTTCCTCCAGTAAGGCAAGGCGCCGCCAGAGAAGTCAAAGGGGGTGACGGCGGCGTCTCGTGGAACGCGGTGGTCTGGACCGCGTGGTCTACACCAATGAGTGGTGTAGACCAGTTTTAGCACGCGCGACTTAGATAAGGAACCTGTGAATTCTCACCCGCTCGGACACGCTCCGTAGCGGACGCGGAAAGGCCCCCGGACCACGAGGTCCGGGGGCCTGGGGCGGGCCCCGCCGCGGGAGGCGCGGCGGCGCTACCGAGGGCTCACTTCACGTTGTCCCGCTCCATCTCCGCCTCCACCTCCTCCGGCTCGCGGCCGGGCGTCGGGAGGTCGAACTTGGTGATCGCGAACCGGAAGACCACGTAGTACACGACCGCGAAGGCCAGACCGATCGGGATGATCAGCCACGGCTTCGTCGCCAGGTTCCAGTTGATCACGTAGTCGATCAGACCGGCCGAGAAGCTGAAGCCGTCCTTCACCCCGAACGCCCAGGTCACCGCCATCGAGACGCCCGTGAGCACGGCGTGGATCGCGTAGAGGACCGGGGCGATGAAGAGGAACGAGTACTCCAGCGGCTCGGTGATGCCGGTGACGAACGAGGTCAGCGCCACCGACAGCATCAGACCGCCGACCTCCTTGCGCCGGTGCGGCCGGGCGCAGTGCGTGATCGCGAGCGCCGCCGCCGGCAGCGCGAACATCATGATCGGGAAGAAGCCCGTCAGGAACTGGCCGGCGTCCGGGTCGCCCGCCAGGAACATGGGGATGTCACCGTGGACCACCCCGCCGCCCGGCTTCTCGTACGTGCCGAACTGGAACCAGATCGGCACGTTGAGGAACTGGTGGAGGCCGATGACGAGCAGCGCCCGGTTCGCCACGCCGAAGATGCCCGAACCCCACGCGCCCAGCCCGACCAGCCAGTCGCTGAAGCTCTCCAGGGCGTCGCCGATCGGCGGCCAGATCCACAGGCAGAGCGCGGCGAACGCGATCGCCACGAACGTCATGATGATCGGGACGAGACGGCGGCCGTTGAAGAACCCCAGCCAGTCGACCAGCTTCGTCCGGTGGTAGCGCTGCCACAGGTACGCGGTGAGCAGACCCATGACGATGCCGCCGAAGACGCCGGGATTCTGGTACGTGTACTCGGCGAAGGAGTCGTCCGCGCCCAGGCAGCCGCCGCTGATGTCCCGCGTCCCCTCCGGGCAGTCCTTCGGGAACTGCCGGAGCACCGTGTAGTAGACGAGGAAGCCGACCACCGCCGCCAGCGCCGTCGAACCGTCCGCCTTCTTCGCCATGCCGATCGCGACGCCGATGCAGAACAGCAGCGGCAGACCGAGGCCGCCGTCGAGCAGCGCGCCGCCCGCACCCGCCATCACCTTGGCGACGTTGTCCCAGCCGAGACCTTTGGCGCCGAAGACGTCCGGCTGCCCGAGCCGGTTGATGATGCCGGCGGCCGGCAGCACGGCGATGGGGAGCTGGAGGCTGCGGCCCATCTTCTGGAGGCCCTGGAAGAGACCGCTGCCCCAGGACTTCTTCGGCGCGGCCGCGGCGCTGTCGCTACTCATGGGCGTCCTCCCTGCCCGGAACAAGCCGGGTGCGCGTCTCGTTGCACGGTGGTGTAGACCAGTTGCGGTAGGCTCCGGGAGCCCGCTGAGGACAGGCCGCCGGTGATCGTCATCATTCGGCAGAACGGCGGCACTCGCTCGCGAAGTTGGGCCAACCGTGGGTTACCGTGTCAAAGCGGACCGCAGGTGCGCCGACATTCGCGTCCTCGCGAACGGAACGGACAGGGAGAAACACATGGCCACCAAGGCTGAGAAGATCGTCGCCGGGCTCGGCGGCATCGAGAACATCGAAGAGGTCGAGGGCTGCATCACCCGCCTGCGCACCGAGGTCGTGGACCCCGCCCTCGTCGACGAGGCCGCCCTGAAGGCCGCCGGCGCCCACGGCGTCGTGAAGATGGGCACCGCCATCCAGGTCGTCATCGGCACCGACGCGGACCCGATCGCCGCGGACATCGAGGACATGATGTGAGGACCCGGTGCGAGTGACCGACTCGCATCGGAAGGGCCCGTTCCGGCAGGGGAACGGGCCCTTCGCCGTATCCCGATACGCTCCTCCCATGTCTCGTATCGACGGCCGTACCCCCGAACAGCTCCGCCCCGTCACCATCGAACGCGGATGGAGCAAGCACGCCGAGGGCTCCGTCCTCATCTCCTTCGGCGACACCAAGGTCTTCTGCACCGCCTCCGTCACCGAGGGCGTCCCGCGCTGGCGCAAGGGCAGCGGCGAGGGCTGGGTCACCGGGGAGTACTCGATGCTGCCCCGCTCCACCAACACCCGCGGCGACCGCGAGTCCGTCCGCGGCAAGATCGGCGGCCGCACCCACGAGATCTCCCGCCTGATCGGCCGCTCCCTGCGCGCCGTCATCGACTACAAGGCGCTCGGCGAGAACACGATCGTCCTCGACTGCGACGTCCTCCAGGCCGACGGCGGCACCCGCACCGCCGCCATCACCGGCGCGTACGTCGCCCTCGCCGACGCCGTCGCCTGGGCCCAGTCCAAGAAGCTCGTGAAGGCCGGCCGCAAGCCCCTCACCGGCACCGTCGCCGCCGTCTCCGTCGGCATCGTCGACGGCGTCCCCCTCCTCGACCTCCGCTACGAGGAGGACGTCCGCGCCGACACCGACATGAACGTCGTCTGCACCGGCGACGGCCGCTTCGTCGAGGTCCAGGGCACCGCCGAGGCCGAGCCCTTCGACCGCAAGGAGCTCAACGCCCTCCTCGACCTGGCCTCCGGCGGCTGCGCCGACCTGGCCCGGATCCAGCGCGAGGCCCTCGAGGGAACCCTCTGAGGAACCCCCGAGGAACCCTCCGGGGCGCCACGGCGTCCTGACGGACAACGGGCGCACGGACACGATCCGTGCGCCCGCACGACCGTCGTGAAGTACAGGGGGAGGACCCACCTTGAAGCGCCGCCTCGCACTCGCCGTGGCCACGGCCGCCACGCTCACCACCGTCCTGAGCGGCTGCTCGGCCCTCGACACCGCCCTGGACTGCGTCAGGACCGCCGACGCGATAGCCACCTCGGTGAGCAACCTCCAGCAGGCCGTCTCCAGCGCCTCGAACGACCCGACGCAGATCGAGGAGGCCCTGACCTCGATCTCCACCGAGCTGGGCAACCTCAAGAACACCACCGACGACGCGGACCTCTCCAAGGCCGTCGACGACCTCACCAAGGGCGTCGACTCCGTCCGCGCGGCGGTGAAGAACGGCGACACCACCCCGGACATCACCCCGATCACGGACGCGGCGGGCGAGGTCACGAAGGTCTGCACGCCGGGCTGACCGGGCCCGGGATAATCGACGGCATGACCCGTCTGATCCTCGCCACCCGCAACGCGGGCAAGATCACCGAACTCCACGCGATCCTCGCCGACGCGGGCCTCGACCTCGAACTCGTCGGCGCGGACGCGTACCCGGAGGTGCCCGACGTCAAGGAGACCGGCGTCACCTTCGCGGAGAACGCCCTCCTCAAGGCCCACGCCCTCGCGCAGGCCACCGGCCTGCCCGCCGTCGCCGACGACTCCGGCCTCTGCGTCGACGTCCTCAACGGTGCCCCCGGCATCTTCTCCGCCCGCTGGTCCGGCACCCACGGCGACGACCGCGCCAACCTGGACCTGCTCCTGGCCCAGCTCTCCGACATCGCGGACGAACACCGCGGCGCCTCCTTCGCCTGCGCCGCCGCCCTCGCCCTCCCCGACGGCACGGAACGCGTCGTGGAAGGCACCATGCCGGGCACCCTCCGCCACACCCCCGCCGGCACCAACGGCTTCGGCTACGACCCGATCCTCCAGCCCGAGGGCCACGACGTCACCTGCGCGGAACTGACCCCGTCCGAGAAGAACGCGATCAGCCACCGGGGCAAGGCGTTCCGCGCGCTTGTACCGGTGGTACGGGAGCTGCTGGGCTGAGTCCCGGAACGGAAAACGGCCTGCACGCCGATCACTCGGCGTGCAGGCCGTTCCGGTGCGGCCGGAGGGACTCGAACCCTCACGGGTGTTACCCCACTGGGACCTAAACCCAGCGTGACTGCCAGTTCCACCACGGCCGCTCGCGCGACCATCGTAGTGGTCGCCGGGGCGCCCGTGACCGGGGCGTCAGAACTTCGGCTCCGGGGCCCGGGCCATGACCATCTGCGCCGCCTCCTCGTGGGTCTCCACCGACGGGGGCGAGCCCTCCAGGGGCTGTCGGGCCGTCTCCTTCATGCAGGCCACGGCGACGACGCCGACGAGGGCCGCGCCCATCGCGTAGTACGCCGGCACCAGGTTGCTGCCGGTCGCGCCGATCAGGGCCGTGATCACGAGGGGGGTCGTGCCGCCGAAGAGGGACGTGGAGAGGTTGTAGCCCACCGAGAGGGAGCCGTAGCGGACGTCCGTCGGGAAGAGCGCCGGGAGCGCCGCCGACATGGTGCCGAGCATGCAGACCAGGGACAGGCCGAGCATTAGCATGCCCGCCGTGACCGCCGGGATCCCGCCCCGGCCGATCAGCAGGAACGCCGGGAGGGAGAGGAAGAGGAAGCCCAGCATGCCCGCCATCAGGACCGGCCTGCGGCCGAAGCGGTCGTTCAGCCTGCCCACCCGCGTGATGATCAGCATCAGGAGGACCATCACCAGGAGCAGGATCAGCAGGCCGTGCGTCTCGCCGTAGCCGAGCTCGTCCGAGAGGTACGTCGGCATGTAGGAGAGGACCATGTAGTCCGCGATGTTGTACGCGCCCACCAGCGCGACGCACAGCACCAGCATCGGCCACTGCTGCCGGAAGATCTTCGACAGGTCGCCCTTGGCCGTGGTCTCCACCGCGTCCGCCGCCTCCGACGGGTGCGCCGCGTCGGACTCCAGGCGCTGGAAGGCCGGCGTCTCGTCGAGCCGCATCCGCAGGTAGAGGCCGACCAGGCCCAGCGGCCCCGCCACCAGGAACGGCACGCGCCAGCCCCACGCCTCCATCGCGTCGGAGCCGAGCCACGCGGTGAGCGCCGTCACCAGGCCGGCCGCGCCGACGTACCCCGCCAGGGTGCCGACCTCCAGGAAGCTGCCGAAGTAGCCCCGCCGCCGGTCCGGCGCGTACTCGGCTATGAAGGTCGAGGCCCCGCCGTACTCACCGCCCGTCGAGAAGCCCTGGAGCATCCGGAAGGCGATCAGGAGCACCGGGGCCCAGAAGCCGATGGAGGCGTACGACGGGATCAGGCCGATCGCGAAGGTGCCGGCCGCCATCAGGATCATGGTCAGCGCGAGGACCTTCTTGCGGCCGAGCCGGTCGCCCATCGGGCCGAAGAACATGCCGCCGAGCGGACGGACCAGGAAGGCCACGGCGAAGGTCGCGAACGACGACAGGAGCTGGACCGTGTCGTTCCCGGACGGGAAGAAGACGTGCCCGAGGGTGGCGGCGAGGTAGGCGTAGACGCCGAAGTCGAACCACTCCATGGCGTTGCCGAGCGAGGCCGCCTTCACGGCCCGCTTGATCGCCGCCTCGTCCGTCACCGTGATGTCGGTCCGCCGCAGCCTGGGCCGCTTGCGCCGGCTGGCGGCCCTGAAGAGCCGGGGGTGGCGTCTCAGGGCCTCGGGGTCGGCCGCGTGGTCAGTGTCGGGGGCCGGCATGACCGTCCGTCCTCTCTGCGGGAAACACACACAAGAGGCTCTTCTGCGCGGTCGTGGCACTCGCAAACGGGGATCGCCCGGAGTGCGACCCCCGTCACATGCGGGGGGCGTCAGGCCTCGACGCCCAGGTCCCGGATGATCTTGGCGACGTGGCCGGTGGCCTTCACGTTGTAGAGGGCGCGCTCGACCTTCCCCTCCTCGTCGACGACCACGGTGGAGCGGATCACGCCCGTCACCGTCTTGCCGTACAGCTTCTTCTCGCCGAAGGCGCCGTACGCCTCCAGGACCTTCTTCTCCGGGTCGCCGACCAGGGTGACCTTCAGGTCCTCCTTCTCGCGGAACTTCGCCAGCTTCTCCGGCTTGTCCGGCGACACGCCGATGACGTCGTACCCGGCGCCCGCGAGCAGCTCCAGGTTGTCGGTGAAGTCGCAGGCCTGCTTGGTGCAGCCGGGGGTGAGGGCGGCGGGGTAGAAGTAGACGATGACCTTGCGGCCCCGGTGGTCCGCGAGGGAGACCTCGTTGCCGTCCGCGTCGGGCAGGGTGAAGGCGGGGGCGGTGTCGCCGGGCTGCAGTCGCTCGCTCATGGCTCTCCTCGGGAAACGTTCGCGTACGCGTCCAGAGCCTAATGGGGGTCTGGGGCGTCCCTTCGGCGGCGGAACTGACAGACTGTCCATCAACGACCGGATCACGACGATCACGGCGATCACGACTACGGAGGCAGTGCGGTGTCGGACGCCAGGACCCCTGCGCAGATCGAGGCGGACATCGTCCGCCGGCGCGAGCAGCTCGCCGTCACTCTCGACGAGATCGGCATTCGAGTGCACCCGAAGACGATCATCGGGGACGCGAAGGCGAAGGTGGCCTCGACGGTCGACCAGACCGCCGGCCGCGCCTTCGTCGCCGTCAACCGGGTCGTCTCGGACGTGAAGGCCCACCTGACCCACGCGGACGGCGCGCCCCGTCTGGAGCGCGTGGTGCCGGCGGCGCTCGCGGTCGTCGCGGTCGTCGGGCTGATCGCCTTCGCCGGCCGCAAGGGCAAGGGGTGACGGTTCCGGACGCCGCCGGTGCGGCTTCCGACGCGGTCGTCGTGGGCGGCGGGCGCGGCTCCCGTGCACGGGCGACACGCCCGGACGGGTAGGTTCGCCCCGTGAGCGAGAACACCCACGACAAGCTGCCCATCCGGATGCTCCACGACCGGGTCCTGGTCCGTACCGACTCGCCGGAGGGGGAGCGGCGCTCCGGCGGCGGGATCCTGATCCCGGCGACCGCCGCCGTCGGCCGGCGCCTCGCCTGGGCCGAGGTGGTCGCGATCGGCCAGAACGTCCGCACGGTCGAGACCGGCGACCGGGTCCTGTACGACCCCGAGGACCGCGCCGAGGTCGAGGTGCGGGGCGTCGCGTACGTGCTGATGCGCGAGCGCGACCTGCACGCGGTGGCGGCGGACCGGTTCCAGGGGACGTCCGACTCGACCGGGCTCTATCTGTAGGCCGGGCTCCGTCCGCGGACCCTGGGCGCGCGAACCCCGTGAGGCCCCGGTGACCATGGTCACCGGGGCCTCCGTCCTTTCTTTGCTAGCCTGGAAGGACCCCGACGAGACGCGCCGTACCGGGTTGACGACAAGACGACGCACCCCTGTCGTTCCGTCTCACGGAGGTGCCGTCATGGCCTGGATCCTTCTCGTCGTCGCCGGTCTGCTGGAAGTCGCCTGGTCGATCGGGATGAAGTACACCGAGGGCTTCACGCGCCTCTGGCCGAGCCTGTTCACCGGCGCCGGGATCGTCGCCTCCATGCTGCTGCTGTCGCAGGCGGCCAGGACGCTGCCGATCGGTACGGCGTACGGCGTGTGGGTCGGCATCGGCGCGGCCGGTGCGGCGGTGTTCGGCATGGTGGTCCTGGGGGAGCCGGCGACCGCCGCCCGCATCTTCTTCGTCTGCCTGCTGCTCGTGGCCGTGGTGGGCCTGAAGGCGACCTCGGGTCACTGACGGGTCACTGACCGTCCGGTGACGGGTGGGTGGGCGTGCCCCGTTCGGCGGTACGGGGCCCGGTCTCCGGTCCGGGGGCGTCCGGGGCGCCGCCCCGACTCGCCGGGACCGCTCCCGGGCCCGCCTCCCCGGTCACGTACTCCTCCGGCTTCTCCGTCTCCCGCGCCCCTTCCGTCCCGTCCGGTGTCGGCGTCGCGGGCGGCGGTTCCTCGGCCCCCGGCATCAGGTCGAGGTCGAAGTCGCTCGGGGGCGTCTCCGCCAGGGCCTCGCGGGTGAACCGTCCCCAGATCTCGGCGGGCGCCCCGCCCCCGGCGACCCGTTCCACGCCGAGCGCGCCGTACAGCGGCTCCTGGTGGCCGGTCTCGGGGTCCTGGCCCATCAGCGCGACTACCGTGGCGAGTTCCGGGGTGTAGCCCGCGAACCAGGCGGCCTTGTCGTCCTCCGCCGTGCCCGTCTTGCCCGCCGCAGGGCGCCCGGCGGTCTGCGCGGCCGTCCCGGTGCCCGTCTCGACGACGCTCCTGAGGATCGACGTGGTGGTGTCGGCGGCCTCGCGGCTCACCGCCTGCCGGGGGCGCGGGTCCGGCAGGTCCAGTTGCTCGCCGCCCCGGGTGACGCCCTCCACCAGGGTGTACGTGCCGAGCCTGCCGTGGGCGGCGAGCGTGGCGTACGCGGTGGCCATGTCCAGGACGCTGGCGGTGGCCGCGCCGAGCGCGATGGAGGGGGAGGCGGTGAGGTCGGGGGTGGAGCCGGGCACGCCGAGGGCGATGGCGGTCCGGCGGACGTGCGCGGGGCCGACGTCGACGGCCATCTGGGCGTAGACGGCGTTCACCGACAGGTCGGTGGCGGTGCCGACGGGGATCTCGCCGTAGCTCGCGTCGTCCTCGTTGGCGGGGTCGTACGGGCTGCCGCTCCAGCCCTCCACCGGGCGCCGGTTGGTCCCGTCGTACAGCGTGGACGGGGTGATGGGCCGGCCCTGCTGGGTCTGGGCGCCGCTCTGCACGGCCGCCGTGAAGACGAAGGGCTTGAAGGTGGAGCCGACCTGGTAGTCGCGGCGGGTGGCGTTGTTGACGTACTGGCGGGTGTAGTCGATCCCGCCGTACAGGGCGAGGACCTGGCCGTTCGCCGGGTCGACGGCCGCCGCCCCGACCCGTACGAAGCGGTCGGCGGGGTTGCGGTCCGGGTCGAGCCGGGAGACGACCCGGTCCTCGACGGCCTCGGCGAGGGCCTCCTGCTTGGCGGGCTCCAGGGTGGTGGTGATGCGGAAGCCGCCGGCGGCGAGGGTCTTCTCGTCGAGGACGCCGTGGCTCGTCAGGTACTCCTCGACGGCCTGGACGACGTAACCGCGCTGTCCGGACAGGGCGGTGACGGGGCGTGCGGTCTGGGGGTCGGGGAAGCGGAGGGCGGCGCGGCCGGCCCGGTCCAGCCACCCCTCGGTGACCATGCCGTCCAGGACGTAGTGCCAGCGGGCGACGGCCTTGTCGCGGTTCTCGGGGTGGGTGGTGACGTCGTAGGCGCTGGGGGCCTTGAGCAGGGAGGCGAGGTACGCGCCCTCGGCGGTGTCGAGCTGCTCGACGTCCTTGCCGTAGTAGGCGCGGGCGGCGGCCTGCACGCCGTAGGCGTTGCGCCCGAAGTAGCTGGTGTTCAGGTAGCCCTGGAGGATCTCCTGCTTGCCCTTCTCGCGGCCGAGCCGGATCGCGATGAAGAACTCCTTCGCCTTGCGGCTGAGGGTCTGCTCCTGGCCCAGGTAGTAGTTCTTGACGTACTGCTGGGTGATGGTGGAGCCGGACTGGCGGCCCTTGCCGGTGACGGTGTTCCAGGCGGCGCGGACCATCGCCTTGGGGTCGACGGCCCGCGAGGTGGAGAAGTCGCGCTCCTCGGCGGCGAGGACGGCCTGCTGGAGGGAGAGAGGGATCCGGTCGAGCCGGACGTTCTCGCGGTTGACCTCGCCATCGCGGGCGAGGGGGGTGCCGTCCCGGTAGAGGTAGACGTTGGACTGGGCGACGGCGGCGGCGTTGGCGGGCGGGATCTCCACCAGGAGGTAGCCGGCGGCGAGGGCTCCGGCGAGGAGCAGGACGCCGAGCAGCAGGGTGCCGACGAGGAAGCGGAGGAGGCGCCGGAAGGGGCCCCGGCGGCGTCGGCGGTCCCGGCGGCCCGGGCGGGGCTCGGGGGCCGTCGCCCGGACGGGCGGGTGCGGCGGGTGCAGGGTGGGATCCCTCGGCTCCCAGCCCGGGCAGGACGTCCGGGGGGTGCCGCCCGGGTCGCTCGCGCCGGGGCCGGAGCCCGTGCCGGAGTCCGTAACGGAGTTCGTACCGGGGTCCATGCCGGAGTCCGTACCGGGGCCCGTGCCGGAGAAGGGGGACGAGGAAGGGGACATGGCATCCCATAGTGCCCGGTATGACCGGAAAGTCCCGTACGCGACTCGAATGTGACGTGAAAACGGGTCGCGACGGACACCGCGCCCCCGCTAGGGTCGTGCGCTTCGCCTCCATGCACCCCTCGCACTCCTCCATCCACCCCTTCCCGGAAAGGGAGCCCCATGCTGCGGCTGTACGCGACGGTGGCCGCGGGCGGGTTCCGGCGCTACGCCACCTACCGGGTGGCGACGGCGGCGGGCGTCTTCACCAACAGCGTCTTCGGCCTCGTCCTCTCCTACACGTACGTCGCCCTCTGGGACGAACGGCCGCACCTCGGCGGCTACTCCATGGACGACGCCCTCGCCTACGTCTGGATCGGGCAGGCCCTCCTCACCGTCTGCGGCCTGATGGGCGGCGGCTTCGAGGAGGAGCTGATCGAGCGGATCAGGACCGGGGACATCGCCGTCGACCTCTACCGCCCCGCCGACCTCCAGGCCTGGTGGTTCTCGGCCAACGCGGGCCGGGCCGCCTTCCAGCTCCTGGGCCGGGGCGTCGCCCCGATGGTGATCGGCGCGCTCGTCTTCGGCTTCACGCTGCCGTCCGGGCCGGCCGGCTGGGCGGCGTTCCTGCTCGCGGTGGCGCTGGGCTCGGTGGTCGGCTTCGCGCTCTGGTACCTGGTGGCGATGAGCGCCTTCTGGCTGCTCGACGGCCAGGGGGTGATGCAGGTGGCCTGGCTGGGCGGCCTGTTCTTCTCGGGGATGCTGCTCCCGCTGAACGTCTTCCCGGGCGCCCTGGGCGAGGTCGCCCGGACGCTGCCCTGGGCCTCCCTCCTCCAGGTCCCGGCCGACGTCTACCTGGGACGGTACGAGGGCCGGGAGCTGGCGGGGGCGTACGCCTTCCAGGGCTGCTGGGCCCTGGCGCTGCTCGGCGCGGGCCGGGCGGCGCAGGCGCTGGCGACGCGGAAGGTGGTGGTGCAGGGTGGCTGAGACGACGACCACGACGTCCGCCGGGGGCACGGGGGACGACCCGTCCCGTACGGACGGCGCCCTCGGCGACTCCCTCCGCACCTACCGGATGGTCGCGGCCATGTGGATCCGCTCCACGATGACGTACCGCCTCTCCTTCGCCCTCACCCTCTTCAACAGCTTCTGCGTCACCTTCTTCGACTTCGTCGTCATCCTCCTGATGTTCGGCCGGGTGAAGGGGCTCGGCGGCTTCTCCTTCGCGGAGGTCGCCTTCCTGTACGGGACGGCCGGCACCGCCTTCGGGATCGCGGACCTGACGATGGGCTCGCTCCAGCGGATGGGGAAGCGGGTCAGGGACGGCTCGCTCGACACCTTCCTGATGCGCCCGGCGCCGCTGCTCGCGCAGGTCGCGGCGGACAGGTTCGCGCTGCGCCGCTTCGGCCGGGTCGCGCAGGCGCTGCTCGTCCTGGTCTGGAGCCTGGTCCTGCTCGACGTGGCGTGGACGCCGGTGAAGGTCGTGCTGCTGCCGGTGACGGTGGTCTGCGGGGCGGTGATCTTCGGCGCGGTGATGGTGGTCGGCGCGTCCGCGCTCTTCTGGATCCAGGACGCGGCCGAGGTCACGAACTCCTTCACGTACGGCGGGAACACCCTCCTCCAGTACCCGCCGTCGATCTTCGCGCAGGAGCTGGTGCGGGGTGTCGTGTACGTGGTGCCGCTGGCGTTCGTGAGCTGGCTGCCCGCCCTGTACGTGCTCGGCCGGCCGGCCCCGGCGGGGGTGCCGGACTGGGCGGCGTTCGCGTCGCCCCCGATGGCGCTCGTCTGCTGCGGGGTCGCGGGCCTCGCCTGGCGGGCGGGGATCCGCTCGTACCGATCGACGGGAAGCTGAGGACTCCGGGATGTCGTCCACCGAACCCTTCATCCATCTGGACGGGGTGGAGAAGACCTTCACGGTCCGCCGCAGGGCGGGCCTGGTCCGCCGCGAGAAACGGGACGTCCGGGCGGTCGACGGGATCTCGTTCGTGGTGGAGCGCGGCGAGATGGTCGGCTACATCGGCCCCAACGGGGCCGGGAAGTCGACCACCATCAAGATGCTGACCGGCATCCTCACCCCCAGCGGCGGCCGGCTGCGGGTCGCGGGCATCGACCCGTCCCGCGAGCGCACCCGCCTGGCCCGGCGGATAGGGGTGGTCTTCGGGCAGCGGACCACGCTCTGGTGGGACCTGCCGCTGAGGGACTCGTACGCGCTGGTGCACCGCATGTACCGCATCCCCGACGCCCGCTACCGCGAGAATCTCGGCCGCTGCGTGGAGCTCCTGGACCTGGGGGAGCTGCTCGACGTGCCGGTGCGGCAGCTCTCGCTGGGACAGCGGATGCGCGGCGACATCGCGGCGGCGCTGCTGCACGACCCGGAGGTGCTGTACCTGGACGAGCCGACGATCGGCCTGGACGTGGTGTCGAAGGCGAAGGTGCGGGAGTTCCTGAGGGACCTGAACGAGGAGCGGGGCACGACGGTCCTCCTGACCACCCACGACCTGACCGACATCGAGCAGCTCTGCTCCCGGGTGATGGTCATCGACCACGGGCGCCTGATGTACGACGGCGAACTGTCCGGCCTGCACGCCGTCGGCGAGAGCGAACGGCTCCTGGTGGTGGACCTGGAGCGCGAGCTGCCCCCGATCGAGGTGCCCGGGGCCCGCTTCGTACGGGCGGAGGGACCCCGCCAGTGGCTCGCCTTCCCGGCGACGGACTCGGCCGCCCCACTGGTCGCCGCGGTGGCCGCCGCGCATCCGCTCGTCGACCTGTCGGTGCGGGAACCGGACATCGAGGCGGTGATCGCGAAGATGTACGGGGGAACTCGGGAGGAGCGCCGGGAGTCCCTGAGGTAGGAGGTCGACGCATGGTGAGTTTCTCGTACACGGCCGCGGACGAGGAGAAGAGCAGGGGCGTCCGGCGCATGAAGGCGCTGGCGACGTCCCTGCTGCTCCTCGTGGCGGTGGTCTACGCGCTGGCGACGTGGGCGCGGAACTCCGGGGCGGGAGCCTGGGCGGGGTACGTGGCCGCGGCGGCGGAGGCGGGCATGGTGGGCGCGCTCGCGGACTGGTTCGCGGTGACGGCCCTCTTCCGGCACCCGCTGGGGCTGCCGATCCCGCACACGGCGATCATCCCGAAGAAGAAGGACCAGTTGGGCACGTCCCTCGGCGTCTTCGTCGGCGAGAACTTCCTCTCCGCCGACGTCGTACGGGGCAGGCTGACGGCCCTGGGCATCGGCGGCCGCCTGGGCGCCTGGCTGGCGGACCCGGCGCACGCCGACCGGGTGGTGGCGGAGCTCTCCACGGCCCTGCGGGGCGCGCTGACGGTGCTGCGGGACGCGGACGTGCAGGCGGTGGTGGGGGAGGCGATCACCCGGCGGGCGGAGGCGGTGGAGATCGCGCCGCCCCTGGGCAAGACGCTGGAGAAGGTCGTCGACGACGGGGCGCACCGCCGGGCGGTGGACCTGATCTGCACCCGGGCCCACGACTGGCTGGTCACCCACGGGGACTCGGTGATGGACGCGGTCCAGGGCGGGGCGCCGGGCTGGACCCCGCGCTTCGTGGACAAGCGGATCGGCGAGCGCGTCTACAAGGAACTGCTCCGCTTCGTCACGGAGATGCGGGACATGCCGGGGCACCCGGCGCGCGGGGCGATCGACCGCTTCCTGGCGGACTTCGCGGTCGAGCTCCAGTCGGACACGGACACCCGGGTCCGCGTCGAGCGCCTGAAGTCCGACCTGCTCGCCCGTCCGGAGGTCCAGGACATCATCGCCTCGGCGTGGTCGTCGGTCCGCGCCCTGATCATCGCGGCGGCCGAGGACGACCACAGCCAGCTCCGCCTGCGCGCCCGCACCTCCCTGATCTCCCTGGGCCGGCGCCTCTCGACGGACGCCCGCCTGCGGGCCAAGGTCGACGGCTGGGCGGAGGACGCGGCGGCGTACGTCGTCACCACCTACCGCGACGAGATCACGTCCCTGATCACGGACACGGTCGCGAGCTGGGACGCCACCCAGACCTCCCGGAAGATCGAGGCGAACATCGGGCGCGACCTGCAGTTCATCCGGATCAACGGGACGGTGGTGGGGGCGTTGGCGGGGTTGTTGATCTATACGGTGAGCCACGGGTTGGGGGGCTGAGGGCCCTTTTCGGCGGTGCGGGGCTCGGGTCCTGGTGGACCAGGGCCCCGGGCCCCGTTCCCTCGGGCTCAGTCCTTGTCGCGGGTGACGGCCCAGGAGGCGGCGGCGACGGCCCCGGCCACGGAGAAGACGGCGGGCCAGGCGCCGATCTTCTTCGCGAGCGGGTGCGACCCGGCGAACGCGGCGACGTAGGCGGACGTCAGCCCCACGGACGCCTTCGCCCCGCCCACCCGCTGCCACTCCCGGGCCGCCACCCCACCGGCCACGGCGAGCACGGCCCCACCGAGCGGCCGCTTCTTGGTCCACCGGGCGACGGCGTACCCGCCGACGAGTCCGGTGGCGGCGGTGAGGTGGGAGGGGATGCGGGGCATGGCGGGGCCTTTCGGGTCGACGGGTCGTCCTTCGAGCCTACGAGGTGCGGGCGGGGCCCCTGCGCGAGGTCACGGTTCGATGGGAACGCGGGAGCCGCCGTGGGCTTCCCGGTCGGGCGAGGGCGCGTCAGAAATGCGGGAGAGGCACGGGGCACACAGCGTCTCGTCCCCGAGGGGCCGGAACAGCATCGGCTGGACGTGGTCGCCGGAGCACTCGCGCGCGCCTTCGAGCCGAGGGGAGAGCCGGGGCCCGGACGGCTGGGGTCCGGACGGCGGTGACACGAGCTGGGGCAGGGCGCGGGGCGGCACCTCCCGCAGCAGGTACCGGACGAGCCCGCCGGGCCGGTGTACGGGCGTCCCGGCACCGGGGAGGCCGCGCAGGACGTGCTCGTGGACGTCGGCGGAGGTGTGCCCGGCGTCGAGCCAGCGCGCGGCGAGGCGGGCGAGTTCGTCGCGCATGCCGGGCGGGATGTGCCGGAGGGCGGGGGAGAGGAGCGGCAGCGCGCCGACGAGAGCGCGGGCCTCTTCCTGCCGGGGGCTGGCGACGGGTGTGGTCTCGTCACCAGGTGCATCGACCGGTTCGTCGGCCGCCGACGGAAGGTTGGAGGTGTCCCCTACGGGTTCTTCCTCTGGATGATCGCCGGTCGACGGGGCCTCCGGAGCACCAGCGGTCGGGACACCGACGGCTCGATTCCGCGGACTCGGCGCGACCTGCGCGAACATCTGGTCCTCGCAGGCGGGAAGGGGGGTCCGGGCGAGGATCTTGGCGGCCTCGTCGGCGGTCAAGGGGGCGCTGGAGACGAGCTGTTGGGTGATCCAGTGCCCACCGGCACCCTGGACCCGCCGCTCGTGCACGAACCCCTCTTCCTTGAGCTGCCGCTTGGCGCGCCCGAAGGCGCAGGACCCGATCCGGGCACGCTCGGCGGTCCGGGAGAGCGATTCCCGGGCTCCCCGAGGAAGCGAGAGCTGCCAGGTGAGAAGGCGCACGGCGTCGGAGTTGAGGCGGGGGTGCCGGATGATCTCGTGCGAGTACTGGCCGAAGGCGCGGGAGGGCACGATAACGTTGCGGTAGATCACTGTGGGTCCTGTCCACTGGTGGTTCAGGCCCTCGCCGATGGTTGCAGCCGTCGACGGGGGCCGTTTTGTGCGACCGTATCGCGCACAAGGTGTCCAACTCGACACGCCGAGTGAAGATCACCTGTATGGGTGATCTTCAAACTCTGCCGCAGTTTTTGGCGACACCGTGACGCTCACACGTCTTCTTGGCGTCAGGTTTTCCCCGACGTCATGTGGGTCTCCAGAAACTCGGCGCCCCGTTTCATGTCCATCGATACGATCTGCCCAGCCATCCTGGAGGAGCAGACGTGACGAACCAGAACACGCACGAGCGCCCAGGCGTTGCCGCTGCCATCGTCGTGAACGAGGGGCGTGTGCTGATGGTGCGCCGCCGGGTCAGCGAGGGGCGGCTCTCCTGGCAGTTCCCGGCCGGAAAGGTCGAATGTGGCGAGACCCGCGAGGACGCCGCCGTGCGGGAGACCCAGGAGGAGACCGGGCTGACCGTGGCGGCCGTGAAGCTGCTCGGTGAGCGCGTCCACCCGGAGACGGGTCGACTGATGTCGTACACCGCGTGCGAGGTACTGGGCGGAACGGCTCATGTCGCGGACACCGAGGAATTGGCCGAACTGGCCTGGGTGGCTCATGACGAGATCCCCGAATACGTGCCGTACGGGCTGTTCGAGCCGGTACAGGAATACTTGGACGCAGCCCTCATTTTCTGAGAAATCCTGGCGCCAAGGGCTACGCACACAGCAACTCGTTCCAAGGACCACGTTGATGGACCTCGCCCGGGTCGGCACAAGGCCGTGGACACCCGGCTGGAGGCGACAGCAGTTCATGGGCAGGACTGCACTCACCCCGCCTCAACGCTCGGAGGCGTCCCGCCAGTAGTCCGCCAGCATCTCGCCCGGCCACGCCGGCTGGGAGACGGGCCCACGGGGCAGCATCTCCTGGAACACGGCCACGAGGTCGACGACCTGGGTCCCCTCGTCGGCGTCGAGGTCCGTGACGTGCAGGTCGAGCCCGTCGACCTTGAGCAGCCTCGGGAAAGAGGTCGCGAGCCGGGCCGGGCGCCGGTGGTTGTGGTGCACGAAGGTCCCGGTCGCCGGCCAGGCGGGATTGTCGCGGGGACTGCGCGCGTGGAGGGCGACGTCGTCCGGGGAGCCGAGGTTGAAGAACCAGGTGACCTGGAGGTGGGAGAACTCCTCGATGCCCCGCAGCGTCTCGACGGGGAACTCCGGGCGCAGGCGGATGATCGACTCCACACCGCCCTTGAAGTCGTCGAGCTTTCCGGCGTGGCCTCCGACGACGTCGGCAATGACCGGGACCTCGATGAACTCTGTTGCCACGGCTGGTCCTTCCTCCTTGGTCGGCGGCGTCAGATTACTCGCTGGAGCACGGTCCGGGCCCGTGCGTCCACTTCGGAGGCGGAGGGGATGCCACGGTGGCGGAACGGCGACAGGACCGTGCGCATGGTGGCGGCCGCCTCCCGCGCCCTGCCGGACTGGACACCGTCCATGGCGTCCAGGGCACGGGACCACGTGCGGCAGGCGGCGTCGACGTTGCCCTGCCCGGCTTGGACCGTGCCCATGTACCCGAGGGTGACGGCGTGGGTCCTGCTGAAGGAACCGGTCTCGCGGCGGCGCACGCTGTCGCGGAAGTGGTGCAAGGCGCCGTCGAGATCGCCCAGGGCCCACAGGGTGCGGGCCGTCTCGTGCGCGAGGGACGCCTCCTGGAAGAACCAGACCCGCTTGGGCTCGTCATCACCCGACGAGGCCCGATCGAGGTCGGCCTCGGCCTGACTGATCGCGGCGACGGCACTGCTCCGCCGACCGTCCAGGGCCAGGGCCCGCGCTCGTACGATCCCGATCAGAGCCCTTTCGCGTGGAGCGGCGCGGGCGTACCTCTCGCGCTCGACGGAGGCGGTGGCGAGGTCCAGCGCGGCCCTGGTGTGCCCGAGGTCCATGGCCTGGTGCGCCATCGCCCGCAGGACGTGTCCGGCGAGGGGGGCGTCGTCGGCCTCGGCGGCCAGCTTGAGGGCGAGGGTGAAGTGGCGCCGGGCGGCCTCGTGTCGGGAGGCGTCGAAACCCATCCACCCGGCCACATACACCGCTTCGGCGGCGGCCGAGTACAGCGAGCGGCGCGCCTTCTCATTGCTGAAGACCCCGCCGACGTACCTGGCGACGTCGTCGACGATGTACTGGTGGAGCGCGGTCCGGCCGTCGACGCCTCCGTGCCGCTGGTCGCGCCGGGAGAAGAACTCCGTCATCTCACGCACGGCCCGCACCTCGGTCTCGCCGACCCTGCGGCCCGGGCCCGTCGCACGGGACCGCGCCCGCTCGGGGGCCTCGTTCCACCACGGCTCTCCGGGAAGGACGAGCCCTCCGACGGAGTAGGCGGCACCGGCGAGGAGTCGGCGGCGTTCGCGGTCCATGCTGTCTCTCCCCAGATCGACCAGAGTCGTCAGAGTGTCCGTGTCCCACTCGGAACCGGCGGCCACGTCCGGGATCTTCCCCGCGAGGCCGATCTCCGCGAGTGTCACAGGGCGCTTCAGCCGTCGCGACAGGGTTTCACGCAGGATGTCGCCCGCCCGCCCCCGGGGTTGGGTGCCGGAGATCCACATGGCGATGTGCGAGCGCTTGACGGTGAGGAGTTCGTCAGCCCCGACCTCCGCCGCCACGCGCACCACGGCGGCGGCCAAAGCCGGTTGCGACCAGCCCGTCTCCGCGATCACCGCGGCCAGTTCATCGTTCCTGCGCGCCATGCTGCGCCCCTGTTCACAAGAGAACAATCTTTGACGGGTTTGACGGCGTCGAAGCCGGGACGGGGATGTCCGCCCGCCGCGAATCACGGTTCGCTGAGAGAACAAGAAAGCACCGATCAGCGATGCCGGGAGGGCAGTTGGCGACTTTCAGCCACGCGGGTGACGAGGAGGGGTGGGGTGTGTCAGCCCTGTCTTCAGCGGCACTGGAACCGCGAACGGAAGCCCGTGCTTCTCAATCTCTGGGTTCCCGAACGGCCTCTTATGTAAGGCCAGTTGGCAAAGGTGCGCGTGCGGGCGAGAGAGTGACACCTCCTGCGGAGGACTCGGCGCCCGGGCCCGTCGCCTCTCACCCCACCGGGCACCCCGCCTACTCCCAGACCCTCCCGCGTGAACCACGGAGCGCCGCCGTCGCCCGCCGCCTGGTCCGCACGGCCCTGACCGTCTGGGGCTTGGATCCCCTGATCGAGGACGCCACCCTCGTCATCACCGAACTGGTCTCCAACGCGGTCGACCACGGCCGGCTCCCGTCGATCCGTGTGATCGTCTCCAGGCCCTCCGCGAACGTGATCCGCCTGGGTGTGGTCGACCGCTCCAAGATCGTCCCCACCCTGAGGACGGATGCCGACGAGGACCGGACCCGCGGCCGAGGACTGCTCCTCGTCGACATGCTCACGGACCGCTGGGGCACCGAGCGGTACCGCTGGGGCAAGCAGGTCTGGGCCGAGATGGGGGAGGGGGAGACGGCGTGAGCGAAGAGGGTTGCATGGTGCGCGAACCGTGGGAGCTGTCGTTCTCGGCGGAACCACGAGAGGTCGCCGCGCTCCGGCGTGTGCTGCGTCTCCACATGAAGTTCTGGGGGCTGTCGCGGCAAAGCGAGGCGGTTCAACTCTGCGTGAGCGAACTCGTCTCTCTAGTGATCAGACATGTAGGGGTGGGCACCCTGACATCGCTTCGCCTGTCGATGAACGGCATTCATGTGCGGATCGAGGTGAGGTACGCCGGAGACCGAATGACACCGTCTCCCGCCACCCCCTTGCCTGGCGTCGAGACAGACATGGGTCTGGCACTGGTGGACAGGATCGCGGACCGTTGGGGCTTCCTGACACGACCTGATCACAATGGCATGTGGTGTGAGATCGCTACCGACCTCACGACACCTCATGGGCACAGCGGTGGCACACGCGTCGCACGGGCGGAATCCATGCTCTCCCTCTACGGCGTCGTCAGTTCTCCTCGGGCGGTCAACGCGAGCCGACTGGCCGCCACCCTGGCGAAGGAGGCGGTGATCGAAGTGATCGCGGATCTTTTGTACTGGGTGGACGCCCACGGATACGACGCGGACGATGTCCTGGACGCGGCCCAAGCACGCGTTGACGTCGGGTTGTGAGAAGCCCGGGCGAGGTGACGAGGTAGCGGAAGCCCGTGTCCCTGACGAAACGCCGTGATCTAGATTCCTCGCATGGGGATGCGAGATTTGCTCGGCGAAGTCGCGAGCACGTACGACCGCACGGCTGGTTCGACGCGTGAGGTAAAGGGACAGCAGATACTGCGGGGGGTCGCGAACCGTACCGACCTCACCCTTCCACCGGGCTTCAAGGCCGAGGGACATGGGGGACAGACCACTCCGGCCGCGACGCCGTGGATCGGTGTCTTCGACGAGCGGGGGATGCGGGATCCCAAGAAGGGCCTGTACCTCGCCTACATCTTCAGCGCTGACCTGAAGAACGTGACGCTGACCTTGCAACAGGGGATCACCTGGCTGGAAGAGCGCTTGGGCAGAGGTCGCGCTCGAGAGGACCACCTCCGTCATCACGCGGCGCGACTTCGCCGAGCCGTGCGACGGCAAGAATGCCTTGATTGGGTGGACGAGCCGCAGCTCAGGGACAAGGCGGCTCGCCCGAAGGCGTACGAGGCGGCCAGCGTGATCGCGAAGGTGTACGACACCGCCGCGCTTCCGAGCGATGCCGTGCTGTTGGGAGACCTCTACGTGGGCGTCGAGGCCCTGAGGAGGGCCGAGGAATTCGACCGCGTGTGGTGGATGAGCAATGACGTGGACGCGATCCCATGGGCCTACGACCTCAGCGGCCACGCTCCGCGCGCCGCCGTGTCACCGGCTGACTTCGATCCGCTCGCTGACTTCCATCCGAAGGACAGCGGTGAGTACAAGGTGCAGATCAGCGCTCGTCAGCAGATCAAACAGCGAACCCACGAGGATCTCGTCAAGGACTTCGGCCTTCACGTCGTGAAGCGTGGATATGTTCCGGTCACGCTGGGGCAGCACCCCAGGGACTTGGTTCTCAGGCGGGAAGAGGCCGTGGGAGGGCGAGACCCCGAGTGGATTGTCGAAGCGAAGATCGTTCGCAACGGAAACGCGACGATAGCGGTCCGTGAAGCACTTGGGCAGCTCTACGAGTACCGCCACTTCCTCTATCCGCAGCGGCCGAGACCCTTCCTCATAGGCCTCTTCTCAGAAGAGATCGGCGTGTACGCCCCGTACCTGGAAGAGCAGGGGATCACCTCGGTCTGGCGGGACGAGGGCGGATGGGACGGATCCCCCCAGGCGCAAGACTGGGGGCTGACGACGAAGTAGCGTCGACTCAGGTCGCGTCGCCTCCGTGACACTTCCCGTACGTCTCCCCCGACCCGCACCAGCACTCCGCCCCCCGCGCCGGCGGCCACGCCGTGGCGCGGCCCCGGGCGGCCAGGGTGGTGGCGTACTGGGGGAGGAGGTCCGCGTTCGAGGGGCGGGTGGATTCCGAGGCGGCGAAGGCCTCGTAGGAGGGGACCGTGGCGCGGACGATGCCCAGGTTGGGGGTGCCGGCGGTCGCCAGTTCGCGCAGGGACGCCTCGATGTCCGTCAGGTGTGCCTCGTAGGTCGGGTACTCGGTCTCCAGTTCCGGGTACGACGCGAGGAGCTCGTCCAGTTCCCTTTCCGGCCAGTGGAGGACCGCGACCGGGAAGGGGCGGGAGAGGGCCGTGCGGTAGGTGCCCAGTTCGGAGCGGAGGCGGGCGATCTCGGCCTGGAGTTCCGCCGGGTCCTCCGAGCCCAGGGACCAGAGGCGCTTCGGGTCGTGCAGCTCGTCCAGCGGGACCGACCCCGTGTGCAGCCGGTCCGCCAGGGCGTCCCAGTCGTCGTGCGGCAGCGCCAGCATCCGGCGGACCCGGTGCCGGGTCGTGATCAGGGACCGGTTCGCGTGGGGGAGGTCGTCCGGCGAGACCAGCAGGAGTCTCGCCGCTTCCGTCAGGGTCGACTCCGCCTCCTCCAGCTCGTCGTGGGCCTCCAGCGTCTCCGCCGCGATCTCCCACGGCGCCGCGTCCGACGGCCGGGCGATCCGGAGCCCCTCGATGATCGCCCGGGCCTCGGCCTCGTGCCCGTACTCCCACAGGTTCGCCGCCTTCAGCGCCCTGATCAGGTGCGGGTCCGCCGGCTCGGACGACAGGAGGTCGTCGTAGAGGGCCGTCGCGCCCGGGCGGTCGCCCGCCAGCTCCAGGTGGGCCGCCGCCCGGAGGTACAGGGGCTCCCGGTCGCCCGGGTACTGCGCGGCGGTGCGCAGCAGGCGCTCGGCTTCGGTGGTGTGGGCTGCAGGCGTGTCGGGGCGCATGCGTCCCACCGTACTGCTGTACGGCCCCGGAGAGTTGGCACGTCCGCGCTTGTCGTGTCCCGGGCGGGGAGGGGGGACGTGCCGCCCTTCCGCTTCACCTGCGGGGTCCTTCCCCTCGCCCCGCTATCCCTTCCGGGGGAGTGGTCGATCTCTCTTTCCGGGGCCCTGTCCCCTCGCCAGTACGAGCGTCAGCCCCGCCCCCGTCAGGGCCAGCCCCGCCGACGCCGCCAGGGCCGCGTCCGGGCCCGCCGTCGTCAGGGCGAGCGTCAGGGCCACCCCGGCCGAGGAGCCGATGTAGCGGGCGGTGTTGTTGGCGCCCGAGCCCATCGCCGCCCGTTCCGGCGGTACGGAGTCGACCGCGAGGCGGGGGAGCGCCGCGTTCAGGAGGCCGCTGCCCACGCCCGCCACCAGCAGGCCCGGGAACAGGCGCCACGCGCCCGCGTGGTCCTCCAGGGACCCCAGGAACGTCAGTACGCCCGCCGCCGACAGGGCGAACCCCAGGGTCAACTGGTGCGCGGCCGAGAGCCGGGTCGCCAGGCGGCGGGTCTGGAGGGCCGTCACGAACGCCGTTCCCGACCAGAGGAGGAACAGCCAGGCCGTGCCCAGCGGCGACATCCCGGTGCCTGCCTGGAGCAGCGTGGGCACCACGCTGAACAGGCCGATCACCGCCAGGCCCGTGAAGAGCGCCCCCAGCGTCGACGCCAGGAACGCGGGCCGCCGCAGCAGCGCCAGGTCGATCATGGGGTTCTTCCGCCGGGTCTCCACCACCGCGAACAGGGCCGTCAGGGCGGCTGAAGCGAGGAGCAGGAGGCCCACCCGGGGGCGCAGCCACCCCTCCCTGCCCAGGGTGAGCGCCGTGAGCAGGGCCGCCAGGGCCAGGCCGAGGGTCAGTGCCCCCGCTATGTCCGGACGGGGTGTCCCGCCGACGTCCGGGCGGGGTGTTGCGGCCATGTCCGGGCCCGGCGTCCCGGTTCCGCCCCGGGCCGCCGCCGCTCCCGGCAGCCACCGCGCTCCCGCCGCCGTCGTCACCAGCGCCCCCGCCCCGAGCGCTCCGTACGCCAGTCGCCAGTCCGCCAGGCCCAGCGCGCCCGCGAGGAGGGGGCCCAGGGCGATGCCGCCGCTCACCGACGCGCCCCAGACGCCCGTCGCCCTGATCCGGTCCCGGCCCGCCGGGTACGCGTGGGCGAGCAGGCCCAGGCTGCCCGCGAGGACGGCCGCGCTCGCCGCGCCCTGGGCGATCCGGGCCGCCGTGAAGGCGGCCGTGGAGCCCGCGAGGGCGCCGAGCGCGGTGGTGAGGCCGAGGGCGAGCGTGCCGAGGAGGAAGACCCGGCGCCGCCCGTACGCGTCGGCCAGCCCGCCGGCCAGGAGCAGGAGGGCGGCGAGGCCGAGCGGGGTGCCGTTGAGCAGCCAGGCCTGGGCGGAGGGCGGCGTTCCGAAGGCGGCCGCCACGGCGGGCAGGGTCGGCATCGGGGCCGTGTAGTTCATCAGCGCGACGGCGGTCGCGGTCGCCGTCACGGCGAGGACGGCCCCCGGGTGCCCTTCCCGGGGCATGGACGGGGCGGGGGAGGGGGCCTGGGGCAAGGGTGTTCGGTGCGGCACGGGGCGTCCTCCACCTGTCGACGGCTCGGTCGGTTCAATGAACGAACTCAAGGTAGCAGCTCGGTTCGTTCAGCGAACCCGCTTCGGTACGATGGACCCCATGGCCCTCGGCAAGGACTACGCCCAGCAGCAGTGCTCCATCGCCCGCGCCCTCGAAGTGGTCGGCGAGCGCTGGACTCTCCTCCTCGTGCGCGACGCCTTCTACGGCGTCCGGCGCTACAGCGACTTCCTCGCCCACCTCGGCGCCCCCCGCGCCGTCCTCGCCGCCCGCCTCCAGGCCCTCGTCGAGATCGGCGTCCTCGAACGGCGGCGCTACCAGGAGTCGCCCCCGCGCGACGAGTACGTCCTCACCGGGCGCGGCCTCGCCCTCTGGCCCGTCCTGTGGTCGCTCGGCTCCTGGGCCCGCGCCGAGCTCCCCGGCACCCTGCCGACGCGCCACTTCCACCACGCCGACTGCGGCACCGAACTCGGCCCCGGCGGCGCGTGCCCCGCCTGCGGCCTCCCCGTCCCGCCCGCCGACGTCGAGATGCGGCCCGGCGCCGGGCTCGACCCGGACCCCGCCGACCCCGTCGGCCGCGCCCTCCTGCGGCCCCGGCGCCTCCTCGTACCCCTGGAGGCCGCGTAGAACGAGGGGCGGGACGCGGGAACTTCCCCCTCCCGCCGTGCGTCTTCAGGGCGGAGAGACCGGTGGCCGCGGAGGAGGTGACGGGATGACGGGCAGGACCCCCGCCCCGCGGGTCTTCGCGCCGCTGCTCTTCCTGCTCGCCCTCGCCGGACTGCTCCTGTCCGACGGAGCCGGCGCCCTCGCCGGAGCCGGTGTCTCCGCCGCCGTCGCCCTCGCCGCGGCCGCCCTCGCCCGCGCCCTGTCCGGCGCCCGTACGGCTCCGGCCGTGCCGCCCACCGCCGTCCGGACCGCCCTGCGCGACCGCGAGCGGCGCACCGCCTTCCTGCCGCAGCGCGACCCCGACGCCTCGGGCCGCCGCAGACCCCGGGCTCCCGGCCGTCCCCTCCCGACGGCCGCGTAGGGAGCCTCGCGCACCTCCGATCACCTCCCCCGCGGATCCGTCATGCCGAGAAACACCTCTCCCCGGCACGACGAGACCCCACGGAGGGCTCCCCCATGTCCGCGCTCATCTCCCTGTTCGCCACCCTGGTCGAGCGGCTCGCCGAGCTGCTCCAGCCGCTCTTCGCCACCACCGCCACCGCCGCCGCGATCGTCCTCTTCACCGCGCTCGTACGGCTCGCCGTCCACCCGCTCTCCCGGGCCGCCGCCCGCGGCCAGAAGGCCCGCACCCGCATCGCCCCGCAGCTCGCCGCGCTCCGGAAGAAGCACGCCGAGAACCCCGAGCGGCTCAAGAAGGCGATCCTGGACCTGCACGCGAAGGAGAAGGTCTCGCCCTTCGCCGGCATCATGCCCAGCCTGCTCCAGGCGCCCGCCTTCCTGCTCATGTACCACCTGTTCGCCGGCGACCGGATGGCCGGGCACGCCCTCTTCGCCGCCCCGCTCGGCGACCGCTGGGCCGACGCCCTCTCCCGCGGCGGCGCGTTCGGCCCGGCCGGGCAGGTCTACCTCGTCCTGTTCGCGCTCGTCGCCGCCGTCGCCGCCTACGGCTACCGCCACGGCAAGCGGCAGCTCGCCGCCCAGCCCCTCGACCTCGGACAGCCCGCCCCCGGCGCCGGCGCGATCGCCAAGGTGATGCCGCTGCTCTCCTTCGCCACCCTGATCACGGTCGCCGTCGTCCCGCTCGCCGCCGCCCTCTACGTCGTCACCAGCACCGCCTGGACCGTCGTCGAGCGCGCCTTCCTCTTCCGCGCGCCGAAGGAAGAGGCGTCCGACGACGCCGTTGCTACTCGCCCGTAAGGGTCCACTGCGTGGGCGGGGGCTTGCCGAGCGGCCCTTTCTCTTGGACGATCGACCAATCCTCCGATGGCCGCACTCCATCGGCCGGGGCACCTCGGGGCCCATCCCGGGCCCACCTCGACCACAGGGAGAAGACCATGAAGCTGCTGCGTGTCGGCCCGCCCGGAGCCGAGCGGCCCGCCCTCCTCGACCAGGGCGGCACCCTCCGCGACCTCTCCGCCCTCGTCGACGACGTCGACGGCGGCCTGCTCGCCGACGCCGCGGCCCTCGACCGGATCCGCGCCGCGGCCGGCGCCGGGGTGCTGCCCCCGCTCGACGCCACCGGGCTGCGCGTCGGCCCGCCCGTCGGCCGGATCGGCAAGGTCGTGTGCATCGGCCTCAACTACCACGGCCACGCCGCCGAGACCGGCCAGGCCACCCCGGCCGAGCCCGTCGTCTTCCTCAAGGCCGCCGACACCGTCGTCGGCCCGGACGACACCGTGCTCGTACCGCGCGGCTCGGTGAAGACCGACTGGGAGGTGGAGCTCGCGATCGTCATCGGCCGCACCGCCCGCTACCTGGAGACCGACGAGGAGGCCCTCGCCCACGTCGCCGGGTACGCGGTCGCCCACGATGTCTCCGAGCGCGAGTTCCAGATCGAGCGCGGCGGCACCTGGGACAAGGGCAAGAACTGCGAGACCTTCAACCCGCTCGGCCCCTGGCTCGTCACCGCCGACGAGGTGCCCGACCCGCAGGCGCTCTCCCTCCGGCTCTGGGTCAACGGCGAGCTGAAGCAGGACGGCCACACCTCCGACCAGATCTTCCCGGTCGCGGAGGTCGTCCGGTACGTCAGCCGGTTCATGACCCTGTACCCGGGCGACGTCATCAACACCGGCACGCCCGCCGGCGTCGCCATGGGGCAGCCGGAGCCCAAGCCGTACCTGCGCCCCGGCGACGTGGTCGAGCTGGAGGTCGAGGGGCTCGGCCGGCAGCGCCAGGAACTCAAGGGCGCCTGAGGTCGGTGGGGCTGACGGGACCGGTGGGGGCTGGTCAAGCCGGCCGGTCCGGCGTGGCCGGTAGACCTGTAAGGCCGTCAGGAGGGTGTTCCGCCTGGGCCCTTCTGTGGTGAAAACGGCGACGTCCCGCGTGGGGCGTCGCCATTTTCATGCGCATTTTGCATATTGCCCGATATGGAACGAATCTCCCCCACGCGGAGGCGGGACAGGCGCCGCCTCGCCCTCATCGCCGCGTCCACGGTCGCGGCCACCGCCCTCGTCGGCACCCTGGCCGTCAGCGGCCACGCCGATCCGCTCCCGGGCGGCCTCGGACCCTGCCTGCCGGGCAACTGCCCCGCCACGTACCCCGACCTCAACAGCGGTCCCGTCCAGTACCGCGACAACAACATCAACATCTTCGTCGGCGGTGACTTCCTCGTCCGCGAGGCGGCGGCCGAGGCCGAGGGCAAGGTCGTGGTCCTGGGCGGCTTCGACATGAACAAGCGCGTGGGTGCCTCCGCCGTCTACAACGTCGGCATCGTGGGCGCGGGGTCCCGTGTCCCGCCCGTCAACGGCACCGACTTCCTCACCGTCGGCGAGGACGTGACGGTCGCCGCCGGGCAGCGCCTGCTCACCGAGGAGGGCACGGTCAGCGGCGTCACGCGGTACGGGGGCGCCCTCTCCGGCACGGTGATCCCGGACCCGGTGCAGGACGACGACGCGGCCGTCCCGTACCTCTCGCTCCGCGACCAGCTCACCGACGCGAGCCAGTGCTACGCCTACGTCGGCGGCGCCCACCGCGCCACGACCGGCACCGCCGTCAACAGCGGCTCGGAGACCCTCTTCACGGGTGACGGCGCCTCGACGCTCCAGGTCTTCGACGTCGACTTCGACATGGAGTCCACGAGCGGCGGGCAGCAGAACATCCGCTTCGAGGGCGTCCCGGCCGGGGCGACCGTCCTCGTCAACGTCTACGGCGCCGACCGCACCGTCGACACGTACATCAACCAACTGCCGAACGGTCTGCGCGAGCGGGTCCTGTGGAACTTCCCGGACGCCACGACGGTGACGTTCGAGGGGACGGCCCAGTTCGCCGGCAGCGTCCTGATCGGCAACCAGGCCAGCACGGCGACCGTGACCATGCCGGGCACGAACGGCCGCTTCTTCACCACCGGCAACCTGACGCACGCGTCGGAGACGACCGGGGGCGGCGGGCAGGAGATGCACGCCTACCCGTTCAACGGGGACCTGCCGTCCTGCGCGGGCCCGACGCCGATGCCCACGCCGACGGAGCCGACCCCGACCCCGACGGACCCGACCCCGACCCCGACGGACCCGACGCCGACTCCGACGGATCCGACTCCCACGCCCACGGAGCCCACCCCGACTCCGACGGATCCGACTCCCACGCCCACGGAGCCCACCCCGACTCCGACGGATCCGACTCCCACGCCCACGGATCCGACGCCGACTCCGACGGACCCGACCCCGACTCCCACGGAGCCCACTCCGACTCCCACGGAGCCCACTCCGACCCCGACCGAGCCCACCCCCACCCCCACCCCCACCGACCACACGAGCGGTGGTTCGTCGGACGGCGGTGGTGACGGCGGCTACGGCGACGACACCGGCGGTTCTGGGAACTCCGGTGGTACGGGCGGTCCCGGCGGGCACGGTGACTCCGGCGGTACGGGTGGCCCCGGCGGGCACGGCGACTCCGGCGGCACTGGTGGTCACAGCACCTCCGGCGGTCACAACGGCACCGGCGGCCACGGCAGCACCGGTGGTTACGGGGACTCCGGCGGCGACCACGGTCCCCACGGTCCGAACGGCGAGCTCTCCGAGACCGGTGCCGGCACCGGGAAGATCGTCATGGGCGCCACCGCGATCGCCCTCGCCCTCGGCGGCGGCGTCCTCGTGGTGATCAGCCGGCGTCGGCGCCGTACGCACTGAGCAACCGCTCCAGCGCCTCGACGACCAGGGCGTGATCCTCGGCCTGCGGCAACCCCGAGACCGTGACCGAGCCGATCACTCCCGCGCCCTCGACCCCGATCGGGAACGACCCGCCATGGGCGGCGTACCGGTCGGGGTCGAGGCGCGAGGACGCCTCGAACGTCGTCCCCTTGGCCCGGAACCGGGCCCCGACCAGGAACGAACTCTCGCCGTACCGCTCGACGACCCGTCGCTTGCGGTCGATCCAGGCGTCGTTGTCCGCGCTGGACCCCGGCAGCGCGCAGTGGAACAACTGCTGCGCCCCGCGCCGCACGTCGATCGCCACGGGCGCCTTCCGCTCCCGGGCCAGGGAGACCAGGAGCGTGCCGAGCGCCCAGGCGTCCTCGTACGTGAAGCGGGGGAGGACCAACCGGGCCTCCTGGGCCTCCAGTCCGATGACCTCGGAGCCGCTCACGGCGTCACCGTGATCCCCTCGCGGGCCGACTTCCGGGCCGCCTCCAGGACGGCGAGGGCGTCGGCGGCCTCGTGCGCGGTGACCGGGTTCGGGCCCGTGCCGCGCAGGGCGGCGGCGACGGCCGCGTAGTACGCCGGGTAGGCGCCGGGCAGCGACTCGACCGGTTCTCCGCCGCCGGTCAGCGGCGACTCGCCGGCGCCGAGCCGGCCCCACAGCTCCTCCGGCTCCACGCCCCACGCCGAGCCGGGCTCCGGCCGCAGCCCGTCGCGCAGGGCGGCCTCCTGGGGGTCGAGCCCGTACTTCACGAAGCCCGCGCGCTGCCCGAGCACCCGGAACCGGGGGCCGAGCTGGGCGGTGGTGGCGCTCACGTACAGGTGGGAGCGGACCCCGTTCGCGTGGGTGAGCGCGAGGAAGGTGTCGTCGTCGGCCTCGGCGCCCGGCCGGCGCACGTCCGACTCGGCGTACACCGAGACCACCGGGCCGAAGAGGACGAGGGCCTGGTCCACGACGTGGCTGCCCAGGTCGTACAGGAGCCCGCCGATCTCCTCCGGCGCCCCCGACTCGCGCCAGCCGCCCTTGGGCTTCGGCCGCCACCGCTCGAAGCGGGACTCGAAGCGCTGGACCTCGCCGAGCGCGTCCTCGTCGAGGAGCCGGCGCAGGGTGCGGAAGTCGCTGTCCCAGCGGCGGTTCTGGAAGACGGAGAGGAGCAGGCCCCGCTCCTCGGCGAGGGCGGCGAGTCCGCGCGCCTCGGCGGCGGTCCCGGCGAGCGGCTTGTCGACGACGACCGGGAGGCCCGCCTCCAGGGCGGCCGTGGCGACCTCGACGTGCGTCTTGTTGGGGGAGGCGACCACGACCAGGTCCAGCTCCTCCGCGCCCGGCGCCCACAGCTCCTCGGGCTTCGCCACCACCCGTACGCCCGGGTGGGCGGCGCGGGCCTCGGCGGCCCGCTCGGGGTTGCCGGTGGTGACGGCGGCGAGGGCGAGGTCCTCGGAGGCGGCGATCAGCGGGGCGTGGAAGACGGAGCCCGCGAGGCCGTAGCCGACGAGTCCGACGCGGAGGGGGGTGCGGGGGGAGTCGGTACCAGTCATGCTCCTCACTTAAGCAACGCCGTTGCCAAAGTGCAAGCAGCGGTGACAATGGGGGGGTGAGGAAAGACCTGGGTGGAGTGAACGCACCGACGCCGACGCGGGCATCGACGCCTGCCCCCGCACCCGTCCCCGCGCCGCGCGGCCGCAACGCCGCGCTCGTGCTCGATCTGCTGCGCGGGGCGGGCGAGGCCGGGATCAGCCGTCTGGAGCTGGCCGAGCGGACCGGGCTCACCCCGCAGGCCGTCAGCAAGATCACCGCGCGGCTGCGGGCCGAGGGCCTCGCGACGGAGGCGGGCCACCGCGCCTCGACCGGCGGCAAGCCCCGTACGGTCCTGCGCCTGGTGCCCTCCGCCGCGCACGCCGTCGGCGTCCACCTCGACCGCGACGAGCTGACGGTCCTCCTGACCGACCTCGCGGGCACGGCCGTGGCCCTCCGCCGCCGGCCGGTGGACCTGGGCGCGGGGGCCGGGCCGGTCCTGGACGCGGTCACGGAGGAGGTGCGGGCGCTGCTCGGGGAGGGCGGGGAGGGGCGGACCGTCCTCGGTGCCGGGGTCGCCATGCCCGGTCCCCTGGACCACCGGGCCGGGGTGCCCGGCCGGGTCACGGGCTTCCCCGAGTGGGCAGGCCACCCGGTCCGCGCGGAGCTGGCCCGCCGCCTCGGCCTCCCCGTCGTCCTCGACAAGGACACCAACGCCGCCGCCCTCGGCCTCGCCGTGCGGCCCGGCGCCCCCGGCTCCTTCGCCTACGTCCACCTCGGTACGGGCCTCGGCGCCGGCCTCGTCCTCGGCGGCGCGCCGCTGCGCGGGGACAGGACCGGGGCGGGCGAGCTGGGCCACCAGACCGTCCAGCTCGACGGGCCGCCGTGCGACTGCGGCGGGCGCGGCTGCCTGGAGGTCCTGTGCCTGGCGGCGGTCGCGCGCGGCGAGCACGCCGGGGCCGCGCGGGTCCTGGGGGCCGGCGCCGCCAACCTCGTACGGCTCCTCGACATCGACCAGGTCCTCCTGGGCGGCCGGGTGGTGCTCGCCGTGCCGGAGGTGTTCGCGGACGGGGTGCGGGAGGTCCTCGCCGGCCTCGGTCTGACGGCCCCGGTGGGCGTCGTCGCGGAACGGGACGCGGTGGCGGAGGGCGCGGCGTGGCTGACCCTGGCGCCGGTCTTCGGGAAGGAGACGGGCCCCTCGTCTCCCCGGCCCGAGGGAACCGGTTGATCCGATGATCGGAAAGTAGGCTGATCGGGCGGATTCCCGGCCCTTCCGGAGGAGCCCCCGGGGCCGCCTCACCGGCCCGCCCCCTCCCGTGTGGCAGCGTCGCGGCCGTCCCCCTGCCCGCGATCAGCAAAGGCACCGGCACCATGGCATCCGCACCCCTGCGACTGCGCAGCGTCCGCGCCGTGACCGTGGCGACCGCCGTGGCGGCCCCCTTCGCGCTCGCGGGCCCCGCCCCGGCGACGGCAACGACGACGGCAACGGCAACGAAGACTACGACCGCGGCTCCCGTCCCGGCGGCGGCGACCCCCGGCCCGGGAGCGCCCGCGCCCGCCGCCCCCGAACCCCCCGGCGCCCCGCGACCCCCCGACGCGCCCGTCATCCCCGCCCCCGACCCGCCCACCCCCGGTTGCGGCGCCCCGGACGACGACGCCTTCCCGCTCGACACCCTGATCCACGGCGGCCCGGCCGACTACGCGGCGGGCGGCCCCTTCCGGGACTGGCGGCTCGACCTCACCAACACCACCGGGTCGCCCTGCTCCGGCATCCACCCGGTGCTCGTCCTCACCGACCGCGACCGGGCCCTGCGGCCGGAGCAGATCCGCTTCGAGTTCTACGACGCCGGGGCCGCGCGCTGGCACCCCGTGGCCTTCCAGGAGACCTCGGAGGCCGAGAACGTGGGCGTGTTCACCGACTTCGGCGGCTTCGCCGTTCCCGCCGGCGAGACCCTCACCGTCCCCGTGCGCCTGGCCTTCGGCGCGGGGACCGCCCCCGGCGAGGTCGTGGTCAACGCGGCGATCGTCCAGCGCCGGGGCGCGGACGGGGACTGGATCGGGGACTCCGGCGACTACCGCCTGACCGTCGGCCCGCCCGTTCCGGACGCCCCGGCCGAGCCCCCCGGCCCCACCGCGCCGCCCGCGACCACGGCCCCGGCCGACCCCGCCGAACGGCCGAGGAGCGCGGAGCCGCCGACGAGCACGGAGGGCACGAAGCCGTCGGAGCCGACGGGGTCACCGGAGCCGCCCAAGCCGCCCAAGACGCCCAAGACGTCCCAGCGGCCGGCAGAGCCGACCGGGACCGCCGCCCCGACCGGGCCGACACCCTCCGCCCCCGTCACCCCCGCCCACCCTTCCCCGTCCGGGGGAACGCCCGGGGAGGCGCCCGGAGAGGCGTCCGGGGAGGCCCCCGGGAAGACACCCGGAGAGACACCCCCCACCACGCCCCCCGGCCCCCCCGAACTCGCCCACACCGGAAGCGCGTCGGACGCCCGCGCCCGAGCCCTCGCCCCCTTCGCCGCCGCCCTGCTCCTGCTCGGCGCCGCCCTCGTCCGCGCGGGCCGCCGCCACCGGCGCTCCTGAACCGCGCCCCGCGAGCGGGGACCCGGCCCCGCCGCCAGGCGCCCGTACCGCCGCGCCACCCTCCGTACACCTCCCCGTTCACCCCCGTCTGCGACCATCCCCCGGTGAACTACCAGAGCACTCCCGGAGCCCCCGTCCGCTCCGGCGTCCCCGAGCACGGGCGCGTCCCCAAGTACTACGCCGTCAAGGCGAAACTCGCGGTGATGGTCGACGAGTTGGGGGAGGGCGGGTCGCTGCCCACCGAGCGCGACCTCGCCGTCCGGTACGAGGTGTCCCGCGAGACCGTCCGGCAGGCGATCCGCGAACTCCTCCTGGAGGGGCGGCTGCGCCGCCAGGGCCGGGGCACGGTCGTCGCGGGCCCCAAGCTCGAACAGCCCCTCTCGCTCGCCAGCTACACGGAGGGCGTGCGCCGCCAGGGCCGCCGCCCCGGCCGCAGCCTGATCTCGCTCGACCGCTTCCCCTGCCCGGAGGCGCTCGCCCCCGAGGTCGGCGCCGAACGCGGCGAGCCCGTCTGGCACATGGAGCGGGTGCTGCTCGCCGACGACGAGCGGGTCGGCCTGGAGAGCACGTACGTCTCCGAGGCCCGCGCCCCGCGCCTGGACGCCGACTTCGACCCGGACTCCTCCTTCTACGCCTACCTCCACGACCGGCTCGGCATCGTGTTCGGCGACGCCGACGAGCGCATCGAGACCGTGCTCGCGACCCCGCGCGAGGCCCTGCTCGTCGGCACGCCGCCCGCCCTCCCGATGCTGCTGCTCCACCGCGTCTCCCGGGACACCGCCGGCCGGCCCCTGGAGCGGGTCCGCACCCTCTACCGGGGCGACCGCTTCAGCTTCACCACCCACCTGGGCCGCCAGGACTGACGGGAGAAGGGCCCGCCCGCCGAAAGCCCGCAACATCACGAACAGATAACGGGTCTGGTCCAAGTTTGGCGGCCCGTTCACCGTCCCGTCGTCCACCGGTCCCGTCCGGGCCACCCGCCCCCGCGACCGTCGTCGGCATGAAGGTGATCGTCGTAGGAGCCGGCGTGGTGGGAACCATGCACGCCTGGCACGCAGTGGAACGCGGCCACGAGGTCGTACACATCGAGCGCGAGGCCGAGGCGCGCGGCGCCTCCCTCCGCAACTTCGGGCAGATCTGGGTGAGCGGCCGCGCCGGCGGGGAGGAGCTCGACACCGCCCTGCGCGCCCGCGACCTGTGGGAGGGCATCGGCGCCCGCGTCCCCGGGCTCGGCTTCCGGGCCATCGGCTCCCTCACCCCCGTACGCAACGCGCTCGAACTCGCCGTCGCCGAGGCCGCCCTGGCCCGCCCCGACGCTGCCGCGCGCGGCTACGAGCTGCTCACGGCGGACGAGGCCCGCGCGGTCAACCCGGCCCTGCGCGGGGAGTTCGAGGCCGCCCTCCGGTGCGAGCGGGACGCCGCCGTCGAGCCCCGCACCGCCCAACTCGCCCTCCGCGAGGCCCTCCTCGCCACCGGGAAGTACACCTTCCTGCCGAACAGGGAGGTCCGCGACGTCGTCGGCGAGCACGCCGTCCGCGACGACCGCGGCGAGGTCCACGGCGGCGACGCCGTCGTCCTGTGCACCGGCGCCTCGCTCTCCGGCCTCGTCCGCGAGGTCGCCGGCGAGGTCCCGGTCCGCCGGGTCCGCCTCCAGATGATGCAGACCGACCCCCTCGGCGAACCGCTCACCACCTCCGTCGCGGACGCCGACTCCTTCCGCTACTACCCGGCCTACGCCTCCGACGCCCTCGACGCGCTCCACGCGGGCCAGGCGCAGGACCCCACCGCCGCCGCCCACCGGATGCAGCTCCTCATGGTGCAGCGCCTCGACGGCGGACTGACCATCGGCGACACCCACGAGTACGAGCACCCCTTCGCCTTCGACACCCTCGAAGACCCCTACGAGCACCTCACCCGCGTCGTCGAGTCCTTCCTCGGCCGCCCGCTGCCGAAGATCAGGCGCCGCTGGGCCGGGGTGTACGCGCAGTGCGTCGACGCCACCCGGGTCGTGCACCGCCAGCGGGTCCGCGACGGCGTGTGGCTGGTGACCGGGCCCGGCGGCCGGGGCATGACCTGCTCGCCCGCCGTCGCCGAGACGACCGCGAACGAACTGGGCTGGTGAACCCCGTGACCACACACAAGACGAACCTCGTCGTCCTCGACATGGCCGGCACCACCGTCGCCGACGACGGCCTCGTCGAGCAGGCCTTCACCGTCGCCGCCGAGCGCCTCGGCGAGGACCCGGCCGCGATGATCGGCCACGTCCGCGCCACCATGGGCGAGTCGAAGATCTCCGTCTTCCGCCACCTCCTCGGCGGCGACGAGCAGCGCGCCCAGCAGGCCAACCTCGCCTTCGAGGAGGCGTACGGAGAGCTCGTCGCCGACGGCAGGATCGCCCCGGTCCCGGGCGCCGCCGAGACGATCGCCGCCCTCCAGGAGCAGGGCAGGACCGTCGTCCTCACCACCGGCTTCGCCCGGGTCACCCAGGACGCCATCCTCGACGCCCTCGGCTGGCGCGACCTCGTCGGCCTCACCCTCTGTCCGGCCGACACCGGCGGCCGGGGCCGCCCGTACCCCGACATGGTCCTCGGCGCGTTCCTCCGCACCGGCGCCGTCGACGACGTGCGCCGGATCGCGGTCGCCGGCGACACCTCGTACGACATGCTCTCCGGCGTCCGCGCCGGCGCCGGGATCGTGGCGGGCGTCCTGACCGGCGCCCACGGCGAGGCCGCGCTGAAGGAGCACGGCGCCACCCGCGTCCTCGCCTCCGTCGCCGAACTGCCGGAGCTGATCCGGGAGTACGAGGCATGACCACGGACGTACGAGGGGCGGTCACGGAAGCACGGAGGACGACCAGCGGCATCCGCTTCGACGCCGTCTCCGTCGCCTACGGCTCCACCACCGTCCTGGACTCCCTGGACCTGACGGTGGAGCCCGGCGAGGTCATGGCCCTCCTCGGGCCCTCCGGCTCCGGCAAGACGACCGCGCTCCGGGCCGTCGCCGGGTTCGTCCGGCCGGTCTCCGGGCGGGTGTTCATCGGGGACCGGGACGTCACCGACCTGCCGCCGTACCGGCGCGGGATCGGCATGGTCGTCCAGCAGTACGCCCTCTTCCCCCACCTCAGGGTGGACGCCAACGTCGCCTTCGGCCTCAAGGCCCGCAAGGTCCCGAAGGCCGAGATCCCCGGCCGGGTCGCCGAGGCCCTGGAGATGACCGGCATGGCCGACTACGCCCGCCGCCACCCCCGGGAGCTCTCCGGCGGGCAGCAGCAGCGCGTCGCCATCGCCCGCGCCCTCGCCGTACGCCCCGACGTCCTCCTCCTCGACGAGCCGCTCTCGGCGCTCGACGCGCAGTTGCGCTCCGGGATGCTGGCCGAACTGGCCCGGCTCCACCGCGAACTGCCCGACGTGTCGATCCTGTACGTCACCCACGACCAGGTCGAGGCGCTGACCCTGGCCGACCGGATCGCCGTCATGGACCGGGCCCGGCTCCGGGACTGCGGCACCCCGCGGGACCTGTACCGCAGGCCCCGCACCGAGTTCACGGCCTCCTTCGTCGGCAACGCCAACCTGCTGCCGGTGACGGTGGGCGCGGACGGGGTGACCCTGGGCGGGACCGCGCTGAAGGTGGAGACCGGGGGAGCGGCACCGGGCGCCGGGGCCACCCTCTGCGTCCGCCCCCACCTCATCGGCCTCGGCGACGGCCCGAACGCGCTCCGGGGCCGGATCTCCGAGGTCCAGTGGCGCGGCTCCACCCACCGGCTGTACGTGGAGGTGGCGGGCCACCGGGTGAAGGCGGACGTCCGCGAGCTGCGGGAGACGCCCCCGCTGGGCACCGAGGTCACCCTGCACTTCGCGTCCGAGGACGCGGTGCTGCTCACGGCGGGCATGGCCGAGGGCCCGGGAGCGACCGCCGGACCGGGGGTGACCGGTGGCTAGCACCGTCACCACGACCGCCCCCGCCCCGGCCGCACCCCCCGCGAGGAGGCCCCGCACCGCCCCCGCCTGGGTCTGGGCCCTGCCCCCCGTCGCCGTCCTCGGCCTCGTCTTCCTCTACCCGCTCGCCCTCGTCGTCCGGGAGTCCCTGGCCCCCGGCGCGTACGCCGCCGTCCTCGGCTCCGCGTCCTTCCGCGAGGCCCTCGTCACCACCGTGTGGATCGCCGTCGCGGCCACCGCCGGCTGCCTGGTCCTCGGCTTCGCCCTGGCGCTCGTCATCGCGTTCGTGCCCTTCCCCGGCGCGAAGGCGGTGGCGAAGTTCATCGACGTCTTCCTCTCCTTCCCGTCCTTCCTGATCACGCTCGCCCTGCTGTTCCTCTACGGCACGGTCGGCATGGCCAACGGGATCTGGACCGACGTCACCGGCGCCGCCACCGGTCCCTTCCGGTTCCTGACCACCCCGTGGGGCGTGCTCCTCGCCGAGATCACGTACTTCACCCCGTTCGTGATGCGCCCGCTGCTCGCCGCCTTCTCGCAGATGGAGACGGCCCAGTTGGAGGTGGCGTCCTCGCTCGGCGCCCGGCCGCCGCGGATCGTCCGGCAGGTGATCCTGCCCGAGGCGCTGCCCGCGCTCGCCGCCGGCGGCAGCCTCGTCCTCGTCCTGTGCCTCAACGAGTTCGGGATCGTCCTCTTCACCGGCGCCAAGGGCGTCACGACCCTCCCGATGCTCGTCTACGGCAAGGCGATCCTCGAATCCGACTACGCCGCCGCCTGCGTCGTCGCCGTCGTCAACGTCGCCCTCTCCACCGGCCTCTACGCCCTCTACCGGGGGGTGAGCCGCCGTGCTGGTGCATAGCCGTGCGGGCAGGTGGACGGCCTGGGCCCTGTTCGCCGTCCTCTTCGTGCCGCTCTTCGCCCTGCCCCTCCTCGTCGTCCTCGCCGCCTCCTTCTCCACCCACTGGTCCGGCGCCTTCCCCTCCGGGCCGACCACCGCCCACTACGCGGCGGCCGTGCGCGGCGAGTCCCTCCGGGCCCTGACCACCAGCCTGGTCACGGCCGTCACGGCCAGCCTGATCGCGCTGACCGCCGGCACCTGGGCGGCGCTCGCCTCGGCGGCCCTGGGGAAGCGGGGCCGGCGGATCGTGGACGCCCTCTTCATGCTGCCGGTCGCCGTGCCGTCGGTGGTGGTCGGCCTCGCCGTCCTCGTCGCCTTCTCGCAGCCGCCGGTCCTGCTCAACGGCACCCGCTGGATCGTGGTCCTGGCCCACACCGTGCTCGTCACCGCCTTCGCCCACCAGTCGGTCGCGGCCGCGATCCGGCGCCTGGACCCGATGTACGAGCAGGCGGCGGCCGGACTCGGCGCCCGCCCCTCGTACGTCCTGCTCCGGGTGAGGCTCCCGCTCCTGCTGCCGTCCCTGAACGCGGCCGCCGGGCTCTGCTTCGCCCTCTCCATGGGCGAGCTGAGCGCCACGATGATGCTCTACCCGCCGGACTGGCTGCCGCTGCCGGTGCTCGTCTTCACCGCCACCGACCGCGGCTCCCTCTTCACCGGCTCGGCGCTCGCCGTGGTCCTCATGGCCACGACGCTGCTCGCCCTGCTCGCCGTCTCCCGCGTCCGCACCAAAGCCTCGTACCGCTGAGCCCGTACGACCAGAGCCCCGTACCGCCGAAGCCCCGTACCGACAGGAGAGAACAACGTCATGCTTACGCACGTCAGGCCGGTCGCCGCCCTCACCGGCGCCCTCGTCCTCGCCGCCTCCCTCACCGCCTGCGGCGGCTCCACCGCCGCCTCCGACGAGAAGGTCGTCACCGTCTACAGTGCCGACGGCCTCAAGGGCGAGGCGGGCGACGGCTGGTACGACAAGGTCTTCGAGGACTTCCAGAAGCAGACCGGCATCAAGGTGAAGTACGTCGAGGGCGGCTCCGGCGAGATGGTGCAGCGCGCCCTCCGCGAGAAGAACAACACCCAGGCCGACGTCCTCGTCACCCTGCCGCCCTTCATCCAGCAGGCCGGTTCCAAGGGGCTGCTCCAGGCGTACGCGCCGCAGGGCTCCGACCGGGTGGACGGCGCCGACAAGGCGGCCGACGGCACCTGGACCTCCGTCGTCAACAACTACTTCGGCTTCGTCCACAACAAGAAGGAGCTGCCCCGGGCCCCCAGGACCTGGGAGGAGCTGCTCGACGAGAAGTACGAGAACCGGCTCCAGTACTCCACCCCCGGCGTCGCGGGCGACGGCACCGCCGTCCTCATCAAGGCCATGCACGACTTCGGGGGCCGCGAACCGGCCATGGAGTACCTGAAGAAGCTCCAGGCCAACAACGTCGGCCCGTCCTCCTCCACCTCCAAGCTCGCCCCCAAGGTGGACAAGGGCGAACTCCTCGTCGCCAACGGCGACGTCCAGATGAACTTCGCCCAGGCCAAGTCCATGCCCAATCTCGGCATCTGGTTCCCGGCCAAGGGGAACGGGAAGCCCACCACCTTCGCCCTGCCGTACGCCGCCGGCCTGGTGAACAAGGCCCCGCACACCGAGAACGGCAAGAAGCTCCTCGACTTCCTCCTGAGCGAGGGCGCCCAGCGCGAGGTCAGCGCCGTCGGCGGCGGCTTCCCGGCCCGCAAGGACGTCAAGCCCACCGACGCCAACGCCCTGGCCCTCGCCGAGCTCCTGGAGGGCGTCGAGGTCTTCGAGCCGGACTGGACCGACATCGACGAGAACCTGACGGCGTACGTCGACGCGTGGAAGTCCGCCACCGGAAGCTGAGAGTTCACCGTACGACCCTGGAACACCTCCGCAGATCGCGGAAGGATAACGGGTACGGACCCAACGCCCCTGAGACGTCAGGGGCGTTGTGCCGTCCCGGCTCCCTTCCACCCCTTTCACGGAGGACCCCGACATGCCGCTCACCGGCATCTCCCGCCGTACCGTGCTCGCCGCCGCCGGCGCCACCGCGGCCGTCGCCGCCACCGGACTCGCCGCCGCCCCCGCCGCCTCGGCCGCCACGACCGCCGCCCCGACGCTCCCGAACGGCACCAGCAAGGACAAGGTGCTCGTCGTCGGCATGGACGGCCTGCGGTACGACCGGATCGACGCCGCCCAGGCCCCCGTGCTCAAGTCCCTGATGACGAACGGCACCTACGGTCGTTCCCTGCTCTACGCCGACCCGATGGCCGCCACCTCCTCCGGCCCCGGCTGGTCCACGATCTCCACCGGCGTCTGGCCCGACAAGCACGGCGTGAAGGACAACACCTTCACCGGCAAGAACTACGGTCAGTACCCCGGCTTCCTCGCCCGCCTGAACCAGGTCCGCCCGAACCTCTCCCTCTTCGCCGCCGTCGACTGGCCCGAGCTGGACACCCACGGCACCGTCACCCCGGGCGCCGACGCCAAGCTGGTCTACAACAACGACTACGCCGTCAACGACAAGGTGATCACCGAGATCACCGAGGACGTCCTGCGGAACCAGAACCCCGACGTCCTCTTCGTCTACTTCGGCGAGACCGACGAGATCGGCCACAGTTACGGCGCCGCGCACGCCAAGTACCTCGACGCCATCGACGTCCAGGACGCCTACCTGGGCCGCCTCCTCGCCGCGATCAAGGCCCGTCCGTCGTACGCCACGGAGCGCTGGACGGTCGTCGTCGCCACCGACCACGGCCACACCGACGGCGGCGGCCACGGCGGCTCCAGCATCGAGGAGCGGCGCACCTTCGTCCTCGCCCAGGGCCCCGGCATCGCCGCCGGCGCCCGCCCGATCGACACGCGCCTGGTCGACGTCGCCGCCACCGTCTTCCGCCAGCTCGGCATCACCCCCGACCCGGCCTGGGGCCTGGACGGCAAGCCGGTCCAGGAGCGCTCCACCGACCCCTTCGACACCCTGTACGGGTCGCTGACCGGCCGCGTCGACGAGACCGGCATCCCCGCCGGGGTCCTCGGCTTCACCCACACCGCGCCCGGCGGCTGGTCCGTCATCAACAACGCGATGGGCACCGGCGGTGTGACCGAGTGGCGCGGCTGGTCCTTCGCCACCGACGAGTTCTGGTCCCGCTCCCAGCGCGACCAGTCCCGCGAGCTGAACGTGCGGGCCCGGGGCGTCTTCGCCGTCGCCGACTCCGACGAGTGGGCCGACAAGACCTTCTCGGGGACGTACGACTCCACCCTGGTCACGCCCGCGCACGACGTCTCGGGCGCGTCCTCGGTCACCCTCGGCTTCACCACCCTCTACCGCCAGGAGGGCTCCCAGACCGCCCAGGTCCTGGCGAGCTTCAACGGCGGCACCCCGACCGTCGTCAAGAGCTACGCCGCCGACGTCCTCTCCAAGCCCCAGTCCCTCACGGTCCCGGTCCCCTCCGGCGCCTCCACCGTGAGCTTCCGCTTCCGCTACACCGGCTCCAACAACTGGTACTGGACGATCGACGGGGTCAAGATCACCACATCCTGATTACGCTGGGGGCGTCGCCACAGCGCAGTCGCGGCGCCCCCAGCACCCGCACGACATGCACGGCAGGAGTCCCGCACCCATGGCAGAGCGCAAGCCGATCGAATCCTGGCTCACCGACATGGACGGCGTCCTCATCCACGAGGGCGTGCCGATCCCCGGCGCCGACGCGTTCATCAAGAAGCTGCGGGAGACCGGGAAGCCCTTCCTGGTCCTCACCAACAACTCGATCTACACCGCCCGCGACCTGCACGCCCGCCTCGCCCGGATGGGCCTCGAAGTCCCCGTCGAGAACATCTGGACCTCCGCCCTCGCCACCGCCAAGTTCCTCGACGACCAGCGCCCCGGCGGCACCGCGTACGTCATCGGCGAGGCCGGCCTCACCACCGCGCTGCACGACATCGGCTACGTCCTCACCGACCACGACCCGGACTACGTGGTGCTCGGCGAGACCCGTACGTACTCCTTCGAGGCGATGACCAAGGCCGTCCGGCTCATCAACGCCGGCGCCCGCTTCATCTGCACCAACCCCGACGAGACCGGCCCCTCCCTGGAGGGCCCGCTGCCCGCCACCGGCTCGGTCGCCGCGCTCATCACCAAGGCCACCGGCAAGGAGCCGTACTTCGCGGGCAAGCCGAACCCGCTGATGATGCGCACCGGGCTCAACGCGATCGGCGCCCACTCCGAGTCCAGCGCCATGATCGGCGACCGGATGGACACCGACATCCTGGCCGGCCTGGAGGCGGGCATGCAGACCTTCCTCGTCCTGACCGGTCTGACGACCCGGGCGGAGGTGGACCGCTACCCCTTCCGCCCGTCCCGGATCGTCGACTCGATCGCGGACATCGTCGACCGCGTCTGAGGCCCCAAGGGGTCCGGAGGGGTTCGAAGGGGTCCGGAGCGGGCCGGACGGCCGTCTCCGGATGCGAAAGCCACCGGAACGGGTGATCCTTCCTAGCAGGAGGTCACGATGCGTTCAGGTCCCATTGCTCTGCGTGCCGCGGGGGCGGCTCTCGTGTTCGTCCTCGCGCCCGCGGCCGGCGCCGCGCACGCCCACGACGGGGTGAGGGTCACCGTCACCCCGTCCACCGCCTCGCCCGGCGACGACGTGGACGTCCGGGTCGAGGGCTGCGAGGGCACGACCGGTGCCGCGAAGTCCCGGGCGTTCACCGCCGACGCGGAGCTGACCGGCCGGGACGGCGGGAAGTACCCGATGTACGGCGACGCCGTCCTCAGGTCCGGGCTCGACGGCGGTACGTACGCGGTGAGCGTGACGTGCGACGGCCACGAGCACCGGGACGCCGGCACCGTACGGGTCGAGCGCCGCGAGCCGACCCGCCGGCCCACCCACGAGCCGGCCCACCACCCGACCCCGATCGCCCCGGTCCGCGCGGGCGGGGGCGGCGCCGCCGCCTTCGCCGCGCCCGCCGCCCCCGGCGTCGCCCAGACGGCCGGCGAGGACGGCCTCGGCACCCCGTACACCGTGCTCGGCCTCGGCATGGCCGCCGTCGCCGCCGTGGCGGTCGCCGTCCGCAGCTCCCGCCGCCGCACCGAAGACCCCTCCGGCAGGGGTACGCACACGGGCGCGGAGTGACGGTGTCGCCCGGCACCCGCCCGGCGGGCGCCGGGCGACTGCTCACCGGCGCGGCCTGGTCGCTGCTCCTCCTCGGGCTCTGGCTCTGGGGCGGCGGGGCGGTCGAGGACTCCCCGGGCGGCCCGGGGCCGGTCACCGGCGACATCGCCGCCGTCGGCCGCCCGCCGGGCGCGGAGCTGCCCCCGGCCCGCGCCCCGCTCGCGCCCGCCGCGCCCCGGCGGGTCGAGGTCCCCTCCCTCGGCGTCGACGCGCCCGTCGTGGCGCGCGGCCTGGACGACACGGGCGCCATCGACCCGCCGCCCTTCGAAACGCCGAACGCGGTGGGCTGGTTCGGCTCCGGCACCCAGCCGGGCGCGGCCGGGGCGGCCCTCTTCGTCGGCCACGTCGACACCGAGACCCGCCCGGCCGTCTTCTACGGCCTGAGCGCGGCCCGGCCCGGCGCGAAGGTCCTCGTCACCCGGACGGACGGCTCGGTCGCCGAGTTCACCGTCGACGACGTGCGGGTCTTCCCCCGCGAGGGCTTCGACGCCACGAAGGCCTACGGCCCCCGGGAGCCCGGCCGCGCCGAACTCCGCCTGATCACCTGCGGCGGCACCTTCGACCGCGAGGCGAACGCCTACACGGCGAACGTGGTGGTGTCGGCGTACCTGACGGGAGGCGCGGGAGGCTGAGAGGCCCGTTCCCGTCCCGACAACGATCGAGGCCCCCTCACCATCGGTGAGGGGGCCTCGACTGTGCGTGCGCCGCCAGGGACTCGAACCCCGGACCCGCTGATTAAGAGTCAGCTGCTCTAACCAACTGAGCTAGCGGCGCCTGCTGACAAAGAGAACTCTACCCGACGCGAAGGCGTGCTCCTGACCAATAACCGCCCCCTCCGGCCTGTCGGATGGTCATATCGGTCCTTCGATCCGTCAACATGGGATTTATCCGGACAGTTGCCACGCTGACGCCTCAAACGACGGTCGAAAAGATCTTTCACGAGTGTGGAGGGGAATCGCATGAGCGTGCCGGTCTTCGAAGAGTTCGAGCCAACGGCCGACTGCGCCTGCCCGGGCTGCGCCCGGCAGCGGCGTGATCTCGCCCTCGGCCTGCCGGTCCGGGCGGGCGGCCACCCGGCGGCCCACGGCGCCCGCCGCGCCCTGGTCCTGGTGACGGCGGCGGGCGTGGTCCTGGGCGGCGGCGGGGCCGGCGCGGCGACCGCCCTCTCCCGCGCGACGGACGCGCCGGGCGACACGGTGGTCCCGGCGCCGGCGGGCGGGGCGGCGGCCCCCGGCCCCGACCCCGCCCCCGTCTCCGCCGTCGGCTCCGACACGCCGCAGGGCGGGCGGGGGCCGCTGCACGGCGCGCCGGGCCCCGAGCCCCAGCCCGTACCGGCCGCCACCCCGACCACCGGCCAGGTCGCGACCGACACCCTGCGGCCGACGACCCGCGCCGAGATCATCAACCGCGCCAAGCTGTGGGTCGACGCGCGGGTCCCGTACTCGATGGAGAAGTACTGGACGGACGGCTACCGCCAGGACTGCTCCGGCTACATCTCCATGGCCTGGAACCTGCGCGCCAACGAGTGGACCGGCAGCCTCGACCGCTTCGGCGAGAAGATCGCCCGCGCCGACCTCCAGCCCGGCGACATCCTGCTCTTCCACAACCCGGCCGACCCGACGCGCGGCTCGCACGTCACGATCTTCGGCGGCTGGACCGACCACACGCGCACCTCCTACACCGCGTACGAGCAGACCAAGCCGCACACGCGGAAGAAGGCCACCCCGATGGCGTACTGGGAGAACTCCGACCGGTACGTGGCCTACCGCTACAAGGGCGTGGTGAGCGGCGACGGCACCGGCGCCGGGGGAGGGGAGACGGCCCAGGTGCCGCCGTTCCCCGGCGCGGCGAAGTTCGGGCCGGGCAAGAACAACGCGTACGTCACCCGGCTCGGACAGCTCCTCGTCGCGCGCGGCGGCAAGAAGTTCTACGCCGTGGGGCCCGGCCCGAAGTGGACCGAGGCGGACCGGCGGGCGACCCGGGCGTTCCAGGAGGCGCAGGGGTGGCGGGGCAAGGAGGCGGACGGCATCCCCGGGCCCGACACGTGGGAGCTGCTCGTGACCGGCAAGGGCCGGAGCATCGGCGGTTCGAGTGGTTCGGGCGGGTCGAGCGCGCATGCGACGCCCTTTCCCGGGCGTGGCTCCTTCCGTCCGGGCCAATCCAACGCATATGTGGAGAAGCTGGGCGAACAACTGGTGAAGCGGGGCTTCGGCAAGCACTACCTGTCGGGACCCGGTCCGCGCTGGACGGAGGCGGACCGCCGCAACGTCGAGGCGTTCCAGCGGGCACAGGGCTGGCGCGGCGGAGCGGCCGACGGCTACCCGGGCCCGGAGACCTGGCGGCGCTTGTTCCGATGACCCCGAGAGCATGAGGTGGACCCCGAATGACGGCACCGACCCCGAACCCCGCGGACTCCGGCGCGGCGGCCTCGCGCGACGCGGCCCGCACGGCGAGACGCCTGACGGACGGCACCCTTCCCCGCACGTCCCCACCCCGGACACCGGAGGGCCGCCCGACCCCGACGCCGGCGACTCCGTCGACTCCGGTCACGGGCACCCCACCGGCACCGATCACGGACACCCCACCGGCCCCGGCCCCGGACGGCCCGTCGGCTCCGGCCACTGACAGCCCGTCGGCCCCGGCCACGGGCGACGGCCCGTCCGGCAGTGCGCCGGACGCTCCGGCGGCCCCGGCGGGCGGTGCTGTGCCGGACCGGGCGGCCGGTGCTGCGGGGGCGGGCGCCCCGGCGGCCCCGGCGGGCGGTGCTCCGGTGAGCCCGGTGGACGGTGCTCCGGCGGGTCCGGTGCCGAATGTTCCGGCGGCCTCGGCGGCTGGTGCTGCGGTGGGCGCCCCGATGGCCTCGGCAGGAGGTGTCCCGGTGGGTTCGGTGGCGGACGCCCCTCCGGCTCCGGTGGGCGGTGCTCCGGCGGCCCCGGCGGCGGGTGCTCCGGTGAGTTCGACGGCGGACACTCCGGTGCCCCCGACACCCGGCACCTCGCCGGTCGGAACGGCCGCCGCTCCGGCGACGGGCGCCCCGTCGAGCCCGATGGGCGGCGCTTCGGCGGTCTCGACGCCCGCCGCTCCGGCGACGGGCGCCTCTTCGGGCCCGGTGCCGGAGACTCCGGCGGCCCCGGCGACGAGTGCCCCTCCGGCTCCGGCGGGCGGTGGTGCCCCGGTGACCCGGACGGTCGTCGTTCCGACGGTCCCGGCGACCGGCCTCCCGTCGCGCCCGACGGCCGGCACTCCGGCGACCCGGGAGCCGGGCGCTTCCGCGTCCGGGGAGAAGCCGGACACGACGGCGGTCGCCCCCGCTTCCGAGCCGGTGGCTCCGGCCGCGCGGGAGAAGACCCCCCTCTCCCTGCTGAAGGCGAACAAGGCTCCGGCCCCCGCCGCGCCGAAGGAGCCCACCACCCCCGCGAAGACCGGCCCGGCACCGACGCCGACCCCAGCAACAGCAGCGGCACCGGCACAGGCGCCGGCAACAGCAAAGGCCCCGGCAAAGACGCCGACCCCGGCAAAGGCCCCGGCCCCGGCACCCGCCCCACCGGGCGACCGCCCCACCCCCCCGCCCCCCGGAGGGCCCCCCGCTCCCGACTTCGGGCGGATCAAGGGCGCCCGCGTCGCCGTCGTCGCCCTGCCCGTCGCCGGCGTGGTGCGGGTGGCGCGGCGGAAGAACGTGATCGGCGCCGAGACCACCGGCTCCATCCCCGTGCACCTGCTCTTCCGGGACGAGCCGGAGACCGCCGCCCCCGGCGCGAAGGACGACGACGGGGGACCCGACACCGTCGCCATGGCCCCGCCCACCGCCCCGTCGAAGACCCGCGGCCCCGGCGTCGCGGGCCCGTCGAAGGCCCCGGCCCCGGGCCGTACCGAGCGGGCGTCCGAGCCCCGCCCCCGTACGGTGGCGAAGAGCAGGGCCAGGCACGCGGCCCCGCCGCCCTCCGCCCGTCCGGCCCCCACCGCCGACCCCGCGCTCGTCGAGCGTCCCGGCGCGGTGCTGCCCGGCTGGGTCGGGGTGGTCGCCGGGGCCCTGGCCATCGCCTGGTGCGCGGTGGTCGTGTGGTGGACGGGCGCGGTGCCCGACGAGGCGGCGCGGATGCTGCGGCTGCCGGTCCGCCCGTACCACGGCGTCCACCTCGGCCAGTGGGCCGTGCTCGCCCTCGGGGTCGTGGCCGTCCTCTTCACGCTCGGCGGCCTCGGCCGCGGCCGGGTCGGCCACGCCTGGGTCCTGACGCTGTTCGGGGACTACCGCGGCACGGTCCGCCGCACCGGCCTGATCTGGGTCAGCCCGCTGCTGCTGCGCCGCCGGGTGGACGTGCGGCTCCGGCACTGGCGCAGCGAGCCGCTGCCGGCCGTGGACGCGAAGGGCACGGCGCTCGACGTGGTCGTCCTGGTGGTCTGGCGGGTGCGGGACACGGTCCGCGCGTCGCTCGGGGTGGACGGCCACGAGGAGTACCTGCGGGAGCAGGTGGAGGCGGCGATGGCCCGGGTGCTCTCGCAGCTCCCGGCGGACGCGTTCCACGAGGACGCCCCGACGCTCCGGGACGCGGAGGCGGTCGGCGAGGCCCTGACGCGGATGCTGTCGGCGGAGTGCGCGCCGGTCGGCCTGGACGTCTTCTCGGCGCAGCCGACGCGGATCGAGTACGCCCCCGAGGTCGCGACGGCGATGCGGCGCAGCCGGATCGCGGCGCTCGACGCGAAGCACCGGGAGACCGTCCTGACGTCGGTCGTGGACGCGGTGGACGACGTGGTCCACCGGCTGACCAGTCGTGGTCTGGTGGAACTGGACGACTACGAGCGCAAGTCGCTGGTCAAGGACCTGACGGTGGCGTTCTACACGGGAAGGGCATCTTCCGCCGAGGGTGCCTGAGGGGATGGACAGGGCCAAGTTCGGTCCATACCTTGGTACTTGGTCCAGACCAAAATGCGTCACCGCGGTACGGCAAAGAACAAGAAAACAACAGCACCACCCGCATGACCCGCACCACCCGCACGCGTGCAGCAAGGCCCGACGGAACTCCCCCACGTTCTTCCTGGAGCGACAGCATGCGCAAGAAATCGATAGGCGCGACGGTGGTGGCGCTCGGCGTCGCCGGCGTCACCCTCCTCGGCACCGGCAGCGCCGGCAGCCACGGCTACACCGACTCGCCGATCAGCCGCCAGAAGCTCTGTGCCAACGGCACCGTGACCAACTGCGGCAACATCCAGTGGGAGCCGCAGTCGGTCGAGGGGCCCAAGGGCTTCCCGGCCGCCGGACCCGCCGACGGCAAGATCTGCGCCGGCGGCAACGGCCCGTTCGCCCAGCTCGACGACCCCCGGGGCGGCACCTGGCCGGCGACGAGCGTCACGGCGGGGCAGAGCTACAACTTCCGCTGGCAGTTCACGGCCCGCCACCGCACCACCGACTTCAAGTACTACATCACCAAGAACGGGTGGAACCCGAGCCAGCCGCTCACCCGGGCGGCCCTCGACCCCCAGCCGTTCCTCACCGTCCCCTACAACAACCAGCAGCCGCCGGCGACCCTCTCGCACTCCGGGAACCTCCCGGCGGGCAAGACGGGCCGCCACCTCATCCTGGCGGTGTGGACGGTCGCGGACACCGCGAACGCCTTCTACGCCTGCTCGGACGTGAAGTTCTGACACCCGGGCGGACCTAGTCCGGTCCGCACGGGCACGACGAAGAAGCCCCCCGCTTCCGCGAGGGGCTTCTTCCGTCGGTGCGCCGCCAGGGACTCGAACCCCGGACCCGCTGATTAAGAGTCAGCTGCTCTAACCAACTGAGCTAGCGGCGCGTGCTGACAGAGAAAATACTACCCGGTCCCGCGGGGTGCTCGTGACCACCGGCCCGGCGGCCGCGCTGACGGCCCCGGAGCCGGCGGGCCGGACGCCCCCGGGAGCGGTGATCAGATGGCCAGCGAGAGCACCACCGGGGCGGCCCTGCGGTTGAGCGTGTCGGCCGCCGCGCGCAGCCGGTGGGCGTGCTCGATCGGCAGGGAGAGCGCCAGACAGCCCACGGCCGCGCCCGCCGTCAGCGGCACGGCGGCGCAGACCGTGCCCACCGCGTACTCCTGGAGGTCGAGCACGGGGACGGTGGCCGGCTGGCTGTCGAGCTTGGAGAAGAGGATCCGCTCGCTGGTGATCGTCCGCGAGGTCAGCCGGGCGATCTTGTGGCGGGAGAGGTGGTCCCGCCGCCCGTTCTGGTCGAGCTGGGTGAGCAGGCACTTGCCGACGGCGCTGGCGTGGGCCGCCGAGCGGAAGTCCACCCACTCGTTGACCTTGGGCGTGCGCGGGCCGTCGGCGAACTGGGTGATCTTGACCTCGCCGTCGATGTACCGGCTGATGTAGACGGCCGCGCCGACGGAGTCGCGCAGCTCGGTCAGGGTCTCCTGGAGCTTGGCCTCCAGGGCCTCGCGGCGGGTCAGGCCGGAGCCGAGGAGGACCAGGGAGTCCCCGACCACGTAGGCGCCGTCGGCGACCTGCTCGACGTACCCCTCGCGGCGGAGCATCAGGAGCAGCGAGGAGAGGTGGGCGACGGGGAGGCCGGTCTCGCGGGCGATCTGGGCGTCCGTCACTCCGCCGCCGTGCCGTGAGACCGTCTCCAGGACGCGCAGGGCGTACTGCACCGAGTGGAACGGCGCGGTGGGCTCGGGCTTCAGCGCCACGGTTTCCCCCTACCAGGTTGTGACCGCAAGCTTTCGTACCACGATAACCGCCAAGGGCCCTCCACGGGGCGGCTGTTGGCGAGAATGATGCGGAGGATCCGGGCCCCCGTCTGGGACGCGGCACTCCGGCATATGCCCCTGTCATGCGTGTTCCGCAGAGCCTCAGGTCAGGGGCGTGCGGCCTCGCGCTCGCGCGTGCGCGAGGCCTGCGGGGGCGGAGGATTTCCCGCGGGGAAGCGGACCCGGAACGCCCCTCTCCGGTGGCCGATAACGCTCGGAAACCCGGTGGCGGGATCCCGTGGGGGCGCGTGACGGAGTACGCGAGGGGCGCGCGGAGGGGCGTACGGAATAAACGGAGACCCCCTCCTGTTCTTCTCCCCATGTATCCGCACGTGTGCCGAGGAGGGTCCCGACGGTGACCGACACCATTCGAGGAGAGGCGCGGGGCAGCGCGCCCGTACCGCTGTCCGTACTGGACCTGGTGACCGTCGGCAGCGGGCGGACCGCGTCCCAGGCCCTCGCCACCAGCGTCGAGCTGTCCCGGCTCGCCGAGCGGCGCGGCTTCCACCGGCACTGGGTGGCCGAGCACCACTCCATGCCCGGGGTCGCCTCCTCCTCCCCGGCGGTCATCCTCGCCCACCTCGCCGCCCACACCCGGCGCATCCGGCTCGGCTCGGGCGGCGTCATGCTGCCCAACCACGCCCCGCTCGTCGTCGCCGAGCAGTTCGGCACCCTGGAGGCACTCGCTCCGGGCCGGGTCGACCTCGGCCTCGGGCGCGCCCCCGGCACCGACGGCGCCACGGCCGCCGCCCTGCGCCGCACCGACCGGCTGAACGAGGGCGCCGACGACTTCCCCGAGCAGCTCGCGGAGCTGACCCGGTTCCTGGACGACGACTTCCCGGACGGGCACCCGTACGCCCGGATCCACGCCGTGCCCGGCCCGGTGCAGGGGCCGGAGGGGCGCCCGCCGATCTGGCTGCTCGGCTCCTCCGGCTTCAGCGCCCGGCTCGCCGGCGTGCTCGGACTGCCCTTCGCCTTCGCGCACCACTTCTCGGCCCGGAACACGATCCCGGCGCTCGACCTCTACCGGGACTCCTTCCGCCCCTCGGCGGTGCTCGACGCCCCGTACGCGCTGATCGGCGTCTCGGCGCTCGCCGCCGACGAGGCGGCGCAGGCCCACCGCCAGGTCCTCTCCGGGGCCCTCGCGATGCTGCGGCTGCGCACCGGCAGGCCCGGCCTGGTGCCGACGCCGGAGGAGGCGGAGGCGTACTCCTTCAGCCCCGCCGAGCGGGAGTTCGTGGACGGCTGGCTCGCGAACGTCGTGTACGGCACCCCGGACGAGGTCCGCACGGGCCTGGACGACCTGCGCAAGCGGACGGGCGCCGACGAACTGATGATCACGGCCAACGCGCACGGCGGGGAGGCGCGGCTGCGCAGCTACGCGCTCATCGCCGACGCGTACGACCTGCCGGAGCTCGCCGAGTAGCCCGCGCTTCCGGGAGGTCCTGGTCTCCGGAAGGCCCCGCGCCTCCGTTCCGGGCCGGAGGCCGCCGGGTAAAACCCGGATTTCCGAGGTCGGCTGGTTCGGCGTCGAACGACCCCCGGACCTTCCCTAAGCGAACCTTAAACCGCTCGTCACCGATGGTGGCGAGCGGTTCCGTTTTGTGCTGCACGCCTCTGACAAGGGCTTTCTTCCGTCAATTGGTCTAGTCCTCAATCTGGTTCAGACCATTGACTCACCGTTCACGCGGCGGTTATCACTGCTCCAGCTCCTGTACGGCACCACCCAGTACTCCCCATCCGGAGGCCGCACGTGCACCCCCGTAAGTCATTGATCGCCGCGCTCCTGAGTTCGGCCCTCGCCGCCGGCGCGCTCGCCGCGACCGCCGGACTCGGCTCCGCCCAGGCGGCCCCCTCGTCGACCACTGCCTCCGCGGGCAACGTGCGCATCGCGTACTACGACCAGTGGAGCGTGTACGGCAACGCGTTCTACCCCAAGCACCTCGACACCCGGGGCATCGCGGGCCAGCTCGACGTCCTGAACTACTCGTTCGGCAACATCCACCCCACCAACCTCACCTGTTTCCAGGCCAATAAGGCCGCGGGTGACGACAACAACCCCAACGCGGGTGACGGTGCGGGCGACTCGTACGCCGACTACCAGAAGTCCTTCAGCGCGGCGGACAGCGTCGACGGCGTCGCCGACAAGTGGGACCAGCCGATCGTGGGCGTCTTCAACCAGTTCAAGGAACTGAAGGCGAAGTACCCCCACCTGAAGATCAACATCTCGCTCGGCGGCTGGACCTACTCCAAGTACTTCCACGACGCGGCCAAGACGGACGCGAGCCGCAAGAAGCTCGTCTCCTCCTGCATCGACCAGTACCTCAAGGGCAACCTGCCGGTCGAGGGCGGCTACGGCGGTCCGGGCACGGCGGCCGGCATCTTCGACGGCATCGACATCGACTGGGAGTACCCGGGCTCCTCCGGCGGCCACCTGGGCAACCACTACGGCCCCGAGGACAAGCAGAACTTCACCCTCCTGCTCGCCGAGTTCCGCAAGCAGCTCGACGAGTACGGCGCGGCCAACGGCGGCAAGAAGTACCTCCTGACCGCGGCCCTCCCGGCCGGCCAGGACAAGATCAAGTACATCGAGACGGACAAGATCGGCGCGTACCTCGACTACGCGAACATCATGACGTACGACATGCACGGCGCCTGGGACGGCGACGGGCCGACGTACCACCAGTCCCCGCTGTACCCCTCCCCGAACGACCCGACCGACGTGATCGCGCCGGGCACCGAGAAGTACACGATCGACTCCGCCATCGACTCCTGGATCGACGGCAACCCGACCTACGGGATCACGGGCGGCTTCCCCGCCAACAAGCTGACCCTGGGCTACGAGTTCTACTACCGCGGCTGGAAGGGCGTCCCGGCCGGGACCACCAACGGCCTCGCGCAGACCGCCACCGGCGGCTCCAACGTCCGCCCGCTCAGCCAGCAGGCCGGCATCGCGCACTACAAGGAGCTCGGCGGCATCGTCGACAACCCGTCGACCACCTTCTGGGACGACCAGTCGAAGTCCTCGTACTTCTACAAGGACGGCGAGTTCTTCACCGGCCTCAACCAGAAGTCCATCCAGGCCCGCGTGGACTACGGCAAGCAGCGCGGCCTGGCCGGCGCGATGATGTACTCCCTGCTCGGCCTGGACGAGAACGCGACCCTGCTGAAGCAGATCAACACCGCGCTCGGCTCGCCCACCACGCCGCCCACCACCCCGCCGACGACGCCTCCCACGACGCCGCCGACCACCCCGCCCACCACGCCCCCGACGACTCCTCCGACGACGCCGCCGACCACCGGCTGCGGCACGGTCCCGGCGTACGTGGCCGGCACGGTCTACAACGCGGGCAACCAGGTCTCCCACAACGGCCGCAAGTACAAGGCCAAGTGGTGGACCCAGAACGAGACCCCCGGCACCACGGGTGAGTGGGGCGTCTGGCAGGACCTCGGCGCCTGCTGAGTGACCGACCCGCCGAACCCCTCATGACCGCTGCCCCCGCCCGGAATGTCCCTCCGGCCGGGGGCAGTTCCATGCGGGGGCGTACGGCTTCGCGCCCGGCTCAGACCGACAGCGGCTCCGTCCCGATCAGCTCCGCGATCCGCTCCGGGGCCACCGCCCGCGAGTACAGCCAGCCCTGCCCCGTGTCGCAGCCGATCCGCCGCAGCCGCCCGGCCTGCCCGGCGGTCTCGACGCACTCGGCGGTGACCGTGAGCCCGAGCCGGTGCGCGAGCTGGACGAGCGCCTCGACGATCAGCTCGTCGGCCGGGTTGGCGTGCTCCTCGTCCTGGAAGCCGCGCACGAAGGAGCCGTCCAGCTTGAGCACGGAGACCGGGAGCCGGCTCAGGTAGGCGAGGTTCGAGTAGCCGGTGCCGAAGTCGTCGATCGCGATCCGCACCCCCATGTCGCTCAGCGCCTGGAGCGCCTGGAGCGGCCGTCCGGCCGAGCCCATCACGGCGGACTCGGTCAGTTCGAGCTGGAGCAGGTGCGGGGCGAGCCCGGTCTCCGCCAGGATCCCGGCCACGTCCGCGACCAGGTCGGAGTCCCAGACCTGCCGGACCGCCACGTTGACGCTCACGAAGAGCGGGCGCTCGCGCGGGTGGTCCTTCTGCCACTGCCGGGCCTGGTGGCAGGCGGTGCGCAGGATCCAGCGGCCCAGCTCCACGATGGAGCCGTCCTCCTCGGCGATCCCGATGAACCGATTCGGCGCGAGCGGGCCGAACTGCGGGTGGTGCCAGCGCACCAGCGCCTCCACCCCGCGCACGGCCCCGTCGGCCAGGTCCACGAGCGGCTGGTACTCCAGGGCGAACTCCCCGCCCTCCACGGCCGGCCGCAGGGTGGAGGAGAGCGCCTGCCGGGTCATCCGGTGGGCGTTGCGCTCGGGGTCGAAGAGGGTCCAGCGGGCCTTGCCGTCCGCCTTCGCCCAGTACAGCGTGGTGTCGGCGGCCTGCATCAGGGCCGTCGCCGTCGTCCCCCGTCCGGCGCGCTCGACCACGCCGATGGAGGCGGAGACCGAGAGCCGCTGCCCGGCCAGGTCGAAGGGCTCCTGGAGCGCGTCGAGCACCGAGCGCGCCAGGTCGGCCACCTGCTCGGTGCCGGTGGAGTCCTCGACCAGGATGGCGAACTCGTCCCCGCCGAGCCGCGCCACGAGGTGGCCGCCGCCGCGGGTGCGGCCGTCGCCGTCCGCGCACTCGGTCAACCGCCCGGCGACGGCGGCCAGGAGCAGGTCCCCGACCCGGTGGCCGAGGGTGTCGTTGACCGCCTTGAAGCCGTCGAGGTCGAGGTAGCAGAGGCCGATCCGCCCTGTTCTGCCATACCCGTACGACTCGTACGACTCGTGTGGTTCATGGGACGCGTGCGGTGCCCCGGTCTCCTGCCGGCCGGCCTCCAGGGCGGCCGAGAGGCGCTCGAAGAAGAGCGTGCGGTTGGGCAGCCGGGTCACCGGGTCGTGCATCTGGAGGTGGCGCAGGCGCGCCTGGAGTTCGCGCCGGTCGCTGATGTCCGCGACCGACAGCAGGACCCGCCGGCTGCCGGGCACGGGGGCGACGGTGACCTCCGCCCACAGCGAGCGCCCGTCGGGGTGCTTGAGGCGGCGGGTGCAGCGGAAGCGGGAGCGGCGCCCGCCGAGCACCTCCCGGTACGCCCGCCGGGCGTGCCCGTCGGAGGCGAGGTCGACCAGGTCGGCGGCGGCCTGTTCGCGCAGCGCCCCGGGCGCGGTGCCGAGGAGGTCGCCGAGGGAGTCGTTGGCAGCGACGACCAGGCCGTCCGGGTCGACGAGGGCCATGGCGAGCCGGGCGACCCGGAAGGCGGCGCGGTAGTCGCGGAGTTCGGCCTCCCGGCGCCCGTCGTGACGCTCCGTGAGGGCGGGCTCGGCCGTCCGTGTCTCCGCCGGCGCCGGATGCACCGGTCCTTCGGGGGTTCCGCTCACCGCTGGCTCCCGTAGTGCGGTCGGGCCGGTCGCACGGGGACGGGACGGTCGGCCGAGGAAGAGTGAGCCGATCATAGGGCCAGGCCGGTCGGCCGTTCCAGCTCCGGGGTGCCGTCGGGGACCGTCCGGCGCTGTGAGGATCCCCACCGGAGCACCCCGCCCGATCGTTTCTGCCCGGCTCTGACAAGGGTCGATGGAGAGGTGATCGATGGTGACTTTCCGTGAGTGCATTCGTGTGCGTGTCGCGTCGACACGGCGTCGCGCACTCACCCGACCGGGGCAGTCGAAAAGTGCGAAGGTCAGCAAATCGTCACAAGGTGGGTGGGGTGTCCCGCTTTCGTGATCCGGAGGTCGATGTGAGGGGTCAGCAGCCACCCGGGGGAGGGGAGCGGCGCCCGCGGCTGCGCGCCGGCGCGGCCGCCTTCACCTCCCTCGCCGCCCTGGCCGCCACCGGGCTCGTCGCGGGACCCGCCGTCGGCGTGCCCGCCGCGAACCCCTGCGCCCTGCCCCGCACCCAGGCCCACCACTCGCTCGGGCTCGACACCTGGAACGGCTCGTACCCGCGCCCGGACCGGAACCTCGACGCGGTCATGATCTTCCTGTCGTTCCCGGACTCCGAGCCGCTCACCTCGCCGGCCGAACTCGCGGCCGACCACTTCCCCGGCACCGGCGAGTTCTTCGAGCGCGCCTCCTACGGGCGCTTCACCCTGACCCCGCACGCCCGCACGACGTGGACCCCGATGCCGCGCGAGTCGAGCGCGTACGCCATACGGCGGGACTGGGACGCCGGGAAGCGGGCCGAGTACCTCCGCGACGCGGTCGCCGCCGCCGACGCGGACGTCGACTTCTCCCGGTACGACGTCGTGTACCTGGTCGCGGACCCGGACGCGCCGGGCGTGGACTCCGACGCGACCAAGGTCGTCAACCTGGACCGCCCGCTGGAGGTCGACGGCACCGAGATCGCGCGGGTCGTCACGGTCTTCGAGCGGCACCCGCCCGACCGGAACGTCCTGGCCCACGAGACCGGCCACGTCTTCGACCTGCCGGACCTCTACCACCGGCCGGAGGACGGCAAGGGCGACTGGGACACCCACGTGGGCGACTGGGACGTCATGGGGAGCCAGTTCGGGCTCTCCCCGGACCTCTTCGCCTGGCACAAGTGGAAGCTCGGCTGGCTCTCCCGCGCGCAGGTGACCTGCGTCCAGGGCCCGGCGTCCCGGGTGGTTGCCCTGGAGCCGACCGACGCCCCGGCCGGGGACGGCGGCACGCTCGGCACCCGGCTCGCGGTCGTCCGCACCGGCCCCGACAGCGTGCTCGCGATCGAGGCCAGGAGCGACGCCGGGAACAACGCCGAGACCTGCACGGAGGGCGTGCTCGTCTACCGGGTGCGCGGGGGTACGGCCTCCGGGGACGGCCCGGTCGAGGTCGTGGACGCGCACCCGCGCACCGAGGCCTGCTGGGAGCGCTCGGTCTACCCGCCGCTGGCGGACGCGCCGCTGGAGGAGGGCGAGACCTTCACCGTGCCCGGGACCGGCGTCCGGATCGAGGTCATGGACCGGTCGGGGTCGGACGTCTGGACGGTCAGGGTGACCCCGACGGGAGGCGACTGAGCCCCCGCTGAGCCCCCGCTCCCGGAGCACGGAGAGGCCCCGGGCACACGGAGAAGCTCCAGGCGCACGAAGAAGCCCCTCGCTTCCGCGAGGGGCTTCTTCCGTCGGTGCGCCGCCAGGGACTCGAACCCCGGACCCGCTGATTAAGAGTCAGCTGCTCTAACCAACTGAGCTAGCGGCGCCTGCTGACGTCGTAGACATTAGCACCCGGATCGGCGGGAGGAAAAATCGATACCCGCACGTCGGCGGCGGAAGCCGCCCGGACGGCCCGCACGCAGGCCCAGAGCACGACCTCGGGGCCGGGCAGCCACGGGTGGCGGGTGTCGGGGGCCACCAGCCAGCGGGGCCCGGCGGAGCCGGAGGGCGCGAGCGGCGGCACGGTCACCGCGTCCCCGAGCCCGTGACAGAGCGGCCGGGGCACCTCCTCGCCCCACTCCTCCCAGTCGAGCAGGGCGGGCAGCCGCTGGGCCGTGCCGGGCGCGGCGAACAGCAGGGTCCGGCCCCGGTGGACCGCGACGGGCCCCGACCCCGGGCCCTCCGTCCACAGCTTGTCCAGCATCCGGCGCCCGAAGACCGGGTCCACGTTGACGACGTCGAAGACCGTCCCGCAGGGCAGCGCCGCGGGCGAGGCCGGCCGGGCCTCCCAGCGGGTGAGCGCGGACCCCCGCCCGCCGGCGGCCGAGGCCAGCCAGGTGGCCCCGTCGGCGGTCACCCGGGCCGTCTGGTGCCGCCCCTCGTCACCCTCCCGGAGGAAGCGGAACACGTCGTGCGGGGTCTCTTCGCGCAGCCACGTCGTCATGCGTCCAGATGTACCGGGAGTGACGGGACGGTTTCCCAGGGTTTCCGGAAAGCCGGACAGGAAGGGCGGGGGAGGAGTATCGTGCGCCCTCGGCATATGCCAGGGGTGGTTTTTCAGTCACTCCGCGCGCCTCCGGCCACGCGCGCCCCCGTGTCGCGCCCCCGCGCTCCAGGGCGACGCCCTCGCGCCCCTGAGCCCGTACGCGCTCCGGGCCGCGGACCCCTGGGCTCCGGCCCCCGGTCCGGGGTCCGGATCAGTCCTCCGCGGGTCGCCCGTCCGTCCGGATGAGGCCGCGGCCGAACTCGATCATCTTGCGGGCGTAGTCCTCGGTCCACTGGGCCCGCTCGGCGACGTCGGCCACCGTGAGCCGGTCGAACCGGCGCGGATCGGCCAACTGCGCCGCCGCGATCGCCTGGAACTCGATCGCCCGGTCCGTCGCCGCCCGGAAGGCGAGCGTCAGCTCCGTCGCCCGGGACAGCAGCTCCCGGGGGTCCTCCAACGACTCCAGGTCGAAGAAGTGCTCCGGATCGGCGGACGCCTCGGCAGGCTCGAAGATCAGCGGCGCCGGCCGAAGCCTGCGCTGCCCGCTCCGCTCCGCGGATTCCGCCATCGTCGTTCTCCTCTTCGCACAGACTTCGCACGGACACGGCTCTTCACACGCACGGCCCGGAAACCCGGGCCGTCATCCATTGTCCCGCGCCCCGCAAGAGCGCGAACGTCCGGCCGCGCGCCCCCGGCCTCACGGAGACCAGACCACCCGGTGTTCCTCCAGGTGGGAGAGGACCGCGTGGTTCGCCTCCCAGCCGTCGGGGAACGAGACCGCCACGCCGAGCCGGACCGGTTCCGTCGACGGGTGCTCGTCGAGGAGGTCCGCCACGCCCGCGCGGCACACCACCACGCACGCGTGCCGGTGCCGGGAGGCCAGCACGCACAGCCGGCCCGTCTCCAGGTGGAAGGCGGTCGCGTCCGGGCGGCCGGACAACGGGTGGAGGACCACCGTCACGTCGTACTCGCGCCCCTGGAGCCGGTTCGCGGTGTCCACCGTCACCCCGGACACGCCGAGGTCCGCGAGCGCCGCCCGGACCGCCGCCGCCTGGTCGCGGTGGGCGGTGCCGACCGCGATCCGGTCGGGCGTCAGGGGCACGGGGGCCTCCGCGCGCTCCGAGACCGCGACCCCGCCCCGGTCCAGGAGCCGCCGCACCACCAGGGCGATCGCGCCCACCGCCTCCGGGTCGGTGCGCGGGGTGTGCCGGGCCGGGAGTTCGAGCAGGCCCCAGCCCGACTCGGCCGCCTCGTCCAGGACCCGGTCCGGGCCCGAGCCGTCCGACGGCACCCCGAAGGACAGCTTCCGGTCCCCGTGCCCGGTGCCGCTGCGGAACGGCGTGTACGGGTAGAACGCGTCCGACACCAGCGGCGCCGCCGACGCGGGCAGCCGCCACGACACCGGAAGCCGGTGCTGCGGCAGCTCCGGGTTGTGCGCGAGCAGGGTGGAGACCGCGCTCGCCGACGGGTCGTACGTCAGCCCCGCCCACTGCTCCGCGCCCACCACCGAGAACGGGTCCAGTTGCCCCGGGTCGCCCACGAACAGCGCCCGCTCGAAGAGCCCGGCCACCGCGAGCAGCGCGTCGGAGCGCATCTGGTACGCCTCGTCGACGATCGCGTGCGCCCACGGCTCGACGTTCTTCACGTGCCCCCACTTGGCGGCCGTCGAGAGCACCACCGGCAGCCCGGCCAGATCGCCCGCCTTCGCCGACTTCCGTACGTTCTCCAGGTCGTCGAGCGCCTTGTCGTACGGGTCGGAGTCGCTGGAGTGCAGCCGGCCCACCTCCAGGTCCGGCTCCTTCTCGGCGAGCCGCAGCACCAGGTCGTCCACCTGCGCGTTCGTCTGCGCGACCACCATCAGGGGGCGTCCGGCCGCGGCCAGTTCGAGGGCGGCCCGCACGACGAGCGTCGACTTGCCCGCGCCCGGCGGGGAGTCCACGACCACGCCCCGCGACGAGCCGTGCAGGGTGTCCGCCAGGATCGCGGCCGTCGCGCGCCCGGCCTCGGCGGAGGGGTCGAACACGGTCACGGCACGTCCTCGGGGGTCACGGGGGCGGACACGGTCACGACGCGTCCTCGGGGGTCATCGGGGCGAGCACGGTCACAGGACGTCCTCGGGGGTCACGGGGTCGGGCAGTTCCACGGCGTCCGCCCGGGGCGGGCCGCCGTGCGTCCAGGGGGTCTCCTCCGGGTCCGGCAGCTTCGGGCCGCCCCGCTGGTCGTGCTCGAAGAGCGTCCAGGCGATCCGCTCGCCCTTCTCCGGCACCGAACCCTCCGCCGGTTCCTTCGACCGGCCCATCCGGTCCAGGACCCGGAGCACCAGCGAGCCGTCCTCCTCGTACCGCACGAACTCCGCCGCCTGCGGCTTCCCGTCGAGCGAGCGGTACACCCGCACCCGCGCGTCCAGGTGCGGCCGGTCGTCCGTGCGGACCGTGAGCAGCGGCCGGGGCGCGGGCCGCTTCGACTCCGTCCACGCCATCGTCACCTCCACCACCTCCGCCGCGAACGCCTCGCCCGCGAGCCGCCGCCCCGCCAGGACCAGCGGGTCGTCCAGGGCCTCCTGCGCCTCCAGTTGGCCCTGCGCCTGCTCGCGGGCCGCGAGCTTCTGCGCCGCCGTCACCGCGTCGTCCCGGCGCGGCTGCGGCGGCTCGCCCGCCGCGACCCGGTCCCGGTGGGCGGTGAAGGACCAGCGGTCCCGGGTCCAGCGGTCCCCGACCCTGGCCCCCTCCGGCAGCTCCCGCAGCAGGCCGATCGCCCGCCACACCGCGTCCCACGTCGGCTCGAGCTGGGACACGACGAGCCGGCGCACCTCCCGCTCGGCCGCGTGCAGTTCGCCGAGGGCCCGGTCTGCCGCCTCGGCGTCCTCGGCCGCGCCGGACGCCTGCCGGGCCCGGTCGTACCGCTCGATCGCGGGCGCGAGCAGCCGGTTGTCGAAGGCCGGGTCCGTGGCGGGCCCGGCGGGCGGGCAGAAGAGCTGCCCCCGCTCGTCCCGGCCCGCCTCGGCCCGCAGCGCCCCCTCCCGGCCCGGCACCCCGTCCGCCGGGTCGATCCAGGCGAGCAACGCGCCCAGGTGCTGGTCCTCCAGGGAGGACTGGCCGGTCGCCCAGTGCCGGTTGAGCAGGTCCGTCGCCGCGAGCAGCAGCGAGGAGCCGGGCACCCGGGCCCGCTCCCCGAAGTGCGTCAGCCAGCGCCCGAGCAGCGGCACCCGGGGCGGCGCGGGGAACGGCGTCTCCGGGTCCTGCTCGGCCGTCCGCCGGAACCGCGTGGACCGCCCGAGCAGCCGTACGTACTCGACGCCCGCCCGACTCGGCACGATCAACTGCGGAGCGTCCGCGCACAGTTCGACCTCGACCCGCACCTTCTTGCCGGTCTCGGCGTCCGTCTCGTTGCGCTCGACCAGCTCGACGACGTCCGTGAACGCGTCGACGTACGGCAGGACCTCCTCGGCCAGGTCCGCGAGGAACGCGAACCGCAGGTCCCGGTCGCGCGGCTGGGGCACCACCAGGAGCCGCGGCTCCTCGCGGTCGGTGCCGACGAGCGCGCCCAGCGGGGCGCCCGCCTCACCGGCGGTGGTCAACGGCACCAGGACGAGCGGCCGTTCGGACACGCGCCGGTGCCGCACGGTGGCGAGCGGCTGCGCCCGGCCCGACTCGACGGCCTCCATCCGGGCCAGCGTGGAGATCAGCGACATGCGAGGCCCTCCCGGGGCGGGGTGCGGGAAAGGGACGTCAGCAGGGGCATGCGACGTGCTCCCGGGGAGTGCGGGCGGGGGCCGAGGCCAGCGCCTCCTCGCGCAGCGCCCGCGCCCGCCGCAGGGCCGCCACCGCCGGGTCGTCCGGGTCGCCCGCCTCGCCGCGCGCCGCCGCCAGGACCGCGCCGACCGTCGTCAGGCCGCCCAGCTCACCCCGTACCGAACGGCCCAGGGTCTCCACCGCGCCCGTCTCCCGCGACCGCGCCCGGCAGTGGAAGGCCAGCTCACAGGCGGCCAGGCACTCCGGCGCGTACTGGTGGGGCACGGACTCCACGGAGGCCGTCAGCTCCTCCGGCGAGCGCTCGGCCACGTCGAAGCTGACGCCCTCCGGCAGGGCCTCCGCGATCTCGTCGATCCGGGTGAGCCGGCCGAGCTGACGCCGGGTCACCGCCCGCTGCTTGCGCACGTCGACGACCGAGGCCGTCGGCACGTTCGAGAAGTCCTTCGGGCAGACGAGGAGCACCGAGTGCGCCACCCGCGCGCCCTCCGTGACCGCCGCCACCCGTTCGAGCGCCAGCACGTACACGGCGGCCTGGCGGGCCGCCGCGCCCACCTTCGCCGCGTCGGCCGAACCGTCGACCGTCGGGAAGGACTTGATCTCGACCACCGTCCACCCGCCGTCGGGCCGCACCACCACCGCGTCCGGCTCCAGGTAGACCGGCGAGCCCGCCACCTCCAGGGCGAGCAGCGGATGGTCGAGCAGCGTCCACCCGCCGGACCCGGTCGCCTCCCGCAGCGCGAGCGCCGTGCGCGCCACCCGCCCCTCGGGACCGGCCGCCGTCAGCTCGGGCACGGCCACCCCGCCGGGCTCCTCCACCCCGAGCAGCCGCAGCAGTTCGCGGCCGCCGTCCGCCTTCACCTTCGCCTCGAAGGAGTTGCCCCGCACGATCGCGAACTGCGACTGCCCGAAGGGGGCCGGGGAGCCGAGCTTCGCGGCGAGCGCGGACTTGTCGACCCCGGCGCCGTCGAGCAGGGCCCGGCGCCGGCAGCCGGGGTTGGCCGCGAGCGCCGCGAGCGCCCGCGCGTCCAGCGGACGCGGTGCGACCCCCGGTCCGCGCAGCTCAGCGAGCAGGTGTCGACGTGTCGTCTGCGGCGGTCGCGGCGGACCGCTGTCCGGGGATGTGCTCACCCGCGAAAGTCTCGCATCCCCCACTGACAACCGGAGGGGCTTCCCCCGTTCCCGCGGTCCGGGCCGTCGTCGCGCGCAGGCGGTCGACCACCCGCAGCGCGCGCGGCGCGAGCAGGAACCCGGCCCCCATCACCGCCGCCCCCGCGACCGCGTCGAGCAGGTAGTGGTTGGCCGTCCCCATCACCACCACCGTCGTGAGCAGCGGATACGCCACCCCGAGCGCCTTCGTGACCGGAGTCCGCCCGTACCGCCACAGCATCACCCCGCACCACAGCGCCCACCCCACGTGCAGACTGGGCATCGCCGCGTACTGGTTGGTCATCCCGCCCAGTCCGCGCGGCGCGCTGGCCTCGCCGCCCCACCAGCCGTACGCGCTGAAGTGGGCCATCGTGTCGGTGAATCCGTGCGCCGCGTCGAGCAGCCGGGGCGGGCAGGTCGGCAGCAGCGTGAAGCCGACGAGCCCGAGCAGGGTGGCGGCCATCAGCCACGCGCGGGCCGCCCGGTAGTGCGCGGACCGCCGCCGGAACAGCCACACCAGGACCGCCGGGGTGACGAGGTAGTGCAGCGAGGCGTACGCGAAGTCCGCCGGGACCCCGAGCGCGGGGACGTCCGTGAACAGCCGGTTCAGGGGGCGCTCGGCGTCGATCCCCAGCAGCCCCTCCAGGCGCAGGACCGCCAGGCCGTGGCCGACGGCCGAGGCCTCGTCGCCCCGCACGAGCAGCCGCCCGCCGGTGTAGGCCGCGTACACGACGCCGATCAGCGACAGCTCGGCCCACCAGCGTGGCTCGCGCATGGACAAGGTCCCTCCCGCAGACGTACGGCCCGGGGGAGGGGACGCCGGGCGGCACCCGGAGGTTGCCCGCGTGTCGCCCCGGATTCGGGTGGGCGATGATGGAAGGAGCACGTCCGCACCGCGACACTCTGGAGAGCCCTCCCATGGCACCGCGCATCCTGCTCGCCCGGCACGGTCAGACCGAGTGGTCGCTCCTCGGCCGGCACACCGGCAGGACCGACATACCGCTGCTCGAAGAGGGGCGGCGCGGCGCGAAGCTGCTCGGCGAGCGCCTGCACCGCGGCCCCTGGCAGGGCCTGCCCGGCGTGGAGGTGCGCACCAGCCCCCTGGTCCGGGCGAGCGAGACCTGCGCCCTCGCCGGCTTCGGCGACCGGGCCGAGCCCTGGGACGCCCTGATGGAGTGGGACTACGGGGCGTACGAGGGCCTCACCCCGCCCCAGATCAAGGAGCGGCAGGCCGACTGGTTCATCTGGCGTGACGGCGTCCCGGAGGGCGAGACCCTGGCCCAGTTGTCGGACCGCGCCGACGAGGTCGTGGAGTGGGCCCGCTCCGCCGACCGCGACGTCCTGGTCTTCGCCCATGGGCACATCCTGCGCTCCATCGGCGCCCGCTGGCTCGGCGAGGACGTCTCCTTCGCCGCCCGCATCCGCCTCGACCCGACGAGCCTCTCGGTCCTGGGATGGGCGTACGACGCCCCGGCGATCGAGCGCTGGAACGACACCGGGCACCTGGAGCAGTGACTCCCGTACCTCAACGGGTGGCCGCCAGCACCCGCCCCGTCTCCGCGAGGAGTTCGCGGACGCGGGCCGAGGCGATGCCGTCGAGGGAGTCCACCACCCGCCGCGCCTCCGCCTCCGCCTCGTCCGGACGGCCCGCGTGCGCCAGGTCCCTGGCGAGCTGGGCGCGGTAGAGCGCGAGGTTCCGGGCGAAGTGCGGGTTCTGCAGGACCACGGCCCGGTGGGCGTGGCGGGCGGCCCGGCCCCGGTCGCCGAGCACCGCCCAGCACTGGGCCTCCTGCGCCTCCCGCTCCGGCTCGCCGAAGAAGGACATCCACTCGGGGTCGTCGTCGCCCGGACCGCGCTCGAAGAAGGCGTGGGCGCGGCCGAGGGCCCGCTCGCAGGCGGACCGGTCGCCGAGCCCCGCCCACGCGCACGCCTCCCGCAGCGAGAGCAGCGAGAGCAGCCGGGCCGACCCCAGGGGCCGCGCGGCCCGCAGCCCGGCCTGCGCCGCCCGGACCGCCTCCCGGTGGCGGCCGGTGTCCCGGGCCAGGAACGAGGTGTTGCAGAAGGCGTGCGCCTCCAGGGCCGCGTTCCCGGAACTCCCCGCCACGCGCGCGGTGGCCAGGGCCTCCGCGTAGTGCGAGCGCGCGTCCTCGTGCCGCCCCGAGTCGTGGGCCAGCCAGCCGACGGAGAGGGAGAGTTCGCCCGCGCCCGCGTGCAGCCGGTCCCCGGTGGAACGGCGGGCCGTGGTGCCGGCGTCGAGCAGCGCGTACGCGGTACGGAGCGGCTGGGCGGCGACCTTGTAGAGCCCGTCGGCGCCATGCCGGTCGTCGAGCAGCCGGATCTGCCGCACGGCGTCCTCGACGGCCCGCACCTCGGTCTCGCCGATCCGGTGGGTCCCGCGGGGGCTGGGGATGATCGCGACGGCGGGGCCGCCGAGTCCCAGCGAGGCGGCCGCCAGGGCGGCGGAGCCGCTCGTCACGAATGCGCGGCGCAGCACGTCGCTCTCCTCATCGTTCCGGGTCGTGGAGGCGGCGGGGGACGACGCCCCGGCCGGGACGGTCCGCCGCCGGCCGCGCACCGCCTCCCGTGCGGAGAACCCCAGGTCGGAGAGGCCGAGTCCGGGGAACATGTGCAGGAAGACCCGCTCGTACGCGTAGTTCGGGCAGCGGATCTCGCCCGCCTCCACGCGCCCGATGTAGCGGGCGTCGCACGCGACCCGTTCGCCGATCTCCCGCGCCGCCCGGCGGACGACCGCGGCGAACTCCGCCGGCGACTGCTGCCCGCGGAGCCTGCGGAAGGCGAGGTTGGGAACTGCCCGTGACATCGCCATGGCCGAGCCCTCTCCTGGTGCCGCCGGGTGGTCCGGCGGCAGAAACGTACCCGCTGTGACCGGATGCCTACACGGGGTTTGGCCACAAACCGGATATCTCGCCCGCGATCTGCCATGAACTGCCATCCTTTGCGGCGGGAAACCGCCGTAGCCGTTGACGCGTGCGGGCGTTGAACCGTAAGGAGAGACGAAACGTGTCTCCTCATGGAGCGAGGAGGGGTTTCATGTCGGAGATCGGTGCGCAGTCGGCCGCTCGGCCCGCGCCCGCCCCGGGCACCGCCGGGGCCGAGTCCGCCGCCGAGGCCTGGGACCTGGTCACCGTGCCGGTCCGCCAGGGACTGGAGGCCGTCGACATCCTGCGCCGCGCGGGAGCCCCCGCCGTCGGCCCGGTGGTGCACGACGGCACCTGCGACACCCTGGGCTTCCTGGTGCCGCCCGGCACCGCCGCCGGCTGGGACATGCCGGGCAGCGCCTGTACGCGCACCTCGGGGCGCGGCCTGCGCCTCCCCGAGCTGCCGGAGCTGCCGGAACCGGCCGGGGGCGCCCCCCGCCCGGCCGGCTGGCTGCTGCCCCCCGGCGACGGCGACACCGACCCGGTCACCGACCCCGTCGTCCTGCGCCGGGCGCTCGGCGAGGCGGCCCGGCTCATCGAGGCCGCCGACGGCTGTCGCTGAGCCCCCGGGTCCTGCCCGGCGGCCCCGGGCACGCCGGTCGCGGTCCGATCGTCCGATAATGGACCGATGGCCAGGAACAAGCAGCGCGACCGGGCGGCGACCCCCCTCACCGAGACCGTCGACGGCGGCCTCGCCGAACTCGTACCCGACCGGGAGCGCCCGCGCGCCTGGACGCTGCTCCTCGACGGCGCCCCGCAGTCGCACGTCGACCTGGACGACCCGGCACACCTCTCCTTCGAGTACCAGCGGCGCCTCGGCCACGCCGTGGACCTCGCCGCCCCGCCGAACCGCCCGCTCCAGGCCGTGCACCTCGGCGGCGGCGCCCTCACCCTCGCCCGGTACGTCGCCGCCACCCGGCCCCGCTCCACGCAGCAGGTCGTGGAGCTCGACGGGCCCCTGGTCCGGTTCGTCCGCCGGGAGCTGCCGCTCGACCCCGGCGCCCGCGTACGGGTCCGGACCGCCGACGCCCGCGCCGGCCTCGCCAAGGTCCAGGACGGCTGGGCGGACCTGATCATCGCGGACGTGTTCGGCGGAGCCCGTACCCCCGCCCATCTGACCAGCACCGAGTTCCTCGCCGAGGTGCGGCGGGCGCTGCAGCCCGGCGGCCTCTACGCGGCGAACCTGGCCGACGGCCCGCCGCTGGCCCATCTGCGCGGCCAGATCGCCACGGCCGCCGCCGTCTTCCCCGAACTGGCCCTGACCGCCGACCCGACCGTGCTGCGCGGCCGCCGCTTCGGCAACGCGGTCCTGCTCGCCTCCGACCGGGAGCTCCCGGTCGCCGAACTGACCCGCAGGGTCGCCACCGACCCGCACCCGGGGCGGGTCGAACACGGGCGGGCCCTCGCCGACTTCGCCGGGGGAGCGGCCCCGGTCACCGACGCGAGCGCCAAGCCGTCACCGGCCCCGCCCGCGTCCGTCTTCCGCTGATCCGTCGTCCGCCGGGGGCGTCAGACCGTGCGGTCGTCCATCTCCACGCGGGGCGCGGTGTCGTGCCACACGCAGAAGACCGACAACTCGCGGCCGTCCCGGGTGAAGGTCACCCGGATCCAGGTCGTCTGCTTCCAGACCTGCATCTGCCAGCCGGCGGCGGGCGTCGCGGAGACCAGTTCGGCCGAGGTCTCCCCGAGGTCGAAGGCGACCCGGCCGCCGTCCACGGCGTAGCTCTTCACGTTCCCGCCGGAGCCGGAGTCCGGCTTCGCGTCCGAGTCCGGATGCGCCTCCGGCGGCGGACTCGAGGAGGGCGCCGCCGGGCTCGCCGCCGTGGGCTCCCGCCGCCGCGTCGGCGTGGCGGCCGGGGAGGCCGAGGACGTGGGCCCGGTCGTCGGCGGGGCGGACGCGGAGGTCCCGTCGGGGCCGGGGTAACTGGTCGAGGAGGTCAGCGGGCCGTCGCCCGGGCCCTGCGTCCCGTCCGAGGCCCAGAGCGGCACGGGCAGCGCGCGCGGCGGGTCGTACACGGTTCCGGACAGCACCGTGTGCACTCCCCACCAGGACAGGGTGACCGCCGCTCCGGTGGCGAGCGACCAGGCAAGGGCGTGGACCAGTCCTCTTCGCACCGGCCCATAGTGCACCACCCCCGGCCGTTCCGGATCGGAGGGTGGACATGGTCGGATGATCAGTCCGCATGGCGTACGGTGCCGCCCATGGCAAGTGTGCTCGTGGTCGAGGACGACCAGTTCGTGCGCTCCGCCCTCATCCGGCAGCTCTCCGAGGCGTCCCACACCGTACGCAGCGTAGGCACGGCACTGGAGGCGTTGCGCGAGGTCGCCCATTTCCGTTTCGACGTGGTCATCCTCGACCTCGGACTGCCCGATCTGGACGGGTCCGAGGCGCTCAAGATGCTGCGCGGCATCACCGACGTACCGGTGATCATCGCGACCGCCCGGGACGACGAGGCCGAGATCGTGCGGCTCCTGCACGCCGGGGCGGACGACTACCTCGTCAAGCCCTTCTCGGTCGACCACCTCTCGGCCCGGATGGCCGCCGTCCTGCGCCGCGCCCGGTCCGGCGCCGGCGAGGCCCCGCCCTCCCGGGTCATCCGGGTCGGCAGGCTCACCGTCGACCCGCTGCGCCGCCAGGCGGAACTGGACGGCACGCCCCTGGACCTGACCCGGCGCGAGTTCGACCTGCTCGCCTTCCTCGCCGGGCGGCCCGGCGTGGTCGTCCCGCGCAAGGAGCTGCTCGCCGAGGTGTGGCAGCAGTCCTACGGCGACGACCAGACCATCGACGTCCACCTGTCGTGGCTGCGGCGCAAGCTCGGCGAGACGGCCGCCCGCCCCCGCTACCTGCACACCCTGCGCGGGGTGGGCGTGAAGCTGGAACCGCCCGGGGAGCCGCGGCCGTGAGGTGGGCGCTCGTCAAGGTGTGCCTGGCCGTCACCGCCATGGTCGTGGTCGCCTTCGCCGTCCCCCTCGGGCTCGTCGTCAAGGAGATGGCCCGCGACCGGGCCTTCTCCAACGCCGAACGGCGGGCCGCCGGGCTCGCCCCCGTCCTCGCCATCACCACCGACCGCGACGAGCTGGACAGGGCCGTCGCCACCACCGAGGACGGGGCCGCCGGCCGGCTCGCCGTCCACGTCCCCGCCGAGGTGCCGGACGGCCCGCCCCTGGAGATCGGCACCCGCCGGGCGGGGCAGGAGGCCCTGACGGCCACCCGGGAACTCGGCCGCGCCTCCATCACCGAGGTGCCCGGCGGCTTCGCGCTGCTCCAGCCCACCGCGCTCAGCAGCGGCCAGGTCGCGGTCGTCGAACTCTTCGTCCCCGAGGGCGAGGTGTCCAACGGCGTCGGCACCGCCTGGCTGGTCCTCGCCGGGGTCGGCGCCGCCCTGATCGTCGGCTCCGTCGCCGTCGCCGACCGCCTCGGCGTCCGCATGGTCCAGCCCGCCCAGCGGCTCGCGGGCGCCGCCCACGACCTGGGCGAGGGGCGACTCGGCGCCCGGGTCCCCGAGGAGGGGCCGCCGGAGCTCAAGTCCGCCGCCGTCGCCTTCAACTCGATGGCCGACCAGGTCGTCCAGCTCCTCGCCAACGAGCGGGAGCTGGCCGCCGACCTCTCCCACCGGCTGCGCACCCCGCTGACCGTGCTCCGGCTCAACGCCGCCTCGCTCGGCTCCGGTCCGGCCGCCGAGCAGACCCGCGCGGCCGTCGAACAGTTGGAGCGCGAGGTCGACATCATCATCCGCACGGCCCGGGAGGCGAAGCCGCAGACCCAGGCGACCGGCCCGGGCGCGGGCTGCGACGCCGCCGAAGTGGTGCGCGAGCGGATGGACTTCTGGTCGGCGCTCGCCGAGGACGAGGGGCGCCGGGTGCGGGTCGCGGGCGTCGAGCGCCCGGTCCGCATCCCGGTCGCCCGCCCCGAACTCGTCGCCGCGCTCGACGCCCTCCTCGGCAACGTCTTCCGCCACACCCCGGAGGGCACCGCCTTCTCCATCGACGTCCACAACGGCGACGACGCCGTCATCGTCCTGGTCTCCGACGCGGGCCCCGGCATCGACGACCCGACCGCCGCCCTGGCCCGGGGCAACAGCGGCGCCCGGGACGGCTCCACGGGCCTCGGCCTGGACATCGTGCGGCGCGTGGCGGAGGGCACCGGCGGCGACGTCCGCATCGGCCGCTCGGTCCTCGGCGGTACGGAGGTCCGCGTCTGGATCGGCCTCGGCGGACGCGCCGGAGCGGGCGACCCGGCCGGCCCGCACGGCCGCCGGGGCCACCGCCCGGCCCGCCGCAGGCGCGGGGGCACGGGGACGCGGCGGGCCAAGGAGGGCCGACCACCGGGGGAGGGCTCCCCGGGAGTGCCCCCGGGCCCCGGTGTCCCCCGGGAGTGACCTCCCGGAGAGCCCGGCAGGAACCTTTCCTGGTTCCGATGGGCACCTTAAGCGGACCCTAAGGATCCCCGCCCCCGCCCCCGATCCCCCGCTTTGTCCGTTCCCCGCTCGCTAGCGTGCTGCCGCACCCCCACTTCCGCACGCAGAGGCAGGCACGCCATGGGCACCAGAGCGCACCGGCGCAGGGCGAGTACGAGGACCAAGGTCGTCGGAGCGGTCGTCACGGCGGCCGTCGTCGGCGGCGCGGCCCTCGCGTTCACCGGCACCGCCCAGGCCGCCTCCGTCGGCGCCGCCTACACCCGGACCAGCTCCTGGACCGGCGGTTACACCGGCCAGTACGTCGTCACCAACGAGACGTCCGCCGCCCAGACCGACTGGACCCTGGAGTTCGACCTCCCGGCCGGGACCACCCTCGGCTCCCTCTGGAACGGCGAGCACACCGTCTCCGGCCGGCACGTCACCGTGAAGCCCGCGAGCTGGAACCGGGAGCTGGCACCGGGCCGCTCCGTCACCGTCGGTTTCGTCACCTCCGCCGCCGGCGAGGCGGGCGACCCCGCCAACTGCCTCATCAACAAGGCGTCCTGCTCCGCCGGCGGCCCCGCCCCCACGCCCAGCGGCCGCCCCACCGAGCAGCCCACGGCCACCGCCTCCCCCACGGCGACGGTCAGGCCGACCCCGACCCCGACCGCGTCCGCCACCACGGCCCCCGCGCCGACCCCCACGCGGACGCAGACCCCGGCCCCGACGCCCACCCCGACGGCCTCCACGCCGGCCCCCGTCACCGGCGCACGGTTCGCCCCGTACGTCGACACCTCGCTCTACCCGGCGTACGACCTGCTCGCGACCGCCGACGCCACCGGCGTGAAGGAGTTCAACCTCGCCTTCATCACCTCCGGCGGCGCCTGCGCCCCGCTGTGGGGCGGGGTCACCGACCTGGCGAACGACAAGGTCGCCGCCCAGATCGGCGCCCTGCGCGCCAAGGGCGGTGACGTCCGCGTCTCCTTCGGCGGCGCCGCGGGACACGAGCTGGCCCTGAACTGCTCCTCCGCCCCGGCGCTCGCCGCCGCGTACGGCAAGGTGGTCGACCAGTACGGGCTGACCAAGGTCGACTTCGACATCGAGGGCGCGGCCCTGCCGGACACCGCCGCCAACACCCGGCGCTCGCAGGCGATCGCCCAGCTCCAGAAGGCCCACCCGGGCCTGGACGTCTCCTTCACCCTGCCGGTCATGCCCGAGGGCCTGACCCAGCCGGGCGTGGACCTGCTGGCCGACGCCAAGCGGAACGGGGTCCGCGTCGACGCCGTCAACATCATGGCGATGGACTACGGCCCGGCGTACAGCGCCGACATGGGCACGTACGCGGTCCAGGCCGCGACCGCGACGCAGGCCCAGATCAAGGGCGTCCTCGGGCTCTCCGACGCGGCCGCCTGGAAGGCCGTCGCCGTCACCCCGATGATCGGCGTCAACGACGTCACCACCGAGGTCTTCAAGGTCGAGGACGCCACCCAGCTCGTCGACTTCGCGAAGTCCAAGGGCCTCGGCCGGCTCTCCATGTGGTCCTCGACCCGCGACAAGCAGTGCCCGGACGATGCCGTGAACCGCGCCGACGCCACCTGCTCCTCGATCCTCCAGCAGCCACTGGCCTTCACGAAGGCGTTCGCCGCCTACCGGTAGGCCCTCACGGACCACTGTGCCCCCCACACCGCGCGCCCCGGTCGGCCCCCCTACCTCCGACCGGGGCGCGCCCCTCTTGCCTCTCGTCAGGCCCCCGAGGCCCGCCACTCCTCCGCGTACGCGTCGAAGATCGCCCGCAGGTGGTGGCCGATCTTCAGGTAGTCCAGGTCGTCCAGGTTGGCGAGCGACACCCGCACGGACCACTCCGGGCCGTCGAAGCCGCCGCCGTTGAGCAGGACCACGCCCGTCTGCTGGGCCAGCCGGAACAGCGGGTCCACCGGCTCGTAGTTCTTCTCCAGGAAGTCCGCGAACGGCTTGCCGTGCACCCGCTCGGCCTCCGCGAGCAGGTCCAGCTCGATGTAGTAGGCGGCCCGCTGCGGATCCTCCGAGATCTTCATCCAAGCGCCCTCCAGGAGCAGTTCGAGCCGCTGATTGACGATCCCGCGGATCCGCTCCTTGTACGCCCGCCCCTCCTCCAGCATGTCGAAGAGGGAGAAGAGCACCATCATGACCTGCTGCGGCAGCGAGAGCCCGGCCGTGTGGTTGAGCGCCACCTGGCGCGAGTCCGCCACCATCCGGTCGATGAACCGCATCTTCCCCGGTTCGAGCGTCAGCGTCCCGTACCGCTTGTTCAGCCGCTCCTTCTCCTCCTCCGGCAGCCCGGCCAGCATCGCGTCGATCACGTTGTCGTCGTTCAGGCCGATGACGCCGAGCCGCCAGCCCGTGGCGCCGTAGTGCTTGGAGTACGAGTACACGAGCAGCGTGTTGCGCGGCAGGTCGGCGGCGATCGAGCGGAAGCCCGGCACGAACGTCCCGTACACGTCGTCCGTGACGATCAGCAGGTTCGGGTTCTTCGAGGCGACGATCTCCTTGATCTGGTCGGTGACCCGCCGGCTCAGCGCGAGGGACGGCGGGTTCGACGGGTTCACCAGGCAGACCAGCTTGACGGAGGGGTCCTCCAGCTTGGCGACCTCCTCGGCCGGATAGCGCCACTGGCGCACCCCGGTCTCGGTGAAGAGGCTCGCCTCGACCGTCACCACGTCGAAGTCGTAGGTGTCCAGCTCGGGGATCTCGATGTACGGGGTGAAGACCGGGACCATCAGGGCGATCCGGTCGCCCTTCCTCAGCAGCCCGTTCTTCATCAGGGAGTCGAAGATGTAGCACATGGCGGCCGTGCCGCCCTCGGTCGCGAACAGCGAGGTGGTCCCGGCCGGCGGCTTCCCGTCGAACATCTCGTCGTCGAGGTAGCCGCGCACGATCCGCTCGGCGTGCGGCAGCATCCGGTCGGGGACCGGGTAGTTGTCGCCGACCGAACTGTCCGTCAGCTCGTGCAGGAACGAGTCCCGGTCGAAGCCGAAGCGCTCCACCGCGTACGCCACGCTCTTCTCCAGGAGCTCGATCCCCGGCAGGTCGGGGTGCTGCCGGACGAAGGCGTCGAAGCGCTCGCCGGACCCCTTCACCTCGGGCATGCCGCCCAGGTCGTCGGCGGTCCACACGCGGCGGGACTCCGCCAGGGAGAAGTAGCCGAGGGCGTAGAAGGCCTCGCGCGGTCCGGTGGCCACCCAGTTCGGGTTGCCGCGGCCCGCGTTGAGCATCTGGACCTGCGACTTGTCCTTCTGCCCCGGCTGGTCCTCCTGGGCCTCCTTGGCGAGCGAGATGAAGGTGTCCTTGAGTTCGAACGGGGAGAGCTGCGCGAAGGACCTGATCTCCTCGCGGGTGAACGTGGGCTTGGGCACGGCATGTCCTTCCGTACGGGAGGGTTCGCGTCAGTGGTGGAGGATGACGATCACGGCGCCCCAGATGGTCAGCAGGACGTTGCCCACCGCGTAGGGGATCGTGTAGCCGAGGGTCGGGATCTGGGACCGGGACTGTTCGTTGATCGCGCCGATCGCCGCGGTCGTGGTCTGGCCGCCGGCCAGGACGCCCATCAGGAGCGGGAAACGGATCTTCTGCACGTAGTGGCCGACGAGGAAGCCCACGAGCAGCGGGATCACGGTGGCCACCGCGCCCCAGAGCAGCAGCCCCCAGCCGGCCGACGCCAGGCCGCTGGTGAAGCTCGGCCCGGCGTTGATGCCGACGACCGCGACGAACAGGCACAGGCCCAGGGTGTCCATGAACCACTGGGCGCCGGGCGGGACGTTGCCGTACGTCGGGTACTTGCCGCGGATCCAGCCGAAGACCAGGCCCATGATCAGCGCGCCGCCGGAGGTGGAGAGCGAGATCGGCACGCCGGACACGGTCAGGGCCGGGATGCCGACGCAGCCGCCGAGGAAGACGCCGAGGCCCACCCAGAGCATGTCGGTGGCGAAGGAGGTCGGCACGGGCTTGCCGATCGCCTTCCCCGCCGGGTCCACGAGCCGCTTCGGCCCGGTCAGGACCAGCGTGTCGCCGCGCTCCACGGTGGTGGAGAGGCGGTACGGGTACTCGGCGCCCGCCCGGTAGAGCCTGTCGACGTACACGCCCACCATGAAGGGCTCGCGGCGCAGGTCCGCGATGCTCCTGCCGAGCTGGGCCTTCTCCGAGGCGACCACGTGCAGGGTCTCCGTCTGGTACCCGAGCAGTTCGACGTCGTCCGCCTCGGGCCCGACACGGGTCAGCGGGTCGAACTCCACGAGCGAGCCGCGCAGCGCGCTGAGCGCCACGGTGTCGCCCTCGTGGAGCACGGTCTGCTGGTCGTGGTCGAGGACCGTGCCGTCGCGCCGTACCCGGGTGATGTAGACGCGGCGGCCGAGCGCCTTCTGCTGCTGCTCGAAGTCGTCGATGGTGCGGCCGGCCAGGTCGGGGCGCTCGACGCGGTACGCGCGCAGCACGACCTCGTAGTAGCCCTCGGCCAGGTCGGGGTCGTCGCCGGGGGCGTCCAGCTCCTTGGCGAGCCGCGCCGACTCGGCGGCCAGGTCCCGCTTGTACAGCCTGGGCAGGACGTTGGCGAGGAGCAGCGCGCAGAGGATCGTGCCGAGCGGGTACGTGACGGCGTAGCCGATCGCGACCAGGTTCTCCTCGGACTTCGCCTGCGCGGCGGAGAGCCCCGGCAGGTTGCCGATGGCGTCCTGGGCGACGCCGATGACGGCGGACTGGGTGAGCGCGCCGCCGAGGAGCCCGGCGGAGAGCCCGGGGCCGTACCCGAGCATCGCCGCGAAGCCCCAGGAGACGAGCAGCCCCGTCACGCAGACGACGACGGCGTTGACGACCTGCGGCAGGCCGTCCTTCTTCAGGCCCCGGAAGAACTGCGGGCCGACCTTGTAGCCGAGGGCGAAGAGGAACAGGGTGAAGAACAGGTTCTTCACCGTCGCGTCGATGGTGACCTTGAACTGCGCGCCGAGCAGCAGCCCGGCCACCAGGCAGCCGGTGACGGCGCCGAGCGCGATCGCCCGGTAGCGGAGCTTTCCGAAGAGGAAGCCGAGCGCGACGGTGAGGAAGACGAGCAGCTCGGGGTGGGGCTGGAAGACGTTCCGGTTCAGGAAGTCGATCATCGCGTCGCCTCACGCCCCCAGGATGCCGACGAGCAGCGGGCCGGTCAGGGGGAGCAGGAAGTTGGAGAGGGTGTACGTGATCGTGTAGCCGAGCATCGGGACCGAGCTCTGGGCCACCTGGGTGATCGAGGTGATGGCCGGGGTCGAGCACTGCTGGCCCGCGATGGCGCCGATGAGCAGCGGTTTCTCGATCTTCAGCAGCTTGCGGCCGACGACGAGGGAGATCGTCGCGGGCACCAGGACCATCGCGATCCCCGCGAACGGCAGCAGCGCCCCGTACTCCTTGAGCAGCGGCCAGGCCTGCGGGCCCGACACCAGGCCCGTGCAGGCGATGAAGATCGCCAGGCCCATGTCCTTGAGGGTGGAGGCGGCCTGCGGCGGGAAGGCGCCGAAGGTCTGGGTGCGGGACCGGAACCAGCCGAAGAGCAGCCCGGAGATCAGACAGCCGCCGCCGGTGCCGAGCGACATGGGGACGTCGCCGAACTCGATCACGACCTGGCCGAGCAGCGAGCCGCAGACGATGCCGAGCCCGAGGTAGATGAAGTCCGTGGCGTCGTTCTTCACGGTCGCGCCGATCCGGGACGCCAGTTTGCCCAGGCCCGAGCGGGCGCCGACCAGGGTGAGCACGTCACCGCGGTCGACGACGGTCTCGGGGGTGGCGGGCAGGTGCTGGTCGTTGCGCAGCACGTCCGTCACGTACACCCCGCCGGAGGAGAACTCCGGGTGCTCCCTGGAGAGGGTGTCCAGGGACTTGCCGGAGACGCCCTTGTCGGTCAGGGAGACCTGGGTGGTGGCGAGCGGGGTGTCCAGGCCGGGGACGGCCGGCGTCTCGGGGCCGATGACCCGGCCCGCCTCGATGATGTTGGCCCGCCGGCCGACGGCGAGCACCAGGTCGGAGAGGGTGAGCACGAAGCCGGGCGGGGGAGGGGTGAGCACCTTGCTGCCGCGTTTCACCGCCTCGACGGTGACCCGGCCGCCGAGCGAGCGCTCCAGGTCGGCGACCCCGGTCCCGTCCGCGTGCGTGACCAGGAACGTCCGGCCGACCAGGCCCGGGAGCGCCTCGCGCTCGTCGGACTCCAGGCCGCCGCCCTCGCCGCGCATCCGCTCCCACAGCTCGCGCGAGGCGTCGCGGAGGTTGATCCGCATGAGCATCGGCATGATCTGGCTGGTGTAGATGACGATGGTGACGAGGCCGAACAGGTAGCAGACGGTGTACGCGGTGGCCACGTGGCCCTGGTACTGGGTGATCTGCTCCTGGGTCAGGTCGCTCAGCTTGGCGATGGACTCGGTGGCCGTGCCGACGACCGCCGACTCGGTGGCCGCGCCGGCGAGGATGCCCGCGGCGGTGCCGACGTCCAGGTCGAAGGCCTCCGCGAGACCGAGGGCGATGCCGATGACGCAGACGACCTCGATGAGGCAGAGGGCGAAGAAGCGCAGGCTCTTCCGGTTGAGGTTGGCGAAGAACTGCGGCCCCGCCATGTAGCCGAGCGAGAAGATGAAGAGCGCGAAGAAGATCGTCTTCACGTCGTCGGAGACGGTGGCCTTCGTCCAGGCGCCGAGGAGCAGCGAGACGATCAGGGTGCCGCAGATGCCGCCGAGGGTGATGGGGCCGACACGCAGCTTGCCGACGAGGTAGCCGGCGGCGAGGGAGAGGAAGAGGACGAGTTCGGGATGGTCACGCAGGATCCCCATCCGCTCTCACCCCGCCCCCGGTGCCCGGAGAAATCCTGACGATATAGGACATAAAGGGAAGCTAGCAGGGGCTCCGGGCGCGGGGGTCGCCGCTTGGTCCGAACGGATGAGCGGGCGGGAGCGGGGCGGAAGCGCCGGGCGCGGACGCGCGGAAACGACCGAGGCCCCGGTTCTCACGAACCGGGGCCTCGGTGAAGAGGGTGAGTAACGGGACTCGAACCCGCGACATCCTGGACCACAACCAGGTGCTCTACCAACTGAGCTATACCCACCATGACCGGCGGTTTTCCCGAAGGTTTCCCCGACCGGCCGAGAAGAAGTCTACAGGGTCCGGGAGGGTGCTCGCGCCCGCGTTTCCCGGAGGGGCGTTCGAGGGCGCGAGCGGGGTGCGCGGGCGCGGGCGGGGGTGCGGGCGCGGGCAGGCGGTCGGCCCGCGGTCAGCCCGGGGTCATTCCGCGGGGAGGACGTGGCGCGCCGCGATCCGCTTGGCGGTCTCCGAGTCGGGGCCGGGCTGCGGCACGAAGACCGCCTCGCGGTAGTAGCGCAGTTCGGCGATGGACTCGCGGATGTCGGCGAGCGCCCGGTGGTTGCCGTTCTTCTCCGGACTGTTGAAGTACGCCTTCGGGTACCAGCGGCGGGCCAGTTCCTTGACCGAGGAGACGTCGACGATCCGGTAGTGCAGGTGGCCCTCCAGGGCGGGCATGTCGCGGGCGAGGAAACCGCGGTCGGTGGAGACCGAGTTCCCGCACAGCGGCGCCTTGCCGGGCTCCTTGACGTGCTCGCGGACGTAGGCCAGGACCTGGGCCTCGGCGTCGGCGAGCGTGGTGCCGCCCGCCAGCTCGTCGAGCAGCCCCGAGGCCGTGTGCATCTGGCGCACGATCTCCGGCATGGTCTCCAGGGCCGCGTCCGGCGGACGGATCACGATGTCCACGCCGTCGCCCAGCACGTTCAGTTCCGAGTCGGTGACCAGCGCGGCCACCTCGATGAGTGCGTCGTCCGTCAGCGAGAGCCCGGTCATCTCGCAGTCGATCCACACCAAGCGATCGTTCATGCGTCCACCTTAGGGGGTGTCCGGGGGATCGGATCCGGCCCGGCAGCCCGACGGGCGCCCGGGGGAGGTGTCCCCGGGCGCCCGTCGTTCCTGCGTGCGCGGCTTGTGGCCGCGGGTCCTTCGGTTACGGCGCGCTGCGCTGGCCCGGGAGGGAGGGGCGCCCGGGAGCGTAGGCGTCGGAATGCGGCTTGCCCGGCTCCGGCGGGACCGGCCGCCGGACGCCGGCCGCGACCTGGGCGGGCACGACCGGGTCGAGCACCGCCGTACCGGCCTCGGCCTGCGGCCGCCGGGCGCGGTACGCCGCCCGGTAGGCCGCCGGCGAGGAGCCGAGCTGGCGCCGGAAGTGGCCGCGCAGCGCCACCGGCGAGCGGAAGCCGCACCTGCCCGCCACCTCGTCGACCGAGTAGTCGGAGGTCTCGAGCAGCCGCTGCGCCTGGAGCACCCGCTGGGTGATCAGCCACTGGAGCGGGGCCGAGCCCGTGAGGGAGCGGAACCGGCGGTCGAAGGTCCGCCGCGACATGTACGCGCGCGCCGCGAGGGTCTCCACGTCGAACTGCTCGTGGAGGTGTTCGAGCGCCCAGGCGACGACCTCGGCCAGCGGGTCGGCGCCGATCTCCTCGGGTAAAGACCTGTCGAGGTAGCGCTCCTGACCGCCGCTGCGCCGCGGCGGGACGACCAGGCGGCGCGCCAGGGCGCCCGCGGCCTCCGTGCCGTGGTCGGTCCGCACGATGTGCAGACACAGATCGATTCCGGCCGCGGTGCCGGCGGAGGTCAGCACGTCCCCGTCGTCGACGAAGAGCTCCCGCGGGTCCACGTGGACCGACGGGTAGCGCTTGGCGAGCGTCGGCGCGTACATCCAGTGCGTGGTCGCCGGGCGGCCGTCGAGCAGTCCGGCCGCGGCCAGGACGAACGCCCCGGTGCACAGCCCGACGATCCTGGCCCCCTCCTCGTGTGCGCGGCGCAGCGCGTCGAGCGCCTCCGGCGGCGGCGGCGAGGTGATCGACCGCCAGGCCGGGACGACGACGGTGCCCGCCCGGCCGATGGCCTCCAGGCCGTACGGCGCGGTGAGTTCGAGCCCGCCGGTGGTCCGCAGCGGCCCTTCCTCACCGGCGCAGACGAGCAGCCGGTAACGTGGCACTCCGGCGTCCTGCCGGTCGATGCCGAACACGGAGAGCGGGATGGAGCTCTCGAAGATGGGGCCGCCGCTGAACAGCAGCACCGCGACGACTTCGCGGCGGCGGCGCCCGGACAGTTTCCGTCCGGCCTCCGCTGCGGTGGAGTCCTGGCTCATGACGCTAAGCCCCCCTCGGTGTTCGCGTCTCCCTGGTCGTGTCGCACCTGCACGTTTCCCCTCGGTTTTGCACGAGACCCCAGTCTTCGGTACCCATGATCGAATCTACTGCGTCCCGTGGCGGCGGGGTGACAAGTTCTCCATCCGGTGGATTGTCGACAAGGCAACTTGGCGTGAAGCGATCGATGACGGGCAGGTGCCTCCGGAAGCTCCGGAGGGGCGCGCCGGAGTGACGAACGCCCCGGTGCGAGGGGGGTGTGACCCTCTGGGACAAGGCTTCCGGGGGTGTCGGGGCCACGGTTGGCCAATCGTTACGCCAAGGACTCGCCGGTCACTGGAAGTTGGCTGAAAACGTATGGGCTCGGGTGTACGAGCCTGTCAACTCGAAGGGGGTCCGGACCGGCCACGGGCCCCTTCCGGAGTCAGCTCCGGTGTCCGCCCCGGGAGGTCTCCGCGCGGAGACCCCGCTCCGAGCGCCGCAGCAGCAGCCGGCAGGCCGCCGTCACCGAGACGAGGCCCAGGGCGGCGCCCGCCGCGCCGGCGAGCGAGGTGCCGTAGACGACGAGGACCACCGGGACCAGGACGCAGCAGAAGACCGCCCAGCGGACGACGTCGCCGGCGGCCTGCTCCCTCCCTCCCGCCCCCGCGTCCGGGACGGCCCGCTCCCCCTTTCCCGCGCCCGTGGCGACGGGAGGGGCGTCCGTACGGCGGTGGGCGCGGGGCGCGGCGAGCGTCGGGGTGGGGGTGACGGGGGACCGGCGGTCGGCGGTCGGCGGTACGGGCACGGGCGCTCTCCCTGCGACGGCGGGGCGGTGTGGGGCGGACCTGTGGCAACGAGGAACGGAACGCTCCGGTCACTCCCGGTGGCGTCCGTTCGGTCCCGTGGACCCGCCCGGCCCGGCGCCCCGGCTGCCCTCCGCCCGGCCCCGCGGGCCCTCCCCGTCCGGTCCCCGGACGGACGCATGTAGGACACAACCGGCATTGCCAGATCCCGAACCGCTCGTGCATGCTCCCTGGAACGCCGCGCGCGAGCGGTGTGCCCGCCGGGTCCGCGGCCGTGGGCCCTGGGCAGGAGAGGAGTGCCGCCGTACCCTTGGGGGTATGGGCTTGGGAAGATGATTCCCGGACACAGCTCCGCCGCCACCCGTCGTTCCTCTCCCCCTTCTCCCGTCCCTTCCCACGAGGACCCTCTTCGCCGAGACACCGATGGCCGGTCACGAATTCTCCGAACCCGCGGACCGCAAGCGCGTCGCCGACTCCACGGTCGACCCCCTCGCGGTCGAACAGCCACGTCACGCCTGCGACCCGGCCTTCCGGCACGGGGTCGTCGTCGGCTTCGACGGCTCCACGTCCAGTGAGCGCGCCCTCGCGTACGCCATCGGCATGGCCCGCCGCTCCGGCTCGGGCCTGATCATCGTGCACGTGGCCAACCGGCTGCCCACCACGGTGTGGGCCGGCTGCGAGCCCCCCGTCTTCGTCGACGTGCCGGACCACCGCACCGAGGTCCTCGGCCTGGAGCTGGCCTGCGCCGAGCACCTCGCCGAGGTGCCCTGGATCCTGGTCGAGCGCGGCGGCGACATCTGTCACGAGCTGGAGGAGGTCGGCCGGGAGTACTCGGCCGACGCGATCGTGGTGGGTTCCACGCACGGGATCGTCGGGCGGATCTTCGGCTCGGTGGCCGGCCGCCTCGCGCGCCGCGCCCGGCGGCCCGTCGTCGTCATTCCGTAACCCCTGGAGCTCCCCCTCTCGGAGCCCTCGCTCTCCCCGGCGCTTTCCCCGGCGTTCCCTCAACTGCCGTCATCCGGCCATAATTTCGGCCTTCCTCGGATGAATTGTGTGCTTGTGGAGGGTGGGTGCGTAAAGGCCACGGGACACAGCAGCCCACGCAGCACGACCGCGCATCCGAAGGGGCCCGCCGCCGTCGCGCCCCGGCCGCGGCCCGGGCCGGAAAGTGCGACGGTCCCCGTGCACGGGAGGTGTGTGCACGGGGACCGTCGTGTGTCAGGTCGGGCGACGCCGGGGGACAGGCCCGGCGGCGGGGTCCGGGGGACAGGCCCGGACCCCGCTGCTACTCGACCGTGACGGACTTGGCCAGGTTGCGCGGCTTGTCGATGTCGCGGCCCATGGCGAGGGCGGTGTGGTACGCGAAGAGCTGGAGCGGGATGCCCATGAGGATCGGGTCCAGCTCGTCCTCGTTCTTCGGGACCACGAGGGTGTGGTCGGCCTTCTCCTGCGGCTGGTGCGCGACCGCGAGGATGCGGCCGCTGCGGGCCTTGATCTCCTCCAGGGCGGCGCGGTTCTTCTCCAGGAGGTCGTCGTCGGGGACGATCGCGACCGTCGGCAGGGCCGGCTCGATGAGGGCCAGCGGGCCGTGCTTCAGCTCGGAGGCCGGGTAGGCCTCGGCGTGGATGTAGGAGATCTCCTTGAGCTTGAGGGAGGCCTCCAGGGCGACCGGGTAGCCGCGCACGCGCCCGATGAACATCATCGACTGGGCGCCCGCGTACTCCTCGGCGAGGCGCTTGATCTCGTCCTCGCCCTTGAGGATCTCCTCGATCTGGGCGGGGAGCCGGCGCAGGCCCTCGATGATCCGCTTGCCGTCGGTGACGGACAGGTCGCGGATGCGGCCGAGGTGCAGGGCGAGCAGCGCGAAGGCGGTCACCGTGTTGGTGAAGCACTTGGTGGAGACGACGCAGACCTCGGGGCCCGCGTGGACGTACACGCCGCCGTCGGCCTCGCGGGCGATGGCGGAGCCGACCACGTTGACGACGCCGAGGACGCGGGCGCCCTTCCGCTTGAGCTCCTGGACGGCGGCGAGCACGTCGTAGGTCTCGCCGGACTGGGAGACGGCGATGTAGAGGGTGTCGGGGTCCACGACCGGGTTGCGGTAGCGGAACTCCGAGGCCGGCTCGGCGTCGGCGGGGATGCGGGCCATGGACTCGATGAGCCCGGCGCCGATGAGGCCGGCGTGGTACGAGGTGCCGCAGCCGAGGATCTTGATCCGGCGGATGGTGCGGGCCTCGCGCGGGTCCAGGTTCAGGCCGCCCAGGTGCACGGTGGAGAAGCGGTCGTCGATCCGGCCGCGCAGCACGCGGTCGACCGCGTCGGGCTGCTCGGAGATCTCCTTGTGCATGAAGGTGTCGTGGCCGCCCATGTCGTAGGAGGCGGCCTCCCACTCCACGGTCTCCGGGGTGGCGGTGGTGGTCGCGCCCGAGGTCGTGTACGTGCGGAAGTCGTCGGCCTTGAGGGTGGCCATCTCGCCGTCGTCGAGGGTGACGACCTGGCGGGTGTGGGCGATCAGGGCGGCGACGTCGGAGGCGACGAGCATCTCCTTCTCGCCGATGCCGAGGATGACCGGGGAGCCGTTGCGGGCGACGACGATGCGGTCGTTGAAGTCGGCGTGCATCACGGCGATGCCGTAGGTGCCCTCGATGACCTTGAGCGCCTCGCGGACCTTCTCCTCCAGGGTCTCGGCCTCGGAGCGCGCGATGAGGTGGGTGATGACCTCGGTGTCCGTCTCGGAGGCGAAGACGACGCCGTCGGCCTCCAGCTTGGCGCGCAGCTCGGCGGCGTTGTCCACGATGCCGTTGTGGACGACGGCGACCTTGTTCTCGGGGTCCAGGTGCGGGTGCGAGTTGACGTCGCTCGGCGCGCCGTGGGTGGCCCAGCGGGTGTGGGCGATGCCGGTGGTGCCGGTGAAGCGCTTGGGGACGCGGGCCTCCAGGTCGCGGACCCGGCCCTTGGCCTTCACCATCTTCAGGCCGGAGGCCTTCGGGCTGGTGACGACCATGCCGGCGGAGTCGTATCCGCGGTACTCCAGGCGCTGCAGGCCTTCGAGCAGCAACGGTGCCACGTCGCGCTTACCGATGTAACCGACAATTCCGCACATAAAGGTGAAACCCCTCCAGGTCAGTGGTGATGCTCGGCCGTTCGGGCCGTCCTTCGGGAGCCGGGGAGGCTCAGCCGTACACGATCCGGCGCAGTTGCCGGAGCGAGAGCTCCGGCGGCGCCACGGCCCGGTGCGGCAGCTCCACCGCGATCCGTTCGAAGATCTCGGCGTTCACGGCGCCGCCGGACTGCAGTTCGCGGTGGCGGCGGCGGACGAAGTCCTCGGTCGACTCGTCGAAGTACGCCAGCACGTCGAGCACCACCCGGGCGGCCTCACCGCGCTGGAGCGCGGTGCTGCGGACCAGATGGTCGATGAGGTCGTCGTGCGACGGACGGCGTTCGAGCACCCGTGAATATTGAGGGGTGATTCCGCCCTCGTGCAAGAATCCTGCCCGAAATCGGGCAGGGATCACTGCTTTCCCCGTCGACACGGACGATTGGCCTAGACCTTGACCGTCCGGAACCCGACGGTACGGGAGGACCCGGTGCGGATATAGACAGATCAGACGCGTCGATCACCCGAAGGGGAGCCCGCCTGTGAGACAGCGCCTAAGGATTCCGCGCCTGATCGGATCCCTGCTCCTGGTCACGGCCGCCGGTGTCGGCTGCGGCGAGGCCGCCGCCGACACCGGCGGCAGGGCGGCCGGCCACCGGGCCGCCGCCGAGCCGGAGGTCCGCCCGCTCGGCCGCATCGTTCCCGTGCCCGCCTCCGTCACCCCCGGGGGCGAGCCCTACGCCCTCACCGCCACCACCCGCATCGGGGTGGACACCCGCTCCCGCGAGACCAAGGAGCTCGGCGCCTACCTCGCCGAGCTGCTCCGGCCCGCCACCGGCTTCCCGCTGCCCGTCGTCGACGAGCAGGCGGCCCGCGGCGGCATCCGGCTCCGCCTCAGCACCGGCGACACCGCCCTCGGCGACGAGGGCTACCGGCTCCGCTCCGGACCGGACGGCATCACCCTGACGGCCCACCGGCCCGCCGGCCTCTTCCGCGGCGTCCAGACCCTGCGCCAGCAGTTGCCCTCCGCCGTCGAGCGCAAGAGCGTCCAGCAGGGCCCCTGGAAGGTCGCGGGCGGCACGATCACCGACACCCCGCGCTACGCCCACCGGGGCGCCATGCTCGACGTCGCCCGCCACTTCTTCACCGTCGACGAGGTGAAGCGGTACATCGACCAGCTCGCGCTCTACAAGGTGAACACCCTCCACCTGCACCTCTCCGACGACCAGGGCTGGCGCATCGCCGTCGACTCCTGGCCCCGCCTCACCACGTACGGCGGCTCCACCGAGGTCGGCGGCGGCCCCGGCGGCTTCTACACCAAGGAGGAGTACAAGGAGATCGTCCGGTACGCCGCCTCCCGCTACCAGGAGGTCGTCCCGGAGATCGACGTGCCGGGCCACACCAACGCGGCCCTCGCCTCCTACCCCGAGCTCAACTGCGACGGCGTCGCCCCGCCGCTCTACACCGGCACCAAGGTCGGCTTCAGCTCCCTGTGCGTGCCCAAGGCGGTCACGTACGACTTCGTCGACGACGTGATCCGCGAGATCGCCGCGCTCACCCCCGGCCGCTACCTCCACATCGGCGGCGACGAGGCCCACTCCACCAGCCACGCCGACTACGTGGCCTTCATGGACAGGGTCCAGCCGGTCGTCGCGAAGTACGGCAAGAAGGTCATCGGCTGGCACCAGCTCACCGGCACCACCCCCGCGCCGGACGCCCTCGTCCAGTACTGGGGCATCGACCGCACCTCCGCCGCGGAGAAGGAGCGGGTCGCCGAGGCCGCGCGCAACGGCACCGGCCTGATCCTCTCGCCCGCCGACCGCACCTACCTCGACATGAAGTACACGAAGGAGACGAAGCTCGGCCTCTCCTGGGCCGGATACGTCGAGGTCCGCAGGTCGTACGACTGGGACCCGGCGGCCTACCTCCCCGGCGCGCCCGCGAGCGCCGTCAAGGGCGTCGAGGCCCCCCTGTGGACCGAGACCCTCGCCACCACCGGCGACCTCGACGTCATGGCCTTCCCCCGCCTGCCGGGCGTGGCCGAACTGGGCTGGTCCCCGGCCGCCAGCCACGACTGGGACGCGTACAAGGTCCGCCTCGCCGAACAGGCCCCGCGCTTCGAGGCCCTCGGCATCGACTGGTACCGCTCGCCGGAGGTGCCCTGGCCGGCGCCGTAACGGCCCGCCGAAAGGAGCGCCCGGCCGGGGCCCGCCCGGCCGGGCGTTCCTCCGTGTGCGCGGAAACCGAATCGCCCGGCCGGAAACGGGGAGACGGACGGCGACCACGGACACCACCCGGTCGCCGGTCGCGGCGGCCCGGTGCGAAGGAGGCACCGCCGGGCGCCGAAGGGCTCCCGGCGTGCCACGACAAGGCCGGAGACGACGGACGATGGTGGACTTATCGGTACTGCCGGGCTACATCGCGGTGATCCTGCTCTTCCTCGGCCCGCCCGGGCCCGACATGGCCTACATGCTCGCGGTGGGCCTGGAGGGCGGCCGCCGGTCCGCGCTGAAGGCGATCCTCGGCATCGGGACGGGCATGAGCGTCTACGCCACCGCCGTCGTCGCCGGGCTGGGGGAGATCGCCCGGTCGCACCCGTCGCTGCTCGACGCGGTGAGGATCGTGGGCGCGGCCTACCTGCTGTGGCTGGCGTACACGACCCTGCGCAGCGCGCGCCGCGCGATCGACGGGCACGGTGACGTCGGGTCGGGCCGGTGGTACCTGCGCGGGGTGCTGATCAGCCTGACGAACCCGAAGATCATGCTCTTCTACCTCGCGGTCCTCCCGCAGTTCCTGGGGGACGCGGAGGAACCCGGAGCGCAGATGGCCCTCCTCGGCGCGATCAACGTCCTGATGGAGGTGGTCCTCTACGGCGGCATCGGAATGCTGGCGGGCTTCTTCCGCACGCGGCTCACCGGCTCGTCGAAGGCGACGGTCGTGCTGAACTACGGGGCGTGCGCCGTGTACGTCGTACTGGCGGTGACGATCTCCGTCGAGGTCCTCCTGGGGTGAGGCCGTGAGGGCGGCGCGGGCCCCGGTGGAGGACGGCCGACCTCCACCGGAGCCCACGGCCCGCGGACGTACCGGAACGTCAGCCCGTCAGGCCCAGTTCGCGGGCGATCAGCATGCGCTGGACCTCGCTCGTGCCCTCGCCGATCTCCAGGATCTTGGAGTCGCGCCACATGCGGGCCACCGGGTACTCGTTCATGAAGCCGTAGCCGCCGTGGATCTGGGTCGCCTCGCGGGCGTTGTCCACGGCCACCGTGGAGGAGTACAGCTTCGCGATGGCCGCCTCCTTCTTGAAGGGCTCGCCCAGGACCAGGCGGGAGGCGGCGTCGCGCCAGCCGATGCGGGCCATGTGCGCCCGGGTCTCCATGTCGGCGATCTTGAACTGGATGGCCTGGTTGTCGCCGATCGCGCGGCCGAAGGCGTGACGTTCCTTCGCGTACTTCACGGACTCGTCCACGCACCCCTGCGCCAGGCCCGTCGCGAGCGCCGCGATGGCGACCCGGCCCTCGTCCAGGATGCGGAGGAACTGCGCGTAGCCGCGGCCCTCCTCGCCGAGGAGGTTGCCGACCGGCACCCGGACGTCGGCGAAGGACAGCTCGCGGGTGTCCGAGGCGTTCCAGCCGACCTTCGAGTACGGGGCCGCGACCGTGAAGCCCGGGGTGCCGGAGGGGACGATGATCGAGGAGATCAGCGGGCGTCCGTCCGGCTTGCGGCCGGTGACCGCCGTGACCGTCACCAGACCCGTGATGTCCGTACCGGAGTTGGTGATGAAGCACTTCGAGCCGTTGATCACCCACTCGTCGCCGTCCCGGACGGCGGTGGTGCGCGTGCCGCCGGCGTCACTGCCCGCGCCGGGCTCGGTCAGGCCGAACGCGCCCAGGACCTCGCCCGCGCACAGCCGCGGCAGCCACTCCCGCTTCTGCTCCTCCGTGCCGAAGAGGTGGAGGGGCATGGCACCCAGCGAGACGCCGGCCTCCAGGGTGATGGCCACCGAGGAGTCGACCCGGGCCAGCTCCTCCAGGGCGATCCCGAGGGCCAGGTAGTCGCCGCCCATGCCGCCGTACTCCTCGGGGAACGGCAGCCCGAACAGGCCCATGCGGCCCATCTCGCGGACGATCTCGTACGGGAACTCGTGCCGCTCGTAGTAGTCCCCGATCTTCGGGGCCACCACGTCGTGCGCGAACTCCTCCACCGTGCGGCGGAGTTCCTGGTGCTCGGCGGAGAGCCGGTGGTCGAGGGACATGGGTTCCTTCACTCCTTGTGGGAGAGGGCGCGGACGGTGCGGGACGGGCTGGGCCGGCCCAGTTGCTCGGCCATCCACACGCTCGTGGCGGTGAGGGCGGCCAGATCGACCCCGGTCTCGATGCCGAGGCCGTCGAGCATCCACACGAGGTCCTCGGTGGCGAGGTTGCCGGTCGCGCTCTTCGCGTACGGGCAGCCGCCGAGGCCGCCGGCGGAGGCGTCGACCGTGGTCACCCCGTGCCGCAGCGCGGCCAGGGTGTTGGACAGGGCCTGTCCGTAGGTGTCGTGGAAGTGCACGGCGAGGCGGGAGGTGGGGATCCCGGCCTCGTTCAGGCCGGTGAGCAGGGCCTCCACGTGCCCCGGGGTCGCCACGCCGATGGTGTCGCCGAGGCTCAGCTCGTCGCAGCCCATGTCGGCGAGCGCCTTGGTGACCCGGACGACCTGCCCGACCGGGACCGGGCCCTCCCAGGGGTCGCCGAAGCACATCGACAGGTAGCCGCGGACCTTCAGACCGGCCTCTACGGCCCGGACGACGGTCGGCGCGAAGAGGGCGAGGGCCTCGTCCACGGTCCGGTTGAGGTTGGCCTTCGCGAAGGACTCGGTGGCCGAGGCGAAGACCGCGATCTCGCGGGCGCCGAGCGCGAGCGCCCGGTCGAGGCCCCGCTCGTTGGGGACGAGGACCGGCAGGCGGACCGGGAGGTCGCGGACCAGCGGGAACAGGTCCTCGGCGTCGGCCAGTTGGGGCACCCACTGGGGGTGCACGAAGCTGGTCGCCTCGACGGTGGACAGCCCGGCGGCGGCGAGGCGGCGGACGAACTCCGCCTTCACCTCCGTCGAGACGGCCGTCTTCTCGTTCTGGAGGCCGTCCCGGGCCCCCACCTCGTGGATCCGGACCCGGGCGGGGAGCCCGGTGCCGGGGACGGTCATCGGCAGTCCGGCGGTCACGCTTCCTCCCCGGAGGTCTCGTGCGGGGTGACGACGGCCAGGACCTGGTCCATCGCGACGGTGGTGCCGGGCGTGACGTCCAGCTCCGTGACGGTGCCGGCGTGCGGGGCGGAGATGACGTGCTCCATCTTCATCGCCTCGACGACGAGCAGGCTCTGCCCGGCCTCGACCTCGTCCCCGACGGCCACCTTCACCACGGTCACGGTGCCGGGCATCGGCGCGGCAAGGGTGTCGGCCCCGCCGTGCCGGGCGCCGCCGAGCGCGGCCTCGACCGGGTCGTGGTCGAGCACGTGCCAGGAGTCGCCGTCCCGGCCCAGCCAGGCGCCGGCCCGGTGGAAGCGGTGGGTGACCCCGTCCACGACGACCGTCACCGAGGCGTCCGTGACCCGGGCGCCGGGCGGCGCCTCCACCGTCACGGGTTCGAGTCCCGCTACGCGTACGGGGAAGGCGAGCGGGGCCGGAGCGCCGCCCAGGCGCCAGCCGTTCGGCACCGAGAAGGGGTCCGTCCAGCCGTCCCGGGGCGCCGGGGCCAGCTCCGCGAGCCGTACGGCCGCCGCCGCCGCGTACACCTCGGCCGGGACGTCCTCGGGGACGAGCCCCTCCGCCTCGCGCTCCACCAGGCCGGTGTCCAGGTCTCCCCGCACGACGTCCTCGTGGGCCAGCAGCCTCCGCAGGAAGCCCGCGTTCGTCGGGACGCCCAGGGTGACCGTGTCCGCGAGGGCCGCGCGCAGGCGGCGCAGGGCCGTGGGGCGGTCCGGGGCGTGCACGATGACCTTCGAGAGCATCGGGTCGTAGAGGCTGCCGACCTCCGTGCCCTCGCTCAGGCCCGAGTCCGTGCGCGCGCCGCCGCCCTGCGGCTCGTGGAGCGCCAGGACCGTGCCGCCCGAGGGCAGGAAGCCGCGGGAGGGGTCCTCGGCGCAGATGCGGGCCTCGATCGCCCAGCCGTCCAGCCGGACGTCCTCCTGCGCGAAGGGCAGCGGCTCGCCCGCCGCCACCCGGAGCTGCCACTCCACCAGGTCCAGGCCGGTGATCAGCTCCGTCACCGGGTGCTCGACCTGGAGCCGGGTGTTCATCTCCATGAAGCAGTACGAGGCGGGGTCGCCGCCCGGGACGATGAACTCGACCGTGCCCGCGCCCACGTAGCCGCAGGACCGGGCCGCCTCCACCGCCGCCGCGCCCATCGCCGCCCGGAGCTCCGGGGTGAGCAGGACGCTCGGCGCCTCCTCCACGATCTTCTGGTGGCGCCGCTGGAGCGAGCACTCCCGCTCGCCGAGGTGCACCACGTTCCCGTGGGTGTCGGCCAGGACCTGGATCTCGATGTGCCGGGGCCCGTCGATCCACCGCTCCACGAGCAGCGTGTCGTCGCCGAAGGAGGCGCGGGCCTCGCGCCGGGCCGCCGCGATCTCCTCGTCCAGGACCGCCAGGTCCCGCACGAGCCGCATGCCCTTGCCGCCGCCGCCCGCGCTGGGCTTGAGCAGCACGGGCGCGCCCAGCTCGCGGGCCGCCTCGGCCAGTTCGGGATCGGCGGCGCCCGGGACGACGGGCACGCCCGCCGCCTTCACGGTCTCCTTCGCTCGGATCTTGTCGCCCATCAGGGAGATCGCCTCGGCGGACGGCCCGATGAAGACGAGCCCCGCCTCGGCGCAGGCCCGCGCGAAGCCGGCGTTCTCGGCGAGGAAGCCGTAGCCGGGGTGGACCGCCTGCGCGCCGGTGCGGCGGGCCGCGTCCAGCAGCGCGGGCACGGACAGGTACGACTCGGCGGCCGGCGGCGGGCCGATCCGCACCGCCGTGTCCGCCTCCCGCACGTGCCGGGCGTCGGCGTCCGCGTCGCTGTGGACGGCCACCGAGCGCACGCCGAGCTCGCGCAGGGTGCGGATGACGCGGACCGCGATCTCGCCCCGGTTGGCGACGAGGACGGTGTCGAACATGGACGGCCTCTCCCTCTCCCGGGTCTCCCGGGGGCCCCGCGCATCCGTGGACTGCATCTCCTGGGACATCTGCTGGAGCCCTCTCACATCCGGAAGACGCCGAACTGGGGGTCACCCAGCGGCGCGTTGGCACAGGCGGTCAGGGCGAGGCCGAGGACCTGCCGGGTCTCCAGGGGGTCGATGACCCCGTCGTCCCAGAGCCGGGCGGTCGCGTAGTAGGCGCTGCCCTGGGTCTCGTACTGCTCGCGGATCGGGGCCTTGAAGGTCTCTTCCTCCTCCGCGCTCCAGTCGTCGCCGAGCTGGTCGCGCTTGACGGTCGCGAGGACCGAGGCGGCCTGCTCGCCGCCCATGACGGAGATCTTGGCGTTGGGCCACATCCACAGGAAGCGGGGGGAGTACGCCCGGCCGCACATCGAGTAGTTGCCCGCGCCGTACGAGCCGCCGACGACCACGGTCAGCTTCGGGACCCGGGTGGTGGCCACGGCCGTGACCATCTTGGCGCCGTGCTTGGCGATGCCGCCGTGCTCGTACGCCTTGCCGACCATGAAGCCGGTGATGTTCTGGAGGAACACCAGCGGGATGCCGCGCTGGTCGCACAGCTCGATGAAGTGCGCGCCCTTCTGGGCGGACTCGGCGAACAGGATGCCGTTGTTGGCGACGATCCCGACCGGGTGCCCGTGGATGCGGGCGAAGCCGGTGACGAGGGTCTGCCCGTACTCGGCCTTGAACTCCTGGAAGCGGGAGCCGTCCACGACCCGGGCGATGACCTCGCGCACGTCGTACGGGGTGCGCGCGTCGACGGGCACGGCCCCGTACAGGCCGTACGGGTCGACCTTCGGTTCCTCGGCGGGCTCGACCGACCAGGGGAGCGGGCCGCGCTCGGGGAGCGTGGCGACGATGTTCCGCACGATCCGCAGGGCGTGGGCGTCGTCCTCGGCGAGGTGGTCGGTGACGCCGGAGATCCGGGAGTGGACCTCGCCGCCGCCCAGCTCCTCGGCCGTGACGACCTCACCGGTCGCGGCCTTCACCAGCGGCGGGCCGCCGAGGAAGATCGTGCCCTGGTTCCGCACGATCACGGCCTCGTCGCTCATCGCGGGGACGTACGCGCCGCCGGCCGTGCAGGAGCCGAGGACGGCCGCGATCTGCGGGACGCCCGCGCCGGACATCCGGGCCTGGTTGTAGAAGATGCGGCCGAAGTGCTCCCGGTCGGGGAAGACCTCGTCCTGCATCGGCAGGAAGGCGCCTCCGGAGTCGACCAGGTAGAGGCAGGGGAGACGGTTCTCCAGGGCCACCTCCTGGGCCCGCAGGTGCTTCTTCACGGTCATCGGGTAGTACGTGCCGCCCTTGACGGTGGCGTCGTTCGCGACGATCACGCACTCGCGGCCCGAGACCCGCCCGATGCCCGCGATGACGCCGGCGGCCGGGGCCTGGTCGCCGTACATGCCGTTCGCCGCGAGCGGGGCCAGCTCCAGGAAGGGCGAGCCCGGGTCGAGGAGCGTGTCCACGCGGTCCCGGGGGAGCAGCTTGCCGCGCGCGGTGTGCCGCGCCCGGGACTTCTCGCCCCCGCCCAGCGCGGCCGCCGCGAGCTTGGCGCGCAGGGCCGCGGCCAGCTCGTGGTGCGCGGCCTCGTTCGCCTGCCAGGCCGGCGAGGCGGGATCCGCCGCACTCGACAGCACGGGTGCCTGCTGCATCGACCGATCTCCCTTGTCCGGTTAACGAGCCGTCCGGTTAATGAGCGTTAACGTATGGCGCACAGGTTAACGACCGCTAACGGGGTTGTCTAGAATCGAATCCATGACCACGACCACGTCCCCCACCGGCAGGACCGACGCCCCCACGCGGCGCGAGCAGATCCTCAAGGAGGCCGCCCGCCTCTTCGCCGAGCGCGGGTTCCACGGCGTGGGCGTGGACGAGATAGGGGCGGCCGTCGGCATCAGCGGCCCCGGGCTCTACCGGCACTTCCCCGGCAAGGACGCGATGCTCGCCGAGCTGCTCGTCGGCATCAGCGAGCGGCTCCTCGACGGCGGCCGGCTGCGCGTGGGGGAGGCGGGCGGCGATCCCCGGGCCCTGCTCGGCGCCCTCATCGACGGGCACATCGACTTCGCCCTCGACGACCGGCCCCTGATCACCCTCCACGACCGGGAGCTGGACCGGCTCAAGGACGAGGACCGCAAGCGGGTGCGCAAGCTCCAGCGGCAGTACGTCGAGCTGTGGGTGACGACGGTCCGCGAGCTCTACCCGGACGCCCCCGAGAGCGAGGCCCGCACCGCCGTCCACGCGGTCTTCGGCCTGCTCAACTCCACCCCCCACCTGGCCGCCCTCGGCCGCCGCCCCATGGAGGAACTGCTGCGGCGCCTGGCCCACGGGGCCTTCGGAGCGCTCGCGGCCCGGTAGGGAGTCCCGCCGGTCCCGGTCGTCCGAGAGGCGGAACGCGGTCCCCGTCCCGCCCGGGGCTCGGACAGAATGAGTCCCATGCCGATACTCAGCCGCCCCGCCCTCGTCGAGCACCTCGTCCGCACCCGGATCGCGGGAGACGTCGCCACCCCGCGCGACAACAACCTCTCCCACTACCGGAGACTCGCCAACGGCGACCGGCACTACTGGCTCGGCCTGGAGCTCGGCGACCGCTGGACCGACGAGCAGGACGTGCTCGCCGTGATGGCCGAGCGGTGCGGCGTCGTCGACGACCCGGCCCACCGGACCGGCCAGGACACCATCGACCCCGAGCTGACCGTGGACGCCCTCGACCGGGCGGCCGCCCGGTTGCGCAAGGCCGCCGAGGGACGGGAGCGGGTCCTCTTCGCGACCGGTCACCCCGGCGCCCTCATCGACGTCCACAGCCGGGTCGCGGCCGCGCTGCGCGCCCGGGGCTGCGACGTCGTCCGCATCCCCGGCGGCCTGATCGCCGACGAGGGGTACGTCGTGCAGTTCGCCGACGTCGCCGTCTTCGAGCGGGGCGCCAGCCTCTGGCACACCCACTCCCCGGAGCCGATGAACGCGATCCTGGACGGCCTGGAGGTGCTCGGCGAGCCCGCGCCCGACCTGGTGGTCGCGGACCACGGCTGGGCCGGGCGCGCGGGCCAGCGCGGCATCGACTCCGTCGGGTACGCGGACTGCAACGACCCCGCCCTCTTCCTGGGCGAGGCCGAGGGGACCATGCAGGTCACGATCCCGCTCGACGACCACGTCCTGGACCCCCGTTACTACGAGCCGATGACGGCGTACCTGCTGGACGCGGCCGGACTGGGCTGATCACCGGGCCCGTTCCCGCTCCACCCCGCGCCGTCCCCGGCCCGGCGTCGGGTCCAGGTACACCCGGCGGACCGCCGGCACGCGCGCGCGGAGCCGCTCCTCCGCCTCCTCGCAGGCCCGCTCGACCTCCTCGGCCGGGACCCCGTCCCGGAAGTCGATCTTCGCGGCGACCAGGGCCTCGCCCGGCCCCTGGATGAGGGTCGTCAGGTCGAGGACGGCCTCGACCTGCGGGACGGACAGCAGCTCCGCCCGTACGGCCTCCCGCATGTCCCTCGGCAGCGGGCGGCCGACGAGCAGCTCGGCGTTGGAGCGGCCGAGCACCCAGGCCACGTACACGAGCAGGGCGCCGATGAGGATCGAGGCGACGCCGTCCCAGACGCCGGAGCCGGTGAGCTGCCCGCCGAGCAGGCCGCCGGCCGCGAGCAGCAGTCCGGCGAGGGCGGCCGAGTCCTCCAGGACGACCGCCTTGACGGTGGTGTCGGGGGTGCGCCGCAGATAGGTGGCGAAGGGCGTCCCCCGCTCCTTCGCCTCGGCCCGGACCTGCCGGACGCCGGTCCGCAGCGAGTAGCCCTCCAGGACGAAGGCGACGGCGAGCACGACGTACGAGACGAGCGGGTCGCCCAGCTCCTCGCCCTTGGTGAGGGTGTGGATCCCGTCGTAGATCGAGAAGACCGCGCCGCCGACGAAGGTGGCGACGGCCGCCAGCATCGCCCAGACGTACCGCTCGCCCGCGTACCCGACCGGATGGTCCTCGTCGACCGGCTTCCCGCTCCGCTTGAGCGCGGTGAGCAGCATGACCTCGGTGACGGTGTCCGCGAGGGAGTGGGCGGCCTCCGACAGCATCGCGCTCGACCCGCTGATGAGGCCGGCCACGGCCTTGGCGACGGCGATCCCGAGGTTCGCCCCGGCCGCCACGAGCACGGTGAAGGTGCTCTCGCCGTTCCCGCTCTTCCCGCCGTCCGTCTCGTCCTTCGCCTCTCGTCCCATGGTCGGAACGTATGCCCGGTCACGGGCGCGGCACGCGAACGACACCCTCCTGGATGACCGAGATGGCCAGCTTCCCGTCCCGCGTCCAGATCCTGGCCTGGCCGAGGCCGCGCCCGCCGGCCGAGGAGGGGGACTCCTGGTCGTACAGGAGCCACTCGTCGGCCCGGAAGGGCCGGTGGAACCACATCGCGTGGTCGAGGGAGGCCCCCACCACGTCCCCGACGGCCCAGCCGCCCCGCCCGTGCGCGAGCAGGACGGAGTCGAGCAGCGTCATGTCGGAGACGTAGGTCGCCAGGCAGACGTGCAGGAGCGGGTCGTCGGCGAGCTTGCCGTGGGTGCGGAACCACACCTGCGAGCGCGGTTCGCGCGGCTCCCCGACCGAGCCCCAGGGCGGGGTGTCGACGTACCGCAGGTCCACGGCCGCCCGCGCCTCGATCAGACGCCGGGCCACGTCCTCCGGCAGGTGCCGGGGGAGCGTCTCGGCGGCCGTCGGCAGCGACTCCGGGTCCGGCGCGGCCGGCACGTCCGCCTGGTGGTCGAGCCCCTCCTCGTACGCCTGGAAGGAGGCGGAGAGGTGGAAGATCGGCTGGCCGTGCTGGACGGCGACGACCCGGCGGGTGGTGAAGGAGCGCCCGTCCCGGATGCGGTCGACCGAGTAGACGATCGGCGCGCCGGGGTCGCCGGGGCGCAGGAAGTACGCGTGCAGGGAGTGCGCGAGGCGATCGGCGGGCACGGTCCGGCCCGCCGCCACCAGGGCCTGGGCGGCCACCTGGCCGCCGAAGACGCGGGGGACGAGCGCGGACCGGGACCGGCCCCGGAAGATGTCCCGCTCGATCGGCTCCAGGTCGAGCAGATCGAGCAGGGCGTCCAGGGCCCCGGGGGAGTCCGGGGCGCCCCGGACGTCCGGGGCCTCGTGCGCTTCGGTCACCGGGACCTACAGGCCCATCGACTTCGCGATGATCGACTTCATGATCTCGCTGGTGCCGCCGTAGATGCGGTTGACGCGGTTGTCGGCGTACAGGCGGGCGATCGGGTACTCGTTCATGTAGCCGTAGCCGCCGTGCAACTGGAGGCAGCGGTCGATGACGCGGTGGGCGACCTCGGTGCAGAACAGCTTGGCGCTCGCGGCCTCGGCCGGGGTCAGCTCGCCCGCGTCCAGGGCCTCCAGGGCGCGGTCCGCGACGGCCTCGGCGGCGTCGACCTCGGCCTGGCAGGCGGCCAGCTCGAACTTGGTGTTCTGGAAGGAGGCGACCGGCTTGCCGAAGACCGTGCGCTCCTGCACGTACTGCTTGGCGAAGCGGACGGCGGCCTTGGCCTGGGCGTAGGCGCCGAAGGCGATGCCCCAGCGCTCGGAGGCCAGGTTGTGGCCCAGGTAGGAGAAGCCCTTGCCCTCCTCGCCGAGCAGGTCCTCGACCGGGACCTTCACGTCGACGAACGCCAGCTCGGCGGTGTCGGAGGTGCGCAGGCCCAGCTTGTCGAGCTTGCGGCCGATCGAGTAGCCCTCGGACTTCGTGTCCACGGCGAAGAGGGAGATGCCGAAGCGGCGGTCCTCGGCGCTCGGGGCGGAGGTGCGGGCGCAGACGATCACGCGGTCGGCGTGGACGCCGCCGGTGATGAAGGTCTTGGCGCCGTTGAGGACGTAGTGGGTGCCGTCCTCGGAGAGCTTGGCGGTGGTCTTCATGCCCGCGACGTCGGAGCCGGTGCCCGGCTCGGTCATGGCGAGCGCCCACATCTCCTCGCCGGAGACGAACTTCGGCAGGTAGCGCTTCTTCTGGTCCTCGGTGGCCAGCATCTTCAGGTACGGCAGGGCGAGGAGGACGTGGACGCCGGAGCCGCCGAACTGGACGCCCGCGCGCGCGGTCTCCTCGTAGAGGACCGCCTCGAACTTGTGGGTGTCCAGGCCCGCGCCGCCGAACTCCTCGGGCACGTTGATGCCGAAGATGCCCAGCTCTCCGAGCTTGTGGTAGAAGTCGCGGGGCGCCTGGCCGGCCGCGAACCACTCGTCGTAGACGGGGACGACCTCGGCCTCGATGAAGGCCCGGATGGTGTCCCGGAACGCCTCGTGGTCCTCGTCGAATACGGTACGGCGCACGGTGCGACTCCTCCGGTGTGCGGGCCCAGTTTTCTAAGCGCTTGCTCAGTCTGTCGTCAACGAAGTTACCCAGCGGTCACCCACCCTGTCCAGACTCCTCACCTGTGATCCAGGCCCGCCCCACGGAGTCGTACCCGTACACGGGCCGTCCCTTCGCCCCGCTCGTCCGAAAGGGGGCGCCGTCCTCGTCCCCGATCCGGACCGTGCCCCGGCGCCCCTCCGAGCTCCACTCCAGCTCCAGGTACCAGCGGCAGTCGCACGCCGCCGTCCCCGCCGAGACCAGCAGCTCCCCCGGCTCGGCGGCGCTGACCGCGTACGGGAAGGAGACCGCCGGGAGCGTCCGGCCCTCCTGCCCGGAGGCGTCGTACCCGTCCAGCGCCCGCGCCACCGGTCGGGGCCGGTCCAGGTCCACCTCGAACCGGCGCGGCGTCACCGCCCCGCCGCACCCGTCGTCCATCCGGTACGCCGCCCACGGCAGCGGCGCGCCCCGCTCCACCACCCGCACGTGCAGCGCCTGGAGCACCACCGCCGCCGCGCCCCTGCCCTGCACCGACACCCGCACCAGCGTCTCCCCGCCGTCCACGGCACCCCGCGCCGCCGCCCAGCTCCGCGCGTCGGCCGCCTCGGGCGGGGGAGGGGGCGTCCGGTCCACGAGGTAGGTGTGCCCGCACCCGTTCTTCCAGAGGTGCGAGGCGACCGTCCACGTCAGCGGGACCGGCGGTCCGGCGGCCGGCTCCGGGGTCCTCCCGGGCAGGAGTACGACTCCGAGCGTGACCGCCCCCACGACCGCCAGCGCCCCGCCGACCAGGCCCGTCCACCCCCGACGACGCCTCCGCCGCCGGGGCGGGAGGTCCGGTACGGGCGCGGGCTCGGGTTCGGGCGCCGCCTCCGGGGCCGGGGCGGGTTCGGGGTCCGGCTCCGGTGCCGGAGGGCGACGGGCGCCGTCCGCGCGGGTCCAGGCCGCCTCCAGGCCCCGCCGCTCCTCCTCGTCCGCCCCGCAGAGCAGGGCGAGGCGGTCGACCACGCCGAACTCCTCCGGGACGGTCGCGCCGGAGCAGTACCGGTGGAGGGTGGACGCGCTGACGCTCAGGCGCCGGCCCAGCGCCTCGTAACTCCTCCCGTCGCGCGCCTTCAGCGCGCGCACGAGCCGCGCGAACTCCTCGACGGCGGCGTCCTTCGGCATTCCATCCCCCTCGACCCTGCGTCCCACCCTTCACGTCCTTGCACGTCAGCGGGGGTGGAATGGTTCCGGGACGGGCGGGGGCGCGTCACCGTTGCCGGCGACCGGCCGCCGGCCCGACGCTGGTGGAGCACTGACCGAACGACCCGACGGGGGATCCACCACCATGAGCAAGCTCCGCACCGCACTCGCCGCCACCGCCGCTGCCGCCCTGGGCCTCGCGGCCCTCGCCGCGGCCCCGGCGCAGGCCGCCGCCCGGCCCGCCTTCCTCGCCGCCTCCCAGATGCCGCCGTCGTCGACGCCGTGGACCGCCACGCAGGTCTTCACCGGCGTCCCGGAGAACGGCGGCGTCCTCTGCGCCCCGTACAAGATCCCGGCGCAGAACAGCCGCTACCGCGAGTTCGGCACCGAACTCGACACCAACGGCGTCCAGGTCACCACCGTCGCCCGCACCGAGGCCGACGCCGTGAAGCTGGTCGACACCCTCCGCAAGGCCCTCGCCGGCTGCGGCCCCCTCCTGGAGCAGCAGAACCCGGGCCTGAAGGCCGTCAGCGCCTCCCACGGCAAGCTCGACGTCGAGGAGGGCGCCTGGGTCTACAGCCTGGACACCGCCGACCCGCAGATCGGAGCCACCGACATCCACCTCTTCTCCGTCGGCCGCGACGGCCGCACCGTCACCCTGGTCCGCTGGGGCCGGATGGGCGACCTCGAGGACGCCCCGCTGACGGCCTTCCGGAAGACCACCACGACGGCCGTGAACAAGCTCTGGTGACGTGCTGCCTCACCCGAGCGCGAACCACAGCTCCATCCGTACGTCCGGGTCGTCCAGGTCCCGGTCCAGGAGCGCCGCGCAGCGGGTGATCCGCTGGCGGACGGTGTTGCGGTGGACGTGCAGGGCCACCGCCGTCCGGTCCCAACTGCCGTGGAGGGAGAGCCAGGCGCGCAGGGTCTCCCTGAGCGGTTCGTTCAGGGGGGCGAGGAGGGTCCGGGCGTGGGCGGCGGCCTCGTCGGGGTCCACGAGGGACGCGAGGCCGCCCGGTCGGTGGCGCACGAGCGCCGACCGGGTGGCCTCCGCGCGGCGCAGGGCCCGCGCCGCCTGCCGGTCGGCGGCGGGGAGGTCCCCGGCCTCGGCCGGGGCGGAAACGCCGAGAAACCAGCCCGATCGGGCGGTAAGGGGAGAAGACGCGGGCAGAAGGAGTCGTACGGAGGCGGGGGCCGCCCCGGAGACACGGGCCGCTCCTGCCTCCCCAAGCCTCTCCAGGGTCTTTCCCGGGGGCGCCGTCGCGTCCGTCTCCACCAGCGCCGTGCCCAGCGACGCCGCCAGGTCCGCCGCCGCGAACGGGGTGCCGTCGCCGCCCCGCGCGTGGACCACCGTCCAGGGGCCCGGGTCCAGGGCGGCCGCCGCCTCCGCCGGGGAGGCGCCCAGGAGCAGCCGGACCAGGGCCCCGTCCCGTACCGCCGCGTCCGCGCCCCGGTGCGGGGCCGTCAGGAGCGAGAGCAGGACCACCGCGACGCCCGCGATCGTGTGGTCGCCGGGGTCCCGCCGTTCCGTCGCCACCCCCAGGGTCAGGCCGTCGCCGCCCCCGAGGGCGTACGCCGCCAGGCGCAGGCCACCGTCCTCCCCGCTCGCCGAGGTCGGGCCGCCGGGGCGCGGGCCCAGGACCCCCGCCAGCTCCCGCAGGGCCCGGGACGCCTCCGGCGGGACCTCGCGGCCGGCCGCCGCCGACTCCGTGCCGTCCGGGGCGAGGAGGACCGCCCGGCCGCCGAGCCGGGCGGCGAGCGCGCCGAGGACCGCCGGGACCGGGGCCGGGCGTGCCGCCGCCGTCGCCAGGGACCGCTGGGCCTCCGTCACCCGGCGCAGCTCGTGCAGCCGGGCCTCCGCCATCAGCCGCCACACGGCCCGCGCCACCGCCGTGAACGGGGTCCGAGGCGGTACTTCGAGGAGCGGGAGGCCCCGGCGTCCGCAGGCCTCGACCAGGGCCGCCGGGACCGTGTCGTACACCGGCGTCACCCCGAACGCGAGCGCCGCCGCCCCCGCCTCCACCACCCGCTCCACGTACCGCGCCGGATCGGCGAGCTGCACGCCGGCCGTCATCAGGAGCTCGCCGCCGAGCAGGTACGGGTACGGGTCGGCCATCTCCGAGGTGTGCACCCAGTGCAGGGAGGCGTCCCCGGGCCCGGCGAGCAGCCGCAGGCCCAGGTCCCGGCGGGCGAGCAGCGCGGCGAGCGGGACCGGCGGGGCCGGGGGAGTGGAGGCGGGGGGCGCGGGGCGCGTCGTCATGGACCCTTCGTACAGCATCGGCTCGTGGAGTGGAGGGAACGTACACTTCTGTGGTGCTTTTCCGGCATCTACCGTCGTGCCGGAGAAGCAAGCCGGAGAACCACGCCGGAGAACCCCTCGCCCCCCGGAGGACCCGACCATGAGCAGCAGCGACCAGAACGCCTTCCGCGGCCCGATCGACTCGTCCCGCGTCCCGCGGTACGCCGGTCCCGCGACGTTCGCCCGGCTGCCGCGGCTCGACGAGGTCGGCACCGCCGACGTCGCCGTGGTCGGCGTCCCCTTCGACAGCGGCGTCTCCTACCGGCCCGGCGCCCGCTTCGGCGGCAACGCCATCCGCGAGGCCTCCCGCCTGCTCCGCCCCTACAACCCGGCGCAGGACGCCTCCCCGTTCGCCCTCGCGCAGGTCGCGGACGCCGGTGACATCGCCGCCAACCCGTTCCACATCAACGAGGCCGTCGAGACCGTCGAGGCCGCCGCCGACGAGATCCTCGGCACCGGCGCCCGCATGATGACCCTCGGCGGCGACCACACCATCGCGCTGCCGCTGCTCCGCTCGGTCGCCAAGAAGCACGGCCCGGTCGCCCTGCTCCACTTCGACGCGCACCTCGACACCTGGGACACGTACTTCGGCGCCGAGTACACCCACGGCACCCCGTTCCGCCGGGCCGTCGAGGAGGGCATCCTCGACACCGAGGCGCTGTCGCACGTCGGCACGCGCGGCCCGCTGTACGGCAAGCAGGACCTGACCGACGACGAGAAGATGGGCTTCGGCATCGTCACCTCCGCCGACGTCTACCGGCGCGGCGCCGACGAGGTCGCCGACCAGCTCCGCCAGCGCATCGGGAACCGCCCGCTCTACATCTCCATCGACATCGACTGCCTCGACCCGGCCCACGCGCCCGGCACCGGCACCCCCGAGGCGGGCGGCATGACCTCCCGCGAGCTCCTGGAGATCCTGCGCGGCCTCTCCTCCTGCAACCTGGTCTCCGCCGACGTCGTCGAGGTCGCCCCGGCCTACGACCACGCCGAGATCACCGCCGTCGCCGCCTCCCACACGGCGTACGAGCTGACGACGATCATGTCCCGCCAGATCGCGGCGGGCCGCGCGGCGAAGTAGCCGACGGACGCGCGGGGCGGGGCGCGGCCCCGTTCCCGCGCGGGGGCACGAACCGTCTCCGCCCCCGCCCCGCGCGACACTGGTGACCGCCGGGCGCGGCCGCTCCCGGCCGTGCCCGCCCCGCCCCGCCACCGCCCCGAGGGACCCGCCATGACCCACGACCACGACCTGGTCCTGCGCCCCACGCCCGCCCAGATCGAGGCGGCCCTGAACCCGCCCCCGGGGCGGACCGGCGGGGACCTCGTCGTCGAGACCCTCTCCGGGCTCGGCGCGACCACCGTCTTCGGCCTCCCCGGGCAGCACGCGCTCGGCGTGTTCGACGCGCTGCGCCGCTCCCCGCTGCGGTACGTGGGCCTGCGCGTCGAGAACAACGCGGGCTTCGCCGCCGACGCGTACGGCCGGATCACCGGCGAGGCGGCCCCGCTGCTGCTCTCCACCGGGCCCGGCGCGCTCCTGTCGCTCGCCGCGCTCCAGGAGGCGGCCGCCGCCTCGGCGCCGGTCGTCGCGATCGCCAGCCAGGTCCCGGCGGCCGGCCTCGGCGGCGGCCGGCACGGCCACCTGCACGAGCTGCGCGACCAGCAGGCCTCCTTCCGGGACGTCGTGAAGTCCGTCCACACGGCCCGTACGCCCTCCCAGATCCCCTCCGCGATCGCCGCCGCCTGGGAGTCGGCGCTCACCGCCCCGCACGGGCCCGTCTGGGTGGAGATCCCGCAGGACGTGCTCACGGCGGAGACCTCCCTGCCGGTGGTCACCGCGATGGACGCCACCCCCGAGGACGTCGTCCCGCGCCCCGAGCTGACGGCGGTGGCCGCCCACCTCCTCGCGCACGCCGAACGGCCGGTGATCGTCGCGGGCGGCGGGGTCGTCCGCTCCGACGCGTCGGGGAAGCTGCGGGCCCTGGCCGAGCGGATCGACGCGCCCGTGGTCACCACCTTCGGCGGCAAGGGCGCCTTCCCCTGGAAGCACCCGCTGTCCCTCCAGTCCTGGCTGGAGGACCGGCACACCACCGACTTCCTGGAGGACGCGGACGTCCTCCTCGTCGTCGGCTCCGGGCTCGGCGAGCTGTCCTCGAACTACCACACCTTCGCCCCGCGCGGCCGGGTGATCCAGATCGAGGCGGACGCGGGGAAGCTGGAGTCCAACCACCCGGCGCTCGGCATCCACGCCGACGCCCGGCTCGCGCTCCAGGCGATCCTGGAGACGGTCGGGGAGCGCACCGACCCGACCGCCCCCGAGCGGGTCGCGGCCGTCCTCGGCCGGGTCCGGGACCGGATCGACGCCCAGGACCTCGACCTGGAGCGGCGGGTCGTCGCCGCCGTGCGCGAGGCGCTCCCGGCCCGGGCGCCGAGCTTCTGGGACATGACGATCCTCGCGTACTGGGCGTGGTCGGCCTTCGACGCCCGGCACCCGAACACCATGCACTCCGCCCAGGGCGCCGGCGGCCTCGGCTACGCCTTCCCCTCCGCCCTCGGCGCGGCCGTCGCCGACCCCTCCCGGCCGGTCCTGGCGGTCTCCGGCGACGGCGGCGCGATGTACTCGCTGGCGGAGCTGGCCACGGCGAAGCAGTACGGGCTCGACGTGACGTGGCTGATCGTGGACGACGGGGGCTACGGCATCCTGCGGGAGTACATGACCGACGCGTACGGCGAGGCCACCGGCACCGAGCTGACCCGCCCGGACTTCGTCGCCCTCGCCGAGTCCTTCGGCGTCCCGGCCGTCCTCACCACCCCCGACGCCCTGGCCACCGACCTCGCGAAGTCCCTCGCCACCCCCGGCCCCTCGGTGGTCGTCCTCCCGGCCCTGCTGAGGATGTTCGAGCCGACGCACCTGTAGGACGGCCCCGGGGCAACCCTCCCGGCCCCGCACGGGTCCTTCCCGCCGACGGTCCGTGACGGGTGCGCGAGGGGGAGTCACCGCAAGGGACGCCCGGCGAGCGCCCCCGTCGTCACCGCCGGCTCCGTCCTCCCCTTCGCGTACTTCGCGAGCGGCTGCTCCTGCTGACGCCCCGGCACCCCGCCGTCCCGCCTCAGGGCACCAGCGCGCCCCACTTCTCGCGGTAGAGCCCGATCTGGTGCTCGTACCCCTGCCGGAACTCGCCGATCTCCCGGGGGGTCAGGTTGCTGCCGCGCATCCGCTCCGGGGCCACCAGCCTCGCTATGTCCCCGAAGACCACCGCGGCGGCCCCGGCGTGGGCGCCGCCCCTCTCCCGGGCGAGGAGCAGATGGCCCCCCGCCTTCGCCAGGAGCCGCCTGAAGTTGTTCCGGGGGGTGTCCGTCGTCTCCTTCACCTCCGAGGCCGCCCCGAGGACCGTCCGTCCCTCCGCCAGTCCCTCCAGGACCTGGAACGCCGCGTGCAGCCGTCCCCACCCGTACGGCCTGCCGTCCTCGACCCGTCCCACGCGGTCCCCCTCCGGTCCGTCCACGACGCCGCCGGTACGGCGGCTCCGGGCCTCCCTACCCATCCCGCGCCGCCGCGACCCGTTCACCCGGACGGCCCGGGACCAGGGACCGAGTCCCCCTCCGTCCGCGGTCGGATCTTTGTTGCGGCGGGATGAAATCGCACGTCGGCCGTGTTGGGCCTTCCGGTAGAGCAGGACGTACGGGAGGTCACACGTGGCGGTCGGGGAGAAACAGCAGGGCTGGGCGCGCAGGCTCGCCGGGTACGCCTGGCGGTACCGGGCCAACACGCTCCTGGCGCTCGGGTCGTCCCTCCTCGGGATGGGCGTCCTCGCCCTCGTGCCGCTCTTCACCAAGGTGATCATCGACGACGTCATCGGCACGAAGACCCGGGACCTCGCCACCTGGACCGGGCTCCTGATCGGGGCCGCCGTCCTCGTCTACGCCCTCACCTACGTCCGCCGCTACTACGGCGGACGCCTGGCGCTCGACGTGCAGCACGACCTGCGCACCGACATGTACGGCACGATCACCCGGCTCGACGGGCGGCGGCAGGACGAGCTGTCCACCGGGCAGGTCGTCGGGCGGGCCACCAGCGACCTCCAGCTCATCCAGGGCCTGCTCTTCATGCTCCCGATGACCGTCGGGAACGTCCTGCTCTTCCTGATCTCGCTGGGCGTCATGGCCTGGCTCTCCCCGCCGCTGACCCTCGTGGCCCTCGCCGTCGCCCCCGCCCTCTGGTACATCGCCCGGCGCAGCCGCACCCGCCTCCACCCCGCCACCTGGCACGCCCAGCAGCAGGCCGCCCTGGTCGCCGGGGTCGTCGACGGGGCCGTGTCCGGCGTCCGGGTCGTCAAGGGCTTCGGCCAGGAGGACCAGGAGACCGGCAAGATCCGCGAGGCCGGGCGGAAGCTCTTCGCCGGCCGGCTGCGGACGGTCCGGCTCAACGCCAGGTACACCCCCGCCCTCCAGGCCGTGCCCGCCCTCGGCCAGGTCGCCGTCCTCGCCCTCGGCGGCTGGCTCGCCTACAAGGGGCAGATCACCCTCGGCACCTTCGTCGCCTTCTCCTCCTACCTGGCCTCCCTCGTCGGCCCGGTCCGCATGCTCGCCATGGTCCTCACCGTCGGCCAGCAGGCCCGCGCCGGCGTCGAGCGCGTCCTCGACCTCGTCGACACCGAGCCGGTCGTGAAGGACGGCACCAAGGTGCTGCCGGCCGACGCGCCCGCGACCGTCGAGTTCGACGACGTGAGCTTTGGCTACGAGGACGGGCGGCCCGTGCTCGACGGGTTCTCCCTGGAGATCCGGCCCGGCGAGACCGTCGCCGTCGTCGGCGCCTCCGGCTCCGGCAAGTCGACCGTCTCGCTGCTCCTGCCCCGCTTCTACGACGTCTCCCGGGGCGCCGTCCTCGTCGGCGGCCACGACGTGCGCGAGCTGACCCTCGACTCGCTGCGCGCCGCCGTCGGCCTCGTCCCCGAGGACTCCTTCCTCTTCTCCGACACGGTCCGCGCCAACATCGCCTACGGCGCCCCCGACGCCACCGACGAGCAGATCGAGGCCGCCGCCCGCGCCGCCCAGGCCGACCGGTTCGTCGCCGAACTGCCCGAGGGGTACGCCACCAAGGTCGGCGAGCACGGCCTGACCCTCTCCGGCGGCCAGCGCCAGCGCGTCGCGCTCGCCCGCGCGATCCTGGCCGACCCCCGGCTGCTCCTCCTCGACGACGCCACCTCCGCCGTGGACGCCCGCGTCGAGCACGAGATCCACGAGGCCCTGAAGTCGGTGATGGCGGGCCGTACGACCCTGCTCATCGCCCACCGCCGCTCCACCCTCAACCTCGCCGACCGCATCGCCGTCCTCGACGGCGGGCGCCTCGCCGACATCGGCACCCAGGAGGAGCTGGAGGAGCGCTCCCCGCTCTTCCGGCGCCTGCTCACCGACCCCGAGGAGCTGGGCGCCGTCTCGCCCGGCCACCTGCCGCCGGCCGGGCCCGCCGACGACGACCGCGCGCTGCGGGCCGAGCTGGACGCCGAGTTCGACGCCGAGCGGGGCATCACCCCCGCCCTGTGGGTCCGGGACGGGGACGCGGGCCGGGAGAGCCCCGTGCCCGGGGCCACCCCCGAGCTGCTCGCCGCCGTCGCGGCCCTGCCGCCCGCCACCGACGTCCCCGACGTCGACGAGGCCCGTGCCGTGGCCCCCGAGGACTCCTACGGCCTGCGCCGGCTGCTCCGGGGCTTCGGCCTGCCCCTGCTCATCAGCCTCGGCCTGGTCGCCCTCGACGCCGGCACCGGCCTCCTGCTGCCCGTCCTGATCCGGCACGGCATCGACGAGGGCGTGAACCGGCTCGCGATCGGCGCCGTCTGGGCGGCCTCCGCGCTCGCCCTGGTCACCGTGCTCGTGCAGTGGGTCGCGCAGACCGCCGAGACCCGGATGACCGGCCGCACCGGCGAGCGGGTCCTCTACGCCCTGCGCCTGAAGATCTTCTCCCAGCTCCAGCGGCTCGGCCTGGACTACTACGAGCGCGAGCTGACCGGCCGGATCATGACCCGGATGACCACGGACGTGGACGCCCTGTCCACCTTCCTCCAGACGGGCCTGGTCACCGCCTTCGTCTCCGTCGTGACCTTCTTCGGGATCATGGTCGCGCTGCTCGTGCTCGACCTCCAGCTCGCCCTGGTGGTCTTCGCGACCCTGCCGGTCCTCGCCGTGGCCACGTACTACTTCCGGCGCTCCAGCGTGAAGGCGTACGAGCTGGCGCGCGAGCGGATCAGCGTCGTCAACGCCGACCTCCAGGAGTCGGTGGCCGGGCTGCGGATCGTGCAGGCCTTCCGCCGCGAGCGCTCCGGCGCCGAGCGGTTCGCGGAGCGCAGCGACTCCTACCGGCAGGCCCGCGTCCGGGGCCAGTGGCTGATCTCGATCTACTTCCCGTTCGTCACCCTGCTGTCCTCGGCCGCCGCCGCGGCCGTCATGGTCGTCGGCGCCAACCGCATCGAGGCCGGGACGCTCACCACCGGCGCCCTCGTCGCCTACCTCCTCTACATCGACCTGTTCTTCGCGCCCGTGCAGCAGCTCTCGCAGGTCTTCGACGGCTACCAGCAGGCCGCCGTCTCCCTGAAGCGGATGCAGGAGCTGCTCCAGGAGCCCACGTCGACGGCCGCCGCCGACGCGCCCCTGGACGTGCTCTCGCTGCGCGGCGAGATCGCCTTCGAGGACGTGTCCTTCGCGTACGGCAACGACGTCGGCGACGGGGGAGAGGCGGCCCTGACCGGGGTCGACCTGCGGATCCCCGCCGGGCAGACCGTCGCCTTCGTCGGCGAGACCGGCGCCGGGAAGTCCACCCTGGTCAAGCTGGTCGCGCGGTTCTACGACCCCACGGGCGGGCGGGTCACCGCCGACGGCACCGACCTGCGGGACCTCGACCTCACCGCGTACCGGCACCGGCTCGGGGTCGTCCCCCAGGAGGCGTACCTCTTCGCCGGGACGGTCCGCGACGCCATCGCCTACGGGCGGCCCGAGGCGACCGACGCCGAGGTGGAGGCGGCGGCCCGCGCGGTCGGCGCGCACGACATGATCGCCACGCTCGACGGCGGCTACCTGCACGAGGTGGCCGAGCGCGGCCGGAACCTCTCCGCCGGGCAGCGCCAGCTCATCGCCCTGGCCCGCGCCGAACTCGTCGACCCGGACGTCCTGCTCCTGGACGAGGCGACGGCCGCCCTGGACCTGGCCACCGAGGCCCAGGTCAACCAGGCCACCGACCGGATCGCGGGCCGCCGCACCACCCTCGTCGTCGCCCACCGCCTGACCACGGCCGCCCGCGCCGACCGGGTGGTGGTCATGGACCACGGGCGGGTCGCGGAGGACGGCACCCACGACGAGCTGCTCGCCCGGGGCGGCCACTACGCGAAGCTGTGGAGCACCTTCATCGGGGAGGCGGAACCGGCGCGGGTCGAGGCCTGAGGGGGAGCGGAGGCAACCGTTCAGGGGCCCGGTGCGTCGTAGACCCGTACACCCGTACGGCGCATCACCCGGGAGGGGACCCGCATGGCCACGGACGACACGACGACCGCCCGGCGCGGCCGGTGGGCCCCCGCCCGGGTCCTCGTACCGTTCCTCACCGCCCTCGCGCTGCTCCTGCTGCCCTTCCCCGGCGGCCCCGGCGCGGGGACCGCCGACGCCGTCTCCGTCTGCCAGGGGCGGCCCGCCCGGACGATCGCCTTCTCCACCGGCGAGCTGCGCCTCTACCGGACCCGGCAGTACGTCTGCGCCGTCACCGTCGCCAAGGGCCCGGCGAGCCGCAGGACCATGTCCGTCTCCCTCCAGCCGCGCGGCGGCCGGCCCGCCGTCCGCACCGGCCGGTTCGACCGCCGGGCCGGGCCCCTCACCGTCCACGCCCTCCACCGCTGCGTCCGGGCGTCGGGCGCGGTGGCCGGGAAGGGGACGTCCACCGGCTGGATCCTGTGCTGACCGGTCGGATCCCGTCCTGACGGGCCGGATCCCGTGCCGACGCACGGGAAAGTCCAAGGGTAAGGACCAACTGGGTCTGGCGGTCCACACGTTGCCCCCGCTAGGTTCGCGACACCGTTGTGAATCATGGGAGGGTGCATGCGCACGTCGCTCAGGCTGCTGCTGTCGCTCTCGGTGCTCATAGGCACCGTGGGCTCGACCGGCGTGGCCACCGCCGCGGACACGGACACCGACAGCGCGTCCGTCGCCGACTCGCGGGGCAGGACCGCAGGCAAGGGCGCCGACAAGGCCGCCGCCGAGGACATCAAGGACCGTCTCCTGGCGATCCCCGGGATGACCCTGATCGAGGAGAAGCCGTACGCCGGCTACCGCTTCTTCGTCCTGAACTACGAACAGCCGATCGACCACGCGCGCCCGTGGAAGGGCACGTTCCAGCAGCGGATCTCGGTCCTCCACAAGGACACGGACCGCCCCACCGTCTTCCGCACCAGCGGATACAACCTGAGCACCACGCCGAGCCGGGCCGAACCGACCCGGATCGTCGACGGCAACCAGATCTCCATGGAGTACCGCTTCTTCACCCCGTCCCGGCCGCAGCCGGCCGACTGGTCGAAGCTGGACATCTGGCAGGCCGCCAGCGACCAGCACCGGATCTTCGCCGCCCTGAAGGGGATCTACGGCAAGAAGTGGCTCTCCACCGGCGCCTCCAAGGGCGGCATGACCGCCACCTACTACGAGCGCTTCTACCCGCGCGACATGGACGGCGTCGTCGCCTACGTCGCCCCGAACGACGTGGTGAACGACGAGGACTCGGCCTACGACCGCTTCTTCGCCACCGTCGGGACCAAGGAGTGCCGCGACCGCCTGAACGACCTCCAGCGCGAGGCGCTCCTGCGGCGCGGGCCCCTGGAGGCCAAGTACAAGGCGTGGGCCGAGGCCGAGGGCGCCACCTTCCACACGGTCGGCACGCTCGACAAGGCCTTTGAGGCCGTCGTCCTCGACTTCGTGTGGGGCTTCTGGCAGTACTACGGCGAGGACGTCTGCGACCAGATCCCGGTCGCGAGGACGGCGACCGACGACGAGGTGTACGACACGATCGACGCCTACTCCGGCTGGTCCGCCTACACCGACCAGGGCCTGGAGACGTACACGCCGTACTACTACCAGGCCGCGACCCAGCTCGGCTCGCCCTTCATCAAGCAGCCGCACCTCAAGGGCCTCAGCCGTTACGGCTACCAGCCCGCCCGCAACTTCGTGCCGCGCGAGATCCCGATGAAGTTCGACCCGCGGGCCATGAAGGACGTGGACTCCTGGGTCCGCAACAACGCGCGCCGGATGCTGTTCGTCTACGGCGGCAACGACCCGTGGGGCTCCGAGAAGTTCCGCCTGGGCAAGGGCGCGCGCGACAGCTACGTGTACGTGGCCCCGGGCGCCAACCACGGCGCGAACGTGGAGGGTCTGGTCGAGGCCGAGCGCACGAAGGCCACCGCCCGCATCCTGGCCTGGGCGGGCGTCCCCGCCCCGGCAGCGCAGGCGGCGCAGCCGCTGGCCCGCTTCGACGCCCGCCTGGACCGGGCGGTCGACGAGGAGGCGACGCGGGAGCACGGCCTGCGGCCGTAGTCCGCGGTGAAGCGGGAGGGGGCGCGTCCGGGCGGACGCGCCCCCTCCTTCCGTCCGTCAGCGGTACGAGAGGCCGTACCCGACCGGGTACAGCACCCGGTCCGGGTCGTCGGCGCTCTGCACCGGGACCGGGAGCCGGCCCCGCGGCCTCGCCCGCCCGGCCAGGACCCGGACGGCGGCCCGGAGTTCGACGTCGGTCCAGGAGTACGCGGCGAGGGCCGCCCGCTGGCCCGTCAGGTGCGCCACGTCGTACGGGTTGCGGATCGCGACCGTCACCACGGGCACCCCGGTCGCCGCGAGCCGCGCCACCAGGGTGCGCTGGGTGCTGGTCGCGGTGACGTTGTACGTGCCGACGACCACCACGTCCCTGCCGGCCGCGGCGGCCACCGCCTCCTCGATCCGCGCGGCCGTCGGGGCGGTCCCGGTGGAGAGCGCCGTCGCGGTGAACCCCAGCTCCCGCAGGGCCGCCGCCAGGGTGGCGGTGGGCGGCCCGGTGGTGCCGGACGGGGAGGCCGGGTCGGCGCCGACGACCAGGACCGAACGGTGGCGGGAGGGGCGCAGGGGCAGGAACCCTCCCTCGTTGAGGAGCAGGGTCGTGGTCCCCTCGGCGATCCGGTCGGCCTGCGCGAGGTGGGCCTCCGAGCCGACCACCCGCTCGACGCCCGCCCGGGTCACGTACGCCTGCCGGAACAGGCCCAGCTTCGCCTTCAGCCGCAGGACGCGCAGGATCGACGCGTCGAGCCGGGCCTCCGTCAGCTCGCCGTCGCGGACGGCCTCGAGGACCGCGTTCCAGGCGACGTCGAGCTTCGGCGGGTTGAGGAGCTGGTCCACGCCGGCCCGGAGCGCGAGGACCGGGACGCGTTCGTCGCCGTACTTGGTGCGCACGCCCTCCATGCCGAGCGCGTCGGTGACCACCACGCCGTCGTAGCCGAGCCGTTCGCGCAGGATGCCGGTGAGGATGGGCCGGGAGAGGGTCGCCGGGTCCTCGCTGGGGTCGAGGGCCGGGACCACGATGTGCGCGGTCATGATCGAGTCGATCCCGGCGGCGATCGCGGCCCGGAACGGCGGGGCGTCCAGCTCCTCCCACTGCTCCCGGGTGTGGGTGATCGTCGGCAGGCCGTAGTGGCTGTCCACGGCGGTGTCGCCGTGGCCCGGGAAGTGCTTGGAGGTGGCCGCGACCCCGGCCCGCCGGTACCCCTCCACCTGGGCGGTGACGAGGCCGGCGACCGCGCGCGGGTCGGAGCCGAAGGAGCGGACGCCGATGACCGGGTTGGCCGGGTTGACGTTGACGTCGGCGACCGGGGCGTAGTTCTGGCGGATGCCGAGCGCGGCGAGTTCGGCGCCCGCGATCCGGGCGGCCCGGCGGGCGTCGGCGTGCGAGCGGCCGGCGCCGAGGGCCATCGCGCCGGGCAGCAGGGTGGCGGGCTCGCCGACCCGGCAGACGATGCCGTGCTCCTGGTCGGTGGAGATGAGCACCGGGACGGGGTTGGGCCGGGCGAGGGCGGCCCGCTGGATGCCGTTGGAGAGGTCGGCGATCTGCCGCGGGTCGCGGGTGTTGTGGGCCCAGGAGAAGTAGATGATCCCGCCGACGTGGTAGCGCGCGACCAGCTCGGCGGCCGTGCGGACCCCGATCTCGGCGAGGTTGGCGTCGACGTCGGCCTGGTCCGGGGCGGTCGCGGAGTGCCCGTACACCCGCATCACGAAGAGCTGGCCGACCTTCTCCTCCAGGGACATGCGGTCGACGATCCGCCGGAGCTCCCGGTCGTCGTAACGCTCGGGAGCGGCCTGGGCGGGGGCGCTGGTCCCGGTGACGGCGGCGGCCGCGGCGGCGGCGGTCACCGCGAGGAGGGTGCGGCGGGCGGGGGCGGGGGCGGGGGAGGGAGGGGGAGCGGAGGCGGGGGCGGGGGCGCGGTGGTGCACTGGTGCTCCTTCCGGCCGTGCGGGGATGAAGGAAACTTCCAAGGGGACACGGATAGCCGGAAAGTAACTGCCAGGTCAAGGACCCGCGCGGGAATCGCCCGGCGGCGGGGCCGGGTGGGGGCGCGGCGGCGCCGGGGCGGGGCGGGTCCGTGAACGAGGCGGCGGGTCAGACCGAGGACGCTATGGCCGGCCAGAGGTCCTGGAGGGTGCGGACCGTCTCGCGGATCGCCGGGCGGCGGGCCGCACCCGTGCGCCACATCGCGTGCAGCAGGCGCTTCGGCATCGGGTCCAGGCGGATCGGCGCCACCTCGGGCGGCAGTGCCCCGCGCCCCAGGCGGGGGACCAGGGCGATGCCCAGGCCGGCCGCCACCAGCGCCACCTGCGTGTGGTTCTCGCCCGCCTGATGGACGATCAGCGGCTCGTACCCCGTCGCCCGCAGCGTCCGCACGAGCCAGTCGTGGCAGACCGACCCCGGCGGCTGCGAGATCCACCGCTCGCCCGCCAGCTCCTCCCGGCGCACCGAGTCCCGGGCCGCCAGCGGATGGTCCCGGGGGACGAGGATGTCGCACAGGTCGGCGCCGATGACCACCTGCTCGACCCCCGGCGGGGCCGGCAGCGGCGCGATGTCCCAGTCGTGCGCCACGGCCAGGTCGATCACGCCCCGCGCCACCAGGTCGATCGACAGGTGCGTGTCCACCTCCGAGAGCCGGGCGTCCAGGTCGGGGTGGCGCCGGGTCAGCTCCGCGAGCGCCCGGGGCATCAGGCCGCGCGCCGCGCTCGGGAAGCAGCCGATCGTGAGCCGCCCGGAGGGCTTGCCGCGCCGCTCCTCCAGGCGTACCTCCGCCTCCTCCATCAGGGCGAGGAGCCGGCTCGTCGTGGCGGCCAACTGGTGGGCCTCGTCGGTGAGCCGGATGCCCCGGCCCTGCCGTTCGAGCAGGGTGGTGCCGGTCTCCCGCTCCAGCTTGGTGATCTGCTGGGAGATCGCGGACGGGGTGTACCCGAGGGCCTCGGCGGCGGCGCCCACCGTCTTGTGGACGGAGACGGCGTGCAGGGCCCGCAGTCGGCCGATGTCCAGCACGGTGACCACCTCGGAGGTCGCGGAGGAACGGGGGGCGGAGGATCGGGCGGTGGAACGTGTGGAATGAAGCGTAGCTACATCCAATCATGTAGCGATCCGTGCTGGTGCTACACGGTCGTCGCGAGGATCCTCGGAGCATGCGCCCCGCACACATCGCCCTGGCAGCGCTGGTCGCCGCTGTCTGGGGAGTCAATTTCGTCGTCATCGAGATCGGCCTCGGCCACTTCCCGCCGCTCCTCTTCTCGGCCCTCCGGTTCCTCGCCGCCGCGCTGCCCGCCGTCTTCCTCGTCGGCCGCCCCAAGGTGGCCTGGAAGTGGATCCTGGGCGTCGGCCTCGTCCTGGGCGTGGCCAAGTTCAGCCTGCTCTTCATCGGCATGGACCTGGGCGCCCCCGCCGGGCTCTCCTCGCTGGTCCTCCAGGTCCAGGCGGTCTTCACCGCCCTGTTCGCCTTCGTCGCCCTCGGCGAGCGGCCGGGCCGCGTCAAGCTCGCGGGCATGGCGATCGCCCTCGCGGGCATCGCGGTCGCGGCGGTCGACGAGGGCACCTCGGGGCCCCTGGTCGGCTTCCTCCTGGTGATCGGCGCGGCGGTCTGCTGGGGCGTCTCCAACGTCCTGACCCGCAAGGCCTCCCCGCCCGACGCGCTCAACTTCATGGTCTGGGTCAGCACCGTGCCCGTCCTGCCGCTGCTCGCCCTCTCGCTCCTCGTGGAGGGGCCCGAGCGGGACCTCGCGGCGCTGCGCGCCCTCGACTGGACCGGCCTCGGCGTCATCGTCTACGTCGCCTGGATCACCACCATCTTCGGCTTCGGCGCGTGGGGCTGGCTCCTGCGCCGCTACCCCGCCTCCTCCGTGGCGCCGTTCTCGCTCCTCGTCCCGGTCTTCGGGATGTCGTCGGCGGCGCTGTTCCTGGGGGAGGGGGTGAGCGGGCTGCGCTGGTGCGCGGCGGCGCTGCTGGTCGGCGGCGTGGCGCTGACCTCGCTGTGGCGGGGGTCGCCGCCCCCCGCGCCGCGGGTGGTGCCCGCGGAACGGGAGACGGCCGCCCCGGACCCGCTGCCCAGCGGCGGCGCGTCCAGGGGGTGACCCCTCTCCTAATGGCCGCCGAACGGCTCCTTGCTCAGCAGGTAACCGGCGTGCAGCCGGTTACGGGCGCCGATGCTTTTCATGATGTGGGAGATGTGCCGTTGGCAATTCCGCAGGGAAATGCCGACGACCTGGGCTATTCGTTTGTCCGATTCCCCCTGGGTGAGCAGCGAGATGATGGCGTGCTGAATCTCGGACGTGGCGGCCACCCGGTCGGACCTGCGCTCCTCGTGAGAGAGATCGGAAGCGATGGTCCAGACCCGGTCGAAGGCCTCCGCCACGAAGGCGACGAGCTGCGGGTCCCGTACGATCACGGCTCCTTTCGCGTCGTCCGGGAGCGGCAGTATGCCGATCTTCCGGTCGAATATGATGCAGCGCGGAAATCCGCCCGCGAGCGTACGCACCTGGGCGCCGAGGGGGGTCACCCGGTCGACGTACGAGAGGGTCGCGGGACTGAAGCGCGCGGTGTGCTGGTAGAGGGTCCGCATCCGGACCCCGCGGCCGAGCAGTCTGGTCGTACGGTCCATACTGTCGGCGAGCACCTCCTCCACGCGGGCGCCACCGGGCTGCGAGGAGAGCGCCTCGTCGCAGCACTCGTCCGCGAAGCCGGTGATCAGCCGGCGCACGTCGGACAGCTCGTGGACGACCTCCAGCGAGCAGTGGGCGTGCTGGGAGCGCGGAGTGCGCAGTTCGAGCTGGTCCAGGCTGCTCCGGAGCTCGTCGACGAGCGCCTGGGAGCGGTTCACCTGCCGCTGGAGCGGGTTGAGGACCTTCACGCGGGCGAAGTCCACGGGATGCGGGACCAGCGGTTCCGCGCCGGCGGCGCCGGCCCCGCCGGCGTCGCGGGCGCCGTCGACGACGCAGGTGCCGGCCGTGCCTCCCGTACCTCCGGTGCCGGCCGTGCTCAGGAGCCCCAGTTCGCGCAGGTCCCGCACGGCCTCCCCGGCCTCCCGCCGGTCCAGGCCCAGGGCCTCCGCCGCGGTGTCGACGGTGCACCTGGGCGATTCCGAGACGAACCGGTACAAACGGTCCGCCGATTCTCGGAGCGGCGGTGGGTTAATCGCGCCGCTTCTACCGTTTTCATTCAATGTATCCCCCTGTCATGTTTCCGCCAGGAGCAACATGATCCCAGAGGGGACTGGTCTAGAAACGGCTTTCCGCCGGAGGATGAGCGAAGCGCCGACGACCTCAACGCTCGTCCGAAAGGTAGGAGTTTTCCATGGCACGTGCAGCGAGAAACCTTCTCGCCATCACGGCTTCCACGGCTCTGTCCTTCCTTCTCGTCCAGGGAACCGGTGGGCAGGAAGAGCGCGCATTCCTCGCCGGTTCCGGCCAGAGCAAAGTGATCAACGACCTCGGGTGGGGATGACCATGCCTCGTAGCAAGTCGTACAACACGTACTCCAGCCTCCAGCGGCCCGAGTTCCGCAAGCGCGTGGACGAGCTCCTCCTGAAGTTCGAGCGGGACTTCTACGAGAAGAGCAAGGGCGCGGAGGGCATGCTCGACGCGAACAAGTTCGACCTGGAGCTCTACAAGCGCCACAACGTGGAGACCATGATCCGGATCGGTCTCAAGCGCGCCGTGGACCCGCTGGTCGCCAACTACTGGGCCACCCGCGACCCGCAGCTCTCCAAGGAGTGGGGCCTGTACGGCGCCGAGGAGGGCCGCCACGACCGCATGTTCGCCGGCGACCTGCACAAGGTGGGCATGACGGACGAGGAGATCTACGCGATCCGTCCGACCTTCGCCACCGAGCTGCTCAACGGCTACTTCTACTACACGCTCGCCACCGAGGGCCCCCTCGCCTCGATGATCAGCGGCTTCTACCTCGAGTACATCGCGGGCAAGACCCAGCCCGACTGGCTCGACATCATGGAGCAGCACGTCGGCGCCAACAACACCAAGGGCGCCCGCGCGCACCTCGCCCTCGACGAGGACGACGACCACGTCGACATGGTCTGGAACATGATCATGCGGGTGATCAAGACCGAGGAGGACGAGGAGCGCTTCGTCGAGCACCTCACGAAGATCAACTCCCTCTTCGTCTCCTACTTCGTCGAGGTCTACGCCGCCACGGTCCTGGGCCTCGGGTCCGACCCGTCGCAGCTCACGCAGGTCTCGCCCGGCGCCGCGGTGCAGACCAACCTGCAGGCCCGGGTCGCCGCGGTCTGACACTCCGGGTCCCGGCCCCGGAAGCGGCGACGCCCCGGAGCACGCCGCGGACCCCTCCGGCACCCGAACACCCCCCTGGCGACACCGGACACCGCGTACCCATACCCCCGCCCCACGCCGCCCGCCGCGGCGCCGGGCGGCGCGGGCGGCGGTGTCCGGTGTCCCTGCGGGCTGCCCACCGTCCGGCAAACCCACAGGAAGACCCCATGCGATACGAATGGCCGCGCGAACTGTCCGAGAAGGACATGCGCGAGATGATCGAGCTGATGGACGCCGTCGCGGTCAAGGAGCAGACCCTCGGCTTCTACGAGCCCGTCGGCGTGGAGAAGGGCCTGCCGCTGATGCGGGCCTTCGACGCCGACCTGCGCAAGGGCGCGATCGACGTCCTCGCGGTCCGCGACGAGGAGGACGACCGGATCGTCGGCATGGTGACCCTCGCCCGGGCCCCGCTGCCGGCCCGGCGCCACATCGTCGACATGCGCCGCTGCGTCATCGCCCCCGACCGCCGGGGGCAGTTCCTCCTGGAGGGCTGGTCCGAGGCCCTGCACAAGGCGCGCGACATGGGCTGCGAGGTCATCACCCTCGAAGTCCGCAGCGACGGCCCCGTGGGCCTCTGGGAGCGGCTCGGCTTCCGCGAGTACGGCCGGCTGCCCGACTACGCCCGCCTCGACGGGCGCGAGGCCGTCACCGGCCACTACCTCTACGCGCGGATCGCCGACGTCCTGGCCCACTTCGAGGCCACCGGCACCTGGCTGCACGAGCCCCAGGAGAGCGCCGCCCTCGCGGGCTGACCCGGCGCTTCCCGCACCACCGGCGCGTCCCGCACGACCGGTTCACCTCGCACCACCCGCGCGTCCCGCACCACCGCGCGCCCCGCACCACCCGCACCACCCGTACCACCCGTTCCTTCCGCACCACTCCCTTTCCCGTACCGCCCCCGTCCCTCCGGACGCCCCGGGCGCGTACGTCTCAGCTCCCTCCCGGACCCGCCCGCGTCCCGCGGGCCGCCGCACGTCCCGGAGCACCCCCTCGCCGACGCGCCCTTCCGCGCGCCCGGCGTCCACACACCCGCACGGCCACACCGAAGGGCACACCCATGTCCAAGATCGCCGTCCTCACCAACGACCTCCAGTACGAGCTCGTGGAGAAGAACCCCGAGCGCGTCGCGGCCGTCGCCGCCGCCACCCCGCACTTCACCGGCTTCCTCGACGAGATCCGCCGCCGCGGCCACCACGTCTTCCACCTCCAGCTCGTCAACGACCCCGACGACCCGAACGCCGAGCGCTACGACGGCCACCTCCCGGTCCAGCGCGGCACCCGCGGCGCCGAGGTCCTGGAGGAGTTCCTCGCCCCCGAGGACGTCGTCATGGAGAAGAGCAAGGACTCCGGCTTCTACGAGACGGACCTGCACGAGCGCCTCCAGGCCCTCGGCGTCGACACCGTCCTCATCACCGGCATGCAGACCCAGATCTGCGTCCAGACCACCGCCGCCGACGCCTTCTTCCGCGGCTACAACATCTGGGTCCCCTCCGACTGCGTCGTCTCCGCCCGCCAGGAGGACAAGGACCGCGCCCTGGAGTGGCTGGACGGCTACTGCGCCACCGTCTCCGACTCCGCCGAGGTCATCAGCGTCCTCGACGCCGAGGGCACCCTGCCCCGCAAGAACATCAAGACCCCGTGACCGCGACCCTCCCCGACCCAGGAGCAGCCATGACCGCGAGCACGGCCGACAGCAGCGACGAGATCCTGCTCGACCACGGCACCGGGGCGAAGCTGAGCCAGGAACTGGTCCAGCTCATCGCCGAGACCCTCGGCGACGTCTACGTCGGCATCATGGAGGACAGCGCGATCCTCCCGGTCGAGACCGGACGCATCGCCATGACGACGGACTCCTTCGTCGTCGACCCGCCCTTCTTCGGCAACGGCGACATCGGCAAGATCGCCGTCTGCGGCACGGTCAACGACCTCGCCGTGGCCGGATCCCGCCCCAAGTACCTCACCCTGGGCCTGATCCTGGAGACCGGTCTGCCGATCGACCGCCTCAAGCAGGTCCTCGTGTCGATCCGCGAGACGGCCCGCGAGGCCGGCGTGCAGATCGTCGGCGGCGACACCAAGGTGGTCCGCAAGGGCGAGGCCGACCAGCTCTACCTCAACACCGCGGGCGTCGGCGTCTTCGAGCGCGAGCCGCTCTCCATGACCGACGTGCGCCCCGGCGACAAGGTCATCCTCAGCGGCCCCATCGGCAACCACACCGTCCACCTGCTCTCCATCCGCGAGGGCCTCGGCTTCGAGCAGCGCGTGGACAGCGACTGCGCCCCGCTGAACAACCTCATCGACGGGGTCCTCGACCGGGTGCCGGCCGGTGCCGTCCGCTCGATGCGCGACGTCACCCGCGGCGGACTGACCGCCGTCCTCCACGAGTACGCCGGGAAGCTCGGCCGCACGATCCGGGTCGACACCCCCAGCCTGCCGATCCAGCACGAGACCGCCATGGCGGCCGACATGCTCGGCATCAACCCGCTGCACTGCGCCAACGAGGGCTGCCTCGCCGTCTTCGTGGACCCCGCCGCCGAGGCGGACGTCCTGGCGGCGCTGCGCTCGCTCCCGTACGGCGAGCACGCCGTCACCATCGGCGAGATCTCCGAGGACCCCGAGGCCCTGGTGCTGCTGCGGGACGCCGACGGCCGGGAGACGCAACTGGAAGAACTCCTCGGGGCCGAGCTGCCCCGGCTCTGCTGAGGACCCGACCCAGGAAACGAGGGGGATCACCATGAGCACCGTGACGTCTCCACCGGCCACCGCGAGTTCCCCGCCCGGCACCGAAGGGTGGCGGCTGCGGGTCACCGGGGTGGTGCAGGGCGTCGGCTACCGGCCGTTCGTCTACAAGCTGGCCCGTGAACTGGGCCTCTCCGGCTGGGTCCGCAACGACCCCGAAGGGGTCCTCGTGGAGGCGTCCGGACCGGACGCCGCCCTGGCCGAGTTCGCCGCCGGTCTGAAGGACCGCGCGCCCGAACTCGCCCGCGTCGACGGTGTCGTGGTGACCCGGGGGCTCCCCGCGGGCAGTGTGCCTGCGGGCCCCTTCACCATCGTCCACAGCGCGCACTCCGGCATCCGCACCGCCCTGCTCCCCGCCGACACCCACGTCTGCGGCGACTGCCAGGGCGAGCTGCGGGACCCCGGCGACCGGCGCCACCGCTACCCGTTCATCAACTGCACCAACTGCGGGCCGCGCTACTCCATCATCCAGGACCTGCCCTACGACCGGCCGGCCACCACCATGGCGTCCTTCACCATGTGCGCGGCCTGCAAGGCCGAGTACGAGGACCCGCTCGACCGGCGCTACCACGCCCAGCCCAACGCCTGCCCCGACTGCGGGCCCCGGCTGCTCCTCACCGACCGGGAGGGCCGCACCACCGAGGGCGACACCGCCCTGCGCGGCGCCGCCCAGGTCCTCGCCGACGGCGGGATCGTCGCCGTCAAGAGCGTCGGCGGCTTCCACCTCGCCGTGGACGCCACCCAGCCCGAGGCCGTCGCCCTGCTGCGCCGCCGCAAGCGCCGCGACTCCAAGCCGTTCGCGGTGATGGTCCGCGACCTGGCCACCGCCCAGCGCCTCGCCGTCCTCTCCGAGGACGAGATCGACGTCCTGCGCTCCCCGGCCCGCCCCATCCTGCTCGCCCGCAAGCAGCCCGACGCCCTGCCCGAGTCGGTCGCGCCCCGCAACCCCAACCTCGGGATCATGCTGCCGTCGGCGCCCCACCACCACCTGCTCCTGGACGAACCCGGCCTGGAAGCACTGGTGATGACCAGCGGCAACATCTCCGGCTACCCCATCGCGTACCGCAACGAAGAAGCCCTGGAGCAGCTCTTCGAGATCGCGGACGTCATCCTCTACCACGACCGCGACATCGAGATCCGCGTCGACGACTCCGTCGTCCGCCTCTCCGTCCACGACGCACTCGACGCGCCCCTGCTCCAGTTCGTCCGCCGGGCCCGCGGCTACGCCCCGTACCCCGTGGACGTGGGCCGCGAGGTGGCGCCCGCCGTCGCCCTCGGCGCCGAGCTGAAGACCACGGTCGCCCTGTCCCACGGCAGCAAGGTCTTCCTCAGCCAGCACATCGGCGACCTCAAGAACGACGAGACCTTCGCCTCCCACCGGCGCACCGCCCGCCACCTCGCCCGGCTCTACGCCCTGGAGCCGCGCCTGACCGCGCACGACCTGCACCCGCAGTTCCGCTCCACCCGGGCCGCGCTCGACGAGGACGGGACCGGCGCCGGGCGGACCGTCGTCGAGGTGCAGCACCACCACGCCCACATGGCCTCCTGCATGGCCGAGAACCACGTCACCGGCACCACCCTCGGCGTCATCTTCGACGGCTTCGGCTACGGCGAGGACGGCACCGTCTGGGGCGGCGAGTTCCTCCTCGGCGACTACGCCGCCTACCGGCGCGTCGGACGCCTCCGCGGGCTGCCCCTCATCGGCGGCGACCAGGCCGTCCGCGAACCCGTCCGCACCGGCTACGCCCTCGCCCTCGACGCCTTCGACGGCGACCGGGAGAAGGCCGTCGCCGCCTTCCCCGCCCTCGCGGAACTCGACGAGCAGCAGCGGCACGTGTACGCCACCATGGCCGCCCGGGGCATCAACTCGCCGGCCACCTCCAGCATGGGCCGCCTCTTCGACGGCGCCGCCGCGCTCGCCGGGGTCTGCTCCCGGGCCGAGTACGAGGCCCAGGGCCCCATCGAACTGGAGGGCCTGCTCGCCCGCGACTCCGCCCCGGAGGCCGCCTACCGCTTCGGCGCCCACGCGCCCGAGGAGGACGGCCCCGTCGAGGTCGACCCCCGGCCCGTGATCCGGGCCATGGCCGCCGACCTCGCGGCCGGCCTGCCCGCCGACCGGATCAGCCGCCGCTTCCACACCGCCGTCGTGGAGATGGTCCGCGACCGCTGCCGGGCCTTCCGCGAGGAGACCGGCGTGCGGCAGGTCGTGCTCTCCGGCGGCGTGTTCCTCAACGAGTTCCTGCTGCTCAACTGTCTGACCGGGCTGACCGCCGACGGTTTCGACACCTACGTCCACCGACAGGTCCCGACCAACGACGGCGGCATCGCCCTCGGCCAGGTCATGGTCGCGGACGCCCGTACATCCCCTGGGAAGTGATGACGTGACCACCCGCACGACCGCCCCCACACCGGACGAGATCTACGCGTACGTCCGGGCCCGCGAATCCGGCGCCCGCACCTACGCCACCGCTTTCGGCCAAGTCCTCCAGGACGGGCACGGCGCCCGCGTCCGCGACGGCCACGGCACCGAGTACATCGACTGCCTGGCCGCCGCCGGCACCCTCGCCCTCGGCCACAACCACCCCGAGATCCTGCGCCGGGTGGGCGAGTACCTGGAATCCGGCCAGGTGCAGCAGGCCCTCGACCTGACCACCCCCGCCAAGTACGCCTTCCTGTCGGCGCTCTACGAGAACCTGCCCGGCACGATGGCGGACACCTTCCGCACCCAGTTCTGCGGGCCCGCCGGGGCGGACGCCACCGAGGCCGCGATCAAGCTCTTCAAGACCGCCACCGGCCGCCGCACGGTCCTCTCCTTCCACGGCGCCTACCACGGCATGACGGCCGGCTCGCTGGCCCTCACCGGCAACCTGGGCGCCAAGGAGGCCGTGCCCTCCCTCATGCCGGACGTGCACCACCTGCCGTACCCCTACGACTACCGCTGCCCCTTCGGGCTCGGCGGCGACCAGGGGATCCGGGTCGGCCTCACCTACATCGAACGGCTGCTCACCGACCCCGAGAGCGGCATCACCAAGCCCGCCGCCGTCTTCGTGGAGGCCGTGCAGGGCGAGGGCGGCGTGATCCCCGCGCCCCCCGAGTGGCTGCGCGGACTGCGCGAGATCACCGCCCGCCTCGACATCCCGCTCGTCCTCGACGAGATCCAGGCCGGCTGGGGCCGCACCGGCACCATGTGGGCCTTCGAGGAGTCCGGCATCGAACCCGACGCCGTCCTCGTCTCCAAGGCGGTCGGCGGCGGCTTCCCGCTCGCCCTGATGCTCTACCACGGCAAGTACGACGCCTGGCGTCCCGGCGCCCACGCGGGCACCTTCCGCGGCAACCAGATCGCCCTGGTGGCGGGCGCCGCCGCCCTGGAGGTCTTGGCCGAAGAAGGACTCGTGGAGAAGGCCGCCGTCAAGGGAGAGTTGCTCGGCGGCCTGCTGCGGCGCCTCGCCCTGACCCGTCCGGAGATCGGCGAGGTCCGCGGCAGGGGCCTGATGTGGGGCATCGAACTCGTCGACCCGGACGGCGAGGCCGACGCCCTGGGCGCCCGGCCCGCCGACGGCGACCGCGCCCGCCGCGTCAAGAAGGCCTGCCTGGAACACGGACTGCTCCTGGAGAGCGGCGGTCGGCACGGCGCCGTGCTCCGGCTCCTTCCGCCCCTCACCATCACGGAGGAAGAGATCCACGAAGTGGTCGGCGCCCTGGAGAAGGCCCTCATCGACTGCGCCTGAGAGGGCGCCCGAGGGCCCGCTCCCGGGAGCGGGGCACCTCGCGAACAACGCGACGACGTGAAGGAACGAAGCACATGACGACGGCAACCGGTGCCGGGCAGTGGCGGGTCGACTTCGACGCCGAGGTGGTCTTCAGCAACGGCGGCTCCCTGCGGACCGAGGGCTTCCGCCTCGACATCCCCGGTGACGACATCGACGACGCCGCCCTGGGCGAGCTCCTCGTGCGCCACCTGGGGCTGCTGATGGTCGGCGGCACCACCATCAGCCGCAAGGAGCTGATCCGGGAGCCGCACAAGGGCTCGCGGAACACCGGGACGGAGGACGGCGCCCCCGTCCGCCGCACGGTCGACCTGACCGGGCCCGGCACCCGCCTCGACCGGCCCGCCGGGGCGCCGGAGGGCATCGGGGGCCTGGTCGACCTGCCCGTCGCCCTGGTCCGGCTCGTGGGCGTCGCCGAACCGGTCGCCGACCGGCTCGCGCTCGCCCCCTTCGAGCCGGCCGGGCACGCCGTCGTCGTCCACACCGGCCGCCCGGACGGCCCCTTCCTCACCCCGGACGCCGTCGCGCTCCTCGCCGAACGCGGCGCCGCCCTGGTCGCCACCGACGGCGTCGAGCGCGACGGCCCGGCGGCCAAGGCCCTCGCCGAGGCCGGCATCCCGGTCCTCACGGGCCTGACCGGCCTGGCGGACCTCCCGGCCGCCGGCGCCCGCCTGCACGCGGTCCCGCACCCGGCCGGACACGGCGACGGGGACGGCGTACGGGCGTACGGGGTGGCCGAATGAGCACCTCGGAGATAGGCACGGGGGCGGTGCCTCCGGCCGGGACGACGGTCCCGGCGCCCCCGGCCGAAGGCGCCGCCCCCGGCCTCGCCGTCCCGGCCGGCAAGGCCCCCGCCCCCGCCCGCAAGCCCCGTCGCGAGCTGCTCGCCGCCAGCGTCGGGTCCGTCGTGGAGGCGTACGACTGGACGATCTACGGCGTGCTCGCGCCGTACTTCGCCGAGCAGTTGTTCCCCGGGTCCTCGCCCACCGCCCGGCTGATCGCCGCCTACCTCGGCTTCGCGCTCGGCTTCCTGGTGCGCCCGCTCGGCAGCGTCGTCATCGGGCGGCTCACCGACACCCGGGGGCGCCGCTTCGGACTCACCCTCACCGTCGGCCTGATCGCGGCCGGTTCGCTGCTCCTGGCGGTGATTCCCGGCCACGCCTCGATCGGCCTCGCGGCCCCGCTCCTCGTGGTCGCCGCCCGGCTCGTGCAGGGCCTGTCCGTCGGGGCCGAGAACCCGAGCGCCGCCGCGTACGTCACCGAGACGGCCCCCGGCCGCAGCCGGTACTTCTACAGCGCCGTCTCCTACGGCGGCGTGGTCCTCGGCAGCGCCCTGTCGTTCGTCGTGCTCAGCGTCCTGCTCGGCGTGTTCGGGGAGACGGGCGTCGAGGACGGCGCCTGGCGCCTCGCCTTCGTCTTCGGCGCCCTGCTCGGCCTGACGGCCCTGTGGATCCGGCGCGGCGCGGCCGAGAGCGAGGTCTTCACCGAGGACGCCCGCGCACGGAAGCGCGCGCCCGCCGCCGCGAGCCCCTGGCCCGTCCTGCGGGCCCATCTCGGCCCGCTCTCCGTGGTGTTCGCGATCACCTCCGGCGCCACCACCGTCTTCTACTTCCTCACGGTCGACTTCCCGGCGTACGCCGCCGACGCGGGCGCCGCCACCAAGGAGGAGGCCTCCGGGGCCCTGCTCCTCGGCATGGTGGCCCTCCTCGCCGGCATGCTCGCCGCCGGGAAGGCGGCCGACCGGTTCGGGGCCCTGCCCGTCCTGCGCACCGGCTTCGCCGGGCTCGCGCTCGGCTCCGTACCGCTGCTCGCCGGCATGGTCGCGGGCCGCGTGCCCGTCCCGGTCGTCACGGTGGTGCTGCTCTTCCTGCTCGCCCTGCCCCTCGCCGTCAGCAACGTCTTCGCGGGGCAGCTCTTCCCGCCCGCCGTCCGCGCGGTCGCCGTCGGCCTGCCCGCCGCCCTCGCGATCAGCCTCTTCGGCGGCACCTTCCCGGCCCTCGCCGAGTGGCTGCGCTCCACCGGCCACGGCGGCTGGGTGCCGTGGTGGCCGGCGGTCACCTGCGCGGCGGCGCTGCTCGCCTCCTGGGGCGTGCGCGAGCACCCCCTTCCCGACACCCCCGTCTCCGAGTGAGGACGCCATGGACTCCCTGACCGCAGTGCTCGACGCGCTGGAACCGCTGTTCCCCGCCCTGGAGGCCGACTACCAGGACCTGCACGCCCACCCCGAGCTCGCCTTCCAGGAGAAGCGGACGGCGGCCCTGGTCGCGGAGCGGCTCGCGGCGCAGGGCGGCTGGGAGGTCACCACGGGCGTGGGCCGCACCGGCGTGGTCGCCGTCCTGCGCAACGGCGAGGGTCCCGTGGTCATGCTCCGCGCCGACATGGACGCCCTGCCGGTGAAGGAGGCCACGGGCCTGCCGTACGCGAGCACCGCGACCGCCACCGACGACTCCGGCGCCGAGGTCCCGGTGATGCACGCCTGCGGCCACGACCTGCACGTGGCCGCCCTGCTCGGGGCGTGCGCGCTGCTCTCCTCCCGCACGGACCACTGGAAGGGCACGGTCGTGGCCGTCTTCCAGCCCGGCGAGGAGAGCGGCTACGGCGCCCGCTCGATGGTCGACGACGGCCTCTTCGAGCGCTTCCCGAAGCCGGACGTCATCCTCGGCCAGCACGTGGGCCCCGGCCCCGTCGGCCTCATCGCCACCTGCCCCGGCACCGTCATGGGCGCCACGGACTCGATCACGGTGAAGCTCTTCGGGCGCGGCGGCCACGGCTCCAAGCCGGAGTCGGCCGTGGACCCGGTCCTCATGGCCGCCTCCCTGGTCCTGCGGCTCCAGACCATCGTGTCCCGCGAGACCCCCGCCCAGGAGCCGGTGGTGGTCACCGTCGGCAAGCTCCACGCGGGCACCACGGCCGCGGTCATCCCGGACACGGCCGAACTCGGCATCAACGTCCGCACCAGCTCGGCCCCCGTCCGCGACAAGGTCCTCGCCGCCATCGAGCGCCTGGCCAAGGCGGAGTCCGACGCGGCCGGCGCGACCGCGGACCCGGAGATCACCTCCGTCTACCACCTGCCGATGACGGTCAACGACACCGCCGCCGCCGAGCGGGTCGCCGACGCGCACCGGAAGGCCTTCGGCGACGGGGCCGTCATGACGATGGGCCCGACCACGGCCAGCGAGGACTTCGGCATCCTGGCGACGGCGGCGCAGGTGCCGTCCGTGTACTGGTTCTGGGGCGGCCTCGACCCCGAGGTGTTCACGGCCGCGTTCGCCGCCGGCCGCCTGGACGAGGACATCCCGCAGAACCACGCCCCCACCTTCGCCCCGCAGTCCGGGCCCGCCCTGCTCGTCGGCGTCCGCTCGATGGTGGCCGCCGCCCTGTCCTGGCTGTCCGACGCCCCGGCGGACGCGGAGGGGGCGGAGGCATGACCAGGACCCGCCCGCACGTGACGGTCCTGCACCGCTGGCGGGACACCCACGCGCTCTACGCCGACTACGTCGACCACGGCACCCACCGGGTCACGTACATCAGCACCGAACTCGGCCGGGCCTCCATACCCGGGGACGCCGAGGCCGTCGTCACCGTCGGCCTCACCGACGACCTGCCCGCCGTACGGGCGGCCCTCACCGCGCTCGTCGAGCGGTACGGCCCGCCGGAGGCGCTGCTCGCCCTCAACGAGGGCGACCTCGACACGGCGGCCCTGGTCCGCGAGGAGTTCGGGATCGCCGGGCAGACCCCGGAGGAGCTCGCGGTCTTCCGCGACAAGCTCCTGATGTGCACGACGGTGGCCGCCGCCGGCATCCCGGTGCCGCCGCTCGCCCACGTCCCCGACCCCGACGCCGTACGGGAGTTCGGGCGGGCGCACGGCTGGCCGCTGGTCTGCAAGCCCCACCGGGGCACCGCCAGCAGGGGAGTGATCCGGCTCGACTCCGGGGCCGACCTGGACGCGCACCCGGAGCTGGCCGCCGACCTCGCGGCCGAGCCGTTCCTCGCCCAGACGTACGTCGACGCCCCGATCCTGCACATCGACGGCCTGTGGGAGGGCGACCGGCTCGGAAGCTGGACCGCCTCCCGCTACGTGGGCGGCACCTGCGCCGACTTCACCCAGGGCAACTGGCTGGGCTCGGTCGAGGAGGACGACCCGGTGCTGCTCGCCGCCGTGGAGCCGTTCGCCGCCGCCGTCGGGGCCGCCCTCGGCGGGGGCCGGCCGTGGGTCTTCCACCTGGAGGCGTTCGTCACCCGGGACGCGGACGGCGGCCCCGCCCTGGTCTTCCTGGAGTGCGGGGCCCGGGTCGGCGGCGGCGAGATCCCCTTCACCTGGCGGGACGTCCACGACGCCGACCTGATGGCCGCGGCGGCCGACATCCAGCTCGGCCGGGTGCCGGTCCTGCCGACCCTGAAGACCGGCGAGGTCGGCGGCTACCTGCTCCTGCCGCTGCCCGTCCCCGCGCCCTGCCTCGTCGAGCGCGCCGACTGGACCGCGCCGCCCGCCGAGGAGCGCAAGCCGTACGCGGTGCTGCACGTGCCCGTCGGCCAGCGGGTGCCCCCGATCAGCGGATACGAGCACGTCGGCACCCGCTTCCGCTTCCGCGGCCCGTCCACCGCCGCCGTGGAGGACGCCATCGAGACCTCCGCGAACGGCTTCCGGCTCACCTGCACCCCCCTGGACACGTGACCGGCCCGAACCCCGGGCCGAACCGCACCACCAGCACCGCCTGCCCCACCCCGCACCGCATCGGAAAGGAACACACACCGTGTCCGTCATGACCACCGAACGCCCGCGCGTCATCCTGGTCGGCAGCCGCATCCGCCAGTACCGGGAGTACGCGCTCGCCTCCCTCGCCGCGCGGTACGAGGTCACCCTGATCGCCCCCGAGGCGCCCAGTTGGCAGGCGAAGTACGTCGACACCCACCGGATCGCCGACACGACGGACGCGCACAAGCTGTTCCCCTCCGTCGCCGACCTGCGCGGCGAGGTCGCCGAGGCGGCCGTCGTCACCTGGGACGAGTGGTCGCTCGCCGCCGTCTCCTCGGTGGCCGCCCGCCTCGGCCTGCGGGCCATGGACCCGGCCGCCGCCAAGATCTGCCGCGACAAGTACGCCACCCGCCAGGCCCTGGAGGCCGCCGGGATGGCGGCCGTCCGCCACGCCCCGGCCGCCAGCGAGGACGAGGCCGTCGCCGCCGCCGAGGCCATCGGCTTCCCCGTCGTCGTCAAGCCCCGCACCCTCGGCGGCAGCTTCGGCGTCATGGTGGCCCGCGACGCCGACGGCCTGCGCCAGGCCTACCGGCTCGCCGCCGCCAGCCGCCTCCAGGGCGCCGGCACCGCCGACACCGTCCTCGTCGAGGAGTACGTCGAGGGCCCCGAACTGAGCGTCGACAGCACCGTCGTGGACGGCGTCGTCACCCCCGTCTGCGTCGCCCGCAAGCGCCTCGGCCCCCAGCCGTACTTCGAGGAGGTCGGCCACCTGGTCACCGGCTGGAAGGACGAGCCCTGGGCCGAGGCCGTCGTCGAGCTGGTCAGGGACTCCCACCGGGCCGTCGGCGTCGACTACGGCGTCACCCACACCGAGCTGCGCGTCAGCGCCGACGGGCCGCGCCTGATCGAGCTGAACGGACGCCTGGGCGGCGACCTCATCCCGCACGTCCACCAGCTCGCCACCGGCATCGACCTGGCGGTCGCCGCCGCCGAGATCGCCTTCGAGCGCATCCCCGACGTCACCCCGACCCGCGCGCTCAGCGGCGAGATCCGATTCCTCTACCCCTCGTACGACGGCACCATCGACCGGGTCGTCCTGCCCGACCCCTCCGAGGTCGACGGCCTGGTCGAGGCCGTGGCCCTCGTCGAGCCCGGCGACGAGCTCCAGCTCCCGCCGCGCGGCCTCACCCCGCGCTCGGCCGCCCTCATCGCCGTCGGCGAGAACCCGGTCGAGACCCGCCGCGCCCTGGACCGGGCCGAGGGCCTCTCCCGCACCGAGGTGACCGGCGCCAGCACCCACAAGCTCGGCGCCCGCGTCGAGAACGCCGTCACCCGCCGCTTCTTCGACCACGAGCGCACCGCCGCCCGCATGACGGTCTCCGGCGTCCGGGGCGTCGAGTGGTTCCGCTACGGCGCGGGCGGCGGCGAGGGCCTCAACCGCCCCGTCTTCCTCAGCGCCGAGGACGTCGCCGGCCTCGAACACGACCTCAACGGCCTCTTCGAGCTCCTGAAGTCCGTCCCCGCGCGCCTCTTCGGCGGTGACCTGCGCGCCTTCGCCAAGGCCGTCGGCATGAGCGACACCCAGGCCGACCTGGTCCTGCGCGGCGCGGTCGACGAGATCCCGCCGCTGTCCCGCGCCGACCTCTACCGCGAGACCGGCGGCTTCCGCCTCATGGAGCTGAACACCGGCACCTCGCTCGGCGGCTGGCAGATGGGCGAGTTCGCCCGCGCCCTGATCAAGGACGAGGAGTTCGCGGCCTTCGCCGCCGCCGAGGACCTCGTCTACCCCGACCCGCTGGCCCGCATCACCGACGTGCTGCGCCGCCAGGCCCCGTCCCTCGCCGGGATCGAGCGCCCGCTGCTCGCCATCACCGACTGGCCCGACGGCTTCGAGAAGTCCAAGTGCTGGATGGAGTTCGTCGTCCCCGCCTTCAAGGACCTCGGCTTCGAACCGGTCGTCTGCCACCTCGGGGACTTCACCTACGAGGACGGCAAGGTCGTGTACGACGGGCGGCGCGTCGACGTCGTCTACCGCCTGTTCCTGCCCGGCGAGATGCCGGACGAGCCGCGCACGTACGACCTCGTCAACCCGCTCCTGGACGCCGCCGAGGCCGGGCAGGTCGAGCTGTTCGCCTCGCTCGACTGCGAGCTGTACGGCAACAAGGGCAGCCTCGCGATGCTCAGCGACGAGCGCAACCGGGCCGCCCTCACGGAGGAGGAGCGCGCCCTCGTCGACCGCATCCTGCCCTGGACCCGCTTCGTGCGCGACGAGAAGGTCACCTTCGAGGGCGAGAAGATCGACCTCCTGCCGTACGCCGTCGCCAACAAGGACCTCCTGGTCCTCAAGCCCACGCTGCTCTACGGCGGCGTCGGCGTCACCCCCGGCTGGACCACCGACCAGAAGGAGTGGGTGGAGAAGCTCCACCAGGCCGTCGGCGGCCCCTTCGTCCTCCAGCGCCGCCTGCTCCCGACCACCGAGCGGTTCCTCTCCGAGGACGGCGTCACCACCGAGGACATGGCCGTCGCCTACGGCACCCTCATGGTCGACGGGAAGTACGCCGGCACCCTGGCCCGCGGCGTCACCGACCCGGCCGTCGGCATCGTCAGCATGCTGCGCGGCGCCCAGATCGGCTGCGCCTTCCACGTGACCGACCCGGCCTCCGGCGAGGGGGAAGCGTGACCGGGTCGGCCGACTCGCACGACCCGAACGACGTGAACGGCTCGAACAGCTCGAACGGCCCGCACGACCCGAACGGCTCGCACGGTCCGACGGAACCGGCCGACCCCACCGGGTCGGCCGGCCCGGCGGCCCCCGGCGACGGCGCACCCGCCGCCGCCGGGGGCCGCGAGCGCGGCGCGCTGTGGCGCGACGCCGAGTTCATGAAGTTCTGGACGGGCGAGGGCATCTCCCAGATCGGCGCCCAGGTCACCACCCTGGCGCTGCCCCTGACCGCGGTGCTCACCCTGGACGCGTCCTCCTCCCAGGTCGGCCTGGTGAACGCCGCCTCCTACGCCCCGTTCCTGCTCGTCACCCTGCTCGTCGGGGTCTGGGTCGACCGCGTCCGCCGCCGCCCGCTGATGATCACGGCGAACGTGGGACGCGCGCTGCTCGTCACGGCGGTCCCCCTGCTCGCCGTGACGGACCTGCTGCGCATCGAGTTCGTGTACGTGGCCGCGCTCCTCATCGGGGTGCTCACCGTCGTCTTCGACGTCGCCTACCAGTCGTACCTGCCGACCCTCATCGGCAAGGAACACCTGGTGGAGGGCAACAGCAAGCTCCAGGGCACCAGTTCCCTCGCGCAGATCGGCGGCCCCGGCCTCGCCGGCCTGCTCATCGGCTGGGTCACGGCGCCGTACGCCCTGCTCATCAACGGCGCCTCGTACCTGGTCTCGGTGGCCACGCTGCTCGCGGTCCGCCGGCCCGAGCCGCCGCCGCTCGTGCCCGAGCGGCCCACCGGCCTGTGGAAGAGCGTCGGCGACGGCATCCGCATCATCTGGAACAGCGCCCACCTGCGGGCCTGCGCCCTGCAGTCCGGGCTCTACAACTTCTGCTGGATGTCGCTCCAGACCGTCTTCGTGCTGTACGCGGCCCGGCGCCTGGACCTCTCCCCGGGGACGATCGGCCTGCTGCTCGGCACCGGCGCGATCGGCTCGCTCGGCGGCTCCCTGGTGGCCCGGAGCCTGAAGCGGACGATGGGGCTCGGCCCCGCGATCCTGACGGCGCTCGTGCTGTGCTGCGCCGCTCCGGTGATCATCCCGCTGGCCCCGGCGAACGACGGGATCCTCACCCTCGTCCTGTTCGTCGCCGCGTTCGCGCTGATCGGCGCGGGCGGCACGATGGCCAACATCCACATCATCAGCCTGCGCCAGTCGATCACCCCGGACGAGCTGCTCGGCCGGATGAACGCCGGCTACCGCTTCGTGTCCTGGGGGATGCTCCCGCTCGGCGCGCTCGTCGGCGGCTGGCTCGGCGACCTGATCGGGCTGCGCGAGACGCTCTTCGTGACCGCCGGGGCCTTCCTCTCGGCGGTCCTCGTGGTGCTGCTCTCGCCGGTGTGGCGCCTGAAGGACTTCCCGCCGCAGATCGGCGCGGAGCCGGGGGCGACGGAGAAGACGGCGGTGACGTCATGACGGAAGGCTCCTCCGGGGACTTCTCCGGCCTCCTGGCCCGGCGCACCTCCTGGGGCCGCTCGGACGCCATCGACCGCATCCTGTCGGCCGCGAACGCGCCGGGCGTCCTGTCGATGGCCGGGGGCATCCCGGCCCCCGACAGCTTCCCCGTGGCCCGCCTCGCCGAGGTGACGGACCGGATCCTCTCCCGGTCGGCCGCCTCGGCCCTCCAGTACGCCCCGACGGCCGGCACCGCGCCGATGCGCGAGGCGGTGGCCCGGCGCGCGGGCGAGACCGGCGCGGCGGTCGGCCCGGAGCGGGCGATGGTCACCGGCGGCAGCCAGCAGGGCCTGGACCTGGTGGCCCGGACCCTCCTCGACGAGGGCGACCTGGTGGCCCTGGACGACCCCAGCTACCTGGGCGCCGTCCAGTCCTTCCGGGGCGCCGGGGCCCGGCTCCTGCCGCTCCCCACGGACCGCGACGGCATGCGCGTCGACGTCCTCGCGGAGCGGCTCGCCGCCGGCGCCCGGCCCAAACTGGTCTACGTCGTCCCGCACTTCCACAACCCCACCGGCGGCGTGCTCACCACGGAGCGCCGCCGGGAGCTGGCGGCCCTGGCCGACCGGTACGGCTTCCTGATCGTCGAGGACGACCCGTACGGCGACCTGGCGTTCGACGGGGAGCGGCTGCCGTCCACGGACGTGCACGGCGACCGGGTGATCCGGCTGATGAGCCTGTCGAAGACGCTCTGCCCGGGGTTCCGGGTGGCCGGCCTCACCGCCCCGGCGGGCCTGCTCGGCGAACTGGTGGCGGCCAAGCAGAGCGGCGACCTCCAGACGAACACCTTCGGGCAGTACGTCCTCGCCGAACTCCTCGGCGACCCGGCGTTCCTGCCCGCCCACCTCGCCCGCCTGCGCACCCTGTACGGGGACAAGGCGCGGGCGACGGCGGCGCTGCTGCGCGAGCGGCTGCCGTGGCTCGTCTTCGACGACCCGCGCGGCGGCCTGTTCTTCTGGTGCTCCGTGGACGACCCCCGGGTCACCTCGGACCTGCTGTACGAACACGCCCTGGCCCAGGGGCTCGCGCTCGTGCCCGGAGGGCCGTTCTGCATCGAGCAGGACGGCTCCCGGCTGCTGCGGCTCTCCTTCGCGACCCTCGACGAGGAGCAGCGGAGGGAGGGCGTCTCCCGCCTCGCGACGGCCTTCGACAAGGCCAGGGCCGACGCGTACTGAACCGTTCCGCTGAGCCCGTTCCACCGGTGCGCGCCGAACCACCCTCCCGGCGCGCACCGCCCCGCCCTTCCGACGACGACACGCAACGAAGGAGCACGGTCATGACGGCACGCACACACCCCCCGGTGACCGCCGACTCGCTGGTGGCCCGGCTGTTCCAGGTGGTCGACTCCCGCTCGTGGGACGACCTCGGCGAGGTCTTCGCCGACGACGCGGTCTACGAGCGCCCCGGCTACCCGGCCCTGGAGGGCCTGGACCGGATCCGCCACTTCTACGAGCACGAGCGGATCATCGCCTCGGGCGCCCACGAGGTCGACCAGGTCACCGGCGGCCTCGCCGCGGCGGCCTGCTGGGGCCGCTTCCGGGGCGCGAGCCGCGACGGCACCGCCCTGGACGAGGGCTTCGCCGACACGTACCTGGTCCGGGACGGCAAGATCGCGTACCGGAGGACGTACTTCTACCGCGCGGCGATCTGACGCGGAGCGGGGGCCGGCCGAAGGGGCGGCCCCCGCTCCGTTCGCCCCCGGGGGCCCGCCGGAGGCCCTACCCCCGCACCGCCCCCGTCGACCCCCGCACCACGAGGTCCGCCGGGACCGTCACGAGGCCGCCCGGCGGGAGGTCCTCCGAGGCCGTCGCCAGGCGGCCCGCGCGGGCGCCCGTCTCGTGCAGCGGGAGGTGGACGGTCGTCAGGGCCGGGACCGCGTCCAGGGCGGACGGCAGGTCGTCGAAACCGGCCACGGACACGTCGCCGGGGACGTCCAGGCCGCGTTCCCCGAGGGCGGCGCGGACGCCGAGGGCCACCGTGTCGTTGCAGGCGACGATCGCGGTCAGGTCCGGGTCGCGGGCGAGGAGCTCGGCCGTCGCGGCCCGGCCGGAGGCCCGCTCGTACGGGCCGTGGACCGTCGGCCCCTCCGCGACGCCCGCCGCCGCGAGCGCCTCCCGGTGCCCCTCCAGACGGTGCCGGGTCGTGGTCCGGTCGGCCGGCCCCGCCGCGTAACCGATCCGCCGGTGACCGAGGCCGAGCAGGTGCTCGGTGAGGCGGCGCGCGCCGGTCCGGTGGTCGAAGACGAGGGCCGCCGCGTGCGCGTCCCCCTCCACCGGCGGGCGCCCGCACAGCACGACCCGGGTCCCCGCGTCCGCCAGCCTGGACAGTTTGGCGGCCGTCGCCGCCAGCCGCTTCCCGTCCTCCAGGGAGCCGCCCATGAGGATGACGGCGGCGGCCCGCTGCCGCTGGAGCAGCGTGAGATAGGTCAGTTCGCGCTCGGGGGAGCCGCCCGTGTTGCAGACGACGGCGAGCTTCTCGCCCCCGCCCCGCCCGGACGCGCCCGCGCCGATCGCGGTCTGCGCCGCGCTCGCCATGATCCCGAAGAAGGGGTCCGCGATGTCGTTGACCAGCACGCCGACCAGGTCGGACGTGGCGGCGGCGAGGGAGCTGGCGGGGCCGTTGAGGACGTAGTCGAGGTCGGCCACGGCCCGCAGCACCCGCTCCCGGGTGGACTCGGCCACCGGGTAGTTGCCGTTGAGGACGCGGGAGACGGTGGCGGGGGAGACCCGAGCGCGGGCGGCCACGTCCGCCAGGGTGACGGTCATCGCGTGCGTACCTCCGGGGCCTTGTGGGGGGCGTTGTCCGCAGGCTAGCGTTCCTGCCTGTAGAAAGCGCTTTCTATCGGGCGTGGGGCAACCGGGCGATGGCGCGTGGAGCATGCGGGCGATTGCGCGCGGGGCGCCCGGGCGGCCACGCGCGAGATCCCGGTACGACCGGGGGCGAGGCGCCCCCGTACGACCGCGGGTAAGGCGCCCGTACGACCGCACGCGAGACGCCCGTACGACCGCACGTCGAACGCCCGGGGATCGCGCACGGCCCCCGAGGGAGAGGAACCTTCCGTGACACGCAGGACCGTCCGCATCGCCATGAACGGCGTCACCGGCCGCATGGGCCACCGCCAGCACCTGGTCCGCTCGATCCTCGCCCTGCGCGAGCAGGGCGGCCTCGACCTCGGGAACGGCGAGACCCTCTGGCCCGAGCCCGTCCTCGTCGGCCGCCGCGAGCCCGCCCTGCGCGCCCTCGCCGAGAGCCACGGCCTCACCGAGTGGTCCACCGACCTCGACGCGGTCCTCGCGGACGACACGGTCGACGTCTACTTCGACGCCCAGGTCACCTCGGCCCGCGCCGACGCGATCCGCCGGGCCATAGCCGCCGGCAAGCACGTCTACACCGAGAAGCCGACGGCCGGGGACCTGGCCGGCGCCCTCGACCTCGCCCGGCTGGCCGCCGAGAGGGGGATCAAGCACGGCGTCGTCCAGGACAAGCTGTTCCTGCCGGGCCTGCTCAAGCTCAAGCGCCTGATCGACGGCGGCTTCTTCGGCGAGATCCTGTCCGTACGGGGGGAGTTCGGCTACTGGGTCTTCGAGGGCGACTGGCAGGAGGCCCAGCGCCCGAGCTGGAACTACCGCGCGCAGGACGGCGGCGGAATCGTCGTCGACATGTTCCCGCACTGGGAGTACGTGCTCCACGAGCTCTTCGGCCGGGTCACCTCCGTCAGCGCCCACGTCGCCACCCACGTCCCGCGCCGCTGGGACGAGCACGGCAAGCCCTACGAGGCCACCGCCGACGACGCCGCGTACGGCACCTTCGAGCTGGAGGGCGGGGCCGTCGCGCAGATCAACTCCTCCTGGGCGGTCCGCGTCCACCGCGACGAGCTGGTGGAGTTCCAGGTCGACGGCACGCACGGCTCGGCCGTCGCCGGGCTGCGCGGCTGCCGCGTCCAGCACCGCTCGGCCACCCCGAAGCCGGTCTGGAACCCGGACGTCCCCGTCACCGAGCCCTTCCGGGACCAGTGGCAGGAGGTCCCGGACAACGCCGACTTCGACAACGGCTTCAAGGCCCAGTGGGAGCTGTTCCTGCGCCACGTCGTCCTCGACGAGCCCTACCGCTGGGACCTCCTCGCGGGCGCCCGCGGCGTCCAGCTCGCGGAACTGGGCCTGCGCTCGGCGAGGGAGGGCCGCCGCCTGGAGGTCCCGGAGGTGACGCGATGACGACGGCGCCACGACCGGACGACCGCCGCACCGACCCCCTGGAAGGGACCCCGTGACGATCCGCCTCCCCGCCCCCGACGGCGGCCTCCGGGCGTACGAGCCCCGCACCGACCCCGTGCCCCCGGCGCCCGCCCCGGCCGGCCCCCCGGTCTCCCGTACCGTCTTCTCCGCCGCGCACGTCGTCGCCGACCCGTACGCCGACACCACCCCCGACGGCCCCGCCGCCGTCGACTGGGACGCCACCCTCGCCTTCCGCCGCCACCTCTGGTCCCACGGCCTCGGGGTCGCCGAGGCCATGGACACCGCCCAGCGCGGCATGGGCCTGGACTGGGCGGGCGCGGCCGAACTGATCCGGCGCTCGGCCGCCGAGGCGAAGGCCGTCGGCGGCCGGATCGCCTGCGGCGCGGGCACCGACCACCTGCCCCACGGCACGCTGCCGCGGATCCGCGCCGCGTACGAGGAACAGCTCGCGGTGGTCGAGGAGTCGGGCGCACAGGCGATCCTGATGGCGTCCCGCGCCCTCGCGGCCGCCGCGACGGGCCCGGACGACTACCTCGACGTCTACGGCCACCTCCTGCGCCAGGCGAGCGAGCCGGTGATCCTGCACTGGCTGGGCCCGATGTTCGACCCGGCGCTCGACGGCTACTGGGGCTCGGCCGACCTCGACGCGGCGACGGAGACCTTCCTCGCCGTGATCGCGGCCCATCCGGACAAGGTCGACGGCGTCAAGGTCTCCCTCCTGGACGCCCGGCGCGAGGTCGAACTGCGCCGCCGCCTCCCCGACGGGGTGCGCTGCTATACGGGCGACGACTTCCACTACCCGGAGCTGATCGAGGGCGACGACCAGGGCTTCAGCCACGCCCTGCTCGGCGTCTTCGACCCGCTGGGCCCGCTGGCGGCGCGGGCGGTCCGCACCCTCGACACGGGCGACACGACGTCCTTCCGCGCACTCCTCGACCCCACGGTGCCCCTCGCCCGCCACCTCTTCCACCCACCGACCCGCTACTACAAGACGGGCGTCGTCCTCCTGGCCTGGCTGGCCGGCCACCAGGACCACTTCACGATGGTCGGCGGCCTCCAGTCCGCCCGCTCCCTCCCGCACCTCGCGCGCGCGTACGAACTGGCCGACGGGCTCGGCCTGTTCCCCGACCCGGCCCTGGCGGAGTCCCGGATGAAGTCCCTCCTCACGGTCCACGGAGTCCCGCGGTGAACCCCGAGCGCTTCTCGATCAACCAGATGACGGTCAGGCAGCTCCCCCTCCCCGACCTCGTCGCCCACTGCGTCCGCCTGGGGATCCGGGGCGTGGGCCTGTGGCGCGAACCCGTGCGGGAGTACGGGGTGGAGGCGGCGGCCCGGCTCGTGCGGGAGGCGGGCCTGGCGGTCACGACCCTGTGCCGGGGCGGCTTCTTCACCTCGGACGACTGGCTCGCCTCCAACCGCGCGGCGGTCGACGAGGCGGCGGCCCTCGGCACGGACACCCTGGTCCTGGTCTCCGGCGGCCTCACCCCCGCCTTCCCGGACCTCCCGGCCGCCCGGGCCCGCATCGCCGACGCGATCGGCGAACTGGCCCCGTACGCCGCGGAACACGGCGTCCGCCTCGCCGTCGAACCCCTCCACCCGATGTACGCGGCGGACCGCTGCGCGGTCTCCACCCTGGACCAGGCCCTGGAGATCGCCGAGCGCTTCCCGCCCTCGCAGGTCGGCGTGGTCGTGGACACGTACCACCTCTGGTGGGACGACCGCGCCCCGGCGGCGGTGGAACGCGCGGCCGCGGCCGGCCGCGTCCACTCCTTCCAGCTCGCCGACTGGACCACCCCCCTCCCGGCCGGCGTCCTCAACGGCCGCGGCCAACTGGGCACGGGCACGATCGACCTCCGCGCCTGGACCACCCTCCTGGAGAAGGCCGGCTACACGGGCCCGGTGGAGGTGGAACTCTTCAACGACGAGCTGTGGACGCGGGACGGCGCGGAACTCCTGGAGGAGACGCTGGAACGCTTCCTGGAGATCTGAGGACAGCTTCCCGGCGGTCCGAGGACCGGCTTTCCCGGCGCTACCGCTTCGGACCGCCCAGCAGATCCCCGAGCCCGCCCCCCGCTCCGCCCTTCTTCGCGGCGCGCTTGGTGAGGACCGCGACGACGACGGGGACGAGGAGTTCGACCGCGCGGTTCGCGGTGGCCGGCGGGATGCCGGTGCGCTTGGCGACGGCGTTCGCCGCCGGCTTCGCCAGCTTGGCGAGCACCCCGGCCATCAGGCCGCCGCTCACCAGGCCGCCGAAGGCGGCGACGCCCTGGAGCGGCGGTTCGGGGGAGGCGACCTCGTCGACGGCGGCCCGCACCTCGTCCGCGCTGCCGGGCTCGGCGGCGGCCTGCCGCAGTTCGCCGGAGAGCTCCGCCACCGAGCTGCCCACGACCTCCTGGGCCCCGGCCGCGTCCGTACCGAGCAGCCCGGCGATCTCGTGGAGCCGGTCGGCGCCCAGCTCGTTCAGCACGTCGTCCTGGAAGGAAGGATCCTGGAAGGAAGGTTCACTCATGCCGGAAACGCTACGTTTCGTCCGCGCCGACGGCATCCGGAACCGCAGGTTCCCCACAGGCTCGCCCGCACCCTGTCCGACCCCTTCGCTACGGTCGACACATGTCCAACGAGGGTCGCGGTCCGGCAGTGGTCGAAGGGGTCCTGGAGCGGATCACCTACGCCAACGAGGAGACGGGGTACACGGTCGCCCGGGTCGACACCGGGCGCGGTGCCGGTGACCTCCTCACGGTGGTCGGCGCGCTGCTCGGCGCCCAGCCGGGGGAGTCGCTGCGGATGGAGGGCCGCTGGGGGTCCCACCCCCAGTACGGCAAGCAGTTCACCGTCGAGAACTACACGACCGTCCTGCCCGCCACCATCCAGGGCATCCGCCGCTACCTCGGCTCCGGTCTGGTCAAGGGCATCGGCCCCGTCTTCGCCGACCGGATCACCCGGCACTTCGGGCTCGACACCCTCGACATCCTCGAAGACGCCCCGGGGCGGCTGATCGAGGTCCCGGGGCTGGGCCCCAAGCGGACCAGGAACATCACCGCCGCCTGGGAGGAGCAGAAGGCGATCAAGGAGGTGATGGTCTTCCTCCAGGAGGTCGGCGTCTCCACCTCCATCGCGGTGCGGATCTACAAGCAGTACGGGGACGCCTCGATCTCCGTCGTGAGGAACCGGCCCTACCGGCTCGCCTCCGACGTGTGGGGCATCGGCTTCCTCACCGCCGACCGGATCGCGCAGTCCGTCGGCATCCCGCACGACAGCCCCGACCGGGTGAAGGCCGGCCTCCAGTACGCCCTGTCGCAGTCCAGCGACCAGGGGCACTGCTTCCTGCCCGAGGAGCGGCTGATCGCGGACTCGGTGAAGCTCCTCCAGGTCGACACCGGCCTCGTCATCGAGTGCCTGGGCGAGCTGGCCGAGGACCCCGAGGGGGTCGTGCGGGAGACCGTGCCGGGGCCCGAGGGGACGCCCGTCACCGCCGTGTACCTCATCCCGTTCCACCGGGCCGAGCTCTCCCTCGCCGGGCAGCTCCGGCGGCTGCTGCGGGCCGAGGAGGACCGGATGCCGGCCTTCCGCGACGTGCCCTGGGACAAGGCCCTGGCCTGGCTCGCCACCCGCACCGGGGCCTCGCTCGCGCCCGAGCAGGAGGAGGCCGTGCGGCTCGCCCTGACCCGCAAGGTCGCGGTCCTCACCGGCGGCCCCGGCTGCGGCAAGTCCTTCACGGTCCGCTCCATCGTGGAGCTGGCCCGCGCCAAGAAGGCCAAGGTGGTGCTCGCCGCCCCCACCGGCCGGGCCGCCAAGCGGCTCGCGGAGCTGACCGGCGCCGAGGCGTCCACCGTCCACCGGCTCCTGGAGCTCAAGCCCGGCGGGGACGCCGCCTACGACCGGGACCGGCCCCTGGACGCGGACCTGGTCGTCGTCGACGAGGCCTCCATGCTGGACCTGCTCCTGGCGAACAAACTGGTGAAGGCGGTGGCCCCGGGCGCCCACCTGCTGCTCGTGGGGGACGTGGACCAGCTCCCCTCGGTCGGCGCGGGCGAGGTCCTCGGCGACCTGCTCGCCCCGGGCAGCCCCGTGCCGGCGGTCCGGCTGACCCGGATCTTCCGGCAGGCCCAGCAGTCCGGCGTGGTCGTCAACGCGCACCGGATCAACGCCGGCACGCCCCCGCGCACCGACGGCCTGCCGGACTTCTTCCTCTTCGCCGAGGAGGAGACCGAGGACGCGGCCCGGGTCGCCGTGGAGGTCGCGGCCCGCCGCATTCCGGCCAAGTTCGGCCTCGACCCGCGCCGGGACGTGCAGGTCCTGGCCCCGATGCACCGGGGCCCGGCGGGCGCGGGCGCGCTCAACGGACTGCTCCAGCAGGCCATCACCCCGGCCCGCCCGGACCTCCCGGAGAAGCGGTTCGGCGGGCGCGTCTTCCGGGTGGGTGACAAAGTGACCCAGATCCGTAACAACTATGACAAGGGGGCCAACGGCGTCTTCAACGGCACCGTCGGCGTCGTCACCGCCCTGGACCCCGTCGAGCAGCGCCTGACCGTGCGGACGGACGAGGACGAGGAGGTGCCGTACGACTTCGACGAGCTGGACGAACTCGCCCACGCGTACGCGGTCACCATCCACCGCTCGCAGGGCAGCGAGTATCCGGCGGTGGTGATTCCGGTCACCATGAGCGCCTGGATGATGCTCCAGCGGAACCTGCTCTACACGGCCGTCACCCGGGCCCGGAAGCTGGTCGTCCTGGTCGGCTCCCGCCGGGCCATCGCCCAGGCGGTCCGCACGGTCTCGGCGGGCCGCCGCTTTACCGCACTCGCCCACCGGCTCACAGGGCCCGCCCTCGTGTGAAAGATCACGGAGGGGTACCGGAACCGGGGCGAAGGGGGCAGGATATGAAGGTTGGCGGCACTCAGTGCCGCCGATTGGCCCAATGGTCGACCCCGAGTGCACTCTCCTGAGCCAAATGGGGGATGGTAGAGACAGTCAGGGCACCTCGAAGAAGAGGCACTACGTCGGTGAGGGATGACGTGAGCGACAACTCTGTAGTACTGCGGTACGCGGACGGTGAATACACCTACCCGGTGGTCGAGAGCACCGTCGGTGACAAGGGCTTCGACATCGGGAAACTCCGAGCCCAGACCGGTCTGGTCACCCTGGACAGCGGATACGGCAACACCGCCGCCTACAAATCCGCGATCACCTACCTCGACGGTGAGCAGGGCATTCTGCGGTACCGCGGCTACCCCATCGAGCAGTTGGCGGAGCGCTCCACCTTCCTCGAGGTGGCGTACCTGCTGATCAACGGTGAGCTGCCCAAGGTCGACGAGCTCGCGACCTTCAAGAACGAGATCACGCAGCACACGCTGGTCCACGAGGACGTCAAGAACTTCTTCCGCGGCTTCCCGCGGGACGCCCACCCGATGGCGATGCTGTCCTCGGTGGTCTCCGCGCTGTCCACCTTCTACCAGGACAGCCACAACCCGTTCGACGAGGAGCAGCGTCACCTCTCCACGATCCGGCTGCTCGCCAAGCTGCCGACGATCGCGGCGTACGCGTACAAGAAGTCGATCGGCCACCCGTTCGTCTACCCGCGCAACGACCTCGGGTACGTCGAGAACTTCCTGCGCATGACCTTCTCGGTCCCGGCCCAGGAGTACGAGCTCGACCCGGTCGTCGTCTCGGCGCTCGACAAGCTGCTCATCCTGCACGCGGACCACGAGCAGAACTGCTCGACCTCCACCGTGCGCCTGGTCGGCTCCTCGCAGGCGAACATGTTCGCCTCGATCTCCGCCGGCATCTCGGCCCTGTGGGGCCCGCTGCACGGCGGCGCCAACCAGTCGGTCCTGGAGATGCTGGAGGGCATCAAGGCCAACGGCGGCGACGTCGACTCCTTCATCCGCAAGGTGAAGAACAAGGAGGACGGCGTCCGCCTGATGGGCTTCGGCCACCGGGTGTACAAGTCCTTCGACCCGCGCGCCAAGATCATCAAGGCGGCCGCGCACGACGTCCTCTCCGCGCTCGGCAAGTCCGACGAGCTCCTGGACATCGCGCTCAAGCTGGAGGAGCACGCGCTCTCGGACGACTACTTCGTCTCGCGCAACCTCTACCCGAACGTGGACTTCTACACGGGTCTGATCTACCGCGCGATGGGCTTCCCGACCGAGATGTTCACCGTGCTCTTCGCGCTCGGCCGCCTTCCCGGCTGGATCGCCCAGTGGCACGAGATGATCAAGGAGCCGGGTTCCCGCATCGGCCGCCCGCGCCAGATCTACACGGGCGAGGTCCTGCGCGACTTCGTCCCGGTCGAGGGCCGCTGAGCCGTACCGGACTCCGGAAAAGCGAGAAGCGCCCCGCCGCCGATCCCCCCACGGGTCGGCGAGCGGGGCGCTTCCCATATCCCCGGTGCGGATTCCCCCCACGGGATCCGGGCCGGGCGTCTGCCGGCGCCAGCCGGTGGCTGCGCGGATCGGGCGCGACGCGGTATGCCGGGGTACGCGTACGGGAGGGCCGCTCAAAGCTCCCCGGTGCACGTGCCCCGGCCAAACGCTTGCCTGGAACGTCCCCCAAGACATCCCATGAACGTCCCCCAAGACGTTCTCGGCATCGCCCACTTAGACTCACGAACAGCCCAGATGGTTACCCCACAATATCTGTGATCTAGGTCTCGGTGTGAAGGTCCTGTGCGTCACGTGTAGGTGAACTCACGTGAACCGCCGGGACCGCAGGCCGCAGAACGCGACGAACAGGGACGAAAGGGCCATCGCGAGCCCCGCACCCATCGGATGGAGCGGTCCGGCCGCCGCGAGCGGCGGCGCGGCCGCGTCGTGGCCGAAGGCCCGGCCGACGAGACCCGCCCGACGAGACCCGGGCGGCGAGGGCGACGCAGGTCGTGCCACCGGCCGTCGGCTCGGTGATCGTGGACGCCACCAGGGGTTACGCGCGGAAGCGGGGCCGTACCCGGTGACGGTACGACCCCGCGAAGCGCCGGCGGCCCGGTGGTCGGACCCGTGGTCCGGCCACCCGCGCCCGGCGGTCAGACCAGCTCGTAACCGGCCTCGTCCACGGCGGCGCGCACGGCCTCGCGGTCGAGCGGGGCCTCGGAGACGACGGTGACCTCGCCGGTCTTGGCGACGGCCGTGACGGAGGTGACGCCGGGGAGCGCGGAGATCTCGCCGGAGACGGCGCCCTCGCAGTGCCCGCAGGTCATGCCCTTGACCTGGTAGACGGTGGTGAGTCCGGTCTGCGTCTCTGCGGCCATGGCGTTCTCCTCGTGGGTTGCGAAGCCTTACGGAGATCGAGCTTATACCCCTAGGGGGTATGAATTCCAGTCGCGTCCGCGCCGCGCCGAATGAGGGATCCGGGCCGGAGTCCATGGTAGATACCCGACATGTCACCTTCGGGGAACTCCCTGATCCTCATCATGACGATCGCCGTCCTGGCGCCCCTGCTCGCCTACGCCGCGGGCCGCAGGATCCCGGTTCCGCTCGTCGTCTTCGAGATCCTGCTCGGCGTCCTCGTCGGCCCCGACGTCCTCGACTGGGCCCACACGGACGCCCTGGTCGACGGCCTCTCCCAGCTCGGCCTCACCATGCTGATCTTCCTCGCCGGGTACGAGATCGAGTTCGGCGAGGTCCGCGGCGACACCCTCCGGCGCGCCGTGTGGGCCTGGGTCGCCGCCCTCGCCCTCGGCCTCGGCGTCGGGGTCCTGCTCGGCGGCGGCTACGCCAAGGGGGTCTTCATCGGGGTGGCCCTGACGAGCACGGCCCTCGGCACGGTCCTGCCGGTGCTGCGGGACGCGGGCGACCTGCACGGGCGGTTCGGCTCGGTCGTCATGGCCTTCGGCTCGGTCGGCGAGTTCGGGCCGGTCATCGCCATGGCCCTGCTGCTCAGCGGGCGTGGCGCGGGCGAGTCCACGGTGCTCCTCGCGGTCTTCGCGGCGCTCACGGCCCTGGCGGTCCTCTGGGCGCTGCGCCCGCGCCCGCCGTGGTTCTCCCGGGTCGTCGCCAGGACCCTGGACACCAGCGGCCAGTTCGCGGTCCGGTTCGTCTTCCTGCTGCTCGCCCTGATGCTGGGGGCCTCGCAGGCGCTCGGGCTCGACGTGCTGCTCGGCGCCTTCGCGGCCGGACTGATCACCCGGCTCGTGCTGGCCGGGGCCGCGCCCGAGTCCGGCCCGCGGATCCTGGAGAAGGTCGAGGGCGTCGGGTTCGGCTTCCTCGTCCCGGTCTTCTTCGTCGTCACCGGGATCGAGTTCGACCTGTCCGCGCTCCTCGACGGGGGCCGGAACCTGCTCCTGCTGCCGGTCTTCCTGCTGCTCTTCCTGGTCGTGCGCGGCGGGCCCGTGTGGTTCCTCGCCCCGCGCGACCTCGGCCGCGCGGACCGGCGGGGGCTCGTGCTCTACGGCTCCACCGCGCTGCCGCTCGTCGTCGCGATCACCGCCATCGGCGTGGAGGACGGCGAGCTGACGGCGGGCGAGTCGGCGGCGCTCGTCGGGGCCGGCATGGTCTCGGTCCTCGTCTTCCCGCTGCTCGCGACGAAGCTGCGGGGGCGGGGGCGGGCCGGGGGGAAGGTGCCGTCCTCCGACCCGGTCAGCGGCTCGGAGACGTGGTGACCGGGGGCTCCGCCGACTGCTCGACCAGAGGGGAGAGGTAACGCAGGAGGAGGGTCTTCAGCTCGGCGACCGTGGCGTCCCGCTCGGGGCCCTCGGGTGCGGCGAGGACGAGGTCCAGGCCCCCCTTGAAGGCGGCGAAGGCCATCCCGGCGGTCCGGCTCCGGTCGGCGGCGGACAACGCGGGCGCGTAGTGGGCGATGACCTCCTCCACCCGGGTGAGCAGGGTCGCGTGGAGCTCGTCGTGCTCCTCGGCGATCCGGCCGGGGACGTCGGAGCCGTGCATCAGGGCGAGGAAGGCCGGGTTGGCACAGTTGAACTCGATCAGCGGATCCACGACGGCGTCGAGCAGTCCGGGCAGCGGCAGGGTGAGGTTCTCCGCCGTGAACGCCTGGCCGTGCGCCTCCCGCATGTCGTGCAGGAGGCGCTCGCCCAGCTCGATCGCGATGGCCTCCTTGTTCGGGAAGTACTGGTAGAGCGTGCCGGGCGAGACGTGCGCCTCGCGGGCGATCGCGTTGGTGCTGGTCGCCGTGTAGCCGTTCGCGCAGAAGACGTTCGCGGCGGCCTGGAGCAACTGCGCGATGCGGCGCTCGCCCCGCGCCTGACGGCGGCGCGGCTTCGGTTCTTCGGACGTGTCCTCGGACATGACTGTCCCCAGCTCTTCTCGACCCGTTTGACAAACACGAGAGGTCGCTCGCATTCTTGGGAAACGCGAGTGATCGCTCGTGTTTGCCAGTCTATGGCAATGGGTGACCCGTGCGTCCTGCCGGGAAGCGTGTGCGCACGGGTCAGGTGAAGGGGACACCGCGTCATGGCCGAAGTCAAGAAAACAGCACCCGGCGCGGCCGGCGGCGGGGGAGAAACCGCAGGTGGGGACGGGGCGGGGGGCGGTCGCGCGGCCGGTGTCGGCGCGCGGACCGGCGAGGGGGCGGCTTCCCGGCCCGGGGCCCGACGCGGCGGGGCGCCGAGTGCCGGGGCCCGGAGCGGGGGCTGGACGCGGTTCGTGACCGCGCGGCCCCGGCTCACCCTGCTCGTCGCCCTCGTGCTCACCGCCCTCGCCGTCCTGGCCGGCGGCGGGGTCGCGGACCGCATGGGCAGCGGCGGCTGGGAGGACCCGGCCGCCGAGTCCACGTACGCCTCCGAGACCCTGGAGCGGCACTTCCCGGGCTCCCGGCCGAACCTGCTCCTCCTCGTCGACTCCGGCACCGCCGGGACCGACGCCCCGGCCGTCGCCGCCGAGGCCCGCCGCCTCGCCGAGCGGCTCGACGCCGAACCGGGCGTCGAGGGCGTCGGCTCCTACTGGTCCACCGGCTCGCCCGCCCTCCGCTCCGAGGACGGCCGCAAGGCCGTGATCGCCGCCCGGATCACCGGCGAGGAGAAGGAGGCCGCAGCCGTCCTCGACCGGATCGCCCCTGCCTACCGCGGCGCCCACGGCCCCGTGGAGGTCTCGCTCGGCGGCGAGCTCGCCGTCCGCCACGAGATGCAGACGCTCATCGAGGAGGACCTGCTGCGGGCCGAGCTCATCGCCCTGCCCCTCACCCTCGTCCTGCTCGTCATGGTCTTCGGCAGCGCCGTCGCCGCCCTGCTGCCCCTCGGCGTCGGCATCGTCGCCATCCTCGGCACCAACGCGATCCTGCGCGGCCTCACCGAGTTCACCGACGTCTCCGTCTTCGCGCAGAACCTGACCACCGCGCTCGGCCTCGGACTCGCCATCGACTACGCCCTGTTCGTCGTCCGCCGCTACCGCGAGGAACTCGCCGCCGGCGCCGACGCGCACACCGCCGTCCGCACCACCCTGCGCACCGCCGGGCGGACCGTGCTCTTCTCCGCCCTGACCGTCGCCGTCTCGCTCGCCGCGATGCTGGTCTTCCCGCAGTACTTCCTGCGCTCCTTCGCGTACGCCGGGATCGCGGTCGTCCTGCTCGCCGCCACCGCCGCCCTCACCCTGCTCCCGGCGGCCCTCGTGCTGCTCGGCCACCGGGTCGACGCCCTCGATCTGCGGCGCCCGGTCCGGCGCGGCCGGGAACCCCGGAAGGACGCCTCCGGCGCGGGCTGGGCGCGCGCCGCCGGCCTGGTGATGCGCAGGGCGCCCGTCTTCGCCGTCCTCACCACCGCCGGACTCGTCCTCCTCGGACTGCCCTTCCTCGGCGTGGAGTTCGGTACGGCGGACGACCGCCAGCTCCCCGCCACCGCCTCCTCCCGGGTCGTCCAGGACGAGCTGCGGGACGGCTTCCCCGGCGACCCCGGCGGCGGAATCACCGTCCTCGCCGAGGGACCGGCCACCCCCGGGCAGTACGCGGCCTACCGCGAGCGGATCGCGGCCCTCGACGGCGTCGGCCGGGCCGACGGGCCGGTCACCGCGGGCGGCGGCGCCCCCGCCTACTTCACCGTCGTGCCCGACGGCGAGACCGTCGGCGCCGGGGCCCAGCGGGTCGTCGGCGAACTGCGCGCCGCCGAGGCCCCCTTCGACACCTCCGTCACCGGACCGGCCGCCGTCCTGGTCGACTCCAAGGACGCCATAGGCGAGCGGCTGCCCTGGGCGGCGGGGATCATCGCCCTCGTCACCCTGCTCCTGGTCTTCCTGCTCACCGGCAGCGTCCTCATCCCGATCCAGGCCGTCGTCCTCAACGCCCTGAGCCTCACGGCCATGTTCGGCGCCGTCGTGTGGGTCTTCCAGGAGGGCCACCTCTCCGGCCTCCTCGGCTTCACCCCCACCGGCGACATCGAGACCACCCTGCCCGTGCTCATGTTCTGCGTGGCCTTCGGACTCTCCATGGACTACGGGGTGTTCCTGCTCTCCCGGATCAAGGAGGAGTACGACGCCACCGGCGACCACGAGCACTCCGTCCGCTTCGGCCTGAGCCGCACCGGCGGCCTGATCACCGCCGCCGCCGTCATCCTCGCCGTCGTCATGGTCGCCATCGGCACCGCCCGCGTCACCAACACCAAGATGCTCGGCCTCGGGGTGGCCCTCGCCGTCCTCATGGACGCGATGGTGGTCCGCAGCCTCCTCGTCCCCTCCGCGATGAAGCTGACCGGCCGCCTCACCTGGTGGGCCCCGGGACCGCTGCGCCGCTTCCACGACCGCTTCGGCGTCAGCGAGTCGGACGCGCGCAACCGCGCATCTCTTTCGAGCGTGGAAGAAGTGTCCGAGAAGCGGCGGGAGGTGACCTCTCTCCGTTCTTGACGGGAACAAGGCGGATGATTTCGTGACACACGTGCGTACGGCCCTGGCCGTCGGTGTGGCGCCGGTGGTGTTCGGGGCGGCGACGGCTGGGACGCGTACACGCTGATCACCCGGCTCACCCCGACCCGCGCGGACGGCAAGGGCGACCTCCTCGCCCGCGACAAGGCCGGAAGGTCATGAGGAGCGGGCCGGTCCGGGGGCGTCCCCGGGCCGGCCCGCTCCTCCACGGCGTCCGGGTCAGTCGCGACGGGCCCGGTTGCCGGGGCGGCTCGCGACCCAGGCGCGGATCGTGTCCGCGTACCAGAAGGGCTTGCCCGACTCGACGTGGTCGGGCGGTGGGAGCAGCCCGTGCTTCCGGTAGGAGCGGACGGTGTCCGGCTGCACCCGGATGTGCGCCGCGATGTCCTTGTACGTCCAGAGCCTCTTGTCCGTCATGCCTGGCACCTCCCTGCGCACCGCGCAGCGGCGGCGGGGGTGCCGTTCGGGGGCGCTGCGGGTGGGCGTTGGCGATCACTGAGCCTGTGCCCCCTGCAACGACCCCTTCAGACGGGAGGGGAACGGCTGTCACGCGCCTGTGACGGGAAACCCGCGTAACGGAGAAAAGCGTGACGAAGCCGGGACGCACGTGACAGAAGTGACGCATCGGGCCGCCGGTGTGTCCCCGTGCGCCACCCCGGCCCGGGAGGGTAGGGGCGCGGTACGGGCCCGGTCACACTCCGCAGGAGCGCAGGAAGCCCCGGGTCCGCAGCGCGATCGGGTACGGGACGTCCGGGTCGCACGGGTACATGTCCTGCTCGACGATGGCGAAGAGGTCCACGTCCAGGGCGCGGGCGGCGGCGAGCACCGGCTCCAGGGCGGGCACCCCGGCCGGCGGCTCGCACATCACGCCCCGCGCCACCGCGGGACCGAACGGCGTCCCCTCGGCGACCACCTCCGCCAGGACCGCCGGATCGACCTGCTTCAGGTGCAGATAGCCGATCCGCTCCCCGTAGGCCTCGATCAGCGCGACGCTGTCCCCGCCGGCGTACGCGTAGTGCCCGGTGTCCAGGCAGAGCGCGACGGCCTCCGGGTCGGTGGCGTCGAGGAAGCGCGTCACGCTCTCCTCGCCGTCCAGGTGCGTGTCGGCGTGCGGGTGGACCACGATCCGCAGCCCGTACCGCTCGTGCACCTCCCGGCCCAGACGCTCCGTCAGGCGGGTCAGGTCCCGCCACTGACCGGCGGTCAGGACCGGATCCTCCAGGACCTCGCCCGTCCGGTCGTCCCGCCAGAACGACGGGATGACGACCAGGTGGCCCGCCCCCATCGCCTGCGCCAGGGCCGCGTTCTCGGCGACGTGCGCCCAGGTCCGCTCCCAGACGTCCGGGCCGTGGTGCAGGCCGGTGAAGACCGTCCCCGCCGAGACCCGCAGGCCGCGCCGGGCGGTCTCCTCCGCGAGGACCGCCGGATCGGTGGGCAGATAGCCGTACGGACCGAGCTCGATCCACTCGTACCCCGCGCCCGCCACCTCGTCGAGGAAGCGCTGCCAGGGCACCTGCCGGGGATCGTCGGGGAACCACACGCCCCACGAGTCGGGAGCGGATCCGACCCGGATCCGGGACGGCGGCGGGGACGAGGTCTGCGGGGACGGCTTCGTCATGACAGCCACCCTGACCCCGGCCGGGAACACCGTCAAGCGTGCCGGTGGTCCGCATGTCCGGACATGTCGTTGACACCCCCAGGGTAGGGAGTTAGACCTGGGAACGGGGCCGAGGGCGAAAGGTGGCGCGTGGAGACGGAGCCGTACGACCTGATCACCATGGGGCGCCTCGGGGTGGACCTCTATCCGCTCCAGACCGGCGTCGGGCTCGACCGGGTCGAGAGCTTCGGCAAGTTCCTCGGCGGCTCCCCGGCCAACGTGGCCGTCGCCGCCGCCCGGCTCGGCCGCCGCACCGCGCTCGTCTCCCGCACCGGCGCCGACCCCTTCGGCACCTTCCTGCACCGGGAGCTGAAGGCCTTCGGCGTGGACGACCGCTGGGTGACCGAGGTCGCCGCACATCCCACCCCCGTCACCTTCTGCGAGGTCTTCCCGCCCGACGACTTCCCGCTCTACTTCTACCGGCTGCCCAAGGCCCCGGACCTGGAGATCCACCCGCACGAGCTGGACCTCGACGCGATCCGCGCCGCCCGGGTCTTCTGGGCCACCGGCACCGGCCTGTGCGCCGAGCCGAGCCGCGCCGCGACCCTGGAGGCGCTCCGGGCCAGGTCGGAGCACGGGGGCGGAGACGGGGGCGGCGGGTACGGCGGGGAGGGCGGGACCGGCCGGGAGGCCACCGTCTTCGACCTGGACTGGCGGCCGATGTTCTGGGCGGACCCGGCCGAGGCCCGCCCGTACTACGCCGAGGCCCTGCGCCACGCCACCGTCGCCGTCGGCAACCTCGACGAGTGCGAGGTCGCGACCGGGGAGCGCGACCCGGAGGCCGCCGCCCGCGCCCTGCTCGCCTCCGACGGCGGCGCCGTCCGGCTCGCCGTCGTCAAGCAGGGCCCGGAGGGCGTCCTCGCGCTCGCCGCCGACGGCACCCGCGCCGAGGCGCCGCCGCTGCCGGTGGAGGTCGTCAACGGTCTGGGCGCGGGCGACGCGTTCGGCGGGGCGCTCGTCCACGGTCTCCTCGCCGGCTGGGACCTCGAACGGACCCTGCGCCACGCCAACGCCGCCGGCGCGATCGTCGCGGGCCGGCTCGCCTGCTCCTCCGCCATGCCGGACCCGGCGGAGATCGCGGAGGCCCTGGCCGGGGGCACGGGAACGATCCGCACGGGAACGCCTCCGGAAAGGGGGTAGGGATGTCCGCCATGAGCCCGAGCCCGAGCCCGCACCCCGGGCGTCCCGCCCCCCGCCCCCCGTCGCTCCACCTCCCCGCCGGGACCGCCGCCCGGGGGCCGTACGCGGTCGACGTCGATCCCGCGCGGGCCGGATGGACGTACTCCGCGCTCCGCGTCCTCACCCTCGGGCCGGGGGAGACCCACTCCTTCGGGAGCGGGGATTCCGAATGGACCGTGCTTCCCCTCGCCGGTGCCTGTAGCGTGCGCGTCGACGGCGAGATCTTCGAACTCCTGGGCCGCGCGAGCGTGTTCGACGGGGTGACCGACTTCGCCTACGTACCGTGCGACGCCCACGCCCAGATCGCCTCCGGCGCGGGGGGCCGCTTCGCTTTGGCAGGAGCGAAGTGCGAGCGACGACTCCCCGCCCGCTACGGTCCCGCGCCGGAGGTTCCCGTCGAGACCCGGGGCAGCGGCGACCGCGCCCGCGAGGTGCGGAACTTCGCCTCCGCCGACGCCTTCGCCTGCGACCGGCTCATCGCGGTCGAGGTCGTCACGCCCGGCGGCCACTGGTCCTCCTACCCGCCGCACAAGCACGACGAGCACCGCGCCGGCGCCGAGGCCGTCCTGGAGGAGATCTACTACTACGAGGTCCGGGGCCCGCACGGCCTCGCCTACCAGCGGATCTCGCCCTCCCGGCCCGGCGGCGCCGACCTGCTCGCCGAGGTCCGCGACGGCGACGCGGTCCTCGTCCCCGACGGCTGGCACGGCCCCTCGATCGCCCAGCCGGGCCACGACCTCTACTACCTCAACGTCATGGCGGGCCCCGGACCCGAACGCGCGTGGAGGATCAGCTTCCACCCGGACCACACGGAGGGGTACGCGTGAACGAGAACGAAGGCGTCCGCACGAGCGGCCCCCGGCCGTCCCCGGAGCCCACGCGGAGGCCCGCATGAGCACCGTCCGGCTCACCACCGCCCAGGCCCTCGTCCGCTTCCTCGCCGCCCAGTACACCGAGCGCGACGGCGAGCGCCGCCGTCTGATCGCCGCCACCTGGGGGATCTTCGGCCACGGGAACGTCGCTGGGATCGGGCAGGCGCTCGTCGAGCACCCGGCGCTCATGCCCTTCCACCAGGGCCGCAACGAACAGGCCATGGTCCACGCCGCCGTCGGCTACGCCCGCCAGTCCCGCCGCCTCTCCGCGCACGCCGTCACCACCTCCATCGGCCCCGGCGCCACCAACCTCGTCACCGGCGCCGCCCTCGCCACGATCAACCACCTGCCCGTCCTGCTCCTCCCCGGCGACACCTTCGCGACCCGGCCGGCCGACCCCGTCCTCCAGCAGCTCCAACTCCCCTACGCCGGGGACGTGTCCGTCAACGACTGCCTGCGGCCCGTCTCCGCGTACTTCGACCGGGTCGGCCGCCCCGAGGCCCTGGTCCCGGCCGCCCTGGAAGCCGTACGGGTCCTCACCGACCCGGCCGCGACCGGCGCCGTGACCCTCGCCCTGCCCCAGGACGTGCAGGCGGAGGCGTACGACTGGCCCGGGGAGTTCTTCGCCGAGCGGACCTGGCGGGTCCGCCGCCCCCGCCCCGACCGGGACGAGCTGGACGCCGCCGTACGGGCCGTGCGGTCCGCCGAGCGGCCCCTGGTCGTCGCGGGCGGCGGGGTGCGGCACAGCGGCGCCGAGGACGCCCTGCGGACCTTCGCCGAGCGGACCGGCCTGCCCGTCGCCACCACCCAGGCCGGCAAGGGCGTCCTGCCGTACGACCACCCCTGCGACGTGGGCGGCGTCGGCCACACCGGTACGGAGACCGCCGCCGCCCTGGCCCGCGCCGCCGACCTCGTCATCGGCGTCGGCACCCGCCACACCGACTTCACCACCGCCTCCGGCACCCTTTTCCCCGAGGCCGCCCGCTTCCTCAACCTCAACGTCACCGGCTTCGACGCCCACAAGCAGGCCGCGCTTCCGCTCGTCGCCGACGCCCGGGAGGGGCTGACCGCCCTCACGGAGGCCCTGGGCGACCACCGGCGGGACACGGGGAGGTGGGCCGCGTCCAAACGGCGGTGGCAGGAGCGGGTGGACGCCGCCTACGCCGTCCCCGACGAGGACGCCCGCCCCACCCAGACCCAGGTCCTCGGCGCACTCGACACCCTGGTCGACGCGAGCGACATCCTGATCAACGCCGCCGGATCGCTCCCGGGCGACCTCCACAAGCTGTGGCGGCCCCGCTCGGCCGACCAGTACCACGTCGAGTACGGCTACTCCTGCATGGGATACGAGATCCCCGCCGCGATCGGCGTCCTCCTCGCCGCCCCCGGCCGGCCCGTCTGGGCGCTCGTCGGGGACGGGACGTACCTGATGAATCCCACCGAGATCGTCACCGCCGTGCAGGAGCGCCTGCCGCTGCGGCTCGTCGTCCTCCAGAACCACGGCTACGCCTCCATCGGCGGCCTCTCGGAGGCCGTCGGGGCCGAGCGGTACGGCACCGACTACCGGTACCGGGACGCGGACGGCGGCTTCACCGGACCGCCGCTCCCCGTCGACCTCGGTGCCAACGCCGCCTCCCTCGGCATGCGGGTGCTGCGCCCCCGCACCATCCGTGACCTGCGAGAAGCCCTCGGGGAGGCGCGGGCGGCGACGGTTCCCACATGTGTCTACGTCGAGACCGAAACGCCCGACACAGTGTCGGGCCCGCCTCCGGCCCCGGCGTGGTGGGATGTGCCCGTGGCCGAGATCGCGACCCGCAAGGCGGCGGTCGAGGCCCGGGAGGAGTACGACCGGCACGTCACCGCCCGACGCCGCCATCTCTGAAGGAGCATTTCGTCATGACGAACACCGTCAAGACCGTCGACCACTGGATCGGTGGCAAGACCGTCGAGGGCACGTCGGGCAACTGGGGTCCGGTCACCGACCCGGCCACCGGCGCCGTGACCACCCGGGTCGCGCTCGCCTCCGTGGAGGAGGTCGACGCGGCGGTGGCCGCCGCCAAGGCCGCCTTCGCCACCTGGGGCACCTCCTCGCTGGCCCAGCGCACCACGATCCTGTTCAAGTTCCGCGCGCTGCTCGACGCCAACCGCGACGCCATCGCCGAGCTGATCGTCGCCGAGCACGGCAAGGTGCACTCGGACGCGCTCGGCGAGGTCGCGCGCGGCCTGGAGATCGTCGACCTGGCCTGCGGCATCACCACCCAGCTCAAGGGCGAGCTCTCGACCCAGGTGTCGAACCGCGTCGACGTGGCGTCCATCCGCCAGCCGGTCGGCGTCGTCGCCGGCATCACGCCCTTCAACTTCCCGGCCATGGTGCCGATGTGGATGTTCCCGATCGCCATCGCGACCGGCAACACCTTCATCCTCAAGCCGAGCGAGAAGGACCCCTCCCCGTCCCTGAAGATCGCGGAGCTGCTCGCCGAGGCCGGTCTGCCGGACGGCGTCTTCAACGTCCTGCACGGCGACAAGGTGTCCGTGGACCGCCTCCTGGAGCACCCGGACGTGGCGGCGGTCTCCTTCGTGGGTTCGACCCCGATCGCGCGGCACATCCACACCACCGCCTCCGCCAACGGCAAGCGCGTCCAGGCGCTCGGCGGCGCCAAGAACCACATGCTGGTCCTCCCGGACGCCGACCTCGACGCGGCGGCCGACGCGGCCGTCTCGGCGGCGTACGGCTCCGCGGGCGAGCGCTGCATGGCGATCTCGGCGGTCGTGGCCGTCGGCTCCGTCGGCGACGAGCTGGTGGACAAGATCCGCGAGCGCGCCGAGAAGATCAAGATCGGCCCCGGCACCGACCCGACCTCCGAGATGGGCCCGCTCATCACGGCCGTCCACCGCGACAAGGTCGCCTCCTACGTCCACGGCGCGGCGGACGAGGGCTGCGAGGTCGTCCTCGACGGCACCGGCTACACGGTCGAGGGCCACGAGGACGGGCACTGGATCGGCCTCTCCCTCCTCGACCGCGTCCCCACCACGGCCAAGGCCTACCAGGACGAGATCTTCGGCCCGGTCCTCTGCGTGCTGCGCGCCGAGACGTACGAGGAGGGCCTCGCCCTCATCAACGCCTCGCCGTTCGGCAACGGCACCGCGATCTTCACCCGCGACGGCGGCGCGGCCCGCCGCTTCCAGCTCGAGGTCGAGGCCGGCATGGTCGGCGTCAACGTCCCGATCCCGGTCCCGGTGGGCTACCACTCCTTCGGCGGCTGGAAGGACTCGCTCTTCGGCGACCACCACATCTACGGCAACGACGGCGTGCACTTCTACACCCGCGGCAAGGTCGTCACCACCCGCTGGCCCGACCCCTCCGACGCCCCGGCGGGCGTCGACCTGGGCTTCCCGCGCAACCACTGACGCGGACGGTCGCCCGGGGCCCGGAGTGCGGCAACCGCACTCCGGGCCCCGGGCTTCCTCACTCCGGGAGCTCCCAGCCCAGCATCGCGAACACCCCCTCGTCCGCCGCCCCGGTCGTGCGGTAGGTCGCGAGGGCGGGGGCGTTGTCCGTGTCCACGCCCACCCAGGCGCCGTGGCAGCCGCGTTCCCGGGCGGCCGCGAGGAGGGCCTCCGTCAGGGCGCGGCCCGTGCCGCGGCGGCGGTGCGCCTCGTCCACGGACAGTTCGTAGAGGCACATCTCCGTGCCCTTGTCCGGGTGGGTCATCTCGACCCCGGACACGAAACCGGCCGGGAAGCCGTCCGCCGTGTAGGCGATCAGCATCAGGTGGCCCGGCGCCGCCAGGAAGCGGGCCGCCCACTCCTCCCGCGCCGGGCCGTCGTAGAGGTGCTCCGCCGCGACCAGCTCGGCCACCGTCGTCGCCCGCCGGACCTCGATCACGTTTCCTCCCGGGATCCTCGTACCGCGCCTGCGGTACGCGGACCGTACTCCGTACGACCCCAGGAGGTGCGGGACCTCCGTCTTCGGGTCGCCGCGGTCCACAGGGGCGCCGCTTAGGCTCGGGACCATGCGACTCCGACTTCCCCGGTGGGCCGCGGTCACCGCCGCGCTCACCGTCCTCGCGGGTGCCGGCACCTGGACCGCCGTCGCCTCGGACGATCCACCGCCCGTGCACCGCGCGGACCGGACGCTCGACGTCGACGGCGTACGGCTCGACACCTCGTACTTCACCGGCGACGGCGACGGACGCAGGCCCGCCGTCCTGCTCGGGCACGGCTTCGGCGGCTCCAAAAACGACGTCCGCGCCCAGGCCGAGGGCCTCGCCCGCGACGGGTACGCCGTCCTCACCTGGTCCGCCCGCGGCTTCGGCGCCTCCACCGGGGAGATCGGCCTCAACGACCCCGACCGCGAGGTGAAGGACGTCAGCCGGCTCGTCGACTGGCTCGCCGACCGGCCCGAGGTCCTCCTCGACGGAGCGGGCGATCCGCGCGTCGGCGTCAGCGGAGCCTCCTACGGCGGCGCGATCTCCCTGCTCGCCGCCGGACACGACCCGCGCGTCGACGCGATCGCCCCCCGGATCACGTACTGGAACCTCGCCGACGCCCTCTTCCCGGACGGCGTCTTCAAGAAGCTCTGGGCCGGGATCTTCTTCTCCGCCGGGAACGGGGCGGGGACCGGGAGCCTGCCGGGTGCGGGGGACGGGCCGGCCACCGGAGAGGCCCCGGCCGCCGGGGCCGGGAAGGCCGCCGCCTCCAAGGCCCCTGCTTCCAAGGCCCCCGCCTGCGGGCGGTTCACCGCCGAGCTGTGCGCGCTCTACCAGCGCGTCGCCGTCTCCGGGAAGCCCGACGCCGCCGCCCGCGCGCTCCTCGAAGCCCGCAGCCCCTCGGCCGTCGGCGGCCGGATCAAGGTGCCCGCGCTCCTCGTGCAGGGCCAGTCCGACTCGCTGTTCACCCTGGCCCAGTCCGACGCCACGGCCCGGGCCCTCGCCGCCAACGGCGCCCCCGTCGCCGTCGACTGGACCTCCGGCGGCCACGACGGCGGCGACCAGGAGACCGAGCGCGTCGAGCGGCGCGTCGGCGCCTGGTTCGACCGCTGGCTGAAGCGGGACGCCTCCGTGGACACCGGCCCCGCCTTCCGCGTCAGCCGCACCGGCGGCGTCGACTCCACCAACGGCCGGGCGACCCTGCGCGCCGCGACCGCCGACCGCTACCCGGGCCTCGCCTCCGGCACCACGGCCCTGGCCCTCGGCGGCGCCCCGCAGACCTTCGCCAACCCGCCGGGCGGCGCCCCGCCCGCCGTCTCCGCCGTCCCCGGCCTCGGCGGCGGACTCTCCGGCCTCTCCTCCCTCGGCGTCGGCCTCTCCCTCGACTTCCCCGGCCAGCACGCCCGCTTCGACGCGAAGCCGCAGACCGGGGCGCTCCGGATCACCGGCGCGCCGACCGTCCGCGTCAAGGTCACCTCGACCGCCGCCGACGGCTCCGCCGTCCTCTTCGCCAAGGTGTACGACGTCGGCCCCGACGGCCGGCAGCAGGTGCTGCCCGCCCAGCTCGTCGCCCCCGTCCGCGTCGAGGACGCCCGCGCGGGCCGCGACGTCACCCTGACGCTGCCCGCGATCGACCACGAGGTGGAGGCCGGGCACCGGTTGCGGCTCGTCGTCGCCGCCACCGACCTCGGCTACGCCTCCCCGGCCGCCCCCGCCGCCTACACCGTCGCCGTCCGGGGACCGCTCACCGTCCCCACCGCGCCGGGCCTCGCCACCCAGGCCGCCGCCCTGCCCCGGTGGGTGTGGGGCCTGCCGCTGATCGGCCTGGCCGTCGCCGCCGTCCTGCTCCTGACGGCCCGCCGCAGGACCGCCGCGCCCGCCCCCGACCCGGCACTCGCCCCCGTACCGCTCCAGATCACGGGACTCTCCAAGAAGTACAAGGGCGGCGAGCGGTACAGCGTCAAGGACCTCTCCTTCCGCGTCGAGCAGGGCCAGGTCCTCGGCCTCCTCGGCCCGAACGGCGCCGGCAAGACCACCACCCTGCGCATGCTGATGGGCCTCATCGCCCCCGACGAGGGCGAGATCCGGGTCTTCGGCCAGGCGATCCGGCCCGGCGCCCCGGTCCTCTCCCGCGTCGGCGCCTTCGTCGAGGGCGCCGGGTTCCTGCCGCACCTGTCGGGCCGGGAGAACCTCGACCTGTACTGGAAGGCCACCGGCCGTCCCGCCGAGGACGCCCACGTCGACGAGGCCCTGCGGATCGCGAACCTGGGCGGCGCCCTGGAACGCGCCGTGCGCACCTACTCGCAGGGCATGCGCCAGCGCCTCGCCCTCGCCCAGGCCATGCTCGGCCTGCCGGACCTGCTGATCCTGGACGAGCCGACCAACGGCCTCGACCCGCCGCAGATCCGTGAGATGCGCGAGGTGATGATCCGGTACGCGGCCGGGGGCCGCACCGTCATCGTCTCCAGCCACCTCCTGGCGGAGGTCGAGCAGTCCTGCACCCACCTCGTCGTCATGGACCGGGGACAACTGGTGCAGGCCGGGCCCGTCGCGGAGATCACCGGCTCCGGCGACACCCTCCTCGTCACCCTCGCCGAACGCACCCCCGACGGCACCCCCGTCCCGCCCGCCCCCGACGCCCTCGTCGAGAAGATCGCCGCCCTGCCGGGCGTCGGCTCGGCCGCCCGCACCGACGGCGGACTCCTGGTCCGGCTCGACGGCGCCGACGCGACCGCCCTCATCGGCGAACTCGTCCGCCTGGACGTGCCGCTGACCGGGGTCGGACCGCACCGGCGCCTGGAGGACGCGTTCCTGACCCTGATCGGAGGAGGAGCCGCATGAGCAGCGCCACCCCCAGCACCCTGCCGACCGAGGGACCCGCCGGCGCGCCGGAGTCCGCCCCCGGCTACCGCCCGGGACGCACCCTGCCCCTGCGCGTCGAGGCCCTGCGCCAGTGGAAGCGGCGCCGCACCCTGGTGATGGGCGCGATCCTGATCGCCCTGCCGTTCGTCCTGATCGCGGCCTTCGCGATCGGCGGCACCGGGGACGGCGACCGCGAGGGCCGCGTCACCCTGATCGACACGGCGACCACCTCGGGCGCCAACTTCGCGGCCACCTGCCTCTTCGTCTCGGCCGGCTTCCTCCTCGTCGTGCCCGTGGCGCTGTTCTGCGGGGACACGGTCGCCTCCGAGGCGAGCTGGTCCTCGCTGCGGTACCTTCTCGCCGCGCCCGTGCCCCGCTCCCGGCTCCTCGCCTCCAAGCTGGCGGTCGCGCTCGCCTACAGCGCGGCCGCGATGGTCCTCCTCCCGCTGGTGGCCCTGGCGGCGGGCACGGTCGCCTACGGCTGGGGGCCGCTCCAGTTGCCGACCGGCGGCTCGGTGCCGGCCGGGGACGCCCTGCTCAGGATCGGGATCGCCACCGCCTTCGTCTTCGCCTCCCAACTGGTCACCGCCGGGCTCGCCTTCTGGCTGTCCACCCGCACCGACGCCCCGCTCGGCGCGGTGGGCGGCGCCGTCGGCCTCACCATCGTCGGCAACGTCCTGGACGCCGTCACCGCGCTCGGAGACTGGCGCGACTTCCTCCCCGCGCACTGGCAGTTCGCCTGGATCGACGCCCTCCAGCCCCAACTGGAGTGGGGCGGCATGGTGAAGGGCACGGCGATCTCCCTGACGTACGCCCTGGTCCTCTTCGCCCTCGCCTTCCGGGGCTTCGCCCGCAAGGACATCGTGTCCTGACCGGGTGAACGGCCCTCACAACCACCCCCTTCGAGCCGCTTCCGCGCCCGCGCGGAAGCGGCTCGTCGTGCCGAGGGCCGCCATCAGCTCGCCGACCCGGCGGCTGTAGGTCCGCGCGGACATGCCGAGCCGGGCCGCCGCCGTCTCGTCCGTGAGCCCCGCGACGAGGGCGTCGAGCACCGGCCGCAGCGGGGGCGGCAGGTCGTCCGGCGGCGGGGACGGGGACGGCACCGTGTACGCCGCCGGGTCCTCGGCCAGCGCCCAGCAGACCTGGTGGGCCCGGACGAGGGCCTGCACCACCACCGGGTCCCGGATCAGCAGCAGCCCGTTGTAGAGCAGCTCCAGGTCGAGCGGGACCGCCGCCACCGTCCGGTCGACCAGGATCATCTTGAACGGGATCGACTCCGCCAGACGGGCCTGGCCGGGGACCCGGAGGCCGTCCCCGATCCGGGGCAGCGCGTGCCTCGGGACGATCCTGCGCACCTCGTCGGCCCGCTCCGCCGCGGCCCGCATGCACGCTCCCGCCAGCTCCAGGAACGGCTCGGGGATCGCGTAGCCCGCGGACGCGACCGGGTCGTCGAAGGTCAACAGCTCGTGCCGGGTGGAGGCGGCCAGCCCGGCGAGCGCGGCACTGATGCGCCGCGCCCCCCGGACCGGACGCCCCGCGGGCCGCTGTCCTTCGGTCACGGCCCGGTTCATCCCCGAACGGGCGAGCACCACGGAGCCCGCGCTCTCTGCCACCGCTGACCACCCCCGCCGATCGATGTCCACTCCATGTACGCATGCGACTGCACACGGTGACAACCCCTGTTGAGAAGGATGGCGAATCCATGCCACCGGGGTTCACCCGTGTCGCCGTTGCCGCATCGAGATCCATCCGCAACCGCTCCGACTGCTCTTTCCGGCGCCCCCGTTCGTCACATTCACAAGTGCCGTGCGAAGAGGGGGAGATGGACATGGAACGACGAGAGACGGGCGGGACCCGGTCCCGCGGGGCCCGGCTCCCGGCCGCGATCGCGGGGTTGCTCGCCGCCGGGATCGTCCTCACCGGCTGCGGCGCCTCCGGCGGCGGGGGCACCGCCGACCGGAGCACGAAGGAGAGCCGCCCCACCGCGCCGGCCCTCCCCGACGGCGGGCGCGGCGGGACGGCGCACCCCGAGGAGGGCGGGCGGCGGCCCCCGTCGCCCGCGCCCGACCACCTGTCCACCTTCGCCCTGGACGTGGACACCGCCTCGTACGGATACGCCCGGCGCGCCCTCGCCGAGGGACGGCTGCCCGATCCGGCGACCGTGCGCCCCGAGGAGTTCGTCAACAGCTTCCGCCCGGACTACGAGCGCCCCGCCGACGACGGCTTCGGCGTCACCCTCGACGGCGCCCGCACCGGACGGGACGGCTGGTCCCTGGTCAGGGTCGGGCTCGCCACCCGGGGCGCGGACCGGGGCGGCGAACGCCCGCCCGCCGCGCTCACCTTCGTCGTCGACGTCTCCGGCTCCATGGACGAGCCGGGGCGGCTCGACCTCGTCAAGGAGTCCCTCGGACTGCTCGTCGGCGAACTCCGCGACGACGACTCGATCGCGCTCGTCACCTTCAGCTCCGAGGCCGAGACCCGGCTGCCCATGACCCGCGTCGGGGAGGCCCGGAACCGGATCCGCGACGTGGTGGACTCCCTGGCCACCGGCGCCTCCACCAACGTCGAAGCGGGTGTCCGCACCGGCTACGACGTCGCCGTCCAGGGACACCGCAAGGGCGCCACCAACCGGGTCGTCCTGCTCTCCGACGCCCTCGCCAACACCGGCTCCACCGAGGCGGAGACGATCCTCGCCCGCATCGGGGAGGAGCGCCGGGAGTACGGGATCACCCTCTTCGGCGTCGGCGTCGGCAGCGAGTTCGGCGACGCGTTCATGGAGAGGCTCGCCGACAGGGGCGACGGCCAGACGACGTACGTCTCCAGCGCGGCGCAGGCCCGCAAGGTCTTCGTCGACCAACTCCCCGCCCACGTCGAGCTGCGCGCCCGCGACGCCAAGGCGCAGGTCGCCTTCGACCGGCGGACCGTCGAGAAGTTCCGGCTGATCGGGTACGAGAACCGGGAGGTCGCCGACGAGGACTTCCGGAACGACCGGGTCGACGGCGGCGAGATCGGGGCCGGCCACACGGTCACCGCGCTGTACGCGGTCAGGACCAGGCCCGGGGCGACCGGGACCGTCGCCACCGCCACCGTCCGCTGGCTCGACCCCGCCACCCGGGCCCCGCGCGAGCGCTCCGGCACCGTCGCGACCGGCGCGCTGACCGCCGACGTCTGGGGCGGCGGCCACGACAGCCTCCAACTGACCGCGATCGCCGCCTACTTCGCGGACGTCCTGCGGGGCGGCTCGCTGCCGGGGACGCCCGCGCTCGGGACGCTCGCGCGGCACGCCGACGCGATCGCCGAGCGCTCCGGCTCGGCGGTGGTGCGGGAACTCGCCGAGTCGGTACGGCGGGCGGAGACCCTGCGCGGCCCGGTGGCCGACCCGTCGGAGCCGGGCGGGACGGGGGAGGGGGAGCTGCGCTCGGGCGACCCGTACAGCTAGCGGCGCCCGCACCGGCTTCGTACGACCGGCGCCCGTACCGGCCCCGTACGACCGGTGCCCGCGCCCGCCCCGTACGACCGACCCGCCCCGTACGACCGACGTGCACACCTGACGCGTACGCCCCCCGTGAGCGGCGGGCAGCGGGACAGAATGGCCGCATGGCCACCCTGCTGCTCGCCCTCGCCGTCGTCTGCACCGGCCTCCACGCCGGTTTCATGCTGATCTTCCTGACCGGCGTCATGCCCGCGCTCGCCCGCCTGACGGACGCGGAGTTCGTCACGGCGATGCGCCGGATCAACGAGTGCGTGCCGAGGGCCGTGTTCCTCGCCGTCTTCCTCGGCGTGGCCGCCCTCCCCGCCGCCGCGCTCCTCGTCCCCGCCGACGGGCGCACGGACGCGCAGAAGTGGCTCCTCCTCGCGGGGCTCGTGTGCGCGGTCCTCAACCACCTGGTCACCCTCGGCGGCAACATCCCCCTCAACAACGCCCTGGCGAGCGCCCCCGCGGACGACCCCGCGCCGGTCCGGGCCGCCTTCGAGGCGCGCTGGAACGCCTTCCACCGCGCCCGCACGGTCCTGATCACGGTCTCCTTCGGCCTGCTCACCGCCGCCGCCGTGCTCCGCTGACACCCCGCCGACGTCCCGACGGCGCTCCGGCGACCCGTCCCGCGACCCCGCGGGAAACCGTACCGGGCCGTCTGTTTGTGGCGCGAAGTCGCGGGTCGGGACCCCTCCGCACCCTCCGGTGGACCCCCGAAAGCGTACCCCCGAGTCCGGAAACAGTCTTTCGCCACGGGTGCGATCTCGGCCAGTGACGAAAATCCGACGCCCTAATAGCACGACAAAGGGGGTGAATCACCCCGATATCCCGGGAGATGATTCCGTACCCTCCGGTTTCTTATTGACATGCCTACGGGGGTCTTTTCTAATCATCGAGAGTCATCCCGCGCGCAGACACCGCACAGGCACTGAGGGGGCAAGGTGGACGTCCGGATCCTGGGGGGACTGTCGGTACGTGAGAACGGGGTGTCGATCACCCCGACGGCGGCAGCCCCCCGGCAGGTGCTCGCCCTGCTCACGGCCAGTGCCGACCAGGTCGTCCCCGTGACGGTCCTGACCGAGGAGCTGTGGCCGTCCGGCGCGCCCCGCGGCGCCCGCGCGGAGCTCCAGGCCCACATAGCCGGGCTGCGCGCCCTCGTCGCGGACGCCCTGCGCGCCGCCGGCCCCGCCGACCCGCGGGCCCACTGGTCCGACCGGCGCACCGCCGACGCGGTCCTCGTCGCCCAGCCCGGCGGCTACCGGCTCGACACCGGCGGCGGCGCCCACGACGTCTGGCAGTTCGAGCGCGCGGCCGGCGCCGGCTACCGCGCCATGGAGGCCGGCGACCTCTCCCGTGCCGCGCTCCGCCTCGGCGAGGCCCTCGCCCTGTGGCGCGGCGACCCCTACGCGGGCGTCGCCGCGGGACCCCGCCTCCGCCGGGAGATCGAGCGCCTCGAAGCCTCCCGGCTCAGCGTCCTCGACCAGTGGCTCGAAGCACAGCTCGGCCTCGGCCGGCACGCCGAACTCGTCCCGGAGCTCACCGGACTCGTCGCCCGCTACCGCACCAACGAGCCCCTCCACGCCCACCTCATGGCCGCCCTGCTGCGCTGCGGCCGGCACGACGAGGCCCTCACCGCGTACGAGCGGCTGCGCCTCGCCCTCGCGGCGGAGAGCGGCAGGGAGCCCTCGGCCCGGCTGCGCCGCCTCCAGCGCTCGGTCCTGGCCGTGCGCCACACCGCGGGCCGCCCCGGCCTCGGCCTCCGCATCCCCACGCAGTACGCCCCGCCCCGTCCCCGCCTCGTCCCGGCCGGCTCCTTCGGCTGACGGACAACCTGGCCCGCCCGGCGGAACACGGTCACGACCGGCTTCGTCCGGCGGATCACGGCCGAGCGCCGTGACGGGCCGCCACCCGGCCCCGTCCGGCTCCCCGGTGGGAATGAAGTGCGGCAACTCACCGTTGACCGGCTTCCGAAGCCGAATTAGTTTCGGCGGACAGGACGGGTTTCCTCCGAGGTGCCCGATTTCGCTCGACATACGGGAGCTCGGACCATGACCACGCACGGCGCGGACGGAGCCGGTGGTGCCGACCCGCTGCTCGCGGTCCTCGAACTCCTCGCCCGGCAGGCCCCGCCCGCCCGCTTCGACGCCCTCCTCGACGAGGCCCGCAGCGGCGGCCTCGACCGCGCGGACCTCGACCGCCTGGAGCGAGCCGCCGTCCTCGCCGGGCAGATCAACGCCGAACGCGCCCAGGACGCGCGCCGCGAGGCCGGACTCGACGCCCTCACCGACACCGCCCGCGACCTGACCCTCTCCTACGACCTCGACGGCCTGCTGCACGTCATCACCCGCCGCGCCCGCCGGCTCCTCGGCCTCGACCTGGCGTACGTCACCCTGCGCGGCCCGCACGGCGCCTGCTACGTCCACACCACCGAGGGCACCCGCCCCGGCCGGTCCGGGGGACCGCGCCTGGCCCCCGGCCTCCGGATCGCCGAGGGGTACGGACTCGGCGGCGCCGTCCAGCTCCACGGCGTGCCCGTCTGGACCCCGGACTACCTCGCCGACGAGCGGTTCGCCCCCTCGGGATCCCTCGACGCGGGCGTCCACGCACCCGCCTTCGACGAGGACGCCGAAGCCGCCCTGCGCGCCGAGGGGCTCCACGCGATCGTGGCCGCGCCGCTGCGCAGCGGCGAGACCGTCATCGGCACCCTGTTCGGGGCGGACCGGCGCGTCCGCCACCACACCTCCGAGGAGATCGGGCTCCTCGCCGGGCTCGCGGACCTGGCCGCCCTCGCCGTCGAGAAGGCCGGCCTCCTCGACCGGACCCGGGCCGAGGTCTCCGAACTGGAGCGGGACAGCGCCCGGGTGCGCACCCGGCTCACCCGGATGCGGCACGTCAGCGAGGCCCACGGCCGCATCATGAACCTCGTCCTCGCGGGCGGCGACCTGCGCAACGTGGCCAAGGCCGCCGCCGACGCCCTCGACGCGAGCGTCCTGATCCGCGACCCCGGCGGCCGGTCGCTCGCCGCCGTCGGCGACGTCCCCGGCCTCGACCAGGAGGCCGTCGAAGAGGCCGTCGAGAAGGCCTCGCTCGACGCCCACGCCCGCCGCCGCCCGGTCCTCGCCGCCGACGACGTCTGGGTCGCGCCCGTCATCGCGGGCTCCGAGGACCTCGGCGGCCTCGTCGTCCACGCCGACGGCGGACTCACCGGCGAGGACGAACGGCTCCTCGAACTCGCCGCCCAGTCCGTCGCCTTCCTCCTCCTGATGCGGCGCTCCACCGCCGTCGCCGAAGGCCCCGTCCGCGACGAACTCCTCGACGACCTCATCGCGGACCCGCCGCACGCGCCGCAGCAGATCGCCCAGCGGGCCGGCCGCCTCGGCGTCGACCTGCGCCGGCCGCACGTCCTCGTGCTCGCCCGGCCCGAGGGCGGCGAGCAGGGCCGTGCGGTCGTGTGGGCGTCCTCGTACGCGTACCGCCTCTCCGGTCTGAAGACCGTGCAGGGCGGCTGCATCGTGCTGCTGCTGCCGGGGGACGACGCCTCGGCCGCCGCCAGGGCCGTCGCCGCCGAACTCTCCCCGCTGCTCGGCCACCCCGTCTCCGTCGCCTCCGCCGGACCCGGCTGGAGCCCGGACGCCGTCGGGCGGATGCACCGGGAGGCCTGGCGCTGCCTCGACGCGATGAGCGCCCTCGGCGGCACCGGCTCCGCGGCCTCCGTGCGGGACCTGGGCTTCCTGGGGCTGCTGCTCTCCGACGACAACGACGTGGACGGCTTCGTGGAGTCGGCGATCGGGCCCGTGCTCGCCTACGACGCCGAACGGTTCACCGACCTCACGCACACCCTGGAGGCGTACTTCGCCTCGGGCGGCAGCCCGACGAACGCGGCCGAGGCGCTGCACGTCCACCCCAACACGGTCTCCCGCCGCCTGGAGCGGATCGGCGAACTCCTCGGCCCCGAGTGGCAGAAGCCCGGCCAGGTCCTGGAGGTCCAGCTCGCGCTCCGGCTCCAGCGCACCCGGGAGGCCCTGGCCCGCGGCCGCGTCGCACCCGAACCGCCCCGCCCGCCGGAGCGCGGCGCCTGACGGGACGGCGCCCGGTCCGGGGCGTGACACCGGGTCCGGGGCGTGGCGCCCGGTCCGGGGCGTGGCGCGGCGCCCGATCCGGACCGGCCGACCGGCCCGAGGGCCTCAGCTCGCCGAGCGCCGCGGACCGTAGCCCGAGCCGTACCCCTGCGCCGCGCCCGGACCGTACCCCCGTGCCGAGCCGTGGCCCGACTCCCACTGGGAGGCCAGGACCGTCGCCGCGTGGGCCGCCGAGGCCAGCGTGATGTGCCGGTGCCAGCCGCGGAACGAGCGGCCCACGAAGTCCCGCAGGCCCGCGCCCTCCCCGACCTCCACGAAGTCCCGCTCCACCCGGCGGGCGAGCTTGGTCAGGCGCAGCAGGGTGCCCACCGGCGAACCGGTCAGGTCGCTGATCCACACCCGGGCCGGGGCCCGCCGCGGGTCGTCCCACTCGCCGAGCAGCACCAGCGGACGCATCCGCTCCCCGCCCGGCGTCGGCAGCGCCACCCGGACGGCCGTGGCGAGCGAGGTCCGCGAGGTCCGCACGCCCCCCACCGTGTCCACCCAGCTCACCGGCCTGCGCAGTCCCTTGAGGGACTCCAGTATCTGCACCGCGGACAGCGGGCCCGCCCCGAAGCCGGGCAGCGAGCGGTCCGCGATCGCGAGCCGGGAGCCCGGCCCGATCCGGGCCACGACCGGCACCCCGGCCCCGGCGAGCCGGGTGAGGGCCGCGCGGCCCGCGCCGCCCCGGATGTCGATGAGCACCGGCTTGCGGGTGACGTCGGACCAGCGGGCGGTGTCGAGCGCCGCCGTGACCGCGCACTCCTCCAGGGTCTCCTCGCCGGCCTCCTCGGGAACCTCCGCGCGGTCGCGCCGCGTGCGGTCGTTCACCCAGGGGTCCGGCAGGAACAGGCGCCAGTTGACCGGGACGCTCAGCTCCTCGCCCGCGAACCACACGCCGAAGGCCTGCTGCCCGTGGAAGACCTGCCCGCGCTCCGGGTCGAAGCGCCGGTCCACGCCCACGGAGTGCTCCCCGGCCTTGGGGATCGGCATGGGCCGCACCACCCAGGCCTGCGGGCAGCCGTTCCGCTCCAGGTACCGGCCGAGCGCCGCGCGCATCGGCTGCCAGTCCCAGGTGGAGCTGGAGACGAAGTGGTGCAGGCTCTGCTCGGCCGCCGGACCGCCGATCTGCGCGGCGATGTTGCGGATGGACTTGCGGCCCTGCGCGGTGAGCAGACCGTGCAGGTACTGCTCGGCCTTCAGGCGCTGGTCGCGGCGGGCGAAGCCGGAGAAGAGCGCGGCACACAGCTCGGCGTAGACGTCCTCGCGCGCACCGGCGGCGCCGACGGTCCTGACGGTGGCCAGGGGGACGGCCGGGGCGACGGCCCCCGCGGTGGCCCTGCGCCTGGTTGCGACGGATGTACTCACGAGACTCCTGCCCGAAGGTTGCGCAGCTCCTTCCCGCTGCGCCACCACCGTCTCCCGGCACCGCCCCCGGGGACGAGGTGTACCCGGCACCCGAATCGGCCGCCGGATGGTGGCCGGACCACCTCCCCCGCCTTCCGCGCAGGTCACGGCCCCCTCCGCCGCCCCGCGACGGACCCCCGCGCGGCCCTCCGGAACGCCCCGCGGGGATCTGACGGACTCACCGGACGGGCTTTGACCCGTCGCCCCGCGTGGCCGGACCATCGCGGAGCGGGGCGTCACGGGCCGGGCCGGTCAAGGCCCCGGGCCGGGAACCGGGCCCGTGCGCCTCGCCTTCCGCCGGAAGCCCGCGGCTCAGGCGGTGATCCAGTCGCCGGTCGGGATCACCGGCTGGACGCCCTGGCGGTGCACGGTGCCCTCGATCAGGCCGTACATCCGGTCGGCCGCGAAGTACACCTCGTTGTCGTTCTTCAGGCCGAACGGTTCCAGGTCCACCAGGAAGTGGTGCTTGTTCGGCAGGTTGAGCCGCACCTCGTTGACCGTGGAGACGTGGTCCAGGACCCGGTCCGCCATCGCGTGCAGGGTCTGCTGGAGCGAGTAGCTGTACGTCTCCGCGAAGGCCTCCAGCAGGTGCCGGCGCGCCTTCTCGTACGAGCGGTCCCAGTCGTGCTCCGGGTCGGCCGCCGCCGTGGCCGCATGGGCCCAGCGGGCGGTGACCTTGGTGGCCAGGATCCGGTCGTACGCCTCCTGGAGCGTCGTGTACCCGTCCTTGATGAAGCCGTGGAACTCGGAGTTGGTCGAGTTCATCACCGTCAGCTCCCTCAGGCCCGACAGGACCTGGAGGCCGGTGGTCTCCGACTGCGTGACCTGCGCGGTGCGGACCTCCTGGCCCTTGCGGACGAAGGAGTGCTGCTCCTTGCGCGTCGGGACCGGGATCCGCTCCCAGGCGAACTCCTCGACCCGGACCTGCGCCTCGTGGATCACCGGCTGCGAGGTCACGAAGTGCCGGGCGAGGTGGATCGCGAAGGCCTCGGGGGAGGCGACGCCGTGCTCCTTGGCGAAGGCGTACACCGTGTTCTTGGTGGTGTCGGTCGGCAGGCAGTTGCCGTTGTCGCCGGTCAGGTGCACGTCGCGGTACTCGCCGCGCAGCGCCACCGACACGTTCAGGTCGCGGATCTCGTGCCAGGCCCCGTCGTCGCCCTTGCGGGTCACGGTGACGATCCGGTTCTCGGCCTTGCCGTACTGGTTCTGTGCCAGGACGTGCTTGCTCATGTGCTGCTCAGCTCCCGCGGGTACGTGGATACGGATATCCCGTACGCCCGGCGTCCAGCGCCCCCGTCGTCCCGAGGGTCCGCTCCCCGCCGTCCGGTCCGTGAACGGCGGACCGCCCCGGGACTGACGAGCATCCCGGTCCGTAGGTGTGGCCTCGAAGATAGGTGCACTTCCGGTACCTGGCAATGGGTGCGGCGGGCACGGGGCCGGTGCGCCGGGAGGCGTAAGGGGCACGTCAAGGGACGTACGGGAAGCGTCAAGAAGGGCGCGCACGGCGTCAGAGGGGCGTCAACGGGAGCGGCGGACGGCCCCGGGCGGGGGTTTCCTCGTCTCGTCCGAAAACCTCCGTCCCGCGCCCCACGGCCGGGACCCTCTCCATCCGGGAGTCCACGATGGCCGACGCGGCCCTCGTCGCCACCACGATCGCGCTCTTCGCGCTGGTGGCCCTCGTCGCCAGGGGGGTGGCCAAGCAGTGAGCACCGAGAACATCGTCGGTCTCCTGGTGGCCGCCGGCCTCCTGGGCTACCTCGTCCTCGCCCTCGTCAAGCCCGACCGGTTCTGAGGCGAGGGAAATGAGCCCCGTCCTCGCGGCGTCCCTCCAGTTCCTGGCCCTGGCCGTCGCCCTCGGCCTGTCCCACCGGCCGCTGGGCGACCACATGGCCCGCGTCTACTCCTCGGAGCGGCACCTCGCCCCCGAGCGGTGGATCTACCGGGCGATCGGCGCCGACCCCGACACGGGGATGCGGTGGCCCGCCTACCTGCGCTGCGTCCTCGCCCTCTCCGCCGTCGGCGTCCTCCTCCTCTACCTGCTCCAGCGGGTCCAGGGCGTGCTTCCGGGCTCGCTCGGCTTCGCGTCGATCGACCCGGACCAGGCGTTCGACACGGCGGCCTCGTTCGTCGCCAACACCAACTGGCAGTCGTACTACGGCGAACAGGCCATGGGCCACGTCGTGCAGACCGGCGGCCTCGCCGTGCAGAACTTCGTGTCGGCGGCGGTCGGCATGGCGGTCGCCGTCGCCCTGGTCCGGGGCTTCAGCGGGTCCCGCACCGGTGAACTCGGCAACTTCTGGGCCGATCTGGTCCGGGGCACGCTCCGGATCCTGCTGCCGCTCTCCGTCGTCGCCGCCCTGGTCCTGGTCGCGTGCGGCGCGATCCAGAACTTCTCCGGCATCCACGAGGTGGGGCAGTTCTCCGGCGGCACCCAGCAGTGGAACGGCGGCGCGGTCGCCTCCCAGGAGGCCGTCAAGGTCCTCGGCACCAACGGCGGCGGCTACTTCAACGCCAACTCCGCCCACCCCTTCGAGAACCCGAACGCCCTCTCCAACCTCTTCCAGATCTACCTGATCCTGCTCATCCCCACCGCCCTGACCCGCGCCTTCGGCCGGATGACCGGCTCCCCGAAGCAGGGGTACGCGATCCTCGGCACCATGGCCGCGATCTGGGCCGGCTTCACCGCCCTGATGATGTGGACCGAGTTCCACCACGGCGGCCCGGCGTTCGACCTCGCGGGCGGGGCCACCGAGGGCAAGGAGACCCGCTTCGGGATCGGCGGTTCGGCGCTCTTCGCGGTGGCGACCACGCTGACCTCGACCGGCGCCGTGAACTCCTTCCACTCCTCGTACACCGGCTTCGGCGGCGGGATCACCCTCCTCGGGATGCAGTTGGGCGAGATCGCGCCCGGCGGCGTCGGCTCCGGCCTGTACGGCATGCTGGTCATGGCCGTGATCGCGGTGTTCGTCGCCGGTCTGATGGTCGGCCGCACCCCCGAGTACCTGGGGAAGCGGATCGGCATCCGCGAGATCACGCACGCCGCCTGCTACCTCCTGGTCACCCCGGCGCTCGTGCTGGGCCTCACCGCCGTCGCGATGGCCCTGCCCACGCCACCGGAGTCGATGGCCAACTCCGGCGCGCACGGCTTCTCCGAGGTCCTCTACGCGTACACCTCGGCGGCCAACAACAACGGCTCCGCGTTCGCCGGACTGAACGCCGACACCCCCTGGTTCAACACCACGCTCGGCATCGCGATGCTCCTCGGCCGCTTCCTGCCGATGGTGTTCGTCCTGGCCCTGGCCGGCTCGCTCGCAGGACAGGCCCCCGTGCCCCGCACCGCGGGCACCCTGCGCACCGAGAAGCCGCTGTTCAGCGGCCTCCTCCTCGGCACGATCGCGATCGTCGCCGGACTCACCTACTTCCCGGCGCTCGCGCTGGGACCGCTCGCCGAAGGGCTCGCAGCATGAGCACCACCGCACCCGCCCGGCCCCCACGGGCCGGCGCCCCCGAGGAACGGCGCCCGGACACCCGGTCCGGCCGCGTCGGCGGGGGCCTGTTCGACCCGGGGCAACTGGCCGCCGCCCTCCCGGACGCGTTCCGGAAGCTCGACCCCCGGGCCATGGTCACGTCCCCCGTCATGTTCGTGGTGTGGGTCGGCTCCGTGGTCACCACCGGGCTCGCGCTCGCGCACCCCGGCGACTGGTTCGGCTGGGCGATCAGCGCCTGGCTGTGGCTCACCACGGTCTTCGCCAACCTGGCGGAGGCGGTCGCCGAGGGCCGGGGCAAGGCGCAGGCGGACACCCTGCGCAGGGCCAGGACGGGGACGGTCGCCCGCCGGGTCACCGGGGCCGGTGGGACCGGTGGGTCCGCCGGGGCCGGGGAGGAACTGGTCCCCGGCACCGAACTGCGCGTCGGCGACCTGGTGGTCTGCGAGACCGGCGACGTCATACCCGGCGACGGCGACGTCGTCGAGGGGGTCGCCTCCGTGGACGAGTCCGCGATCACGGGCGAGTCCGCCCCGGTCGTCCGCGAGTCCGGCGGCGACCGGTGCGCGGTGACCGGCGGCACGAAGGTGCTCTCCGACCGGATCGTCGTCAGGATCACCACGAAGCCCGGCGACACCTTCATCGACCGGATGATCGGCCTGGTCGAGGGGGCCGACCGCAGGAAGACCCCCAACGAGGTCGCCCTCAACATCCTGCTCGCCTCGCTGACGATCGTCTTCCTGCTCGCCGTCGTCACCCTCAAGCCCTTCGCGGTCTACGCGGGCGCCGACGCGCAGACCTCCCTCGTCGTCCTGACGGCCCTGCTCGTCTGCCTGATCCCGACGACGATCGGCGCGCTGCTCTCCGCGATCGGCATCGCGGGCATGGACCGGCTCGTCCAGCGGAACGTCCTCGCGATGTCGGGGCGCGCGGTCGAGGCCGCGGGCGACGTCAGCACCCTGCTGCTCGACAAGACGGGCACGATCACCCTCGGCAACCGGCGGGCCTGCGCGTTCGTGCCGGTGAAGGGCGTCACGGAGGCCGAACTCGCCGGGGCCGCCCGGCTCTCCTCGCTCGCCGACGAGACGCCCGAGGGCCGCTCGATCGTGGACCTCGCGGAGGGGACGCGGGAGGGGAACGCCGTACCCCTCCCCGGCACCCCGCCCCTCCCGGACGCCCCGGCGGACGCCGAGTGGGTCGCCTTCACCGCCCGGAGCCGCATGTCCGGCGTGGACGCCGGCGGCCGCAGGATCCGCAAGGGCGCGAGCGGCGCGGTCGCCTCCTGGGTGGAGGAGCGCGGCGGCCGGGTCCCCGAGGACGCGCGGGAGCTCGCGGACGGGATCGCCCGGGCCGGCGGCACACCGCTCCTCGTGGCCGTGGAGGACGACGGGGGCGCCCGCGTCCTGGGCGTCGTCCACCTGAAGGACGTCGTCAAGGAGGGCATGCGGGAACGGTTCGCCGAACTGCGCCGCATGGGCATCCGTACGGTCATGATCACCGGCGACAACCCGCTGACCGCGAAGGCCGTCGCGGAGGAGGCCGGGGTCGACGACTTCCTCGCCGAGGCCACCCCCGAGGACAAGCTCGCCCTCATCCGGCGGGAGCAGGCGGGCGGGAAGCTGGTCGCGATGACCGGCGACGGGACGAACGACGCCCCGGCCCTGGCCCAGGCGGACGTCGGCGTCGCCATGAACACGGGCACGTCGGCCGCGAAGGAGGCCGGCAACATGGTCGACCTCGACTCCGACCCCACCAAGCTCATCGAGATCGTCGCGATCGGCAAGCAGCTCCTCATCACCCGGGGAGCGCTGACGACCTTCTCGATCGCCAACGACGTGGCGAAGTACTTCGCGATCATCCCCGCCATGTTCACGGTCGCCCATCCGGGCCTGGACAAGCTCAACGTCATGGGCCTGGCCTCGCCCGAGTCCGCGATCCTCTCCGCCGTGATCTTCAACGCGCTGATCATCGTCGCCCTCGTCCCGCTCGCCCTGCGGGGCGTGCGCTACCGGCCGGCCGGCGCCGACGCGATGCTCCGGCGCAACCTCGCGGTCTACGGACTCGGCGGCCTGATCGCCCCGTTCGCCGGCATCAAGCTCATCGACCTGCTCCTCTCCCTCCTCCCCGGAATCGGCTGACCGACCATGAACAACTCCGCCAGAAGGACCGGACGCCTGCTCGGGGCGGGCCTGCGCGCCCTCCTCGTCCTCACCGTCGTGTGCGGCGTCCTCTACCCCCTCGCCGTCACCGCCGTCGCCCAACTGGCCTTCCCGGAACGGGCGAACGGCTCCGAGGTACGGGACGGCAGCGGCCGGGTCGTCGGCTCCTCGCTCGTCGGGCAGCGCTACGACCTGCCGGCGAAGGACGGCGAGGAGGCCCCGGCCCCCGACCTCCGCTGGTTCCAGCCGCGCCCCTCGAACGGCCTGGGCACCAACTCCGTCAACACCCGGTACTCCCTGCTCCTCTCCGGCGCCACCAACCGCTCCGGCGACGACGCCGAGCTGATCCGGTGGGTGAAGGAGGCCAGGGCGGCCGTCGTACGGGACAACTCGACGGCCTCGTACGAGGTGAAGCCCTCGGACGTGCCGCCCGACGCCGTCACCTCCTCCGGCTCCGGCCTGGACCCGCACGTCTCCCCGGAGTACGCGAGGCTCCAGGTCCACCGGGTCGCCGAGCGCAACGGCCTGCCCGTCGCGGCCGTCGCGAGGCTCGTCGCCGACCGCACGGAGGGCCGCGCCCTCGGCTTCGTGGGGGAGCCCCGGGTCAACGTCCTCGCGCTCAACACGGCGCTGCGGGAGCTGGTGGCGAAGAACTGACCGCCGGTCCGGTCAACCGGCCGGCAGCACCCGCGTCTCCACCGCCGGGAAGCCCTTGGCCCACCAGTGGTCGTAGCGTCGGTAGACCAGCGGGTCCCGGGCCGTCAGGAAGCCGCCGAGCGCCGAGGCCTCGGCGGCCAGGCCCTCCCAGGCCCCGGCGGGCAGCGGGTGGAAGGCCGAGACCTCGATCCCGTCCCCGACCGGCCGCCAGACCCCGGCGACGTACCCGTCCACGAGGAGCGCCGGCAGCGTGTCGCCGTTCACCCGGATCACGTGCCCGCGGTACGCGGGCGGGATGATCCGGGAGCGGTCCGCGTACGCGAGGAGGACGCTGTCCCACATGGCGAGCAGGCGCGGCGGGGCCGGGGTCTCCGCGTCGGGGAGCGGCGCGCCCGGGACGTCGTACAGGACCGTGCCGTCGGCCCCCTCCAGCCGTACCAGTCCCTCTTCCAGGGTCCGCACCGCCTCGCGCACCAGGCGCCGGGGCGCCGTCGTGAACTGCGCCATGTCCGCCACGGACGCGGGCCCGAACCCCTCCAGGTAGCGCCGGAGCAGGACGGCCAGACCGGCTGCGGACGCCTCCGGGTCGGCGAGCACGGGCCGTTCGGCGGCCGAGACGAAGGACTGCGCGGTCCCGAAGGCCCACGGCGGGCCCGTCGGCGCGTGCCACAGCGGCGCGTACTGGCGCACCATCCGCCAGACCACGGGCGCCACCGGCCCGCGTCGGCCCCGCTCGACCAGCTCCCGCAGCTCGGCCCCGGTCCGCGCCTCCGCGGCGTGGGCGAGCAGGCCGGGCAGGAGCGCGTCGGCGTCGGCGGCCGTGAACCCGGCCGCCGTGAAGCGGGGGTCGTGGAGCCGCCCGCCGCGCAGCGTCGGCTCCATGGCCTCCCGGAAGGCCCGGTAGTCGTCGGCGTGCACCTGGTGGAGGGTGAGCCGCATCAGCGTCGACCGGACCACCCGGAACCCGTTCAGGGCCTCGTCGAACCGCTCCGGCGCGAAGTCCGCGATCCGGTTCCACAGGGCCACGTACGGGGAGCCCGGCCGCTGCGCCTGGAGGGCCACCACCCGCCGCACGGCGTCCTCGACGCCGATCGGCTCGCGGGCGAGGAGCAACTGCCGGGCGAGGGTGGAGCGGTTGAGGACGCGCGGGGTGATCACCATGGCGCGATTCTCCCTGTCGGGGCGGGAAGCCGAATGTGCCTGCGCATGCGGGGGCGGAGCCGCGGGTCTCCGGTCGCCACCGGTTCACCCGGGGAACGCCCCGGCGCCACGCTCTCCTCACCCGGCCTCGTGAGGATCGGCCGCATGAACCTCCTCGCCTCGCGGGCCCCGCGCCCCGCCGCAGCCGCCTCCGCCGTCGCCCTCGCCTCCGCCGTCGCGCTCCTCGCCCCCGGCACGCCGGCGTACGCCGCGGCCAACGCCGTCCCGACGTACGAGGTGAAGATCAACCTCACGGCGGCGGCCCTCGACGCCTCCCACGCGCCGAGCGCGGCGGTGAAGTCGGCGTTCGGCATCACCGGTTCCGCCAAGGCCCGTTCGTACGCCTACTACGACACCGACGGCCTCGCCCTCGACGCCGAGGGGTGGAGCGTCCGGCTGCGCCACAAGGACGGGTCCTCGTTCGAGGAGACGTACAAGAAGCGCTTCCCCGTCACGAACGGCGACCTGAAGGCCGCGCTCGACGCGGCGAACGCGGCCGGCTTCGACAGCGGCGACACCAACTACAAGGCCGAGGTCGACTGGGGCTACGCGAAGCAGACGCTGAGCTTCAGCAACGAGAAGAGCCGCAGCGCCAAGGGATACGCGGGCACCTCGCTCCCGGCGAGCACCACCGGCCGCGACTGGCTGGCCGCCGACGTCCCCGGCAAGCTGGACAAGTGGGGCGGCACCGGCTGGGGCAAGGGCCTCCTCCAGCGGTCCCGCGCCCACGGACCGGTCACCGCCACGGTGTACGAGGGGGAGTGGGGCGCCTCCGACGACGCGAGCGTCGAGGTGCTGCCGGTGGTCGGCGCGGGCGGGACCGGCACGGAGTACGTCGTCGAACTGTCCTTCAAGACCGACTCCGCCGCCGACGCGGCCGAACTGCACGAGGACGCGGTGGCCCTCGCCGAGTCGAAGGGGTGGCTGTACCACGGCGACGTCCTGAAGACGCAGCTCATCCTGGACCGTTACTAGGGCCGGTCCGACGGGTCAGGGCGGTCCGGCGGGTCGGGGCGGTCCCCGGTGATCCCCGGCGTTCACCCAGGGATCGCCCCGGCGTCGGGCACGCGTCGCTCCGCGTTGTGGCCGGAAACAGACCATGAGGCCGCCCGCACCGGAACGCTCCACGCGTCCGTGTCCGCGTCCGCATCCGTGTCCCACGCATTCACCCTTCCGCGTGTTCCAAGGGAGTTCACCCAGATGATTCCGCGCCTCCTGCGCCGCCGGCCCGCCGCCGTGGTCCTGCCGCTGTCCGCCGCGCTCGCCCTCACGGTGGTCGGGGGGACGGCGGACGGGGCGCCGGCGCACCGCGGCCACGACGGCTCCGCCGGCCGCGTCGTCGCCACCTCGACCCTGCCCGACGTCCCGCTGGCCGCGTTCGGCAACGGCATGATCCCCGGCAGCGTCGCGGACGACCGGGGCGTCGACCTGGGCGGCATCGGCAGCGACCTGTTCCCGGCGGAGCGGCGCGGCGAGTACTGGACCGTCACCGACCGCGGCCCCAACGGCCAGATCGAGATCGGCAAGGACAAGCGCCGCACCTTCCCCGTGCCCGGCTTCGACCCGGCCATCGTGAAGATCCGCGCGGTCGGCGGCCGGATCCAGGTCCTGAAGGCCATCCCGCTCACCACCTCGCACGGCGCCCCCGTGACCGGCCTGCCCAACCAGCCGGGCCGCGACGAGGCCCCGTACACGTACGACGCCTCCACCCCGCTCCCGTACGACCCGAACGGCCTGGACACCGAGGGCATCGTGCGGGACCGGGACGGCGGCTTCTGGCTGGTCGACGAGTACGGCCCCTCCCTCGTCCACGTCTCCGCGAAGGGCCGGGTGCTCGCCCGCCACGTGCCGAAGGGCCTGAAGCTGACCGGCGCCGACTACCCGGTGGTCGAGTCGCTGCCCGCGATCTTCCTCCAGCGCAAGATCAACCGCGGCTTCGAGGGCCTCGCGCTCCTGCCCGACGGCGACCTCGTCCTCGGCCTCCAGAGCCCGCTGCTCAACCCCGACGAGGCCGCGGGCAAGGACTCCCGCACCACCCGGCTGCTGCGCTTCTCCCCGCGCGGGAACCGGGTCACCGCCGAGTACGCCTACCGCTTCGACCCGGTCGGCACCGTCGAGCCCGGCCAGACCAAGACCTCCGAGCTGAAGCTGTCCGCGCTCGTCGCGCTCGGCGGCGACCGCCTCCTGGTCCAGGAGCGCACCGACAAGGGCGCCCGCCTCCACGAGGTCCGCCTCCGCCGCTCCGACGACATCCTGGGCTCCGCCTGGGACACCGGCGCGCGGCCGAGCCTGGAGCAGCTCGACGACCCGGCGGCGGCGGGCGTGCCGGTCCTGCGGAAGAGGCTGGTCGTCGACCTCAACGCGGTGAAGGGCGTCCCCGGCAAGATCGAGGGCGTGGCCGTCGAGGGCTCCTCGACCGTCGTCCTCCTCAACGACAACGACTTCGGCATGACGGACGGCCCCGGCGCCTTCGACGCGCGGGGCCGCCTGGTCGACAGCGGGGTGGAGACCACCCTCGTCAAGGTGCGGCTCGACCGCCCGGTCCGCTGAGGTCTCCCTGCCGGGGGCTCACCGCAGGGTGAGGGGGGTCTCCGCCGTGAAGCGGGTCAGCTTCTCGGGGTTGCGGACGTAGTACAGGCCGGTGATGCGGCCGTCCACGACCCGGAGCGCCATGACGCCGTCGAACTCACCGTCCAGGTACACGGCGAGCGCCGGGTCCCCGTTGACCGCCGTGGACGCGCAGGTGATCGCGGCCCCGGTCTTCGCGGAGCCGCCGAGGTAGAAGCGGGCCACCTTCCCGGCCCCGACGACCGGCCGCACCGCGGCCCGCTTCACGCCGCCGCCGTCGCTCACCAGGACGACGTCGGGGGCGAGCACGTCGAGGAGGCCCTGGAGGTCCCTGGCCTCGACGGCGTTCCGGAACGACTCCAGGGCCGCCCTGGCCTCGGACGGGGAGACCACCCGGCGGGGGCGGCGGGCGTCGACGTGCCGGCGGGCGCGGTGGGCGATCTGGCGGACGGCGGCGGGGGTCTTGTCGACGGCGGCCGCGATCTCGTCGTACCCGACGCCGAAGGCCTCGCGCAGCACGAAGACGGCGCGCTCGGTCGGCGAGAGCGTTTCGAGGACGAGCATCATCGCCATCGACACGCTCTCGGCGAGCTCGACGTCCTCGGCCACGTCCGGCGCGGTCAGCAGCGGCTCGGGCAGCCACGGGCCGACGTACGCCTCCCGGCGGCGGCTCGCCGCGCGCAGCCGGTTGAGCGCCTGCCGGGTCGTGATCCGGACCAGATAGGCGCGCCGGTCGCGCACCTGCTCCAGATCGACCTCGATCCAGCGCAGCCAGGTCTCCTGGAGGACGTCCTCGGCGTCGGCGGCGGAACCGAGCATCTCGTACGCCACGGTGAAGAGCAGATTGCGATGGGCGAGGAAGGCGTCGGTGGCGGGGTCGGTACGGCGCGGGCCGGCTCCGGGCCGGTTCACGTGGGGCTCTCTCGCGTCGAGTCGCGTCACATCGGGCTTCGTCACGTCGGCTCCCTCAGGACCGGGGCGGGCTGCCGGCGGCCCGGGGGAGGGCGTCCGGGGTGCTCGGGGCGCTCGGGGTGCTCGGGGTGCTCAGGGTGCTCGGGGTACTTGTGGTACTCGGGGCGCTCGCGGTACTCGGGGCGCTCATGGTGTTCGGAGCAAGAGCTTCTCCCGTACGCCCCGCCCGCGCCAGCCGCCGGCGCCGCGTGCTGCCGGGGATGCGGTGCAGGCGGTACGAACCGGGGGCACCGGCCTCGCCCGCCAGGTGTGCGACGATGCCCGCGCAGACCTTCTCCTTGAGCTTCGCGCCGGCGCGCCCGTCGATGTGGAACCGGACGGCGGTGTCGCGGCGGGCGAACTGGAAGATGCCCTCCTGCCGCCCGAGGCTGATGCACTGGCCCGCGAAGGACTCGTTGAGGGGCTCGGGCCGTTCCCCCGCGATCCGGGCGAGCACGGTGTCGGCGGCCCGCGCGCCCAGCGGGATCGCGGCCTGGCAGCTCATCCGCAGCGGCAGGCCCGAGGGCGCCGCCGAGTCCCCGGCCGCGACGACGCGCTCGTCGTCCACACTGGTCAGCGTCTCGTCGGTGAGCAGGCGGCCCAGGGCGTCGGTGCTCAGTCCGCTGCGCGCGGCCAGGTCGGGCACGCCGAATCCGGCCGTCCAGATCGTCACCGCGCTCGGCAGCTCGCGGCCGTCGGCGAGCCGTACGGCCTCGCGGGTCACTTCGGTGACCTTCGTACCGGGGCCGTCGAGGACGGTGACTCCGAGCCGGGCCATCCGCCGGGCGACGGAGCGCCGGCCCCGGGCGTGCAGGTACGGGCCGAGCACGCCGCCGCAGACCAGGGTGACGGCACGGCCGGCCTCCGCCAGCTCGGCGGCGGTCTCGATGCCGGTCGGACCGGCTCCGACGACCGCCACCGGCGCCGTCGCGGGCACGGCGTCGAGGGCCGGCCGCAGCCGCTCGGCGTCCTCCAGGGAGGCGATCGGGCGGGCGAACCCGGCGGCCCCCGGGACGCCCGGGTCGGCGCTCCCGCTGCCCACGGCGTAGACGAGGTAGTCGTAACCGAGCGTGCCGCCGTCGGCCAGCGTCAGGCGGCGCCCGGCGGTGTCGATCCGCTCGACGCTGCCGACCGTCAGCCGGACGCGCCCGCCCAGCACCTCCGGGAAGCCGACGACCGCCTCGCCGGTCCCGCCCACCAGTTGGTGCAGCCGGACCCGGTGGACGAACGACGGACGCGGGTTGACCAGCGTCACGGTCACGTCGTCGCGTCGCGTCAGCCGGTTGGCCGCCATGACACCGGCGTACCCGCCGCCGATCACGACCACTTCGGTGTTCCCGGTCATGGTGTCTCCTCCATGTCAAGGGATCCGTCCAAGGGATCCGCCCTCTTCGATTTCAAGGGGTTCGCCCTCAAGACACCGCGCGCCCGTCTTCTGTGACACCTTCCGCACCGCGTGACGCGGATCACTCCCGGGGAGTACCGCACAGGTTTACCCGGCATCAACTCACCGTGGGACGCGCGCGGACGCGGCCGGACCCTAACGTCTTCCCTGTCCATGACCGACCCGTGAGTCACCGGGACCGGGCCGCACGCGGCCGGAACCGGTGCGGTCCGAGGGGGATCACATGTTCCGTCCACGCAGGAAGCCCGCGTCCGTCGTCGCGGCCGCCACCGCCGCGCTCTTCGCCGCGGGCCTCGCCCTCGCGCCGGGCGCCTCCGCCGACGCCTTCCGCTGCGGCTCGTCCGGCAGCGACCCCAGGGCCTGGTGCGCCTACGTGCAGAAGGCCCCCAACGGCCTGAAGGTCCACAGCAGGCCGAGCACGACCTCCACCACCCTGTGGACCCTGGCCAACGGCGCCAAGGTCGAGGTCGACTGCTGGACCACCGGCACCTCCGTCAACGGCTACGACGTCTGGGCCGGCCTCTACACCGCCTCCGGCTACCGCTACGTCAGCGACTACTACCTGACCACGGGCCGCATCCAGAACTACGTGGGCCACTGCTGACCACACCCGATACGCCCCGCGTGCGCGGTACGGGGGTCCGCGCACGCGGGGCCCTTCCGTCCCGACGGCCCCCGGGTGCGGGATCACGGCCGTGGACCGGCTGACGGAGGCACACGGGTGGGGGCTCATGGTCGCGTTCCACGAGCCCGAGCCGGCCTCCAGGGCGGGAGCCGACCCCGCGCTCCCCGAAGCCGAGACGGCCGCCGTCCTGACCCGGGCCGGCGTCCCCGCCTGACCACCGAGCGGAACCACCCGGCCTGCCCGGCCCATCCGGTCCGTCCGGTCCGTCCGGGACCGGACGCCGAGGGCGGAACCCGGTCTCCGGGGCCCGTCAGCTCGAAGGTCCGCCCCGTCGCGGTCTCCGCCACCACCGCCACCCCGCAGGCCGGTCCACCGGGCCCGAACGACGAGGAGACGGCGCTTCGGCCTCCTTCGACCTCGGCAGGAACAGCTCCAGCCGCACCCGCTCGGCGGCTATCACCTCCTGCTGCTCGTTGTACCTGATGGTCAGGGAGAAGTCGTGGAGGGCGGAGCGGTCCGAGGCGATCGTGACGAGGAACCGGTCGGCCTCGCCGCTCTGCACGAACTGGGAGAGGGGCACCGCGACCCTGTAGTCACTGCGGGCGGAGGGGAGGACCGTCGAGTACCGGTGGGCGGGCGGCAGGTAGCCCCCGATCCTGGGCGAGCCGTCGTCGGTCAGGTCCAGACGGCCCCGCACCGGGTTCGCCGCACGGACCGGGGCGCCGTCCGGACCCGGGTGGGTGTATTCGAGCCGCCCCACGACGAAGGCCCCGCCCTGCTCGGCGAAGGGACCGAGGGCGGCGTCCAGCAGCGCACGACCCCGGACCGAATGCCGCTCCGGGCCGACCAGCCTGCGGACCGCCGCCGGGTCGGCGCCGCAGGACCGCAGCGCGCCGGCCACCGGCCAATGCGTGCGGCGCCGCCCGCCCCGCCCCCCGCTCTCGACGAGATCGGCGGAGCGCAGCACGAACGGACCACCGATCCGCCGGGCCGTCGTTCCCGGGGCGGCGAAGAGCGAGAAGGTGAGGGTGCAGTCCTCCATCCGCCCCCAACCGTCGTTCCGGAGGACGATGTCAGTGCCTCGGCAGAAGAGGACCGGGACGGCCCGCAGGTCCGGTTCGGAGGACCTGACCTGGAGGACCGCCTCGTGGAGCAGTACCGCTTCCGCGGTGTTGTTGACCACCTTGACGTCCAGGACCGGCCACCGGTGGGACCCGGGGCTGCCTTCCAGCAGTCCGCCCGCCCTCAGGCGGCCCAGGTAGTCGTCGGCCGGGCGGATCTCCGTGTCCTGCCCCTGTCCCGTCATCTCGTAGGACATGGCGAACGCGGGGGCCCCGTCGGAGGTGACGCCCAGGACCACGGTCGGCCGGGCGGGTCTGGACGGGTCGGGTGCGAAGTGGATGCCACCGTGGACCGTGGTGGCGTTGACGGTGACGGGGCTGGTGGCCCCGGAGCGGTTCAGCCCTGTGTCCGCTCCGGCCGGGTAGGGGAGTTGATCACGGCGCCTCCGTTGATCACCCCGGCGGCGATCGAGCCCGGCATGCTGCGGATCTCGACGTCACCGCCCACGGACAGACCGCCGTCACCGCTGGAGGTGCCTCCGTCACCGGGCAGGGCGCCGGCCAGCAGCGCCCTGAGCTCCTCCGCCGCCCGCTCGCGCTGTGCGGCGCCCTGCACCGCCTCCAGCGCGGCCTCGAACCGGGCCCTCCAGAGGGCCTCGTGGTACGCGGCGACCTCGGCGAGCCGGTCGGGCGCCGCCTGCCCGAGCAACCGCGCGGTCTCGTCCAGGAGCTCGAGCTCACCCGTCACCCGCGAGCCGTCCGAACGGCCGAACCACCCGGCGACCCGTTCTCTCGTACCGGTCCACGCATCGGTGGCGGCGGCCTGCACCACCGCCGCACCCCCGGCCGCGGCCAACGCCGCCAGAGCCTCAGTCAGCATCGTTCCTCCTTCGAGTCGCCCGATCGACTGCGCACGGTCGGATCATAGGACGTTCACTCCCACCAACTCCCCTTCTCGATCAGCCGGTTGGCAACCCGAGAACTCATTCCCGGCCAGGCAGGAAGCCGGTCGTCGAGCATGACGACGTGCACGCCTCCCCAGAACCCGCGCGCTCCTTCGGCGGCTCCGTGACCGGCGCATCCGGAGCCCTTGCCCCGGCACGACCGCCTCCGGAGCCCTTGCCCCGGCACGACCGCCTCCGGCCGAAAATCGCCCCTGACCAGCAAAAAGCCCCTCCCGAAGGAGACGGCCCGCCATGTGCCCTCCGGCAGGCTCGAAGCTTCGGCCGCCTACCCGGAGGACACGTGACGGATGGGGAGCGGGGTGGCTCCGACCTGCGTTTCTCGTGTCCGCCGACGGCTACTCCACGTCGACGCCGTACCCGCGCACGAGGGTCTCCAGACCGTGGTCGTACCCCTGGCCGACGGCGCGGAAGCGCCACCGCGGGCCCCGGCGGTAGATCTCGGCGAGGAGCAGGGTGCGTTCGCTGGTGGCGGCGTCCAGGGTGGCCTGGGCCGTGGCAGGCGCGTCGACGCCCGGCGCGAGGGTGAGTCGGACCGCTCCGATGTCCCCGAAGGTCGGGGCACCGTCGACGGCGGCGGCGATCGCGATCCTGTGGACGGCCGGAGACAGCGCCGCGAGGTCGACGGCGATCGTCTGCTCGGTCGGGCCGTCGCAGAGGAGACGGACGGTCCCGTCGGGGCTTTCCGGGGCGCTGTGGAAGACGAAGTCCCCGTCGCAGGAGACCTGCTCGTCCTCGTCGAGGACGAGGGCGACGACGTCGATCTCGCAGGTGGCCTGCTGGGCCCAGGAGGCGCTCACGTGCCAGCGGCCGGTGGTGGACGGTGCGGGGAGGTCGAGGACTCCGCCGCGCGGCAGGACGTCGGTCGTCGCGCCGGCCGGGGCGGGGGTCCCGAGGGGCTCGGCCGGATCGGGGACCGGCGCTCCGAGCCAGGCGGGCTCGCGGACCGGCAGCCCCAGCGAGGAGACGCGGGCCATGCGGCGGTCTCGTTCGCCCCCGGGAAAGAGGACGACGTCGGTGACGCTCGCCGAGAGGTTGATCGCGGCGGCACCTCCCATGTCCACGATCCGGGCCCGGGCGGCGGACGCCTCCTCGTGGGTGCCGCCCAGGACCAGGACCCGGCGATGCCCGAACGGCTTGACGGGCCGCGTGGGCCCGGGCACCGGCACGTCCGTGACGACGGCGGCGGCCGGGGCGGTCACGGGAGGCGGCGTCGGCGTCGCGGGCGGGGATGCGGCCTCCGGGGCCTCCCGCGGCGCCTGGTTCCCGTGTGGCGTCCCGGGGCGCACCTCGCCCAGCAGCTTCAGGAAGGTGTGCTCGTCGACGACCGGGACGCCCTCGGCGATCGCGCGCCGTGCCTTCGCCGAGCCCGAGGCCGCGTCGTTGGTGACGAGGACGCCGGTGTGCCGGCTGACCGACGACATGACGTTCAGACCGGCGGCGACGGCTCGGGCCACCAGCTCGGCACGAGAGGTCGCGGTCTCGCCCGTGACGGCGATCTTCATGCCCTGGACGAGCGGGCCGCCGGGCGCCGGGCGGCCGGGGTTCCGGTAGGCGCACGGGGTCTTCGGCGGTTTCGGCGCGAACTGCGGGTCCTGCCGGGGCGGGCAGGACACCAGCGGCAGCGGGACGTCGAGCCGCGCGGCTTCGGAGAGGGAGGACCGGAAGATTCCCGCGAGGACACGGGCATCGTCCAGCGCGTCATGGGCGTTGGTCTGCGGCACGCCGTAGTGGGCGGCCAACGACGCCAGGCTGAGGTCCGCGGCGGGCGGCTCCACGCGCCGGTTCAGGGCCAGGGTGCACAGACGCCGGGAGACCGGGAGGTGGAGCCGGGCGCGGGCGAACTCATGGGCCAGGAAGTCGTAGTCGAACTGCGCGTTGTGGGCCACCATGACGCGGTCCTGCAGGAGCGCGCCGATCCGCCCGGCCACCTGTTCGAAGGTCGGGGCGCCGCTCAGCCGTTCCGCGGTCAGGCCGTGGACGTGCACGGGGCCGGGGTCGCAGCCCGGGTTCAGCAGGGTGGAGTACGCGCCGTTCTGGACCCCGTCCGGCCCGAAGGTGAGCACCGCGACCGAGAGGACCCGATCGCGCCGGGCGACCAGGCCGGACGTCTCGACGTCGACCAGGGCCCAGTCGTACGCGTAGTCGGGCAGGCGGGACACGTCGAGCGTGGTGAGGAGGGACACGGCAGCAAGGATGATCCGGACACGATCGCCACTTCAACCGGAATGCCGTTTTGCCTCTTCTGCCTCACGGGAAGCCGCCCCTGAACTTCGGGCCGCTTTCGGGAGGAGCACGTGGCGGAAGGCGCCCGCGCCCGGCCGCCACCGGCCGGATCCGGCCTCCCCGCCCCTCCGCCCGGCCGTCCCGCCGATGACCGAAAGGCGTTCTTGACCAGCACGAAGACCCTCCCGAAGGAGGGCCCGGCCGTACAGGAAAAGCGCCCCCGGCAGGACTCGAACCTGCGGCCAAGTGCTTAGAAGGCACCTGCTCTATCCACTGAGCTACGGGGGCCGGGTGGTGGCCGTGTGGCCAGGAGCCCCTGGTGGGTGGGGTGTGGCCTGCCGGGACAAGGATAGGGCTCCGATCGCCTTGGCCCGGTTGCTTCACCTGCGTGGCACGTTGTGTAGGTTCGGTGAAGCGGAACGATAATCGCAGGCAGGTGCGATTCGCGCAGCGCTTTTCGCATCGCTCGGGGCGGGTGTTGTGCACTCGTTATGCCCCGTCTTCCGGTCACCGCCCTTTTCTTCGGCGCGCAGGGCCCCCATACGCTTCAAAAACACTCATAAATTGGGCATTCTTCGCATGTGGTGACCTTGGACGAACGGCCTCAGCTCATCGACGCACTCTCCGCCCTGCGCGACCGTGTCGCCGCCGTGCGCCTCCCCCTCCCGCTCCCCGGCGCGGATCGCGCCCGCCAGAACCGGGTCGAGCTGCTCGCCCAGCTCGACGACTACCTGGTGCCACGGCTGAAGGACCCCGACGCCCCGCTCCTCGCCGTCGTCGGCGGCTCCACCGGGGCCGGGAAGTCCACCCTCGTCAACTCCCTCGTGGGGCGGCGCGTCAGCGAGGCCGGTGTGCTCAGGCCCACCACCCGCACGCCCGTCCTCGTGTGCCACCCCGAGGACCACCACTGGTTCGCCGGAATGCGCGTCCTCCGGCAGCTCACCCGCGTCTGGCTGCCCCAGGCCGACGAGGACCACCCCGCCGACGAACCCGACCCCGGCGAGAACGCCCTCCGCGTCGAGACCGCCTCCTCCCTGCCCCGGGGCCTCGCCCTGCTCGACTCGCCCGACATCGACTCCCTCGTCGTCGAGAACCGCCTCCTCGCCGCCGAGTTGATCTGCGCCGCCGACATCTGGGTCATGGTCACCACCGCCTCCCGGTACGCCGACGCCGTCCCCTGGCACCTCCTCCGTACCGCCAAGGAGTACGACGCCACCCTCGTCACCGTCCTCGACCGCGTCCCCCACCAGGTCATCGGTGAGGTCTCCCGCCAGTACGGCGCGCTGCTCGACCGGGCCGGGCTCGGCGAGGTGCCCCGCTTCACCATCCCCGAGCTGCCCGAGTCCACCGGCGGCGGCAGCGGACTGCTGCCCGACAGCGCCGTCACCGCCCTCCGCGGCTGGCTCGCCCACCGCGCCCAGGACCCGGCCGCCCACCAGCAGGCCGCCGACCGGACCGCCTTCGGCGTCATCGACTCCCTCGACACCCGGCTGCCCGAGCTGGCGGGCGCGGTCTCCGCCCAGTACGCCGCCGCCGTACGCCTCGGCGGCGTCGTCGAGACCGCCTACCACGAGCAGGGCAGACGGGTCCGCAAGCAGCTCGGCCGCGGCGCCGTCCTCGCCGGCGACGCCCGCGCCCGCTGGCGCGCCTACCCCCGCGACAGCACCGCCGACGAGCTCTTGGACGCCCTCGCCGAATCCCTCGCCGCCCTCCTCCACTGCGCGGTCTCCGCCGCCGAGGAGCGGGTGCGGGACGCCTGGCGCCACGAGCCCGCCGCCGAGGCCCTCGACCCGGTGCGGACCTGCGCCGACCGGGAGACCGGCGAGCGGATCGGCGTCGAGGTGCGCCGCTGGCGCCGCGTGCTCGAAGAACTGGCCGACGAGGAGGTACGGGCCGTCGAACGCCCCGCCGGCTCCCGCGGCCCCCTCCCCGAGGCCGACACCGTCGCCGTCCTCCTCGCCGCCTCCCTCCTCGGCGGCCGCCGCACCCGCGCCGCCGGGGAGCGCCTCGCCGAACTCCTCGGCGCCCAGGTCGCCCTGCGGCTGCGCGACAAGGGCGGCGAACTGGTCGTCTCGTACGTCGACCGTGTCCTGCACGCCGAACGCGACCGGCGCCTCGCCCCCCTCGACGCGCTCGACGTGACCCCCGAGCCGCAGGCGGAGCTGATCGCCGCGCTCTCCGTACTGCAGAAGGAGAAGTGACGTGCAGCTCGAAGACGGGCGCAAGCGGGACCTCGGCCGGGACCGGCACCTCGATCGGGACCGGCACCTCGATCGGGACCGGCACCTCGGCCGTGACCACGACCCCGGCCGCGAACCCGGCCGTGACCAGGGTCGCTGGGACGACGGGCTGATCGCGCGCCGCGCGGGCGAACGCGCCATCGCCCTCAAGGAGGAACCCACGAAGGCCCCCGGGGGAGACGGCGGTACGGATCCCGACGAGGACGCGGTCTCCTCCTTCGGCGGGCACTACGGCCGCCCCCTCCGCCACCGCCTCGACGCCCTCCACGAGCTCGTCGGCCTCTCACGCGCGCGCGTGGAGAGCGACGCCCTCGCCGAGGCCGGGCGCGTCCTCGACGAGGCCGCCGCCCGCCAGCGGCTCTCCTCCCGGCACACCGTCATCGCCCTCGCGGGACCCACCGGAAGCGGCAAGTCCACGCTCTTCAACGCCCTCGCCGGCGTCGCCGTCTCCGAGACCGGCCTGCGCCGCCCCACCACCGCCGCGCCCATCGCGCTGAGCTGGTCCGAGGGCGCCGCCGGGCTCCTCGACCGGCTCGCCATCCCCAACCGGCTGCGCCGCCGGCCCCTCGCGGGCGGCACCGGCGACACCGGACTCCAGGGCCTCGTCCTCGTCGACCTGCCCGACCACGACTCGGCCGTCACCGCCCACCGCGACCAGGTCGACCGGGTCCTCGGCCTCGTCGACGCCGTCATCTGGGTCGTCGACCCCGAGAAGTACGCCGACGCCGCCCTCCACGAGCGCTACCTCCGCCCCCTCTCCGGACACGCCGAGGTCACCTTCGTCGTCCTCAACCAGATCGACCGGCTCGGCACCGACGCCGTCGACCTCGTCCTCGACGACCTGCGCCGCCTCCTCGACGAGGACGGCGTGGCCCTCGGCGAGCACGGCGAACCCGGCGCCACCGTCCTCGCCCTCTCCGCCCTGACCGGCGAGGGCGTCCCCGAACTGCGCGAACTCGTCGCCCGCCTCGTCCAGGAGAAGGCCGCCCCCGAGCGCCGCCTCTCCGCCGACATCGACGCCGCCGCCGCCGGGCTGCGCCCCGCGTACGTCGCCGAGGGGCGCTCCGGCCTCGACGAGCGCGCCCGGGACGCCTTCACGGACCGCCTCGCCGCCGCCGTCGGCGCCCAGGCCGCCGGCGAGGCCGCCGAGCGGGTCTGGCGCCGGGGCGCCATCCGCGCCTGCGGCACCCCCTGGCTGCGGCTCTACCGCTGGTACGAGCGCAAGCGCGCGCACGGCTCCACCGACCCGCACCTGACGCCCCCGGCCGAGGAGGAGCTGACGGCACGCCAGCGCGTGGAGCAGGCCGTCCGGTTCGTCGCCGACGACGCCTCGCGCGGCCTTCCGGCCCCGTGGGCACAGGCCGTGCGCGAGGCGGCGACGCGCGGGGCGGACGGCCTCCCCGAGGCCCTGGACGAACTGACCGCCTCCCTCGGCGACCCGGCCGCCCGGCCGCCCCGGCCCGCCTGGTGGCCCGCGGCCGTCCTCGCCCAGGTCGTGATGACGCTCCTCCAGGTCTTCGGCGCGCTCTGGCTGGTGGGGCAGATCCTCGGCGTCCTGGAGCCCGGACTGCTCCCGCCGGTCCTCGTGATGCTCGCCGGCATCGTGGGCGGCCCGCTCGTCGAATGGGCCTGCGAGGGCGCGGCGAAGGGGCCGGCGCGCCGGTACGGGCAGGAGGCCGAGCGCCGGCTGCGCGAGGCGGCCGCCGCCTGCGGCCGGGCCCGGGTGCTCGACCCGGTGGCGGCCGAGCTGGTGCGCTACCGCGAGGTGCGCGAGCAGTACGCGACGGTGGTCGGCAGCCGCACGCCGGTCCGGGTCGTGGGCGGACACCGCTCCGGTACGAGGCGCCTGGGCGCCACCCGCGCGGGCGCGCGGGGGAGGTGACCGGGTCCCGTCCCCCTCGCCGTTCTCACCCTTCCGGGTAAGGGAGTTGTCCACTGGTACGGGGTTTTCCACAGGCTCCGGCGGGATCTTCCGGCTCGCCCCACCATGAGGACGGAAGGGCGCCCGGCCGAAGGGCGTCCCGTGGAGACGTAGGGGGCGGACCATGAACGACACGACCGTGACGCTCGTCGGCAACGTGGCGACGGCGGTGGAGTACCGGGAGACGGTGACGGGCGGGGTGGCCCGTTTCCGGTTCGCGGTGACCGCGCGCCGCTGGGACCGGGAGCGGAACCTCTGGTCCGACGGGAGCACCAGCTTCTACACGGTGTCGGCCTGGCGCTCCCTGGGCGCCAACCTCGCGGCCTCGGTCTCGGTCGGGGAACCGCTCGTGGTGCACGGCCGGTTGAGGGTGCGGGAGGACGAGCGCGACGGACAGCGCAAGACCTTCGTGGACGTGGACGCGCTGGCCGTGGGCCACGACCTGACCCGGGGGACGGCGGCCTTCCGGCGCGCGGCCCGGACCGAGTCCCGGGCACGGACGGACGGGACGCCGCACGCCGGTTCCGATTCGGGTTCCGATTCCGGTTTCGGTTCCGTGCTCGGGCCGGCGACGGCGACGGAGGCGGATCCGTGGACGGTGGCGGTGGCGGGAACAGTGGGGGAAGCGGCGGCCGGGGCGGAAGCGCGAGGGGCGGCGGAAACGATGTCTTCCGGGGCGGAGAACAGGAGAAAGGACGACGAAACGAGTGCGGAACACCAACTGGTGATCGTTTCCTGACGTTGCGTCATGGCGATTTGTCGACCAACTCGACCTGCGTGATAACGATTCCGAGTCGGAACGGTTATCTGACCGTATGGCCGGGCAGGCGAAGCTTTCGCCTCCCTAGGATTCCCGGGTACTCATGTGGCACGTGAGCCCATCGAGTCTGTGAGTCTGTCGGCGTGCGCTCCCCCCACGCAGAACAACGCTGTTCGCGGAGCGGCCCGCCCGGAGGGGAAACCAATGTCTTCAGTTCGTGGGCGGGGCGCCGCGCGTCGCCTCGCCGCCGCCGCACTGGTCTCGGGGCTCGTCGCCGTCGGCACGACGGTCATGGCCGGACCGGCGCTGGCCGACGAGGCCCCGGGCGCCGGTGGCGTCAGGGCGAAGCTCGGCAACCTCTCCAAGGAGGAGTCCGCCGGCGTCGTCATCTCCGAGAAGGACGGCTCCGAGTGGTCCGTCCGGGGCGGCCTCTTCGCCATGGACGTCGAGGGCGGCGGCTCGCTCTTCACCTACTGCATCGACCTGCGCACCCCCGCGAAGCACGACTTCGGCTACAAGGAGGTCGGCTGGGACCAGTCGTCCCTCCACGACAACGACGACGCGGGCAAGATCCTCTGGATCCTGGAGAACGGCTACCCGAAGCTCTCCACCAAGGACCTCGGCGACAAGGTCGGCGCGGACCTCTCCAAGAGCGAGGCCGCCGCGGGCACCCAGGCCGCGATCTGGACCCTCTCGGACGACGTCGAGGCCACGCCGAAGGACGGGGACGCCCGGAAGCTGACCGCGTACCTGCTGAAGAACGCCAAGGCGCTCAAGGAGCCCAAGCCCTCCCTGAGCCTCTCGCTGTCCTCCGTCGCCGGAAAGTCCGGTGAGAGGCTCGGCCCGATCACGGTCGACACCAACGTCGCGAACGAGGGCGTCAAGGTCGCCGCCGTCCCCGGCACCCCCACCGGCGTCGAGATCGTGAACAAGGCCGGCGCGCCGGTCACCACCGCCTCCAACGGAGACGAGATCTTCTTCGACGTTCCCGACGGCACCCCCGACGGCACCGCCGAGCTGGCCGTCGAGGCCACCACCAAGGTGCAGCTCGGCCGCGCCTTCGTCTCCGTCGACGGCCCGTCGCAGACCCTGATCCTGGCCGGCTCCAGCGATTCCACCGTGGCCGCCAAGGCCACCGCCGCCTGGGCCAAGAAGGGCGCCGTCCCGGCCGTCACGGTCGCCAAGGACTGCGCCAAGGGCGGCCTGGAGGTCATCGCCTCCAACGAGGGCGACGAGGACTGGACCTTCGACCTGAAGGGCACCTCCTACACCGTCGCCGGCGGCGAGACCAGGACCATCGCGGTCGAGCTCGCCGAGGACGAGGCGTACCACTTCACCGTCACCGGCCCGAACGGCTTCAAGCAGACCTTCGAGGGCGTCCTGGACTGCGAGACGGCCACTCCCCGCCCGACGCCTTCCGGGACCACCCCCGCCGCGGAGCCCTCCACCCCGGCCTCGCCCTCCCCGTCCACCACGGGCGGCGCCACCGGCGGTGACACCACCGGCGGCGCGGCCGGCGACACCACCACCGGCACCACCACCGGCGGCGGCCTCGCCGCGACCGGCAGCTCCAACGCCACCCCGATGATCGCCGGCATCGCCGCCGCGCTCGTCGTGATCGGCGGCGGCGCGGTGTTCTTCCTCCGCAAGAAGAAGACCACCGATCGCTGAGCCCGGACCCGAGCCCAATCCCGACCCGGACCCGAGCCCAATTCCGACCCCGGACCCGACCCCATGAAGTGACGTGCGTCACACGGCGCCCTCCCCGTGACCCCCGCACGACCCCGGACCGCACCCAGGTCCGGGGTCGTCGCACGTCCGGGCGCCGAAGATCGCCCGCACCACCCCTCCGGCGCCGGTCTCCCGGCCCCGCGCACGGGGCCCGCGGTCTCACCGGTTTCCGCCCGGGGGTGGCGGTCAGGCAAGATGGGGTGTATCTGCCCACTCACTCTTTGCCGGACGGTTTCTCTTGGCTGAGTACATCTACACCATGCGCAAGACGCGCAAGGCGCACGGCGACAAGGTCATCCTCGATGACGTGACGCTGAGCTTCCTGCCCGGTGCGAAGATCGGTGTGGTCGGCCCGAACGGCGCCGGTAAGTCCACCGTGCTGAAGATCATGGCCGGCCTGGAGCAGCCCTCCAACGGCGATGCCTTCCTGTCGCCCGGATACTCCGTCGGCATCCTCATGCAGGAGCCGAAGCTCGACGAGTCCAAGACGGTCCTGGAGAACGTCGAGGACGGCGTCGCCGAGATCAAGGGCAAGCTCAACCGGTTCAACGCGATCGCCGAGGAAATGGCGACGAACTACACCGACGAGCTCATGGAGGAGATGGGCAAGCTCCAGGACGACCTGGACCACGCCAACGCGTGGGACCTCGACGCCCAGCTCGAGCAGGCCATGGACGCCCTGGGCTGCCCGCCCGGCGACTGGCCGGTCAACAACCTCTCCGGTGGCGAGAAGCGCCGCGTCGCGCTCTGCAAGCTGCTCCTGGAGGCCCCCGACCTCCTGCTGCTCGACGAGCCCACCAACCACCTCGACGCCGAGTCCGTGAACTGGCTGGAGCAGCACCTCGCCCAGTACAAGGGCACCGTCGTGGCCATCACCCACGACCGGTACTTCCTCGACAACGTCGCCGAGTGGATCCTGGAGCTCGACCGCGGCCGCGCCCACCCGTACGAGGGCAACTACTCGACCTACCTCCAGAAGAAGGCCGAGCGCCTCAAGGTCGAGGGCCGCAAGGACGAGAAGCGCCAGAAGCGCCTCAAGGAAGAGCTGGAGTGGGTCCGCTCCAACGCCAAGGGCCGCCAGGCCAAGTCCAAGGCCCGCCTCGCCCGCTACGAGGAGATGGCCGCCGAGGCCGACAAGATGCGGAAGCTGGACTTCGAGGAGATCCAGATCCCGCCGGGCCCGCGCCTGGGCTCCGTCGTCGTCGAGGTCAACAACCTCTCCAAGGCCTTCGGCGACAAGGTCCTCATCGACGACCTGAGCTTCACCCTGCCGCGCAACGGCATCGTCGGCATCATCGGCCCGAACGGCGCCGGCAAGACCACGCTCTTCAAGATGATCCAGGGCTTCGAGAAGCCCGACGCCGGCGACATCAAGATCGGCGAGACCGTCAAGATCTCGTACGTCGACCAGGGCCGCTCCAACATCGACCCCAAGAAGACGCTGTGGGCCGTCGTCTCCGACGAGCTGGACTACATCAACGTCGGCCAGGTCGAGATGCCGTCCCGCGCCTATGTCTCCGCGTTCGGCTTCAAGGGCCCGGACCAGCAGAAGCCGGCCGGCGTGCTCTCCGGCGGCGAGCGCAACCGCCTCAACCTCGCGCTCACCCTCAAGCAGGGCGGCAATCTGCTGCTCCTCGACGAGCCCACCAACGACCTCGACGTCGAGACCCTGTCCTCCCTGGAGAACGCGCTCCTCGACTTCCCCGGCTGCGCCGTGGTCGTCTCCCACGACCGCTGGTTCCTCGACCGGGTCGCCACGCACATCCTGGCGTACGAGGGCGACTCCAAGTGGTTCTGGTTCGAGGGCAACTTCGAGGCGTACGAGAAGAACAAGATCGAGCGGCTCGGTCCGGACGCGACCCGTCCGCACCGCGCCACCCACAAGAAGCTGACCCGGGGCTGACGGTCCCATGGCGAGGCACATCTACCGCTGCCCCCTGCGCTGGTCGGACATGGACGCCTTCGGGCACGTCAACAACGTCGTCTTCCTGCGGTACCTGGAAGAGGCGCGGATCGACTTCATGTTCCGCCTGGCGCCGGGGGACGGCTCCCCCTCGTTCTCCGGCGGGTCCGTCGTGGCCCGGCACGAGATCGACTACGTGCGGCCGCTGGTCCACCGGCACGAGCCGGTGACCGTCGAGTCGTGGGTCACGAAGATAGGCGCGGCGTCGCTGACGATCGCGTACGAGATCAAGGACCCCGACACCGTGTACGTACGGGCGTCCACGGTCGTCGTGCCCTTCGACCTGGAGGCGCAGCGGCCCCGGCGGATCAGCGCCGAGGAGCGCTCCTTCCTGGAGGAGTACGTGGACGACGGGATGACCGCCGCCGCATGACCGTCCTCGCGCCGCTGCACTTCGCCGACGCCCGGGAGGCGGCGGCCCTCGCCGCCTTCCTCACCCGGCTCGTCCACTACGACCGGGCCGCCGCCGTCCGCCTCCAGGCGGGCGGCGGGGCGCTGGCCGTCTTCGGGCGGCCGCCGTCGTTCGAGGTGCTCGCGATCCGTACGGCCCGGCTCGTCGACGCCGTGGACCTCGACGTCACCGTCTCCGCCGGCGAACTCCTCGACGGCATCGAGGAGACGGCGGGCAAGGCGGTCGTCCCCGACGCCGTGACCGGGCCGCCCTGGGCGGGCGTCCTGCCGCCGCGCTCCGGCTGGCGGCCGGTCGCGGGCCTGCCGGGCGCCGCCGAGATGCGGGGCGCGGTCGCGGCGGCCGTCGCCGAGTTCCGTACGCGCGACGAGGAACTGCCCGGGGAGCGGCGCACCCGGACCGAGCGCGAGCGGATCGGCCGCGAGATCTGGTCCAGGACCCTCGGCGCCACCGGACTGCCCCTGCGGGCCGTCCACGCCGCCCAGTCCCTCGGCTTCCTGCCGCCCGCCGGGACGGAGGAGGGGCCGGTCGCGCTGTTCGCCTCGGGCCCGTGGCTGCGCCTGCGCACCCCGTACGGCTCCGTCGCCCTCCGCACGGTCCCGATGGCCCTGCCGGTGGCCCCGGGGCGCTGACCCCGGAGCCCCCGCGGGACCCCACTGTGCTCTCCGGGCTCCTCGGCGCTCCGGGCCCTTAGGCGCTCCGGGCCCCTCAGCGCTCCGCGTCGTCCGGCCAGACCCCGATGTGGTCCCGCTCCAGTTCCAGGGCCACCCGGTGCTCCATGCCGAGCGCCCCGGTGTACTCCGCCGGGAGCTGGAGCCGGCCCGCGCGGTCGAGCATCGCGTACTCACTGGCCACCAGGGACTCCTGGCCCTGGTCGTCGACCTCCGTGCGGCGCAGGACCTCCGAGGAGGTGCGGCCGTCGCGGATGGCGACCGTGCGGCGCACCTCGGAGGCGACCGCCTGGTCGTGGGTGACGATCACGATCGTCGTGCCCAGCTCCTCGTTCGCGCGCCGGAAGGCCGCGAAGACCTGCTCGCCGGTGGCCGAGTCCAGCTCGCCCGTCGGCTCGTCGGCGAGGAGCACGGCCGGGTCGTTGGCCAGCGCGACCGCGATGGCCACCCGCTGCTGCTGGCCGCCGGAGAGCTGGTGCGGCCGCCGGTCGCGGATCTCCGCGACGCCCAGCATCGCGAGCAGCTCCTCCGCCCGCTCCGCCTTCTGCCGCGCCTTCGACCGGCCCCGCAACTGCATGGGGAGCGCCACGTTCTGAGCGGCCGTCAGGTACGGCAGGAGGTTGCGGGCGGTCTGCTGCCAGACGAAGCCGACGACCTCGCGCCGGTAGCGCAGCCGCGCCTTCCCGTCCATCGCCAGCAGGTCGCACCCCGCGACCCGGGCCGCGCCCGCGGTCGGCACGTCCAGGCCCGCCAGGATGTTCATCAGCGTCGACTTGCCGGAGCCCGACGCGCCGACCAGGGCCATCAGTTCGCCCTCCTTCACGAGGAGGTCGAGCCCCTGGAGCGCCTGCACCTCCACCCCGTCCGCGGTGAAGATGCGGACGAGCCGGTCGCAGGCGATGAGGGCGTCGTGTCCGTACGAGGGCCGGTCGCGCCGCACCGTCGCCCGCCGCTCCAGCTCTTCGAGGGTCGCCGCGCCCGCGCCGGCCCCCGCCCCGTCCCGGATCCCGGTCTCCGTCATCGTGCGTCTCCCGCCCTGAGTTCCTTGATCGAGCCCCTGCGGCCCGCCCACCAGGCCTGTCCGACCGCCGCGAGCGCCGTCAGGAGCACGACGGCGAGCGCGGGCACGAGCAGCGACCACGGGTCCGCCCGCAGCGGGGCCCCGCCGATCCCGGCGAGCCCCGGGGCCGTCGCGAGCGCCAGCCGGAACAGGTCGATGCCCGGCGCGAGCAGCGGCACCGTCGCCCAGCCCACCAGCGCGCCGCCGAGCGCCGCGAGGACCGCCTGCGGCAGCGCCTCCAGACCGAGCAGCCGCCGCCCCTGCCTCCGGGTCAGACCCATCGTCCGCAACCGGGCGAGCAGCGCGTTCCGCTCCGGCGCGCCCTGCGCGAGCGAGAGCAGCACGGCCACCACGGCGTAACCGGCGCCCGCGCCGATCGCCCCCAGGTAGATCCGCTCGGCGCCCGACTGGAGCGGCGAGTCCACGTAACCGGCCCGCTCCTCGCTCCGCAGCGTCACCCGGAAGTCCTTCGCCGCCTCCCGCACGACGCCCCGCAGCGCGGCCCCGTCCACCGGTCCGGTGACGAGCAGCGCGGTGGCGCCCCGGCGGGTGAGGTCGGCGCCGTTGACGACGAGGAAGTCCTCGCCGGGCAGGGCCGGGGTGGCCGACCGGACGCCGACCACCTCCACCCGGAACGTCCCGGCCGCCGCCACGACCTCCAGCGGTTCGCGGCCCAGCCGCTCGGCCACCGACGGCGAGGCGATCGCGGGCAGCACCCGGCCGGTGTCGGCCGCGGCGCCCTCCCCGCCCCTCCCCGTCGGGGCGAGCAGCTCCGCCGGAAACGCGCCGAAGCCGGTCCGCTTCGCCAGCCGGGTGTACGAGGCGGGGTCGACGCCCACGAGCGGCGCGCTCATCGCCTCGGCGGAGGTGCCCTCGTGGGACGGCAGGTCCACCCCGTACTCGATCTGCACCGGCGCCAGGTCCCGCACCCCCGCCGTACCGCGCACGGCCCCGGTGAGGCCCGTCGGCAGCGGGGTCCACTCGACCGGGGCGTCGATCCGGGCGTCCGCGCCGGTCGCCAGGAGCGTGGCCCGGTCGCGGGCGCCGGAGACGCCGGCGAGGACGGAGCCGCCGAAGGCCGCCGTGGTCAGCGCGAGGACGAGGGCGAGCAGGGGGAGCGTGCCCGTCGAGGACGCGCGCCCGGCGCGGGCCAGGGCCAGCGGGCCGACCGCCCCGCGCAGCCGGCGGGCCGGTCGGCCCAGCCACCGCAGCGGCAGCGGATAGACCCGTACGAGGACGAGGGCGGCGATCAGGCCGACCAGGACGGGGGCGGCGCTCACCAGGTGGTCGCCGGGGTCGCCCGCGCCGCGCAGCCGCAGCGAGACGACCGCGCCCACGGCCAGGACGAGCAGGGTGAGTTCGAGGACCGTGCGGCGCCGGGAGGGACGCGCGGTCACCAGGTCGTCGCGCCCGTCGTGCAGGCGCGGGCGCCGGTGCCGCACGATCGCGCGCAGCGGCAGGACCAGCATCGCGACCAGGGCGACGGCGCAGGCGGCGAGGAGTGAGGGACCGAGGGGGATCCCGTCGGCCGCCCCGGTTCCTCCGGCCGCTCCGGAATCCCAGACCGCCCCGGTTCCTCCGGCCGCTCCGGAATCCCAGACCGTCCCGGATCCCCCGGCCGCCCCGGACCCGCCGCCGGGCGGGCGGACCGTCACGACCGCGAGGCCGAGGGCGAGCGCGGCGGCCGGTACGACGACGGCCGAGGTCTCGCCGAGCAGCCGCAGGCCGATGCCGGTGAGGGAGCCGCCCCGCGAGCGCAGCAGCGCCAGCTCGGCGTCGCGGCGGGCGGCGAAGAGGCCGCCGGTCATGGCGAGGACGACGGCGGCGACCGCGCCGATCCCGAAGACGGCGACGGCCACGACCGGGTCGATCGCGTCGCGCATCGAGCGGTACGCGTCGACGATCTCGTCGAGCCCGGTGGCGAGGGCGCCGTTGCCGCCCATGGCGGTCCGCAGCCTGACCACGTCGGGGCCGCCGCCGGCGGAGGCCAGGGCGGCGGAGAGCCGGTCGGTGTCCCGCCCGGTGAGGTGGCCGGCCGTCGGCACGAACCGGAAGAAGACCTCCTGCTCGCCGATGGTGGCGAGCACCGAGGCAGCCGAGGCGGGGGAGAGGAGCAGGGCCCCCTGCCAGTAGTACTTCACCTCCTCGCCGACCGTCGGGGCGAGCGCGGGGGTCCGCAGCAGCGGCTCCACCGCCCAGTACGCGCTCTCGGGGCCGCGCGGTTCCACGACGCCGGTGATCGTGACGGCGAGCGGCCGGCCGCTCTTGCTCGGCAGGTGCACGACCGAACCGGGCTTCAGGCGCAGGGACTCGGCGGTCTTCGCGGTGACCACCGCCTCCGGGCGGAGGGCGCCGCCCCCGGCGGGCCGGCCCTCCCGGAGCGTCGCGTGACGGGCCAGGTCGGACGGGGAGGAGAGCACGAGCTGGGGGGAGAGGCCGTCCGGGCGGGGCAGCCAGGGGTCGAGCCCCTCGACCCGGCTGACCGTACGGACGCCGTGGACGCCCTGCGCCGGGTCGGTCCGGATCGGGTCGGGCAGCAGGGCCCGCAGCGCGTCGCTCCGCTTCCGGAGGGTGGCGGGGGCCAGGGCCCCCTCGAACTGGGACGGGGAGCCGACGGGCAGCGGCGAGGTCAGTTCGAGGACGCTGTCGCGGGGCGCGGCGGACGCGATGTCGTGCCGGAGGCCCTCCGTCTCGTACCGGTCGACGGCGCGCGGCAGCGCCGCCGCGAGGTAGGCGGTGACCAGGACGAGGAGCGCGAGCGCGGCGGCGGCCCGGGGCGCGGTCCGCAGCCGGGTCCGCACCCAGGGCGCGACGGCGCGGGGGATCCTGCCGGACGGGACGGTTCCGCCGCGTGCGGCGGAAGGAGAAGGCTCGGACGGCTGGTCGGGCCGGGAGGGCCGGGGCCGGGACATGTCGGGGGCCTTCCTGCGTACGTCGGGCTTGTCGGTGCCGTCCCCGTCCGGGGCGGTGGGCGTCTCGTCCTCCTCATGTCCCGGCATCAGCTCGCCCCCTGGTGGCGCAGGGTCACGACCGGGTCCGTGCGGCGCAGGGCGATCGTGGCGACGATGGCCAGGGGGAGGGCGGCGACCCCGGCGACGAGCAGGGCGACCTGGGCGAGGGGGAGTTCCACCAGGACCGGCGGGACGGGGCGGGCCGCCTGGCCGGTGAGGACGACGAGCGGGACGACCGCGCGGGCCAGGACGGAGCCGAGCCCGATGCCGACGAGCAGGCCGATGCCGATGAGCAGCCCCTGTTCGGCGGCGATCAGCCGGGCGAGGCGCCGCTGCGGCGTGCCGAGCGCCCGCAGCACCCCGAACTCGGCGGACCGCTCCCGCATCGCACCGGCCGAGCCGACCGCGAAGCCGACGGCGGCGAGCGCGGCGGCGGCCGCGGCCACCGCCATCAGGGCCGCGTTGGGGCCCGCGCCGAGCGGGTCGCCGAGGAGTTCGGCGGCCATCTCGTCGCGTACGAGCACCTGGGCCGGGTCCGCGTCGGGGCGGGCCCGCAGGGCGGCGGCGACCTCGGCCGTCCTGCCGGGGGCGGTGGTCAGCCACCACTCGGTGGCCGGCACGGTCGGGGTCCCGTCGCCGGACCCGGCCAGGTACCGGTTGACGGCGACGAGGTCGACGAGGACCGCGCCGCCGTCCGCGGGGGCGGTCACGGACGGGCCGGCGGAGGCCGCCGGGGCGGCCGGTCCGGTGGTCGGCAGTTCGTCGACCACCCGGCCGACGACGACGGGGAGCCGCAGGCCGTCGACGGTGACCTCGACGGTGTCGCCGGGCCCGGCGCCGGTCGCCGTCATGAAGGCCCGGGTCGCCACGGCGGGCAGCCGCGCGGGCGGTTTCGGCGCGGGGGCCGCCATCCGCAGGGTGTACTCCTTCGGCGCCGGGTAGCTGTCGTCGTCATCGTCGTGCGTGCCGTCGACCCCGAACGAGACGGCGTACGGGGCGGTGCCGCCGGTTCCGGCCGGGCCCGGGTCGCCGCCCGCCGTGCCGCTCTTCCGTCCCCCGTCGCTCTCGGTCTGCTCGACGCCGGACGACCAGTCGGCGAGGACCTTCGCGGGGGAGTGCGTGCGCGTGCCGCCGTCCGCCCCGGTGGTGGCGAGGCGTTCGACGCGGACGGTACGGATGTGGTGCGGCTCCTCCGCGATCAGGCCGTCCAGCTCCAGGCCGGTCAGGGTGAGCAGGCCGCCGGAGCCGCGAGCGCCGTCGCCGCCGGACGCCCCGTCGCCGGACGTCCCGGTGAGGGCGCCGAGGTCGAGCGTCAGCCGGTGGGGGCGGTCGTCGGAGGGCAGCGCGCCCAGGGTCTGCCGGTACGGGACGCCGCTCGGGTCCTCCAGGACGGCCGTGACCCGGGAGGCCCCGCTGCCCGCCGGCGCGGCGGCCCGCAGGTCCACGGCGAGCGCGCGGGTCCCGGCGGGGAGCGCGAGCCCGGGGCGCGGACCGGCCGCCGGGGCCAGCGGGGCGAGCAGCGACGGAGCCGTGGTGCCCGCGAGGTCGGGGCGCAGCAGCAGGCCGCCCGCGGCGTTGCGGGTGTCCACGGCGAGGACGGTGGCGTTCCGGCCGGACACGTCCGCGGTGGCGCGGTGCACGGGCGCCACGGCCGCGACGCCCGGCACGGCGCCCAGGCGCTCGGTCCGGGTGGCCTCGGCGGGGCCGGGGCTCAGGACGCGGACGTCCGTGCCGGCCCGGAAGTCGGCCTGGTCGCGCTGCGAACGCTCCCACGAGCCGCTCTGCCCGATGGCCAGCATGCCCATCGCCACGGCGAGGACGAGCAGGAGGACGGGGCCCGCGCCCCGCAGCGGCCGGCGGCTGAACTGCCAGCCGGCGAGGGCGGCGGAGAGCCCGCGCCCGGCGGCCGCGCGCCGCTCGGCCAGCCGGGCGGCAGCAGCCGCAGCGTCAGGACGGTCCCGGCGAGCAGGGCGAGGGCGGGCGCGGCGACGAGCACCGGGTCGACGGAACCCCCGCCGCTCCCGTCCGCGCCGAAGGTGCCGCCCGCGGCGGCGGGCCGCTGGAGCTGCCAGTACGCGACGGCCGCGACGGCGAGCAGACCGAGGTCCGCCCCGGCCCGCACCGGACCGGGCAGCGACGCCGAGCGGGCCTTGCGCAGCGAGACGGCCGCGCCGTCCCCGGCGGCGAGCGCGGGCGCCACGACGGCCGCCGCGCAGCACAGCGCCACCACGGCGGCGACCAGCCACACCGGGAGCGAGGGCGAGGCGTCGAGCCGCACCCCGAGCGAGGAGAGGGCGGACCGCTCGGCGAAGAGCCGGGTCAGCGGACCGGACAGGAGCGGGGCCGCGAGCGCCGCGGGCAGGGCGAGCAGCAGCGCCTCGGTGGCGGCGAGCCCGGCGATCCGGCGCCGCGAACCGCCGCGCGCCCGCAGCAGGGCCGTCTCGCCGGAGCGCTCGGTGCTGAGCAGCCGGGCGACGAGCAGCAGCGCGTACGCGGCGAGCAGCACCAGTTGCACGGCGACGATCAGCAGGGTCGAGCGGGAGACGAGCAGGGCCCGCCCGGTCTGGTCCAGGACGGCCGGGAGCGCGGTGGACACCGAGACCGTCGCGCCGAACGCCGCCCGGTTCTCGGCCAGCGCCTTCGGGCCCTCGGTCGCGGCGGCGCGCAGGGCGTCCATCCGGTCCGTGGTGAAGCCGGTGAAGTCGGCGGTGCCGAGCCAGGAGGTGTCGCCGGGGCTCAGCGCCCCGGAGGCGAGGACGGCCGGATCGGCGAGCAGCGGCCCGTACGTCGTGAACGCGACCGTCCGCACGCCCCGGCCGCCCGCCGGGTCGAGCCGCCAGTAGAGGTCGGCGGTGTCGACGGGCCGGTAGACGCCGGTGATCCGGGCCTTGAGGTGCCGGTCGGTGAGCCGGTCGGAGAGGTCGAGCACGGTGCCGGGGCCGGCCTTCAGGCGCCGGGCCGCCTCTTCGGGCAGCGCGGTCTCGACCGTGCCGCCGGTCCGGGCGGCCGAGGGCCAGGCGCCCCGGACGAGGGCGAGCCGCGAGCGGTCGAGCGCGGCGAAGTGGGTGAGGTCGGGGTCGTCCCCGCGGGCGGCGGCCGGCCGGAGGCTCCGGGGCAGGGCGTACGACCCCGAGCGTTCGAGCCGCCGCACGGTCACCGGCAGCCCGTCGAAGGACGCCCGCATCCCGTCGCGCGCGGCGGCGTCGGCACCGGCCCGCTTCCCGGGGGGCACCTGTCCGCCGACGAGGAGCGAGGCGGCGGCCGCGGACCGGCCGCGCAGGCCCGCCTGGAGCGCGGCGTCCCCGATCGCGCCGGAGAAGGCGGCGAGGGTGGCGAGGACCGAGGTGGTCAGGAGCACGGAGAGCAGCGCGGCGGCGAGCAGCAGCCGGTGCGCCCTGACACGCAGAAATACGAACCCCGTCACCCGTCCCCCTGGCCGCCCTGATCACGGTGTGCGCGTCGAACGCTTTCCGAACGCCCCCGAAACTCCTTCCGGATGCTTTCAGAGTGCACGCACGGCTGGAAACCGCTTGCGTGCGCACCTTGACCCGATCGTGACCGTTATCCGGTGTCCGGGCTCCGGAATGCGTCCCTCCAGGCGGAGAGGGGGGTCAGCCCGCCGTGTTCACCATCGAGGCGGCGGCGTAGGTGAAGTACCGCCACAGCTCCGCCTCGTACGCGGGGGCGAGGTCCAGCTCGTCCAGGGCGGTCCGCATGTGGCGGAGCCAGGCGTCGTGGGCGGCCCGGTCCACGGCGAACGGGGCGTGGCGCATCCGCAGGCGGGGGTGGCCCCGGCGGTCGCTGTAGGTGCGGGGCCCGCCCCAGTACTGGATCAGGAAGAGGGCGAAGCGCTCCTCGGCGGGGCCGAGGTCCTCCTCGGGGTACATCGGGCGCAGCAGCGGGTCCTCCGCGACGCCCTCGTAGAAGCGGTGGACGAGACGGCGGAACGTCTCCTCGCCGCCGACCTGCTCGTAGAAGGTCCGCTCCTGTGTGGTGTCCCCGGGAATCTCGCTCACCGCTCCATCGTCTCAGATGCCCCGGCCGAGGACCGGAGGTCTAGGACCCCCGGCCCCCGGCCCCTTCGCGGGCTCAGTCCTGGCGGATCGTGATCGTGGTCCAGGCGCCGACGTGCACCCGGTCGCCGTCCTGGAGCTGGACGGGGACGTAGGGCTGGATCGGCTCCTCGCCGCCGTTGACCGTGGTGCCGTTGGTGGAGTTCTGGTCCACCACCGCCCACGAGCCGTCCGGCTGCTGCACCAGGACCGCGTGCTGGTGCGAGACGCCCGGGTCCTCCGGCGGCACCGACAGGTCGATGTCGGGGGACTCGCCGGTGGAGTGCCGGCGGCGGCCGATGGAGATCTGGTTGCCCTGGAGCGGCAGGTGCTTGTCCGGGGAGTACGCGGGCAGGTTCAGGCCCGTGGCCTCCGGACCGCTGCGCTGCATCATCGCCATGAAGTACGCGCGGTCGGGACCGACGACCGCGCTCCAGCTCCGGGGCGCCTGCGGCGGCTGCGGCTGGAACTGCTGCGGGGGCGGCTGGGGTGCCTGGTGCTGTTGTTGCTGCTGCGGAGGCGGACCCTGGTGCTGCGGGGGCGCCTGCGGCGGCTGGTGCTGCGACGGCGGCGGCAGGAGCCAGTCGTCGTCCGCGCGCGGCTGCGGCGGCACGGGCGGCGCCGGGGCCTGGGCGGGCGCCTGGAGGTACGGGGGCGGGGCCTGCTGCGGCGCCTGCTGCGGGGACGGCTGCGGAGGCCGGGGCGGCTGGTGCGGCTGCTCCTGCGGACGCTGCTGCTGCGGCGGGGCCTGGTGGTGGGTGGGCTCGGCGCCGAGCGGTTCCGCGGGCCGGTTCACCTGCGAGGGCCGCGAACCCTGGTATCCGAACGGGTCCTGCTGCTGCGGGGCGCCCGGCGGCGGGGTGCGGAAGCCCGGCGGCAGGTTCAGGCCGGGCGGCGGACCGGGCTGCCGCGGCGGGAGGCTGGACGGGGCCACCGGTGTGTACGAGGTCGCCGTGTTCGTGAGGAAGTTCCAGCGGCACTCCTCGCAGAAGGGCGCCATGTGCTCGCGCGGCGTCCGGCACTGCGGGCACAGCTCCGCCTGGGCGGTGGCGTTCGGATCGCCACCGGACCCGAAGCCGCCGGGGGCGGGGGGACGGTTCGGCCCACCGGGACCGTCCGGACCGTTCGGTCCGCCGGGGCTGTTGGGAGCGCCGTACGGACCCGGGCCCGGACCGCCGGGCGCGCCGGGGCCGCCGTGGGCACCAGGACCGTTCGGTCCGCCGTACGGACCCGGACCCCCGTGATCACCGGGATCGCCGTAAGCACCGGGACCGCCCGGACCGCCGTACGGACCCGGGCCGCCAGGAGCACCGTGAGTACCAGGACCGCCGTGAGCACCAGGGCCGCCCGGACCGTTCGGGCCGCCGGGAGCACCGGGGCCGCCGTACGGACCCGGGCCGCCGGGCGCGCCCGGCGGAGGGCCCGCCGGAGGCTGACCGGGGCCACCGGGGCCACCGGGACCGCCCGGCCCACCGGGGCCGGGGTATCCGTACGCGGGGGGCGGCGGCGGGGGAGGCGGCGGTACGGCACCCGTCGGCGCACCCGCCCCGGCCATGCGATGGCCGCAGACCTCGCACCAGTCGTCGGAGACCGACTGGTGTCCGTTCGGGCAGGTCGGCATGTCGGTGCTTCCCCCTCTCGTCGTCCGGCCCGGTGGCCGGGCTACCTCTTGACGCGAACGGTCTTCGTGGAGCGGGTCTCGAGTGTCATCTCGTCCGCTTCGGCGACCTTCGCCTTCAAACGCACAGTACCCGCCACCGCGTCGACCACGTCGACCACCTTCGAAAGCAGTTTCGCCGTATCCGCGTTGCCGGAGGCCGCCGCGAGCTGCACGGCACGTCCCAGTTTGGCCGTCGCGCCGTCGTGATCGCCCGATTTGCGGGCATCCAGGCCCTCCTGGATGGCGTCCGCCAGCTCGGCCTGGCCCGTGTAGTGCGCCACCTGCGCGTTGATCGCCGTCGACATCGCCAGGTCGTCCGTCCACACCGCCCGTACCAGCCCTTGAGACAGCGGGCGCGCGTCGCCGCCCGCCGGGTCCGGGGCGATCAGGGAGACCCGGGCGGCGAGCATCTCCTGGCCGACCGCGGCCCGCGGGACCCGCACGCTCACGTGGTAGTCGCGGGACTCGTCGCCCCACGAGCCCGTCGGGTAGTCCCCGGCGCGCGGCCCCGCCTCCGTGCGCCGCCCGGTGAGGTCCTCGACCGTCGGCGCCACCTGCTTCACGAACGCGATCTCCACCCCGACCGGGGTCCACAGGCGCAGCGCGACGTCGGCCACGCCCTTGCCCATCGCCTGCTCCATCATCGCCGTGAAGTCGGCCGCGAGACCTGCCGGGTCGGCGACGATGTCGGCGGTGCCGAGGAGCGCCGAGGCGATCCCGGTGACCTCCTTGACCTCCCAGTCGGTGCCGACCCCGCGCGCGTCGCAGGTGAACCGGCCCGCGCAGGCGTCGAGCGCGGCCCGCAGCTCCTCCGGGGACTCGTGCTCGTTGCGGCCGTCGGTGAGCAGGATGCCGTGCCGGATGGTGAGGTCGGCGGAGGAGAGCAGCCGGTCCGCGAGGCGCAGCCAGGTGCCGATCGCCGTGCCGCCGCTCGCGGAGAGCCGGCGCAGCGCCTCCCTGGCCTCGGCCCGGGTGCGGGCGTCGGCGACGGCGAGCCGCCCGTTCCCCGGGTAGACCTCCTTCGCCACGTGCGTGCCGGCGACCACGGCGAAGGACGTGCCGTCGCGCAGGGTGTCGACGGCGGCGGCGGTCGCCTCCCGCGCCCCGCGCATCTTGGTGGCCGGGTAGTCCATCGAGCCGGAGCAGTCGACCATGATCACGACACCGGCCGCACCGTGGCCGCCCGCGCCCGCGCCGAGGGTGCCGCCCCCGGTCGAGGTGACCGTGACGATCGCGCTGACGTCCCGGCCGCCCTCCGGCAGGAACTCGTTCTGGTACACGTCCACCGAGAACCGGGGCACGGTCGGCTTGGAGAAGTTCGCCATCAGTTCGGCTCCTCGGGCAACGGCGACGGGACAACGGCGACAAGGCAACGGGGGAGGGTGGAGGGACGGGACCGGCGACCGCTCAGGCCGATCCCGCCCCTTGCGGGGGAACGGCGAACGGGACGAGCGCGACCGTGATGTTGTCGTGGCCCCCGCCGTCCAGGGCGTGCCCGACGAGCACCCGGGCACTGTGCAGCGGGCGGTCCGCCGCGTCGGGCGGGACGACCCGGGCCATGTCCTCGGGGCCCTCCGCGTAGTTCCACAGGCCGTCCGTGCAGACCACCACCACGCCGGAGCGGTCCGGCTTGAACGCGACCGTGTGCGGATCCAGTTCGTACGCGTCGGCGCCGAGCCAGCCGGTGATCGCGTGGGCGCGCTCGTCCGCGTACGCCTCGGCCTCGCTCATCAGGCCCGCCGCGACCATCTGCGCGGCCCACGAGTCGTCCTCGGTGAGCCGGGCGGCCGGGGTGGCGCGGTCGTCCGGCACCCAGTAGGCGCGGCTGTCGCCGACCCAGCCCACGACGAGCAGGCCGTCCGCGACGACGGAGCCGACGATGGTGCACGCGGGCGCGTTGCGGTGGGGATCGCCCTCCCCGGCCGGCTCCGCGAGGGAGTTGACGGCCTCGGAGGCGGCGACGATCGCCTCGTGCATCGCCTGCTGCGGGTGCGTGCCCCGCGGCAGCGCGGCGCACAGCGCGGCACCGGCCGCCTCCGCGGCGGCGGCGGAGGCCTCGTCGGGCCGGGTCGCCGAGGAGACGCCGTCGCAGACGACGGCGAGGGTGGCGGGGGAACCGTCGGGCAGGGTGGCCGAGGAGACGGCGAACGCGTCCTCGTTGCGGTGGTGGCGCAGCCCCCGGTCGCTGACGGCGGCCACGCCGCCGAGTTCCCGCTCCATGTGGTCGCGCTCGCGGGGCTGCGCGTGCCCGCAGTTCTCGCAGTACCCGTCGGTGTCCACCCGCCCGGCCCGGCAGGCCACGCAGAGCCCGGCGGCGGGCGCCGCCGGATCCGGGGCCGGGCCCCGGGCCGGTGCCGGTACGGGCGCGGGGGCCGGGCCCGGCTCGTCGACCCGTACGGCGGCCCGGGGGTCGGGGGCGGCCAGCTCGAAGTCCCCGGCGGCGGGGGCGCCGGGCGCCGGCAGGTCGTGGCCGCCCGAGTCGGTGCCCGGCAGGTCGCCGGGGTGCTGGGTCATGGTCGAGAGCGAACCGGGCTCGCGGGGCGGGGCGTCCGGCCAGTTCACCGGGGTGCCGATCGCCACGGTCGGGCGGTCGGGGCCGGTCTCGGCGGCCGGCGCGGCCGACAGGTCGTAGCCGCACGCGCCGCAGAACCGGTCACCCGACTCCAGCGGCTCCGCGCAGCCCGGGCACGCGGCGAGTCCGTGCGACGGCTTCGGCTTCTGGGACATCCTCACACCCACGTCCGGGGGCGGAAGCGGTTGGCACGCTCCACCAGTTCGATCCTTTCCCCGCCCTGCTGGGCGAGCCGGGCCAGCACCCGGTACGCGCGTTCGAGGCCGAAGCGCAGTCCGCGCTCGTCCAGTTCGCTCCCGAGCAGCAGCGCGCCGCCGCCCGGTGCCGCACCGGGACTCCCGGAGAGTACCCAGTCCAGGGCCGTTCCGAGGACCTCGGTCGACAACCGCTCCCGGCGCACCGCGTCCAGACCGAAGCCCTGGAGCGCCGAGACCTGCGCGGCGGCCGCCGTCAGGTCGGCGCCGAGCGGCTCGGACGGGAGGCGCCGGCGCAGCCGCGCCCGCACGGCCGCGACCCGGGCCGCCGTGTAGTGGATCGACGCCTCGGGCACGGACTCCAGGGCCCGTACGGCTCCGGCGCGGTCGCCCGTCGCGAGCCGCACCCGGGCGAGGCCGAAGGCCGCGCTGACGAAGCCGGGGTCGGTCGTCCACACCAGGCGGTAGTACTCGGCGGCGTTGTCGAGCTGGCCGAGGACCTCGGCGCAGATCCCCAGGGCCAGCTTCGGCGCCGGCTCGCCCGGGAAGGCGTCGTACACCGCGTCGAAGGCGAGCGCCGCGTGCTCGTGGTCCCCGGTCACCAGCGAGGTCACGCCCCGGTACCAGACGACCCGCCAGTCGTCCGGGTCCCGCTCCTCCAGACCGGCGAGGGTCCGGGCGGCGGCCGGCAGGTCCCGCAGCTCCAGTCGGGCCCGCAGGGTGCGGAGCCGCAGCTCGACCGAGGGCGCGGGCGCGGCCTGGAGCGCCCCGAGCAGCTCGCCCGGCGCGGCGGCGGCCAGACCGGCGAGGAAACCGGCGTTGGGGTCGGCGGGGGAGACGTGCGGCACGGGCAGCGCGAGCGCGGTGGCGGGCGTGTCGAGCGGCGCGAGCAGCCCCCCGAGCCCGGCCCCCGGCCCGAACCCCGTCACAGGCCCGACTCCCGGCCCCGGCCCGGCTCCCGGCCCCGCCGCCGCACCGGCGGGGACGGGAGCCGGTCCGGGCAGCGCCTTCCGGCCCCTCCCGCCCCTCACGCCCCTCCGGGCCCCCAACAGGGACACGTCCTCGGTCGGTTCGGCGAACAGCTCCGTGTCCGTGACCCGCACCTCCGTGCCGAACAGCGTCGACAGCGCCGGCCGCGGCCGCCCCGACTGGACCGCCACCACCTCCCGCAGCACGCCCGTCAACTGCTCGGCCATCTCCTGCGCGGAGGCGAACCGGCGCGCCGGGTCCGGGTCGGTGGCGCGGACCAGGAAGCGGTAGAACGACTCGTACGTCCGGAAGACCGCGATGTTCTCCGGGTCGGGCAGCGAGTCCGCGAAGACGTTCGTGTAGCCCTGGAAGTCGAAGGTCATCACGGCGAGCGTGCGCGCCACCGTGTACAGGTCGCTGGCCACCGAGGGGCCGACCTCGGCCACCTCCGGCGCCTGGTAGCCGACCGTGCCGTAGATCGCCGACTCGTCGTCGTCCATCCGCCGGACCGCGCCCATGTCGATGAGCTTCAACTGGTCCTCGGTCTGTATGGCGTTGTCGACCTTGAAGTCGCAGTACAGCAGGTTCCGGCTGTGCAGGTGCCCGAGCGCCTCCAGGGCCTCGATCCCGTACGCGCAGGCCTGCTCCACCGGCAGCGGGTCGCGTCGGCCCTCGGGCGTCCGCCGCCCGTTGGCGATCTCCTTGAGCGACTTGCCGCCGACGTACTCCATGACGATGTAGCCGTCCAGGGAGCCGGTCCGCTGGTCGAGGTGCTCGACGAAGTTGTAGATCCGGACGATGTTGGAGTGCTCGATCTCGGCGAGGAAGCGGCGCTCGGAGATCGCCGCCGCCATGGCGTCCTGGTCGCCGGTGTCGAGCAGGCCCTTGAGGACGACCCAGCGGTCCGAGACGGCCCGGTCGACGGCGAGGTAGACCCAGCCCAGGCCGCCGTGCGCGAGACAGCCCGCCACCTCGTACTGGCCGTGGACGATGTCCCCGGCGCGCAGCTTCGGCACGAAGGAGTACGGGTGCCCGCAGCTCGTGCAGAAGCCCTCCGTGCGGCCCGGCCGGTCGCCCCGCGCGCGGCCCACCGGGGCCCCGCAGTCGGAGCGGGAGCAGAACCGCTTGCGCTCGGGGACCTCGGGGTTCTCCATCACCGCGCCCCGCGGGTCGGGGCGCGGCACCTCCGGGACCGAGACCAGGCCCGCGCCGAGCCGGTTCCGGGCGGACTGCCCGCTCGACGTGCCCGAGCTGCGCACCGACACCGAGCGGCCCGTGGACCGACCGGAGAGCGAGCGCGACAGCCGGCCCGAGACCGACCGGCGCGAGGTCGAGGAGCGGGACGAGGTGCGCGAGGAGGCCCGCGAACCGCTCCGCGAGGAGGCGGAGTCCGCCCCGCCCGTCCCCGTCCCCGTGCGGGAGGACCGGCCGGGCACGGCCACCCCGGTCGGCGACGAGCCGATCATCCCGCCGGGCGCGACGACCGGCGCGAGCCCGCAGGTGTCGCAGTACAGCTCGCCGCCCCCCATGTCCTCGTACGAGCCCTCGCACGAGGGACGCTGGCAGCTCCCCACGCCCGTCTCCCCGCTCACCACTGCCGTCCTCCCGCGCCTTCCGCGTTCCCCGCGCCCTCCGCGCCCCCGGGGGCGGACAGCACCTCGGCCGCCGCCCGCTGGTAGCGCAGCACCGCCTCCTCCGCGACCCGCAGGTCGCAGGGCGCGCTCCACAGCATCCGCCGGGCCGTGTCGTACCGCTCGATCAGGAGCGGGTCCTCCGCCGCGCCGAGCCGCGCCACCTTCGCCCTGTACGCGTCGAGCCGGCCGCGCAGCTCCGCCCGGACCGCGAGCGGCGCGGTGACCGCCGTCAACGACTCGCGGGCCCGCAGCAGTTCGTCCTCCGCCTCCCGCTCCAGGGAGTCCAGGAGCGGGGAGAGCCGGTGCCACTGGGCGTGCCTGCGGTACTCGGCGGCGGCCACGAGCCGCTCCTGGAGCGCCGTCGGCGGCCCGCTGACGGCCGGCACCTCGGAGGCGGCGATCTTCGCGAGGACCTCGCCGCGCGCGGACCGCGCCTCGGCGAGCGTCCGGTCCGCCCGCGACAGCACGTCCCGCAGGCGGAGCAGCCGGTCCTCGGAGTCCTGCCGGACCGCGAGGACGGCCTCGATCTCGCGCCGCACGTCCTCCAGGGCCAGCGCGGCCCGGTCGTACCGTTCGGTGTCGGGGCGGCCCCCGCCGGGCGCCGAACTCCCCGCCGCCGGGCGCCAGAAGGCCAGCGGGTCCGTGATCACCTGGGAGCGCAGCAGGCCCAGCTCGGCCGTGATCTCCTCCAGCTCGTCCCCGGCCGGGTGCTCGCCCGGCCGCACGCCCACCGAGTGCGCGAGGGACCGCGTCCGGCCCAGCTCGGCGGCGAGCAGGTCTATCCGGGCGGGCAGCGCCGACCAGACGGCGTCGGCGGTGACCACCAGGTCGAGCGAGGAGGCGTACAGCTCGTTCATCCGCCGGACCAGGCCCTCCAGGGTGAAGCGCTCGGACAGCAGCGCCTCCTCCCCCGCGCCGCCCGGCACGAGGACGCTCTCGCCGCGCAGCCGGTCGGTCAGCTCCACCAGCTCCTCCCGGCCGGGCCAGCGGCGCCGCGCCCGCACCTCACGGGCCCCCCGCAGGGCGTCGGTGTACACGTCGAAGCAGGTCCAGAGCAGGGTGATGGTCCGCTCGGCCACCGCCCAGCGCTCCCGCGTCGTGCCGGTCAGCTCGGCCCCTTCGAGGAGCCTGCGGCCCGCGTGGTCCTGGAGCGCGAGGAGCGAGTCCTCGACCGCCTTGTGCTCGGCGCCGAGCCGCGCCAGCGCACGGTCCACCTCGTCCCGGTCCATCACCGGCCCAGGGGGTCCCGTGACGCCCATCGGTCACCTCTTCCGCCATGTGTACAAGGACTCTTGATGTGCAGGGGCCGCACGCGGCGGCTACTTGTACAGGGGAGCGGGCGGCCCGGATATCCCGGGCAGGTCCTTCTCCAGCCACTGTCTGTACGCCGCCTGCCAGGGGCCCTGCCGGTACCCCACCAGGACGTGGTTGACCCGGCGCACCAGGTCGTCGTTGCCCAGCTTGGCCGCCACCCCGTAGTACTCCTTCGTGAACGGCTTCCCCTTCAGCTCGACCGCCGGGTCCTGGGCGGCCTGGCCGGCCGCGAGGGCGTTGTCGGTGACGACGGCGTCCACCTCGCCCAACTGGAGCCGGGCCAGGCAGTCCAGTTGGTTGGGGACGGTCAGCAGGTCCTTGTCGTCCTTGGTGCCGTCGCCCTCGTCCTCGAAGACGGCGCCGAAGGAGTTCTCCTCCAGGGCCTCGTGGGCCGTGGAGCCCTCGGCGGTGCAGACCCGCTTGCCGCGCAGCGAGGGGTCGTAGCCGGTGATGTCGGAGCGCTTGGGCGCCAGGACCTGCTGCCCGGCCTGGAAGTAGGCGGTGGAGAAGGCGACCTGCTCGATCCGCTTGCAGTTGATCGTCATGGTGCGCACGACGAGGTCGACCTTGCCGCTGTCCAGGGCGGCGATCCGCTGGTTGGTGGGGATCGCGCGGAAGATCACGGCGTTCTCGTCGCCGAGGACGCCCTTGGCGACGGCCCGGGCGAGGGCGATGTCGAACCCCTCCAGGACGCCCTTCTCCGGGTTCCGGTAGCCCCAGCGGTAGCTGGACTGGTCGACGCCGACGATCAGCTTCCCGCGCTCCTTGACGGCGCGGATCGCCGGGCCGTCCTCCGTGGAGGGCGTGAGGGAGGCCTCCGGGTTCCGGCAGGTGTCCGCCTTGACCTGGACGCCGACGCCGACGCCGCCGCCCGTGCCGGGCGCGGCCGCCGCGCCGCCCTCCTCCCGGGCCAGCGGGAGCAGGGTGAGCGAGGCGGTGAGCCCGCAGGCGACGGCCATGGCCGCCACCCCGCCCCAGCCGCGCAGCCGCCGCGCCGCCCGCCACACCAGCGGCTCCGTGCCCTCGGACATCCCTCCCCCTCTCACCGGTACTCCGACAGTCTGCGGTTGACGCCGAGCACGGCGCCCGCCGCCCCCAGGATCCCGAGGACCGCCGCGCCCGGGGGCAGCCCCGTCAGGGCGCCCCGGGCGTCCCCGGCGGAGCGGGTGAACTCGGCCTGCTCGTGCGCGAGGGCCCGCTCCAGGGCCGCGTCGACCTGGTCGAAGGACTGCCCGGTGGACCCCTTCGCGCCGACGATCCGGTCGAGCGCGCCCTCGTAGTCGCCGGCGTCGTCCTCGGCCCGCGCCTCCTTGTGGCGCTGCCGCCACTCGCCCGTGCGGGCGGCGGACTCCTCGACCGGGTCCCGGCCCGCGTCGTCGTCGGCGAGCTCCCGCGCCGAGGCGAGCGCCTCCGTCAGGGCGCCCATGCTCGCCGTGTAGTCGGCCTCGTACTTGTCGCCCTTGCCGTCCTCGGTGAGGACGGCGCCCCGGGCGACCACGGTCAGGTTCTCGTTGGCGCGGGCGGTGAGCGAGCTGATCCGGGCCGTGTTGAGGACCTGGAGGGACTCCTGCCCGTGCGCCCGGGCGTTGTCCAGCTCGGTCCGGGCGACGGTGTGCGCGGCGAGCAGCCAGAGCAGGACGGCGGCGGTGGCGGCGGTGGCGGCGAGCAGTCCGTGGTTGAAGACCCGGTGGGTGCGGGCGTAGGTGCGGTGCTGGGCCCAGCCGAGGGCGGCGAGGGCGACCAGGCCGAGCGCGAGCGAGGCGTAGGGCCGGGCGCGGGCCGCGTCGTCGTCCCGGTGGAGCCGCTCCGTCTCCGCCGCGTACAGCCGCTCGGCGGCGGGCAGCAGGACGGTGGTCATCTGCTGGTTGGCGTACCGCAGATAGGCGCCGCCCAGCGGCAGGCCCTGCCGGTTGGCGGCCCGGGCGCGCTCCACCAGGCCCGTGTAGCGCGGGAGCTGCTCGCCCAGGACGGTGATCTCGCGGACCGCCTCCGGCGAACCGTCCGTGTTCGCCGCGGCCTTGACCAGGAGCCGGGAGGCGGTGGCGACGTCCTTCGCGTACCGCTCGCGCGACGCGGCCGGTTCCAGGGTGCCGGCGAGGAACCCGCCGGCGGCGGTGGTGTCGGCGTCCGCGAGGGAGCGGTAGAGGGCGGCGGCGTCGGCGCTCAGCGGCTGGCTGCGGCCCACGACGTCGTCGGCGGCGGAGGCCCGGCCGGTGACCTCCAGGGCGGTGACGGCCCCGAACGCGACGACGAGCAGCGCCAGTACGGCCCCGAGGATCTGGAGCCGGCCGGGCTCGGTCGTCGTGGCCGTCCGCAGCCGTTCCCGCCCCACGGCCCAGGCCCCGCGCCCCGCGGGCGGTCCGGCGGGCAGCGTCGGCGACGGCCGCACCGGCGTCGGCTGCGCGGGCACGCCGACCGGGCGCGCGGGCGCCGGGCCCGTGCTCCGCGCCGCCGGTCCGGCCGGCGGGTTCGGCTGCTGTGTCACTTGACCTCCCCCTCGGTCGCTGACAGGACGGTCCGCCCCGGAGCGCCGGCGGACCGGCTCCGGTGGTGGACCACCCCGGCGAGCAGTATGGCCGCACGGGCCCTTCCGCACACCGGGATTGACTGGATCTTGTTCCTGACGGCTCCTATCGTGCCCCATGCCCCCCACGTGTCCGCGGGAGAACGCCCTCACCTTGAATACGTCCCCGGTCCGGGATCGGTTCCGGTCCGGGCGTCGCTCGAACAGGTGAACATGCGTGCGGGGCGCCCCCGCCGGACCGACGAGGACGCCCCGCACCCGCGCCCCTCACGCCCCGGAGCGCACCCGGGCCCGTTCACACCCCGTAGTGCTCCCGCAGATGCGCCGCCGCCGTCACCGGTGCCGCCGTCTCGTCCAGGGCGAGGAGCCCCGCCCCGAGGACCGGCGGCGCCGTCACGAAGCCGACCGCCGCCTTCGGCGCCCGCGCCGCCAGGAGCGCCCGGACGCGTTCCTCCAACTGCGGGTGGCGCGCGGCCAGCACGCTGCCGCCGAGCAGCACCGGCGCCGGTTCGTCCAGCAGCCCCAGCCGCCCGAGCGCCACCGACGCCATGGCCACGACCTCCTCCGCCAGCCGGTGCACGAGCGACAGGGCGACCGGATCGCCCGCCGCGCTCACCCGGAAGAGCACGGGCGTCAGTTCGTGCCGCCGCTCCATCGGGATCCGGCCCAGGTGCAGGGCCTCGATCAGCGCGTACATCGTCTCCAGGCCGAAGTGCGCGGGCAGCGCCCGCGACAGCCCGGTCGGCTCGCCGCGCCCGTCCTCGCCGCGCGCCGCGCACCACAGGGCCTCGTCGGCCATGCCGCCGCCACCGCCCCAGTCCCCGGAGATCTTCCCGATCGCGGGGAAGCGGGCGGTCCGTCCGTCCGGGGTCATCCCGACGCAGTTGATCCCGGCCCCGCACACCACCGCCACGCCCCGGGGCCCGTCGACCCCGGCCCGCAGGACGGCGAAGGTGTCGTTGTGCACCCGCACGGACCGGCTCCAGCCCCGGGAGAGCACCTCGTCCCGGAGCGCGGCCTCCTCCACGGGCAGGTCGGCGTTGGCGAGACAGGCCGTGACGTGCGCGAACTCCACCGGCACCCCGGCGTCGGCGCACGCCCGCGCCACGGTCTCCGCGAGCCCGTCCACCGCCGTCGCCACCCCCACCAGCGGGGGCTGGAACCCGCCGCCCCGGGCCGCCCCGAGGACGTGACCGTCCCCGGAGAGGACCGCGACGTCGGTCTTGCTGTTCCCCGCGTCGACCGCGAGGAGCGTCCCCGCGCCCGCCGCGGGGAGGGACCCGTTCACGCCCACGCGAGGTGCTCCCGGTTGTGCGCGATCAGCCGGTCCGTGAGCCCGTCGGCGTACGCGTACTGCCCGATCAGCGGGTGCGCGAGCAGCGCCTTGAAGACCCGGTCCCGGCCGCCGCGCAGCGCCGCCTCCAGGGCCAGGTCCTCGTAGGCCGTCACGTTCGCGACCAGACCGGCGTACAGCGGGTCCACCGGCGCGACCGGCAGCGGCGCCGCGCCCTCCGGACCGACCGCCGCCTGCGTCTCGATCACGGCGTCGTCCGGCAGGAACGGCAGCGTGCCGTTGTTGTACGTGTTCACCACCTGGTGCGGCGAACCGCCCCCGCCCAGGAGGGCGGCCGCCAGGTCCACGGCCGCCTCCGAGTAGAAGGCGCCGCCGCGCTTGGCGAGCAGGGCCGGCTTCTCGTCGAGCGCCGGGTCCCCGTACATCCCCAGGAGCTCCTTCTCCATCGCGGCGACCTCGGCGGCCCGCGAGGGCTTCTCGCCCAGCTCCCGCACCACCTCGTCGTGCGCGTAGAAGTAGCGCAGGTAGTACGAGGGGACGACGCCGAGCCGGTCCAGGACCGGGCGCGGCAGCCGCAGGTCGTCCGCGATCGCGTCGCCGTGCTCGGCGAGGAGCCGGGGCAGCACGTTCTCGCCGCCGGGGCCCCCGATCCGTACCGCCCGCTCCCACGTCAGGTGGTTGAGCCCGACGTGGTCCAGGTGCACGTCCGCCGGGGCCACGTCCAGGAGCGTGGCGAACTTGCGCTGGAAGCCGATGGCCACGTTGCACAGGCCGACGGCCCTGTGCCCGGCCTGGAGCAGGGCCCGCGTCACGATGCCGACGGGGTTGGTGAAGTCGATGATCCAGGCGTCCGGGTTGGTGCGCCGGACCCGCTCGGCGATGTCCAGGACCACCGGGACCGTGCGCAGCGCCTTGGCGAGGCCGCCGGCGCCGGTGGTCTCCTGGCCGACGCAGCCGCACTCCAGCGGCCAGGTCTCGTCCTTCTCGCGGGCGGCCTGCCCGCCGACCCGCAACTGGAGCAGGACGGCGTCGGCGCCCTCGACCCCGGCGTCGAGGTCGGAGGTGGTGGTGATCCGCCCGTCGTGCCCCTGTTTGGCGAAGATCCGCCGGGCGAGTCCGCCGACCAGGTCGAGCCGGTCGGCGGCCGGGTCGACGAGGACGAGTTCGGTGACCGGCAGGGTGTCGCGCAGCCGCGCGAACCCGTCGATCAGTTCGGGGGTGTAGGTGGAACCGCCCCCCACGACAGTGAGCTTCATGTGTGGTTCAGCCCTTCACTCCGGTCAGTGTGACTCCCTCGACGAACGCCTTCTGGGCGAAGAAGAAGACGAGGATCACGGGGGCCATGACCAGGACGGTCGCGGCCATGGTCAGGTTCCAGTCGGTGTGGTGCGCGCCCTTGAAGGACTCCAGGCCGTAGCTCAGGGTCCAGGCGCCGGGGTTCTCGGAGGCGTAGATCTGAGGCCCGAAGTAGTCGTTCCAGCAGAAGAAGAACTGGAAGAGGGCCACGGCGGCGATCCCCGGCCTGGCCATCGGGACCACGATCCTGAGCAGGGTGCGCAGTTCGCCGCACCCGTCGATCCGGGCGGCCTCCACGTACTCGTCGGGGATCGTGAGGAGGAACTGGCGCAGCAGGAAGACGGCGAAGGCGTCCCCGAACGCCATCGGGACGATCAGCGGCCACAGGGTGCCGGAGAGGTCCATCTGCTTCGCCCAGAACAGGTACATGGGGATGATCACGACCTGCGGCGGCAGCATCATCATCGAGATGACGAGCAGCATCGACAGGTGGCGGCCCCGGAAGCGGAACTTGGCGAGCGCGTACGCGACGGGGACCGAGGACACCACGACGAGGACGGTGCCGAGCCCGGCGTACAGCAGGGAGTTGCGCCACCAGGTGAGGAAGCCCTCGGTCTCGAAGACCCGGACGTAGTTGTCCCAGTGCCAGGAGTCCGGCGTCAGGTCCCGGGTGAGCGCCTGCTGGTCGCTCATCAGGGAGGTCAGGAACACGAAGACGAACGGGAGCACGAAGAACAGGGCGGCGGCGACGCCGAGCGCGTGCACGGCGATCCAGTGCAGCAGCGCCTTGCGCCGGGCCCGCTTCCCCTCGGGGGTCGGGGCGGTGGCGGTGAGGGTCGTCATGGTTCAGTCACCCGAGCCGATCAGGCCGCCGCGCCGGCGCATCAGGAGCGCGGTGAAGGCCATGGAGAAGACGAAGAGCACCAGGGCCACCACGCAGGAGGCGCCGTAGTTGAACTGGCTGAAGCCGAGGCTCTGGACGAGCTGCGGCAGGGTGAGCGTGGAGTCGTCCGGATAGCCGGGGACGAAGGTGACGCCGGAGCCGCCCATCACGCCCGAGGCGACCTTGGAGGCCACGATCGGCTGCGTGTAGTACTGCATCGCGCCGATGATCCCGGTGACCACCGCGAAGAGGACGATCGGCGCGATGTTGGGCAGCGTGATGTGCCGGAACCGCTGCCGGGGGGAGGCGCCGTCCAGTTCGGCGGCCTCGTACTGCTCCTTCGGCACGTCGAGCAGCGCGGCCATGAAGATGACCATGAGGTCGCCGACGCCCCACACGGCGAGGGCGGTGAGGGCCGGTTTGGACCAGGCCGGGTCGTTGAACCAGGCGGGGGCGGGCAGGCCGACCGCCTCCAGGAGCGCGTTGACCGGTCCTGTGCCGGGGTTGAGCAGGAAGACGAAGGCGAGCGTGGCGGCCACCGGCGGGGCCAGGTACGGCAGGTAGAAGAGGGTCCGGAAGATCCCGGCGCCCGTCTTGATCTTGGTGATCAGCAGGCCGGTGCCGAGGCCGAAGACGACCCGGCAGGCGACCATGACGACGCAGAGCCAGAGGGTGTTGCGCAGGGCCGGCCAGAACTGCGGGAAGTCGGTGAAGACGTACGACCAGTTGTCGAGGCCCCGCCACTCGGGCGGGTTGAGGCCGTCGTACCGCATGAAGGAGAAGTAGACGGTGGAGACGAGCGGATAGGCGAAGAAGACGCCGAATCCGATCAGCCAGGGCGACAGGAACGCCAGGGTGCGCAGGGCGTCGCGGCGGCGCTTCGACCGCAGTGTGTTCCGTCCCCCGGGGGAGGGGGCGGCAGGGGCGGCCGCCTCCTTCGCGGGCAGGGTGTCCGTGCTCATGGGCGGTGTCCGGCCGTCACTTCGCCGCGGCGATGTCGCGGTCGATCTGGGCCGCGGTGTCGGCGAGCCCCTTCTTCAGGTCCGTGACCTCGCCCTTCTCGTACCGCTGGGAGAACTTCTGGAGGGTGTCCTGGTAGGCGGAGCCGTTGACGGCGCCGTCCGAGGTGGTGGAGGCGGGGTGCCGGGCGATGTCCAGGAAGGTCTTGAAGCGCGGGTCGAACGCCAGCTTCGGGGACTTCAGCGCCTCCAGGGTGGAGGGCACGTTGCCGATGTCGTGGGCGAAGGCCACCACGGCGTCGGTGTCCGTGGTCATGAACTTCACCAGCTCCCAGGCCGCGTTCTGCTTCCGGCTCTGCGGCGCGATGCCCATGATCGTGCCGGAGAGGTAGCCCTTGCCGTACTCGGCCGCCTCGTCGTCCGCGACCGGCAGCGGCGCGACGCCGATCTCGAAGCCCGGCTTCGCGTCCTCGGCGAACTTCAGCCGCCACTCGCCGTCGAGCTGCATGGCGACCTGGCCGGTGTGGAAGGGGTGCTTGGGGCCCCACTCGTCACCGAAGGTCGTGCGGTACCTGTCGAGCTTCCGGAACCCGCCCAGCGCGTCCACCAGGGACTTCTGGTACGTCATCATCGCGGCGAACGCCGGGTCCTTCGCGACGGCCGACTTCCCGTCCGCGTCGAAGTACCCGCCGTGCTTCCACTGCGACATGTAGTGCGAGACGACCGTCTCGTAGCCGAGGTAGGTCGGCATGAAGCCGAGCCGCTCGTACGAGTCGCCCTTGGGCTTGGTCAGCTTCTTCGCGACCTCGGTGAACTCGGACCAGGTCTTCGGCGGGGCCTCGGGGTCCAGGCCGGCGTCCCTGAACGCGTCCTTGTTGTAGTAGAGCCCGTACGCGTCGGAGAGCAGCGGCAGGCTGCACCGCCGGCCCTCGAACCGCGTGTAGTCCTGGAGGACCTTCGGGAAGGTCTTGTCCAGGTCCAGCTTCGACTTCTCTATGAAGGGCTTCAGGTCCGCGAGGGCGCCCGAGGCGCAGAACTTGCCGACGTTGGACGTGGTGAAGGAGGAGACGACGTCCGGTCCGTTCGAGCCGCCCGCGCGCAGGGCCTGGCCGAGCTTGTCGTCGTTGATGCCGCCGACGAGCTTCACCTCGATGTTCGGGTGGGCCTTCTCGAAGCGGGCGACGTTCGCCTCGATCGCCTTGACCTCGGCGGGCGCCGACCAGCCGTGCCAGAAGGTGATGGTCGTCCTCGCGTTCGGGTCGTCGGCGGCCGCGTCGTCCGCCGAGCCGGTACAGGCGGAGGCGAGGAGGGCGAGCGAGGCGGTGGCGGCGAGCGCGGCGACGGCTCTGCGCGTGCGGACGGGCATGACGGTTCTCCCTGGGGCGGGGCGGAGGGGACGCGGGGTCAGCGGGACGTGTCGAAGACCTCGTCGCGGGTGGCGGCGAGGGCGCTTTCGAGGGCCCCGCGCAGGACGGGACGCCGGGGCACGGCGGCGAGGACGAGGCGCGGCCGGGAGGCGGCCAGGTCGGCGAGCGCGGACTGCACGCGGGCGCGCAGGGGTTCGCCGCCGGAGACGAGGACCTCGCCGGAGAGCACGATCAGCTCGGGGTCGAGGACCGCGACGACGGAGGAGAGGCCGATGGCGACCCGTTCGGCGTACCGGTCGAGCAGGGCCGCGTACCGGGGGTCCTCGTCCGCCGCCCCGGCGGCGTGCGCGAGCAGCCCGGACGCCACCGGCACGTACGGCTGCTCGGGGGTGTCGATGCCGAGGGCGCGGGCGATCCGGGGCACGGACTGGACCCCGGCGAGTTCCTGGAAGCCGCCGGAGTTGGCCTTGGCCACCTGCCGCACGAGCGGGGTGCCGGGCACGGGCATGAAGCCGACCTCGCCGGCGCCGCCGGTGAAGCCCCGGTGCAGCCGCCCGCCCAGGACGAGGGCGGCGCCGATGCCCTCCTCGTTCCAGAGCAGGGCGAAGTCGGAGTGGCCCCGGGCGGCGCCCAGGCGCTGCTCGGCCAGGGCGACGAGGTTGACGTCGTTCTCGTACTCGAACGGCATCGGCAGGGCGGCGGCCAGCTCCTCCAGGAGGGTGGGGGAGTGCCAGCCGGGCAGGTGGGAGGCGTACCGCAGGCGCCCGGTGGCCGGGTCGAAGGCGCCGGGGGTGCCGATGACCAGGCGCCGCACGTCCTCGCGGGCGATCCCGGCCGCCTTCACGGCCCCGTCGAGGGCCTCGGTGACCTGGCCGACGACCCCGGCGGCGGAGCGGCCGGGGGTGGGCAGCTCGGCCTCGCCGACGATCTCGCCGGTGACGTCGGCGACGGCGGCGCGGATGCGGCGGGTGGTGACGTCGAGGCCTGCGGCGTACGCGGCGCGCGCGTTCACCGAGTAGAGCTGGGCGTTCGGTCCGGGGCGGCCCTCGGTGGTGCCGGTGGCGACGACGAGCCCGGCCGCTTCGAGGCGGGCGAGCAACTGGGAGGCGGTCGGCTTGGAGAGCCCGGTGAGCTTGCCGATCCGGGTCCGCGAGAGCGGCCCGTGCTCCAGGAGCAGGTCCAGGGCGGCCCGGTCGTTCATGGCCCGCAGCACGCGGGGCGTGCCGGGGGTCCCCGGAGTCGTACCGGCCATGGGGTGCGCACCTGCCCTTGCACTGTTAGGAAAGTTTCCTATTGAGTGGAAGGAAAATAAGTCGCCCGTCACCGGCCCGTCAATACCCGGGAACGCGCGAAGCCCCCGTAGGCGACGGAATCGTTGCCGGAGGGGGCTTCGGGTGGCTCGGGTGGGAGCTTGAACAGATAGCGCCGGGATCCACCGGACAGTGCGGGGGTCTACCGGAGAGCGCCGGGACCTACTTGGAGAGGTCCTTCGGCAGCGGGGTCGCCGCCGCCGACTGCGGCGAGGTCGCGTTGGCGAAGACCGAGGGGGCCGCCATGCCCGCCGTCGGGTCGGCCGCCGCCTCCTCAGCCGGGGCCGGGAGCCCGCCCACGATCCGGATGCCGGCCTCGTCCAGGCCCCGCTTGATCCGCCAGCGCAGCTCGCGCTCCACGCCGAGCGCCTTGCCCGGCATCGTCTTCGCCGCGACCCGGACCGTCATCGAGTCGAGCAGCACCTCGTTCAGGCCGAGGACCTCCACCGGACCCCACAGGCGCTCGTTCCACGGCTCCTCCTTGGCCATGGCCTCCGCCGCCTCGGTGATCACCGACCGCACCCGGTCCAGGTCCTCCGTCGGCCGGACCGTCACGTCCACGGCCGCCGTCGCCCAGCCCTGGCTGAGGTTCCCTATCCGCTTGATCTCGCCGTTGCGCACGTACCAGATCTCGCCGTCCACGCCGCGCAGCTTGGTCACCCGCAGACCCACCTCGACGACCTCGCCGGAGGCCACGCCCGCGTCGACCGAGTCGCCGACGCCGTACTGGTCCTCCAGGATCATGAAGACGCCGGAGAGGAAGTCGGTCACCAGGTTCCGCGCGCCGAAACCGATCGCCACACCGGCCACACCGGCCGACGCCAGCAGCGGCGCCAGGTCGATCTTGAAGGCGCCGAGGATCATCAGGCCCGCCGTGCCCAGGATCAGGAAGGACGCCACCGAGCGCAGCACCGACCCGATGGCCTCCGAGCGCTGCCGCCGCCGCTCGGTGTTGACGAGGAGACCGCCCAGGGCCGTCCCCTCCACCGCCTGAGCCGAGCGGTTCATCCGCTCGATCAGCTTCGTCAGGGCCCGGCGGACGGCCATCCGCAGGAGCAGCGCGACGACCAGGATCAGGAGGATGCGCAGGCCGGTGTTCAGCCAGGTGGACCAGTTCTCCTCCACCCAGGTGGCGGCGCTGGTGGCCCGCTCCGCGGCCTCGTCCAGGGTCACCGGCATGGGTTCGGGTTCGGTGGCAGCCGCCAGGGCGGACCAGGACACGGGACAACCTCCAGGCATCGCGTACGCAGGCCATCCACAGTAACGGGACGCCGGACGCGGTCCCGTCGTCCCGTTCGAGGGAGAGACGGACCTCACCCGGGAAGGAAGAAGGGGATGCCGTTGCGGTCGGGGACCCCCGGTGTGGTCGACAACACCCCGGGCCCCTCACCCCGATACCGATACGTGGTGGCGCTCCGACCAGGCATGAGGAGAGACTGGGAGCAGTTCGTCCCGGCGCGAGCCACGCGCCGCCGGCGCCATAGGAGGCATCCGTGCCGCATGTCCTGGTCCTCAACGCGTCGTACGAGCCGCTCGGCGTCGTACCGCTCCGCCGCGCACTCGTCCTCGTCCTGGAGAACAAGGCTCTCTGCCTCGAGGAGTCCGGCGCCTTCCTGCACAGCGAGACCCAAGTCGTCCCCGCGCCCAGCGTGGTGCGGCTGAAGCGCTTCGTGCGGGTCCCCTACCGGGGGCCCGTTCCCTTGACCCGCCGGGCCCTCTTCGCCCGCGACGGCGGGCGCTGCGCGTACTGCGGGGCCGTCGCGACCAGCGTCGACCACGTGGTCCCGCGCAGCCGCGGGGGCACGCACGCGTGGGAGAACGTGGTGGCCGCCTGCCGTCGCTGCAACCACGTCAAGGCCGACCGGCACCTGCGCGAGCTCGGATGGCGGCTGCGCCACCCACCGGCCCCGCCGACCGGCCTGGCCTGGCGGATCATCGGAACCGGCCACCGGGACCCGCGCTGGCTGCCGTACCTGCGGCCGTACGGCGCCGAGGACGTGATGGCCCGGATCGACTCCGTCGCGGAGACCCCCGTAGGGGCGCTCACGACGGGTTGAACCGGGCCTTTCGCGTACGCGGGAGCCTCCGGCACGGCCTGCGGCACGTCCCTCAGGGGGCGGGCCGCTCCTCCGGCGCGCCCGGGGGCGCGGTCCCGGGGGCTCCGGGGGCCTCCGGAGCCGTCACGGGCTTCTCCGGCCGCCCCGCCCCGGGCCCTTCGGGGGCCTTCGGCCTCTCCGGGACCTTCGGCTCCGCCGGGGTCTTCGGCTTCTCCGGCGGCGCCACCGCGTACGTCTCCACCGACCAGAGCGAGTAGCCGAAGCGGGTCGCCCGCTTCTCGCCCTGGACCCGCAGGAAGCGCGTGTCCGCCGCGTCCATCCGGACCGACTCCCGGCCGCCCCTGCCCTCCGCGACCGTCGCCGCCGTGCGCCACACCCGGCCGTCCGCCGAGACCTGGACGCGGTAGCGGGAGGCGTACGCGTCCTGCCAGTGCAGCACCACCTGCCCTATCCGGGCCGGCGCGGGCAGTTCGAGCTGCCACCAGGCGCCGTCCTCCGCCGGGGAGGACCAGCGGGTGGCGGGATCGCCGTCCGCGGCCGAGGAGGCCGGGAAGTCGGGGGTCTCGTCGCCCGACGAGGAGGCCGTCGCCGTCCGCGCCAGATCGGGGCCCGCCGTACGGGGGAAGGCCCGGACCGTCAGGACCCGCTCCTCGCCCGCGAAGGACACCGGCACCCGGTACGCGCCGGCCGGCACGTCCGCCGCCACCGACACCTCCAGGGGCACGCGCGTGCGGGCGCCGCGCTCCACCGCCGCCTGTTTCGGCAGCCGGACCGCGATCCCCTTCGGGGCCCTCGCCGTCAGCGGCCCGCTCACCCCGCCCGCGCGCCGGCCCGTCAGCTCCACGTCCACCCGCTGCGCCGGGCCGCCGATCTCCGCGTCCGTCTCCGTGCGGGCCAGGGCGACCCCGGCGCGCGGCCCGTCCGCGAACCACGGCACCAGGGAGCGCACCGCGGGGGCCGGGGCCCCCTCGCTCCACGCGACCCGCAGCGCCTCGGCCCGCAGCCCCTTGAGGTCGGTCTGCGTCCACCCCGACGACGACAGCGGGCCGAGCGGGCGCCACCCCTCACCGGGGACGTACGCCTCCACGCGCGCGTCCGTGCCCGCGCGGCCGCCGTCCGGGCCCGGTTCGGCGAGCACCGTCAGGGACTCCACGGACCGCGCCCGGTCGAGCCGCACGGTGTACGAACCGGGGGCCCGCTCGGTCCGCGCCGCCGGGGTCCGGTCGGTACCGGTCCAGGCCGCCGCCTCCTTCGCCACGCGCGTGAGGAACGGGTCGAGGACCCCCGCGCCGACCGTCACCCGGCTCGTGTCCAGGGCCTTCCGCGCCCCTTCGAGCTCCAGTTGCGCCCGCCAGGCCGCCGCGCCGTCGCCGCGCCCCTGGGCGAGCAGCACGTCGACCGCCCGCTCGCCCGCCAGGCCGTACCGGGAGAGCTGCTCCAGCCACGGCCCCGTCTCGTCGTCGAAGGTGCCGCCCGCGGTGGCCGTGAGCCGTTCGGGGGCCCGGCGCATCACGGTGAAGGCGTCCCGCAGCGCGCGCGCCGCCCGCTCCCGCGCACCCTTGTCCGCGCCCGCGCGGGCGTCCCAGAAGGCGGCCAGGAGCGGCTTCAGATAGGCCGATTCGCCCGCCGGGGCGAGGATCGAGGAGGCACCGTTCCCGGCGAGCGCCCGCAGCGCCTCGCGGGCGGCCGGGTCCGGGCCCGCGAGGTCGTCGACGGCGGCCCGCCAGGACTCCTCGGGCCGGTAGCCCTTCGGGTTCCAGGCGTAGTCGGCGGTGGTGAACAGCGGCACGCGGGAGGCGGTCGCCTGTTCCATGGCGTGGGCGAGGTAGGCGGCGGAACCGGCGGCCACGGCCGGCTCCCGGCCCGTCGCGGGACCGAGGAACAGCCGGTCCTGCGCGTAGTCGTTGACCGGGTAGTTGTCCATGGTGACCAGCGGGTGGTCCAGCGCCCTCCGAGCGCCGGCCAGTTCGCCGCCGGTGATCGTGCGCGGCACGACGCCGACCCCGGTCCACGCCACCCGCACGTCCGCGTCGAGCGCCTCGGCGAGCTTCGTCCGGTACGCGGTCGACCCGTCCTGGTAGTACTCCGTCGGCATCACCGTCAGCGGCTCGCCGTCCGGGTGCCGTTCGGCCAGGTGCCGGGCGACCGTGTTCGCCACGCGCGCGTGGGCGGCGGCAGCGGCCTCGGGGCCCCGCCCGAAGGCGTCGGCGTCCCGGGAGCAGTGCCACTCGTCGTACGAGGCGTCCTGGAACTGGAGCTGGAAGGAGCGCACCCCGAGCGCCCACATGTCGTCGAGCTTCCGGGTCAGCGCCGCCACGTCGGCGGACGAGGCCAGGCACATGGACTGAGCGGGCGACACGGCCCAGCCGAGCGTCACGTGGTTGGCGCGGGCCCGCTCCGCGAGCGCGCGGAACTCCGCCCGCTGCGCGGCCGGGTAGGGCTCCCGCCACTGGAGCTGGCGGTACGGGTCGTCCCCGGGCGCGTACAGATAGCGGTTCTGCTTGGTCCGGCCCAGGAAGTCGAGCTGCGCGAGCCGCTGTTCCCGGGTCCACGGGCTCCCGTAGAAGCCCTCGGTGACGCCGCGCTCGGCCGTGCCGGGCCAGTCCCGGACGACGACCCCGGGCACCTCGCGGTCGGAGCCGAGGAGCTGACGCAGCGTCTGCACGGCGTGGAACAGACCGTCCTCGCCGACCCCGTCCAGGACGACGGTCTCCCGCCCCCCGAACCGGCCCGTGGCGAGCCGGTAGCCGCCGCGCGGCAGGTCGAAGCGCTCGGGGACGCCCAGGGCGGTCAGCGCCTCCTCCGCGCCCTCCCCGGCGGGCCCGGCGGCCCGGACCACCGGTCCCCGGCCGGGCAGCCCGGTGTGGACGGTCCGCACCCCGGCCGCCCGCAGCAGCTCGCGCAGGGCGGCGAGGGCGTACGGATCGGCGTCGGCGTCCGCGAGCAGCGTCACCTCGTCCCCGAGCCGTACGGAGGGCCCGGAGCCGGCCAGGGACTGCGGCCGGGGCCAGACGGCGGGCACGCGCGCGGAGTCGGGGGCGGCGCTCGCCGGAGAAGCCGGGGAGCCCGCCGGGGGAGAGGCGGAGGCCTTCGGGTTCGCGGGGATCCGTGAAGGCGCGGGAGGGGCCGGGACCGCGGAGGTCCGCGAGGGCGTGGGAGCCGCGGGGGCGGCCGGCACCCTCGGGAGCGCCTGTGCCGCCCCCGGGACGCCCCCGCCGAGGAGGCCGCCGATGACCGCGGCGGCGACGGCCGTCGCGGTGCGCCTGCTGCGCCCGAGGTGCACGGGGTCTCCCTTCGGCAGGGCCGGCCGCTCCGCCGGTTGGTCACGAGTCGGTCACGAGCCCACCACCCGTCGCACGCGAGTGTCAATGCGCATGGCCGATGTGTCGGCTTTGCCCGGTGGCTCGTCGGCGAGGTGACGTCACTTCGTCACCTTCCGCCGGTAAAACGAGGTGCGGTGGGTATGGCTCAGTCGTTGTCCAGGTCCCACCTGTCGAGACGAACCGGGAGACCCCCGTGACCACGACCGCCCGCAACGGACGGATACGGATTCCGCAGCAGTCGGCGCCCGCCGGCGAACCGCTCACCAGCGAACCGCCGCTGCCCGACGCGTCCCCCCTCACCAGCGAGCCCCCGCTGACCGCGGAGGCCCCTCTGACCAGCGAACCCACCGCCCCCGTCGACGCGGGCGGCCCGGAGTCCCCCGGAGTGTGAAGTGACCCTGGCCCGTCTCGCCGCCCGTCACGGCGTCGCCACCGTCCACAGCCCCGCCGACGGCGGCGACGTGCCCGTGCCGGAGACCACCGTGGTGGCCGTCCTCGCCGCCCTGGGCGTGGACGCGTCCACGCCGGAGGCGGTCGCGGCCGCCCTCGAAGCGGCGGAACGCGCCGACCGGGAGCGCCTGTTGCCCCCGACCCTGGTCCACTGGCGGACCGGGGACGGGAGCGACGGCCCCGGCGCCGCCCCGCGCGAGGAGGCCGGCCCGTGCGGGGGGACCGACCTACGCGAGGGGACCGGCCCGCGCGAAGGGGCCGACCCGCAAGCGCAACTCCCCGCGCACCTCGGGGACGCCCCCCTCCGCCCCCCGTCCCACCTCCCGCCCGGCACCCGCCTCCAGGTCGTCACCGAGGACGGCGCCGTCGTCATCGGCGAGGACTGGTCGGAGCTGCCCCTCGGCGTCCACACGGTCGAGGCCGAGGCCCCCGACGGGCGCACGGCCACCGGCACCCTGATCGTGAGCCCCGCGCGCGTACCCGGGCCGGACCGGCGCGCGTACGGCCTCCTCGTCCAGCTCTACTCGCTGCTCTCCACCCGCTCCTGGGGCATGGGCGACCTCGGCGACCTGCGCGAGCTCGTCACCTGGGCGGGCCGACGGCACGGCGCCGGGTTCGTCCAGGTCAACCCGCTCCACGCGGGCGTGCCCGGCGCGCCCGCCGACCCCTCCCCGTACCGCCCCTCCTCGCGCCGCTTCCCGGACCCCGTCCACCTGCGGATCGAGGAGATCCCCGAGTACGCCCTGATCGGCCCCGAGCGCCGCGAGGAGCTGGACCGGATCCTCGCCGACGCGGCCGAACTGCGCGAGCGGGTCCTCGGCAAGGGCGCCCTGATCGACCGGGACGCGGTCTGGGAGGTCAAGCGGCGGGCCCTGGAGCTGCTCCTCACGAGCGTGGACCTCGGCCCCGGCCGGCGCGCCGACTTCCACGACTTCCTGGCCGGGCGGGGCCGTGCCCTGGAGGACCACGCCACCTACCAGGCCCTCGCCGAGCGGCACGGCCCCCACTGGCGCTCCTGGCCCGAGGCGCTGCGCACCCCGCGCGCTGCGGAGGCGGCCGTGCGCGCCGATCCCGCCCTGGCCGCCCGCGTCGACTTCCACTGCCGGCTCGCCTGGCTGACGGACCGGCAGCTCGCGGACGCCGCCGGGGCCGCCCGCGAGGCCGGGATGGCGGTCGGGATCGTCCACGACCTGGCGGTCGGGGTCCACCCGGAGGGTTCGGACGCCTGGGCCGGCCAGGAGGCCTTCGCCGCCGGCATGTCGGTCGGCGCCCCGCCCGACGCCTTCAACGCCCGGGGCCAGGACTGGGGCCTGCCGCCCTGGCGGCCCGACGCCCTCGCCGCCGCTGGCTACGCCCCGTACCGCGGGCTCCTGCGCGAACTCCTGCGCCACGCGGGCGCGCTGCGCATCGACCACGTGATGGGCCTCTTCCGGCTCTGGTGGGTGCCGGAGGGCCGCGAGCCCACCGAGGGCACGTACGTCCGGTACGACGCCGAGGCGATGCTCGCCGTCCTCGTCCTGGAGGCGCACCGCGCCGGGGCCCTGGTCATCGGCGAGGACCTCGGCACGGTCGAGCCGGGGGTGCGGGAGGAGCTGGCGCGGCGCGGGGTGTTCGGGACCTCCGTGCTCTGGTTCGAGCGGGACTGGGCGGGCACCGGCCGCCCGCTGCCCCCGGAGGAGTGGCGCGCGGAGTGCGTGGCCACCGCCACCACCCACGACCTGCCCTCCACCGCCGCCCGGCTCTCCGGCGACCACGTCGTGCTGCGGCACCGGCTCGGGCTGCTCCCCGGCGACCTGGAGCGCGAGCGGGTGGCGGACCGGGCCGAGACCGCCGAGTGGCGCGGCCTGTTCGAGCGGCTCGGACTGCTCCCGGAGGGTCCGGGGGAGGAGGCCGAGATCCGGGCCGTCCACCGGTACCTGCTCGCCACCCCGGCCCGGATGGTCGGGGTCTGGCTGCCGGACGCCGTGGGGGACCGCCGACCGCAGAACCTGCCGGGCACCTGGGACGAGTACCCCAACTGGCGGCTGCCGGTCGCGGGCCCCGACGGGCAGCCGCTCACCCTGGAGCGGCTCGCCGCCTCGCCCCGGGCGCACGCCCTCCTGAGCGAGCTGCACGCCCGTACGGCACCCCCGGGCGCGCGGCGCGTTTAGGCGTTCGCTACGTTTGCACCGTGGACAAGAAGAACGCCCTGCGCGCCGGCGCCGTCGCGGCCGGTACGACGCTGATGATGCTGCTCATGTCGTCCCCCGCGCTCGCGCTCACCCGCGACGACGGTGACGACCCGGCCCCCAAGCTGGAGGTCGTCGAGACCCTCGGCCTGTTCGTGGCCGCCCCGCTGGTGCTGTTCCTGGTCATCACCGGCCTGGTGATGGTGCTCGACAAGTCCAAGAAGGCGTAACTCCTTCCTCCGGCTCCGTCGAGGGCGCCGCACGGTACCGACGTACCGTGCGGCGCCTTCGCGCGCCCGCAGACGCCCGCGACCGCGCCCGCTTCACGCCGCCGTCGTCGCGAGCAACTTGCGCAGCAGCCCGGCCAACTGCTCCGCCTCCTCCGCGTCGAGCGCCGCCTCCAGGGCCGCCCGCTGCTCCGCGAGGCCGTCCGCGACCGCCCGGTCCACCAGCTCCCGGCCGCGCTCGCTGAGCGTGACCCGCAGCCCGCGCCGGTCGTTCGGGTCGGGGCTGCGGCTGAGCAGCCCGGCCCTCTCCAGACGGTCGAGACGGCCCGTCATGCCGCCCGTGGTGATCATCAGCGTGGCGGACAGCTCGCGCGGCGAGAGCGTGTACGGCTCCCCGGACCTGCGCAGGGTCGCGAGCACGTCGAACTCCCCGCGCGCCACGCCGTGGGGCGCGTACGCCCTGGTCACCCGGTCGCCCATGGCGTTCGCCAGCCGGTAGATCCGGCCGAAGACGGCCATCGGCACCGTGTCCAGGTCGGACCGGACGGCCGCCCACTGGTCGGTGATGGCGTCGACGGCGTCGTGGGCGGGGCCCGGGCCGGGGGTCTTCGTGTCCATGCGCACAGTCTCCCTTCCCGCGGGACGCGACGGCAAGAAAGTAGCTTGCGTGTAAGTAGCTTAGTGCTAAGTTAATTAACGCCAAGCCAAGCCGATCCAACGAGCCGACCCAAGCCGAGCCGAACCGGTCGGACCGGGCCCCGCCGCCCGGAACGCCGGAACACGGCGCACCGGCACTCGTCTCCAGGGGGAACCCGCATGTCCCACCAGGCCGTCACGTCCCACCGGGCCGCCTTCGTCGCCCTGACCTCCCTCGCCCCGATCTCCTGGGGCTCCACCTACTACGTCACCACCGAGTTCCTGCCGCCCGACCGGCCCCTCTTCACCGGTCTGATGCGCGCCCTGCCCGCCGGGCTCCTGCTCCTGGGGCTCACCCGCAAGCTCCCGACGGGCGCCTGGTGGGGGAAGGCCGCCGTCCTCGGCGTCCTCAACATCGGCGCCTTCTTCCCGCTGCTCTTCCTCGCCGCCTACCGGCTCCCCGGCGGCGTCGCCGCCGTCGTCGGCTCCGTCGGCCCGCTCTTCGTCGTCGGCCTCGCCGCCCTCCTCCTGGGCGACCGGCCCACCGTCCGGGCCCTGGTCACCGCCGTCGCCGCCGCCTTCGGCGTCAGCCTCGTGGTCCTGAAGGCCGGGGCCGCGCTCGACCTCGTCGGCGTGGTCGCCGGACTGCTCTCCGCCCTCTCCATGTCGGCCGGCGTCGTCCTCGCCAAGCGCTGGGGCCGCCCCGAGGGCGTCGGCGCCCTCACCGCCGTCGGCTGGCAGCTCACCGCGGGCGGCCTCGTCATCCTGCCGATCGCCCTCCTGGTCGAGGGCGCCCCGCCGGCCCTGACCGGCACGAACCTGGCCGGCTACGCGTACCTGGCCCTCGGCAACACCGCCCTCTCGTACGTCCTCTGGTTCCGCGGCATCGAGCGGCTGAGCGCCTCCTCCCTCACCCTCCTCGGCCCCCTCTCGCCCGTCACCGCCGCGATCATCGGCTGGGCGGCGCTCGGCCAGGCGCTCGGCCCGGTCCAGCTCCTCGGCATGGCGATCGCCCTCGGCGCCACGCTGGCGGGCCAGATGAGCCCCCGTACGCCCGGGATCCCGGTGGAGACCGAAGCCGAAACCTTCGACGAAGCCGAACGAAAAGATCAGGAAGCTTCGGCCGGACCGGAGGTTTCGGAGGTGTCCCGATAGGTTGCGTCCATGACCGAGTGGGACATCAAGAAGCTCCGGATCCTCCGCACCCTCCGCGACCGCGGCACCGTCACCGCGACCGCGGAGGCCCTGCTCATGACCCCCTCGGCCGTCTCGCAGCAGCTCGCCAACCTCTCCAAGCAGCTCGGCGTCCGGCTCCTGGAGGCCCAGGGCCGCCGCGTTCGGCTCACCGACGCCGCCCACCTGGTGCTGCGCCACGCGGAGGCGGTCTTCGCGCAGTTGGAGCGCGCCGACGCCGAACTCGACGGCTACCTGCGGGGCGAGGCCGGACGGGTGCGGGTGGCGGCCTTCTCCACCGCCGTGCCCGCCCTCGTCGTCCCCGCCGTACGGCACCTGCGGACCGCCCACCCCCGGCTCGACGTCCGGATCCGGGAGGCCGAGGCGGCGGAGGCGTACGAGCTGCTCGCGGCCGGCGAGGTCGACCTCGCCCTCTCGCTCGCCGCCCACGCGCCCTCCGCCCGCGATTCCAGGTTCGGCCGGGTGCCGCTGCTGGCCGACCCGCTCGACGTGGCCCTGCCCGCCGGGCACCCGCTCGCCGACGCCCCCGGCCTGCGGCTCGCCGACCTCGCCGCCGAACCCTGGATCTACGGCGGCTCGGGCCCCTGGTCCGAGATCACCACCGCCGCCTGCGAGGCCGCCGGCTTCGTGCCGGAGCAGGCCCACAGCGCCGCGGGCTGGACCGCGATCCTCGCCATGGTCGAGGCCGGGATGGGGATCGCGCTCGTGCCCCGCATGGCCTCCGCCGAACGCCGGGGCGGCGGTGGGGCCGGTGGGGTCGGCGGGGTCGTCATGCGCGTCCTCTCCGCCGACCAGCCCCGCCGCCACGTCGTCGCGGCGGTACGCGGCGGGGCCGAGGAGGGCCCGGCGGTGTCCCGGGTCCTGACCGCGCTCCGCCGGGCGGCGGCGGAACGCGAAACCGTTCAGCAGAACTGAACGACACCGTCGAAAACATTCGATGGACCTGGACACCGGCCACGCGGGAAGGTCGGTCCATGAGCGACTTCGACACGCACCAGGACCCGCACGCCAACGACGCCGCCCCCTACACGGGCGGAGACCCCTACGCCGACTACCGCACCGGGGACTTCCCGTTCACCGAGCTCGTCGACCTCGCCGACCGCCGCCTCGGCGCCGGGGTCGTCGCCGCCAACGACGAGTTCTTCGCCGAGCGGGAGAACCTCCTCGTCCGCGAGCGCGCCGTCTTCGACCCCGAGCGCTTCGGCCACAAGGGCAAGGTCATGGACGGCTGGGAGACCCGCCGCCGCCGCGGCGCCGACGCCGAGAACGTCTTCCCCGCCCCCGAGGACCACGACTGGGCGATCGTCCGCCTCGGCGCCCCCGGCGTCGTCCGGGGGATCGTCGTCGACACCGCCCACTTCCGCGGCAACTACCCGCAGAAGGTGTCGGTCCAGGCCACCGCGGTCGAGGGCAGCCCGAGCCCGGCCGAACTCCTCGACGCGAAGTGGGAGGAGCTCGTCCCGCCCACCCCCGTCCGCGGCCACGCCGCCAACGGCTTCGCGATCGACGCGGAGCGCCGCTTCACCCACGTCCGCCTCTGCCAGCACCCCGACGGCGGCGTCGCCCGCCTCCGCGTCCACGGCGAGGTCGTGCCCGACCCCGAGTGGCTGGAGCTCCTCGGCACCCTCGACCTGGTCTCCGTACTGAACGGCGGCACGTACGAGGACGCCTCGGACCGGTTCTACTCCTCGCCCACCCAGATCATCCTGCCCGGCACCTCCCGCAAGATGGACGACGGCTGGGAGAACCGCCGCCGCCGGGTCCGCGACACCAACGACTGGGTGCGCTTCCGGCTCGCCGCCCAGGGCGCCGTCCGCGCCGTCGAGATCGACACCGCCTACCTCAAGGGCAACTCGGCGGGCTGGGTCGCCCTCCAGGGCCGCAACGGCGAGACGGGCGAGTGGTTCGAGATCATCCCCAGGACCCGGCTCCAGCCCGACACCCTGCACCGCTTCAAGCTGCCCGCCCGGGCCGTCGTCACCCACGTGCGCCTGGACGCCTTCCCCGACGGCGGCGTCGCCCGGATGCGGCTCCACGGCACGCTGACGGAACAGGGCGCGGCCGACCTGCGCGCCCGGTACACGGCCCTCGGCGGCTGACCGGCGGGGCACGGAGAAGCCGACCGCCAAAAGGCACGGGAAACCGACGCCGAGGCACGGAAAAGGGGCGCCCCACCGGGGAGGGCGCCCCTTCTCACGTACGGCCTACCGCTCTCAGACCGCCGCCGCCGAGTCCGCCGCCTGCGCCCTCAGGGCGCGCTCGACGCCCGCGCGGCACTCCGTCACCAGACGCCGCAGCGCCGGAGCCGGCCGGTGCTCCTCCAGCCACGCGTCCGTCGCGTCCAGCGTCTCCCGCGAGACCTGGAGCGTCGGGTAGAGGCCGACCACGATCTGCTGGATCATCTCGTGGCTGCGGGTCTCCGAGACGCCCTTGACCGCCGCGAAGTACTTCGCCGTGTACGGGGCGAGCAGCTCGCGCTGGTCGGACTGGACGAAGCCGCCGATCACGGCCTCCTGCACGGCGTTCGCCAGCTTGTCGTCCTCGACGACCGACGCCCAGGCCTCCGCCTTCGCCGCCTCCGTCGGACGGGCCGCCCGCGCGGTCGCCGCGTGCCGCTCGCCCGCCGCCGTGCGGTCGCGCTCCAGCTCGGCCGCGATCTCCGCCTCGTCGTAGTCCCCGGTCGCCGCGAGCCGCTGCACGAACGCCCAGCGCAGCTCGGTGTCCACCGCCAGGCCCTCGATCGTCTCGCGCCCCTCCAGGAGGGCCGCGAGCAGGTCGAGCTGCTGCGGGGTGCGGGCGGTCGCCGCGAAGGCGCGCGCCCACGCGAGCTGGTGGTCGCTCGCCGGCTCGGCCGCGCGCAGGTGCGCGAGCGTCGCCTCGGTCCAGCGGGAGAGCCCGGCCTCGCGCCACTCCGGCGCCGCGTACAGGTCGAGGGCCGCCTTGACCTGGCCCTGGAGCGACTGCACCACGCCGATGTCCGACTCCTTGGCGATGCCCGAGAGCACCAGCTCCAGGTAGTCGCGGGTGGCCAGCTCGCCGTCGCGGGTCATGTCCCAGGCCGAGGCCCAGCACAGCGCGCGCGGCAGCGACTCGGCGAAGTCGCCCAGGTGCGCCGTGACGTTGGCCAGGGACACGTCGTCGAGACGGACCTTGGCGTACGACAGGTCGTCGTCGTTGAGGAGGACGACCGCCGGGCGCTTCTTGCCGACGAGCTGCGGCACCTCGGTCCGCCCGTCCGCCGCGATGTCCAGCTCCAGGCGGTCGGTGCGCACGAGGCGGCCGGTCTCGTCCAGGTCGTAGAAGCCGATCGCGATCCGGTGCGGACGCAGGACCGCCTCGCCCTTGGCGCCGGCGGGCAGCGCCGGGGCCTCCTGGCGGACCGCGAAGGCGGTGACGGTGCCGTCCGCCTCGGTCTCGATCTCCGGGCGCAGGACGTTGATGCCGGCCGTCTCCAGCCACGCCTTCGACCAGGCCGTCAGGTCGCGGCCCGAGGTCTTCTCCAGGGCGCCCAGCAGGTCCGACAGGCGCGTGTTGCCGAAGGCGTGCGCCTTGAAGTACGCCTGCACGCCCTTGAAGAACTCGTCCTGGCCGACGTAGGCGACGAGCTGCTTGAGGACCGAGGCGCCCTTGGCGTACGTGATGCCGTCGAAGTTGACGAGCACGTCCTCCAGGTCGTTGATGTCGGCCATGATCGGGTGCGTGGAGGGGAGCTGGTCCTGGCGGTAGGCCCAGGTCTTCTCCGCGTTGGCGAAGGTGGTCCAGGCGTTCGGCCAGCGGGTGCCGGGCACGGCGGCCTGGCAGGCGACCGAGGTGTAGGTGGCGAACGACTCGTTCAGCCACAGGTCGTTCCACCACTCCATGGTCACGAGGTCGCCGAACCACATGTGGGCGAGCTCGTGCAGGATGGTCTCGGCCCGCCGCTCGTACGCCGCGTCCGTCACCTTCGAGCGGAAGACGTACTGGTCGCGGATGGTGACCGCGCCCGCGTTCTCCATCGCGCCCGCGTTGAACTCCGGCACGAAGAGCTGGTCGTACTTGGCGAAGGGGTAGTCGTACGCGAACTTCTCCTGGAACCAGTCGAAGCCCTGGCGCGTGACGTCGAAGATGTGGTCCGCGTCGAGGAACTCGGCGAGCGACGGACGGCAGTAGATGCCGAGCGGGACGGTCTGCCCGTCCTTCTCGTACGTGGAGTGCACCGAGTGGTACGGACCGGCGATCAGGGCCGTGATGTACGTGGAGATCCGGGGCGTGGGCTCGAACGCCCACACGTCGTCCTTCGGCTCCGGCGCCGGCGAGTTCGAGATGACCTTCCACCCGGCCGGGGCCTTCACGGTGAACCGGAAGGTCGCCTTGAGGTCGGGCTGCTCGAAGGAGGCGAACACGCGCCGCGCGTCCGGCACCTCGAACTGGGTGTACAGATAGGCCTGGTCGTCGACCGGGTCGACGAAGCGGTGCAGGCCCTCACCGGTGTTGGTGTACGCGCAGTCCGCGACGACCTTGAGCTCGTTGCGGCCCTCCCGCAGGTGCGGCAGCGCGATCCGCGAGTCGCGGAAGACGGCGGCGACGTCCAGGGCGTGCCCGTTCAGGACGGCCTCGTGGACGGCGGGGGCGACGAGGTCGACGAAGGTCTCGGCGCCCGCCTCGGCGGAATCGAAGCGGACGGTGGTGACGGACCGGTAGGTGCCGCCCTCCTGCGCACCGGAGAGGTCGAGTTCGACCTCGTACGCGTCCACGGTCAGCAGCGCCGCCCGCTGCCGGGCCTCTTCACGGGTCAGGTTCGTACCAGGCACCCGGTCAACTCCTCTGTTTCATGACGATTGGACCCATCCTTCCACGGGGCGGCTCCGTGGCGCACGGCACATTTCCACGGCCCGCCGCCGTTCGGCCGTCCGGTTCGAAGGAGGGGCCCGGGCACGCGCGGACGTGCCGGAGGGGCGGCTCCCACCACGGGAAACCGCCCCTCCGGCCGTACGCGCCCCGCGGGGTCGTCAGCCCTTGAGCTCGGCCGCGACCAGCTCCGCGATCTGCACGGCGTTCAGCGCCGCGCCCTTGCGCAGGTTGTCGTTGGAGACGAAGAGCGCGAGGCCGTTGTCGACGGTCTCGTCCACGCGGATGCGGCCGACGTACGAGGCGTCCTTGCCGGCCGCCTGGAGCGGGGTCGGGATCTCGGACAGCTCGACGCCCTCGGCGCCCTCGAGCAGCTCGTGGGCGCGCTCGACGCCGAGGGGGCGCTCGAAGCGGGCGTTGACCTGGAGGGAGTGGCCGGAGAAGACCGGGACGCGCACGCAGGTGCCGGAGACCTTGAGCTCCGGGATCTCCAGGATCTTGCGGGACTCGTTGCGGAGCTTCTGCTCCTCGTCGGTCTCGAAGGTGCCGTCGTCGACGATCGAGCCGGCCAGCGGGACCACGTTGAAGGCGATCGGGCGCTTGTACACGCCGGGCTCGGGGAAGTCGACGGCCCCGCCGTCGTGGGCGAGCGCGGCGGCGCCCTCGGCGACGGCCCTGACCTGGCCGTCCAGCTCGGCGACACCGGCCACGCCCGAGCCGGAGACGGCCTGGTAGGTGGTGGCGACGAGGGCGACGAGCCCGGCCTCCTCGTGGAGCGGCTTGAGGACCGGCATCGCGGCCATCGTGGTGCAGTTCGGGTTGGCGATGATGCCCTTGGGGCGGTCCTTGACCGCGTGCGGGTTCACCTCGGAGACCACGAGGGGGACCTCGGGGTCGCGGCGCCAGGCGGAGGAGTTGTCGATCACGACGGCGCCCTGGGAGGCGACCTTCTCGGCGAGGGCCTTGGAGGTGGCGCCGCCGGCGGAGAAGAGCACGATGTCCAGGCCGGTGTAGTCGGCGGTGGAGGCGTCCTCGACCGTGATGCCGTCCACGACGGTGCCGGCGGAGCGGGCGGAGGCGAAGAGCCGCAGCTCGTCGAGCGGGAACTTGCGCTCGGTCAGGATGCTGCGCATGACTGTGCCGACCTGACCGGTGGCTCCGACGATTCCGACCTTCACGGGGACTCCTCCGTGCTCATGGGGACGTATGGGCGGGGTGCTGCCCTTCCATCATGCGGGCGAACACGGCCGCCTTGTCCAATCCATTGTCCAAGGTCCGGACGAAAGCGGGGGAGGGGCGGGCGCCGTGACCGGCACCCGCCCCTCCCCGTCACACGGTGTTACGGAGTGACCGCGCCGATCACGACGCTGCCGGTGCCCGCGACGGTGCCGCGGGCGTTGACGAGCTGCACCTCGCCGAAGAACTGGCGTCCCTCGGGAGCGGGGCCGGCGACGACGACCTCGGCCGTCACCGCGGCGGACCCGCCGTTGGGCAGGGCGGCCGGCTTCGAGCCGTCGACCTTCACGGTGCCGAGCGCGGACGAGTAGTACACGTCCTTGTAGTCGTACGTGGTGCCGCCCGCGGCCTGGACCGAGTAGCCGTCGATCACGACGGTGTACGTGCCCGCGGCCGGCTTCACCAGGGAGACGGCCTCCTCCGAGTCGCCGTCGGCGGCCTGCGCGACCTGCTTGCCGTCCAGCAGGACGGTCAGGTCGAGGTCGGCGGCCTTGTCGGAGGTGTTGCCGATGCCGATGTCGAGCCGCTCGACGCCCTCGCCGATGGTGACGGTCCGGGTCTGCGTCTCGTGGTGCTGGATGGTCGGCGTCTCGGTCTTCCGGGAGCCGAGGGAGCCGGCCTTGAGGGTGCCCTCGAGGCCCGCGAAGCGGTTGGTGACCTTCCACTGGACGGGGGCCGGGGTGCCGACCTTCGCCTCCGGGACGGTCTGGACGGCCGGGTCGAAGTCGACGCCGAGGGCCGCGACGCCCAGCGTGTACGGGTTGTCCAGGTCCGGCGACGTACGGCGGGCCTCGACCTCGACCTCCCAGACGCCCGGCGTCGGGTTCGGGTAGGAGCGCAGGTCCGGACGGCAGGTGTTGGCCGGGTTGTAGTGCGGGTAGCAGCCCGTGGTCGCGGTCGGGTCGACGGGGACGCCGACCGGGTGGATCGCGATGAACCGGGTCTGGCTCTTCTCCTTCAGACCGGACAGCGAGACCTCCAGCGTCTTGGCGCCCGGGGGCACGGTGACGAAGTGGGAGGTGGTGCTGTTGCGCTGCACGGAGCCCCTGGCGGTGTAGCCGTAGACCGGGGCGGTCAGGTCGCTCGCGACGACCGAGGTGGCGAGGATCTGCTTGTCGACGCCCTCGGTGCGCTCGTCGTCGGCCTCCAGGATGACGCTGTGCACGCCCGCGGAGGACGCCTTGGCCTGGAGCTTGACGGTGACCGGCTTGTTCAGCGGCAGGTAGATCCGGTCGTCACTGACGATGCGGAAGGTGCCGTCGTTGTACTTGAGGTCCAGGTCGTGCCGGACCGGGCGGTCCGGGCCGCTGGTGCGGGTGACGACGACGTCGTAGACCCGCTTCTGGCCGACCTTGAGGTCGCCCTCGCGGTCGTACACGCCGGTGCCGGTGCGCGGGGCCGGGAAGATCACGGTGTCGACCGGGGCCTGCACCGTGTAGTCGTGGGCCGTGGCGCCGTCCTTGATGGACTCCCACGCCTCTTCGATGTCGATGCGGCCGGCGCCCTGCTCGTGCGCGGCGACACCGGGGATCCGCTGGGCGGTGGAGGTCAGCGCCGTGCGCAGGGTGAGCGGGGAGAGCTCGATGCCCTTCTGCTTGGCGGCCGAGATCAGCAGCGCGCTCGCGCCCGCCGCCTGCGGCGAGGACATCGAGGTGCCGTTGAGCATGCCGTAGCCGGCGGGCAGCGCGTAACCCGACTCGGCGAGGCCGGCGCCCGGCAGCCAGGTCGGGATGGTGTTCACGGCCGAGCCGGGGGCGGTGATCGTCGGGGTGAAGCCGCCGTCCTCGCGCGGGCCGCGCGAGGAGAAGGGGAACATGGCGTACTTCTTGTCGACGGCCGAGCCGTAGTTGGCGGCCCAGGTCTCCTTGGAGACGGCCGCGCCGACCGAGAGGACCTTGTCGGCCAGGCCGGGGTCGCCGATCGTGTTGATGCCGGGGCCCGAGTTGCCGGCCGAGATGACCAACTGGACGCCGTACTGGTCGATCAGGCGGGTGTAGAGGCGGGCGCGGACGTTGTCGCCGTCGTTCTGCTGCGGCAGGCCGCCGATCGACATGTTGACGATGTCGACGCCGCGGTTGACGACGAGGTCCGTCATGCCCTCGGTGAGGGCGGTGTTGGTGCAGCCGCCGGTCCAGGTGCACGCGCGCGAGGAGACGATCTTCGCGCCGGGGGCCGCGCCGTTCATCCGGCCGCCGAAGAGGCCGTGGGCGGCGGTGATGCCGGCGACGTGGGTGCCGTGCGAGGACTCGACGAGGCCGATGTTGACGAAGTCGGCCTTCTTGCCGACCCAGGTGCCGCCGGCCGGATCCATCGGGACGTCCTTGCGGATCTCCACGACGAACGGCGTCTTCTCGACGACCTCGGTGGCCGGGTCGTCGGTGCCGAAGTACCCGATCTGGTACCCGTCCTTGTACGGCTTCATCGGCGCGTTGTCCGTGAAGTCGTTGTTCTGGTCGGTGTCCACGCGGACGGTCCCGGCGGCCGGGTCGTACAGCAGGCCGAAGACGTCGGTGGTGTCGCCGTCCCGGTTGACGTCACCGGCCGGGTCGCCGCCCGCGGTGATCGACTCGCTGAAGCGGCTGAACTGGTGCGCGCCCGCGGGGGCCTTCCAGCTCTGCGCGGAGGCGGTGAAGACGGGGCCGGAGACCGGGGTGATCTGGGGGCGCCAGGTGGCGTCGCCCTCGGTCAGCGGGTCCGTGGCGGTCACCCAGTCGACGATCTTGCGCTCGCCGGTGGTGGTCTTCTGGAGGGCCGGGTGGCCGAGGTCGACGCCGGAGTCCAGGATGCCGATGGTCACGCCGCGGCCGTCGGCCTTGGGGTGGCTCTCGACGAAGTCGACCGCGCCCGTCTCGTGGGAGGGGTTGTACGGGTTCTTCGCCGGGGTCTTCTTGCCGGGGGCCGGGTACGCCTTCGCGACGGTGGTGCCCTCGACGGGGCCCGTCGGGCCGCCCGCGTCCGGACGCGGGTCGTCGAGCGGGATCTCGGCCTGGAGGTCGACGGCCTGGACCGAGGAGAGCTTGGTCGCGGCCTTGATGGCCGCCTCGGCCTTGGCGGTCGGCAGGGTGGCGCGGACGTAGCCGAGCGCGTCCTGCCGCTTGCCGACCGAGGCGCCGGCGACGGCGTCCAGTTGGGCGGCGACCTGCTCGGTGGCGCCGGGGGCGGTGGCGACGAGGACGGTGACGTTCGCCTCGCCGCTCGCCTGGGCCTCGGTGAGGCGCTGGGCGTCGACGGCGCCGAGCTTGTCGGCGGGGTCCGCCGCCTTGACCGGGGGAGTGGCGCCCGGGTCGTCGGAGGCGAGGGCGGGCACGGTGCCGGCCGCGACGAGCGCGGCGACGAGACCGGCGGCGGCCGCGACGCGCGCCGCCCGTCTCCGTCCGGGCACCGACGACCGGGCTATGGGGCCCTGGGTCTGGGGGGTGGCCATGTGCATCCCTGTCTGTGAAGGAGAGGGTCCGGATATCGGTCCCGGATGACCGCTCAGCCTTTCGCAAATGACAGGGTTTTGGGGAGAGTTGATGGGGGGCGGATGTGCCCCGTGGCGGAAACCCGCCAAGGGGCCCGATGCGCCACGGGGGGTGAAACGGCCCCAATCGGGGCGTCACGCCTCCTTGGTGCGGGCGTAGTGCCGGGAGGCCTTGGCGCGGTTGCCGCAGACCGCCATCGAGCACCAGCGGCGGGTGCCGTTCCGCGAGGTGTCGAAGAAGTGCAGGATGCACGCCTCGTGGGCGCAGGCCCGGATCCGGTCGGGAGCGGTGCGCAGCAGGTCGAGGTAGTCGCGGGCGGCGGTCCAGGCCGGCCCCCACGCCGGGTCGGCGAACTCGGCCTCCTCGCCGGGGCCCTCGGCGGTGAGCGTGGCCCGGATGCGGCCGTGGCCGAGGACGGCGTCGACGCGGGCGGTGGCGGCGGGGTCGCCGGGGCGGTCGACGAGCGCGGCGAGCGCGTCCCGGGCGGCGAGGGCGTGGCGCAGGGTGGCGGCGTCGGCGGCGAACCGCCCGTCCAGGCCGTTGGCGGCGAGCCAGACGGCGAGCCCCTCGGCGTCGGCGAGCAGGTCCCGGCGGACGCCCTCCTCGTTCCAGCGGGTGTTGAGCAGGTCCAGGGAGACGGGCTCGCCGGTGAGCGGCCGGGGGTCGACGGCGGTCATGGGCGGGCGCCCTCCTCTGCGGGCCTGTGGGCCTGTGGACCTGCGGGCTAACCCCTCAAGAGTACGTGAGCGGTTGACGCTCGCTTCCTCTAACCCTTAAAGTCGAAATAGAGGGTTAGCCCGCACGGGGCGGCCCGTACGGGAGGGAACCGTCATGTCCGCGATCGGCACGCTCACCACCCACCACGTCGGCCTCAACGTCACGGACCTGGAGCGCTCGCTCGCCTTCTACGCCGACGTCCTCGGCTTCGAGGTCCTCGGGAGGAGCGCGGAGGGAGAGGCGGAGAAGGGGGAGGGGTACGCCTTCCTGGGCCGGGACGGGCGCTTGGCCGTCGCCCTCTGGCAGCAGGCCGAGGGCGCCTACGACTCCGGCCGCCCCGGCCTCCACCACCTCGCCTTCGAGGCCGAGTCCCTCGACCGCGTCCGCGCCGCCGAGGCCGCGCTCACCGCGCGCGGCGCCACCTTCGCGTACGAGGGCGTCGTCGCCCACCGGGAGGGCGCGGCCTCCGGCGGCATCTTCTTCCACGACCCCGACGGCACCCGCCTGGAGATCTCGGTCCCGAAGGGCGCCGAGACGGCCCCGGCCCCGTCGGGCACGGCCCCCACCTGCGGCTTCTTCTAGAAGGCCGACCACCCGCACCCCGGAGGAGCCTCCATGGACGCCTACCACGCCGGATCGCTCGCCGTGCAGGAGCGCGTCGGCGTCCGCGACCTCGCCGACCACGTGGGCCGCTCCGTCGGTCCCGGCATCCGCCCGGTCGCCGCCGCCTTCCTGGAGGCCCAGCCGATGCTGGTGATCGGCGCGGCGGACGCCGACGGGCACGTCTGGGCGAGCCTGCTCACCGGCGCGCCCGGCTTCGCCCGCGCCACCGGGCCGCACACCGTCTCCGTCGCCGGCGGCGTCCCCGCCCACGACCCGCTCGCCGGCGCGATCGTCCCGGCCGGCACCCCCGTCGGCACCCTCGCCCTCGACCCCCGCACTCGCCGCCGCATGCGCCTCAACGGCACCGCCCGGCCCAGCGGCCGCGGCTTCACCGTCGAGGCGGAGCAGGTCTTCTCCAACTGCCCCAAGTACCTCCAGAAGAGGGAGTGGTACGACTCCGAGCCCGCGGGCCCCGGAACCGGCACCGCCCGCGGCGGGGCGCTCACCCCCGCCCAGGCGGCCCGCGTCCGGGCGGCGGACACCTTCTTCGTGGCCACCGCCGCCCCCGACGGCGCCGACGCGAGCCACCGGGGCGGCAACCCCGGCTTCGTCCGGGTCGACGGGCCCCGCGAGCTGAGCTGGCGGGACTACCCGGGCAACGCGATGTTCCTGACCCTGGGCAACCTGGAGTCGGACGGCCGCGCCGGCCTGCTCTTCCTGGACTGGGAGACGGGGACGACCCTCCAGCTCACCGGCCGCGCGCACACCGAGTACGGCCCCGACGCGCGCGTGGTGCGCTTCCGCGCCGACCACGTGAGGGAGACGCCGGGCGCCAGCCCCCTGCGCTGGTCACCCCCGGACTACTCCCCGGCGAACCCGACGACACCTTGACGACCGGGCCCGGCCGGGCCCGCCCCGACCCGATCCGACCGCGACCCGGCCTGATCCGACCCGACCGCGACCCGGCCCGACCCGGCCCCGAGCCCCTGTGTCCCCAGGGACCCGGGGCCCTGCCCGGCCCCACCGGAACCGCCGACCCCGAGGACCCCGTGCCCACCACCCCGGCCGCAGAGGCCTCCGAAGTCCCCGAAGTCCCTGAAACCGCCGAAGCCCTCGGAGCACCCCGATCCTCCGCCGCGCCCGCCCCGCCCGCCGCACTCCCGCCCCGCCCCCGGCCACCCGCCCGCCCCCGTCCCCGTGTCCTCCTCGGTGCCACCGCCTCCGCGGTCGCCGTGCTGCTCCTCCTGGTCGCGGTGGGCACCCTCCTCCACCAGCCCCTGCTGATCCCGCCGCTCGCCGCGAGCGCCGCGCTCGTGGCGGGCGCTCCCGACCTGCCGCTCTCCCAGCCCCGCTCGGTCGTCGGCGGCCAACTCCTCTCCGCCCTCACCGGGTTCGCGGTCCTGGCCGCGGCCGGGCCCGGCCCGTGGGGCGCCGCCGTCGCGGGCGGCCTCGCCCTCGGTGTGATGGCCCTCGCCCGCGCCCCGCACTCGCCCGCCGCCGCCACGGCCGTCGTCGTCGCCCTCCAGGACCCGCCCCTGTGGTCGTTTCTCGGCCTTCTCGCCCTCGCCTGCCTCCTCCTGGTCGCCACCGGCCTCGCGGCCGCCCCCGCGACGGGACGGACGTACCCCACGTACTGGCTCTAACCTCGTTGCATGAAGCAGGAGTTGAGGGTGGCGGCCTACGCCGTGTGCGTCCGGGACGACGAGATCCTGCTCGCCCGCTGGGTGGCGGGCGACGGCGGCAAGCTGTGGACCCTGCCGGGCGGCGGCATGGACCATGGCGAGGAGCCCGCCCGGACCATGGTCCGGGAGGTCGAGGAGGAGACCGGGTACACCGCCGAGCCCGTCGCCCTCCTCGGCATCGACTCCGTCCGGCGCGGCTGGCCGCGCCGCTTCGCGAGCCCCGGCGACTTCCAGGGCCTCCGGATCGTCTACGAGGCCCGGATCACCGGCGGCGAGCTGCGCCACGAGACCGGCGGCTCCACCGACCTGGCCGCCTGGCACCCGCTCTCCGCCGTCCCCGGCCTGCCCCGCGTCGAACTCGTCGACATCGCCCTCGACCTGTGGCGGGAGCGGCCCCCGACCGGCCGCTCCCGGCTCGGCGTGCCGCGCGACCCCGCCCTCCCGCCGAACGGCTGAAAACGGCTCAACCGTCCCCGGACCGCTCAACCCTCCCCGCATCCCGCCGGGTCCTGCCCGCCGACCGCAGCACACGCGGCACACGCCGCGCAGAGCCCGGCAGAGACCAGGGGAGCCCGCATGCCAGCCGTACGCACCACCCGTACCCTCCGCACCACCCGTACCCTCCGCACCGCCGTCGCCGCCGCCCTCGCGGCGGGCCTCACCGCCACCGCCCTCGCCACCCCCGCCCTCGCGGCCTCCGAGCCCCGCCAGCGCGACCACGCGGCCACCCAACGGGCGCTCCAGGCCCAGGTCGACATGGGCGTGCCCGGTGTCGTCGCGCAGGCCCGCGACGGACGGCGGAACTGGACCGGCACCGCCGGCGAGCGCGGCGGCGACGACCACTACCGGATCGGCTCCCTCACCAAGACCTTCGTCGCCACCGTCCTCCTCCAGCTCCAGGCCGAGGGCAGGATCGACCTCGACGACCCGGTCGAGAAGTGGCTGCCCGGCGTCGTCCGGGGCAACGGCCACGACGGCCGGAGGATCAGCGTCCGCCAACTGCTCAACCACACCAGCGGCGTCCACGACGTCACCTCCGACCCCGCCTTCCAGGAGAAGGTCTTCGGCCCCGGCTTCCTGGAGCACCGCTACGACACCTGGACCCCGCGGCAGCTCGTCGACGTGGCACTGTCCCACCCCGCCGACTTCCCGCCCGGCACGAGCTGGAGCTATTCCAACACCAACTACGTCCTCGCCGGCATGATCATCGAGAAGGTCACCGGCCGCCCCTACGGGAAGGCCGTCGAGAACCGGATCATCAAGCCCCTCAAGCTGCGCGACACCAGCGTCCCCGGCACTCGCGCGTCGATGCCGAGGCCCAGCAGCCCGGCCTGGTCCACGCTCTCCGCCGACCCGGGCGCGCCCGTCCACGACGTCTCCCGGCTCAACCCCTCCGTCGCCGGGTCGGCGGGCGAGATGATCTCCGACTCGAACGACCTCCAGACCTTCTACCGGGCCCTCCTCAAGGGCCGGCTGCTGCCGGGGGCGGAGATGCGGGAGCTGACCACCACCGTCCCGGTCTCCCCGGAGGTCCCGCAGATCCGGTACGGGCTCGGGATCATGTGGGAGAAGCTGAGCTGCGGCCAGGAGATCTGGGGCCACAGCGGCGGCATCCACGGCTCCTCCACCGAGGGCCGGGTCACCCGCGACGGCGAGCACTCCCTCGCCCTGAACCTCAACGCCGACTGGACGGGCGACGGCGCCGCCGTCCTGGAAGCCGAATTCTGCGGCGCCTCCCCCCGGCCGTAACCCTCACCGGGGCAGGACGACGACGTACGCGGCGGGGTGCCGGTCCGGCGCGGCCATCAGGGCCGTACGGACCACGGTGGCCTGCTGCTCCCCCGCCTCGCGCAGCTTGCGCGGGGTGAGGTGGACGACCGTGATGCCGAGCCGCTCCAGGTGCTCGCGCTTGCGGGTGTACTCGGACCACAGCGCGTCGTCGTCCTGCCGGGGCGCCCGGGTGTCCAGCTCGACGGCCACCGCCTGGTCGGGCCAGTAGGCGTCCACCCCGCCCAGGTGCGGGCCGCCCGGCAGCCGCAGGTCCACGTTCCACAGCGGGTCCGGGAGCCCGAACTCCCGCACCAGCGCGTACAGCCGCTCCTCGGAGCGCGCGCGCCCCTCGGTGAGCAGGGCGTCCACCGCGTCCACCACGTGCGGCCGGGAGAGCAGCCGGGCCCGGCTCAACTCCCTTACGACCGCGCCCGGTTCGCAGTGCCCGCCGCGCACCGCCTCGGTGAGCAGGGCGCGGACCTCCGCCGCCGCCGAGAGGCCCGACACCGCGTCGGCGACGGCGCGGGCGACCGGGGCGACGGGGACGCCGGTGAGCCGGACGGGCTCTGGCGCCTCCGGGGCGCGCACCACCCGCACCCACCCGGTCGAGCGCAGCCGCCGGGTGCGCGGCACCAGGACGTCGATCCGCTCCAGGGCGGTGAGCGGGGGAGCGGAGGAGAAGCGGTGCAGGGTCAGGGCGGCGAGCCCGGTGATCATCGCCTCCGGGCCCTGTTGCGGCAGCGTCCCGGGCCGGCGGGCGTAGAGCAGCGCGGCGTGCAGCCGGTCCTCGCTGGTGGGCGGCCCCGGCCGGAGCAGGAAGACCCCGGGCAGCACCTCCTGCCACCCACCGGGCCGGCACTGCGCGGCGACCTCGGCGGCGGAGACGCCCTGCGCCCTCAACTGGCCGGCACTGGCGATCCGTTGGGTGCACCCGGTGCGGGAGGCGAGGGGGAGGGGGCGGGGGGTGATGGGGGCGTTGTGGTTCATGCCGGGGGTCTTCCGCTTCCGAAGGCTCCCCTAACCCCTGTTACACGCTCGTCGACAATTGGGGACAAGCTCGCCCTAAAGTACGCGCGTTCGAATGCCGATGGGGCGCGGCCCCGTTCCTCGGACACGACGGCGGGGGCCGCGGGCCGAAGCCCGCGACCCCCGTCGCGTCCGGTGGGGCGTCACTCCGCCGCGCGGTCGCACTCCTGGGCGCGCAGGGCCCGCGCCAGGTCGTCGCGGGACTCCAGGACCAGGCGCCGCAGGGCCGGCGCGGCCGACTCGTGGGAGGCCAGCCAGGCGTCCGTGGCGGCCAGGGTCGCCGGGTCGTCCTGGAGGCCCGGGAACAGGCCCCGGACCACGTCCATGCCGATCTGGATCGACCGCTCGGCCCACAGGCGCTCGATCGCCGCGAAGTACTTCTCCGCGTACGGGGCGATCAGCTCGCGCTGCGAGGGCTGCGTGAAGCCCGAGATCGTCGCCTCGACGAGCGCGTTCGACAGGGTGTCCGACTCGACGACCTGCGCCCAGGCCTGCGCCTTGACCGCCGCCGAGGGGCGCGAGGCCAGCAGCCGCACCTGGTGGCGCTTGCCCGTCGCCGTGTCGTCCCGGGCCAGCTCCTCGCCGATCCGGGCCTCGTCCGCGCGCCCGTGCACGGCCAACGGCGAGAGGAGCGCCCAGCGCAGCTCCTGGTCGACGTCCAGGCCGTCGATCCGCGCCGTACCGTCGAGCAGCCCCTCCAGGAACCGCAGGTCGGCCTCCGAGGAGGCCGCCGCCGCGAAGAACCGCGCCCAGGTGAGCTGGTGTTCGCTGCCCGGCTCGGCCGCCCGCAGCTCGCGCAGCCCGCCCTCGGCGAGCAGCCGGCCGCCCTCCTCGCGCCACTCCGGGGCCGCGTAGAGGGTGACGGCCGACTTCGTCCAGGCGTGCACCATCTGGAGGACGCCGATCTCGGTCTCGCGGCCCGCGAAGGCGAGGACCACGGAGACGAAGTCCCGGGCCGGCATCAGGCCGTCGCGGGTCAGGTTCCACAGCGCCGACCAGCACAGCGCGCGGGCCAGCGGGTCGGTGACGTCCCCGAGGTGCCCCCGCAGGGTGACGAGCGAGCCCTCGTCGAAGCGCATCTTGCAGTAGGTGAGGTCGTCGTCGTTGACGAGCACCAGGTCCGGCCGCTCCTCGCCCGCGAGCTCGGCCACGACCGTGCGGGCGCCGGTGACGTCCGCCTCGGCCCGCGCGTACCGGGTGAGCGCGCCGTCCGCCCCCCGTCGGTACAGGCCCACGGCCGTCCGGTGCGGACGGAGCTCGTCGCCCTCCTGGAGGACGGCGAGCTCGGTGATCCGGCCCTCGGCGTCGTAGGTGACGTCCGGCGCCAGGACGTTCACGCCCGAGGTCTGGAGCCAGGACTTCGCCCACGCCTTCATGTCGCGCCCGGAGGTCTCCTCCAGGATCACGAGCAGGTCGCCCAGGCGCGTGTTCCCGTACGCGTGGCGCTTGAAGTAGCGGCGCGCGCCCTCCAGGAAGGCGTCCCGCCCCGCGTACGCCACGAGCTGCTTCAGGACCGAGGCGCCCTTCGCGTACGTGATGCCGTCGAAGTTCAGCTTGGCGTCCTCCAGGTCACGGATGTCGGCCGTGATCGGGTGGGTGGACGGCAGTTGGTCGGCGCGGTACGCCCAGGACTTGCGGTTGTTGGCGAAGGTCACCCAACTGTTCGTGAAGCGGGTCGCCTCGGCGTTCACGAAGGAGCCCATGAAGTCCGCGAAGGACTCCTTCAGCCACAGGTCGTCCCACCACACCATGGTGACCAGGTCGCCGAACCACATGTGCGCCATCTCGTGCAGGATGACGTTGGCCCGCGCCTCGTACGAGGCCTGCGTGACCTTGCCCCGGAAGACGTACTCCTCGCGGAAGGTCACCATGCCCGGGTTCTCCATCGCGCCGAGGTTGTACTCGGGGACGAAGGCCTGGTCGTACTTCCCGAAGGGGTACGGGAAGTCGAAGTTGTCGTGGAAGAAGTCGAAGCCCTGCTTGGTGATCAGGAAGACGTCGTCCGCGTCGAAGTGCTTCGCGAGGCCCTTGCGGCACATCGCCCCGAGCGGGATCTCCAGCTCCCCGCGCCGGTAGGTGTCCGTCACGTAGTGGTACGGGCCGGCCACCACGCAGGTGATGTACGTGGAGATCGGCGCCGTCTCGGCGAACCGCCACACGCCCCCGGCGTCCCGCTCCCCGGCGCCGTTCGACCAGACCGTCCACTCCTCCGGCGCGGTCACCGAGAAGCGGTACGGCGCCTTGAGGTCGGGCTGCTCGAAGGTGGCGTACACCCGGCGGGCGTCGGCCGGCTCGTACTGCGTGTAGAGGTAGACCTCGCCGTCCTCCGGGTCGACGAAGCGGTGCATGCCCTCGCCGGTCCGGCTGTAGGCGCACTGCGCGTCCACGACCAGCGTGTTCTCGTCCTCCAGGCCGTCCAGCGCGATCCGCGCGCCGTCGAAGACCTCCGCCGGGTCGAGCGGGCGCCCGTTCAGGGTCACCGCGTTCACGGAGGGGGCGATCAGGTCCGCGAAGGTGCTCGTGCCCGGCCCCGTGCGACGGAAGCGGATCGTCGTCACCGAGCGGAAGGTGCGCACCGCCTCGTCGGACTCCCCGACCGCCGAGCGCAGGTCGAGGTCGACCTCGTACCCGTCGACGGACAGCAGCGCGGCCCGCTCGTGGGCCTCGTCGCGGGACAGATTCTCACCGGGCACGGTCACTCCTTCGTGGCACGTTCGAAACAGCACCGATCCTCCCATGTGCCCCTGTCGCCCGGTACACGGGAATGCCCATCCGGGTCCGTGGCGTTCTTCCCTTTCGGCGCACCGCCTCCCTTCCCGTGGCCGTACCGAGGAGTGACATGTCCGAGAGCAGGACCACCGCAGACTTCTACTTCGACCCGCTGTGCCCCTGGGCCTGGATGACCTCCCGCTGGATCCTGGAGGTGGAGAAGGTGCGCCCGGTCGACGTGCGCTGGAAGGTGATGAGCCTGGCGGTGCTCAACGAGGACCGGATCGACGAGCTCCCGGAGGAGTACCAGGAGATGCTGCGGACCAAGGCCTGGGGCCCGGTCCGCGTGGTGATCGCCGCCCAGCAGCTCCACGGCGACGAGGTCGTCGGCAAGCTCTACACCGCGCTCGGCACCCGCTTCCACAACAACGGCGAGGGCCCGACCCGCGAGGCGATCGCCGGCGCGCTGAAGGACGTCGGCCTGCCCGAGGACCTGGTGGAGTACGCCGACAAGGACACGTACGACACCGAGCTGCGCGCCTCCCACAAGGAGGGCATCGACAAGGTCGGCCAGGACGTCGGCACCCCGGTCGTCGCGGTGCCGGGCCCGGACGGCGAGGAGGTCGCCTTCTTCGGTCCCGTGGTCACCCCGACCCCGCGCGGCGAGGCGGCGGCCCGCCTGTGGGACGGCACGCTGCTCGTGGCGTCGACGCCGGGCTTCTACGAGATCAAGCGCACCCGGACGGCGGCGCCGAGCTTCGAGTAGTCACCCGCCCCGCACGCACAGAAGAACCCCCGCGATTCACGTCATCGCGGGGGTTCTTCCTCATTCCGCCCGCACGTGAAGGTTGAGAAGACGATCACGAGTGGGACGACGGGGGGCGCCGGTCAGAAGGAGATCAGCGGGACCGAGGCCTTGGCGGCGTGGTAGCGCTTGTTCACGTCCTGCCAGTTGACGACCTGCCACATGGCCTCGATGAAGTCGACCTTCTGGTTCTTGTACTGCAGGTAGAAGGCGTGCTCCCAGGCGTCGAAGACCAGGATCGGGACCGAGCCCTGGCCGACGTTGCCCTGGTGGTCGTAGACCTGCTCGACGATCAGGCGGCCGCTGATCGGCTCGTACGCGAGGACGCCCCAGCCGGAGCCCTGGGTGGTCGCGGAGGCCTTGGTGAGCTGGGCCTTGAACTTCGCGAAGGAGCCGAAGGACTCGGTGATCGCGTCCGCGAGGTCACCGACGCCGTCGGCGGCCAGCGGCTCGCCGCCGCCCCCGTCCTTCGGGCTGTTCATGTTGTTCCAGTAGATGGAGTGGAGGATGTGGCCGGACAGGTGGAACGCGAGGTTCTTCTCCAGCCCGTTGACCGCACCCCACTGGTCCTTGTCGCGGGCTTCCTCCAACTGCTCCAGGGTGTCGTTCGCGCCCTTGACGTACGCCGCGTGGTGCTTGTCGTGGTGCAGCTCGATGATCTGCGGATTGATCACCGGCTCCAGCGCCGCGTAGTCGTACGGCAGCTCGGGAAGTGTGTAGATCGGCATGTGCCCGGCCCTTCGACTGCTCCTGCTTGTTGCAACCTGTATGCAGGTGCAGGCTAACAGCAGGTGCGGGCCGGAGTTGATCAGCCCTTCGTCCTAGGTCCCGTGTCCGCGCATGGAGAAACCCCCGGACCGGGTGCGGTCCGGGGGTTTCCCGTCGGTACGGGGCGGGATCAGGAGGCGCGGTTCCGTGCCGCCTTCTGGCGTACGAGGCCGACGACGGCGAGCAGCAGGGTCAGGCCGCCCGTCCAGTAGAGCTGCGTGCGGGTGCCCTCCTCGCGGGCCATCAGGACGAAGACCACCGCCATGCCGGCCAGCGCCACCCACGTCAGGTACGGGAAGGCCCACATCCGCACGACCAGCTTCTCGGGCGCCTCGCGCTCGGTGCGGCGGCGCAGCACCAACTGGGAGGCGGCGATGAAGAACCAGACGACCAGGATGACCGCGCCGATGGTGTTGAGCAGCCAGACGAAGACGTCGTCCGGACGCCAGTAGCTCAGCAGCACGCAGCCGAAGCCGAAGACGGAGGAGACGAGCACGGCCGGACGGGGGACGCCGCCGAAGGTGCGGCCCAGCGCCTTCGGGCCCTGGCCGCGCGCGACGAGCGAGCCGGCCATGCGGGAGGCGCCGTAGATGTTGGCGTTCATCGCCGAGAGCAGGGCGACCAGGACGACCACGTTCATGATCTGGCCTGCGGCCGGGATGCCCAGGTGGTCGAGGGCGGCGACGTACGGGCCCTTCTCGACGACCGCCGCGTCGTCCCACGGCACCAGGGTCACGATGACCGCCATGGAGCCGATGTAGAAGAGCGCGATCCGCCACATCGCCGTACGGACCGCCTTGGCGACGCCCCGCACCGGGTGCTCCGACTCGGCCGCCGCGATGGTGACCGTCTCCAGGCCGCCGTACGCGAAGACCGAGGCGAGCAGGCCCACGATCAGGCCCTCGGAACCGTGCGGGAAGAACCCGCCGTCGCCGGTGAGGTTGGCGGCGCCGGGGGCGTCCGTGCCGGGCAGCAGACCGGTGATCGCCAGGATCCCGATGCCCAGGAAGAGGACGATCGCACCGACCTTGAGGGCGGCGAACCAGAACTCGAACTCGCCGAAGTTCTTCACGGCCGCCAGGTTGGTGACGCAGAAGACCACCATGAAGAGCGCGACCCAGGCCCACTCGGGGCTGCCGGGGAACCAGCCGGTCATGATCTTCGCCGCGCCGATGCCCTCCAGGCCGACGGCGACGCAGAGCAGGAACCAGAAGGCCCAGCCCGAGGTGAAGCCCGCCCAGGAGCCGAAGGCGCGCTCGGCGTGGACGGAGAAGGAGCCCGAGGCCGGGTTCGCGGCCGACATCTCGCCGAGCATCCGCATCACCAGCATCACGAGGATGCCGGAGAGGGCGTAGGCGATGACGATGGAGGGGCCGGCGGCGGCGATGCCGGCGCCGGAGCCGACGAAGAGGCCGGCGCCGATGACGCCGCCGAGGGCGATCATCGAGAGGTGGCGCTGCTTGAGGCCGTGGGAGAGCCCCTCGGCGGGGGTCGCGCCGTCGTCCTCGCGGTCGACGGGCGCGGGCGCGGTGGTCCGGGACATGGGCCGCCCTGTTCACTGGCTGAGACGGGGGAACGGGCCACAGTCTGGGCGGGCACACCGTTCAGAGGGAACCGATGTCCGCTATACGGGCACGGTCTTCACACAAGGTGAAGGTCTGGTTCCACTTCGTACGCCGCTCCCGCGCCCCGCTCCCGGCCCCCGCGCGCCGTCCCGGCCCCCGTGCCCCGCCCTTCCCCGTACCCGGTTCGCGCGCGCCTCAGTCCCGCCGCGCCCGCAGCTCCCGCGCCCACGCCACCAGCAGCACCGCCCCGGTCGCCCCCGCCGACCACAGCACCTGTGGCCGCGCGCCCGCGTCGCACAGCATCAGGACGAGCACCGCGCCCATCGCCGCGAGCGCCACCCACGTCAGCCAGGGGAAGCCCCACATGCGCAGGGTCAGGGTCTCGGGCGCCTCCCGCTCGATCCGGCGCCGCAGCCGCAGCTCCGAGACCGCGATCAGGCCCCACACGAAGAGCAGGACCGCGCCGACCGCGTTGAGCATGGAGAGGAAGACGGAATCCGGCCACTTCAGATTGAGCAGGACGGAGACGAAGCCGAAGGCCACCGAGGCGAGCACCGCCCGGCGCGGCACCCCTCCGCCCGAGACCTTCAGGAGCCCCTTCGGCGCCTCCCCGCGCTCGGCGAGCGAGAACGCCATCCGCGAGGAGCCGTACAGGTTCGCGTTGAGCGCCGAGAGCAGCGCCACGAAGACCACCACGTTCATGATCTGGCCCGCCGCCGGCACCCCGATCGCGTCCAGGACCGCCACGTACGGCGACTCGCCCGGCTCCATCGACGTCCACGGCAGCAGGGTCACGATCACCAGCATCGAGCCCACGTAGAAGAGCAGGATCCGCCACACGGCGCTGCGCACCGCCCGCGCCACGTTCCGCGCCGGGTCGTCCGACTCGGCCGCCGCGATCGTGACGACCTCCAGGCCGCCGAAGGCGAAGACGACGGCGAGGACCCCCGACACCACCCCCGGCCAGCCGTTGGGCAGGAAGCCGCCCTGCCCGGTGAGGTTGGCGAGCCCGACCGGGTCGGTGTCCGGGAGCCACCCCACGATCGCGAGGACGCCCAGGACCAGGAAGAGGACGATCGCGCCGACCTTGAGCGCGGCGAACCAGAACTCGAACTCGCCGAAGTTCCTCACCGCCGCCAGGTTGGCGGCGGTGAAGACGACCATGAAGACCAGGACCCAGCCCCACTGCGGGACCCCCGGCACCCAGTCGTGCGCGATCCGGGCCGCGCCCGTCGCCTCCACGGCGAGGACCACGACGAGCAGGAACCAGTACAGCCAGCCCACCGAGAAGCCCGCCCACCGGCCGAGCGCCCGCTCCGCGTGCACCGAGAAGGCGCCCGACGCCGGCATCGCCGCCGACATCTCGCCCAGCATCCGCATCACCAGCATCGCGAGCGCGCCCGCGATCAGGTACGAGAGCACGATGGCCGGCCCGGCGACGGCGATGCCGGCCCCCGAGCCCACGAAGAGGCCCGCGCCGATCACCCCGCCGAGCCCCAGCATCGTCAGGTGACGCTGCTTCAGGCCGGGGGAGAGGGGCTCCGGTTCGGTGAGCGGAGGGGACGGCGGGGCGTCGCGCATGGTGGAGGGCTCGTGCTCTCGGGGAGGGGGCTTTATGGAGACCCCACAGTCTCTCCGCTGACCTCCCCTTGACGCAAAAGGGACGCCTCGCAGCGAGTTGCCAGTGACAAGGGTCACGTGGCGCGCGGCGGGAGAACCGTTCTTTGTCGAAACCCCATGAAGTGCTCGGCCCCTGCTTTGTCGACCGCTGACGGTGATCGAACGTTCACTCCTGGCATAGCGTCAACCTGTCCGTCCACCCTCACCCCCGCGGAGTACCGATGAGCATCGCCGCCGCCCCCGTCCGCTCCCTCCGGCCGGGCACCGTCCTCGCCGACCTGATCCCGGCGAGCCGCGTCCGTGACGTCGCCCTCGTCGTCGGCGGCGCCGCCCTCACCGGCCTCGCCGCGCAAGTCTCGGTCCCGGTCCCCGGCTCCCCGGTCCCGGTCTCCGGCCAGACCTTCGCCGCCCTGCTCGTCGGTACCGCCCTCGGCGCCCGCCGCGGCTTCCTCGCCCTCGCGCTGTACGCGGTGGCCGGCATGGCGGGCGTGCCCTGGTTCGCCCAGGCCACCTCGGGCTACGGCATGCCGTCCTTCGGCTACGTCCTCGGCATGCTCCTGGCCGCCACCGTCGTCGGCGCCCTCGCCCGTCGCGGCGCCGACCGCTCGGTGCTCCGCACGGCCGGCGCGATGGCCCTCGGCTCCGCGCTCGTCTACGCCGTCGGCGTGCCCTACCTGGCCCTCGCCACCGGCATGACCTTCGGCCAGGCGGTCGCCGCCGGCCTCACCCCGTTCCTCATCGGCGACGCCCTCAAGGCCGCCCTCGCCATGGGCGCCCTCCCGGCCGCCTGGAAGCTCGCCGGCCGCAAGGGCTGAGCCGCGCACGGCATGCGGAAGGGCCCCGGCGGAATGCGCCGGGGCCCTTTCACGTGCGCGCGGCCGGATCACGTACGCGCGTTCAGAGCTTCGCGGAGGACTTCCCGACCCGCTCGCGGACCACCGCCACCGCGACCACGAGCGCGGCCACGAGGAGCGAGAGCACGACCTGCTCACGGGCGCTGCCGCCGTCGTAGATCATGTAGCCGAGGACGAAGACGATCATGCCGATCGTCGCCCAGGTCAGGTACGGGAAGAGCCACATCCGCACGACCAGCTTCTCCGGCGACTCGCGCAGGATGATGCCGCGCATCCGCAACTGGGTCACGCAGATGACCAGCCAGACGAAGAGCGCCACCGCGCCGGAGGAGTTCAGCAGGAAGGCGAAGACGGTGTCCGGCCACTTGTAGTTGAAGAAGACCGCGACGAAGCCGAAGACGACCGAGCCGAGGATCGCCGCCCGCGGCACGCCCCGCGCGTTGGTGCGGGCGAAGGCCTTCGGGGCGTCGCCGCGCTGCCCGAGCGAGAAGGCCATCCGGGAGGCCGTGTAGAGGCCCGAGTTCAGGCAGGACAGGACGGCCGTCAGGACGATCACGTTCATGACCTGGCCGGCGTGCGGGATGCCGATGGAGTCGAGGGCGGCGACGTACGAGCCCTTCTCGACGATCGACTTGTCGTTCCACGGCAGCAGGGTCAGGACCACGAAGATCGAGCCCAGGTAGAAGACGCCGATCCGCCAGATGACGCTGTTGGTGGCCTTGGTGACCGCGCGCTGCGGGTCCTGCGACTCACCGGCGGCCAGGGTGACGATCTCGCTGCCCATGAAGGAGAAGACGACCATCAGCACACCGGTGAGGATCGCGCCCGCGCCCATCGGGAGGAAGCCCCCGGCGTCGGTGAGGTGCGCGAACCCGGCGCCCGGGTTGTCCGAGCCGGGCAGCACGCCGAAGACCGCGAGCAGGCCGACGATCACGAAGGCGCCGATGGCGACGACCTTGATGCCGGCGAACCAGAACTCGAACTCGCCGTAGGAGGAGACCGAGGCCAGGTTGGTGGCGGTGAGCACCACCATCACGATCAGCGCCCAGGCCCACTGCGGGACGGCCGGGACCCAGCCCTCCAGGATCACCGCGCCCGCGGTCGCCTCGACGGCGAGCACGACCACCCAGAAGAACCAGTACAGCCAGCCGATGCTGAAGCCGGCCCAGCGGCCGAGGGCCTGGTCCGCGTAGGCGGAGAAGGAGCCGGAGGAGGGCCGCGCGGCGGCCATCTCGCCCAGCATCCGCATCACGAAGACGACCATGGCGCCGACGAGGGCGTAGGAGAGGAGGATCGCGGGGCCGGCCGCGGCGATGCCGGAGCCGGAGCCGACGAAGAGGCCGGCGCCGATGACGCCGCCGATGGCGATCATCGAGAGGTGGCGGTTCTTGAGACCGGCCTTGAGGCCGTCGGAGGTGTCGGGCGTCCCGGTGGTGCCGGTCGTGCCGTCGTCCTTCGTCAGGGTCGGTTGCGTGTTCATGGACGCTTCCTCGTGTGTGGGGGTCGCTCGGGTCGCGAGCCCGGGCATTCAACCCCGCCGAAGGGGCTGATCGGAAGCCCCCGTTCCGGATCGTTGTACGGACGGCCGCGCGAGAGGCGAAGGTCCGTACCAGGCCGGACGAAGGTCCCGACCCCGCTGCCCACTACCCCGCTCGGGACGTGCCACACTCGGCACCATGCGCGTCTACATCGGTTCCGACCACGCCGGCTACGAACTCAAGAACCACCTCGTCGAGTGGCTGAAGGCCCACGGCCACGAGCCCGTCGACTGCGGCCCCCACGTCTACGACGCCCTCGACGACTACCCGCCGTTCTGCCTGCGCGCCGCCGAGAAGACGGCCGCGGACCCGGACAGCCTGGGCATCGTCATCGGCGGCTCCGGCAACGGCGAGCAGATCGCCGCGAACAAGGTGAAGGGGGTGCGCGCCGCCCTCGCCTGGAGCGAGCAGACCGCCGCCCTCGGCCGCGAGCACAACAACGCCAACGTGATCTCCGTCGGCGGCCGGATGCACACGCAGGAAGAGGCGACCAAGTTCGTCGAGATCTTCCTCGGCACCCCCTACTCCGGTGACGAGCGTCACACGCGCCGGATCGACATGCTCACCGCCTACGAGAACACCGGCGAGCTCCCCCCGATCCCGGCCCACCACCCGCAGGAGCCGACCGCCTGATGCCCGAGGGGCACACCATCCACCGGCTGGCCGCCGACCACCGCGAGCGGTTCGGCGGCCGGCCCGTGCGCGTCTCCAGCCCGCAGGGCAAGTTCGCCGACTCGGCCGCCCTGCTCGACGGCGCCGTCCTGGAGACCACCGAGGCCCACGGCAAGCACCTCTTCCTCGGCTTCGCCGGCCGGGACTGGGTCCACATCCACCTCGGCCTCTTCGGCAAGGTGACCTTCGGCGACGCCCCCGCCCCGCCGCCCGCCGACACGGTCCGGCTGCGGCTCGCCAACCCCGAGGCGTACGTCGACCTGCGCGGCCCCACCACCTGCGCCCTGATCACGGACGCCGAGAAGCGGGCGGTACACGACCGGCTCGGCCCCGATCCGCTGCGCGACGGCGACGACCTGGACCGGGCCTGGCGCCGGATCTCGAAGTCCCGCACCACCGTCGCCGCGCTCCTCATGGACCAGAAGGTCGTCGCCGGCGTCGGCAACGTCTACCGCGCCGAGGTCCTCTTCCGGCACGGCATCGACCCGTACCGCGCCGGCAAGGACCTCGCCAAGGGGGAGTGGGACGCGATCTGGGCCGACCTGGTGCTGCTCATGCGCGAGGGCGTACGGCTCAACCGCATCGACACCGTACGGCCCGAGCACACCCCCGAGGCCATGGGCCGCCCGCCGCGCGTCGACGACCACGGCGGCGAGGTGTACGTCTACCGCCGCGCCCGGATGGCCTGCCACGTCTGCGGCACCGGCGTCCGCACGGCGGACCTGGCCGCCCGCAACCTCTTCTGGTGCCCGGGCTGCCAGACCCGCTAGGGGGATTTCCCTAGAACCCGTGCGGCAGCCACGGCGCGACCGGGGAGCCGAAGGCCACCGACGCCTCCACCAGCGCGCCCTCCCGCAGCTCCCGCACCCGCCCGGCCGCCGCCAGGGACGTCAGCGGGACGCCGCCCAGGTACGCCGCCCCCAGCTCGCGCACCGAGAGCGACAGGTCCGCCGGGTCCGAGGTCCGGACGCAGGTCGCGCCCTTCGCGTCCCCGGTCAGCCGCCAACGCCCCTCGTTCCACGGGCAGAACGCGTCCTCGACCTCCAACACCACGTCCACCGGCGCCTGGTACGTCCGCGCCTCCAGGGCCGGACCCACCTCCACCAGACGCGCGTGCAGCGCGTCCCGCAGGGTCGGCGCGCACCGCCGCACGTCGTCCACCAGGTGCTGCCAGCCGTCGTCCACCGGCCGGTCGCCGATCCGCACCGACGCCGTCAGGTCCACCGAGCAGAGGAACCGCCACAGCGCCGCCTCCGCCACCGGGTCGAGCGCCATCAGCCCGTGCACGTCCACCGTCCCACCGGACCCCGTGGCCGACCACTCCGGCTTGACCGCGTAGTGGGTGAACCCCACGACCTCCCCGTCCCGCTCCGCGAGCACGCACAGCCGCGGCGACGCCCCGCCCCGCTCGGCCGGAGGGTCGATCAGCGGCAGCCGCTCCCAGCCCGGCCGCCGGGCGAGCATCCCCGGCCGCGAGGGCACCAGGCGCGCGTACACCGCCTCGCACGCCGCCGAGGACTCCACCGGGTCCGCCCGGCGCAGCACCACCCCGTCCGTGCCCTCCGGCACCGCGAGCCGCACCCGGTTCGTGTCGACCGTCGCCCGCAGCCCGTACGCGGCGATCCCGTAGCCGAACCGCCCGTAGATCCCCGGCTCCGACGCCGTGAGCACCGCGAGGAACTCGCCCGCCGCCCGCAGGTCGTCCAACTGCCGCCGCATCATCGAGGTCAGGATCCCGCGCCGCCGGTGCGTCCCCGCCACGCTCACCATCGTCACCCCGGCCGCCGGCACCGACGCCCCGCCCGGAACCGTCAGGCGGAAGGAGAACGACCCCGCCGTCCCCACGCACAGCTCGCCGTCCCAGGCGCCCAGGGAACGGTCGAACTCGGTCAGGTCCCGCCACAACCGTCGCTCCTCGGGGGACTCGGCCACCCCTCCGAAGGCGAGTTCGAGCACCCCGTACCAGCGATCCCATTCGACCGGGTCGAGAACCCGCAGCTCAGTAGTCATATGCCAAGTCATATGCCATCGATATCAGCGGCCCGCGCCCGGGGCGACCCGGTTTCGCGCACCTTGTCGCCGGGGTACCCCTGCACGGCGCCGGGCGGGATGGATAGGGTCCAGGCCAATGGGACACCGAGGCGGAGCGAACGCGTACGCGGCCCGGACACGCAGGCGCGTGCGCCGGGCCCGCGTCGCCCTGCGCAGATCCGGCGTCGACTACTTCCGCGGCGACGGCGCCGACTGGATCGCGCTCGCCGGGCTCCTCCTGATGGTCCCGGCCATCGCCCTCGGCACCCTGGTCGACCCCGTCTGGTGCGCGCCCACCGCGCTCGCCCTGCCCATCGTGGCCGGCGGCCTGCTGCTGCGCCCCGCCAGCCTCCTCGGTCTGTACGCGGCGGCCGCCGGCGCCCTCATCGTCGAGTCCGTCGTCCTCGGCCCGTACACCCAGGGCCCCGCCCGGGTCACCCCCGGCACCGTCCTCGTCGTCGCCGCCTGCGGCCTCTTCGGCCTCCTCATCGCCCAGTTCCGGGCCCGCGTCGGCGTGCCCTGGCGGCGCGGCGGCACCATGCTCTTCGACCTGCGCGAACGCATCCGGGTCCAGAGCGCCCTGCCCCGGCTCCCGCAGGGCTGGCACCGCGAGATGGCGCTGCGCCCGGCCGGCGGCCAGTCCTTCTCCGGGGACTTCGTCGTCGCCGCCCGCACCCACGGCGGACGCACCCTGGAGGTCGTCCTCACCGACGTCTCCGGCAAGGGCATGGACGCGGCCTCCCGCTCCCTGCTGCTCTCCGGCGCCTTCGGCGGCCTCCTCGGCTCGCTCCCGCCGCACGGCTTCCTGCCCGCCGCCAACGGCTACCTGCTGCGCCAGAACTGGGACGAGGGCTTCGCCACCTCGATCCACCTCGTCCTCGACCTGGAGTCCGGCGACTACGAGCTCTACTCGGCCGGCCACCTGCCCGCCCTCCAGCTCCACGCGGGCAGCGGGCGCTGGGAGGAGAAGGACGCCGAAGGACCCCTCCTCGGCGTCTACGACGGCGCCGACTTCCACCCCGTCAAGGGCTCCCTGCGCCCTGGCGACGTCCTGATGCTCTTCACCGACGGCCTCGTCGAGGCCGCCGACCGGGACATCGCCGAGGGCATCGACCGGCTCACCGGCGAGGCCGACCGCTGCGTCACCGAGGGCTTCGACGGCGTCGCCTGGGACCTCATCGAGGCCGTCGCCAAGGACGTCAACGACGACCGGGCCCTGCTCCTGATCTCCCGTCGCGCCTGACGGCCCGTCGGGTCGGACGTGATCTTCTCCACGGCGATTCGCCACCGGGCAGCGAGGGCATGGGGGTTGGTGGCACGATGGTGACAGCGGGGGGCGGCCGGGCAACGGGCTCCCTGGTGGGCAAGGCGGGACCGACCGAGGGTGTGATCAGTTGTGGCCATTTCGCTGTCTGTGGTGTTGCTCCTGGCAATCATCATGGTGGTGCTGATCCGCGGGGGGAACCTCAAGGCGGGCCCGGCCATCGTGGCGGTCCTCTTCGGCTTCTTCCTCGCCTCGACCGGCATGGCCGACGACATCCAGCGCTTCCTGGACTCGATAACGCAGACCGTGGCGTCCATCAAGTTCTGAGGACGCCCCCGGAAACGACACCGGAAACGACACGGGGCCCGGACCGCGAGAAGCGGTCCGGGCCCCGGGCCATGTGGAGCGGGTGACGGGAATCGAACCCGCGTAGCTAGTTTGGAAGACTAGTGCTCTACCATTGAGCTACACCCGCACGGCGTCGCGCCGCAGGTCACGAGGACCGCGGCACGAAGAGCATGGTACCGGGTCCGCGGCCGTCTTCGCACACCCCGTGAAACAGGGGGCGCCGCACAGTCCCCGTGCATGTACCCTACGTGTCGCACCGACGGGGTGTGGCGCAGCTTGGTAGCGCGTCCGCTTTGGGAGCGGAAGGCCGTGGGTTCAAATCCCGCCACCCCGACCACGACGACCACGCGCCCGTCCCGGGCGTTCTTGATCATGTTGTGGGCGTCCTCCCGCTTGCGGTTACTATGCAAGCTGCGTGCCCGTGTGTCTCTCTGACCGGGCCGATCGGCCGGACCGCCTCGCGCGGACCGGCGGAACCCAGGAATCAGCCACAAGGAGACCGAACCGTGAAGAGCGCCGTGGAGACCCTGAACCCGACCCGGGTTCGGCTCACTGTCGAGGTGCCCTTCGAGGAGCTCAAGGACAGCCTCGACGCGGCGTACAAGAAGATCAACCAGCAGGTCACGGTCAAGGGCTTCCGCAAGGGCAAGATCCCGGCTCGCGTGATCGACCAGCGGTTCGGCCGCGGCGCCGTGCTGGAAGAGGCCGTCAACGACGCGCTCCCGAAGTTCTACACCGAGGCCGTCAGCGAGGCCGAGGTCAACCCGCTCGGCCAGCCCGAGGTCGACATCACCGAGCTGAAGGACGGCGAGCTGCTGGCCTTCACCGCCGAGGTCGACATCCGCCCGGCGATCGAGATCCCGGACTACTCCGGCATCGAGGTCACCGTCGACGCGGTCGAGGTCACCGACGAGGACGTCGAGAAGTCCGTGGAGCAGCTCCGCGAGCGCTTCGCCTCGACCTCCCCGGTCGAGCGCGCCGCCCAGGACGGCGACGTCGTCACCATCGACCTGGAGGCCAAGGTCGACGGCGAGGTCCTGCCCGACGGCGTCGCCAGCGACGTCTCGTACACGATCGGCTCCGGCGAGCTGCTCGACGGCATCGACGAGGCCGTCAAGGGCCTGGAGGCCGGTGGCGAGGCCACCTTCACCTCGCAGCTCAAGGGCGGCTCCGCCGAGGGCAAGGACGCGGAGGTCACCGTCAAGGTCACCGCCGTCGCCGCCCGCGAGCTCCCCGAGCTGGACGACGAGTTCGCCCAGCTCGCCTCGGAGTTCGACACCCTCGACGAGCTCAAGGCCGACAGCCGCAAGCGCCTCGAGAACATGAAGCAGTTCGACCAGGCCACCCAGGCCCAGGAGCGCGTCCTCGACGAGCTCCTCAAGCTGGTCGAGGTCCCGATGCCCGAGAAGCTCCTCGAGGACGAGATCAACACCCGCAAGCACAACCTGGAGCACCACCAGCTCGGCCAGATGGGCCTCGACCTCGGCAAGTACCTGGAGATCCAGGGCAAGACCGAGGAGGAGTTCCTGGCCGAGACCAAGGAGCAGGCCGAGAAGGGCATCAAGACCCAGTTCATCCTCGACGAGCTGGTCAACCGGGAGAAGCTCGACGTCTCCCGCGAGGAGCTCACCGAGCACCTGTTCCGCCGTGCCGCCTCCTCCGGCATGAGCCCCGACCAGTTCGCCCAGGCCGTGGCCCAGGGCGGCCAGGTGCCGATGCTCGTCGGCGAGGTCGCCCGCGGCAAGGCCCTCGCGGTCGTCGTCGAGGCCGCCAAGGTCGTCGACACCAACGGCGAGGTCGTCGACCTCTCCGACGACGAGGACGAGGCCGCCGAGACCGCCGTCGAGGCGGCCGGTGGCGCCGAGGCCGAGGCCTCCGAGGACAAGTAGGTCCGGAACGCGGCGCGGAGGCTCCGGCCCCCGCCCCGCACCCCTCCACGGGCCCGTGCGCACGGCTGTGCGCACGGGCCCGTGGACGTGCCGGGGCTCCCGTCGCGCGCGCCCAACTACCTTGCGCTCCCAGCGAACAGTTCGGGAACCGGGATGGCGTTGTCCCACCTGCGCGTTAGGGTCCATGAATACGGGGGCAGTGCCTTCTGGCAGAGCCTTCTGAACGAGACGCGGAGACGGCCCGGGGCCGTCGGAGACGAGCAGGTGGATACGTGACGAATCTGAAGCCTTACGCCGCGGGTGAGCCGTCCATCGGTGGCGGCCTCGGCGACCATGTCTACAACCGGCTGCTCGGCGAGCGCATCGTCTTCCTCGGCCAGCAGGTCGACGACGACATCGCCAACAAGATCACCGCCCAGATGCTCCTCCTGGCCGCCGAGCCGGACAAGGACATCTACCTCTACATCAACAGCCCCGGTGGCTCGGTGACGGCCGGCATGGCCGTCTACGACACCATGCAGTACATCCCGAACGACGTCGTCACCATCGGCATGGGCATGGCGGCCTCCATGGGGCAGTTCCTGCTGACCGGCGGCACCCGCGGCAAGCGCTTCGCGCTGCCGAACACCGACATCCTGATGCACCAGGGCTCCGCCGGCATCGGTGGCACCGCCTCGGACATCAAGATCCAGGCCGAGTACCTCCTGCGCACCAAGAAGCGCATGGCCGAGATCACCGCGCACCACTCCGGCCAGACCGTCGAGGCGATCATCCGCGACGGCGACCGCGACCGCTGGTTCACCGCGGAGGAGGCCAAGGACTACGGCCTCATCGACGAGATCATCTCTGCCGCCTCGGGCGTTCCGGGCGGCGGCGGCACGGGCGCCTGAGCCCCGCCGGCCCGCTCCAGAGCCCCAGCCCACCGAACGCCACCAGGACGGTGAACACCCAGATGCAGAACAACCTCTCCGCGAGCGGCCTCTACACCGGCGCGCCGATGGACAACCGCTACGTCGTGCCGCGCTTCGTGGAGCGCACCTCGCAGGGCGTGCGCGAGTACGACCCGTACGCGAAGCTGTTCGAGGAGCGCGTGATCTTCCTCGGCGTGCAGATCGACGACGCCTCCGCCAACGACGTCATGGCGCAGCTCCTGTGCCTGGAGTCGATGGACCCGGACCGCGACATCTCGATCTACATCAACAGCCCCGGCGGCTCCTTCACCGCGCTGACGGCGATCTACGACACGATGCAGTTCGTGAAGCCCGACATCCAGACGGTCTGCATGGGCCAGGCGGCCTCCGCCGCGGCCGTGCTGCTCGCCGCCGGCACCCCCGGCAAGCGGATGGCCCTGCCGAACGCCCGCGTGCTGATCCACCAGCCCTCCGGCGGCACCGGCCGCGAGCAGCTCTCCGACCTGGAGATCGCGGCCAACGAGATCCTGCGGATGCGCAGCCAGCTCGAGGAGATGCTGGCCAAGCACTCCTCGACCCCGATCGAGAAGATCCGCGACGACATCGAGCGCGACAAGATCCTGACCGCCGAGGACGCCCTCGCGTACGGTCTGGTCGACCAGATCGTCTCGACCCGCAAGAGCACGGCCGCCGCGGCCTGACGCTCGACCTTCCCCTGGCACGGTGAACACGGCCCGGCGGCCTCATGGCCGAATCGCGACCGTGTGAACCGTGCCAAGGGGGGCCCGAACGGGGGGCCCGGCAAGGTACCGTCGAATATGAGGCACCAGGAGTCGCCGAACCACGCGACTCCCAGGCGAAGGGGAAGCACCTCGTGGCACGCATCGGTGATGGCGGCGACCTGCTCAAGTGCTCGTTCTGCGGAAAGAGCCAGAAGCAGGTGAAGAAGCTCATCGCGGGACCCGGTGTGTACATCTGCGACGAGTGCATCGACCTCTGCAACGAGATCATCGAGGAAGAACTCGCGGAGACGAGCGAGGTGCGCTGGGAGGAACTCCCCAAGCCCCGCGAGATCTACGAGTTCCTCGAGGGGTACGTCGTCGGGCAGGAGCCCGCGAAGAAGGCCCTCTCGGTCGCGGTGTACAACCACTACAAGCGCGTCCAGGCCGGCGAGAACGGCGGCGCGCAGGGCCGTGACGACGCCATCGAACTGGCGAAGTCCAACATTCTGCTGCTCGGCCCCACGGGCTCCGGGAAGACGCTGCTCGCGCAGACCCTGGCCCGCATGCTCAACGTCCCGTTCGCCATCGCCGACGCGACGGCGCTCACGGAGGCCGGCTACGTCGGCGAGGACGTCGAGAACATCCTCCTGAAGCTGATCCAGGCGGCCGACTACGACGTCAAGAAGGCCGAGACCGGGATCATCTACATCGACGAGATCGACAAGGTCGCCCGCAAGAGCGAGAACCCGTCGATCACGCGCGACGTCTCCGGCGAGGGCGTGCAGCAGGCCCTCCTGAAGATCCTGGAGGGCACCACCGCCTCCGTACCGCCGCAGGGCGGCCGGAAGCACCCCCACCAGGAGTTCATCCAGATCGACACGACGAACGTGCTCTTCATCGTGGGCGGCGCCTTCGCCGGCCTGGAGAAGATCATCGAGTCGCGGGCGGGCGCCAAGGGCATCGGCTTCGGGGCGACCATCCGCTCCAAGCGCGAGATCGAGGCGAGCGACCAGTTCCAGGAGGTCATGCCGGAGGATCTGGTGAAGTTCGGGATGATCCCCGAGTTCATCGGCCGTCTCCCCGTCCTCACCTCCGTCCACAACCTGGACCGCGAGGCGCTCCTCCAGATCCTGGTCGAGCCGCGCAACGCGCTGGTGAAGCAGTACCAGCGCCTCTTCGAACTCGACGGCGTGGAGCTGGACTTCGACCGCCCGGCCCTGGAGGCCATCGCCGACCAGGCGATCCTGCGCGGCACCGGCGCGCGCGGCCTGCGCGCCATCATGGAGGAGGTCCTCCAGTCGGTGATGTACGAGGTCCCGTCCCGCAAGGACGTGGCCCGGGTCGTCATCACGGCCGACGTGGTCCGCGACAACGTCAACCCGACGCTGGTGCCGAGGATCGTGAAGAACGACGGCAGGCACGAGAAGTCGGCCTGACGGCCGTACGCACACGGAAGGGGCGCCCCACCGAGCCGGTGGGGCGCCCCTTCTCCGTGCGTGCCGCTGTACCGCGTCAGAGCTTGACGCGGACCTCCTTGCGGAGCTTGGCGGCGATGGAGGCGGCGTCCTCGGCCGTGCTGCTCTTGCCCGCCATCAGGGAGGCCAGGTCCATCGGCATCACGTAACCGACGGTGCTGTGGTCGGCCCAGACGCACACCGGCATGGTGAACTCCTTGGCGCCGAGGGGATTCGAGCCGTCCGCCTTCGACTTGATCTCCTGGCACTTGAGGAGCGCGCCGTCGAGCTCCGCGGGCTCGTACTGCTTCGGTTCGCCCACCAGCTCGGCCTTGTCGTCCTTCTTCTTCGACGCCTCCGCGCGCATGCCCGCGAAGATGCCGTCGAGCGTCTTCTCGGGGTCGTCGATCTGGCCGTACACGCCGCCGAACTGGAGCAGCTTGGAGCCGAGCGGGTTGTTGGGGTCCTTCACCTCCCACTGGGCGGTGACGTTCTTGCCGTTCTTCACGCCGTTCTTCTCGGCGTCCTTGATGAAGTCGTCGTCATCGTTCTTGGAACCGCCGTCGGCGCCCTTCTTGTACTCGGTGAGCACCGTCTCCGGGGTGATCAGCTTGTGCGGGCCGTCGTCCGCGACCGAGGAGCCGCCGCCCCCGCCGATCACGAAGTACGCGCCCACCGCGATCGCCACGACCGCGGCCACGCCGCCGATGATCCAGCCCGCCTTGGACTTCTTGGGGGCCGGAGGGGGCGGCGGGAAGCCGCCGGGGCCCTGGGGGCCGCCGTACGGGGGCTGCTGGCCGTACGGGCCGGGCTGCTGCGGGTAGCCGTACGGCGGCTGCTGCGGCGGGACGCCCTGGGGGGCCTGCTGGGGGTACCCGTAGCCGGGCTGGGCGCCGTACGGTCCCGGCTGCTGCGGCTGCTGGCCGTAGGGGCCCGGCTGGCCGTAGGGCCCGGGCTGCTGGGGCGGCTGACCGCCGTACGGGCCCGGCTGGTTGTAGCTCATCGACAGGTTCCCCTCACAGGATGTTTATGCCTGCCGGACATCCTGGCGGAACGGTCGGACACCCGGTGCGGCGGGGGCCACACCGTTACCGAACCAAAGCGTTTCAGGACGGGGTCGCCGCACCCCTAAACTGGCCCCGTGACCGAGAACACTCAGCAGCAGACAGCGCCCACCACCGAACTGCCGACCCAGTACGCGCCGGCCGAGGTAGAGGGGCCGCTGTACGAGCGCTGGGTGGAGCGCGGGTACTTCGAGGCGGACGCGAAGAGCGAGAAGCCGCCGTACACGATCGTCATTCCGCCGCCGAACGTCACGGGATCGCTCCACCTGGGCCACGCCTTCGAGCACACGCTGATCGACGCCCTCACCCGCCGCAAGCGGATGCAGGGCTACGAGACGCTGTGGCAGCCCGGCATGGACCACGCCGGCATCGCCACCCAGAACGTCGTCGAGCGCGAGCTCGCCAAGGAGGGCAAGTCCCGCCACGACCTGGGCCGCGAGGCGTTCGTCGAGCGCGTCTGGCAGTGGAAGGCCGAGTCCGGTGGCCAGATCTCCGGCCAGATGAAGCGTCTGGGCGACGGCGTCGCCTGGTCCCGCGAGCGCTTCACCATGGACGAGGGCCTGTCCCAGGCCGTTCAGACCATCTTCAAGAAGCTCTACGACGACGAGCTGATCTACCGCGCCGAGCGGATCATCAACTGGTGCCCGCGCTGTCTGACCGCCATCTCGGACATCGAGGTCGAGTACCAGGACGACGACGGCGAGCTCGTCTCCATCCGGTACGGCGAGGGCGAGGACTCCCTGGTCGTCGCCACCACCCGGGCCGAGACGATGCTCGGCGACACGGCCGTCGCCGTCCACCCCGACGACGAGCGGTACAAGCACCTGGTCGGCAAGCGGATCAAGCTGCCGCTGACCGACCGTACGATCCCGGTCGTCGCCGACACCCACGTCGACCCCGAGTTCGGCACCGGCGCCGTCAAGGTGACCCCGGCGCACGACCCGAACGACTTCGAGATCGGCCAGCGCCACGACCTGCCGAACCTCGCCGTCATGGACGAGCGCGCGGTCATCACCGCCCACGGCCCCTTCCAGGGCCTGGACCGCCTGGAGGCCCGCTCCGCGATCGTCGCCGCGCTGCGCGCCGAGGGCCGGATCGTCGCCGAGAAGCGTCCGTACGTCCACTCCGTCGGCCACTGCTCGCGCTGCAAGACCACCATCGAGCCGCGCCTGTCGATGCAGTGGTGGGTCAAGGTCGGCCCGCTGGCGAAGGCCGCCGGTGACGCGGTCCGCGACGGCAAGGTCAGGATCCACCCGCAGGAGATGGAGAAGCGGTACTTCGACTGGGTCGACAACCTGCACGACTGGTGCATCTCGCGCCAGCTCTGGTGGGGCCACCGCATCCCCGTCTGGTACGGCCCGAACGGCGAGGTCGTCTGCGTCGGACCCGACGAGCAGCCGCCGGCCGGCGAGGGCTGGCACCAGGACACGGACGTCCTGGACACCTGGTTCTCCTCCGGCCTGTGGCCGTTCTCCACGCTCGGCTGGCCGGAGCGGACCGAGAGCCTGGAGAAGTTCTATCCGAACTCCGTCCTGGTCACCGGCTACGACATCCTCTTCTTCTGGGTCGCCCGGATGATGATGTTCGGTCTGTACGCGATGGACGGCACCCCGCCGTTCCACACCATCGCCCTGCACGGCATGGTCCGTGACCAGAACGGCAAGAAGATGTCGAAGTCCTTCGGCAACGTGGTCAACCCGCTGGACTGGATGGACGAGTACGGCTCCGACGCCGTCCGGTTCACCCTGGCCAACGGCGCCAACCCGGGCGTCGACGTCCCGATCGGCGAGGACTGGGTCAAGGCGTCCCGGAACTTCGCCAACAAGATCTGGAACGCGACCCGCTTCGCGCTCATGAACGGCGCGACGATCGAGGGCCCGCTGCCGGACGCCTCGGAGATGTCGGCGACCGACCGCTGGATCCTGTCCCGCCTCAACGCGACGGTCGCGCAGGTCGACGCGTACTACGAGGACTACCAGTTCGCGAAGCTCAGCGACGCGCTCTACCACTTCGCGTGGGACGAGGTCTTCGACTGGTACGTCGAGCTGTCGAAGACGACGTTCTTCGCGGGCGGCGAGCAGGCCCGGGTCTCCGGCCGGGTCCTCGGCGAGGTCCTGGACGTCATGCTGCGGCTGCTGCACCCGATCGTCCCGTTCGTCACCGAGGCCCTCTGGACCACGCTGACCGGGCGCGAGTCCGTCGTGATCGCCGACTGGCCGAAGGACTCGGGCTTCCGGGACGCGGCCGCCGAGGCGGAGATCGAGAACCTCCAGCAGGTCGTCACCGAGGTCCGCCGCTTCCGCGCCGACCAGGGCCTCCAGCCCGGCCAGAAGGTCCCGGCCCGACTGGAGCTCGGCGGCACCGCGCTCGCCGCGCACGAGGCCGCGATCCGTCAGCTCCTGCGCCTCCAGCCGGAGGGCGAGGGCTTCTCCGCCACCGCCTCCCTGCCGGTCGCCGGGGCCACCGTCGCGCTCGACCTGTCGGGCACGATCGACGTGGCGGCGGAGCGCAAGCGCCTCACGAAGGACCTCGCGGCGGCCGAGAAGGAGAAGGCCCAGGCGAACGGCAAGCTCGGCAACGAGGCGTTCCTGGCGAAGGCGCCGGACAACGTGGTCGAGAAGATCCGCACCCGCCTCGCCAAGGCGGACGAGGACATCGCCCGCATCCAGGCCCAGCTCGCGAACCTGCCGCAGGCCTAGTCACGCGAGTCGCTCGCGGAGGGCCCGGAACCGAGCGGTCGGTTCCGGGCCCTTCCCGTACGGGTGGGCCGAGTGCCCGGCCCGCGGGGGACAGAGTCCGTGACCCTGGATGATGGAAGGCATGCTCCGTCTCCCCGCCGTCCCCGCGCTGCGCCGTCGCGCGGAACGGTGGGCGGGCTCGCCCCGCGCCCTCGACGTCGTCGCCGCGCTCAGCGCCTTCGGCCTCATGGTCCTGGACGTGCCGGGCCTCGCCCGCGAGGACAACTCCCTCACCGGCGTCACCGCCACCCTGGTCCTTGCGGCCGGCGCGGCCGCCCTCGTCGTCCGGCGCCGGCTGCCCTGGATCCCGTACCTCGTGGCGCTCGGCCTGATGGGGTGGCTGCACGAGCTCACCATGATCCAGTTCGCGCTGTACTCGATCGGCCGCTTCCGGGGCCGGCGGGCCGCCGTCCTCGCGACCGCGCTCTACGTCGCCGTCGCGTACGCCCTCTTCCAGACCCCCGGCCGGCCCCTCCACGGCTACACCCTGAGCGACTTCCTGAGCGTCGTCGTCCCGATCGGGGTCCTCGCGGCGGGCGTCGGCATCGCCGCGTACCGCCAGGACCTCGTCCGCGCCCTGGAGACCGAGCGCCGCGAGGCCGCCGCCCGGCAGGCCGTCCAGGAGGAGCGGATCTCCGTCGGCCGGGACGTCCACGACCTGGTCGGCCGCGAGCTGACCGTCCTCGCGGTCCGGGCCGAGGTCCTCGCCGTACGGGCCCGGGACGGGGACCACCGGCGGGACTTCGAGGAGCTCGCGGACACCGCCCGGCGCGCCCACCGGATGCTCAACGAGACGATCGTGAGGCGCGCCGACCGGGACCCGGCCACCTCCGGCCTGGACGGGCTCGCCGCCCTCGCCCGGGAGAGCGGACGGATGGGCAGCCCCGTGCGGCTGACGGTCGCCGAGGAGGCGAAGGCGCTGTCGCCGCTCCGGCAGACGGCCGTCCACCGGGTCGTCCAGGAGTGCCTGACGAACGCGGCCAAGCACGCGCCCGGCCTGCCCGTCACGGTCGTGATCGCGGTGGAGGGGCCCGGCCTGCGGATCGAGGTGCGCAACCCGCTGCCGTCCGCGCCGCCGGACCGGGCCCCCGTCTCGACCGGCACCGGCCTGCTCTCCATGGCGGAACGGGTCACCAGCATGGGCGGCACGCTGGAGGCGGGACCGGAGGACGGGGAGTACGTGGTGCGGGCGGCGCTTCCGGCGGGCCTCGCCGCCGGGCGATGAGCGGGCCGTCCGCACCGCGCCCGAGCCGCTCCGTAGACTGGCCCCGTGAGTGAGCCCCGCGATCCGTCCGACACGCCCGACACGCCCGACGCCTTCGACGAGATCGTCGACAACGAGACCACCCGCGATCCCGACCTGGCGGTGATCGAGGCCGGCAGCCGCACCCTGCGCGCCCAGGCCGGACCGCCCCAGGGCGACCCCGTGCCGAGCCGCCCCGAGGACCCGGAGCTGGACAAGGCGCTGCGCGAGGTCGAGACCGAGCTGTCCACCCGCTGGGGCGAGACCAAGCTGGAGCCCTCGGTCACCCGGATCGCGGCCCTGATGGACGTCCTCGGCGAGCCGCAGCGCGCGTACCCCACGATCCACATCACCGGCACCAACGGCAAGACGTCGACGGCCCGCATGATCGAGGCCCTGCTCGGCGCCTTCGAGCTGCGCACCGGCCGGTACACCTCGCCGCACGTGCAGACCATCACCGAGCGGATCAGCCTCGACGGCGCCCCGATCTCCGCCGAGCGGTTCATCGAGACGTACCGGGACATCGCGCCGTACGTGGAGCTGGTCGACGCCCGCGAGGAGTACCGGCTCTCCTTCTTCGAGGTCCTCACCGGCATGGCGTACGCGGCCTTCGCCGACGCGCCGGTCGACGTGGCCGTGATCGAGGTCGGGATGGGCGGCACCTGGGACGCCACGAACGTCATCGACGCCTCCGTCGCGGTCGTCACCCCCATCGACCTCGACCACACCGACCGGCTCGGGGAGACGACCGCCGAGATCGCGGGAGAGAAGTCCGGGATCATCAAGCAGGGCGCGACCGTCGTCCTGGCCCAGCAGCCCGTCGACGCGGCCCAGGTCCTCCTGAAGAAGGCCGTCGGGGCGGACGCCACCGTGGCCCGCGAGGGCATGGAGTTCGGCGTCACCTCCCGCGAGGTCGCGGTCGGCGGCCAGCTCCTCACCCTGCGCGGCCTGGGCGGCGAGTACGACGACGTCTTCCTGCCGCTGCACGGCGCCTACCAGGCGCACAACGCGGCCGTGGCCCTCGCCGCCGTCGAGGCCTTCTTCGGGATCGGCGCGCAGCACGCCCGCACCCTGGACGTGGACACGGTCCGCCGGGCGTTCGCGCGGGTCGCCTCGCCCGGCCGCCTGGAGATCGTCCGCTCCTCCCCGACGGTGATCCTGGACGCCGCGCACAACCCGCACGGCGCGCGGGCGACCGCCGAGGGCATCAGCGAGGCCTTCGGCTTCTCCCGGCTCGTCGGCGTGCTCTCCACGAGCGCCGACAAGGACGCCAAGGGGGTCCTGGAGGCCTTCGAGCCGATCCTCGCGGAGGTCGTGATCACCACGAACTCCAACCCGCGGGCCACCGACGTGGACGCGCTCGCCGCGATCGCGGTCGAGGTCTTCGGCGAGGACCGGGTCGTCGTCGAGCCGCGGCTGCCCGACGCCATCGAGGCGGCCATCACCCTCGCGGAGGAAGAGGCCGAGTACGGCGGCGCGGGCGTCCTCGTGACCGGTTCGATCTTCACGGTCGGCGATGCCCGGCTGCTGCTCAAGAGGGGCTGAAACCCATGCGCACGCTCTGTTCCTCGACGCTCGTCGGCGAGTTCTTCGTGATCGGCTTCGCCGGGCTCGTCGCCATGAAGGACGACACGCTGGCGACGTCCACCGTCTGGTGGGTCTGCGGGATCGCCATGGTCCTCTCGGTGCTGCTGTGCGGGATGATCACCCGGCCCGGCGGCGTCCAGCTCGGCTGGGCGCTCCAGATCGGCCTGATCGCCAGCGGTTTCTTCGTCCCGGTCATGTTCTTCCTCGGGGCGGCCTTCACCGCCCTGTGGTGGGCCTCCGTGCACTACGGCCGGAAGGTCGACGGGGTCAAGGCCCGCTGGGCCGCCGCGCAGACCGCCCAGGGCCCGGCAGAGCCTGACGCTGCGTAATCGGGGCACGTGCGGGCCCTGTAGCCTCGGAGGCCCGCACACCGCTTTCCCGAAGGAGTTCCCCCGTGAGCCAGCGCACGCTCGTCCTGCTCAAGCCCGACGCCGTCCGCCGCGGCCTGGTCGGCGAGATCATCGGCCGCATCGAGCGCAAGGCCGGCTGGACGCTCGCGGCCCTGGAGCTGCGCGAGCTGGACCAGGAGACGCTGGAGCAGCACTACGGCGAGCACAAGGGCAAGCCCTTCTACGAGCCGCTGATGGGCTTCATGTCCTCCGGTCCCGTCGTCGCGCTCGTCGTCGAGGGCGAGCGGGTCATCGAGGGCGTCCGGCAGCTCGCCGGCCCGACCGACCCGATCGCCGCCGCGCCGGGCTCCGTCCGGGGCGACTTCGGCACCATCGTCCGTGAGAACCTGATCCACGCCTCGGACTCCGAGGAGTCGGCGCTCCGCGAGCTGAAGATCTTCTTCCCCGGCCTCGTCTGATCCGGACCCGGACCGGACCCGGACCGAACCCCGTTCGGACCCCGTTCGGACCTCGTCCGGCGCCGGTTCCGTCTGACCCGGCGTCAGCCGAACGCACCATCCCGGTGGGGCGACCGAAGGAATTCGGTCGCCCCCAGGCATATGAACGACAATCCCGGGAACGGATCGCCGCATCCTGCCGTCACCTGTACAGAGGTGGACCACCGCGCGGCATCCGGGCGGGCAGCACTACGATGGAAAACTCCACGCCGCACCACTCTCAGCCATGGGAAATCAAGGGGAACTCAATGTCGTTCATCGGCCGTGACATGGCTGTCGACCTCGGGACCGCCAACACGCTGGTGTACGTCAGGGGTCGAGGCATCGTTCTGAACGAGCCGTCCGTCGTCGCCATCAACACCAACACCGGCGGCATCCTCGCGGTCGGCGCCGAGGCGAAGAAGATGATCGGCCGGACCCCCGGCAACATCGTCGCCGTGCGCCCGCTCAAGGACGGCGTGATCGCCGACTTCGAGATCACCGAGCGGATGCTCCGCTACTTCATCCTCAAGATCCACAAGCGCCGCTACCTGGCCCGCCCCCGGGTCGTCGTCTGCGTGCCCTCCGGCATCACCGGAGTGGAGCGCCGCGCCGTCATCGAGGCCTCGACCCAGGCCGGCGCCCGCCAGGTGCACATCATCGAGGAGCCCATGGCGGCGGCCATCGGATCGGGCCTCCCCGTCCACGAGGCCACCGGCAACATGGTCGTGGACATCGGCGGCGGCACCACCGAGGTCGCCGTCATCTCCCTCGGCGGAATCGTCACGGCACAGTCCATCCGGGTCGCCGGCGACGAGCTGGACAACGCGATCATCCAGCACATCAAGAAGGAGTACTCGCTCCTCCTCGGCGAGCGCACGGCCGAACAGATCAAGATCACCATCGGCTCCGCCTACGACCTGGAGAAGGACGAGCACACCGAGATCCGCGGCCGCGACCTCGTCTCCGGTCTGCCCAAGACCGTGGTCATCTCCGCCGCCGAGGTCCGCAAGGCCATCGAGGAGCCGGTCAACGCGATCGTCGACGCGGTGAAGACCACCCTCGACAAGTGCCCGCCGGAGCTCTCCGGTGACGTCATGGACCGCGGCATCGTTCTCACCGGTGGCGGCGCCCTGCTGCGCGGCCTCGACGAGCGCCTCCGCCGCGAGACCGGCATGCCGATCCACATCGCCGAGGACCCGCTGGACTCGGTGGCGCTCGGCTCGGGCAAGTGCGTGGAGGAGTTCGAGGCCCTCCAGCAGGTCCTCGACGCGCAGCCGCGCCGCTAGCGCCACGGGACGGGTCGGTGCGGTACAACTACCGCACCGACCTCCCCCGTACACCCGCTTCGCACCACCGCTCGCACCACCCGCACCACGGAACAACGGAACAGACGAACCACGAGGAAAGGCACGGCCGCCGCACGTGAGGGACACACGAGAGAGCCGGCTGCTCCTGGTACTGCTGATCGCCATCGCGTTCGCACTGATCACGGTGGACATCCGCGGCGGCCAGGAGTCACCCGTCGACGGTGCCCGGCAGGCCGCGGCGGCGGTCTTCGGGCCGGTCGAGAACGGTGTGGCCGCCGCCGTCGACCCGGTAGGCAACGCCATAGGGGCGGTACGGGACTCCGGCGAACGGCACACCCGGCTCGCCGCCCTGGAGAAGGAGAACGCCGAGCTCAAGGCGAAGCTCGGCAGCGACGACCGCAACCGCAACCGGCTGCGCGAACTCGACACCCTGCTCAAGACCGCCGGAGCCGGCCAGTACGGCATCAAGGGCGCCCAGGTCATCGCCATAGGAGCGGCCCAGGGCTTCTCCTGGACCGTCACCATCGACGTCGGCGCCCGCGACGGCATCCAGCGGGACATGACCGTCCTCAACGGAGCCGGACTCGTCGGCCGCGTCACCACCGTCGGCCCCTCCACCTCCACCGTCCTCCTCGCCAACGACCCCGACTTCACCGTCGGCACCCGCATGGAGAAGAGCGACGAACTCGGCTTCGCCACCGGCCAGGGCGACAGCCCGCTGCGCGTCCAGCTCCTCAACGGCAAGGCCAAGGTCGAACCCGGCGACCGGCTCGTCACCTTCGGCTCGCGCGCCGACAAGCCCTTCGTGCCCGGCGTCCCGGTCGGCGAGATCGTCCGCGTCGACCCGGCCGGCGGCGGCCTGACCCGCAACGTCTACGTCCGCCCGTACGTCGGCTTCACCAAGCTCGACATCGTCGGCGTCGTCGTCCAGGCCCCGCGCTCCGACCCGCGCGACGGCGTCCTGCCGCAGAAGCCCAAGCCCGCGCCGACCGTCACCGTCACGGTCACGCCGAAACCGACGGGCAGCGGGCAGCCGGAAGGCGAACAGGCCCGGAGCGAGAACCAGAACGGCCAGAACCAGACCGGCCAGGACCAGAACCAGGGCCAGGACCAGGGGGACACGACACCGTGAAGATCAACCGGATCCTCCTCTCCGCCGCCCTGATCGTGGTGGCCCTCGTCGTCCAGGTCTCCGTCCTCGCCCGCCTCCAGCTCCCCGGCGCCGTCCCCGACCTCGTCCTCCTCACCGTCGTCGGCCTCGCCCTCGTCTACGGACACGTCAGCGGCGCCCTCATCGGCTTCGCCGCGGGCCTCCTCGCCGACCTCGCCCCGCCCGCCGACCACGCCGCCGGCCGCTACGCCCTCGTGCTCTGCCTCGTCGGCTACCTCGTCGGCCTGGCCCGCCCGGAGAACGGCCGGCTGAACTCCGCGACCGGCCCCATGGCCGTCGTCGTCGCCGCGGCCGTCGGCTCCACCCTCCTCTACGCGGGCGTCGGCGCCCTCGTCGGCGACACCGCCGCCCGCCACGTCGGCCTGACGTTCCTGCTGTTCACCGCGGCCCTGTACGACCTGCTCCTCGCGCCCTTCACGGTGCCGCTCATCATGGCCCTGGCCCGCCGCGCCGAGAACGACCCGCTCGCCGACGCCGGCGGGGGAGCCGGCACCGACGTCGCCTCCGGCTGGCTCTCCTCCGGCACCGGCCTCAGGATCGGCGCCCAGCGCGGCGGCCTGCGCGTGAAGGCCGCCCGGAGCCGCGCCTCACGCGCCGGACGCATCAAGGGAGTCAAGCGACTGTGACCGAGGGGGCCAAGGCAGCATGAGCAACATCCCCGAGACCGGCCGGACCCCCCGGGTCCAGATCCGGCTCGTCGTCATCCAGATCCTCGTCTTCTCCCTGCTGCTCACCCTGGGCGGCCGGCTCTGGTACCTCCAGATCCGCAACGGCAAGGAGTACACGGACGAGGCCAAGAACAACCACGTCCAGCAGGTCGTCCAGCCCGCCGTCCGCGGCTCGCTCCTCGACGCCCGGGGCGTCCCGCTCGCCGACAACGAGACCCGGCTCGTGGTCTCCGCCTCGCGCACCGAGCTGATGAAGATGAAGGACAAGGGCAGGACCGTCCTCACCCGGCTCGCCGGCGTCCTCGACATGAAGCCCGAGGACGTCGTCAACAAGGTCCGGCTCTGCGACTCCCGGACGCCCAAGCCCTGCTGGAACGGCTCGCCCTACCAGCCGATCCCCGTCACCGACGAGGCCACCACCCAGCAGGCCCTCCAGATCCGCGAACGCGCCGAGGACTTCCCCGGCATCACCGCCGAGCCCACCGCCGTCCGCCGCTACCCGGCCCCCGGCAAGGCCCGCACCTCCCAGGTCCTCGGCTACCTCTCGCCCGTCACCGACGCCGAGATCGAGAAGGCCAAGGACACCGACTCGCCGTTCCTCCGCTCCGACCAGATCGGCCGCTCCGGCCTGGAGCGCACGTACGACAAGGCGCTGCGCGGCAAGGCCGGCGTCACCCGCTACGAGGTCGACAACCTCGGCCGCGTCATCGGCCAGGCCGAGAACGACCCGCCGGTCCCCGGCTCCAACGTCGTCACCTCCATCGACGCCCGCGTCCAGGCGGTCGCCGAATGGGAGCTGCACAACGCGATGGTCGAGGCCCGCAAGACCTTCGACAAGAACACCAACGAGAACTACAAGGCCGACGCCGGCGCCGTCGTCGTCATGGAGAACAAGACCGGCCGGATCGTCGCCATGGCCTCCCAGCCCGACTACGACCCCAACGCCTGGGTCGGCGGCATCTCCGCCAAGGACTACGCGGCCCTCACCGGCAAGAACTCCAACTTCCCGCTCCTCAACCGGGCCATCCAGGGCCAGGCCGCCCCCGGCTCCATCTTCAAGGTCATCCCGACCACCGCCGCGGTCAACGCCGGATACGACTTCAACGGGCGCTACCCCTGCCCCTCCTCGTACTCCATCGGCAACCAGGTCTTCAAGAACTTCGAGTCCCAGGGCCACGGCTCCATCACCCTCGGCCAGGCCCTCGAGGTCTCCTGCGACACCGTCTACTACGCCCTCTCCCACCAGCAGTGGCAGAAGGACGGCGGCATGAAGCCGAAGAAGGACGCCAAGGACTGGTTCTACAAGACCGCCCACCAGTTCGGCCTCGGCGCCGAGACCGGCATCGACCTCCCCAACGAGGTCACCGGCCGCGTCCCCGACCGCAAGTGGAAGCAGGACTTCTGGGCGGCCAACAAGGACTACTGGTGCAAGATCGGCAAGAAGGGCGGCTCCTACGTCCAGCAGCTCTCCTACGAGAACTGCCTCGAGGGCAACCTGATGCGCGCCGGTGACTCCGTCAACTACTCCATCGGCCAGGGCGACACCCTCGTCACCCCCATCCAGATGGCCACCATCTACGCCGCCATCGCCAACGGAGGCACCCTCTGGAACCCCACCGTCGGCAAGGCGATCATCAGCCCCGACGGCAAGAAGGTCACCGAGATCGAGCCCAAGTCCCACGGCAGGCTCCCCATGGACGCCAAGACGCAGGCCTTGATAGAGGGTGCCCTCGCGGGAGTCGCCACCCGCGGCACCGCCGCCTGGAGGTTCGGCGGCTGGCCGCAGGACAAGATCCCGATGCACGCCAAGACGGGCACCGCCGAGGTCTACGGCAAGCAGACGACCTCCTGGTTCGCCACGTACACCAAGGACTACGCGATCATCATGACGATCGCCCAGGGCGGTACGGGCTCCGGCGCCTCCGGCCCCGCCGTCCGCAACATCTACGACGCGATCTACGGCCTCGACGACGCCGGCAACCAGGACCTCAAGCGGGCCCTGCTGCCGCAGCCGCAGAAGGCCCTCCCGAAGATCCAGCCCGACGGCTCCATCGACGCGCCGAAGGTCAAGCCGTACGACCCCGAGGTCGGGAAGGTCGACCCGAACGCGCCCCCGAAGACCCCGGACCCGGACGGCACGCAGCCCGACCCGACGCAGCCCGACCCGAACCAGGCCGACCCGACACAGCCGGACCAGCAGGAACTCGCGGGCCCGCCCGCCGCCTGGCGGAGGGACTGACCCGATGACCACACCCCACGGCTTCTCCGTCTCGCGGTACGCCCCCCAGCGCGGGACCCTCGCCCGGCTCGCCGCCCGCGACTCCGTGCTGCGCCGGCTCGACTGGCCGATGCTCCTGTCGGCCCTCGCGCTCTCCTTCATCGGGGCGCTGCTCGTGTGGTCCGCCACCCGGGGCCGCACCGAACTCAACCAGGGCGACCCGTACTACTTCCTCTTCCGGCACGTCCTCAACACCGGCATCGGCCTCGTCCTGATGATCGGCACGGTCTGGCTCGGCCACCGCACCCTGCGCGGCGCCGTGCCGGTCCTCTACGGCATCTCGATCCTGCTGATCCTCGCCGTCCTCACCCCGCTCGGCGCCACCATCAACGGCGCCCACGCGTGGATCGTGATCGGCGGCGGCTTCTCCCTCCAGCCCAGCGAGTTCGTGAAGATCACGATCATCCTGATCATGGCGATGCTGCTCGCCGCCAAGGTCGACGCCGGGGACCAGCTCCACCCCGACCACGGCACGGTCGCCAAGGCCCTGGTCCTGGCCGCCCTCCCCATGGGCATCGTCATGCTGATGCCCGACCTCGGCTCGGTCATGGTGATGGCGGTCATCGTCCTCGGCGTGCTGCTCGCCTCCGGCGCCTCCAACCGCTGGGTCCTCGGCCTGATCGGCGCGGGCGTCCTCGGCGCGGTCCTCGTCACCGCGCTCGGCATGCTCGACGAGTACCAGATCAACCGCTTCGCGGCCTTCGCCAACCCCGACCTCGACCCGGCCGGCGTCGGCTACAACACCAACCAGGCCCGCATCGCCATCGGCTCCGGCGGCCTGCTCGGCGCCGGACTCTTCAAGGGCTCCCAGACCACCGGCCAGTTCGTGCCCGAACAGCAGACCGACTTCGTGTTCACGGTCGCGGGGGAGGAGCTGGGCTTCGTCGGCGCCGGCCTCATCCTCGTCCTCCTCGGGACCGTCCTCTGGCGCGCCTGCCGGATCGCCCGCGAGACCACCGAGCTCTACGGCACGGTCGTCGCGGCCGGCATCATCGCCTGGTTCGCCTTCCAGTCCTTCGAGAACATCGGCATGACCCTCGGCATCATGCCGGTCGCCGGCCTGCCCCTGCCGTTCGTCTCCTACGGCGGCTCGTCCATGTTCGCGGTGTGGGTGGCGATCGGACTCCTCCAGTCGATCCGCCTCCAGCGTCCGATGACGGCCTGAAACCGGCCTTTCCGCCCGTTCGCCCGCGTACACGGGCCCGTCGGCGGTTAGAAGCGGGGTATGGCCGAGACGAAGCGCGAGATCGAGCGGAAGTACGAAGCCACGGCGGGCGCCGACGTCCCGGACCTCACCCGGGTCCGGGACGTCGCGACCGTCGTCGACGAGGGCGTCACGGAACTCGACGCCGTCTACCACGACACCCCCGACCTGCGCCTGGCCGCCGACTCGATCACCCTGCGCCGCCGCACCGGCGGATCGGACGCGGGCTGGCACCTGAAGTTCCCCGTCGCCGTCGGCGTCCGCGACGAGATCAGGGCGCCGCTCTCCGACACCCTCCCGCCCGACCTGGCCGCCCTCCTGCGCTCCCGCGTCCGCGGCGGCGAGGTCGTGCCCGTCGTCCGCCTCCGCTCCGCCCGCGACGTCCGCCGCCTCCTCGACGCCGACGGCGACCTCCTCGCCGAACTCTCCGTCGACGCCGTCCACGCCCGGCGCCTCCCCGGAGGCCCCCGGGCCTCCTGGACCGAGATCGAGGTCGAGGCCGCCGACGACGCCGACCCCCGCATCCTCGACGCCGTCGAGAAGCGCCTCGGAAAGGCCGGCATCCGCCCCTCCCGCGCCCCCTCCAAACTGGCCAGGGCCCTCGCGGAGACGGCCCCGGAGGGCGACCGCCCCGACGAGCGCCCCGGCGCCCCGGCCGGAGCACCCGGCACCGCCGGAGCCGCCGTCCTCGCCTACGTACGCGAACAGGCCGAGGCGATCGTCGCGCTCGACCCCGCCGTCCGCCGCGACCTGCCCGACGCCGTCCACCAGCTCCGCGTCGCCTGCCGCCGCCTGCGCAGCGCCCTCAAGACGTACCGCTCCGTCCTCGACCGCACCGCCACCGGCCCCCTCGGCGACGAACTCAAGTGGCTCGCGGGCGAACTGGGCGTCGCCCGCGACCAGGAGGTCCTCGCCGCACGGCTGCGCGCCCACCTCGCCGACGTGCCCCGCACCCTGCGCCTCGGCCCCGTCAAGGCCCGGCTGCGGGTCTGGGACACCGCCCGCACCGGGGACGCCCGTCACCGGGCCGTCGCCGCCCTCGACTCCGACCGGTACCTCGCCCTCCTCGACCGCCTCGACGCCCTGCTCGCCGACCCGCCCCTGCGCAAGGCCGCCGGCCGCGACGCCGCGAAGGTCCTCGCCCGCGCCGTCCGCAAGGACCACGCCCGGCTCGCCGCCCGCGTCGACCACGCGCTCTCCCTCGCCCCCGGCCACGAGCGCGACCTCGCCCTCCACGAGGCCCGCAAGGCCGCCAAGCGCGCCCGCTACGCCGGCGACGCGGCCCGCCCCACCCTCGGCAAGCCCGCGAAGAAGTTCTCCCGACGGGTGAAGAAGGTCCAGTCCCTGCTGGGCGAGCACCAGGACGGCGTGGTCACCCGCGCCACCCTCCGCGACCTCGCCACTCAGGCCCACGCGGCCGGCGAGACCGCCTTCACCTGGGGACTCCTGTACGGCAGGGAGGAGGCGGCGGCGGACGCGGCCGAGCGCGCGCTGCCGGAGGTCTGGGCGCGGGCCGCTTCCCTCTGAGTCCGGGGATTCCGGGGCGGCTCGGGGCCGCCGGGCACCGGGGTACGCTTGAGAGTCGCCCCCCTGCCCGCTCACGAAGGTTCGAGATGTCTGCTGCCGAGTCTGTCTTCCCGCAGCTCGAAGCCCTGCTCCCGCACGTGCAGAAGCCGATCCAGTACGTCGGCGGAGAGCTGAACTCCACGGTCAAGCCCTGGGACGAGTGCGACGTCCGCTGGGCGCTGATGTACCCGGACGCGTACGAGGTCGGTCTGCCCAACCAGGGCGTCATGATCCTCTACGAGGTGCTGAACGAGCGCGAGGGCGTCCTCGCCGAGCGCACCTACAGCGTGTGGCCGGACCTCGAAGAGCTGATGCGCGAGCACGGGGTCCCGCAGTTCACGGTCGACAGCCACCGCCCGGTGGGCGCCTTCGACGTGTTCGGCCTGTCCTTCTCCACGGAGCTGGGCTACACCAACATGCTCACCGCGCTCGACCTCGCGGGCATCCCGCTGGAGGCGAAGGACCGCACCGTCGACCACCCCATCGTGCTCGCCGGCGGCCACGCCGCCTTCAACCCCGAGCCGATCGCGGACTTCATCGACGCGGCGGTCATCGGCGACGGCGAGCAGGCCGTCCTCGACATGACCGGGATCATCCGCGCCTGGAAGGCGGAGGGCAGGCCGGGCGGCCGCGAAGAGGTCCTCTTCCGCCTCGCGCGGACCGGGAACGTCTACATCCCGCGCTTCTACGACGTCGAGTACCTCCCGGACGGCCGCATCGGCCGCGTCGTGCCCAACCGGTCCGGCGTGCCGTGGCGCGTCTCCAAGCACACCGTCATGGACCTCGACGAGTGGCCCTACCCCAAGCAGCCCCTCGTCCCGCTCGCGGAGACCGTCCACGAGCGCATGTCCGTCGAGATCTTCCGCGGCTGCACCCGCGGCTGCCGCTTCTGCCAGGCCGGCATGATCACGCGCCCCGTGCGGGAGCGAAGCATCACCGGCATCGGCGAGATGGTCGAGAAGGGCCTCAAGGCGACGGGCTTCGAGGAGGTCGGCCTCCTCTCCCTCTCCTCGGCGGACCACACCGAGATCGGCGAGATCGCCAAGGGCCTCGCGGACCGCTACACCGAGGACAAGGTGGGCCTGTCCCTCCCCTCGACCCGCGTGGACGCCTTCAACGTCGACCTGGCCAACGAACTGACCAGGAACGGACGCCGCTCCGGCCTCACCTTCGCCCCCGAGGGCGGCTCCGAGCGCATGCGCAAGGTCATCAACAAGATGGTCTCGGAGGAGGACCTCATCCGGACCGTCTCCACCGCGTACGGCAACGGCTGGCGCCAGGTGAAGCTGTACTTCATGTGCGGCCTGCCGACGGAGACCGACGAGGACGTCCTCCAGATCGCCGACATGGCGATGAACGTGATCGCCGAGGGCCGCAAGGTCTCCGGCCAGAACGACATCCGCTGCACCGTCTCCATCGGCGGCTTCGTGCCCAAGCCGCACACCCCCTTCCAGTGGGCCCCGCAGCTCTCGGCCGAGGAGACGGACGAGCGCCTGCGCAAGCTCCGCGACAAGATCCGCGGCGACAAGAAGTACGGGCGCTCGATCGGCTTCCGCTACCACGACGGCAAGCCCGGCATCGTCGAGGGCCTCCTCTCGCGCGGCGACCGCCGCCTCGGCTCCGTCATCCGCGCCGTGTACGAGGACGGCGGCCGCTTCGACGGCTGGCGCGAGCACTTCTCGTACGACCGCTGGATGGCCTGCGCCGAGAAGACGCTCCCCGAGTACGGCGTGGACGTCGCCTGGTACACCACCCGCGAGCGCACCTACGAGGAGGTCCTGCCCTGGGACCACCTGGACTCCGGCCTCGACAAGGACTGGCTCTGGGAGGACTGGCAGGACGCCCTCGACGAGACCGAGGTCGAGGACTGCCGCTGGACGCCGTGCTTCGACTGCGGCGTGTGCCCGCAGATGGACACGCACATCCAGATCGGCCCCACCGGCAAGAAGCTCCTGCCGCTGACGGTCGTCAAGTAGGTCGTCCGGACGACGGCCCGGCGTGAGGGATGAACCCTCCGCCGGGCCGTCGCGTCATGTTCGGCATGAGCATGGAACACCCGACGCCACCTGCGCTGATCCGCGTTCCCGTCCGGATCGTCGTGCTCGTCGCCGTCCTGCCGGTCCGCGTGGCCTGGGACGTCCTCACCGCCACGGGCCGCCTCCTCGACCGCGCCCTGCTCCGCCCCGCGGGCCGCGCCCTGGAGTGGTTCCTCGAACGCGCGGTGGTCCTCCCCGCACGATGGCTGTACCGGTCGGTCCTCACCCCGGCGGGCCGGGGCCTGGCGTGGCTGCTGAGGGCGGTGCTCGTGTGGCCGTGGGTGGGGCTGTGGCGGTACGTGGTGGTGCCGGTCGCCCGGTACGGGGTCGCCGTCCCCGCCGTGTGGCTCCACCGCCGGGTCCTCTCCCCGCTCGGCACCGGCTGCCTCTTCCTCCTGGAGAAGCTGCTCCTCGTTCCCCTCGTCGCGCTCTTCCGGTACGTCCTGGTCCCCCTGCTCCGGTACGGGATCGCCGTCCCCGCCGGCTGGCTCGACCGGCACGTGCTCACCCCGCTGGGGCACGGCCTGGCACGGTTCTTCCGGCGGGTCGGACGGGGGCTCGGGTGGTTCCTCCCCCGGCTGGGCCAGGCGGTGTTCGTGTGGCCGTGGGCCGGGCTCTGGCGGTACGTGGTCGCGCCCGTCGCCCGGTACGGGATCGCCGTCCCCGTCCTCTGGCTCTGGAAGCGGGTCCTCGTGCCCGTCGCACGGGAGGTGCGGGACGCGCTCGGCCTGTGCTGGCGGGTCGCCGGGTTCGTGTCGCGGGCCGTCGGACGCGCGCTCAAGTGGCTCGCGTGGAACCTGCTCGGACGGCCCCTGGTCCGGGTGTGGCGGGGGCTCCGGTGGTGCGGCCGGAACCTCGTCGCGCGGCCCGTCGCCCGGGCCTGGGCGTCCGTCGTGCGGCCGGCCGGGCGCTGGTTCCGCGACGAGGTCTGGGCCCCGGCCCGCAGGACCGCCGCCGAGGCGGGACGCGCCGCGCGGGAGGCGCTCGCCTCGGCCCGCGCCACCCTCCGGGAGGCCCGCGGGGACGCCTGGCGCGCCCTCGTCGGCGCGGCCCGGCCGGTCGAGCCCCGGGAACCTGCGGCGGCCCGTGCGCGTACTCTGGGTAGTACAACGAACGTCTCCGGCGCGGTGCCCGCCCCCGAGATCTCCCTGCGGAAGCGGGGGTGAACCGGGCGGACCCCCCGAGACGACCCGTACAGCTCGTGGACGGCGCACGCCCGTGCCGCCCCGCAACGAGGAGAAGAACCACTGGGCAAGCGACAGCCCGAAGGCCCGCCGCCCGCACCGGCGGTGCAGCGCATCCGACTGCGCTACACCAAGCGCGGCCGCCTCCGGTTCACCAGCCACCGTGACTTCCAGCGCGCCTTCGAGCGCGCCCTGCGCCGTGCCGAGGTGCCCATGGCGTACTCGGCCGGCTTCACCCCCCACCCCAAGGTGTCGTACGCCAACGCCGCCCCGACGGGCACGGGTTCCGAGGCCGAATACCTGGAGATCGCCCTCACCGAGGCGCGCGACCCGGAGACCCTGCGGGCCCTGCTCGACGAGTCCCTCCCGGCCGGCCTCGACGTCACCGACGCCGTCGAGGCCCGCACCTCGGGCCTCGCCGACCGGCTCACCGCCTCCGTCTGGGAGCTGCGCCTCGAAGGCGTCGCCCCCGAGGCGGCGGAGAAGGCCGTCGAGGCGTTTCTCGCGGCCGAGACCGTGGAAGTACAGCGCAAGACGAAGAACGGCGTCCGCACCTTCGACACCCGTTCCGCGGTCACCGAGCTGACGGCCGTCCGTCCCCAGGGCGAACCCCGGGAAGATGGGCCGCTGGACAGCGCCTGTGCGATACTGCGGCTGGTTGTTCGGCACGTGACACCTGCCGTGCGACCCGACGACGTCCTGTCCGGTCTCCGAGCCGTGGCCGACCTGGCGCCGCCGGTCCCCGCCGCGGTGACCAGGCTGGCGCAGGGGCTCTTCGACGAGGAGTCCGGCACGGTGACCGACCCGCTCGCGCCCGACCGCGAGGCAGTCACGGCCGCTTCACCCACGGCCGCCGCGACCGCCCCGGCGACGGCGCCGGGTACGGGCACCGCGTAGGGAGCGGTCGTCGCAGCGCAGCCCTGGTACTCGGGAGCCACCTGGGTCGGGCCGCGCACTGACCAGAAGACTTTCGCCAGGCCGTCCGCACAGGGCGTACGGAACCGGCGAGCCAGACATACAGCTCCCGTGCGGCGCCCGCGCCCCGGACGGCGGCACCTCGCCACAGGCGTGACCGTGCCGCCGGACCGGAACCAGGCGCGGCGCCCGGGAGCGTGACGGGAGAACCCCGCATGCCCGAGTCCAACGAAGACACCAACGCCCCCGGTGACAAGCTGCCGCCGCGCCGCAGGCGCCGCGCCGCCTCCCGCCCCGCCGGTCCGCCGGTGACGGGCGAGACCACCGGAACCCCGGCCGCCGACACGCCCGAGCCCGCCGCCACCGCGCCGGTCGCCGAGGCCGCGTCCGAGGCCGCTCCGGCCGAGACCGAGGCCGCGCCGCACACCCGCCGCCGCGCCACCCGCAAGGCGACCGCGCCGGCCGCGGAGACGGCGGAGACCGCCGCTCCCGCCGCCGAGCAGCCGGTCGCGGAGGCCGCGCCCGAGGCCGTCGAGGAGGCCCCCGAGGCCGCTCCGGCGCGCCCGACCCGCCGCCGCGCCACCCGCAAGGCGACCGCGCCGGTGACCTCCCCGGCCCCGGCCGACGAGACCGCCGCGCCGGTGAGCGCCGCTCCCGCCGCCGAGCAGCCGGTCGCGGAGGCCGCGCCCGAGGCCGTCGAGGAGGCGCCCGAGGCCACCCCGCCGGCCCGTACGCGCCGCCGTGCCACCCGCAAGGCCACCGCTCCGGCCGGTGCGCCCGCCGCCGAGGAGACCGCCGCGCCCGCCGCCGAGCCGGTCGCCGAGGCCGCGCCCGAGGCCGCCCCGGTCGAGACCGAGGCCGCGCCCGCGCCGCGTACCCGCCGCCGTGCCACCCGCAAGGCCACCGCTCCGGCCGGTGCGCCCGCCGCCGCCGAGGAGACCGCCGCGCCCGCCGCCGGCGAGTCGCTGCCCGAGGCCGCCGTCGCGCAGATCGCCGCCGACGAGGCCGAGGTCGCCGCCGCCGAGACCGCCGCCACGCGCGGCCGAGGCCGCCGCCGCGTCACCTCGCCGCAGTTCACCTCCGAGCCGGCTCCGGCCCGCGAGCCGCGCCGCGCCGCGCGCCCCGCCGTCGCCGTCTTCCAGGCCCCGGTCTTCGCCGAGCCGATGTTCCAGACCCCGGAGACGGCCGCCGCGGCCGCCGCCTCCGCACCCGCGGAGCCCGAGGCCGAGGAGACCGACGAGACGGAGGAGACCGTCGAGACGGTCGAGGCCGTGGAGACCCCCGAGCCCGCCGAGCGGACCGAGGCCGGCTCCCGCCGCCGTCGCCGCCGCCGCGGCGAGCCCGTCGCTGTCGAGCCCGTCGCCGTCGAGCCCGTCCCGGCCACCGTCGCCGACGAGCCCGAGGTCGAGGCCGCCGCCGACGCGCTCGAAGAGGCCGAGGAGGCCGAGGAGACGGACGAGTACGAGGACCGTCCCTCCCGCCGCCGTCGCCGGGGCGGCCGTCGCCGCCGTCGCGGTGAGCTCGCCGAGGTCGAGGAGACCGAGGACGGCGAGGAGCCGCACGCCGAGGACGAGTCCGAGGAGACCGAGGACGGCGAGGACGAGACCGAGGAGGCCGAGGGCCTCGCCGGCGGCTCCAGCAGCTCCCGCCGCCGTCGCCGTCGCCGCCGTCGCAGCGGGGACGCCTCCGCCGACGGCGAGGCGGGCGACGAGGACGGCGTCCGTACGGTCGTCAAGGTCCGCGAGCCCCGCCCGGCCCGCGAGAAGGCCGAGCCCGGCACCGGCGCCGACGAGGTCCAGTCCATCAAGGGCTCGACCCGCCTGGAGGCCAAGAAGCAGCGCCGCCGCGAAGGCCGCGAGCAGGGCCGCCGCCGCGTCCCGATCATCACCGAGGCGGAGTTCCTCGCCCGCCGCGAGGCCGTCGAGCGCGTCATGGTCGTCCGCCAGAACGGCGAGCGCACCCAGATCGGCGTCCTGGAAGACAACGTGCTCGTCGAGCACTACGTCAACAAGGAGCAGGCCACCTCGTACGTCGGCAACGTCTACCTGGGCAAGGTCCAGAACGTCCTGCCGTCCATGGAGGCCGCCTTCGTCGACATCGGCAAGGGCCGCAACGCCGTCCTGTACGCCGGCGAGGTCAACTTCGAGGCGCTCGGCATGGGCCACGGCCCGCGCCGCATCGAGACCGCCCTCAAGTCCGGCCAGTCGGTCCTCGTGCAGGTCACCAAGGACCCGATCGGCCACAAGGGCGCCCGTCTGACCAGCCAGGTCTCCCTGCCGGGCCGCTACCTCGTGTACGTGCCCGAGGGCTCGATGACCGGCATCAGCCGCAAGCTCCCCGACACCGAGCGCGCGCGCCTGAAGACCATCCTCAAGAAGATCGTCCCCGAGGACGCGGGCGTCATCGTGCGCACCGCCGCCGAGGGCGCGAGCGAGGACGAGCTGCGCCGCGACGTCGAGCGCCTCCAGGCGCAGTGGGAGGACATCCAGAAGAAGGCGAAGAGCGGCAACGCCCCGACGCTGCTCTACGGCGAGCCGGACATGACCGTCCGGGTCGTCCGCGACATCTTCAACGAGGACTTCTCCAAGGTCATCGTCAGCGGCGACGACGCGTGGGAGACCATCCACGGGTACGTGAGCCACGTGGCCCCGGACCTGACCGACCGCCTGTCCAAGTGGACGAGCGAGGTCGACGTCTTCGCGACGTACCGGATCGACGAGCAGCTCATGAAGGCGCTCGACCGCAAGGTCTGGCTGCCGTCCGGCGGCTCACTCGTGATCGACAAGACCGAGGCGATGATCGTCGTCGACGTCAACACCGGCAAGTTCACCGGCCAGGGCGGCAACCTGGAGGAGACCGTCACCAGGAACAACCTGGAGGCGGCCGAGGAGATCGTGCGGCAGCTCCGCCTGCGCGACCTGGGCGGCATCGTCGTCATCGACTTCATCGACATGGTCCTGGAGTCCAACCGCGACCTGGTGCTGCGCCGCCTCCTGGAGTGCCTGGGCCGGGACCGGACCAAGCACCAGGTGGCCGAGGTCACCTCGCTCGGCCTGGTCCAGATGACCCGCAAGCGGGTCGGCCAGGGCCTCCTGGAGTCCTTCTCCGAGACCTGCGTCCACTGCAACGGGCGCGGCGTCATCGTCCACATGGAGCAGCCGACCACCTCCGGCGGCGGTGGCGGCGGCAAGCGCGCGAAGAAGCGCGGCCGCGGCGGCGACGGGCACGGCCACGAGCACGAGCACGCCGAGGTCGTGGAGACCGGTGCCGAGGACGCGGCCCACGAGGTCGAGACCGAGGCCGAGGTCGCTGCGGAGCTGGCCGCCCCGGTGGCCGTGCCGGTGCCGATCGCCCCGGACGAGGAGCTGTACGGCTCCGTCGCCGAGGCGGAGGCGGCCGCCACGCGCGGCCGTGGTCGCCGTCGCGCGACCCGCAGGGTGACCGCCCCGGTCGCCTCGACGCCCGTCGCTCCGACGCCGGTCGCCCCGGCTCCCGTCGTGGAGACCGAGACCGAGACCGAGGCCGTCGTGGTCGAGCCGGTGACCGGGCCGGCCGCCGGCCCCGAGGCCGTCGAGCCCGCGCCCGCTCCCGTGGTGGAGACCGAGGCCGTCGTCGAGGAGCCCGCCGCCCCGGCCCCGCGCGGCCGTCGCCGTGCCACCCGCCGGGCGACCTCCCCGGTCGTCTCGACCACGGAGCCGGCCGAGCCGGTCACCGTCGTGGAGACCGCCGCCGAGACCGTCGTGGAGCCGGAGCCCGTGGTGGAGCCCGAGGCCGTCGCGGCCGAGGAGTCCGCCCCGGAGGCCGCCGCCGGGCCCGCCGTCGAGGAGGCCCCTGCGGCCGCCCCGCCGCGCGCCCGCCGCCGGGTGGTCCGCAAGGCCACCGCCCCCGCCGGTTCGCCCGCGGGCGCCGAGGAGGCCGCCGTCGTCGTGGTCGCCGCGGCCCCGGCCGCCGAGGAGCCCGAGGCCGAGGCCGAGCCCGCCCCCGCCAAGAAGACGGCGGCGCGCAAGACCACGGCGAAGAAGGCCACGGCCAAGAAGGCCGCCACCAAGAAGACGGCGGCGACCAAGAAGACCGCGGCGAAGAAGACGACCGCCAAGAAGACCACGGCCAAGAAGGCGGCCGAGAAGACCGCCTCCCCGGCCCAGGACTGACCGGCGGGCGCGGGCCGCCCCCCTCCGTACGCGACGTGCGGGGAGGGGCGGCCCGCGCCGTCCCGGGCGGATTTGACCCCCCGCGTCGGCCGCCCGTAACCTAGACCGTCGGTGCGTCTGTCGACGCACCGCACCTCTGAGCACCTCCCTCCCGCCCGTCGGGAGAGGCCGCTCGTCCGATTCCGGAACGCCGCGGACCCCCGGGTCCGTGCGAGCGGCTGGCTTCAGAGGTTTCGATCCCGAGTGAGAGAGAGATCCGCGTGTACGCCATCGTGCGCAGCGGTGGTCGCCAGCACAAGGTTGCTGTCGGCGACATCGTTGAGGTTGACAAGATTTCCACCGCCAAGGTTGGCGACACGGTCGAGCTCTCGACCCTGCTCGTTGTCGACGGCGACGCCGTGACCAGCGACCCGTGGGTCCTGGACGGCATCAAGGTCACGGCCGAGGTCGTGGACCACCACAAGGGCGCCAAGATCGACATCCTGCGCTACAAGAACAAGACCGGCTACCGCCGTCGCCAGGGTCACCGCCAGCAGTACACGGCGATCAAGGTCACCGGTATCCCCGCGGCTGCGAAGTAAGAGGGACTGAGACATGGCACACAAGAAGGGCGCATCGTCCACCCGGAACGGGCGCGACTCCAATGCCCAGCGGCTCGGCGTGAAGCGCTTCGGCGGTCAGGTCGTCAACGCGGGTGAGATCCTGGTCCGCCAGCGCGGCACCCACTTCCACCCCGGCGCGGGCGTCGGCCGTGGCGGCGACGACACGCTGTTCGCCCTGCAGGCCGGTTCGGTGCAGTTCGGCACCCACCGTGGCCGCAAGGTCGTGAACATCGTTCCGGTCGCCTGATCGGATCTTTCGCGGAGGCGGACCTCACTTCCCGGCAAGGGAAGCGGGTCCGCCTTTCGCGTGTTACTAGATAGACATTCCGTACGTAATAAATGGAGGCACCACCATGACCACCTTCGTGGACCGCGTCGAGCTGCACGTCGCCGCGGGTAACGGAGGCCACGGCTGCGCCTCCGTCCATCGCGAGAAGTTCAAGCCGCTCGGCGGGCCCGACGGCGGCAACGGCGGCCGCGGCGGCGACGTGATCCTGGTCGTCGACCAGTCGGTCACCACCCTCCTCGAGTACCACCACTCCCCGCACCGCAAGGCCACCAACGGCCAGCCCGGCGCCGGCGACAACCGCTCCGGCAAGGACGGCCAGGACCTGGTCCTGACCGTGCCCGACGGCACCGTCGTCCTCGACAAGCAGGGCAACGTCCTCGCGGACCTGGTCGGCCAGGGCACCACCTTCGTCGCGGGCCAGGGCGGCCGCGGCGGCCTCGGCAACGCGGCGCTGTCCTCCGCGCGCCGCAAGGCCCCCGGCTTCGCGCTCCTCGGCGAGCCCGGCGAGGCGCGGGACATCGTCCTGGAGCTCAAGACCGTCGCCGACGTGGCCCTCGTCGGCTACCCGAGCGCCGGCAAGTCCTCGCTGATCTCCGTCCTGTCGGCCGCCAAGCCGAAGATCGCGGACTACCCCTTCACCACCCTCGTCCCGAACCTGGGCGTCGTCACGGCCGGCTCGACCGTCTACACCATCGCCGACGTCCCCGGCCTGATCCCGGGCGCCAGCCAGGGCCGCGGCCTGGGCCTGGAGTTCCTCCGCCACGTGGAGCGCTGCTCGGTCCTCGTCCACGTCCTGGACACGGCGACCCTGGAGTCCGACCGCGACCCGGTCTCCGACCTCGACGTCATCGAGGAGGAGCTGAGGCAGTACGGCGGCCTCGACGACCGGCCCCGGATCGTCGTCCTCAACAAGATCGACATCCCGGACGGCCAGGACCTCGCGGACATGATCCGCCCGGACCTGGAGCGGCGCGGCTACCAGGTGTACGAGGTCTCCGCCGTGGCCCGCACCGGTCTCAAGGAGCTCTCCTACGCCCTCGCCGGCATCATCGCCGAGGCGCGCGCCGCCAAGCCGAAGGAGGAGGCGACCCGGATCGTCATCCGCCCGAAGGCCGTCGACGACACGGGCTTCACGGTCACGTACGACGAGACCGAGGAGGTCTACCGGGTGCGCGGCGAGAAGCCGGAGCGCTGGGTCCGCCAGACCGACTTCAACAACGACGAGGCCGTGGGCTACCTGGCCGACCGCCTCAACCGCCTCGGCGTCGAGGACGCGCTGATGAAGGCGGGCGCCCGCGCGGGCGACGGCGTCGCGATCGGCGCCGAGGACAACGCGGTCGTCTTCGACTGGGAGCCCAGCATGATGGCCGGCGCCGAGATGCTCGGCCGCCGCGGCGAGGACCACCGCCTGGAGGCCCCGCGCCCGGCCGCGCAGCGCCGCCGGGACCGGGACGCCGAGCGCGACGACCCGCAGCGCGAGTTCGACGAGTTCAATCCGTTCTAGGCGAGTTCGATCCGTTCTGGACGAGTTCAACCCGTTCTGACGGTCCCCCGGCGAGCAGCCCCGGGGACCGGGCGCCACGGCCGCCCCCGGGACCCCGGGGGCGGCCGAGCCGTTTCCGTGCCGGGTGCCGGGTGCCGGGTGCCGGGTGCCGGGTGCCGGGTGCCGGGTGCCGGGTGCCGGGTGCCGGGTGCCGGGTGCCGGGTGCCGGGTGCCGGGTGTGGAGACCGGTCCCGGGGCCCCGCCGGACGCGCCGGGGGCTCCCGTACGATTCACGGGTGAGTGAGACCCCCCGGCAGCAGGACCGCGCCCGTGTCAGCGTCGTCGTCATCGCCTACAACGACGCGGCCCACGTCGGCGACGCGATCCGCTCCGCCCTCGCGCAGGGCGACGCGGTCGGCGAGGTCGTCGTCGTCGACGACGCCTCGGGGGACGGCACCCCCGGCGTGCTCGCCGGGTTCGCCGACGAGCCGCGGGTGCGACCGCTGATCCGTGAGGACAACAGCGGCGGCTGCGGCACCCCCCGCAACGACGGCGTCGACGCCGCCGTCCACCCGTACGTCCTCTTCCTGGACAGCGACGACCTGCTGCTGCCCGGCGCCGTCGACGGCCTGCTCGCCGTCGCCACCGAGCGGCACGCGGACGTCGTCGCCGGCGTCTGCGTGCGGCGCGAGCTCCCCGAGGGCCGCGAGACCGTCTGGGCCCCCTCGCTGTACGACGTCTCCCGGGGCGCCACCCTCCCCGGCACCGTCCTCGACGGCATCGGGGACCACCCCGAGTTCGTCCTCGACACCCTCTCCGTCAACAAGCTCTACCGGCGCGACTTCCTCGTCCGGCACGCGATCCGCTTCCCCGACGGGGCCTTCCACTACGAGGACTTCGTCTTCAGCGCCCGCGTCCAGGCCGCCGAACCCCGGCTCGCCGTCACCGACGTGCCCGTGTACGTCTGGCACGTGCGGCGGCAGGCCGCGACCCTGTCGATCTCGCTGCGCCGCGCCTCGCTCGCGAACTGGGAGCACCGGATCGCCGCGCACGCCGCCGTCGTCGAGGTGTTCCGCGCGGCGGCCCGGCCCGCCCTCGCCCTCGCCGCGCAGACGAAGTTCCTCGACTACGACCTCCCCATGTACCTGCGCGAGCTGCCGCAGCGGACCGACGCCTACCGGGCCGGCTGGTGGACGGCGACCCGCGCCCACCTCGCCGGGTTCGACGCCGCCGCGGTCGCCGCCGCCGGGGCGCCGTCCCGCTGGCTGCACGCCGCCCTCACGGCGCTCCCCGCCGTGCCCGCGGGGCGGGAGCTGAACCGGTTCGTCGAGCTGGCGGCCCCCCGGCCCCGGCTCGTCCCCCCGTACCCGACCGCCGGGGACGGCACCCCGGTCCTCGCCGCCGCCCCCGCCGACGTGCCCCTGGACGGGCTCGCGGAGCTGGCGCCCGCCGGGCTGCCCGTCGCCGTAGACGGCTCGGTGGCCGCCGGCGCGACCACCCGGCTGACCCTGACCGTCCACGACCTGTACGGGCGTGTCGGCGCGCTGCGCCCCACCGCCGTCCGGGCCGTGTTCACCGAACGGCACTCGAACGCCGAGCTGGCGGCCGAGGCGCCGCTGCTGCCGGCGGACGGCACCTGGACCGCGACCGTACGGGTGCCGACCGCGAAGCTGCTCCGCCCGGGGCGGCTCGCCTCCTGGACGCTCCTGGCCGAACTGCGCTACGCCGACGGATCGACGGGAACCGCCGAGGTCAGGGCACCGGAGCGCTTCACCGGCCGGCGCGGCGTGGTCCTCGGGCGGCTGGGCCGGGTGCTGCTCGTCCAGGTCGTGGCCTCGGCGCGGCGGGGGCTCGTCCTCCGGTTCGCGGGAGGCTCGGTGGGAGCCCGCAGCGTGGTCTCCGGGCGGCTCAAGAGGATGTTTGCGATGCGGTGAACGTCACCCGAGGGCCGAGAGATCGGGTATGGAACACTTCCTCCTGCCGGGTAGGCTTTCCGGTCGCTGGGTGACGCTTTCCGCACGTGCGCGGCGACACCCTCCATCCCGGAGCAACAACGCGCCGTCGACCGTGGCGCAGGCAGTGACGCCCGGGCCGAGACCGGGCCCTGGCTGCCGCACGCACTTGTGAGAGGACTTGGATGCCGACTAGCGACGTCCCTGATGTGAGCGTCGTCGTCATCGTCTACAACGATGAGGAACGGCTCCCGCGCGCGGTCCGGTCCCTGCTCGACCAGACCCTGAACAACCTCGAAGTGATCATCGCCGACGACTGTTCGACCGATGGCACCGAGGGGGTCGCGCGGGCCCTGGAGGCCTCCGACCCGCGCGTGCGCTACGTGCGCCTCGAACAGAACAGCGGCGGCTGCAGCGCCCCCCGCAACCGGGGCATCTCGGTCGCGCGCGCGCCGTACATCATGTTCCTGGACAGCGACGACCAACTGCCGCGGCACGCCTGCAAGAGCCTGCTGCTCGTCGCCGAGGAGACCGGCGTCGACTTCGTCACCGGCGAGGTCACCCGCCTCTTCGAGGAGTCCAACACCACCGGCCTCTGGTACCCGCACCTCTTCACCGAGAAGCGGGTCGTGAACGGCATCGCCGAGCGCCCCGAGTACTTCTTCGACCACCTGTCGACGAACAAGCTCTACCGGACCGCCTTCATCCGGGACAACGCCCTCACCTTCCCCGAGGGCATCCACTACGAGGACCAGCTCTTCTCCGCGCAGGCGTTCTCGCTCGCGGAGACCTTCGCCGTCGTCCCGTGGTCGGTCTACACCTGGCGCCTCGCCCCCGAGAGCGTCTCCATCTCCTCCAGCCGCCACAAGATCCAGAACGTCGCGGACCGCATCGGCGTGGCCCGGCTCATCGACGCGTGGTTCGAGGAGAACGGCCGCTCGGAGCTGCGCGCGGAGAAGGACTACAAGTTCCTCCGCCACGACTTCCGGCTGTACCTGGGCGACCTGCCGTTCCGCGACCTCGAATGGATCGCCGAGTTCGCCGAGGTGGTCAACCCCTACCTGGACGAGATCGCCGCCGACACCTACGCGCGCCTCTCCCGCGAGGAGCGCGTCTGCATCCACCTGCTGCGCACCGGCCGCCTGGAGGAGCTCCGGGTCGCCGCGCGCCAGTTGGGCCGCCCGGCGCTCGCCCCCCGCTTCGTCACCGAGCAGGACGGCGCCACCTACTGGGGCGCCGTCGCCCCGGCCGACGACGCGAGCCGCACCGAGCTGGACATCGGCGAGTGGCACCTGCGCGACCAGGTGCTCGCCACCGGCCGCCTCCGGCACGAGCTCACCTCGGTGTCGATGCGCGGCTCGGTCCTGCGCCTGGAGATCCGCACGTACGACCCCGCCGGCCTGATCACCGAGGACACCACGGCCTCGGTCAAGCTGGCCGCGCACAAGACGCCGCTCTCGGTGCCGCTGGTCCTCCGCCCGGACGGCGAGGGGCAGTACGTCTCCACGGCCGTGCTGGACTTCCAGAAGGTGCCCGTCGGCAAGGTCGGCGTGGCGACCCGCCGCCACCCGGTGGTCTCCCTGGAGCACGACGGCGCCCGCCGCACGGACATCCTCCTCGCCGAGCACGACCAGCCCGAGTTCCGCGCCACCGTCGTCTACCACAAGTTCGGCATCCACCACCTCCGCGTCAGCGCGGAGCAGAAGGGCGCCGGACGTCTCGAAGTGGTCTGGCGGCGGTCCGGCGTCCTCAAGTCCCTGGAGCCGCTCGGCCCCTACGCCCGCAAGGCCAAGGGCAAGGTCGGCAAGGTCCGCAAGATCCTCGTCGGCAACGAGGGCAAGGCCACCGCGTACGACGCCGTGTCCAGGCTGCCGCGCAAGCGCAGCCTCGCCGTCTTCGAGGCGATGGAGGGCCGCGGCTACGCGGACAGCCCGCGCTACATCTACGAGGAGCTGAAGCGCCGCAACCTCCCGATCGACGTGGTCTGGGCGTACTCCGGCGACCGCTCGTCCTTCCCCGAGGACGTCAAGCTCGTCAGGCGCGGCAGCTTCGCCTACGGCCGCGCGCTGGCCCGTGCCGCCTACTGGGTCGACTCGCACAACCTGCCGTACCTGTACCCGAAGCCGAAGGGCACCCGGTACCTGCAGACCTGGCACGGCCAGACCTTCAAGGCGATGGGCTTCGACGTCCCCTCGCTGCGCGGTGCCTCGGAGATCGAGAAGGGGCGCTTCCGCGCCGCCGTGGGCCGCTGGGACGCGCTCGTCTGCCCGAGCGCCGAGTTCGAGCGGACCTTCGTCCCGGCCTTCGAGGTCTCGGCCGACCTGATCCGCTCCGGCTACCCGCGCAACGACGTGCTCGTGCGCTGGGCCGAGCCCGCGCAGCAGGCGCGCGCCGCCGCCGTCCGCGAGGCCCTGCGCATCCCGGCCGACAAGAAGGTCCTCCTCTACGCCCCGACCTTCCGCGACGCGGGCCGCCGCACCGGCCAGTCGGTCCGGGTGGACCTCGAGGCGCTGGCCCCGCGGTTGTCCGACGAGTGGGTCGTCGTCGTGCGCACCCACCCGTACGACCGGTTCACGATCGACCCCGAGCTGGGCCACTTCCTGCGCGACGGCTCGGCCTACGCCGACATCAACGACGTGATGCTGGCCTCGGACGCGGTCCTCACGGACTACTCGTCGCTGATGTTCGACTACGCCAACACCGGCCGCCCGATCCTGCTCTACACGGACGACTACGAGGCGTACAAGGGCGGTGACCGCGGCACGTACTACGACCTCGAGGACATCGCGCCCGGTCCGATGCTGACGACCACCGAGGACCTCGCCGCCGCCGTGCGGGACCTGGAGGGCGTCCAGGAGCGGCACGCGCAGCAGTACGCGCGCTTCCAGGAAATGTTCTGCTCGTACGAGACCGGCCACGCCAGCAAGATGGTGGTCGACGCTTTTTTCGAAGGCGGCACCGATGACTGAGGCCCCCCCTGCCGGCAAGAACGTGTTCTTCGTCGGCATCGACGTGGACTCGATGGGCGGGTCCCAGCGGGTGCTGCACACCCTCGCCCAGGGCATGGGGGAGCGCGGCCACCGGGTCGAGCTGATCGGCATCCGGCCCAGCCCCGAGCCCTTCCCGTACAACGCCACGCGCGCGTACCGGCACACGACGCTCTACCCGGCCCCCGCCGCGCCCAAGCCGCCCGCCCGCACGGTCGGCGACCGGCTGAGCCTGGCGCGGCGCGCCGACGCCCGCCGGGCCCGGGCCGACCGCGACAACGCGCGGGCCGAGATGCAGCGGAAGCTGGCGGCGGTCGAGGACGGCTACATCGTCTTCGGCTCGCCGTGGGCGGTGGACTGGGTGATGCCGCTGGAGTGGCGCCACCTCAAGGGCATCGGGCAGTACCACGAGTCCTTCGCGCAGGCGAAGCGCAGCGCCAACCTGGGGCTGATCCGGCGTCACTACCCGGCGCTCGAGCAGACCCTGGTCCTCTCCGAGGGCGACGCGGTCGAGTTCGTGAACCAGCGCGTGCCGAACGTGCGGGTCATGCCGAACCCGCTGCCGTTCTACCCGGACGAGCCGGCGCCGCTCGACACCCGGAGGATCGGCGCGGTCGGTCGGCTCGACCCGATCAAGCGGTACGACCGGATGATCGAGGCCTTCGCGCAGGCCCACAAGGGCCGCGACGGCTGGGAGCTGCACCTCTTCGGCGAGGGCCCGCTGGAGACCGAGCTGCGGATGAAGGCCGAGGACCTCGGCGTCGCCGAACAGGTCGTCTTCCGGGGCACCGCCAAGGACATGGCCTCCGCCTACCGCGAGCTGTCCGTCGTCGCGCTCAGCAGTGAGCGCGAGGGACGTCCGATGGCGCTGGCCGAGGCCGCCGCCTGCGGCGTGCCGTGCGTGAGCTTCGACGTGTCCGGCGGCGTCCGGGAGCTCGTCGAGGACGGCGTCACCGGCACCCTGGTGCGCCCGGCCGACGTGCCGGGGCTCGCCGTCGCGCTCGGCGAGCTCATGGACGACGCCGAGCTGCGGCAGCGCTACGGCAGCGCCGGCCGCGAGCACGTCGCGCACCTGGCGCTGCCGCACGTCCTGGACCGGTGGGACGCGGCGTTCGAGGAGATCGAGCGCTAGCCGGACCGGTCGTGGAGGCCCCCGCCCGGACCCCGTGTCCGGGCGGGGGCCTCTCCGCGTCCTCCGGGCCCGCCCGCCGCGGATCCCGAGGGGGCCGGGGAGGGGGTGGCTACACTGTCGGAATGACCTGGCTCATCACCGGCGGTGCCGGTTACATCGGTTCCCACGTCGTCAAGGCAATGACCGAGGGCGGCGAGCACGTCGTCGTGGTCGACGACCTCAGCACCGGAAACCCGGCGCGCCTCCCCGAGGGCGTCGTCCTGGAGGAGGGGACGGTCCTGGACCGCGCCTTCCTCGACCGGGTCCTCCGGCAGCACGACGTCAAGGGCATCGTGCACCTGGCCGGCAAGAAGCAGGTCGGCGAGTCGGTCGAGAAGCCGCTGTTCTACTACCACGAGAACGTGACGGGGCTGCAGGTCATCCTCGACGCGGCCGTCGCCGCGGGCGTGAAGAGCTTCCTCTTCTCCTCCTCCGCCTCCGTGTACGGCATGCCCGACGTGGACCTCGTCACCGAGGACACCGAGTGCCTGCCCCTCAGCCCGTACGGCGAGACCAAGCTCGTCGGCGAGTGGATGGCGCGCGCGGCCGGCCGGGCCCACGGCCTGTCCACCGCCTCCCTGCGCTACTTCAACGTGGCGGGCGCGGCGGCCCCCGAGCTGGCCGACACCGGTGTCTTCAACCTGGTGCCGATGGTCTTCGAGCGGCTCGACGCCGGTGAGGCCCCGCGCATCTTCGGCGACGACTACCCGACGCCGGACGGCACCTGCATCCGCGACTACATCCACGTCGCCGACATCGCGGACGCCCACGTGGCGGCCGCCCGGGCGCTCGCCGCGGCCGGCGAGGCGGGCGAGACGGCCACGCTGACCCTGAACATCGGGCGCGGCGAGGGCGTGTCGGTGCGCGAGATGGTGAACCTGATCAACGAGATCACCGGACACGACGTCGAGCCCGTCGTCACCCCGCGCCGCCCCGGCGACCCGGCCCGCGTGGTCGCGTCCGCCGAGCGCATCGGGTCGGAGCTGGGCTGGAAGGCGCAGCACGACGTCCGTTCCATGATCAGCTCCGCCTGGGAGGGCTGGGGCGCGAACCGCGCGGCCCGCGCCGCCGGCTGACGGACCGACGTGAGGAGGGGTGCCCCGGATCTCCCGGGGCACCCCTCCTCCGCGTGCGCGCCCGGCACCCCTCCTCCGCGTGCGCGCCCGGCATCCCTCCTCCGCGTGCGCGTCCGCCCGTCAGGGCCTTCGCGCATCCTCCGGCCGGTGGATGCGGTTCACCCCGTAGTACGTGGCCGCGCACCGCGCCGCCCAGTCCCGCTCGTACGAGGAGGCGAACAGCGGCTCGCTGAGACCGCCGATGAGCAGGGGCCGGTACGCGACGTCCCGGGCGCCCGCCGCGGCCTCGGCCCGGATCCGGACGTCCTGGCGGTCCCAGGCGACGCTCCGCGCCACCGTGCTCGTGGTCAGCGCGTACACCGGCCGCACCAGCGCGGTCGTGCTCCCGACGGCGAGCGCGCCCGCGGCGACCAGCGCGGCGGCCCGGGCGGCGGGGCGCCCGGCGGCCAGGAGCAGCCGCCCGAGCCGGTACCCGCCCCACGTGCCGTACGCGCAGAGGAGGAGCAGCAGGGGGAGGAGGAAGTTCGTCCACGTGCGGCCGAACGTCCAGCCCTCCGGCCCGTAGCCGCTGCGCAGGCCGTACGTGACGCCCAGGCTCGCGAGGGCGAGCAGCGGCAGCGGCAGGAGCGCCACGGGCCACGCCGGCCGACGGGGACGGTCCGCGGGGGCGGGTTCCGCGGCGGGCGTACGGTCGGTCGGCGCGGGCGCGCGGTCCTGGCCCGGCGCGCGGTCCCCGGGCGGGCCGGAGCGGGCGAGGGCCAGACCCAGGAGGACGCCGACGGCGAGGGCGCCCCCGTACGCCCACTGGCCGCCGATCGTCTGCCAGACGCGCCACCAGTCGTGGACCGTCTCCCCCAGCTCCGCGAACGACATCGGTTCCGGCGGGTGCTGGGCGCGCCGCCACCGCGCGCCGGGGGAGGTGTACAGGAGGGCGAGGCCCCCGGCGAGTCCGAGGCAGGCCGCGGCGCACCAGGTGGAGGCGTACCGGTCCCCCGTCCGGCCGAGGCGGGGCAGGCAGACGGTCCCGGCGGCGGCCGCGAACAGGCCGGCCACGATGCTGAACGGCTCGCTGAGCATCCCGCACGCCAGGCCGGTCAGCGCCGCCGTCGCCACGGCGGCGTTCCGGGCCCACGGGCGCCGGGCGCGGGCCGCGAGGACGGCGCCGAGCACGGCCCAGAGGCCGATCACGCCCGGCAGGGTGTGGGAGATGGTGGCCGGGGCCCAGAGCAGCACCTGGTACGCGCGCGTACCGGCGAAGAACACCAGTGCCTCGACGAGCGCCACGGCGGCCACGAGCGGCACCACGAGGGGCCCCGCGCGAAAGCCCAGGGCGCGCAGCACCGCGCGGGCCAGGAGGAGGAGCGCGACGCCGAGGGCGACCACGAGGAGGGCGGGCAGCAGTTTCGGCCCGCGCATGCCGTCGGAGTAGACCAGGCCGGTGAGGAGGGCGTTGGTGACGCGGCCGTTCTGCGTGAGGTAGAAGTCCCGGGTGATCCCGGAGACGCCCATGTCCCGCGCCTTCCAGAGCGCGCACCAGTCGTCGGACGTGGGGCGCACGTAGAGGCCGAGGAAGGCGCCGACCGAGAGCAGCGCCGCCGATCCGGCGGCGACGACGAGCGCGACCCCGCCCAGGGCACGGGGGAGTGCGCTCCTTGCGGCGGCGCCGCCCTCCGCTCCGTCCCCCGGCGTGCCTACCTCGCCGCGCTCCGAGATGGTCGTCCTGCTCACCGGTGATCGTTCCCCCTGGCCGAGGTCACCCCCGGTCGCCCCAACGAGTGACCAGCGGGTGAAAAGGTCGCGTATACCAATATGTTGCCCCCATGCTTTGCTGCATGGACGACATGCCGACCGGGGGCGGCCACGCGCAGGACGCCGGTCGGCCACCGCCACCTCGTACCTTGGCCGCGCTGCTCGAAGACGAGTTCGGTGGTGGTCCTTCAGGACGTACGCTTGCCCATCCCACTGGAGTGACCGTTCCATGACCAGGCTTTCCGTCGTCGTCCCCTGCTTCAACGAGGAGGACGTCGTCGAGCGGTTCGACGCCCGGATGCGCCAGGTGCTCGACGCCCTCCCGGTCGGCTACGAGATCTGCTACGTGGACGACGGCAGCTCCGACGGAACCCTCGGCAAGCTGCGCGAGATCGCCGCCCGGCACCCGCAGCGCACCCAGTACGCCTCCTTCAGCCGCAACTTCGGCAAGGAGGCCGCCATGCTCGCGGGCCTGCGCAAGTCCACCGGCGACGCCGTGGTCATCATGGACGCCGACCTCCAGCACCCGCCCGAGCTGCTCGGACGCATGCTGGACCTCTACCACCAGGGCCACGACCAGGTGATGGCGCGGCGCACCCGCGACGGCGACAAGAGGCTCCGCAGCGCCCTCAGCCGCTTCTACTACCGGGCCGTCAACCGCTGGGTGGACGTGGAACTCACCGACGGCGTCGGCGACTTCCGGCTGCTCTCCCGCCCCGCCGTCGACGCACTGCTCTCGCTCCCCGAGTACAACCGCTTCTCCAAGGGCCTGTTCTCCTGGATCGGCTTCGACACCGTCACCTTCGACTACCGGAACGCCGCGCGCGAGGGCGGCGAGACGAAGTGGCGGTTCAGCTCCCTGCTCAACTACGGCATGGACGGGCTGATCTCCTTCAACAACCGTCCGCTGCGCATCGCCCTCTGGCTCGGCATGATGCTGACCGGTCTCGCCGCCGTCTACGCGGTCTGGGTGACCGTCGCCGCCCTCTCCCAGGGCGTCACCGCCCCCGGATACGTCACCCTGGTCGCGATCATCGTGGGCCTCGGGGGTGTGCAGATGGTGATGCTGGGGCTGATCGGCGAGTACATCGGCCGCATCTACTACGAGACCAAGCGCCGCCCGCACTTCCTCGTGAAGGAGACCCACCGCTCCTTCGGCCGCTCGGCCGCCGAACGCGCCGCCGCCGAACGCGTCCGCGTCGCCACCACCGAGCGGGAGCGCTGATGGGGGCGGGGGGCGACGGGGGGAGCGGCCCCGCCGGGCGGGGACGGGAACGTGGGCAGGGGCAGGGGCAGGAGGAAGGGGAGCAGAGGCAGGGGGAGCAGGAGCAGGTACGTGCGCGGGGGCGGCGGGCGCGGCTCGCGGAGATCTTCCGCTTCGCCCTCGTCGGCGGGGTCAACACCGGGACGTTCTTCGGCTGTTACCTGCTCCTCCACCCGTGGATGCCGTACTTCGCCGCGTACTCCCTCGCCTTCCTCCTCAGCATGGTCGGCTCCTTCTTCCTCAACACCTACTTCACCTACCGCACCCGCCCCACCTGGAAGAAGTTCGCCCTCTTCCCCCTCACCAACGTCACCAACTACCTGGTGCAGAGCGTCGGCCTGTACGCGCTCGTCACCTGGGCCGGAATGGACGACAGGATCGCGCCACTCGTGGCGGCCGTCGTCGCGATCCCCTTCACCTATCTGATCTCCCAGCGGATCCTGGTGCCCCGCGGCACCGGCCGGGGCCCGGGTGCGGCCGGTCCAGGGAGCGAAACCGACGAGCGGCAGCCCTCCCGGCTCGCGTAGATTGCCTGGCAGCCGCGGCGCCGAGCGCGCGGCGGGCAGGAACGGCCGAGTGAGGACGACGCAGGTGACGACGCAGGTGACGGGTCAGACGGACGGGTCGGGGCGGTACGGGTCGAGGCAGTACGTGACGGAGGCCCGCAGGATCGTCGTCAAGGTCGGCTCCTCCTCCCTCACCACCGCCTCCGGAGGCCTCGACGCCGACCGGGTCGACGCCCTGGTCGACGTGCTCGCCAAGGTCCGCAGCGGAGGGGAGAAGGAGGTCGTCCTCGTCTCCTCCGGCGCCATCGCCGCGGGCCTCGCCCCGCTGGGCCTCACCCGCCGCCCCAAGGACCTCGCCCGCCAGCAGGCCGCCGCCAGCGTCGGCCAGGGCCTGCTCGTGGCCCGCTACACCGCCTCCTTCGCCCGCTACGGCGTCCGCGTCGGCCAGGTCCTCCTGACCACCGACGACACCAGCCGGCGCGCCCACTACCGCAACGCGTACCGGACCCTCGACCAGCTCCTCACCATGGGCGCGCTGCCGGTCGTCAACGAGAACGACACCGTCGCCACCGACGAGATCCGCTTCGGCGACAACGACCGGCTCGCCGCCCTCGTCGCCCACCTCGTCCGCGCCGACCTGCTCGTGCTGCTCTCCGACGTCGACGGCCTCTACGACGGCGACCCGTCCAAGCCCGGCACGTCGAGGATCGCCGAGGTCACAGGGCCCGAGGACATCGCCCACGTCGAGATCGGCTCGGCCGGCAAGGCGGGCGTCGGCACCGGCGGCATGGTCACCAAGGTCGAGGCGGCCCGGATCGCCGCCGCCGCCGGCATCCCCGTCGTCCTCACCTCCGCGAGCCGCGCCGCCGACGCCCTCACCGGCCGGGACACCGGCACGTACTTCCACCGCACCGGCCGCCGTTCCGCCGACCGGCTCCTCTGGCTCGCCCACGCCTCCACCCCGCAGGGCTCCCTCACCCTCGACGACGGGGCCGTCCGTGCCGTCGTCGAGGGCAAGAAGTCCCTGCTCGCAGCCGGTCTCGCGGGCGTCGAGGGCGACTTCGTGGCCGGTGACCCGGTCGAGCTGCGCGACACCGCGGGCCGGGCCGTCGCCCGCGGCCTCGTCAACTTCGACGCCAAGGAGATCCCCCGGATGCTCGGCCGCTCCACCCACGAGCTCGCCAGGGAGCTGGGCCCCGAGTACGAGCGCGAGATCGTCCACCGCGACGACCTCGTCGTCATCGGCTGACCCGGCGCCGACCGCAGGGTGCGGACCGTACGCCATCCGTCGAACGCCGTCCGCCGAAACGGCTGAAACTGCGGCCATCCGGAAGGGACGTTCCCCAAAACCGCCCCACGTGCCGCCTCGGACTGGTCAACTTTGTCTCGGGGGTACGAGCAAGGCGGGGTACAGCACCACACGCATCACACAGGAGGCCGCCGGTGAGACGAGCGCGCCCAGGGGCGCCGCCCCGTGGGACTGCCGAACGCGCCCTGACCAGTGTCGAGGCCGGAGCCGACTTCGACGAGGCACGGGACAGGTCCACGGACAGGAAGACCGAGACCACCACCGACACACGTGAGGCACGCGAGACGCGCGAGGCACGCGCCGAGGAACGGCCCGTGTCCAAGCTCTGGCACATCACGCTCAGCGTGTCGGGCGTGGAGTCGCCGCTGAAGGAGGTGCGCCGGGGGCTCGAACAGTTGGCCCACGACCATCCCTTCCTGCTGACCAGCCGCTACGCCAACGACCACGCCGAGATCCGGTACTGGGAGGAGGCCCGCGACCTGCACGACGCGGCGGCCGTCGCCCTGCGCCTGTGGGGCGAACACCGGCAGACCGCCAAGCTGCCTCCCTGGGAGATCGTGGGTCTGGAGGTCATCGACCGCGAGACCTACCACCAGCGGATCGCGGAGGGCTACGGCCCGCCGCCCGCCGCCCCGGTCGGCGTCCACCCCTATTGAGGGGCGGAACCTCCGACGGGGGCGCCGGGGGCGCCTTCGGGAGCACTCCCCGGGACGTGCCCGGGAGTGCGTTCCGGAGCACGTCCCGGGGCGCGTCCGAGGGGCCGTTCCGGGGCGCGTCCAGGGACACGTCTCGGAGTGCGGGATACGTGAGGGATGTCCGCAGGGGTGCCAGTACCCTGCGGGCATGACCTCGCTCACGCCCCTCGACAACCTCTCCCCGGTCACCCGGGCCGCCTATCGGGCCCGTGGCGCCGCCGCCGAAATCGCGCCACTCCCGCGCGCGGTCAAGGACGAGGCCCTCCTCGCGATCGCGGACGCCCTCGAAGTGCGCACCGCCGAGATCGTCGAGGCCAACGCCGTGGACATCGCCAAGGCCCGGGAGGCCGGGACCAGCGAGGCCATCGTCGACCGCCTCACCCTCACCCCGGAGCGCGTCCGGGCCATCGCCGCCGACGTCCGCGACGTCGCCGCGCTGCCCGACCCCGTCGGCGAGGTCGTCCGCGGCTCGACCCTCCCCAACGGCATCGACCTGCGCCAGGTCCGCGTCCCCCTCGGCGTCGTCGGCATCATCTACGAGGCCCGCCCGAACGTCACCGTCGACGCCGCCGCCCTCTGCCTCAAGTCCGGCAACGCCGTCCTCCTCCGCGGCTCCTCCTCCGCGTACGCCTCCAACAACGCCCTGGTGACCGTCCTGCGCGACGCCGTCGGGGGCGCCGGCCTGCCCGCCGACGCCGTCCAGCTCGTCCCCGGCGAGTCCCGCGAGTCGGTCCGCGAGCTGATGCGCGCCCGCGGCCTCGTCGACGTCCTCATCCCGCGCGGCGGCGCCTCCCTGATCAAGACCGTCGTCGAGGAGTCCACCGTCCCGGTCATCGAGACCGGCACCGGCAACTGCCACGTCTACGTCGACGCCGAGACCGACCTCGACATGGCCGTGGACGTTCTGATCAACTCCAAGGCCCACCGGGTCAGCGTCTGCAACGCCGCCGAGACCCTCCTCGTCCACCAGGACGTCGCCGAGGCCTTCCTGCCCCGGGCCCTCGACGCCCTCGCCGAGGCCGGCGTCACCGTCCACGCCGACGAGCGGACCCTCGCCCTCGCCGAGGGCACCAAGGCCACCGTCGTCCCGGCCACCACGGAGGACTGGGAGACCGAGTACCTCTCGTACGACATCGCCGCCGCCGTCGTCGACTCCCTCGACAAGGCCGTGGAGCACATCCGGACGTGGTCCTCCGGCCACACCGAGGCGATCGTCACCACCTCGCAGGCCGCGGCCCGCCGCTTCACCCGACTGGTCGACTCCACCACGGTCACCGTGAACGCCTCCACCCGCTTCACGGACGGCGGCCAGTTCGGCTTCGGCGCCGAGATCGGCATCTCCACCCAGAAGCTGCACGCCAGGGGCCCCATGGGCCTTCCCGAGCTGACCTCGACCAAGTACATCGTCACCGGCGACGGCCACGTGCGGTGACACCTCCTCGCGGTCCTTCCCGTACGGGGCGGGTTTCCGCCCCGTACGGGCTTTCGGTACGGGCGGGGAGGGTTCGCACTCTCCCTGCCCAAAACCCCCTTCCGGGTCTACTCTGAATCCGTGCCGGACGACGTGGGGGGCAGGCCGTTCCAGAACGGCGGAGACCCCGAGGACTCTGTCGACCGCGGAGGCGCTGACGAGGTCCACGCCGCCGTGGTCTTCGACGAGGAGTTCGTCCGGGCCGCCACCGTCCACGAGCCGACCGCGGTCGAGCGGCTCCTCGCCGCCGCCCAGGCCCGTGCCGAGGCCGAGGCGGCCCGCGCCCGCGCGGGCGGCGGACCGGCCGACGACGACCCCTACGGGGACGGCCACGGCCCGCTGGGCCTCACCTACGAACCCGACGACATCGGCGACGACGACAGCCCCTACGGCCCCCACGGCGGCGCCCTGCGCCCCTACCGGGGCAGCGCCCGCTGGCATCGGCCCGTCGCCTGGGTCCTCGCCCTCGTCATGGGGGTCGGCATGGTCGCCCTGGCCTTCAGCGCCGTCTACCGGGGCGCCTCCGCCAACCGCCAGGACCAGATCCCGCCGCCGGCCACCACCGGGGTCGACGCGCCGCCCCCGAACCCGGCCCCGCCCGCGGCCCACGCCCCCGCCGTACGCTCCGCGTCCCCCGGATAGCCCCACCGGCTCCTCCGGACCCGCGCGGGGTCCCGGGCAGGCCCCGGGGCGCGGCTGCGGGGCCCCGTCGCGCCCCGCCCACTCCGATGGCGGAATTCTTCGGAACTTGTCGTGTACCTGGGCGTTTACCGAAGCTCCCGCAGACCTACCCTGAAGGTATGGCAGGGCGTGGCGACCCGCCTGAGGGGACGCCCGAGGGGTTCCCCGGCGGTGGTGAGGACGAGTACCGATCCGTCGTCTTCGACGAGGCGTTCGTCCGCGCTGCCCGCCTCCAGGAGTTCTCCGCCAGGGAACGGATGGGCGAGCACGCCCAGGCCGTCCGCAGCCTCCCCTCCGGGACGGCCCGGAGCGGCTCCCACCAGGCCGTCCTGCTCGTCCTCCTCGTCCTCCTCGCCTTCGGCACCGCCGTCTACCTGGGCGTCCGCAACCCGTACCAGCCCCCCGTCGACCAGCGCGCCGAACCCCTGCGGACCACCGTGGTCCGGCTCGCCCCCCGGGCCCCCGTCCCCGGCGGCGAACCCGCGCGGCTCTTCGCCCACAGCCCGGCCGCCGAGTACCGCGTCGGGGCCGCCGGCATCAACCTGCCGGTCACCGGACGCACCACCCACTTCGCCGGGAGCCAGGTCGTCGCCGCCCTCGGCATCGCCAGGGAGTACCTGGTGGCCTCCTCCCTGAACCCCGACGTCCTCACCGGGGCCACCGTGCGGCTCCCGCGCCTGCTGCTCGACCCCGACCAGCACGAACAGTTCGACCGGAGCGTGGAGTCGCCCGCCGACGACGGCCGGCACGCCCCCGCCGCCTGGCTCGTCCGCTTCGACCCCCGGGAGGTCGCCCTCGCGGACCCCGCCGTTCGCGTCCAGGGCACCCTCCGCTTCGAGGAGACCGGGCCCGACACCCTGGACGTCACGGCGGACCACACGTACACCTACGCCCTCCGCCCGGTCGCGCGGGGCGCCGGGCCGGTCGCCGCGGCGTCCCTCTTCACCGTCCACCGCACCGTGCACTTCCGCTTCGACCGCGAGGACCTGCGGGCGCACCGCACCGAGCTCCTGAGCAGCACCTCGGAGGCCGGACCGCAGGCCTGCGACACGGACACCACGGGCTCCCTGAAGCCGCTCCTGGCGGGAGCGCGGGCCCCCGGGGCGGACGCCGGCCCCGCGGTCACCGACCCGTACGCCACCGACCGGCCCGCCGCCCCCTCGCTGTGCGGAGCCCTGTCGCCGAAGGCTCAGCCCTCGTTCTGACCGCTTCCGGCGTCGCCCCGGGCGTCGTCCTCCCCGGCCGACGCCTTGCCGTCGTCCGCCTTCGGGGCACCCTGGCCGCCGAACCGGTTGCGCAGCCGGCCGCCTAGGTCGCCCGCCAGGTCACCGGCGCCGCCGGCTATGTCCCCGACCAGCTTGAACAGCGGATCCTTGCTGTTCCGCACGGTGTCGGCGTAGTGCCCGGCCGACTCGCGGAAGGAGTCCGAGACCGAGGTGTCCTTGTCCTCCGAGCGCTTCGGGTAGTGCCCGTCCATGATCCGCTGGAAGTCGCGGCTCTCCGACCACTTCTTCAGCTCCGCCGCGCGGACGGCGGTGAAGGGGTGCGAGCGCGGCAGCACGTTGAGGATCTTCAGGACCGAGTCCCGCAGGTCCCCGGCCTTCTCGTACTCGTCCGCCTGGGCGAGGAACGCGTCCACGTTCATCTCGTGCAGGTGGTTGCCGCCGGCGATCTTCATCAGGCCGCGCATCGAGGCCCGCACGTCCTGCCCGACGAGCAGCCCGGCCCGGTCGGCGGAGAGCTCCGACTTGCGGAACCACTCGCGCAGCGCCGCCACGATGGCCGTGATCGCGACCGTCCCCAGCGGGATCCAGGCGATCTTGAGCGCCAGGTTGGTGAGGAACAGCAGGACCGTGCGGTACACGGCGTGCCCGGAGAGGGCGTGTCCGACCTCGTGGCCGACGACCGTCCGCATCTCCTCCTCGTCGAGGAGCTCCACCAGACCGGTGGTGAGCACGATGATCGGCTCGTCCAGGCCGATGCACATCGCGTTGGGCTTCGGGTCCTGCGTCACGTACATCGGCGGGACCTTCTCCAGGTCCAGGATGTAACAGGCGTCCCGCAGCATGTCGTTGAGGTGACTGAACTGCGCGTCGCTCACCCGGACGGAGTCCGAGAGGTAGAGGAGCCGCAGACTGCGCTCCGGCAGCAGTCCGCTGAGCGCCTTGAAGGCCGTGTCGAAACCGCTGAGCTTGCGCAGCGCCACCAGCGCCGAGCGGTCGGCCGGGTGCTCGTAGGCCCGCGAGGAGATGCCCGGGAACCGCTTCCGCTGCCTGCTCGGCGCGCTCCCGTGGTCGTTCTCGGTCATGGATGCCCCCTGTTCGTACGAGTCGGTGCTCGTCCCCCTGACTGCACCCAGCCTAGGCGGTGGCGCTACCGTGTGACGGGGCCTGTGGATAACTCGGGCACCGAGGACGACCGAAGGGCACGACCGACATGCCGGACACCGCTACCGCCGCCGCCGTGCTCGCCGCCCCCGCGGGCCAGGGGCTCGGCGACACGCTCCGGATCGTGCTGCTCGTCTCGCTCGTGGGCGGAGCCCTGTTCGCCTGGTTCCTGCTGCGCGGCTACCGCACCGACGACACCGACGGCACCGGCGGCACGGACGACACCGGCCGCACGGACGGCGCCGGAGGGGCGGACGGCGGCGCGGACCGCAACACCGAGCGCGACGCGAACGCCTGAGTCGGCGTGAGCGCCTCCGGACGGCCCGCATACGATGTGCGCGAAGTCTCCGCTCCCATCCCCGATCGATAGGTCTGCCGAAGATGAGCCTCCACAGCGCCGCCGCCCACCTGGTCACCCTCGCCGAGGGCGCCGAGCACGGCGGCAACCACGAAAGCCTCAGCCCCTACCTCACCGGCTTCGGTGCCTTCGGTGCCCTGCTTCTGCTGCTGTGGATCACCACCCGCTTCAACCGCGACCGCTGAACCGACACCGCTGAACCGGCGGCCGCCGCCGTGCCAGTAGGCTCTGCACGCATGGGAGAGCAGGAAGTGCCTACTGGCGGGCGCGGCAAGCGTCGACTGGGCGTGATGGGCGGAACCTTCGACCCGATCCACCACGGACACCTGGTGGCGGCCAGCGAGGTCGCCGCCCTGTTCCACCTCGACGAGGTGGTGTTCGTGCCGACCGGGCAGCCGTGGCAGAAGAGCGACAAGACCGTGTCCGCGCCCGAGGACCGCTATCTGATGACGGTCATCGCCACGGCGTCCAACCCGCAGTTCTCGGTCAGCCGGATCGACATCGACCGCGGCGGCGCGACCTACACCATCGACACCCTGCGGGACCTGCGCTCCCTCAACAGCGACTCGGACCTCTTCTTCATCACCGGGGCCGACGCGCTGTCGCAGATCCTCACCTGGCGCGACGCGGAGGAACTCTTCTCGCTCGCCCACTTCATCGGCGTCACCCGCCCGGGCCACGACCTCACCGACGACGGCCTGCCCAAGGGCGGGGTCTCGCTCGTCGAGATCCCCGCGCTCGCCATCTCCTCCACCGACTGCCGGGCGAGGGTCGCGCAGGGCGATCCCGTCTGGTATCTGGTCCCGGACGGCGTGGTGCGCTACATCGACAAGCGCCAGTTGTACCGCGGCCAGTGAGCTTCGGGGAGGGGCACCGGTGAACGACCAGCAGCACCCGTACGATCCGTACCGTCCGCAGCCGCAGATCATCGGCTACGACGAGTACGGGCAGCCGGTGTACCAGCAGCCGCAGGCGCAGCAGCAGCCCGCGCAGCACTACGACCCGTACGGCGGCGGGCAACAGCAGCCGCAGCAGGGGTACGGCTACGACCCCTACGTCCAGCAGCAGCCGCCGTCCCAGGAGCAGCAGCCGCAGGCGCAGTCCCCGTACGACCCGTACGGGCAGCAGGGCTACGCCTACCCGTCCTACGACACCGGCCGGCAGTACGACACGGATCGGCAGTACGACACCGGGCAGGAGTGGGCGGCCCAGCCCCAGGCCCAACCGCAGGATCACTCCCAGTCCCACTCCCAGGCCCAGCAGCCGCAGGCCCGGCCCGAGGCCGTCCGGCCGGTCCCCGAGGCCCCGGCCGCGCCCGTCGCCGCCCCGCCCGGCGTCCCCGGCCAGCGGCCCGCCTCCGAGCGGTCCGCCCCCGGCCGGCCGGCCTCCGGGCGCCCCGCCCCGTCCCGTACGGACGACGACGACCGCGAGTACCGCACCGAGCAGTTCTCGTTCATCGAGGAGCCCGACGAGGACTCCGAGGACGTCATCGACTGGCTCAAGTTCACCGAGAGCCGTTCGGAGCGGCGCGAGGAGGCCAGGCGGCGGGGGCGCAACCGGATCGTCGCGCTCGTCGTCGTCCTCGTGCTCGCCGCCGTCGGCGGCGTCGGCTACCTGTGGTCCGCCGGCCTGCTCCCCGGCACCTCCGCCCCGGAGCAGAAGGGGACCACCGCCACCGGCCCCCAGAAGCGCGACACCATCGTGGTCCACCTCCACGACACCACGAACGGCGGAACCTCCACCGCCCTGCTCGTGGAGAACGCGACCACCCGCCAGGGCACCACGGTCCTGCTCCCCAACTCCGTCGTCGTCGCCGACGCCGAGGGCTCCGCGACCACCCTCGGCAAGTCGGTCGAGGACGACGGCTCCAGCGGCACCCGGGAGGCGATCGGCAACCTCCTCGGCGCGAAGATCACCGGCACCTGGCGCCTGGACACCCCGTACCTGGAGAACCTCGTCGAGGTCGTCAGCGGCATCGAGACCGACACCGACACCGACGTGCCCGCCCCCAAGAACGGCGCCGAGCCGCTCGTCAGGAAGGGCGAGAAGCAGACGCTGAACGGCCGCGCCGCCGTCGCCTACGCCACCTACCGGGCCCCCGGCGAGGACGACGCCAAGCAGCTCCAGCGCTTCGGCCAGGTCCTGTACGGGGTCCTGCGGAAGATCTCCGACGACCCCGCGTCCGCCACGGTCACCATCGAGACCCTCCAGCAGATCCTCGACCCCTCGCTCCCGGAGAAGGACCTCGGCGCCTCCCTGGCCAAGCTCGCCGAGCACGCCAAGCTCGGCGCCTACAAGACGGCCCTGCTCCCCGTGGAGGAGGACGGCGCGCTGACCGACGGCGCGAGCGACAGCGTCGTGAAGGACATCCTCGGCGGCAAGGTCACCGCCCCCGAGGCGGACGGGATCACCCGCGTCTCGCTGCGGGACGGCTCCGGCAAGAACGCCACCGAGGCGGCCCGGATCGTGCTGGCCAACGGCGGCTACGCCCTCGTGGGCGCCACCGGCGCCCCGGACCAGGAGAAGTCGCAGGTCCTCTACGGCGACGACGCCCAGAAGGCGGCGGCCGCCGAGGTGGCCAAGACGCTGGGCCTGCCGGACGGCTCGGTCCGCAAGGGCGAGACCGCGGGAGCGGCCGCCGTCACCGTCGTCCTGGGCCGGGACTACAAGGTTCCCGGGGCCCGCTAGCGGCGCTCCGGAAAAGCCAGACGGCGTCGTCGGCGGTCCGTGAGACCCTGGAGGGGTACTGGACCGCCGACGAAAGCCTGCCTGTGACCGCCACGGACCGTTCCATCGAGCTCGTCAAGACCGCCGCCCAGGCGGCCGCCGACCGGCTCGCGCACGACATCATCGCGTACGACGTCAGCGACGTGCTGTCGATCACCGACGCCTTCCTGCTCGCCTCCGCGCCCAACGACCGCCAGGTCAAGTCGATCGTCGACGAGATCGAGGAGCGGCTGCTCAAGGAGCTCGGCGCCAAGCCGGTCCGCCGCGAGGGCGACCGCGACGCGCGCTGGATCCTGCTCGACTACGTCGACATCGTCATCCACGTCCAGCACAGCGAGGAGCGGGTCTTCTACGCCCTGGAGCGGCTGTGGAAGGACTGCCCCGAGCTGGAGCTGCCCGAGGACGCCGCGAAGACCCGCGGCAAGGCCGCCGAGCACGCCGCCCTGACCGGTGTCGACACCACCGGCCACGCCTCCGGCCTCCCCGACGGACCGGACGGTGAGCTGAGCTGAGCGCCACCAGGGGCGGCACCGGCCGCCGCATCGTCCTCTGGCGCCACGGCCAGACCTCCTGGAACCTGGAGCGCCGCTTCCAGGGCTCGACCGACATCGACCTGACGGAGGCCGGCGTCGCCCAGGCGCGCCGGGCCGCACGGCTGCTCGCCGCGCTCCAGCCGGACGCCATCGTGGCCTCCGACCTGAAGCGGGCGGCGGCCACCGCCGCCGAGCTCGCCGCGCTCACCGGCCACGACGTCGCCCACGACGCCGCGCTGCGCGAGACGTACGCGGGGGAGTGGCAGGGGCTGACCCACGACGAGATCGTGGCCCGGTACGGCGAGCAGTACGCCGCGTGGAAGCGCGGCGAGCCCGTGCGCCGGGGCGGCGGCGAGCTGGAGACCGAGGTGGCCGACCGGGCCGCCCCCGTGGTCCTGGAGCACGCCGACAAGCTCCCCGAGAACGGCACGCTCGTCGTGGTCAGCCACGGCGGCACCATCCGCACCACCATCGGCCGGCTCCTGGGCCTGGAGTCCCGGCACTGGGAGAGCCTGGGCGGGCTCTCGAACTGCTGCTGGTCCGTCCTGGGCGAGGGCGCGCGCGGCTGGCGCCTGATGGAGCACAACGCCGGCACGCTGCCCGAGCCGGTCCTCGGCGACGACGACTGATCCCCGCAGCGGGCCCGTCGGATCCGGATTTCACTTTCCGGCAGGTCACAGGCTAGAGTTCTTCTTGTTCGCAGCGCGGAGCGCGAAGAACACGAGGGGCTATAGCTCAGTTGGTAGAGCGCCTGCATGGCATGCAGGAGGTCAGGAGTTCAATTCTCCTTAGCTCCACAGTCACCGAATCCCGTCCCCATCAGGGGGCGGGATTCGTCGTTTCGTCACGTTGTGCCGAGTACGCCGGCCCCCTTGCGGGGCCATGGCAGAATCGGACGGCCGGAGGGGGACAGGATCCGGACGGGAGGGTGGCCCAAGTGCTCGGCGACAACGGCAGGGTGTCCTGTCGGTGCACGACCAGGTGCACGACGGGGCGCGCGATCCGCAGCCATAGCTGGAGCTGACTGATGGGTGCACACAGGCGGAAGTGCGACTGGTGCGGCAGCGGCACGCCCATCGTGCGCGACATGGACCCCGTCAACCCCGAGTTCCAGTACTGGTGCGAGGAGTGCGCGCGGGCGCTGATCATAAAAGGCGACCCGATCGAGACCTACCGCGAGCTGGAGGGGGAGCCGATCTACGGCCGGCTCCTCGACGAGCACTGCACCCTCAAGCGGTTCTACTCCTTCGCCACGGCCTGACGCTCCCGCTCGGGCGCGGTCCGGGGCTCCTGCTCCGGTGCTCCCGGCAGCACGGCCTCCAGGACGGGCTCCGTCGCCTTACCGGTCTTCGCCGTCGTACCGGCTTCCGTCGTACCGGCTTCCGTCGTACCGGCCTCCGTCGTACCGGCCTCCGTCCCGTGGCCGGCATCCGTTCCGCGTGCCCGTCGCCGCGTCAGCACGTACCCCGCGAGCAGCGCCGTCGCCGTCAGCGGATAGACGGCGGAGAGCAGCATCTGACCCGCGTTCTGGTCCAGTTCGGGGCGGCCCGGGTCGTGCGGGACCCACCACAGCGCGAACGACGCGAACACCAGGGCCACCGCCCCCGTCACCCGCCACGCGTGCGTGGCGCGGTCCGCGAGCAGGATCAGCAGCGGCACGCACCAGACCCAGTGGTGGGACCACGAGATCGGGCTGATCATCAGCGCCGTGAACGCGCAGACGACCACCGCCACGGCCTTGTCGCCGCGCAGCGCGGCCCGTACCGCCACCACCATCGCCGCGCCGCCCAGGAGGGCCGCCGCCACCGCCCACCACGTGCCCGGGTCGTCGGTGTGCATCAGCCGGGCCAGGACGCCGCGGATCGACTGGTTGGCGGTCTCCTCGGCGAAGCCGACCCGGCCCGTCTCGAACAGCGTCTCCGTCCAGAACCTCTTCGAGTCCGCGGGCAGCGCGACCACCACGGCCAGCGTCGTCCCGAGGAACACCCCGGTCGCCGTCGCCGCCGTGCGCAGCCACTGGTTCCAGGACCGGTCCCGGCGCCACAGCAGCACGCCCGCGACGAGCAGCAGGACCACGAAGAGTCCCGGTGTGAGTTTCACCGCGGTCGCCAGGCCGATGCCGAGGCCCGCCCAGCGGCTGCCCTCGCGGCGCGTGAGGTCCCAGAGCACCGCCACCGCTATGAGCAGGTTGATCTGGCCGTACCGCAGGGTCGTCCACACCGGCTCGCACCAGACCGCGACCGCGGCGACCCAGAACGTCGTGCGCCACAGGTCCGCGCGGGACAGCGACGGACGGACCAGCCGGACCGACAGCAGGACCAGGGCGACCACCAGGAGCAGGTTCCCGCCGGTGGCGAGCGTCCGCATCAGCGGAACGCCCACCAGGGTCAGCGGCACGAACAGCAGGGCCGCGAACGGCGGGTACGTCATGCCGAGGTTCGCCGAGGTGGCGCGCATCGCGTACAGGTCGCCGCCGGCCCGCACCGTCTCGCCCTCGGCCCGGTAGACCATGACGTCGAGCATGTTCACGTGGGCGAGGCGTTGCGCCACCCAGAAGGCCGCGAACGAGAGCAGGCAGATCGCCGCGGCGGTGGCCAGGGGCCAGGGCCGGGCACGGGTTTTCGAGAGCACGGAGACGGACACAGTCGGCGACCCTACCCGGCGCTCCCGGAGGGGGCCGGGAATCGATTTGGAGATCTGCCGGGGAGCCGGTTAATGTTCTGTCTGTCGCCGCGAGGGAAACCGGAGCGGAGGCGGAAAGCAAGGGGCTATAGCTCAGTTGGTAGAGCGCCTGCATGGCATGCAGGAGGTCAGGAGTTCAATTCTCCTTAGCTCCACAGAAACTCCACGGAAGCTGTGGAGGGCAAAGCGGGTCACCCGGATCGGGTGGCCCGCTTTCTCGTGTCCCGGTCCCCGGAACGCCGGTGCGGCCCGTGCGGCCGCTGCGGTACCCTGGCGCCATGCGTGCCGTACGCCTCCTGCTTACCGAGCCGCGCTGACCAGTCCCGACGGGTGACAGACATTCCGTCGGAGTCGGCGCGGCATCCCCTCCTGTGCGAGGGGATTTTTCATTTCGGGCAGTCAGTGGCCGTGGGCAGAGACGATCGATGGAGCTTCAAGGACCATGACCGAGATCAATACGGCTGCCGAGACGGCGGCCCCGCATCGCTACACGGCGGCCATGGCCGCCGACATCGAGGCACGCTGGCAGGACTTCTGGGACGCCGAGGGCACGTACGAGGCCCCGAACCCCACCGGCGACCTGGCGGGCGACCCCGCGGTCGCCGCCCGGCCCAAGAAGTTCATCATGGACATGTTCCCGTACCCCTCGGGCGCGGGACTGCACGTCGGCCACCCGCTGGGCTACATCGCGACGGACGTCTTCGCCCGCCACGCGCGCATGACCGGCCACAACGTGCTGCACACCCTGGGCTTCGACGCCTTCGGCCTGCCGGCCGAGCAGTACGCCGTGCAGACGGGCACGCACCCGCGCGTGTCCACCGAGGCCAACATGGAGAACATGAAGGTCCAGCTCCGCCGGCTGGGTCTGGGCCACGACAAGCGCCGGTCGTTCGCCACGATCGACCCGGAGTACTACAAGTGGACCCAGTGGATCTTCCTGCAGATCTTCAACTCCTGGTACGACGACGAGGCGAAGAAGGCCCGCCCGATCGCCGAACTGGTCGAGCGGTTCGAGAACGGCACGCGTGAGATCCCCGGCACCACGCGCGCGTGGAGCGAGCTGAGCGCCACCGAGCGCGCCGACGTCCTGGGCGAGTACCGCCTGGCGTACGCCTCCGACGCGCCCGTCAACTGGTGCCCCGGCCTGGGCACCGTCCTGGCCAACGAGGAGGTCACCGCCGACGGACGCTCCGAGCGCGGCAACTTCCCCGTCTTCAAGTCCAAGCTGCGCCAGTGGAACATGCGGATCACCGCCTACGCGGACCGCCTGCTGGACGACCTGGACGCGCTGGACTGGCCCGAGGCCATCAAGCTGCAGCAGCGGAACTGGATCGGCCGCTCCGAGGGCGCCCGCGTCGACTTCCAGGTCGGCGAGGCCGGCGCCATCACCGTCTTCACCACCCGCCAGGACACCCTGTTCGGCGCCACCTACATGGTCCTGGCCCCCGAGCACGACCTGGTCGAGAAGATCGTCCCGGCCACCTGGCCCGAGGGCACCCACAACGTGTGGACCGGCGGCCACGCCACCCCCGCCGAGGCCGTCGACGCCTACCGCAAGCAGGCCGCCTCCAAGTCCGACGTCGAGCGCCAGGCCGAGGCCAAGGACAAGACCGGCGTCTTCACCGGCGCGTACGCGACCAACCCGGTCAGCGGCGAGCGCGTCCCGGTCTTCATCGCCGACTACGTCCTGATGGGCTACGGCACCGGCGCCATCATGGCCGTCCCCGCGCACGACAGCCGCGACTTCGCCTTCGCGCGCGCCTTCGAGCTGCCGATGCGCTGCGTTGTCCAGCCCTCGGACGACCGCGGCACCGACCCCTCCACCTGGGACGACGCGTTCTCCTCCTACGAGGCGGAGCTGGTCGACTCCGCCAACGACGAGATCTCCCTGGACGGCTTGGGCGTCGCCGCCGCCAAGGAGAGGATCACCGCCTGGCTGGCCGACCGCGGCATCGGCGAGGGCACTGTCAACTTCCGGCTGCGCGACTGGCTGTTCAGCCGCCAGCGGTACTGGGGCGAGCCCTTCCCGATCGTCTACGACGAGGACGGCGTCGCCCACTCCCTGCCCGAGTCGATGCTGCCCCTGGAGCTGCCGGAGGTCGAGGACTACTCGCCGCGCACCTTCGACCCGGACGACGCGGACACCCGCCCGGAGACCCCGCTGTCCCGCAACGAGGACTGGGTGAACGTCACCCTGGACCTGGGCGACGGCCCCAAGAAGTACCGCCGCGAGACCAACACCATGCCCAACTGGGCCGGTTCCTGCTGGTACGAGCTGCGCTACCTGGACCCGCACAACTCCGAGAAGCTGGTCGACCCGGCCGTCGAGCAGTACTGGATGGGCCCCCGCGAGGGCATGCCGACCGGTGGCGTCGACCTGTACGTCGGCGGCGCCGAGCACGCCGTACTGCACCTGCTGTACGCGCGCTTCTGGTCCAAGGTCCTGTTCGACCTGGGCCACGTCTCCTCGGCCGAGCCCTTCCACAAGCTGTACAACCAGGGCATGATCCAGGCCTTCGTCTACCGGGACGCGCGCGGGATCGCCGTACCGGCGGCCGAGGTCGAGGAGCGCGACGGCGGCTTCTGGTACCGGGGCGAGAAGGTCTCCCGCGTCCTGGGCAAGATGGGCAAGTCCCTGAAGAACGCCGTGACGCCGGACGAGATCTGCGCCGAGTACGGCGCCGACACCCTGCGCCTGTACGAGATGGCGATGGGCCCGCTGGACGTGTCCCGCCCCTGGGACACGCGCGCGGTGGTCGGCCAGTACCGCCTGCTGCAGCGCCTGTGGCGCAACGTCGTCGACGAGTCGACCGGCGAGGTCACCGTCGTCGACACCGCGCCGGACGAGGACACGCTGCGCGCCCTGCACAAGGCGATCGACGGCGTCACGCAGGACATGGCCGCGATGCGCTTCAACACCGCCATCGCCAAGATCACCGAGCTGAACAACCACCTGACCAAGTCCGGCGGCGCCCTCTCCCGCACGGTCGCCGAGCAGCTCGTCCTGCTGGTCGCCCCGCTGGCGCCGCACATCGCCGAGGAGCTGTGGCGCCGGCTGGGCCACACCGAGTCGGTCGTCCACCAGGACTTCCCGGTCGCCGACCCGGCGTACGTCGTCGACGAGACCGTGACCTGCGTCGTGCAGATCAAGGGCAAGGTCAAGGCCCGCCTGGAGGTCTCCCCGTCGATCACCGACGCGGAGCTGGAGACGCTGGCGCTGGCCGACCCGCACGTGGTCGCGGCGCTGGGCGGCGCCGAGATCCGCAAGGTGATCGTGCGCGCGCCGAAGCTGGTCAACATCGTCGCGGGCTAGCGGACCGCTGACGCGCGGCTCGGTGACCGGACGCGCACAGGGGTTTCCCCTACGGGCAGGTTGGGGGTTCCGATGGAACCCTCGGCCTGCCCGTTCCGTTTACCGTGGAGGAACCACAACCGTGTGGTGAGTCGACCGATGCCGGAGGGGCACCCATGGAAGCCGTGATTCTCATCCTGGCGCTGCTCTTCTGCGCCTTCGTGGCGCTCGGGGTGTACGCCACCGTGAAGGTGACCAAGGCCGCCAAGCGCGGCGTCGACCGCACCCTGGACCAGGCGCGGCGCACGGTCGAGGACACCACCCTGCGGGCCAAGAGCTTCGGCCAGGCCGGAGCCGCGGGCGAGCTGGCCCGGCTGAGGCTCTCGCTGCGCACCTCGATGCGCGCCACGCAGGAGGCGCTGCAGGCGGGCGTCGGCCAGGACGCCTCGCTGAAGGAGTCGCTCGACCTGTTCCACCGACTCAGCGCGCACGGCCTCGAACTCGACGCCGACCTCAAGAGCCTGGAGCGGGAGCCCGACCGGGCGTGGGTGGCCGGGCAACTCCCCGAACTCACCGCGCGGACCGAGCGGATCACGGGCTCGGCCGACGCACTGCGCCGCGCCGCCCGGGACCGGGCCCTGCGGTTCGCCGAGGACGACCTGTCGACGCTCAGCGCCCAGATCGACGTCGAGGCCGGGGCCCTGCGCCACTGGACCGACCCGGAGCCCGCCCCGGACACCACCGCGGCCGGCACGGAGGAGCGGGGACGCCCCGCCGGGACCGCCGGCCGGGCCGCGGACACCGGGGAGAGCACGAGCGGACCGTCCGCCCTCACGGCACCCGACCCCCGGCTGACCGCGTACCCCTGGGAGAAGACGGCCCGCCCGGAGACCACCACCTGACGACACGGCCGGCCGCCGGGGGCCGGGACGCTCGTCGACGCCCGGTGATCCGGCGGGGGGCCGGGCTGCCGTGGGGCGCTTCCGGCGGGTAACCTCCCGCTCATGTCCCGGCATGTCGCGATCGTCACCGATTCCACGGCCTACCTGCCACGCCAGACGAGGGAGCGGCACGCCGTTACCACGGTCCCGCTGACCGTCGTCATCGGCGACCGCGCCCTCCAGGAGGGTACGGAGATCTCGGCCGAGGCCCTCGCCCAGGCCCTCCAGAAGCGGCGGTCCGTCACCACCTCCCGCCCCAGCCCCGAGGTCTTCGCCGCGACCTACCGCGAGGCCGCCGAGGCCGGTGCGCGGGGGATCGTCTCGCTCCACCTGTCCGCCGAGGTCTCCGGGACCTACGACGCGGCCGTGCTCGCCGCGAAGGACGCCCCCGTGCCCGTACGCGTGGTGGACACCCGCATGGTCGGCATGGCGCTGGGCTTCTGCGCCCTGGCGGCGGCGCAGACCGTGGAGGCCGGGGGATCGCTCGACGAGGCGGTCGCGGCGGCCGAGAAGCGCGCCGCCGGCATCTCCGCCTTCTTCTACGTCGACACCCTGGACTACCTGCGCCGGGGCGGACGCATCGGCGCCGCGCAGGCGCTGCTGGGCTCCGCGTTCGCGGTGAAGCCCCTCCTCGAACTCGACAACGGCCGGATCGAGCTCCGGGAGAAGGTGCGGACGGCCTCGAAGGCCATCGCACGCCTGGAGGAGATCGCGGTGGAGCGGGCCGGGTCCGGGGCCGTCGACATCGCCGTGCACCACCTGTCCGCACCGGAGCGCGCCGCCACGCTCGCGGATCGGCTCCGCGAGCGCGTCCCGGGAATCGGGGAGTTCCACGTCAGCGAGGTGGGCGCGGTCATCGGCGCCCACACGGGCCCCGGGCTCCTCGCGGTCGTCGTCTCACCGCGCTGAGACCACCGGGCCCGTGACGGTCACCCGCAGGGGTGACGGAGTTTTCCACAGTGGGGCCGCTGTCCACGGACCGTGAGCGAGTCCGGCACGGGGTGTCCGCGCTCTCTAACGTCACGGGCATGACGCTTCGTACACGCATCGCATCGACCGCCATCGACACACCGGACACCGCCGGCGCTGCCGCTTTTGTCGCCGGGGCCACGGGCGCCGCCGGCTCCGGAGCCGTGAGGACGGCCCACGGACCGACGAGCGGGCCCGGAAGGGCGGCCGGTTCGGACGGGCGCGGTCGCCCCGCAGGACGCGGTTCGCCTCCGGGGCCGGGGCGGCGGCGCACCCGGGGCGGCGGGCGGCCCGCCCAGGTGCCCGGAGGTGCCGTACGGCGACGGGGGGACGCCCTGTTCCCGACGGCGTCCCCGCCGGAGCCGTCCGCCGAGGTGGCGACACCCGGGACGGAGGAGGTGCCCGGGGCGGAGGAGGTGCCCGGGGCGCCGGGGTGGGTTCTTTCGCCGGTCTCTCCGCCCGGGGTGCGGGAACGGCTGATGGCCGGGGTCCGGGACCGGACGCCGCTGTGGGTGCAGACCCGGTGCGGGCTGGAACCGAGGACGCTGGCCGCGCTGACGGTGGTCCTGCTCGTCGCCGTGGGTCTCGCGGGCGGTTACTTCTGGATGGGCCGACCGGAGCCGGTGCGCGCGCCCGAACTCGTTCGTGCCGCTCCTGCGACGGTCGCGCCTGGAGGACAGGCCGGGCCGGGACAGGCCGGTCCGGAGCCTGAGACCTCGCAGAAGGCGGGGGCACCCCCCACGCCGGCCGCGCCGTCCGTCCCCTCCGGTGTGAAGGTCGTCGTCGACGTCGGCGGGAAGGTGCGCAGGCCGGGGGTGCTGACCCTGCCCGCCGGTTCGCGGGTGGAGGACGCCCTCCGGGCGGCGGGCGGGGTGAGGTCCGGTGCCGATCTCACCGGAGTCAACCGGGCCCGTGTCCTGTCCGACGGCGAACAGGTCCTGGTCGACGTGCCGGGGGCACAGGCCGGCGGTCCCGGCCCCGGGAGCGGAGGGAACGCGGGAGGAACCGGAGGGACCGGAGGGAGTGGGGCGCCGGGGGCACCGGTGAGTCTCAACAGTGCCACGGTGGAACAGCTCGACACCCTCCCGGGCGTCGGACCGGTCCTCGCCCAGCACATCGTCGACCACCGCACGGAACACGGCGGCTTCCGCTCGGTGAGCGAGCTGCGGGAGGTCAGCGGCATCGGCGAGCGACGGTTCGCCGACCTCGAACCACTGGTCCGGCCGTGAGGCGCGACGGGGGAACGGCCACGGAGACGGAGCAGGAGGTACGGGAGCCCACTCGGCCGGAAGGGCCGACCGATCTGCGGCTCGTTCCCCTCGCGGCGGCGGCCTGGGCGGCCGCGGCCTGCGCGGTGGGCGTCACCGGGTGGTGGACGGTGGCCGGTGTCGCGGTCTGCCTGGTGGGAGCGGCGGTGCTTTCGGCGTGGGGCGTGGTCCGGCGGCGTGGGGACCCGGCGAAGAGCCGTGGGGCGGTCGTGCCGGGCGTCGCCACCGGGCGGCGGCTGCGGGCCACCGCGTGGGCCGGGGTCCTGCTGTGTGCCGCGGCCGGGGCCGCCTCGGCGGGGCTGCACGCGGCGGACCTGCGGCGCGGGCCCGTGCCGGTCCTGGCCGAGGAGTACGCGCGGGCGCGCCTGGAGGTGACGGTGACCTCCGATCCACGGCTCACCCGGCCCAAGGTGCGGGGCAACACCATGGCTCCGGTCTCGGTCGTCCTGAACGGCGAGGTGACCCGGGTCGAGCGGTCGGACGGTGCGGTCCACCGGACCCGGGCACCGGTCCTGCTGATCGTGCCGCCGGGGGAGGGGCGCGAGGAGTGGCTGCGGCTCCTGCCCTCCACCCGACTGCGCATCGGCGGCCGGCTCGCGCCGCCGTCGCACCCGGGCGAACCGTTCGCGGCGGTGCTCAAGGCGGACGGATCGGGCCCGCCCCGGATCGTGGGCCGGCCGAACGCGTCGCAACGGACGGCGGGGGAGCTGCGCGCGGGGCTGCGGAGGGCGACCGAGGGACTGGACCCCGACGCGCGGGCCCTGCTGCCCGGCCTGGTCGTCGGGGACACCTCCCGAGTCGGCCCCGAGCTGAGGGACGCCTTCGAAGCCACCGATCTCACGCACTTGTTGGCTGTTTCCGGCAGTAATTTGACAATTGTCCTGCTTCTGTTGATCGGGCGTCCCGGGCGGGCGCACCAGGTGGAACGGGGTGGGCTCGCGCCCCGGCTGGGGCTGTCGCTGCGGGTCACCGGGGTGGCCGGGGGAGGGCTGACGCTGGCCTTCGTGATCGTCTGCCGACCCGACCCGAGCGTCCTGCGTGCCGCCGCCTGCGGTCTCGTCGCGCTGCTCGCGATCGGCACCGGGCGCAGGAGGTCGCTGATCCCCGCGCTGGCCGCCGCCGTTCTCGTCCTGGTGCTCTACGACCCCTGGCTCGCGCGGAGTTACGGGTTCCTGCTCTCGGTCCTGGCCACCGGGGCACTGCTGACGATCGCTCCCCGGTGGAGTGACGGGCTGCGTCGGCGCGGGGTGCCCGGCCGGTTGGCGGAGGCGCTGGCCGCGGCCCTTGCGGCGCAGGCGGTGTGCGCTCCGGTCGTGGTGGTCTTCGCGGCCCGGGTGAGCCTGGTCGCGATCCCGGCGAACCTCTTCGCCGAACTCGCCGTGGCGCCCGCGACGGTGTGCGGGTTCGGCGCGCTGGCCCTGGCGGCGCTCTGGATGCCGGCGGCGGAGGGTCTGGCGTGGGTGGCGGGATGGCCGGTCGGGTGGATCGCGTGGGTGGCCCGCACCGGGAGCGCGTTGCCCGGGGCGGAGCTGGCCTGGCCCGGCGGGTGGTGGGGCGGGCTGGCCCTCGCGCTGCTCACCGTGACCGTGGTCCTCGGGGCGCGCAGACTGCCGTACCGGGGCGTAGTCGGCGTCCTCGTGGCCGGGCTGCTCCTGCTCGCCGTGGTGCGGCCGGTGCCGCTGTCCCGGTGGGCCACCGGATGGCCGCCGCCGGACTGGGTGTTCGCGATGTGCCAGGTGGGGCAGGGGGACGCGACCGTGCTCGCGGCGGGCGGGGACTCCGCCGTCGTGGTGGACGCGGGCCCCGACCCCGTACCGGTGGACCGCTGCCTGCGTGAACTCGGGGTGAGACGGGTGCCGTTGCTGGTGCTCACCCACTTCCACACGGACCACGTGGCCGGGCTCCCGGGGGTGTTGCGGGGGCGGTCGGTGGGGGCGATCCAGACGACGGGGCTCGAAGAGCCGCCCGCCCAGGCCGCGTTCGTACGGCGGACGGCGGCCGCGGCCCGGGTGCCGGTGGTCCGTGCCGAACCGGGGGAGCTACGGAGGGTCGGGGACCTGGAGTGGCGGGTGCTCTGGCCGTGGCCGGCTGCCGGGCGGGTCGCGGAGGACGGGGGCCTCTTCGAGGGGCCCAACGACGCCAGTGTCGCGCTGCTCGTCCGCGCCGCCGGAGGGCTGAGCCTGCTGCTCCTCGGGGACTTGGAGCCACCGGCGCAGCGGGCGCTGTCGCGGGTCCATCCGGGGCTCGCGCCGGTGGACGTCCTCAAGGTCGCCCACCACGGGTCCGCGCATCAGGACCCGGCGCTGATGCGGGTCGTGCGGCCGAGGCTCGCGCTGGTCTCCGCGGGCCGGGACAACCCGTACGGACATCCTTCGCCCCGGACCCTCGCGGCGCTGCGGGACGGCGGGGCGCGGGTGCTGCGGACCGATCGGGACGGGGCGATCGCGGTGGTGGGGGCGGGGAGGGGGCTCGTGGCCGTGCCGAAGGGAGGGTGAACGGCCTTCCCCGGAGCGGGCGCCGGCCCGGCAGACTGTCCGCATGAGTACCCAGCCGACCCCCGCCGTCCCGTCCGAGCCCCCGGCGCCGCAGGGTTCTTCCGCTCCGCCCGTGCCCTTCGTTCCCGCTCCGTCCGAGGTCGAGGCCTATCTGCGGCGGATCGGGGCGGAGCGGCCGGTGCGTGCGGATGCCGCCGCGTTGTGCGAGCTGCACCTGCTCCACCTGCGGACGGTGCCCTTCGAGAACCTCTCGATCCATCTCGGTGAGCCCGTGGTCCTGGACGAGAAGGCGCTCCTCGACAAGGTGGTCGGCGCGCGCAGGGGCGGTTTCTGCTACGAGGTCAACACGGCGTTCGCCGTTCTGCTGAGGGGGCTCGGGTACCGGGTCGAGCTGCTTCAGGCGCGGGTCGTCGGGGAGGGCGGGAAGCTCGGCATCCCGTACGACCACATGGCGTTGCGCGTGGAGACGGTAGGGGAGAAGGGGGAGGGGGAGCGGTGGCTGGCCGACGTCGGGTTCGGCGACCACAGTCACTTCCCGCTGGCCTTCGACGCGCGCGACGACCAGGAGGATCCCGGGGGCGTCTTCCGGATCGTGGAGACCGCCGACGGCGACCTGGACGTGCTGCGGGACGGGAAGCCCCAGTACCGGATGGAGACCCGGCCGCGCGAGCTCGCCGACTTCGCGGCCGGGGCCTGGTACCACCGGACCTCGCCCGACTCGCACTTCCCGCGCTCCCTCGTCTGCTCCCGGCTCACCGAGGAGGGCCGGATCACCCTCAGCGGCACGAAGCTGATCACCCGGGCCCGCGGCGGGCGCGACGAGCGAATCCTCGGCGGGGACGAGGAGGTGAGGGAGGCGTACCGGAACCTGTTCGGCATCGAGCTCGACGCACTGCCCGTCGTGTCACCACCCGTTGCCCGACCGCCCGTCGTACCGCCGCCCTCCGTAAGGGAAGAGAACGTCAATTCGGACTCTCGGTAACACTTAGCGACACTTGCTCCGGTTTGCCTCGAACGCCTCAAGGGTGATCGAATGCGACTTCGTTGCATAGTGAACGAGTCGCACGGGGGTGCGTGAAGAATGTTCGACCGTCTCTTCGGGAAGCGCGGAGGGAACGCCGCGCGGGGCGGGCCGCTCGCCGGTCTCACCGTCCCGTCCTCGGCGGGAGTCCTGAGCTGCCGGGTGCTCGACCCCGTGCACGAGCCCGTCCGGCAGGCCGAGTTCGTCGTCAGCGACGCCGTCGGGCGCAAGGTGCTGGCCGGGGAGACCGACCCGTACGGCACCGCGCTCGCGACCGTGCCGGCCGGCGAGTACCGGCTCGCGGTCACCGCCGAGGGCTACACGCCGCACCACGGCACCGCCCTCGTCGCCGAGGGCGTCCACACCGGCCTCGGCGACGTCATGCTCCAGGTCGCCCCGCAGCCCCCGCTCCCGGAGCCGGGCGACTGGGAGATCGACCCGGCGCACTCCCAGATCGGGTTCACGGCGCGCCACATCGGACTGGCCCGGATCCACGGCCGGTTCAACGGCTTCGCGGGCGCGGTCCGGATCGCCGACCGCATGGAGCACTCCGCGATGCACGTCGTCATCGACGCGGCCTCCATCGACACCGGGGTGCGGATGCGCGACGACCACCTGCGCTCGGGCGACTTCCTCGACGTCGGGAAGTACCCGACGCTGGAGTTCTACAGCGAGCGCTTCACCCACCGGGGCGGCAGCCGCTGGGCCGTCACCGGGGCGCTCACCCTCCACGGGGTGAGCCGCACGGTGACCCTCGACACCCAGTACCTGGGCCTCGGGAACGGTCTGGAGGGCGAGACCCGGGGCGCCTGCCGCGCCACCACCGAACTCCACCGCGAGGACTTCACCCTGACCTGGCAGACGCTGCTCGCGCGCGGCATCGCGGCCGTCGGGTCCAGCATCAGCATCGACCTCGACGTCCAGATCGTGCCCAGGACGTCGGGAAGCTGACGGGGGACCAAGGGGGTCGAGGGGAGCCGAGAGGGGCGAGGGGGGCGAGCGGGTCAGGGGGCCTCCAGCCAGCCCTCGTACTCGGCGGCGAGGCCGTCGAGGGCCGCCGGGTCGAGCCGGCCGTCCGGATCCTCGACGACCACCAGCCACTGCGCGTCCTCGGCGTCGTCCTCCCCGGCCAGGGCGTCCCGCACGAGCTGCGGTTCCTCGGCGACGCCGAAGCGGTCGGGAAGCTCCCCGGCGACCTCCTCGGCGGCGTCGCGGTCGGGGAGCACCAGTACGTGTCGTTCACTCACCCCGCCATTCTCGGGCATGGGCACGGCTGTCGGTGGCCCGTGGGATGCTGGACGGCGATGGCCACCAGAAAGACTTCCCCCGACGACCTCCTCGGCCCCGTGACGCTCGCCGTGGGACAGGAGGACCTGCTCCTCGACCGCGTCGTCCAGGAGGTGGTGGCGGCCGCCCGCGCCGCCGACGCCGACACGGACGTGCGCGACCTCGCCCCCGACCAGCTCCAGCCCGGGGCGCTCGTGGAGCTCACCAGTCCCTCGCTCTTCGCCGAGCGCAAGGTCCTGATCGTGCGGAACGCGCACGACCTCTCCGCCGAGGCGGTCAAGGACGTCAAGGCCTACTTCGGCGACCCGGTCGAGGACATCTCCCTGGTCCTGCTCCACGCGGGCGGTGCCAAGGGCAAGGGGCTGCTCGACGCCGCGCGCAAGGCGGGGGCGCGGGAGGTGGCCTGTCCGAAGACGACCAAGCCGGCGGAGCGGCTGACGTTCGTGCGGCAGGAGTTCCGGGCGCTCGGACGCTCGGCCACGCCGGAGGCCTGCCAGGCCCTGGTCGACTCGATCGGCAGCGACCTGCGGGAGCTCGCGTCCGCCGTCACGCAGTTGACCTCCGACGTGGACGGGACGATCGACGAGGCGGTCGTCGGGCGGTACTACACGGGCCGCGCCGAGGCCTCCTCCTTCAACGTCGCCGACCGCGCCGTCGAGGGCCGGGCGGCCGAGGCCCTGGAGGCCCTGCGCTGGTCGCTCTCGACCGGGGTCGCGCCCGTGCTGATCACCAGCGCGCTCGCCCAGGGCGTGCGGGCCATCGGCAAGCTCTCCTCGGCCCGGGGCGGCCGCCCCGCCGACCTCGCGCGGGAGCTGGGCATGCCGCCCTGGAAGATCGACCGCGTACGGCAGCAGATGCGCGGCTGGACCCCGGACGGGGTCGCGCTGGCCCTGCGCGCGGTCGCCGAGGCGGACGCGGGCGTGAAGGGCGGGGGCGACGACCCCGAGTACGCCCTGGAGAAGGCGGTCGTCACGGTGGCCCGGGCGGCGAGGATGCGCCGGGGCGACTGACCGGTGCCCGGTGCGGGACGGGCGTCCCCACCGGGCGGCGCCCTCCCGCGCGGCGGAGAACCCCGTACGCCGGAGGCAGCGCCGTACGCCGGGGGCGGCCCCCATAAGCCGAAGGCAGCCCCGTACGACGAAGGCCCCGCCGTCTCCTGGGGAAGGAGGCGGCGGGGCCCTCGACGTTCGAGCAAGTGGGCTCGCACCCGCGTGGCGAACGCGTCCGCGCGCGAGTCCGGGGTGGCCGGGCGGGAGCGGGAGAGAGGGCCCGCTGGATCCCGTACGGCCGTTAGATCAGAGCTCAGCCCTGGAGGGAGGCGACCTTGGTGGCCAGCGCCGACTTCTTGTTGGCGGCGGCGTTCTTGTGGATGACACCCTTCGAGACAGCCTTGTCGAGCTGACGCGAGGCGGCACGAGTGGCGACGGTGGCCTTCTCGAGGTCGCCGGCGGCGACAGCCTCACGGGCCTTGCGGATCGCGGTCTTGAGCGAGGACTTGACGGCCTTGTTGCGCAGGCGCGCCTTCTCGTTCGTCTTGTTCCGCTTGATCTGGGACTTGATGTTCGCCACGAAAAGAGCCTTTACAGGTTCGGTGTTCCTTCTGGAAGCGCCTCGTGAGCTGAGAGGGCAGACGAGGCACAGCCATCCACGGTATCAGCCGCCCTCGTGCCCGCCCAAACCGGGCGTCGGCCGCCGGGCATGGGACCATGGAGCCTACGTATCCGTTCAGAACATCGCCCGAGACGAGAAGCCTGCGTGCCCGCGACTCCTACCAACGTGCCCGAGCCGAGCCGTACCGACCCGGCTCTGATCCGCAACTTCTGCATCATCGCGCACATCGACCACGGCAAGTCCACGCTCGCCGACCGGATGCTCCAGCTCACCGGTGTGGTCGACCAGCGGCAGATGCGCGCCCAGTACCTCGACCGGATGGACATCGAGCGTGAGCGCGGCATCACGATCAAGTCCCAGGCGGTCCGTCTGCCGTGGGCTCCCACCGAGGGGCCGGAGCAGGGGCGCACGCACATCCTGAACATGATCGACACCCCCGGGCACGTCGACTTCACCTACGAGGTTTCGCGGTCCCTCGCGGCGTGCGAGGGCACGATCCTGCTGGTGGACGCGGCGCAGGGCATCGAGGCGCAGACCCTCGCCAACCTCTACCTGGCGATGGAGAACGACCTCACCATCGTCCCGGTCCTCAACAAGATCGACCTGCCGGCCGCGCAGCCGGAGAAGTTCGCCGAGGAGCTGGCGAACCTCATCGGCTGCCAGCCGGAGGACGTGCTCAAGGTCTCCGCGAAGACCGGTCTGGGCGTCGAGGCGCTGCTCGACCGCGTCGTCCGGGACGTCCCGGGGCCGGTCGGCGTCGCCGACGCCCCCGCGCGCGCGATGATCTTCGACTCGGTGTACGACTCGTACCGGGGCGTCGTGACGTACGTGCGTGTCGTCGACGGGCAGCTCAACAAGCGCGAGCGCATCAAGATGATGTCGACCGGCGCCACGCACGAGCTCCTGGAGATCGGCGTCTCCTCCCCGGAGATGACGCCGTCCGACGGCCTGGGCGTCGGCGAGGTGGGCTACCTCATCACCGGTGTGAAGGACGTCCGCCAGTCCAAGGTCGGTGACACGATCACCTCGCAGTCCAAGGGCGCCACCGAGGCGCTCGGCGGCTACAAGGACCCGAAGCCGATGGTCTTCTCGGGCCTGTATCCGCTGGACGGCTCGGAGTACCCCGACCTGCGCGAGGCCCTGGACAAGCTCCAGCTCAACGACGCCGCGCTCGTCTACGAGCCGGAGACCTCCGCCGCGCTCGGCTTCGGCTTCCGCGTCGGCTTCCTCGGCCTGCTCCACCTGGACGTGATCCGCGAGCGCCTGGAGCGCGAGTTCGGCCTCGACCTGATCGCCACCGCCCCCAACGTGGTCTACCGCGTGGTCATGGAGGACGGCGCCGAGCACACGGTCACGAACCCGAGCGAGTTCCCCGAGGGCAAGATCGACGAGGTGTACGAGCCCGTCGTGCGGGCCACGATCCTCGCGCCCAGCGAGTTCATCGGCGCGATCATGGAGCTCTGCCAGAACCGGCGCGGCACCCTGATCGGCATGGACTACCTCTCCGAGGACCGGGTCGAGATCCGGTACACCCTGCCCCTCGCGGAGATCGTCTTCGACTTCTTCGACCAGCTCAAGTCCAAGACGCGCGGGTACGCCTCCCTCGACTACGAGCCCACGGGCGAGCAGGCCTCCAGCCTGGTCAAGGTCGACATCCTGCTGCACGGCGACAAGGTGGACGCCTTCTCCGCCGTCACCCACAAGGACGCGGCGTACGCCTACGGCGTGCGGCTCGTCGCCAAGCTGCGCGAGCTCATCCCCCGGCAGGCCTTCGAGGTGCCGATCCAGGCCGCGATCGGCTCCCGGGTGATCGCCCGCGAGACCATCCGCGCCATCCGCAAGGACGTCCTCGCCAAGTGCTACGGCGGTGACATCTCCCGGAAGCGGAAGCTGCTGGAGAAGCAGAAGGAGGGCAAGAAGCGCATGAAGATGGTCGGTTCGGTGGAGGTGCCGCAGGAGGCCTTCATCGCCGTCCTGTCGAGCGACGAGTCCTCGGGCAAGGGCAAGAAGTAGCCGCCGGGGAGCGGGCGGGAGCCGGGCCGGTGGCCCGGAGGAAGTAGCTGCTCCCTACATCGAACGGGTCCACGCGCGGGGTGCGCGTGGACCCGTTCGTTATGAAGCGGCGCACTGTAAGGCCTTACGCGCCGGACCTCGGGCCTTTAGTCTGATCCCGGCTCGAAGGTTACTCGCCAGTTAGTTACGAACCACCAGAAGGCACCGCCGCCGCCCGGAGGACGTCGTGAGCGACACACAGACCCAGATCGAGAACCGGCCGCCCTCCGTGGCGACCCTCTTCCTTGAGCGAGTCGAGCGGACTCCCGACGCGGAGGCCTACCGCTACCCGGTCCCCGCCGCGTCCGGCACCGGCCCGGACGACTGGAAGTCGCTCAGTTGGGGTCAGGCCGCCGAACGGGTCTACGCGATCGCCGCCGGCCTCGTCGACCTCGGCGTCCGGGCCGAGGAGCGGGTCGCCCTCGCCTCCTCCACCCGGGTCGAGTGGATCCTCGCGGACCTCGGCGTGATGTGCGCGGGCGCCGCGACCACCACGGTCTACCCGCAGACCAACGCCGAGGAGTCGGCGTTCATCCTCTCGGACTCCGAGTCGAAGGTCCTCATCGCGGAGGACGCGGCCCAGCTCGCCAAGGCCGTCGAGCGCCGCGCCGACCTGCCGAACCTCCGCCACGTGGTCGTCGTCGACGCCGCCGGCGTCGAGAGCGACGGCGACTGGATCCTCTCCCTCGCCGAGCTGGAGGAGCGCGGCCGGGCACACCTGGAGACGCACCCCGAGGCGGTCAAGGAGCGGGTCTCCGCGATCACCTCCACGCAGCTCGCCACCCTCATCTACACCTCGGGCACCACCGGCCGCCCCAAGGGCGTCCGCCTCCCGCACGACAACTGGTCGTACATGGCCAAGGCCATCGCCGCCACCGGCCTGGTCACCCAGGAGGACGTGCAGTACCTGTGGCTGCCGCTCGCCCACGTCTTCGGCAAGGTCCTCACCTCGGGCCAGATCGAGGTCGGCCACGTCACCGCCGTCGACGGCCGCGTCGACAAGATCATCGAGAACCTGCCGGTGGTCCAGCCGACCTACATGGCCGCCGTGCCCCGCATCTTCGAGAAGGTCTACAACGGGGTCGCCGCCAAGGCCCGCGCCGCCGGCGGCGCCAAGTACAAGATCTTCCAGTGGGCGGCCGAGGTCGCCCGCGACTACGCGAAGACCACCCAGGACAACTTCCGCCGCACCGGCACCGCCTCCGCGCCCTTCGGCCTGGGCGCCAAGCACAAGGTCGCCGACGCCCTCGTCTACGGCAAGATCCGCGAGGCCTTCGGCGGCAACCTGCGCGCGTGCATCTCCGGCTCCGCCGCCCTCGCCCCCGAGATCGGCTACTTCTTCGCCGGCGCGGGCATCCACGTCCTGGAGGGCTACGGCCTCACCGAGTCCTCCGCCGCCTCCTTCGTCAATCCGGGCGAGGCCTACCGCACCGGCACCGTCGGCAAGCCGCTCCCCGGCACCGAGGTCCGCATCGCCGACGACGGCGAGATCCTGCTGCGCGGCCCCGGCATCATGGAGGGCTACCACGGCCTGCCGGAGAAGACGGCCGAGGTCCTGGAGTCCGACGGCTGGTTCCACACCGGCGACATCGGCGAGCTGTCCGCCGACGGCTACCTGCGGATCACCGACCGCAAGAAGGACCTGATCAAGACGTCCGGCGGCAAGTACATCGCGCCGGCCGAGGTCGAGGGCCAGTTCAAGGCCGTCTGCCCGTTCGTCTCGAACATCCTGGTCCACGGCGCCGACCGGAACTTCTGCACCGCCCTGATCGCCCTCGACGAGCCCTCCCTCCTCGGCTGGGCCGCCGAGCACGACCTCGCCGGGAAGCCGTACGCCGAGGTCGTCGCCGCCCCGCAGACCGAGAAGCTGATCCAGGGGTACGTGGACCGCCTCAACGAGGGCCTCCAGCGCTGGCAGACGATCAAGAAGTTCCGCCTGCTGCCGCGCGACCTCGACATCGAGCACGGCGAGCTGACCCCGTCCCTGAAGCTCAAGCGCCCGGTCGTGGAGCGCGAGTACAAGCACCTCATCGAGGAGATGTACGAAGGCTCGCGCGAGGTCTGACCGCCCCTCCCCGCGCCGGGGCCGACCAGCACGGGAGCCGGTTGTCCACAGGCAGCCGGCCCACCCCGGGCAGTACGGGACAATGGGCTCATGCCTTCCGTACTGCCCGATGGTGAGACCGTTCCCGAGGACGGGGCGCTGCCCCCGCACGCCCTGGAAGGGGCCGGGGAGCGCCCGCTCGGGTTCTACCTGCACGTGCCGTACTGCGCGACGCGCTGCGGATACTGCGACTTCAACACCTATACGGCGAGCGAGCTGCGCGGCACGGGGGGCGTGCTCGCCTCCCGGGACAACTACGCCGGGCAGGTCGTCGAGGAGGTCCGGCTCGCCCGGAAGGTCCTCGGGGACGACCCCCGGCCGGTCCGGACCGTCTTCGTCGGCGGCGGCACGCCCACGCTGCTCGCCGCCGGGGACCTCGTACGGATGCTGGGGGCGATCCGCGACGAGTTCGGGCTCGCGGACGACGCCGAAGTCACGACCGAGGCGAACCCGGAGTCGGTGGACCCGGCCTACCTGGCGGAGCTGCGCGCGGGCGGCTTCAACCGGATCTCCTTCGGCATGCAGAGCGCCCGGCAGCACGTCCTGAAGGTCCTCGACCGCACCCACACGCCCGGGCGCCCCGAGGCGTGCGTCGCCGAGGCGCGGGCCGCCGGGTTCGACCACGTCAACCTCGACCTGATCTACGGCACGCCCGGCGAGTCCGACGACGACTGGCGGGCCTCGCTCGACGCGGCGATCGGCGCCGGGCCCGACCACGTCAGCGCCTACGCGCTGATCGTCGAGGAGGGCACCCAGCTCGCCCGCCGCATCCGGCGCGGCGAGGTGCCGATGACCGACGACGACGTGCACGCCGACCGGTACCTGATCACCGAGGAGGTGCTGTCCGGGGCCGGTTTCGAGTGGTACGAGGTGTCCAACTGGGCCACCTCGGAGGCCGGGCGCTGCCTCCACAACGAGCTGTACTGGCGCGGCGCCGACTGGTGGGGCGCGGGACCCGGCGCGCACAGCCACGTGGGCGGGGTCCGCTGGTGGAACGTGAAGCACCCGGGCACGTACGCGGCGGCCCTCGCGGCGGGGAGGTCGCCGGGCGCCGGCCGCGAGCTCCTCTCCGGGGAGGACCGGCGGGTGGAGCGGATCCTGCTGGAGCTGCGCCTCCGGGACGGCTGCCCGCTGGACCTGCTCAGGCCCGCGGGGCTCGCCGCCTCCCGCAAGGCCCTGGAGGACGGCCTCCTGGATCCCGCCCCGTACGGGGCGGGCCGGGCCGTCCTGACCCTGCGGGGGCGGCTGCTCGCGGACGCGGTGGTGCGGGACCTGGTGGACTAGGGCTCCGGGGGCGGGCTACGGCGCCGTCACGAAATCGATCAGTTCCTCGACCCGGCCCAGGAGCGCCGGCTCCAGGTCCTTGTACGACGTCACCCGCGACAGGATGTGCTGCCAGGCCGCGCCCGTGTTCTCCGGCCAGCCCAGGGCGCGGCAGACGCCCGTCTTCCAGTCCTGGCCGCGCGGGACCGTCGGCCAGGCCGGGATGCCGAGCGAGGACGGCTTCACCGCCTCCCAGACGTCGATGTACGGGTGGCCGACGACCAGGACGTCCGGGGAGGTCACCCGGGCCGCGATCCGGGACTCCTTGGAGCCCGGGACCAGGTGGTCCACCAGGACGCCGAGGCGCGCGTCGGGCCCCGGGCCGAACTCCGCGACGATCGACGGCAGGTCGTCGACGCCCTCCAGGTACTCCACGACCACGCCCTCGATCCGCAGGTCGTCGCCCCAGACCCGCTCGACCAGCTCCGCGTCGTGGCGGCCCTCGACGTAGATCCGGCCCGCCCGCGCCACGCGCGCGCGTGCGCCGGGCACCGCGACCGAGCCGGAGGCCGTACGGGTCGGGCGGGCCGGGGCCGCCGAGGGGCGGACCAGGGTCACGACCCTCCCCTCCAGGAGGAAGCCGCGCGGTTCCAGCGGGAAGACCCGGTGCTTGCCGAAGCGGTCCTCCAGGGTCACCGTGCCCGCCTCGCAGCGGATCACCGCCCCGCAGAAGCCCGTCGCCACCTCCTCCACGACGAGATCGCGGTCGGCCGGGACCTCCGGGACGGGCGCCGAGCGCTTCCAGGGGGGTGTCAGATCGGGGTGGTAGCTGCGCATGGGCTCAATCCTGTCCAGGGTGTGGCGTCGGGACACTGCCGGGGGTCCGGGGATCGTCCCCCGGGAGATGCGGCCGAGGGGGCGTCACGTCCGGATCGTGGCCGCGCGTCCGGGCGACGTCACGCGACGGAGAAGCGCGTCGCCAGTTCCTCGCGCTGGCGCCGTACGAACGCGGCGTCCACCACCGCCCCGTGCCCCGGCACGTACACCGCGTCCCCGCCGCCGAGCGACAGGAGGCGGTCCAGGGCGTCCGGCCAGCGGGACGGGATCGCGTCCGGGCCCGCCTGCGGCTCGCCCGACTCCTCCACCAGGTCCCCGCAGAAGACCACCTCCGGCGGGCCGGGCACCAGGAGCGCCAGGTCGTGGCCCGTGTGCCCGGGGCCGACGTTCGCCAGGAGCACCTGCCGGCCGCCCAGGTCGAGCGTCCACTCGCCGGAGACCACGTGCCGCGGGGCCACGAGCACGTCCGCCGCCTCCGCGGCCGCCACCGGGTCCAGGCCGTGCCGCACCGCGTCCGCCCGCAGCGCCTCCCGGTCCCGCTCCCGGGCGAGCAGCTCCTCCGTGCCGACCGCGCCGAAGACCTCCGCGCCCGCGAAGGCCGCCGTGCCGAACACGTGGTCGAAGTGCGGGTGGCCCAGTGCGATGTGCGTCACCCTCCGGCCGCCCGTGAGTTCCGCCACCTCCGCCCGCAGCTCCGCGCCCTCCGCGAGGGACGACCCCGTGTCGTACAGCAGCACCGCCCGTTCGCCCACGACGAGCCCCGCCGTGGCGTCCCAGACGGGCAGCCGGCGCCGGCCCACCCCGTCCGCGAGCCGCTCCCACCCCTGTGCTTCCCAGTCGACATCCATACCGCGACGCTAACCGGTGGGGCGCCGCCTCCTTGCCAGGAGCGACGTGTGCCGCCGTACACTGGCCCGGGATCGCTGGCACTCGGACAGGGCGAGTGCCAAAAGCGGAGCAACCGGATCGACCGACGACTGCTGGAGGTGCGCACGATGCTCAGCGAACGCAGACTCGAAGTGCTGCGCGCCATCGTCCAGGACTATGTCGGGACGGAGGAGCCCGTCGGCTCCAAGGCGCTCACGGAGCGCCACAAGCTCGGCGTGTCGCCCGCCACCGTGCGCAACGACATGGCCGTGCTCGAGGAGGAGGGCTACATCGCGCAGCCCCACACCAGCGCGGGCCGCATCCCGACGGACAAGGGCTACCGGCTGTTCGTCGACCGGCTCGCGGGGGTCAAGCCGCTGTCGACGCCCGAGCGGCGGGCCATCCACAACTTCCTCGACGGCGCGGTCGACCTGGACGACGTCGTCGGCCGCACGGTCCGGCTGCTCGCGCAGTTGACCCGGCAGGTCGCCGTCGTCCAGTACCCCTCGCTGACCCGCTCGACCGTCCGGCACGTGGAACTGCTCTCGCTGGCCCCGGCCCGCCTGATGCTCGTCCTCATCACGGACACCGGACGGGTCGAGCAGCGGGTGGTCGACTGCCCCGCGCCCTTCGGCGAGACCTCGCTCGCCGACCTGCGGGCCCGGCTCAACAGCCGGGTCGTCGGCCGCCGGTTCGCCGACGTGCCGCAGTTGGTGCAGGACCTCCCCGAATCCTTCGAGGAGCCCGAGGACCGCGCCACGGTCTCGACCGTGCTCGCGACCCTCCTCGAAACCCTCGTCGAGGAGCACGAGGAGCGGCTGATGATCGGCGGCACCGCCAACCTCACCCGCTTCGGACACGACTTCCCCCTGATGATCAGGCCCGTCCTGGAGGCTCTGGAGGAGCAGGTCGTCCTCCTCAAGCTGCTGGGCGAGGCCAAGGAATCGGGCATGACCGTACGGATCGGGCACGAGAACGCCCACGAGGGGCTGAGCTCCACGTCCGTCGTCTCGGTCGGCTACGGTTCGGGCGGCGAGGCAGTCGCCAAACTCGGCGTGGTCGGACCGACCCGCATGGACTACCCCGGAACGATGGGAGCGGTACGCGCAGTGGCACGTTACGTCGGACAGATCCTGGCGGAGTCGTAAGTGGCCACGGACTACTACGCCGTACTCGGCGTACGCCGCGACGCGTCCCAGGACGAGATCAAGAAGGCCTTCCGGAGGCTCGCGCGCGAGCTGCACCCGGACGTCAATCCCGATCCGAAGACGCAGGAACGCTTCAAGGAGATCAACGCCGCCTACGAGGTGCTCTCGGACCCGCAGAAGAAGCAGGTCTACGACCTCGGCGGCGACCCGCTCTCGGCCTCCGGCGGAGGCGGCGCGGGCGGCTTCGGAGCGGGCGGCTTCGGCAACTTCTCCGACATCATGGACGCCTTCTTCGGCACGGCGTCGCAGCGCGGCCCGCGCTCGCGCACCCGCCGCGGCCAGGACGCCATGATCCGCCTGGAGATCAGCCTCGACGAGGCGGCCTTCGGCACCACCAAGGACATCCAGGTCGACACGGCGGTCGTCTGCACGACCTGCTCCGGCGAGGGCGCCGCTCCCGGCACCTCCGCGCAGACCTGCGACATGTGCCGCGGCCGCGGCGAGGTCTCCCAGGTCACCCGGTCCTTCCTGGGCCAGGTCATGACCTCCCGGCCCTGCCCGCAGTGCCAGGGCTTCGGCACCGTCGTCCCGACCCCGTGCCCCGAGTGCGCGGGCGACGGCCGGGTCCGCTCCCGCCGCACCCTCACGGTCAAGATCCCGGCCGGCGTCGACAACGGCACCCGCATCCAGCTCGCGGGCGAGGGCGAGGTCGGCCCCGGCGGCGGCCCCGCCGGCGACCTGTACGTCGAGATCCACGAGACCCCGCACGACACGTTCCAGCGGCGCGGCGACGACCTGCACTGCACGGTGACGATCCCGATGACGGCGGGCGCGCTCGGCACCAAGGTGCCGCTGCAGACCCTCGACGGCGTCGAGGAGGTCGACATCCGGCCCGGCACCCAGTCCGGCCAGTCGATCCCGCTCCACGGGCGCGGCGTCACCCACCTGCGCGGCAACGGGCGCGGCGACCTCATCGTGCACGTCGAGGTCCAGACCCCGGGCAAGCTCGACGCGGAGCAGGAGCGCCTCCTGCGCGAGCTGGCCAAGCTGCGCGGCGAGGAGCGGCCCACGGGGCAGTTCCAGCCGGGGCAGCAGGGGCTGTTCTCGCGGCTGAAGGACGCGTTCAACGGGCGGTAGGCCCGTCGTACGCACGGCCTTGCGTACGGGGAGGGGCGGTGTCCATGTATGGATACCGCCCCTTTCCGTACCCCTCCCCGCGGCATGACACGATGCCCATATGTCCACCACCGCACTGAACGATCTCTCCCGGATCCCGATCGTGCAGGCCCCCATGGCGGGTGGCGCCTCCTGTCCCGAGCTCGCCGGAGCCGTCTGCGAGGCCGGGGCGCTCGGCTTCCTGGCCGGCGGCTACAAGACGGCCGGAGGGCTGTACCAGGAGATCAAGCAGGTACGCGGGCTCACCGCGCGCCCCTTCGGCGTCAACCTCTTCGTGCCGCGGACCGGCCGGCCCGCCGACCCGGCCGCCGTCGAGGTCTACCGCCACCAGCTCGCCGGGGAGGCCGACTGGTACCGGACCCCGCTCGGCGAGACCGACGACTCCCGCGACGACGCCTACGACGCCAAGCTGGCCATCCTCCTGGAGGACCCGGTCCCCGTCGTCTCCTTCACCTTCGGCTGCCCCGCGCCCGAGGCGCTCGCCGCCTTCGCCCGCGCCGGCACGTACACGATCGTCACCGTCACCTCCGCCGAGGAGGCCCTCGCCGCCGAGCGCGCCGGGGCCGACGCCGTCTGCGTCCAGGGCGTCGAGGCCGGCGGGCACCAGGGGACCCACCGCGACGACCCGGACGAGGACGGCACGCCCGGCACCGGCCTGCTCACCCTCGTCACCCAGGTCCGCGAGAGCGTCCGCCTCCCGCTCCTCGCCACCGGCGGGATCATGCGCGGCGCCCAGATCGCCGCCGTCCTGGCCGCCGGGGCCGACGCCGCCCAGCTCGGCACCGCCTTCCTCGCCTGCCCCGAGTCGGGTGCCCACCCGCTGCACAAGCGGGCCCTGACCGACCCGCTGTTCACCCGCACCGCCCTCACCCGGGCCTTCTCCGGGCGCCCGGCGCGCGGCCTGGTCAACCGCTTCACGCGCGAGCACGGCCCGTACGCCCCCGCCGCCTACCCCGAGGTCCACCACCTCACCGCCCCGCTGCGCAAGGCCGCCGCCACCGCGGGCGACGCCCAGGGCATGGCCCTCTGGGCCGGCCAGGGACACCGCCTCGCCCGCGAACTCCCCGCCGGGCGGCTGGTGGAGGTCCTCGCCGCCGAACTCGACACCGCCCTCTCGGAACTGCCCCACAGGAGCACCTCGTGACCGCACCCGTCTTCGTCGTCGACGCCGTCCCCGGCGCCGGGAACTTCCTCCTGGACGGCCCCGAGGGGCGGCACGCCGTCTCGGTGAAGCGGCTGCGGGAGGGCGAGGAGCTGGTCCTCGTCGACGGCCGGGGCCGCTGGGCCGCCTGCGAGGTGCTCGCCGCCGAGGGCAAGGACCACCTGACCGTACGGGTCGCCGAGGTCCACGAGGACCCCGGGGAGGAGCCCCGGATCACCGTCGTCCAGGCGCTCCCCAAGGGCGACCGGGGCGAGCTGGCCGTCGAGACCATGACGGAGACCGGCGTGGACGCGATCGTCCCGTGGGCCGCCTCCCGCTGCATCACGCAGTGGAAGGGCGACCGGGGCCTCAAGGCGCTCGCCAAGTGGCGGTCCACCGCGCGCGAGGCCGGCAAGCAGTCGCGCCGCACCCGCTTCCCCGAGGTCGCCGACCTCATGACGACCAAGCAGGTCGCCGCCCTCCTCGCGGAGGCCGACTTCGCGGCCGTCCTGCACGAGGACCGCGACCACCCCAGCGGCGCGCTCGCCACCGCCGACCTCCCCGCGAAGGGGTCGGTCGTCCTGGTCGTCGGACCCGAGGGCGGGGTCTCCCCGGAGGAGCTGGCCGCCTTCGGGGCGGCCGGGGCGAAGCCGTACCGGCTGGGCCGCAGCGTGCTGCGCACCTCCACGGCGGGCACGGCGGCGACGGCCCTGGTCCTGGGCCGGACGGGCCGCTGGAGCTAGGACCCCGAGGACGGGGGCACGTCGGCCACCGGTCTCTGGAGCAAGGCCCGGGGCGAACCCGGTGGACGGTGTCCCCGGGGGGCTCCTTAGGGTGGCCGCATGGCCGACGAGTCCCCCCTGATCCGCAGTCTCCGCGCCGCCGTGGCCGCCGCCCCCGGCGACGTGCCCCTGCGGCTCCACTTCGCCGAACTCCTCCTCGCGGAGGGACGCAACGACGAGGCCGTCACCGAGGCGGCCGTCGCCCTCCAGCACGCGCCCGGGGACGCGGCCGCCCGCGCCCTGATGGTCCGCGCGATGGGGCTGCCCGCCGCAGAGGACCCGGCCCCCGCGCCGAGCGCCCCCGCCCCGGACGGATCCGCCCCGGACGAGCCCGCGCCCGCGCCGAGGGCCTCCTCCTCCTTCGACTGGGACGCCGCCGAGCAGCAGGTCCAGGACCTCGTCGGGCCCCGCTTCCTGGAGGACCCGCAGGCCGCCGACGGCGACGGGACCGCCGGGGACGCGGCCGCCTGGGACGTCGACGCCCCCGGCGCCGTCCGCCTCGCCGACGTCGGCGGCATGGAGGAGGTCAAGGACCGCCTGGAGGCCGCCTTCCTCGCCCCCATGCGCAACCCCGAACTGCGCAGGCTGTACGGCAAGTCGCTGCGCGGCGGCCTGCTCCTCTACGGCCCGCCCGGCTGCGGCAAGACCTTCATCGCCCGGGCCGTCGCGGGCGAACTCGGCGCGAGCTTCCTCACCGTCTCGCTCTCCGACGTCCTCGACATGTGGATCGGCGCCTCCGAGAAGAACATCCACGACATCTTCGAGACCGCCCGCTGCCAGGCCCCCTGCGTCGTCTTCCTCGACGAGCTGGACGCCCTCGGCGTCAAGCGCTCCCGCACGCACCACAGCGGCCTGCGCAACGTCGTCAACCAGCTCCTCACCGAGCTCGACGGCATCGCGAGCGGCGCCGGGAACGAGGGCGTCTTCGTGCTCGCCGCCACCAACGTCCCCTGGGACGTGGACATCGCCCTGCGCCGCCCCGGCCGCCTCGACCGCACCCTGCTCGTGCTGCCGCCGGACGCCGCCGCGCGCGAGGCGATCCTCCGCTACCACCTGCGCGACCGGCCCATCGAGGCCGTCGACCTCGGCAAGCTCGTCAAGGCCACCGAGGACTTCTCCGGCGCCGACCTCGCCCACGTCTGCGAGACGGCCGCCGAGGCCGCCCTCCTCGACTCCGCCCGCAGCGGCTCCGTACGCCTGATCACCACCAAGGACCTGCTCGGCGCGGCCAAGCAGATCAAGCCGTCCACGGAGCCGTGGTTCGCCGCCGCCCGGAACGTCGCCATGTTCGCCAACGAGGGCGGCCTCTACGACGACCTGCTCGCCCACCTCAAGCGGAAGCGCAAGCTGTGAGCGGGGCGGAGGCTCAGGGCGCCCACGGCACCGCGCTGCGGCGCGCCGAGGCGCTGTACGAGGCCGGGCGGTACGAGCAGGCCGGGGCGCTGGCCGCCCAGCACCTGGCGACCGAACCCGAGGACGCCGAGGCCCTCGTCCTGCTCGCCCGCTGCCACCACCGGGGCGGCGCCCACCCCGCCGCCCTGGCCGCCGTGGACCAGGCGCTGCGCGCCGAGCCCGAACTGCTCGGCGCCTGGCTGATGCGCGTCCAGATCCTCCTCTCCCAGAAGCGCTACCCGGAGGCCGAGTCCACCGCCCGGCACGCCGTCGCGCTCGCCCCGCACCACTGGGGCACCCACTACGCGCTCGGCACCGCCCTCGCGGAGCACGGCGAACGCACCCGCACGCCCGCGCGTACCACCGAGGCGTACGAGGCGGCCCGGACCGCCGTGAACCTCGCGCCCGAGGAGGACGCCGCCCACTTCCTGGTCGGCCTCACCGCCCAGCGCCGGGGCGACCACGCCACCGCGCAGCGGGCGTACGAGACGACGCTGCGCCTCAACCCGCAGAGCAGCGAGGCCCACAACAACCTCTCGCTGCTCCGACTGCGGCGGCGCTGGTTCCGGCGCGGGGCGTGGACGCAGGCCGCCGAGGGGTTCGTCGCCTCCGCCGCGCTCGACCTCCAGGACCGCAAGGCCCGCTACAACCTGGAGGCCATGGCCTGGAACACCGTCGCCGGGGCCCGCTGGGTCGCCCTCATCGGCTTCATCGCCTCCGTGTACGCCACCGCCGCCGTCCGCACCGGCGGCACCGGGACCGGCGCGGTCGTCCAGTTCCTGATCGGCACGGCGATCCTCGTCGGCGCGTGGGGCGGCTGGGTGCTGTGGATGGGCCGCCGGCTGCCGCCCCGGCTGCGCCGCCCGCTGCTGCTCGTGGCGCGCGGCTGCCGGCCGGTGATCGCCATGGCGACGGCCGTGGGGCTGCTCGGGCTCCACTCGGTGGCGACGACGGCCCTCTGGTCGCTCGACGCGGGCGTGGTCGGCGGGCTCGGGGCGCCGCTGTTCTGGGGCGTGGTCATCACGTACTGGGTGAGCCGCTCGTTCCTGAACCGCCGCGCCCCCAAGGACTGACCGGGCCCCTGTGGAAAACGGATCCGACCGTGTCGGCGGCGGCCGATAGCATGCGCCTGTACTGATCGACGGAGGCGAGGAGGCCCGGACCATGGCCGGAGAGCCGCAGAGCGACTGCCTGTTCTGCAAGATCGTGTCGGGGGAGGTGCCCGCGACGATCGTGCGCGAGACGGAGACGACCGTCGCGTTCCGCGACATCAACCCCCAGGCGCCCACCCACGTCCTGGTGATCCCGCGCGTGCACTACCCGGACGCCGCCTCCCTCGCGGCCGGAGCGCCGGACGTCGCCGCCGACCTGCTGCGCGAGGCCGGCGAGGTCGCCGCCCAGGAGAAGACCGACGGCACCGGCTACCGGATCGTCCTCAACACCGGCGCGGGCGCGGGCCAGACCGTCTTCCACACCCACGCGCACGTCCTGGGCGGCCGCGGCCTCACCTGGCCCCCCGGATAAGCCGTGTCCGTACGCGAACTGGTCGTCCTCGGGACCGCGAGCCAGGTCCCGACCCGGCACCGCAACCACAACGGCTACCTGCTGCGCTGGGACGGACAGGGGATCATGTTCGACCCCGGCGAGGGCACCCAGCGCCAGATGCTTCGGGCCGGGGTCGCCGCGCACGACCTCGACCGGATCTGCGTCACGCACTTCCACGGCGACCACTCGCTCGGCCTGGCCGGGGTGATCCAGCGGATCAACCTCGACCAGGTCCCGCACCCGGTCACCGCCCACTACCCGGCGAGCGGACAGCGCTTCTTCGAGCGGCTGCGGTACGCCACGGCCTACCGCGAGACCGTGCACCTGGTCGAGGCGCCCGTCGCCGCCGACGGGCCGCTCGCCGTCACCGACGCGTACACCCTGGAAGCCCACCGGCTCTCGCACCCCGTCGAGTCGTACGGCTACCGGCTCGTCGAGCCCGACGGGCGCCGCATCCTGCCCGAGAGGCTCGCCGCGCACGGCATCCAGGGGCCCGACGTGGGCCGGATCCAGCGCGACGGCGTCCTGGACGGCGTCACCCTCGACGAGGTCAGCGAGGTCCGGCGCGGACAGCGCTTCGCCTTCGTCATGGACACCCGGCTCTGCGACGGCGTGCACGCCCTCGCCGAGGGCGCCGACATGCTCGTCATCGAGTCGACCTTCCTCGACGAGGACGTCCGCCTCGCCACCGACCACGGCCACCTGACGGCCGGACAGGCCGCCGAGGTCGCCCGGGACGCGGGCGTGCGGCACCTCGTCCTCACCCACTTCTCGCAGCGCTACCACGACCCCGCCGCGTTCGAACGGCAGGCACGGGCCGCCGGGTTCGACGGCGAGCTGAGCATTGCCCAGGACCTCATGAGGGTCCCCGTACCGAAACGAACGTGAACATGCCCGTACCGAAGGCAGAACTGCACCTCCACATCGAAGGCACCCTCGAACCCGAGCTGGCCTTCGCGCTCGCCGCGCGCAACGGCGTCACCCTGCCGTACGCGGACACCGACGCCCTGCGCGAGGCGTACCGCTTCAGCGACCTCCAGTCCTTCCTGGACCTGTACTACGGCCTGATGGCGGTCCTGCGCACCGCCGAGGACTTCACCGAACTCGCCGACGCCTACCTGGAGCGGGCCGCGGCCCAGGGCGTCCGGCACGCCGAGATCTTCTTCGACCCGCAGGCGCACACCGCCCGCGGCGTCCCGATCGGCACCGTCGTCGAGGGCCTGACCGCCTCCCTCGACCGCGCCGAGGAGCGGTACGGGATCTCCACCCGGCTCATCATGTGCTTCCTGCGCGACGAGTCCGCCGAGTCGGCCCTCGCCACCCTGGAGGCCGCGAAGCCGTACCTGGACCGGATCACCGGCGTCGGCCTCGACTCCGCCGAGGTCGGCCATCCGCCGGCCAAGTTCCGCGAGGTGTACGAGGAGGCCGCCCGGCTCGGCCTGCGCCGCGTCGCCCACGCGGGCGAGGAGGGCCCCGCGGCGTACGTCCGCGAGGCCCTCGACGTCCTCGGCGTCGAGCGGATCGACCACGGCCTGCGCTGCATGGACGACCCCGACCTCGTCGCCCGGCTCGCCCGCGAGCGGGTCCCGCTCACCCTCTGCCCCCTGTCGAACGTCCGCCTCCGCGTCATCGACGCCCTCGCCGACCATCCGCTCCGCGCGATGATGTCGGCCGGTCTCCTCGTCACCGTCAACTCCGACGACCCCGCCTACTTCGGCGGCTACGCGGGCGACAACTACGACGGCGTCCGCGACGCGCTCGGCCTCACGGAGGACCAGCTCCGGGAGCTGGCGCGGAACTCCTTCCGGGCGTCGTTCCTGGAGGACGAGGAGGAGCGGCGGGAGCGGTACCTGGCGGAGGTGGAGGCGTACGAGTTCGGGGGTGGCGGGGCGTAGGTGAGGGCGGGACGGTTCGGGTGCGGGCCGGGGCGCCTGCGGCGGGCCTCTCACCCCACCCCGCCCCTTGCCGAAACCGGGGGCGAGCCCCCGGACCCCCGCACGGGCCGAACTTTCAGCCCCGCCGGCGTTCGAGGCGTGGGGTCCGGGGTGGAGCCCCGGTTACGGGAAGGGGCGGGGTGGGGGACAAGCCCGCCGCAGGCGCCCCCCCCACCCACCCCGCCTACTCCCGCCCCCTCACCCCCGCCAACCCCACCGCCGCCCTCGTCAGCCGGCGCCGGGTGACCGGCACCCGGATCGCAGCCACCGGCTGCTCCGGCGCCCCCATCTGCGGAACCAGGGCCGGCGTCCCCGACGCGTTGCCGGCGAGGACGGCCGCAGGGGCCCCGCCGCGGCGGCGGACCGAGCCGGGGACCAGGGGGCGCCCGGCGGCGTGGCGGGCCACGGCCGTCATGGGGGCGGCGACCAGGAGGAGCAGGGCGCAGAGGACCGCGCCCATGCCCGGGTAGCCGACGCCCTCGGAGAGGAGGCTGCCGGTCACCGGGCCGCAGGCCACGCCGAGGGAGGACGCCGAGCCGACCAGGACGGCCCAGCGGCCGCGCGGGTCGAGGGAGGCGGCCAGGCCCAGGAGGTAGGACAGGACGACCGGGTAGAGGGCGTTCCACAGGACCTCGCCGGTCGCGAAGGACGCCAGGCCCCCGGCGGCCGAACTCAGCAGCACGCAGCCCGCGATGAGCACCGTGCCCGCCCCGATCGGCACCGCCCGGCCCAGGCGCGAACCGAGCGCCCCCGCCGCCGTGACCCCGGCGAGCCCCGCGCCGAGCGCCGCCGCGAGGACCGCGCCGACGGTGACCTCGGAGAGCCCGGCCTGGGTGAGCCCGATGCGGCCGCTCACGCCCCACAGGGCGTTCTGCGCGAGGGACCAGCACAGGATGCCGCCCGCGAGGACGATCCCCGCCCGCCGGTGCGGCAGCGGCCCCGTCACCTGCGCGGCACCCGCACCCGCACCCGCACGCGCCCGCGTACCGCCCGGCAGGTGCCCCGTCGCCGGCCACACCAGGACCGCCGCGCAGGCGATCGCGACCAGCGGGGGCGCGTGCCCGCCGCCCAGGTGGGGGAGCGTCAGGTAGAGGGCGCCCGCCGCGGCCGAGACGGAGAGCAGGCCGAGGGCGGCGGCCCGGTGCGGGTCCCGCCGCCCGGCGATCCCGGCGGCGGCCACCGCCGTCGCCGTGCCCGAGCCGAGGCCGCCGAGGACGGCGCCCGCGACCACCAGCGGCACGGTGCCGGTCGCGGCGGCGGAGTCGTACCCGACCACCATGGCGAGCAGGCCCGCGCGGGCCGCCCGGCGCGGTCCGATCCGCTCCCCGCGCGCGGCGAGCGCGAAACCGGCGCAGGAGGAGCCGAGCAGCAGGACCGAACCGACCAGGCCCGCCTGCGCGGGGGTGAGGCCGAGTCCGGCGGAGAGCCGGCCGACGACGGTCGGCAGGAGGTACGGGGCCAGGTGACCGGCCGTGAAGAGGGCGACGAGGGCGACGAGGGCCCCCGCGCCGCGAGTCCGCGACGACATGGGCGTTCCCAGGAGCAAGGAGGGGAGGGGTGGAGCGCCCGGTGGTGCGGGGAGTGGCACGGGGTCGCGGGACCATCTGTATCAAGCGGGGGAGGGGCGGGAGAAGACGGTATCCGCCGGTACGTTACGTGATCCGGGTCACCATGGGTTTGGATGGGCGGTTTCCGGGTAACGGCTCGGTCCTCCCCGTGAGTCCCACCCGCCTCCCACCCCCCGTCGGGCACACTGGGCGGATCCGCACCGCGACCGGGGAGTCCGCCGTGACCACAGCCAGGGGAGAGCAGCCGCACCACGACGCCGAGGTCGATCCGCTGGAGCGCCTCCGCGAACCCACGGACCCCGCCTGCGACGTCTTCCTGACCGGCACGGTCTTCCTGGACATCATCTTCACCGGCCTCGACAGCGCCCCCGTCCGCGGCACCGAGTCCTGGGCCCGCGGCATGGGCTCCAGCCCCGGCGGCGTCGCCAACATGGCCACCGCCCTCGCCCGCCTCGGCCTGCGCACCTCCCTCGCCGCCGCCTTCGGCGACGACCACTACGGCGAGTACTGCTGGGACGCCCTGGAGCAGGGCGAGGGCATCGACCTCTCGTTCTCCCGCACGGTCCCCGGCTGGCACTCCCCGGTCACCGTCTCCATGGCCTACGAGGGCGAGCGCACGATGGTCTCCCACGGCCACGAGGCCCCGCCGCCCGACGGCGCCCTGCCCGCCTACCCGCCGCACGCGCGCGCGGCCGTCGCCTCCCTGGCCCCCGGCCGCTCCGAGGAGTGGGTCGCCCAGGCCGCCCGCGCGGGCGCCAAGGTCTTCGCCGACGTCGGCTGGGACGACACCGGCCGCTGGGACCTGGCGGCCCTCCCCGACCTGGAGCACTGCGAGGCGTTCCTGCCCAACGCCGCCGAGGCGATGCGCTACACCCGCACCGACTGCCCCCGGGCCGCCGCCCGCGCCCTCGCCGACAAGGTCCGCTACGCCGTGGTCACCCTCGGTGCCGAGGGGGCCTACGCCGTCGACGGGGCCACCGGCGAGACCGCCGAGGTCCCCGCCATCCAGGTCTCCGCCCTCGACCCGACCGGCGCCGGGGACGTCTTCGTCGCCGGTTTCGTCACCGGGACCCTCGCCGACTGGCCCCTCGCCGACCGGCTCGCCTTCGCCGGGCTCACCGCCGCCCTCTCCGTCCAGGAGTTCGGCGGCTCCCTCTCCGCCCCCACCTGGGACGAGATCGCCGCCTGGTGGCAGCGGGCCCAGGGCGACGCCCGGCAGGACCCCGAGGCCCTGCGCGGCCGTTACGCCTTCCTGGAGCGCCTCCTGCCCGCCCCCGGCCGCCCCTGGCCGCTGCGCCGGGCGGTTCCGACGATCGGCTTCCGCGCGGCCGCCTCCTGAGGGGACCCGCCCGGAGGAGGAGGCCGCGCCCGGAGGAGGAGGCCGCGCCCGGAGGAGGAGGTCCCGCCCGAAAGCGAGCACGTCACTCGAACGGCCCTCCGTAAACCCCTTAGGCACTGTCGGTACCAGGTCGTAGGCTTGGTGGTCGAGAGGTTGTCGAGCAGCGAGAACCATGCGACGGGAGGTATGTGCAGGCCACAGTGCCGGCCCATGACTCACACACCCACAGCCCACGACGGAGCGCCCCACGACGGGGCGCGCGGACAGGCCCGCGCCCACTTCACCGTCCCCGCCAAGCATCCGATGGTGACCCTCCTCGGCTCCGGGGACGCCCTGCTCCGCGTGATCGAGCGCTCGTTCCCGGGCGCCGACATCCACGTCCGGGGCAATCAGGTCAGCGCGGTCGGCGACGCAACGGAAGTCGCCCTGATCCAGCGCCTGTTCGACGAGATGATGCTGGTGCTCCGCACCGGTCAGCCGATGACGGAGGACGCAGTGGAACGCTCGATCGCCATGCTCAGGGCGAGCGGCGACGGATCGGCGGAGGGCGGCGAGGAGACTCCCGCCGAGGTGCTCACGCAGAACATCCTCTCCAGCCGGGGACGCACGATCCGCCCCAAGACGCTCAACCAGAAGCGGTACGTCGACGCCATCGACAAGCACACCATCGTCTTCGGCATCGGCCCCGCGGGCACCGGCAAGACCTATCTCGCCATGGCCAAGGCGGTCCAGGCCCTGCAGTCCAAGCAGGTCACCCGGATCATCCTGACCAGACCCGCCGTCGAGGCGGGCGAGCGGCTCGGCTTCCTGCCGGGCACCCTCTACGAGAAGATCGACCCGTACCTGCGCCCGCTCTACGACGCCCTGCACGACATGCTCGACCCGGACTCGATCCCCAAGCTCATGGCGAGCGGGACGATCGAGGTCGCGCCCCTGGCGTACATGCGGGGTCGCACGCTCAACGACGCGTTCATCATCCTGGACGAGGCGCAGAACACGAACCCCGAGCAGATGAAGATGTTCCTCACCCGCCTCGGCTTCGACTCGAAGATCGTCATCACCGGTGACGTCACCCAGGTCGACCTGCCGAACGGGACGAAGAGCGGTCTGCGGCAGGTCCGCGACATCCTCGACGGGGTCCAGGACGTCCACTTCTCCACGCTCACGTCGCAGGATGTCGTCCGGCACAAGCTCGTCGGCCGTATCGTCGACGCGTACGAGCAGTACGACAGCCGCAACGGCCGCAACGGGAAGTAGTCACAGAACCACCATGTCGATCGACGTCAACAACGAGTCCGGCACCGAGGTCGACGAGCAGTCGATCCTCGACATCGCCCGCTACGCGCTCGCGCGCATGCGCATCCACCCCCTCTCCGAGCTCTCGGTGATCGTCGTGGACGCGGAGGCGATGGAGCAGCTCCACATCCAGTGGATGGACCTGCCCGGCCCCACGGACGTCATGTCCTTCCCGATGGACGAGCTGCGTCCGCCGGCGAAGGACGACGCGGAGCCCCCGCAGGGGCTCCTCGGCGACATCGTGCTCTGCCCCGAGGTCGCCACCCAGCAGGGCAAGGACGCGCCGACGCAGCACTCCATGGACGAGGAGCTCCAGCTCCTCACCGTCCACGGAGTGCTGCACCTCCTCGGGTACGACCACGAGGAGCCCGACGAGAAGGCCGAGATGTTCGGCCTCCAGGCGGCGATCGTCGACGGCTGGCGCGCGGAGAAGGGCCTGACCGGCCCCTCCCCGGCACCGACCGTCTCCTGACCCCGATGGACGTCTCGCTGATCCTCGGGGCGGTCGCCCTGGTCGTCGTGGCCTGGCTCGCCGCCTGTGCCGAGGCCGGTCTCGCCCGGATCTCCAGCTTCCGCGCCGCCGAGGCCGTACGGTCCGGGCGGCGCGGAGCCGAGAAGCTCGCCCGGGTCGCCTCCGACCCGACCCGCTACCTCAACGTGGCGCTGCTGGTCCGCGTCGCCTGCGAGATGGCGGCCGGCGTCCTCGTCACGTACGCCTGCCTGGAGGCCTTCCCGGAGACCTGGGAGGCGCTCCTCGTCGCCATCGCCGTCATGGTCCTCGTCTCGTACGTGGCCGTCGGCGTCTCGCCGCGCACCATCGGCCGCCAGCACCCGCTGAACACGGCGACGGCCGCCGCGTACGTCCTGGTGCCGCTGGCCCGGATCATGGGCCCGATCCCGCAGCTCCTGATCCTCATCGGCAACGCGCTCACCCCCGGCAAGGGCTTCCGCAAGGGTCCCTTCGCCTCCGAGGCCGAGCTGCGGGCCCTGGTCGACCTCGCCGAGCAGGAGTCGCTGATCGAGGACGACGAGCGCCGCATGGTGCACTCCGTCTTCGAGCTGGGCGACACCCTCGTGCGCGAGGTGATGGTGCCCCGCACCGACCTGATCTGCATCGAGCGGTACAAGACCGTCCGCCAGGCCCTCACCCTCGCGCTGCGCTCCGGCTTCTCCCGGATCCCGGTCACCGGCGAGAACGAGGACGACATCGTCGGCATCGTGTACCTCAAGGACCTGGCCCGCCGGACCCACGTCAACCGGGAGTCGGAGTCCGACCTGGTGTCGACCGCGATGCGGCCCGCCGCCTTCGTGCCGGACACCAAGAACGCCGGCGACCTGCTGCGCGAGATGCAGCAGGAGCGCAACCACGTCGCCGTCGTCGTCGACGAGTACGGCGGCACGGCCGGCATCGTCACCATCGAGGACATCCTGGAGGAGATCGTCGGCGAGATCACCGACGAGTACGACCGGGAGCTGCCGCCCGTCCAGGAGCTCGGCGACGACCGGTACCGGGTGACCGCCCGCCTCGACATCGGGGACCTCGGCGAGCTCTACGGCCTGGGCCCCGACGAGTACGACGACGAGGACGTGGAGACCGTCGGCGGCCTGCTCGCCAAGGCCCTGGGCCGCGTCCCGATCTCGGGCGCGAAGTCCGTCGTGGAGCTGCCCGACGGGCGCTCGCTGCGGCTGACCGCCGAGTCCCCGGCCGGTCGCCGGAACAAGATCGTCACCGTGCTCGTGGAACCGGTGGAGCCGGTCGGAGCGGAGAAGGAGCCCGAGTGACCACCGAGGAGACCGAGTGACCCCCGAAGAGCTGCGCGCCCTCTGCCTGGAGTTCAACGACGCGACGGAGGAGTTCCCCTTCGGCCCGGAGACCTCCGTCTTCAAGGTGGCCGGGAAGCTGTTCGCGCTCTCGTCGCTCGACTCCGAGCCGCTGAAGGTCAACCTCAAGTGCGACCCGGAGGAGGCCGTGCGGCTCCGCGAGGAGCACCCGGCGATCGTCCCCGGCTACCACATGAACAAGCGGCACTGGAACACCGTGACCGTCGACCAGCTCCCGGACCGCACGGTCCGGGAGCTGGTCGAGGACTCGTACGACCTCGTCGTCGCGGGCCTGCCGAAGGCGGTGCGGCTCCGCCTCGACCGCCCCTGACCCCGGGCCGGGGCCCGGCCCCGGCTCAGGACCGGCGCCGCAGGCCCAGGCCGACGACCAGCGCCGTGCCGAGCACGATCGCCGCGTCCAGGGCGAGGACCGTGCGGACGCCCCCGTACAGGTCCCCGCCCGTCGTGGCGAGCACCCCGAGCAGCGGGATCCCGACCGTGAGGCCGACCTGCTGGGTGGTGGTCACCAGGCCGGTCGCCAGGCCCTGTTCCCCGTCGGGGACGCCGGAGGTGACGGTCAGGCCGTACGAGATGATCGCGCCCAGGTGGCACATGGAGGCCAGCGAGACCGCGACCGTCGCCAGGACCGCGCCCGAGTCCTCCGAGACGCCGAGCAGGGCGGCCGTCAGCAGGCCCTGGCCGACGAGCGAGGCCACCAGGGTGCGGCGGGCGCCGATCCGGCCGATCAGCCTCGGCGCGAACGTCCCGGCGACGACCGAGAGCACGCCCTGCACCCCGAAGACCAGACCGGTGGCGAAGGCCGAGAGGCCCAGGGTGTCCTGGAGGTACAGGGTCAGGACGAAGACGACGGTCGACATCATCGAGAAGGTGACGAGCCCGCCCAGGTTGCCGAAGGCGATCGTGCCCCGCCGCAGCATCGGCAGCGACACCAGCGGGGCCGCGTGCCGGGACTCGACCCGCACGAAGACCGCGAGCAGCAGCACGCCCGCCAGCAGCGTGATCCGCACGTCCGTGCCGCCGAAGCCGTGCTCGGCCGCCGTCGACAGGGCGTAGATCAGGGCGAGCAGGCCGCCGGTGACGGTGACCGCGCCGGGCACGTCGAGCCGGGGCCGGTCCGGGGTGCGGGACTCGGGCAGCAGGCCCGGCGCCAGCGGCAGCACGACCAGGGTGAAGACGGCGAGCAGGCCCATCGTGGAGCGCCAGCCCAGGGTGTCGGTCATGACCCCGCCGAGCACCATGCCGATGGTGAAGCCCAGCGAGAGCAGGGTGCCGGAGATGCCCAGCGCCCGGTCCCGCAGCGGCCCCTCCGGGAAGGTGGTCGTCAGGAGGGACATGCCGGTGGGCACGATCGCGGCGGCGCCCAGGCCCTGGAGGGCGCGCCCGGTGAGGAAGGCGGCCGGGTTCCAGGCGAGGGTGGCGAGCAGCGAGGCGGCGCCGAAGACGGCGAGCCCGGCGAGGAAGAGCCGCTTGCGCCCGTAGAGGTCGCCGATCCGCCCGAAGAGCAGCAGGAAGCCGCCGGAGGGCAGGGCGAAGGCGGTGACGGCCCACTGGAGGGCCGACCGGTCGAGACCGAGGTCGGCGCCGAGGACGGGCAGCGCCACGTTCAGCACGGAGAAGTCGAGCGCCACCATGAACTGGGCGGCGCACAGCACGAAGAGGACGAGCCGGTCGCGCCGGCCGAGGACCGGGGGAGCGGGGGGCGCGGTCGCGCCGGAGGACGGAGAGGAAGGGGTCAGCGTTGCCATGCCCCCACCCTGGGCGCGCGGGAACAAGCCTGGGGAGCGGGAACTTATCCTGTTGGTCGCACCACCAGGCGACGGGCGTCCGGGCACCACCGGGCATCCGGGCCGGTCGCACCACCAGGCGTCCAGGGGGAGGAAGCACACGTGGTCACCGCTGCCGAGGGCACCGACGCGAAGCGGCACCGCCTCGGTGAACTGCGCGAGTTCCTGATGAGCCGTCGTGCCCGGGTCAGCCCGGCCGAGGCGGGCCTGCCGGACGGCGGCCGCCGCCGCACCCCGGGCCTGCGCCGCGAGGAGGTCGCCGTCCTCGCGGGCGTCGGGGTCTCCTGGTACCAGTGGTTGGAGCAGGGCAGGGACATCACGGTCTCGCCCCAGGTCCTGGACTCGGTGGCGCGGGTGCTGCGCCTGAGCCCGGCCGAGCGGCGCCACCTGTACGTCCTGGCGGGTCTGAACCCGCCGGCCCTGGAGGCGGCCCCGGAGGACCGGGACATGTGCCAGGGCCTGCGGCGGCTGATCGACGCGTGGATGCCGTTCCCGGCGCACATCATGGACGTGTACTGGAACACGGTCCTGTACAACGACGCGGCGTCGATCGTGCTCGGGATGCGTCCGGACATCTCCCAGAACTGCCTGGTCGCCTTCTTCACCGACCCGCTGTACCGGGCCCGGATGGGCCACTGGGAGGAGCTGGCGCCCAAGGTGGTCGCGCAGTTCCGGTCGGCCTGCTCGGAGTGCCCCGACGACGAGGGCTTCCGGGCGGTGGTCGAGGAGGCCAAGGCGCGCAGCGCCGAGTTCGCGGAGCTGTGGGAGCGGCAGGACATCCTGCCGGGCGGCCAGAACCGCAAGGAGATGGAGCACCCGCTGGTCGGCACGCTGGTCGTCGAGGCGACCCAGCTCCGGGTCCCGGCCCGCCCCGACCTGGTCATCGTGATGCACACCCCGCTCCCGGAGGCCGACACGGCCGCGAAGCTGGAGTGGCTGGTCTCCCCGGAGGGGCGGCGCGGGGCGATGTACCCGGTGGCGGGCTGAGGCCCCGTACGGGACGCGCCGGGCCCCGCCTATGCTCGGTCCATGACACTCAGCAGCGAGCACGGCGACCTCGGCGCCGAGGACCTCAAGATCATCACCCTCGCGCGGAGCGCCCGGGCCCGCAACGGCGTGGCCGAGGGCGCGGCCGTGCGCGACGAGACCGGCCGGACCTACGTGGCCGGGACCGTGGCCCTCGACTCGCTGAAGCTGAGCGCCCTGCGGACCGCCGTCGCGATGGCGGTGGCCAGCGGCGCCGAGTCCCTGGAGGCGGCGGCCGTCGTGACCACCGCCGAGGCGCCCTCGGACGAGGACCGCGCGGCCGTGCGGGACCTCGGAGGGCCGCAGACGCCGGTCCTGCTCGCGGGCCCGGACGGGCGGCTGCGGCACGCCGTCACGGCCGGCTGAGACCCCCGTGGCGAGCCCCCGCGGGCTCTGGGTGCATGGCGCGGGCGCTCATCGGGGACAATGGCCCCCATGAGCGCTCGCAACCAAGAAACCGAAGCCGTCCACCGGGCCGGCTTCGCCTGCTTCGTCGGCCGCCCCAACGCGGGCAAGTCCACCCTCACGAACGCTCTGGTCGGCCAGAAGGTGGCCATCACCTCGAACCGGCCGCAGACCACCCGGCACACCGTCCGGGGCATCGTGCACCGCCCGGACGCGCAGTTGATCCTGGTCGACACCCCCGGCCTCCACAAGCCGCGCACCCTCCTGGGCGAGCGGCTCAACGACGTCGTGCGCACCACGTGGGCCGAGGTCGACGTGATCGGCTTCTGCCTGCCCGCCGACCAGAAGCTCGGCCCCGGCGACCGCTTCATCGCCAAGGAACTGGCGGAGATCAAGAAGACCCCCAAGGTCGCGATCATCACCAAGACCGACCTGGTCGACTCCAAGACGCTCGCCGAGCAGCTCATCGCCGTCGACCAGCTCGGCAGGGAGCTGGGCTTCGAGTGGCAGGAGATCGTCCCCGTCTCGGCCGTCGGCGACAAGCAGGTCCAGCTCGTCGCGGACCTGCTCATCCCGTTGCTCCCCGAGTCCCCGCCGCTCTACCCGGAGGGCGACCTCACGGACGAGCCCGAGCAGGTCATGGTCGCGGAGCTGATCCGCGAGGCCGCGCTCGAAGGCGTGCGGGACGAGCTGCCGCACTCCATCGCGGTGGTCGTGGAGGAGATGATCCCCCGCGAGAACCGCCCGGCGGACCGGCCGCTGCTCGACATCCACGCCAACGTGTACATCGAGCGCCCCAGCCAGAAGGGCATCATCATCGGCCCCAAGGGCAGCCGCCTCAAGGAGGTCGGCATGAAGTCCCGCAAGCACATCGAGGCCCTCCTCGGCACCCCGGTCTTCCTCGACCTCCACGTGAAGGTCGCGAAGGACTGGCAGCGGGACCCGAAGCAGTTGCGGAAGCTGGGTTTCTAGGGCGACCGACCACCGTCCGGCCGGAGGCCGGCGCAGCCGTGCGGAGCCCGTGAGGCCCCCTGGGGCCGAACGGCGCGAGGACGGCACGGAGGAGGGGTCCCGAAGCGGCTCCGGAAGCTCGGCTTCCAAGACCCGCAAGCAGTCACGCGCCTTCCTTGAGGACCCTCGTGATGAGGGTCCTCTGCGCTTCCGTCAGGTCCGGGTCGCCGCAGCGGACCGTGCGGCCGTCGATCGTGATCTCGTACGAGAAGCCGTCCGGGACGCGGGAGCGGTCGCCGTCCCCGCCGGCCGTCGTGAGGACCGCCCCCGCCAGGGCGGTCCACTCCCCGGCGTCGGAGCGGCCCGCGGTGTCCACCTCCGCCGACCGCTCGATGCCCGCGAAACCGCCCGTGCGCCGCACTCGAATCCGCATGAGCCCTTCCCTACCCCGGCTCAGTCCACCGGCACGCCCACGGCGGCCCAGGACTTCAGGACGGCCTGGATCTCCGCCCCGTCGCCGTACCGGTCCTTCGCCGCCTTCGCCGTCGCCGCCGCGAACTCGGCGAAGCGGGTCTCCGGGGTGAGGGCGCCGCCGGTCATCACGTCGTACCAGATCTGCCCGGCCCGCTCCCAGGCGTTGCCGCCCAGCTCGGTCGCCGCCAGGTAGAAGGCGTGGTTGGGGATGCCGGAGTTGATGTGCACCCCGCCGTTGTCGCCGCTCGTGCGGACGTAGTCGTCCATGTGGGCGGGCTGCGGGTCCTTGCCGAGGACGTCGTCGTCGTACGCCGTGCCCGGGGCCTTCATGGAGCGCAGTGCCCTGCCCCGCACGTCCGGGTGGAAGAGGCCCTCGCCGATGAGCCAGTCCGCCGCCTCGGCGCCCTGCCCGAGGGCGTACTGCTTCACGAGGGAGCCGAAGACGTCCGAGACCGACTCGTTGAGGGCGCCGGACTGGCTGAAGTACTCCAGGTTCGCCGTGTACTGGGTGAAGCCGTGGGCCAGTTCGTGGCCGATGACGTCCACGGGCAGGGTGAAGTCGAGGAAGATCTCGTCGTCGCCGTCCCCGAACACCATCTGCTCGCCGTTCCAGAAGGCGTTGGCGTAGTTCCGGTCGTAGTGGACGGAGGCGGTCAGCGGGAGTCCGGAGCCGTCGATCGAGTCGCGCCCGAAGGCGTGCAGGAAGAGGTCGAAGGTGGCGCCGAGGCCCGCGTACGCGCGGTTCACGGAGGCGTCGGGGGTCGCCGCCCCGCCCTCGGCGCGGACCTCCGTGCCCGGCAGGTCGGTGCCGTGCCGGCAGTCGTGGACGGTGCGGTGCGGCCCGGCGGCGGCGCGGGGGGCGGCCGTCGGGGGAGAGCCCGGCCGGGGCAGCGCCCGGGCGGAGCGGGCCGAGGCGTCCGCGGCCAGGGTGCGGCGGGCGGCGGCGGCCACGGCGGCGTTGGAGGACCGGGCCAGGTGCTCCAGGAGGTGCGGCGGCACGATCGAACAGAAGACGGGCGTGTGTGCGCTCATTCCAGCAATGTGGCAGCGCGTGACGGGCCTGTCACTAGGAGAGACGGTGATTGGCGAAATGGAGTGATCCGTCACTGTTCGAGTTTGATTCCGCGGCCGTCCCGCATACTGGAACGGGACGTCCGCTTCCACGTCCCTGGGCTAAGCTGCGGCACATCATGCGTTTCGGGCTGCTTCTCCTTAGCTGCCGCGGCGAGGGCCTGTAGTCGTAGGCCGACCCCCTCCCCGCGGGACCTGGTGTTGCGTTCGACAGTCGGCCGTCCTCCCCCGCTGGACCCGAGGAGCCCTACGCAATGTCGCAGTCCCCGTTCATCGGCCGCCCCACGCCCGTCACCAACGAGACGCCGCTGCAGAAGCCGTCCGGGATGCCGATCCACAAGTACGGCCGGTACGAGGCCGTCGAGATCCCCGACCGCACCTGGCCCGACCGGCGCATCACCCAGGCCCCCCGCTGGCTGTCCACCGACCTGCGCGACGGCAACCAGGCCCTGATCGACCCGATGTCCCCGGCCCGCAAGCGCGAGATGTTCGACCTGCTCGTACGCATGGGCTACAAGGAGATCGAGGTCGGCTTCCCGTCCTCCGGCGAGACCGACTTCGCGTTCGTGCGCTCCATCATCGAAGAGGGCGCGATCCCGGACGACGTCACCATCTCCGTCCTGACCCAGGCCCGCGAGGACCTGATCGAGCGGACCGTGGAGTCCCTGGTCGGCGCCAGGCGCGCCACCGTCCACCTGTACAACGCCACCGCGCCCACCTTCCGCCGGGTCGTCTTCCGCGGCTCGAAGGAGGACATCAAGCAGATCGCCGTGGACGGCACGCGCCTGGTGATGGAGTACGCGGAGAAGCTGCTGGGCCCGGAGACGACCTTCGGCTACCAGTACAGCCCCGAGATCTTCACCGACACCGAGCTGGACTTCGCCCTGGAGGTCTGCGAGGCCGTCTGCGACGTCTGGCAGCCCGGTCCGGGCCGCGAGATCATCCTCAACCTGCCCGCCACCGTGGAGCGTTCGACGCCGTCCACGCACGCGGACCGGTTCGAGTGGATGTCCCGGAACCTGACCCGCCGGGAGTACGTCTGCCTGTCCGCCCACCCGCACAACGACCGCGGCACCGCCGTGGCGGCGGCCGAGCTGGCCGTCATGGCCGGCGCCGACCGCGTCGAGGGCTGCCTGTTCGGCCAGGGCGAGCGCACCGGCAACGTCGACCTGGTGACCCTGGGCATGAACCTGTTCAGCCAGGGCGTCGACCCGCAGATCGACTTCTCGCAGATCGACGAGATCCGCCGCACCAGCGAGTACTGCAACCAGATGGAGGTCCACCCGCGCCACCCCTACGCGGGCGACCTGGTCTACACCGCCTTCTCCGGCTCCCACCAGGACGCCATCAAGAAGGGCTTCGACGCCATGGAGGCCGACGCGGCCGCGCGGGGCAAGACGGTGGACGACATCGAGTGGGCGGTCCCGTACCTGCCGATCGACCCCAAGGACGTCGGCCGCTCCTACGAGGCCGTCATCCGGGTCAACTCGCAGTCCGGCAAGGGCGGCATCGCGTACGTCCTGAAGAACGACCACAAGCTGGACCTGCCCCGCCGGATGCAGATCGAGTTCTCCCGGATCATCCAGCAGAAGACCGACAGCGAGGGCGGCGAGGTCACGCCGGCCGCGATCTGGTCCGTCTTCCAGGACGAGTACCTGCCCAACCCGGACGACTCCGCGGCTCGCTGGGGTCGCATCCAGCTCCGCTCCGGCCAGACCACGTCCGACACCGACGGCACGGACACGCTGACCGTCGAGGCGGTCGTGGACGGCGTCGACACCGTCCTGACCGGCTCCGGCAACGGCCCGATCTCGGCCTTCTTCGCCGCCCTGCAGGCCGTCGGCGTCGACGCCCGCCTGCTGGACTACCAGGAGCACACGATGAGCGAGGGCGCCTCCGCGCAGGCCGCCTCGTACATCGAGTGCGCCATCGACGGCAAGGTCCTGTGGGGCATCGGCATCGACGCCAACACGACCCGCGCCTCCCTGAAGGCGGTCATCTCGGCGGTCAACCGCTCCGCCCGCTGACCTGCCCCGACCCCGCCGCCCCGCACCCTCCCGGAGAGTGCGGGGCGGTGTCGTGTCCGGGCCCCCACAACGACGAGGAGGCGCCTGCGGGACCACTCGGGAGGGTGATCTCGCGGTAGTCGAACGGTGACGTGTCTCGGCCATCTCCACGGTGAACTGACGACGGGGTACTGACGCCACATCACGGATGTGGTTAACATCACGCCCACGCCGGCAGCGCAGCCGGGGCGTCGAGGAGGTGCGTATGCGGTCTGCCCGGAATGCACGTGGTGGGAAAGTGGGCATCTGCGGGGTCCGCACCTCCTGGAACACCGTGGGGGACGGCGAGTTCTTCTGCGAGGAGTGCGGGGGCGACCGCAACTACCGGCGGCGCACCGGCCGCCGCAGGTTCGCCGTCCTGGGCGTCCCCGTCCTGCCCCGGGGCTGTACGGGCCCGGTCGTCGAGTGCGCGGCCTGTCACACGCACTTCGGTACGGAGGTGCTCGACCGCCCGACGACCAGCCGCTTCTCCGCGATGCTGCGGGACGGCGTGCACACCGTCGCCCTGGCCGTCCTCTCGGCCGGCGGCACCGACTCCCGCGCGGTCCTGGACCGGGCCGTCAGCGCGGTCCGGTCGGCCGGCTTCGCCGAGTGCACGGCCGTCCAGCTCGTCGACCTCGTGGAGGCCCTGGAGGCCGACACGGGCCGCTTCATGCCCGAGGTGAACCCCGAGGGCACGCTCCTCGCGATCGAGCTCCACGAGGCCCTGGAGCCGCTCGCCCCGCACCTGGCCCCCTCCGGGCGGGAGTCGATCCTCGTCCAGGCCGCCCGGATCGCCCTCGCCGACGGCCCGTACCGCCCGGCCGAGATGGAGGTCCTCGGCACCGTCGGCAACGCGCTCTCGCTGCCCCCGGACGACACCGTCCGGCTGCTCACCTCCGCGCGCACGGTCTCCTGAGGCCGGGAAAAGTCAGAAGAAACGACTCCGCGGGGGCCCGGATTCCGTCCGGACCCCCGCGGAGTCGTGTCGTTCAGCCGCGTCGTTACTTGATCGCGCCGCTCGCGCGCAGCATGTCCTCGCGCTCCACGATCTTCACGCGCTCGCGGCCCTGCGGCTCGCCGAGCGCCTTCTCGGCGGCGTCCAGGGCGTACCAGCCCTCCCACGTCGTGTACGTGATGCCCTTGCCCTCCAGGAAGGCCACGACCGCGTCCGTCTCCGGGGCGGCCGGGTCGAGCAGGCGCCCGTTCGCGAAGTCGTCCAGGAGGTTCGCCACGGTCTCGTTGGCGTCGCCCTTGGTGTGGCCGATGAGGCCGACCGGGCCGCGCCGGATCCAGCCGGTCACGTAGGTCGACGCCAGGTGCTCGCCGTTCTCCTGGATCACCCGGCCGCCCTGGTCCGGGACGGTGCCGCTGACGGCGTCCCACGGGAGCTTGGGCAGCTCGTCCGAGAGGTAGCCGACCGCGCGGTAGACGGCCTGGACGTCCCAGTCGGTGGTCTGGCCGGTGCCCTTGACGTTGCCGGTGCCGTCCAGCTCGGTGCGCTCGGTGCGCAGGCCGACGACCTTGCCGTCCTCGCCGAGGACCTCGACCGGGGACTCGAAGAAGTGCAGGAAGAGCTTGTGCGGGCGGTCGCCGATGTCGCGGATCGCCCAGTTCTCCAGGGTCTTCGCGACCATGTCGGTCTGCTTGTTCTTGCGGCGGTCCGCGATCGAGCCCTCGTCGTAGTCGATGTCCTCGGGGTTGACGATGACCTCGATGGTGGGGGAGTGGTCCAGCTCGCGCAGCTCCATGGGGCTGAACTTCGCCTGCGCCGGGCCGCGGCGGCCGAAGACGTGGACTTCGAGGGCCTTGTTGGCCTTCAGGCCCTCGTAGACGTTGGCCGGGATCTCGGTCGGCAGCAGCTCGTCCGCCGTCTTCGCCAGGATGCGGGCGATGTCGAGCGCCACGTTGCCGACGCCGAGGACGGCGACCTTCTCGGCCGACAGGTCCCAGGTGCGCGGGACGTCCGGGTGGCCGTCGTACCAGGAGGCGAAGTCGGCGGCGCCGAGGCAGCCGTCCAGCTCCACGCCGGGGATCCTCAGCTCGCGGTCCGCCATGGCGCCGGTCGAGAAGACCACGGCGTCGTAGAAGGAGCGCAGGTCGTCCAGGTGCACGTCGGTGCCGTAGTCGACGTTGCCGAACAGGCGGACCTGCGGCTTGTCGAGGACCTGGTGCAGCGCGGTGATGATGCCCTTGATGCGCGGGTGGTCGGGGGCGACGCCGTAGCGGATGAGGCCGAAGGGCGCCGGCATCCGCTCGAAGATGTCGATCGACACGCCCGGCTCGGCGGCGGCCTCGGACTTCAGCAGCGCATCGGCGGCGTAGATTCCGGCGGGGCCGGCGCCGACGATCGCGACCCGGAGGGGGCGGGGCATGACTGGGTTCCCTTCGCAGCGACATGGCGGCGAAGCCGCCGACACTTAGGTCACCCTAAATAATGCACGACCCGGAGCGGTACCCCGCCCCTGTCTATGAGGTCATAAGGCTGGCTTATGACTTCCCAAGGGGGCGCTTGGGGGGCATCCGGCCGGGTACCCACGAAGGCCGCCCAGGCGCCGGCCCGCACCACGAGGACGGGACCGGGGTTCTTGCCGTCCCGGACGGGGGTGACGCCTGGGACGTGGGCGGTGACGTCGACGCGGTCGCCGACCGCGCGGCGCCGCGGTCGCCAGTGCCCACCGCTTCCGGGCCAGGGTCGGGAAGTGCTCCAGTGGCTCGACCGTGGTGGCTGCGCCGACCGCGGAGGCGCGTGCCGCGTTCTCGGGCGGCTCGCCGTCCGGAGCGGGCCCGGCATGGCCGTCGGGGCGAACTCGCAGATCCTGGTCGCCAACCGCTCCAGCTCCGCGACCGCGTGGAAATGAGACGCGTACGGCGACTTGTCGATGAGTTTTCGCCGCGCTCATTCGAAAATACCGCCGGTTTGTAGGACCTCGTCGATTCTTTTCGCGACGTCCAGTCGTGGTTTTCGAATTCCCTGCTCGAACGGGCCGATGTAGGCACCCGAAACGAACACCCGTCCGCCCGGTTCGCCCCGTGAGAGCCCCGCCACCTCTCTGCGCTCCTCCAGGAGTTCCCCGAAGGGCTCCCGCGCGTCCTGCCGCTTGCCTCTGGCCATGGATTAACTCCCCTGCCCTACCCGGCAGTTGCACGGCGTGCGCAACTGCCGATTCTACGGATCAGGGGTCACCCTGGAGAGGCGAAGCAGGAAATGGATTGAGAAAGGCATACGTTGGTGAAGGAAGACATCACGAAGGCGTCCACCGGGACGATCGGAGCCGCGCAAGAGGCGGTGGCGGAATTGCGCGAGGCGCTCGCGAGCGCGGGAATCACCCTTCCCTCGCTCGGCCTCGACGTCGTCACCCTCGCCGCCGATCCCCCGAGGCCGCTCGTGGAATTGGGATGCTGCACGGTGGAAACGGCCCGGCTCCTCGCCGCCGCCGTACTGCCGAGGGAGGAGAGTCGATCGTGACGCTGCCCATCGGGTCGTACGTCGTCGAGATCCGCACCGGACGGGTCGGGAGGCTCATGGGACGCGAGGGGCCCTACGTCCAGGTCCGCCCGCTGGGCGGCGGGCGCGAGTGGGACGTGGACCCCGAGGGGGTGCGGGAGGCGACCTCGGCCGAGCGGCTGAGCGCCACCACCGCGCACGTCAACGCCCGCAGCCGGGGCGAGGTGCCTTGAGCGGCGGCGGGGCCCCGTAGACCTCCCGTACGGCGCCGGCGCCCGGCCCCGGGCCCGGCTGTCGGTGCCGTACGGGAGAATGGGCCGCATGAGTCTGTTCCGCGACGACGGCATCGTGCTGCGCACCCAGAAGCTGGGTGAAGCGGACCGCATCATCACGATCCTCACGCGCGGACACGGGCGCGTACGCGCCGTGGCGCGGGGCGTGCGGCGCACGAAGTCGAAGTTCGGGGCCCGGCTCGAACCCTTCTCCCACGTGGACGTGCAGTTCTTCGCCCGGGGGAGCGAGCTGATCGGGCGCGGCCTTCCGCTCTGCACACAGAGCGAGACCATCGCCGCGTACGGCGGCGGGATCGTCACCGACTACGCCCGCTACACCGCCGGCACGGCCATGCTGGAGACGGCCGAGCGGTTCACCGACCACGAGGGCGAGCCGGCCGTCCAGCAGTACCTGCTGCTCGTCGGGGGCCTGCGGACCCTCGCCCGGGGCGAGCACGCCCCCCACCTGATCCTGGACGCCTTCCTGCTGCGCTCCCTCGCCGTGAACGGCTACGCGCCCAGCTTCGAGGACTGCGCCAAGTGCGGACTCCAGGGGCCGAACCGGTTCTTCTCGGTCGCGGCGGGCGGAGTCATATGCGGCGACTGCCGCGTGCCCGGAAGCGTCGTACCCTCTGCGGAGGCCATCGGCCTGCTCAGCGCGCTGCTCACCGGCGACTGGGCGACGGCGGACGCGTGCGAGCCGCGTCACGTCAGGGAGGGCAGCGGGCTCGTCTCCGCCTACCTGCACTGGCACCTGGAGCGCGGCCTGCGCTCGCTGCGATACGTAGAGAAGACCTAGGTAGGAGATCCATCGCCATGGCCATCGCACGACGCGGAATCCTCGGGCGGCAGCGCCGGGAGTACAAGCTCCCCGAGCCGCACCCGTCCGGCGCCCGCCCGCCGAAGCTCCCGGCCGAGCTGGTGCCGAACCACGTGGCCTGCGTGATGGACGGGAACGGCCGCTGGGCCAAGGAGCGCGGCCTGCCGCGCACCGAGGGCCACAAGGTCGGCGAGGGCGTCGTCCTCGACGTGCTCAAGGGCTGCCTGGAGATGGGCGTCAAGAACCTCTCCCTCTACGCCTTCTCCACCGAGAACTGGAAGCGCTCGCCCGACGAGGTCCGCTTCCTCATGAACTTCAACCGGGACGTCATCCGCCGCCGCCGCGACGAGATGGACGAGCTGGGCATCCGCATCCGCTGGGTCGGCCGCATGCCCAAGATGTGGAAGTCGGTCGTCCAGGAGCTCCAGATCGCCCAGGAGCAGACCGTCGGCAACGACGCCATGACCCTGTACTTCTGCGTCAACTACGGCGGCCGCGCCGAGGTCGCGGACGCGGCGCAGGCCATCGCCCGGGACGTGGCGGCCGGGAAGCTGGACCCGTCGAAGGTCAACGAGAAGACCTTCCAGAAGTACCTGTACTACCCGGACATGCCGGACGTGGACCTCTTCCTGCGTCCCAGCGGCGAGCAGCGCACCTCCAACTACCTCATCTGGCAGAGCAGCTACGCCGAGATGATCTTCCAGGACGTGCTGTGGCCGGACTTCGACCGCCGCGACCTGTGGCGCGCCTGCGTCGAGTACGCCTCCCGCGACCGCCGCTTCGGCGGCGTCGACCCGGCCGACATGGCCGTCCTCGACAAGGGCTGAGGCGCGGTGAGGGGGGAGGAACCGATGGAGCTGGCCTACTCGGCCGACTTCGGCGAGGTGCACGAGGCGGTGCGGGCCCGGCTGCGGGCCACCCGCTGGTGGCCGCTGATGCGGTGGACCGCGTACGGGGGCTGCGCGCTCGCCGTCCTCGTCGCCGTCCTGTCCCTGCTGCCGCCCGCTCCGGAGCCCGGTGCGGCGGCCCTGCTGACCGCTCTCGGGGCGGTGGCCGTGACATGCGCCGAGCTGATCCCGTGGGCGACCGCCCGGAGCCTCTACCGGCTGATCGGCGCCCAGGGCGAGGCCAGGGCCTTCGTGGACGAGGACGGGGCCCGGTGGACCTCCCGGGACACCGAGACCGCGATCCGGTGGGCGCTGCTCTCCCGGTACGCGGAGACGCCCCGGCTCTTCGTCCTCTTCACGGACCGCACGTCCGGCACGGGCTTCGCCTACCTGCCCAAGCGGGGCCTGGCCGACGCGGCCGACGCCGACCGGCTCCGGGCGCTCCTGGACCGGCACGCCGCGCGGGCGTGACGTACGGGCACGGCACGCGGGAGGGCCCGCACCGGAACCGTCCGGTGCGGGCCCTCCCGCGTGCTCCACGTATGTCAGGTCACTTCCCGGCGCACTCCGCGCACGTCCCGAAGATCTCCACCGTGTGCGCCACGTTCACGAAGCCGTGCTCCGCGGCGACGGCCTCGGCCCACTGCTCCACCATCGGGCCCTCCACCTCCACGGCCTTGCCGCAGACGCGGCAGACCAGATGGTGGTGGTGGTCGCCGGTCGAGCAGCGGCGGTAGACCGTCTCGCCGTCACTGGTGCGCAGCGCGTCGACCTCGCCCGCGTCCGCCAGGGACTGGAGCGTGCGGTAGACGGTGGTGAGGCCGACCGAGTCGCCGCGGTGCTTGAGCATGTCGTGCAGCTCCTGGGCGCTGCGGAACTCGTCCACCTCGTTCAGTGCCGCCGACACGGCGGCCCGCTGCCTGGTCGAGCGGCCGCGTACGGGGGGTCCTGCCGTCACCACGGGGGCCTCCTTGGATGCTTGTCTGCCCCCGCCATTCTGCCAGCCCCCCGTGCCCCCGGGTTCTGTCGTGGCTCACACCTTCGCGTCGTCGCCCGGCCGCCGCCCGGCCGGGACCCGTACGTCGCAGGCCGCCGGGTCCGCCGCGTCCGCCCCGACCGCCCGCGCCCGCCGCCTCGCGAGCGGCGTGGCGAGCGCCGTGAGCAGGACGAAGACCCCGATCGCGTACAGCACGATCGTCGCGCCGGGCGGGGCCTCCACGTAGTACGTGGTGATCGTGCCCGACAGGGAGACGGCGACGCCGATGAGGACCGCGCCGATGAACGTGGCGCGGAAGGAGCGGGTGAGCTGCTGGGCCGCCGCGACCGGGACCACCATGAGCGCGCTGACCAGGAGCAGGCCCACGACCCGCATGGCGACGGTGACGGTCACCGCGGCCGTGACGGCGATCAGCAGGTTCAGGGCGCGCACCGGCAGGCCGGTGACCCGGGCGAACTCCTCGTCCTGGCTGACCGCGAAGAGCCGGCGGCGCAGGCCGACCGTGACCAGGACCACGAAGGCCGCCAGGACCGAGATCGCGGTGACGTCCGCCGGCGAGACCGTGGTCAGCGAGCCGAAGAGGTAGGAGGTGAGGTTGGCGTTCGAGCCGGTCGGCGAGAGGTTGATCAGCAGGACGCCGCCCGCCATGCCGCCGTAGAAGAGCAGAGCGAGCGCCAGGTCGCCGCGGGTCTTGCCGTACGCCCGGATCAGCTCCATCGCGACCGAGCCGGCGACGGCGACGAGGGTCGCCATCCAGATCGGGCTGGAGTTCAGCAGGAAGCCCAGGCCGACGCCGGTCATGGCGACGTGCCCGATGCCGTCGCCCATCAGCGCCTGGCGGCGCTGGACGAGGTAGACGCCGACGGCGGGGGCGGTGACGCCGACCAGGAGGGCGGCGATCAGCGCCCGCTGCATGAAGGCGGGTTCGAGGAATTCCATGATCAGGTCAGCAGTCCCGTGCGGAGCGGCTCGCCGGCCGCGTGCGGATGTACGTGGTCGTGGCCGGGCAGGGCGTGCTGTCCGACGGCCTCGGGCGGCGGCCCGTCGTGGACGACGCAGCCGTCGCGCAGGACCACGGCCCGGTCGATCAGCGGCTCCAGGGGGCCCAGCTCGTGCAGGACGAGGAGGACGGTGGCGCCGCCCGCGACCTGCTCGCGCAGGGTCGCGGCCAGGATCTCCTGGCTGGCGAGGTCCACGCCCGCCATCGGCTCGTCCATGATCAGGAGTTCGGGTTCGGAGGCCAGCGCGCGGGCGATCAGGACCCGCTGGTGCTGGCCGCCGGAGAGGGCGTCCACGGAGTCCCCGGCCCGGTTGGCGAGGCCGACGAGGGCGATGGCCCGCTCGACGGCGGCCCGGTCGGTCCTGGAGAGCCGGCCGAACCGGCGGCGGGAGAGGCGGCCCGAGGTGACGACCTCGCGGATGGTGGCGGGGACGCCGCTCGCGGCGGTGGTGCGCTGCGGCACGTACCCGACGCGGGCCCAGTCGCGGAACCGCCTCCGCTCGGTGCCGAACAGCTCGATCGTGCCGCCGGTCAGCGGCACCTGGCCGATGACGGAGCGGACGGCGGTGGACTTGCCGGAGCCGTTGGCGCCGAGCAGCGCGACGACCTCACCGCGGTGGACGGTGAGGTCGACGCCCCGGAGGACGGGCCGGCCGCCGAGGGCCGCGGTGGCTCCGCGGACGGAGATGACGGGTGTCGCTGCGGGTTCCCGGTCCATGGGCCGTACCTCCTGCTGTGCCGTGGTCACTTGGCGCCGAGGGCCTTCTTCAGCGCGGTGAGGTTGGAGCGCATGACCTCGATGTAGTCGCCGCCCCGGGACTTGTCCGTGATGCCCTCCAGCGGGTCGAGCACGTCGGTCTTCAGACCGGTGTCGCCCGCGAGGGTCTTCGCCGTCCTGTCGCTCGCCAGGGTCTCGAAGAAGACGGTGGAGACCTTGTCCTTGGCCGCGATCTCCTGGAGCTCCTTCATGCGGGCGGGGCTCGGCTCGGACTCGGGGTCGACGCCGGAGATGCCCTCCTGCTCCAGGTGGTAGCGCTCGGCGAGGTAGCCGAAGGCGGAGTGGGTGGTGATGAAGGTGCGGGTCGCGGTGTTCTTCAGGCCCGTCTCGAACTCGGTGTTCAGGTCGCCGAGCTTCTTCACCAGGGCGTCGGTGTTCTTCCTGTAGTCGGCGGCGTGGTCCGGGTCGGCCTTCTCGAAGGCGCTGCCGACGCCCTTGGCGACCTCGGCGTACTTCACGGGGTCGAGCCAGACGTGGGGGTCGGCGCCGGCCTCGGAGCCGTGGTCGTGACCCTCGTGGCCTTCTTCTTCGGCGTGCTCGTCCGCGTGCTCGTCGCCGTGGTCGTGGCCGACCTCGGTGCCGTGCGCTTCGAGCTTCGTGAGGGTCGCCGCGTCGATCGTGTTCTTGACGCCGGCCTGGGCGATGGCCTCGTCGACGGCGGGCTGGATGCCCTTGAGGTAGAGGATGACGTCGGCCTCGCCGAGCGCGCCGATCTGCTTCGGCTTGAGCTCCAGGTCGTGCGGCTCGACGCCGGGCTTCGTGAGCGTCTCGACGGCGACGTGGCCGCCGCCTATCCGCTCGGCCAGGTACTGCATCGGATAGAACGACGCCACCACGTCCAGCTTGCCGCCCTTGTCCCCGTCGGCGGCGTCGGAGGTCCCGGTGCAGGCGGAGAGGGAGACGAGGCCGAGCGCGACGGCTCCGGCGAGGGCGGTGGTGGGTATCAGGCGGCGTACGTTCATGACACTCATTTTCAACAAAACTGGAAACGGTTGTCAATTGCCTTCCGTGTGGCCCGACCCGCGTGACGCCCCGGCGGCCCTCGTGCCCCTCGTACCCGGAACCGATTTGATGCGGGGGGTACGGGCGCCGGTAACCTGTGGCATTCGCACTTCGTCGTCGTAATGAAGAGAGCACCGTGGCCGCCGACAAGATCGACACCATCGTCAGCCTGAGCAAGCGCCGTGGCTTCGTTTTTCCCTGCAGTGAGATCTACGGCGGTCAGCGCGCCGCCTGGGACTACGGGCACCTGGGCGTCGAGCTCAAGGAGAACATCAAGCGCCAGTGGTGGCGTTACATGGTCACCTCGCGCGAGGACGTCGTCGGCATCGACTCGTCGGTCATCCTGGCGACCGAGGTCTGGGAGGCGTCCGGTCACGTCGCCACCTTCACCGACCCGCTGACCGAATGCACCTCCTGCCACAAGCGCTTCCGCGCCGACCACCTGGAGGAGGCGTACGAGGAGAAGCACGGCCGTCTCCCCGAGAACGGCCTCGCCGACCTCAACTGCCCCAACTGCGGCAACAAGGGCACCTTCACCGAGCCGAAGAACTTCTCGGGCCTGCTCTCCACCCACCTCGGCCCGACCCAGGACAGCGGCTCCGTCGCGTACCTGCGCCCCGAGACCGCCCAGGGCATCTTCACCAACTTCGCCCAGGTGCAGACGACCGCGCGCAAGAAGCCCCCGTTCGGCATCGCGCAGATGGGCAAGTCCTTCCGGAACGAGATCACTCCGGGCAACTTCATCTTCCGCACCCGCGAGTTCGAGCAGATGGAGATGGAGTTCTTCGTCAAGCCGGGCGAGGACGAGGAGTGGCAGGAGTACTGGATGCAGCAGCGCTGGAACTGGTACACCGGCCTGGGCCTGCGCGAGGAGAACATGCGCTGGTTCGAGCACCCGCAGGAGAAGCTCTCCCACTACTCCAAGCGCACCGCCGACATCGAGTACCGCTTCTCCTTCGGCGGCAGCGAGTGGGGCGAGCTGGAGGGCGTCGCCAACCGCACGGACTACGACCTGAGCGCCCACTCCAAGGCCTCCGGCGCCAGCCTGACCTACCTGGACCAGGAGTCCAACGAGCGCTACACGCCCTACGTCATCGAGCCGGCGGCCGGTGTCGGCCGCACGATGCTGGCCTTCCTCCTCGACGCGTACACCGAGGACGAGGCCCCCAACGCCAAGGGCGTCATGGAGAAGCGCGTCGTGCTGCGCCTCGACCACCGCCTGGCCCCGGTCAAGGCCGCGGTCCTGCCGCTCTCCCGCAACCCGCAGCTCTCCCCGAAGGCCAAGGGCCTGGCGGCGGACCTGCGCCAGAACTGGAACATCGAGTTCGACGACGCCGGCGCCATCGGCCGCCGCTACCGCCGCCAGGACGAGATCGGCACCCCGTACTGCATCACCGTCGACTTCGACACCCTCGAGGACAACGCGGTGACCGTGCGCGAGCGCGACACCATGAAGCAGGAGCGCGTCTCCCTCGACCAGATCCAGGGCTACCTGGGCAGCCGCCTCCTCGGCTGCTGAGTCGCGACACCTCTGTACGGCGAAGCCCCCGGTTCCGGAACGACGGAACCGGGGGCTTTCCCGTGTGCGGAGTGCTGCGGAATGGTACGGAGTCGTGCGGGGTCATACGGGCCCTCAGGCCGCTGCCGCCGCCTCGGCCGCGGCCTGCCGCCGGGCCCCCTCGGCCGCCCGGCGCCTGCTGAACCAGGCCGTCCACAGCGCGAGCGCGCCGAGCGTGGCGTAGATCAGCACCGGGCTGAGCACGACCATGACCGAGGTGCTCAGGGCGTACGCCAGGACGATCCGGACCAGGGCCTCGGCGAGGTACCCCACGCCCCACACCAGGGTGATCGTGCGCATGGTGGAGCGGAAGCCGTCGAACTGCCAGAGCCCGTTCCACCAGGCCGCGGACTCCGGGGTGCCGTCGGTCGCGAACTTGCGCCCGAAGTAGAACATCAGCGGCCGGGGCGCGAGCAGGGTGGCCAGGCAGAGCAGCCCGAAGAGGCCGGTCACGCCCGAGTCCTTGATCAGCAGGGCGCGGGCGGTGTGCGCCCCGACCAGCGAGACCACGGCCGTGATCACCAGGAAGACGAGGGAGACGACCGCGAACTCGTCGACCTTGCGCCGCCAGGCGACCATGACCGCGCTGTCGAGCACCGGCCAGACGCCGCTGACGAGCAGGGCGCCGAACTCTGACCAGCCGTGGTCCTCGGTCAGGATGTCGTACGTGAGGATCGGCGCGACGACGTTGAGCCCGATGGTCAGGGCCCAGCCGATTGCCGCCGCACCCCCGGAACGGGCCGGGGGCCCGGGCCGCCCGGCCGGTGTCTGTTCGTGCGTGGACATGCGTTTCCCCCTGGACCCTGGACGCGGTGCTTCGCGGTGCGGTGCTCGGCGATGCGGGGGAACGCTATTCGGCCACCGGCCAGGGAACGGGAAAGTCCGCCCAAAATGATCTTCAATTCACGAGGACCGGCTCGCCGGGGAGGCTCCGGTCAGGCGCGCAGACCGCGCAGCAGCAGCCCCACCACGGCCTCGAACTCGGTCTCGATCGTGGGGCGCCGCCACTCCGGCGCGTAGGCCGGGTCGTGGAAGCGGGAGGTCGCGTCGAAGAGGGCGCGGGCCGTCGCGTCCGGGTCGGGGGCGGCGAACTCCGCCTCCCTGGCGCCCTCCTCGACGATCGACCGCACCTGGTCGATCAGGACGCCGATGTGCTGCTCGACCACCCCGCTGTTCTCGTCGATCAGCACGTTGTACGTGGCGAACAGCTCGGGGTCGTCGCCCGCCTTGTGCCGCTTGGCCTCGAAGAGGTGGGCGAACCAGGCGTGGAGCTTCTCCGGCGCCGGCCGGTCCGGGGACGCGGTCAGCTCGGCCAGGGCGGTCTCGGTGCGCGAGAGCCACCGCTCGGTCACCGCCTCGCGCAGCGCCGCCTTGGTGCGGAAGTGGCGGTAGACGCTGCCGTGGCTGACGCCGAGGACCCGGGCCACGTCCACGACGGTCGCCTTCGCCGGGCCGTAGCGCCGCAGCACCTCCTCGGTGGCTTCGAGGATGCGCTCTGCGGTCAGGGTCTCGGTGGCGGCCATGGAAGGACAGTACCCGTCGGTTCGGACCCGTCGGCTCTCACGGCCGCTCGCTGTCCAGGTGCTCCATCTGGGCCGCCGGATACCGCTCGCCGGCCGCCGCGCCCGCCGGGACGGCCTCCTCGATCGCGGCCAGGTCGGCGGCGTCGAGCGTGACGCCCAGGGCGCCGAGCGCCTCCGCGAGCCGGTCCCGGCGCCGGGCGCCGACCAGCGGGACGATGTCCGCGCCCCACCGCTCGGCCTGCGCCAGGACCCAGGCGATGGCGGTCTGCGCGACGGAGGCGTCCTTCGCCTCCGCGACCGTCCGCAGCCGGTCCACCAGGTCCAGGTTCCGCTGGAGGTTCTCGCCCTGGAAGCGCGGGCTCATGCCCCGGAAGTCGCCCGGCGCCAGCTCGCGGTCCCGGGTGAAGTGGCCGCTGATCAGACCGCGCGACAGGACGCCGTACGCCGTGATCCCGATGCCGAGTTCACGGGCGGTGGGCAGGATCTTCTCCTCGATCGACCGGGAGATCAGCGAGTACTCGATCTGGAGGTCCGAGATCGGGGTCACGGCCGCCGCCCGGCGCAGGGTGTCCGCGCCGACCTCGGAGAGCCCGACGTGCCGCACGTGTCCCGCCTCGACCAGCTCGGCGATGGCGCCGACGGTCTCCTCGATCGGGACGTCCGGGTCGACGCGGGCGATCCGGTAGACGTCGATGTGGTCGGTGCCCAGGCGCTGGAGCGAGTACGCCGCGAAGTTCTTCACGGCGGCCGGCCGGCCGTCGTAGCCGGTGAAGCCGCCCTCGACCGTGCGGAGCGCGCCGAACTTCACGCTGGTGAGGGCCTGCTCGCGAGCGGCGGCGGGGGCGGTCCGCAGGGCCTCCGCGATCAGGAGTTCGTTGTGTCCCATCCCGTAGAAGTCGCCGGTGTCCAGGAGGGTCACCCCGGCGTCCAGGGCGGCGTGGATCGTCGCGATCGACTCGGCGCGGTCGCTCTCGCCGTACAGCGCGGACATGCCCATGCAGCCGAGACCGAGGGCGGAGACCCGGGGACCGGTGGCGCCGAGCGGGCGGGTGGGGACGCGGTCGGGGGTGGGCGTGGGGTTCTGTGTCGTGGTCATGGTTCAACCATGGCATGAGCGATGACAGATTTCAATATCTGTCATTCCTTCGAGTGGTGCCGGGAAAACCGGGTGCAGCCGAGGGGCGGCCCGGGTAGCGTCCCCGGCATGTACTCGTTCTTCCAGATCTACGAGTGAGCGCCCGGCACGACCAGCCCAGTCCACCTCACTGACGGGAGAACCCCGTGGCGAAGAGCCGCAACAACCTCCTCGGCGTCGGCGGGCAGCGCAAGAAGCTGTCCCGCGCCGACCGGCAGGGCACCGGTCAGGGCCGCGACGCCGACCGGCGCGCGACCGACGACCGCAAGCAGGAGCTCCTGAAGAAGATGCGCGAACGCGCGCAGGGAGCCGACGACACCGAGCACGGCGAAAGCGCCGGCCAGGAGTAGCCGGAACGGACCGCGTCTCCGGCGGGGGCGGGGGCCCTACGAAGCCCTCGTCTCCGTCCGGAGCCCCTCCGCCCCCTCGCCCGGCCCCAGGCGGCGGGCCGTCCGCTCCGCCGTGCGCCGGGCCCACGGCCCGCTGGTCAGCGCCCCGACCGCCAGGACGGCGAGGCCGCACCCCGTGATGATCCAGTAGGCCGGGCGGGCCGCCGCCACGAACGTCTCCGGGTCCGGCACCGAACCGGCCCCCGCCGCCAGGACCGCGCCGATCACCGCCACCCCCAGCGTCTGTCCCACCTGGCGGCTCGTCGAGGCCACCGCCGACGCCACCCCGGCCTGCGCGCGGGGCATCCCGGAGACGGCGGTGTTGGTGATCGGCGCGTTCACCAGGCCGAAGCCGATGCCGAAGACCACGTACCCCGCGAAGAGCAGCGGATCGCTCGTCTCCGCCTCGAAGGCCGCGAAGAGCAGCGGCCCGGCCGCCATCCCCGTCCCCGCGATCAGCAACGGCACGCGCGGTCCGCGCGCCCCCGTCAGGCGGCCCGAGAGCGGCGCGAAGACGAGCGTCATGCCGGCCATCGGCAGCATGTACAGGCCCGCGTGCAGGGCGGACAGGCCGCGCACGTCCTGGAGGTAGAGCGTGTTCAGGAAGAGGAACCCGCCGAGGGCCGCGAAGGCGCACACCGCGATCACGGTCGCCCCGCCGAACGGCGCGCTGCGGAAGAACCGCAGGTCGATCAGGGGATCGCGGCGCCTCGGCTCGTACCGGAGCAGTCCGGCGAGCGCCACGGCCGCGATCCCGGCGAAGAGCGGGTCGGACTCGATGATCGCGTACGTGAGGGAGGCGAGGAGCGCCGCCACCAAGAGCTGTCCGACGGGGTCGGGGCGCCGGGGCCGGGGCGCGCGGGACTCGGGGACGTACCGCAGGGTCAGGAGCAGGGCCGCGAGGGCGACCGGCAGGTTGACCCAGAAGATCGACCGCCAGCCCACCGACTCCACGAGCAGGCCGCCGACCAGCGGGCCCGCCGCCATGGAGACGCCGACGACCCCGCCCCAGACGCCGATGGCGCGCGCGCGGGCCGCCGGTTCCGTGAAGGTGTTGGTGATGATCGACATGGCGACCGGGTTCAGCATCGACCCGCCGACCGCCTGCACGGCCCGGAAGGCGACCAGGGCCTCCAGGCTCGGTGCGAGGGAGCAGAGCAGCGAGCCGAGCGCGAAGACGACGAGGCCGGTGACGAAGACCTTGCGGCGGCCGATCCGGTCGGCCGTCGAGCCCGCGAGCATCAGCAGGGAGGCGAGGACCAGGGTGTAGGCGTCGATCGTCCACTGCATGCCGGAGACGGAGGCGCCGAGGTCGCGCCGCATGGCGGGCAGGGCGACGTTGAGCGCGGTGTTGTCCAGGCTGACGATCAGCAGGCTCATGCAGCAGATCGCCAGGACGAGGAGCTGCCGCCGGTGGGGGAGCCGCTCCGGAACGGCCCGCCGGGATGTGAGGTCGGGCATGTTCGGATAGTACGACTAACTAATGACCGCCGTCGTGCGCGACAATGGGCGGATGACCGCGTTCACCCCCCTCGCCATCGGGCCGCACATCGTGCAGCCCCCGGTGGTGCTCGCCCCGATGGCCGGCATCACCAACGCTCCCTTCCGCACCCTCTGCCGCGAGTATTCCGGCGGCAAGGGGCTGTTCGTGAGCGAGATGATCACGACGCGCGCCCTGGTCGAGCGCAACGAGAAGACGATGCAGCTCATCCGGTTCGACGAGACGGAGAAGCCGCGCTCGATCCAGCTCTACGGGGTGGACCCGGTGACGGTCGGCAAGGCCGTGCGGATGATCGTCGACGAGGACCTGGCCGACCACATCGACCTGAACTTCGGCTGCCCGGTCCCCAAGGTGACCCGGAAGGGCGGCGGCTCGGCCCTGCCCTACAAGCGGCCGCTGCTGCGGGCGATCCTGCACGAGGCCGTGACCAACGCGGGCGACCTGCCGGTCACGATGAAGATGCGCAAGGGCATCGACGACGACCACATCACCTTCCTGGACGCGGGCCGGATCGCGGTCGAGGAGGGCGTCACGGCGATCGCCCTGCACGGGCGGACGGCGGCCCAGCACTACGGCGGCACGGCCGACTGGGACGCCATCGCGCGCCTCAAGGAGCACGTGCCGGAGATCCCGGTCCTCGGCAACGGCGACATCTGGTCGGCCGACGACGCCCTGCGGATGATGCGCGAGACCGGCTGTGACGGCGTGGTCGTCGGGCGCGGCTGCCTGGGCCGCCCGTGGCTCTTCGGGGACCTCGTGGCGGGCTTCGAGGGCACGGGGGCGTACGCGCAGCCGCCCCTGCGGGAGGTCGCGGACGCGATGGTGCGTCACGCCCGGCTGCTCGGCGAGTGGCTCGGGGACGAGGCACGCGGTGTCATCGACTTCCGCAAGCACGTCGCCTGGTACCTGAAGGGCTTCGCGGTCGGTTCGGAGATGCGCAAGAGGCTGGCGATCACCTCGTCCCTGGACGAGTTGCGCGCTCAGTTGAGCGAGCTCGACCTGGACCAGGCGTGGCCCGTCGGTGCGGACGGCCCCCGGGGCCGTACGTCCGGAAACAACCGAGTCGTCCTGCCGGACGGCTGGTTGAAGGACCCTTACGACTGCTCCGGCGTGAGCGAGGACGCGGAGCTGGACACGTCCGGCGGCTGAGATCCGGCCTTTCTCGGGGAGTGATCCTCGCCACCCTTGAGGGGGTGGGTGCTCACATGAGCATGTTACGAACGACTGCACCGCCTGAAGGGTGGCACCCGGTGCCACCCTTTTTGCGTTCAGGAGTTGAACGCAAAAGTCGCGATGATCGCTCACCTGAGCGACTTGACTCTGTTTTGAGTCATCGCGTCTTCGGGCCCTGAAAGCGGAAGCTACTGCTCAGTTACTTTCGAAGCGCTGGCGGACGGGTGGTTAAGACCATCTGACCGCTAGGCGTACCTCCCTAGAAGCCTTCGATCTGGGTATGTTCCTCGCCGTCAGGGCAGCCAACCGAGTCGTCGAGGAGTCGTGGCCCGTGTCGGAAAACAATGATCAGAAGTTCGTCTACGACTTCACCGAGGGCAACAGGGACCTGAAGGACCTGCTCGGTGGCAAGGGCGCGAACCTGGCCGAGATGACCAACCTCGGTCTGCCGGTTCCCCCCGGCTTCACGATCACCACCGAGGCGTGCAAGGTCTACCTGGAGAGCGGCTCGGAGCCGGTCGAGCTCCGCGACGAGGTCAGCGCGCACCTCGACGCCCTGGAGCAGAAGATGGGCAAGAAGCTCGGCCAGGCCGACGACCCGCTGCTCGTCTCCGTCCGCTCGGGCGCGAAGTTCTCCATGCCGGGCATGATGGACACCGTCCTCAACATCGGCCTCTCCGACGAGTCCGTCGTCGGCCTCGCGCGGCAGGCCGACAACGAGCGCTTCGCGTGGGACTCGTACCGCCGGCTCATCCAGATGTTCGGCAAGACCGTCCTCGACGTGGACGGCGAGCTCTTCGAGGACGCCCTCGACGAGGTCAAGGCCGCCAAGAAGGTCGCCAGCGACACCGACCTCGACGCCGCCGACCTCAAGAAGGTCGTCGAGCGGTTCAAGGAGATCGTGAAGGCGCAGACCGGCCGCGACTTCCCGCAGGACCCGCGCGAGCAGATGGACCTCGCCATCGAGGCCGTCTTCAACTCCTGGAACACGGACCGCGCCAAGCTCTACCGCCGCCAGGAGCGCATCCCGGGCGACCTCGGCACCGCCGTCAACGTCTGTTCGATGGTCTTCGGCAACCTCGGCCCCGACTCCGGCACCGGCGTCGCCTTCACCCGCGACCCCGCCTCCGGCCACCAGGGCGTCTACGGCGACTACCTCCAGAACGCGCAGGGCGAGGACGTCGTCGCCGGCATCCGCAACACGGTGCCGCTCGCCGACCTGGAGTCGATCGACAAGACGTCGTACGACCGGCTCATGCACATCATGGAGACCCTGGAGACCCACTACAAGGATCTCTGCGACATCGAGTTCACCATCGAGCGCGGCCAGCTCTGGATGCTCCAGACCCGCGTCGGCAAGCGCACCGCCGGTGCCGCCTTCCGCATCGCCACCCAGCTCGTGGACCAGGGCCTGATCGACGAGGCCGAGGCGCTCCAGCGCGTCAACGGCGCCCAGCTCGCCCAGCTCATGTTCCCCAAGTTCGACGAGAACGCGAAGGTCGAGCAGATCGGGCGCGGCATCGCCGCCTCCCCGGGCGCCGCCGTCGGCAAGGCCGTCTTCGACTCGTACACGGCCGTCAAGTGGTCCCGCTCCGGCGAGAAGGTCATCCTGATCCGCCGCGAGACCAACCCCGACGACCTGGACGGCATGATCGCCGCCGAGGGCATCCTCACCTCCCGCGGCGGCAAGACCTCGCACGCCGCCGTCGTCGCCCGCGGCATGGGCAAGACCTGCGTCTGCGGCGCCGAGGAGCTGGAGGTCGACACCAAGCGCCGCCGGATGACCACGGCCGGCGGCCAGGTCGTCGAGGAGGGCGACGTCGTCTCCATCGACGGCTCCACCGGCAAGGTCTACCTCGGCGAGGTACCCGTCGTACCCTCCCCGGTCGTCGAGTACTTCGAGGGCCGGATGCACGCCGGCGCCGACGACGCCGACGAGCTGGTCCAGGCCGTCCACCGGATCATGGCCTACGCCGACCGCGTCCGCCGCCTGCGGGTCCGCGCCAACGCCGACAACGCCGAGGACGCCTCGCGCGCCCGCCGCTTCGGCGCCCAGGGCATCGGCCTGTGCCGCACCGAGCACATGTTCCTCGGCGAGCGCCGCCAGTACGTCGAGCGCCTGATCCTCGCGGACACGGACGCCGAGCGCGAGGACGCCCTCAAGGCCCTCCTGCCGCTCCAGAAGCAGGACTTCGTCGAGCTCTTCGAGGCCATGGACGGGCTGCCCGTCACGGTCCGGCTGCTCGACCCGCCGCTGCACGAGTTCCTGCCCGACATCACCGAGCTGTCGGTCCGCGTCGCCCTCGCCGAGTCCCGCAAGGAGCCGCACGAGAACGACCTGCGCCTGCTCCAAGCCGTCCACCGGCTGCACGAGCAGAACCCGATGCTGGGCCTGCGCGGCGTCCGTCTCGGCCTGGTCATCCCCGGCCTGTTCACCATGCAGGTCCGGGCCATCGCGGAGGCCGCGGCCCAGCGGATCGACGCCAAGGGCGACCCGCGCGCCGAGATCATGATCCCGCTCGTCGGCACCGTCCAGGAGCTGGAGATCGTCCGCGAGGAGGCCGAGCAGGTCATCGAGGAGGTCCGGGCGCAGACCGGCGTCGACCTGAGGCTCGCGCTCGGCACCATGATCGAGCTGCCGCGCGCCGCCGTGACCGCCGGTCAGATCGCCGAGGCCGCCGAGTTCTTCTCCTTCGGCACCAACGACCTGACGCAGACGGTGTGGGGCTTCTCCCGCGACGACGTGGAGGCGAGCTTCTTCACGGCCTACCTGGAGAAGGGCATCTTCGGCGTCAGCCCCTTCGAGACCATCGACAAGGACGGCGTGGGCGCCCTGGTCCGCAGCGCCGTCGAGGCCGGCCGCGCCACCCGCCCCGACATCAAGCTCGGCGTCTGCGGCGAGCACGGCGGCGACCCGGAGTCGGTGCACTTCTTCCACGAGGTGGGCCTCGACTACGTCTCCTGCTCGCCCTTCCGGATCCCGGTGGCGCGCCTGGAGGCGGGCCGCGCGGCGGCCGAGTCGCGGGGCAGCGACAGCCGCTGAGGCGGTACGGACCCGCTGCCGACCCCCGGTTCAGGAACCGGCCCGCGCCCCTCCTGAACCCCGGTTCGGGAACGGGCCCGAGCCCCTCCTGAACCCCCGTTCAGCAGCGGGTTCACCGAACCCCCGGGGCCGCCGCCGGTCGACCTCACCACCCTCACCGGCGGGCGGCGGCTCCGGATTCACAGGGACGGGACGGACACCTTTGTGCGGAGGTGTCCGTCCCGTCGTGTTTCTCCCGGGGGCGCGGCCGCTCATTTCGCCCGGCCGTCGATCAGATGTGGATTCATGTTCAATTACGGCCGTTTGAATTATTGGCCATTGAACTTTTCCGTTTCCGCGCCGCAAAGAGCGGGGCGGGCGCGACCCCCGGATCCCCACCCGGAGGCCGCGCCCTTTACCGATGCCGGGCAGGTGAGCCGCAACCCTCGCCGACCGCCGCCGGACGGGCAAAGCCCCCCACGGTCTTCACCACGTCACCTCGGTCCAGAAGGTTTCCTGCCCGACCCGTACAGCTTTTCGGTTCCGCCCCGTTCGCCGCGATGCTTTTCAACTGTGGCTGAAACACCCTGGTAACGTGCAGTGATGCTGTGCATACTCGTCGTCGGGGGTGGTTGCGAGTGCACAGGTGGGGACCTCATGCTGCGGATTCATTTCACCGGAAACGACTTGGCGGGGGTGCGGACGGCGGCCCGGCCGGATGTTCTGTGGGAAACGATTCTGAGCTTTCACCGGTTAAGGGACCGGCGCGGCCCCGTCGTCTACGGAGAATGGCGGGCGGAAGCGCGGACGCGGCTCGGCGGTGAGACCCGGCTGCTCGCCGCCCTCGTCCCCAGCAGAGGCTATTTCCCCGACTTCCTGACGCCCGCCGAGGGCGTCAGCGGCCTCGACGAGGGCCTCCAGGCGATCCGCGCCACCGACCCGGGCCGGCTGCGCGGAGAGCTCTCGCTGCTCGCCGCGGACCGCTCCGGCGGACGGACCGTGCCCCACTCGCTGCGCGCCCTCGCCGACGGGGGAACGGAGCCCTTCGACCGGCTCGTGGGGGCGCTGCGCGGCTACCACCGGGCCGTCGTCGAGCCGTACTGGCCGCACATCCGGGCCCGCGTCGAGGCCGACCGGGCCCGCCGCGGCCGGGCCCTCCTGGACGGCGGCGCCGAGGAACTCCTCGCCTCGCTGCCGCCGATGCTGCGCTGGCGCGCGCCCGTCCTGGAGGCGGACTACCCGGTGGACCGGGACGTCCACCTCGACGGACGCGGGCTGCTGCTCCAGCCCTCGTACTTCTGCCGGGGGACCCCCGTCGTGCTGCGCGACCCCGCGCTGCCGCCGGTCCTCGTCTACCCCGTCACCCACGGCGAGGCGCCGACCGTCCGCGCGCCCGGCGGCTCCTCGCTCGCCAAGCTCGTCGGCCAGACCCGCTCGGCGGTGCTGCACGCCATCGGGGACGGCGGCACGACCAGCGAACTCGCGCGCCGCGCCGGGGTCTCCCTCGCCTCGGCCAGCCAGCACGCGGGCGTCCTGCGCGAGGCCGGGCTCATCGCGACCCTGCGCCACGGCAACGCGGTCCTGCACACCCTGACGCCGCTGGGCGCCGCACTCCTCGGCGGCGCCCAGCAGAAGAAGGTGGAGCTGCGCTGCTACGCGCGGAACGGGCCGGTCACCTCGTAGGTGATGCCGCCCGAGGAGCTGCCGCTCGTGCCCCGCTGGCTGGAGAAGTACAGCCGCCTGCCGTCGGGGGAGAAGGCCGGTCCGGTGATCTCCGAGCCGGACTGGCCGTTGATCCGCAGGAACGGGGCGACGACGTCGTCCGGGGTGATCACGCAGATCTCCATGTTCCCGCCGTCCTCGGCGACGTACAGGTCGCCGGAGGCGGTGCCGGTGACGTTGTCGACGCCGGTCAGCGGGGCGCCGCCGGAGACCAGCGAGTCGTCGTAGGCCAGCTCGTACGTGCCGGCGGCGAGGTTGACCTGCCAGACCCGGTTGTCGCCCTTGGTGGTGAACCAGACGGTGTCGTTCGCGTAGTAGCAGCCCTCGCCGCCGTTGAAGCGCTTGGCGCCGGAGACCTGGTCGCGGGTGACCGTCGGGGAGCCGTCCGGGTCCGGCACGTTCTGCCAGGTGAAGGTGCCGGAGGTGGCCGTGGACGCCTTGAGCACCTGGAGGGTGCCGGAGGAGAGGTTGCCCCAGGTGGTGGGCAGGAAGCGGTAGAAGCAGCCGTTCGTCTCGTCCTCGGTCAGGTAGATCGCCCTGCGGACCGGGTCGGCCGCCGCCGCCTCGTGCTTGAAGCGGCCCATCGCGTCCCGGCGGTGGGCGGTGCCGCCCCACGGGTTCGACTCGTAGACGTAGCCGAGGGACACCTCCTCGCAGGACAGCCAGGTGTTCCACGGGGTGGCGCCGCCCGCGCAGTTCTGCCGGGTCCCGGAGAGGATGCGGTACGCGCCGGTGATCGTGCCCGCGGAATCGAACCTCACCGCGCTCGCGCCGCCGCTCGGGTTGACCTCCGAGTTCGAGACGTAGATCCAGCCGGTGCCGTCGACGAAGCAGGCGCCGCCGTCGGGGGCGCTGTGCCAGGCGTACGAGGTGCCGGCGACCGTCTGGCCGGACCGGGCGATCACCCGGCTGGTGAACCCGGCCGGCAACTGGATGCCGTTCGCGTCCGCCGGGCCGAGGGCCCCGTAGGGGCCTGCGCCGGGCTGGGCCGGGGCCGCGAAGGCCGCCCCGTGCCACAGGCTGCCGCCGAAGGCGGCGGCCGAGGTACCGATGACCGCTCCGCGCAGGAAACCGCGTCGCTCCACGTCTCACTCCCGAGAAGGATGGTGAACCGCCCCGTCGCACCGGTCGGCGACGGGGTCGCGCGTCTCCGGAACCTAGGAGCGGGGAATTGACGGGGCGTCAACGAGCGGTGAAGGGAAGGCGGCGGGTGGGGGACGGGGGCGCGGGACGGAGGCCGTAGGAGGGCGGGATACGAGGCGGAGGCCGTAGGGGCACGGAGTGCGAGGCGGTGGCCGCAGGGGTACGGGTGCGGGGCGCGGCCCCGCGCGGACCCGGTTCCGCGTCGGACCGGGACCTTCGGCACTGGGGGAGCGGCCGGGCGCGGGGGACACTGGGGGCATGCGTGCCACCCGGGACATCAGCGACCGCGCCGACCTCGACGTGCTGCTGCGCCGCTTCTACACCGAGGCCTTCGCCGACCCGCTCATCGGGCCCTTCTTCACCGAGGTCGCCGGCACCGACCTGGAGGCCCACCTCCCGGGGATCACCGACTTCTGGGAGCGGGCCCTGTTCCGTACCGCCGCCTACGGGCGGGACGCCTTCGCCCCGCACGCCGCCCTCCACTCCGTCCGGCCGCTCACCGCCGCCCACTTCGGGCGCTGGGTCCAGCTCTGGCGCGCCTCCGTCGACGGCCTCCACGCGGGGCCGCGCGCCGAGCGGGCCAAGGCGCAGGGGGAGCGGATCGCCCTGGCCGTGCTGCGGCGGCTCGCCGGACCGGACGCGTCCACCGGGGGAGGGGACGGCGGGTTCGTCCCCCTCGCCGCCCTCCGGCTGCGCACCGTGGCCTGACTCCGGGGACCGGACCGCTCGAAAAACCTTCCGGAGCGGCGATGAGTTCCGGGCGGCGCCCCCGTCCTACCTCTCGAAAGCGCCGGAACGCACCGAGCGGGCCGGCCGACCGAGGGAGAGAGAACGCCATGGCCCCGCAGATGATCTTCGTGAACCTGCCCGTGAAGGACCTCGACGCCAGCAAGGCCTTCTTCGAGAAGCTCGGTTACTCCTTCAACCCGCAGTTCAGCGACGACACCGCCGCCTGTCTCGTCATCAGCGACACGATCTTCGCGATGCTGCTCACCGAGAAGAAGTTCCAGGAGTTCACCGCCCCGGGCAAGGAGATCTCCGACGCCACCAAGGCCACCGAGGTCCTCATCACGCTGAGCGCCGAGAGCCGCGAGAAGGCGGACGAGCTGGCCGACGCGGCCCTCGCCGCCGGTGCCACGCCGGCGAAGGAGCCCATGGACATGGGCTTCATGTACGGGCGCTCCTTCACCGACCTGGACGGCCACCACTGGGAGGTCTTCTGGATGGACCCGGCCGCCGCCCAGGGCTGAACCGCCGGGGCTCAGGCCGCCACCCCGCCGTCGATCACGAGGTCCGTGCCGACGGCGGAGCCGGCCGCGTCCGAGGCGAGGTAGAGGACCGCCGCCGCGACCTCGGCGGCGGACGAGATCCGGCCGAGCGGCGACTCGCCCTTCATCCGGACCTCCCGCTCGGCCTCGGTCTCGCCGGGCCGCAGCGACATCGTGGACTCCGAGGCGCCGGGGCTGACCGCGTTGATCCGGATCCCGTCGCCGACGTGGTCCAGGGCCGCGGCCCGGGTGAGCGCCGACACGGCCGCCTTGGAGACCTGGTAGCCGAAGAGACCGGGGACCCGGACGTGCGCGCCCAGGTTGGACGAGACGTTCACGATCGCCCCGCCGCCGTGCGCCCGCATGTGCGCCACCTCGGCCCGGAGGGCGTGCAGGACCCCCGTGACGTTGACGTCGAGCAGGGCCTTCCAGTCCTCCAGGGGGAGGTCGGCGGCGCTGTGGCCGCCGCCCCGGAAGATCCCCGCGTTGTTCACGGCGACGTCCAGGCCGCCGAAGAGTTCGACCGCGCGCCGGACCAGCTCCCGGGTGGAGCCGGCGTCGGCCACGTCGGCGGTGACCGCCGCGGCGGTGCCCCCGGCGGCCTCGACCAGGGCGACCGTCTCCTCCAGGGTCTCCGCCGTGCGCCCCGCGGCGACGACCTTCGCGCCCTCGGCGGCGAAGGCGAGCGCCACGGCCCGGCCGAGACCGGAACCGGCTCCGGTGACGAGGACGACGCGATCGGTGAAGCGTGCGGCGGACATGTGGTGTCTCCCTTTGGGCTTGGCCGTGCGGGTGTCTTGGTCGTGCAGGTGCCTTGGTCGTACATTCTTTCTTGACCGTACGTTCCGATATGAGGGCCGAAGAAAGGGCACCCGTGAGGGTGCCCGTCTCCGGTCCGTTCAGTCCAGCAGGGCCAGTGCCTGTTCCGCCGCGTCCCGCACCCTGGCCGGGTCGCTCGACGCCTTGCCGACCACCCGGACGCCCTGGAGCAGGACCAGGAACATCCGGGCCAGCGCGCGCGGATCGCGGTCGGCCGGGAGCTCGCCCCCGGCGCGGGCCCGGGTGAGCGCCGCGTGGAGCAGGGTCTCCACCTGCTCCCAGCTCAGCTCGACCCGGCGGGCCACCGCCGCGTCGCGCGGCCCCAGCTCCGCCGCCGAGTTGGTGACGAAGCAGCCGTTCAGGCGCCCCTCGTCCGCCGCCGCCTCGGCGGCGAACCGGCGGACGAGGGCCCGGACGCCCGGCAGGGCGGGGCCGGGCGCCGACAGCTCCTCGACGATCCGGGGGTCCTGGGTCTCCGCGTACCGGTCCAGCGCCTTCAGGTACAGCTCGTGCTTGCTGCCGAAGGTCGCGTAGATGCTGGCGCGGCCGATCCCGAGGTGCTCCACGAGCTCCGCCATCGTCGTCGCCTCGTAGCCGCGCGCCCAGAACAGTTCGAGGGCTGCCCGGAGCGCGGCGTCCGGATCGAATTCCTTGGTCCTGGCCACGGCAAGACCCTAGATTCATCTGGAACGATCGGTCAAGTTACCCGAGTTGCCCACCGCCTGCGGAAGCACTGGATCGAGCAGGGCCGCCCGCACCGGATACACCGCCACCGCGACCTCCTCGTCGTCCAGGCAGCGGCCCGTCTCCAGGTCGAAGCGCTGCTTCAGGAGCGGCGAGGCCACGAAGGGGCGTCCGCCCGCCGAGCCGATCAGGCCCCGGGAGAGCACCTGCGCCCCCGTGAACGGGTCGCGGTTGTCGATCGCGTACGTCCGGCCCGACCGGTCCCGGAAGACCGCCGCCTGCCGGCCGTCCGGCAGCAGTGCCGCCACGCCGCGCCCCGGGGTCAGCCGGGACTCCTCGCAGACCGTCATCCAGGAGCCGGGGGACGGGGACAGTTCGAGCGTCTTCATCGGGAGGCGATCCCTTCCAGGGTGAGGAACGTCAGGTCCGGCTTGATCTGGTCGCGCTCCGGCACGAACCGGACCGAGGGGTCCGGCGTCTCCGGGGCGTTCACGAAGGAGGCGAAGCGCCGCAGCCGCTCCGGGTCGTCCAGGGTCTGCGCCCACTCGTCCTGGTAGGCGTCGACGTGCGCCGCCATCAGCGCCTCCAGCTCGTCGCAGAGCCCGAGCGAGTCGTGCACCACCACGTCCTCGAGGTGGTCGAGTCCGCCCTCCAGGCGCTCCAGCCAGGTCGACGTCCGCTCCAGGCGGTCCGCCGTCCGGATGTAGAACATCAGGAACCGGTCGATCAGCCGGACCAGTTCGGCGTCCGACAGGTCCTGGGCGAGCAGGTCCGCGTGGCGCGGGGTCGCGCCGCCGTTCCCGCCGACGTACAGGTTCCAGCCGTTCGCCGTCGCGATGATCCCGAAGTCCTTCGACTGCGCCTCGGCGCACTCGCGGGCGCAGCCCGAGACCGCCGACTTCAGCTTGTGCGGCGAGCGCAGGCCCCGGTAGCGCAGTTCGAGCCGTATCGCCATCCGCACCGAGTCCTGCACGCCGTACCGGCACCAGGTCTGCCCGACGCAGGACTTCACCGTGCGCAGCGCCTTGCCGTACGCGTGTCCCGACTCGAAGCCCGCGTCCACGAGCCGCGTCCAGATCGACGGCAACTGGTCCACCCGCGCGCCGAACAGGTCGATCCGCTGGCCGCCCGTGATCTTCGTGTAGAGGCCGAAGTCCCGCGCCACCTCGCCGATCACGATCAGCTTCTCCGGCGTGATCTCGCCGCCGGGGATGCGCGGCACCACCGAATAGGAGCCGTTGCGCTGCATGTTGGCGAGGAAGTGGTCGTTGGTGTCCTGGAGGGAGGCCTGCTCGCCGTCCAGGATGTACCCGTTGTTGAGCGAGGCCAGGATCGAGCCCACGGTCGGCTTGCAGACCTCGCAGCCCTCGCCGCCCCGCGCCTCCGGCCGCCCGTGCGAGTCGAGCAGCGCGGCGAACGAGGTCACGCGCAGGGTGCGGGCGATCTCGTACAGCTCGCTCCTGCCGTACGGGAAGCAGCCGCAGAGGCCCTCGTCCGTGGCGGCCGGCAGCAGCTTCTCGATCACCTTCACGCAACTGCCGCAGCCGGTCCCCGCCTTGGTGCACTTCTTCACCTCGGCGAGCGAGGAGCACTGGCCGATCGCGTGCTTCGTGACGTTGTGGCAGGAGCAGATCACCGCGTCGTCCGGAAGCGCCGAGGGACCGAGCGCCACCGGCGCGCCCGCGCCCGCCGGGAGCACCAACTGCTCGGGGGAGACCGGCGGCACCGTCCCGGTCAGCGGCCGCAGCAGCCCGTACGCGTCGGCGTCGCCGACCAGGACGCCGCCGAGCAGCACGCCCTCGCCGTCCACCACCAGCTTCTTGTAGACGCCCGAGCGGGAGTCGGAGTACACGACGTCCAGGCAGCCCCCGGCCGTGCCGTGCGCGTCGCCGAACGAGGCCACGTCCACGCCGAGCAGCTTCAGCTTGGTCGACGTGTCGGCGCCCGTGAACCCGTCGCCCGCCTCCTCTTCCGCGAGGACCGCCGCCACCGTCTGCGCCATCTCGTAGCCCGGCGCCACCAGGCCGTAGACCCGCCCGTCGGCCGCGAGCGCGCACTCCCCGATCGCGAAGACCGCCGGGTCGGAGGTCCGGCACCGCTCGTCGACCGCGATGCCGCCGCGCTCGCCCACGGCGAGCCCGCAGTCCCGGGCGAGCTGGTCCCGGGGCCGCACGCCCGCCGAGAAGACGACCAGGTCGGTGGCCAGTTCGGAGCCGTCCGACAGCCTCATGCCCGTCACGGCGCCGTCCGCCGTCACGACCTCCTGCGTGCCCGTCCCCGTGTGGACGGTCAGGCCCATCCGCTCGATCGTGCGGAGCAGGGCCGCGCCGCCGCCCTCGTCCACCTGCACCGGCATCAGGCGCGGCGCGAACTCCACCACGTGCGTGTCCAGACCGAGGCCCTTGAGCGCGCCCGCCGCCTCCAGGCCGAGCAGACCGCCGCCGACCACCGTGCCGGTCGTCGCCGTCCCCGCGTACTCCTCGATCGCGAGCAGGTCCTCGATCGTGCGGTAGACGAAACAGCCCCGGGCGTCCTTGCCGGGCACCGGCGGGACGAAGGGGTACGAGCCGGTGGCCAGGACGAGCGCGTCGTACGCGAAGACCCGCCCCGAGCGGGCGGTGACCGTCCGGGCCTCCCGGTCCACCGACTCGGCCGCGTCGCCCACGTACAGCTCGATGCCGTGCTCCGCGATGAACCCCGCCGCGACCATCGACAGGTCCTCGGGGGTCTGCCCGGAGAAGTACGAGGTGAGCCGGACGCGGTCGTAGGCCGGGCGCGGCTCCTCGCAGAGGACCACGATCCGGGCCCGCCGGGTCACGCCCCGGTCGGCGAGCGCCTCCAGGAACCGCTGGCCGACCATTCCGTGGCCGACCAGGACGATCGTCGGGGTGTGCGCGGCCGTACCGGCGCTCGTGCGGGCACGTGTGTCAGCGTCAGCGCTCATGTCAGGAGCCTCCGTCGTGGGTGAGCAGGTGGAGCAGGGGGGCCTCGGGGAGGGCCTCGTCGCCCTCCCAGGCCCGGGCGAGCGCGCCGACCGCGGCCAGGTCGCCGAGGAGGACGCCCCCGACGAGCCGGTCGCCCCGGACGACGACCTTGCGGTACGCGCCGCGGGTGGGGTCGGCGAGCTGGACGGTGTCGTCGCCCGGCCGCGCGGTGGTCTCGCCGAACGCCGCCAGGTCGAGCGGGCGCGGGCCGGCGAGGGTGAGCCGGGTGAGGGCCCGGGTGCCGGTGTAGGCCGCCGGGGCGGCGGGCGCGGGCGCGTCGGAGGCCCCGGCGCCGGTCTCCCCCGCCAGCACCTCCACCAGCGCGTCCGCCTGTTCGAGCGCCGGGCCCGCGAGCCCGTAGACCCGGCCCCCGTGCTCCGCGCAGTCGCCCACCGCGTGGATCAGCGGGTCGGAGGTCCGCAGCTCGTCGTCGACCAGGATCCCGGTGGCGACGTCGAGCCCCGCCTCCCGGGCCAGGGCCACCCGGGGCCGCACCCCGCAGGCCAGGACCACGACGTGGGCGTCGAGCGCGAAGCCGTCGGCGAGTTCGACCGCCGTGACCGCCCCGTCCCGCTGCCGCAGCCCGGCGACCCGGCACTCGGTGTGCACCTCGACCCCGAGGGACTCGACGTGCTCCCGGAGCAGCGCCGACGCGTGGGCGTCGAGCTGGCGCTCCATCAGGCGCTCGCCCTGCTGGGCCAGGACCACGTCCGCGCCGAGCGCCGCGAGCGCCCGGGCCGCCGACACCCCGAGGAGCCCGCCGCCGACGACCACGGCCCGCACCCCGGGCCGTACCGCCGCGCGCAGCACCAGGCAGTCGTCGAGCGTGCGGAAGGGGTGGACGCCCGACGGGAGCGCCGCCCCGCGCAGTCCGCGCAGCGGCGGCAGCACCGGATTGGCGCCCGTCGCCAGGACCAGCCGGTCGTAGCCGACGCGCGAGCCGTCCGCGCACTCCACCGTCCGCGCCGCCCGGTTGATCCGCACCGCCCGCGTCCCGAGCCGGACCGGCCCCCGGGTCCCGGGCAGGGCGATCACCTCGGGGGCGTACCGCCCGGCGAGGACGTCGGCGAGCAGCACCCTGTTGTACGGTGCGTGCGGCTCCTCGCCGAGGAGGGTGACCGGCAGGCGCCGGGCGAGCCGGGCGCCCGCCGTCCCGCCCCCGACCACCACGATCCGTGTACTCATGACCGGAAGCGTGCGGGGCCGGTGTTACCCGGCGGCATCCCGGCTGTTTCCCGTACGGAACGCTGATCTCCGCCCGCGGGCCCGGCCGCTGTGAGGGGGCGCGGGACCGCGCGCTGTGCGGGGCTGGGGGACCGCTTGCCGGGCGGGGCCGCGGGACTGCTTGCCGGGCGGGGCCACGGCTCCGGTCGCCGCGAGGTCCCGGCCGCTGTGAGGGCCTGCCCGACCGGTCCCGGGGTTAACCCGTGGTCAGCCTCGCCTCAAGGCCGCCTTAAGGATCGGGCGGACGCGGCTGAGCTGCGGATTCCCGTATACGGGCGCCCCTAGGGTGCCGGATGTGACCACCGAGGCCAGCCACCCCCTCTACGTACCCCTCGCGCCCTCCGCCGCGCCCCGCCGTCCCCCGGCCGCCCCGGCCGTCCCCGCCCTCCGGCTCGCCCCCGAGCGGCTGCGGACCGGGATCGTCGCCGGCGCCGGGGCCGTCGGTCTCCTCTGGGGCCTCCAGGCCCGGCCCTCCGCCCGGCTCGACGTCCTCTTCGCGTCCGGCGCCCACCTCGCCGGCCTCCTCGGCGGGTACGGCGTCCTCGTCCTGCTGCTGCTCATGGCCCGGGTCCCGGCCGTCGAGCACGGCGTCGGCGCCGACCGGCTCGCCCGCTGGCACGCCCTCGGCGGCCGGTACGTCCTCGGCCTGATCGCCGCCCACGCCCTCCTCGCCCTCTGCGGCCACGCCGCGCACACCCGCGCCGACCTGGTCGCCGCCGGCGGGGACCTCCTCTCGTACGGGGCGATCGCCGCCGCGACCGCCGGCACCGCCCTGTTCGCCGCCGTCGGGATCACCTCCGCCCGTTCCGTACGGGGCGGGCTCCGGCACGAGACCTGGCGGGCCGTCCACCTGGGCGCCCTGCTCGCCGCCGCGCTCGGCTTCGTCCACCAGCTCGCCGGCCCCGACGTCGCGGGCGGCCCGGTCATCCGCTGGCTCTGGTCCCTGGCGCACGCCGTCGTCGCCGTCCTCCTCGTCTGGTACCGGCTCGTCGTCCCCGCCCGTGCCGCCCTCCGCCACGACCTGCGGGTCGCCGAGGTCCGCGACGAGGGCCCCGGGGTCGTCTCGGTCCTGATCCGGGGCAGGGGAGTGGACCACCTGCGCGCCGAACCGGGCCAGTTCTTCCGCTGGCGCTTCCTGCGGCGCGGCCTCTGGGCCACCGCCCTGCCCTTCTCGCTCTCCGCGCCCGTCCGCGACGACACCCTGCGGATCACCGTCAAGGCGCTCGGCGACCACACCCGCCGCGTCCGGCGGCTGCGCCCCGGCACCCGCGTCCTCGCCTCCGGGCCCTTCGGGGCGCTCACCGCCCACCGCCGCACCCGCCGCAAGGTCCTGCTGCTCGCGGGCGGGGTCGGCATCACCCCGCTGCGGGCCCTCTTCGAGACCCTGCCCGGCGGGCCCGGCGACGTGACCCTCCTCTACCGGGCCTCGGACGCCTCCGCCGTCGTCCTGCGCGAGGAGCTGGAGGCCATCGCCCGCGAGCGGCGGGCCGCCCTCCACTTCCTCCTCGGGCCCTCCGACGGCTCCTTCGACCCCCTGGCCCCGCGCGCCCTGCGCAACCTCGTGCCCGACCTCGCCGCCCACGACGTCTACCTGTGCGGCCCGCCCGCGATGGCCCGGGCCGCGACCGCCTCCCTGCGCCGGGCCGGGGTCCCGGCCGCCCGCATCCACAGCGAGGACTTCGCCCATGCCTAGACACGGAACCTCCGGCCTCCCGGTGCAGCGGACCCGGCGCCGCGTCCCCGACGTCCGGCGGGCCCGCCGCCGCCTCGCCGCCGGACTCCTCGGCGCCGGGGCGCTCGTCGCGACCCTGCTCACCGCCGTCGTCACCCCGGCCGCCCCACCGCCGCCCGACCGGGGCCCCGGCACGGCAAGCTCAGACGTAGCTCAACTCTCCCGAGATTGATGGACGGGCCAACGATCGCGTCCCTAGGCTCACGGCCATGCCCGAGATATCGCTCACCGTCCTCGTCCTGCTCTGCCTCGCCGCGCTCCTGGCGGGCTGGATCGACGCGGTGGTGGGCGGCGGCGGACTGCTCCTGCTGCCCGCCCTGCTGCTCGGGCTCCCGCACGTCCCGCACCCCTACGTCCTCGGCACCAACAAGGCGGTCGCGATCGTCGGCACCACCGGGGCCGCCGTCACCTACGTCCGCAGGGCGCCCGTCCAGGTCTGGACGGCGGTACGGGTCGGACTCGCGGCCCTCGCCGGCTCCACGGCCGGGGCGCTCTTCGTGTCGGCGATCAGCCGGGACGTCATCCGCCCCCTGCTGATGGCGGTGCTCGTCGCGGTGGCGCTCTTCGTGATGCTGCGCCCCTCCTTCGGCGCGCGGCCCGAGGGGGAGGAGCGGGCGAAGCTCACCCGGGCCCGGCTCGTCACCGCGATCGTCCTCGTCGGCGGCGGGATCGGCTTCTACGACGGCCTGTTCGGGCCGGGCACCGGCACCTTCCTGGTCCTCGCCCTGACCGCCGTCCTCCACCTCGACCTGGTGACCGCCTCCGCCACCGCCAAGATCGTCAACGTCTGCACCAACGCGGGCGCCCTCGTGACCTTCGCCCTCCAGGGCAGCGTCTACTGGCAGCTCGCCGCCGTCATGGCCGCCTTCAACCTGGTGGGCGGGACGGTCGGCGCGCGGATGGCGCTGAGCAGGGGCACCGGGTTCGTGCGCGGGGTGCTGCTCGTGGTCGTCTTCTCGCTGGTCGCGAAGCTCGCCTTCGACCAGTGGGCGTGAGGCGGAGGGCAGTGGACGTGGCCGTCAGGAGGTGGGCTCCCTGACCCCGATGAGGTGCCCGAAGGCGACCACGTTCCCCTGGTAGCCGTTCTTCTTCGAGAAGCCGCCGCCGCAGGTGATGACCCGGATCTCGGCCCGGCCCGCCTCGTCGTACACCTTGTCGTCCGGGAAGGCGTCGTTCTCGTACACCTCGACCGCGTCGACCGTGAACACGGCGGTGCGCCCGTCCTCCCGGTCCACCTCGATCCGGTGGCCCTTCTTCAGCGCGCCGAGGGTGTAGAAGACGGCGGGCCCGTCCGCGTTGTCGACGTGGCCCGCGACGATCGCGGTGCCCTTGGCGCCGGGCGCGGTCCCGCCCCCGTACCAGCCCGCCAGGTTCCGGTCCTTCGCCGGCGGCACGTCGAGCGAGCCGTCCGCCGCCAGGCCCAGCCGTGTCATCGGGGCGTCCACGTCGGTCTCGGGAATGCGCAGCCGTACGGGCGCCGAGGGCGGCAGCGGGTCGGCGGCGGCGTCGGTGTGGACGCTCGGCCCGGCGGCGAAGGCCTGGGCGGCGGACGGCACGGGCGGGGTGACGGTCTCCGCGCCGTTCTGGACGAGCCAGATGCCCACGCAGGCGGCCACCGCCACGCCCCAGCCCTTGCTCCTGTTGCTCACCTGCGATCCCTTCGTCTGCTGAGGGGCGTTGCCCGGGTGTACCCGGGTGTGTCCGGATGTGGTCCTGCCCCCGCCGGGCCCGTGGGGGCGTGCGGCGGGGGCAGGAACGGGCGGTGTCTCAGTGCCCCCGCGCGCCGCTCGCCCGGCGGCGCAGGAGCCAGGCACCGCCGACGGCGGCCGCGGCCAGCACCGCCGCGCCCGCCGCGACCTGGGTGGTGTCGGGGCCGACGCTGCCCCCGACGCCCGTCTGGACGTGACCGCTGGGGCGCCGGTGCGTGACGGTCAGGTCGCCCCGGGCCGTCTTGCCGTTGTCGCAGGCCACGCTGATGCCGTACGTACCGGCCCGGGCGTGCTCGGGCACGGTGAACTGCCCGACCACGATCTCCTTGTGCGTGCTCGGCTTCAGGTGGAAGTCGCCCGCGCCGAGCGCGTTCGCGTCGCCGACGCCGCGCCCGTTCTTGCCGCAGGCGAGGGTGTTGACGGTGACCGTGGTGCCGGGGGCCGCGGACGACGGGTAGACCTCTAGGGTCTCGTGCCGCCCCTCGGTCTCGTTCCACTCCTCGCCGGCGTGCGCCGCCGGGGCGGCGAACGCCCCGAGCGCGGCGACCGTCAGCGCGGTACCGGTGAACAGACGGGCAGTGGTGCGCATGGGGTCCTCCGGAGCGCGCGTACGGTCATGCCGGGACGGTCCTCCCGGGAGGGACGTCCCGGAGCCGGACCTTCTGTGACCGAGATAAAGTCCGCCGCGCGCCCGCCGCCTCCTGAGGGGGCGTCAGGATGAGGCCATTCGATACGGCGTGCCGCCTGGATCGCGGGCGTTTCCGCAGGTCGGAGCCATTCTCGACACGCCGGGTCGTGATCCGCGCCGAACGGGTGACCGAGGCCTCCTCAGGGGTGGACCTCCTCCGGCGGCACGCTCCCGTACGCCGCGTGCACCCGCCCCATCAGCTCCCCGTCCACCGCGAACGCCGTCCCGTCGATCGCCGTCACGGGCGCGATCGTCCGCGAGTTCGTCACGAAGGCGGCCCGGTAGCGGGGCAGGTCGGACAGGAGGACCGGCCGACGGACCGAGCCCAGGAGCGGTTCCAGGAGGGCCATGGTGACGCCGTGCAGGCAGGGCGCCGACGGCCAGACCAGCGAAGTCCCGTCCCAGAAGGCGACGTTGGTGACGGCTCCCTCGGCGACCTCGCCCGACGGGGAGGTCAGCAGGGCCTCGTCGTACCCCGCGCGCCGGGCCGCCTCGCCGTGGTACCGCTGCCCGAAGCCGCCCAGGTGCTTGAGGTGCGCGGCCGGACGCTCGTACGCCACGCTCGTCAGGCGCTGCGGGGCGCCGGGCCCGCCCGGGGCCGGGGCGCGGACGGTCACGACCGTGCGGGCCCCCTCGTACACGTACACCCTGACCGAGGCGTCCCGCCGTCCGGCGGCCTCCAGGGCACCCGCGACCAGGCCCCTGACCCGTCCGCCGTCCAGGCCCCGGCCGAAGAGCTCGCGGGTCGAGCGGTCGAGCCGTTCCAGGTGGAGCCCGAGCCCCTTCACGCGCCCGTCCCGCACCTGCATCGCCGTGAAGTGGCCGTAACCGCTCGTCAGGGCGCCGAGCAGCTCCGGATCGGCCGCCGGGACGCCGTCGGCCTCGACGTGGACGCGGTCGTCGGCGGGGGAGGCGGGAGAGGGTGTCGTGTCCTCGCCACGGGGAGGGGTCGTCATGCCCCCACCGTAGGCCGCGCCCCCGCCTCCTCCCCGTCCGGCCCGGGGAACCGCTTGACCTCAACCAAACTCGAGGTACCACGATCATCCGCATGGACCTCACGAACTCCACGCAGCCCGCCGTTTCCCCCGCTCCCTCCGCCCCCCTCTCCCTCGCCCTCGTCGTCGCCAGCGACCGCGAAGGGCGCTTCGCCCCCGTCCTCGCCGACTGGTTCCTCTCCCGCCTCGCCGGGCGCGAGGACTTCGCCGTCACGGTCGTCGACCTCGCCGGGATCGAGCTCCCCACCTCCCTCTCGTACGACCCCTCCCCGGCCGTCCGCGCCGAACTCGCCGAGGTCACCCCGGCCCTCGAAGCCGCCGACGCCTTCGTCGTCCTCACCCCCGAGTACAACCACTCCTTCCCCGCCTCCCTCAAGAACCTGATCGACCGGCACTACACCGAGTGGCGGGCCAAGCCCGTCGGCTTCGTCTCCTACGGCGGGGTCTCCGGCGGCCTGCGGGCCGTCGAGCAGCTCCGCCAGGTCTTCGCCGAGCTGCACGCCGTCACCGTCCGGGACACCGTCTCCTTCCACCACCCCCACGGCCAGTTCGACGAGGACGGGCGGCACAAGGACCCGGCCGGCGCCGAGGGCGCGGCCAAGGTCCTCCTCGACCAGCTCGCCTGGTGGGGCCACGCGCTCAGGGACGCCAAGTCCGTCCGCCCGTACGGCGCGTGAGGAGGCGGCACCGTGCTGTTCCGGCTGATCCTCCCCCGCCTCCGGCCGTACCGGACCCTCCTCGTCCTCCTCGCCGCCCTCCAGCTCGTCCAGACCCTGTCCTCCCTCGCCCTGCCCGCCCTCAACGCCGGCGTCATCGACCGGGGCGTCCTGCGCGGGGACACCGGCCGGGTCCTCTCCGGCGGCGCCGCGATGGCCGCCGTGACCCTCCTCCAGGTCGCGGCGGCCGCCGCCGCCACCTACGTCGGCGCCCGCGTCGCCATGGGCGTCGCCCGCGACCTGCGCTCCGAGGTCTTCCGCCGCGTGCAGGAGTTCTCCGCCCGGGAGCGGGGCCGCTTCGGCGCCGCCTCCCTCGTCACCCGCACCACCAACGACGTCCAGCAGATCCAGACGTTCACCGTCCTCGTCCTGACGATGCTGGTCGCCGCCCCGCTCCTGTGCGCCGGCGGCATCGCCATGGCCCTGCGCCAGGACGTGCCGCTCGCCCTCGTCCTCGTCCTCTTCGTGCCCGTGATGACCGGGGCCGTCGGCACCGTCGTGCTGCGCCTGCGGCCCCTCTTCCGGGGCATGCAGCTCCGCGTCGACCGGGCCAACCGGATCCTGCGCGAACAGATCACCGGCGTCCGGGTCGTCCGCGCCTTCGTCCGCGACCGGCACGAGCGGGAACGGTTCGCCGCCGCCAACGACGAGCTGTTCGCCGTCGGCCTGCGGGCCGGCCGGTTACAGGCCCTCATGTTCCCCACGGTCCTGGTGGTCTGGGAGCTGACCACCGTCGCCCTGGTGTACGTCGGCGCCCACCGCATCGAAGCCGGCGCGCTCCAGCCCGGCGGGCTCGTCGCCTTCCTCGGCTACCTCCTCCAGACCTCCATGTCCGTGATGATGGCCCTCTTCCTCCTGATGCACATGCCGCGCGCCGAGGCCGGTGCCGAACGCGTCCGCGAGGTCCTCGCCACCCGCTCCTCCGTGCCCCCGCCCGAGCACCCGGTCCGCGAGCTCCACGGCCCCGGACGGCTCGAACTCGACGGCGTCGGCTTCCGCTACACCGGCGCGGAGGAACCCGTCCTGCACGGCGTCGGGCTCGTCGCCCGGCCCGGCGAGACCACCGCGATCGTCGGCTCCACCGGCAGCGGCAAGTCGACCCTCCTCGGGCTCGTGCCCCGCCTCTTCGACGCCACCGAGGGCCGGGTCCTCGTCGACGGCACCGACGTCCGCACCCTCGACCCCGCCCTCCTGGCCGGGACCGTCGGGTTCGTCCCCCAGAAGCCGTACCTCTTCTCGGGCACGATCGCCTCCAACCTCCGCTACGGGAAGCCCGACGCCACCGACGAGGAGCTGTGGCACGCCCTGGAGACCGCCCGGGCCGCCGACTTCGTCCGGGAGCTCGACGAGGGGCTCGACGCGCCCGTCTCCCAGGGCGGCGCCAACTTCTCCGGAGGCCAGCGCCAGCGGCTCGCCATCGCCCGCGTCCTCACCGCCCGGCCCCGCCTCTACCTCTTCGACGACTCCTTCTCCGCCCTCGACCCCGGGACCGACGCCCGACTGCGGGCCGCGCTCGCCGAGGAGACGGCCGGCTCCACCGTGGTGGTGGTCGCCCAGCGGATCTCCACCGTCCGCCACGCCGACCGGATCGTCGTCCTCGACCGGGGCCGGGTCGTCGCCACCGGCACCCACACGTCCCTCCTGCGGGACGACCCCACCTACCGGGAGATCGTCCTCTCCCAGCTCACCGAGGAGGAGGCCGCGTGAGCACGACCACGACGCCCCGCAGCTCCCAGGACCCTCAGGGCTCCCAGGCCCCCCAGGACTCCCGGGCCACGGCCCCCGGCCGCGACGGGCCCCGCGACCGGACCCCCACCGCCCCCGCCCGCACCGGCCCCCCGCCCCAGCGCGGCCCCGGCCTCGCCGTCCCCTCCCTCGAACGCTCCCTCTCCTTCCGCGCCTCCGGCCTGCGCCTCCTGCGCACCCTCGCCCCCGACCGCGCCCGGCTGCTCGCCCTCCTCGCCGCCGGAGCCGCCGGCGTCGCCCTCTCCGTCCTCGGCCCCCTCCTCCTCGGCCGCGCCACCGACCTCGTCGTCACCGGCGTCACCCGCCCCGCCGGGGTCGACTTCACCGCCGTCGGCCGGGTCCTCGCCCTCTCCGCCGCCGTCGTCCTCGGCTCGTCCGTCTTCATCTGGATCCAGCAGCGGATCGCCACCGCCGTCGTCCAGCGCGCCGGACACCGCCTGCGCGAGCAGGCCCAGCACAAGCTGGCCCGGCTGCCCCTCTCCCACCTCGACCGGCAGCCGCGCGGCGAGGTCCTCTCCCGCACCACCAACGACATCGACAACATCACCCAGACCCTCCAGCAGGCCTTCAGCCAGATGGTGCGCGCCCTGCTCACCCTGGTCGGCGTCCTCGCGGCGATGTTCTGGATCTCCCCGCTGCTCGCCCTCGTCGCCCTCGCCACCGTCCCCGTCTCCCTCGCCGTCGCCGCCTTCGTCGGGCGGCGCGCCCAGCCGCAGTTCGCGAAGCAGTGGGCGGTCACGGGCCGGCTCGGCGGCCACGTCGAGGAGATGGTCACCGGCCACACCGAGGTCGTCGTCTTCGGGCGGCGCGAGGAGGCCGTGCGCCGCTTCGACGAGCTGGGCGAGGAGCTGTACCGGGCGAGCTTCCGCGCCCAGTTCGTCTCCGGCTTCATCCAGCCCGCCCTGACCTTCGTCGGGAACCTGAACTACGTGGCCGTCGCCGTGGTCGGCGGACTCCGGGTGGCCACCGGCACCCTCACCGTCGGGGACGTGCAGGCCTTCGTCCAGTACGCGTACGAGTTCAACGGCCCCGTCACCCAGGTCGCCGCCATGGCCAACCTGCTCCAGTCCGGGGTGGCCTCCGCCGAGCGGGTCTTCGACCTCCTCGACGCCGAGGAGGAGAGCCCCGACCCGGCCGAGCCCCTGCGGCCCGAACCGCTGCGCGGCCGGGTCTCCTTCGAGGAGGTCTCCTTCCGCCACGACCCCGACCGGCCGCTGATCGAGGACCTCTCCCTGACCGTCGAGCCCGGCCGGACCGTCGCCGTCGTCGGCCCCACGGGCGCCGGCAAGACGACCCTGGTCAACCTGCTCATGCGCTTCCACGAGTCGACCGGCGGCCGGATCACCCTCGACGGCGTCGACACGGCCGCGATGACCCGGGAGGAGCTGCGCTCCGGCACCGGCATGGTCCTCCAGGACACCTGGCTCTTCGGCGGCACCATCGCCGAGAACATCGCCTACGGGGTCCCCGGCGAGGTCTCCCGGGAGCGGATCGTCGCGGCGGCGCGGGCCGCCCACGCCGACCGGTTCGTCCGCACCCTGCCCGACGGCTACGACACCGTCCTCGACGAGGACGGCGGCGGCCTCAGCGCCGGCGAGAAGCAGCTCGTCACCCTCGCCCGCGCCTTCCTCTCCGACCCGGTGATCCTCGTCCTCGACGAGGCCACCAGCTCGGTCGACACCCGCACCGAACTCCTCGTCCAGCGGGCCATGTCCTCGCTGCGCGCGGGCCGCACCAGCTTCGTCGTGGCCCACCGGCTCTCCACGATCCGCGACGCCGACACCATCCTGGTGATGGAGCGCGGCGCGATCGCCGAGCAGGGCACCCACGAGGAGCTGCTCGCCGCCGGAGGGGCCTACGCCCGGCTGCACGCGGCCCAGTTCGCCCGTACGGTGGAGACGTGATCGTCACCGTCCGCACCACCACCGACGCGTGCGCCAAGGCCGACGCCCTGGCGCGCGGCGCCGTCGAGGCCCGGCTCGCCGCCTGCGCGCAGGTCTCGGGGCCCCTCACCTCCGTCTACCACTGGCGGGGCGCGATCGAGAGCACCGAGGAGTGGCAGGTGGAGTTCAAGACCACCGAGGCACGCCACCCGGCCCTGGAGGCGCACCTCCTCGCCGCCCACGACTACGAGACGCCCGAGATCCTCGCGACCCGGGTCACCCGGGTGAGCGAGGGGTACGCCCGCTGGGTCGAGCGGGAGACCTCGCCGGACCCGGCGGTCGAGGGCCCGGTGGCCGCCGACGAGCTGCCGTTCTTCGTGTACGGGACGCTCCGCCCGGGGGCGTACAACCACGACCGGTTCCTCGCCGGCCGGATCGGTGCCGAGACGGACGCCGTCCTCGACGGCGCGGTCCTGCACGACGGGCCCGGCTATCCGTACGTCGTCCCGGCGGAGAAGGGCCGGGTGGTCGGCACCCTGCTCACGCCCGCGCCCGGCGCCTACGGCGAGCTGTTCGGCCTGCTCGACCGCCTCGAACTGCCCGTCGGCTACGAGCGGGTGGCGAAGGACGTCGTCCGGGTACGGGACGGGGCGCGGGTCCCGGCCTGGGTGTTCCTGGCGGCGCCGGACGCGCCCCTGGGCCCGGTGATCGAGAGCGGCGACTGGTTCGACCGCCCGTAGCGGCGTTCCCGGCGCGCCGCGCACGTTCGGGGCCGGCCTCAGGCGCGCTCCAGGCGCACCGCGCACACCTTGAACTCCGGCATGCGGGAGACCGGGTCGAGCGCCGGGTTCACCAGCGTGTTGGCCCGGCCCTCGCCCGCCCAGTGGAACGGCATGAAGACGGTGTCGGGCCGGATCGACGCGGTGATCCGGGCCGGCGCAACGGCCCGGCCGCGCCGCGAGACCACCGTGATCCGCTCGCCCTCGGCCACCCCGATCCGCTCGGCCAGCCTCGGGTGCAGCTCCACGAAGGGGCCGGGCGCCGCCGCGTTCAGCTCCTCGACCCGCCGGGTCTGCGCCCCCGACTGGTACTGGGACACCACCCGGCCCGTGGTCAGGACGACCGGGTACTCGGCGTCCGTCTCCTCGGCCGCCGCCCGGTGCGTCACCGCCACGAACCGGGCCCGCCCGTCGGCCGTCGCGAACCGGTCCAGGAACAGCCGGGGCGTCCCCGGGTGCGGAGCGGCGCCCTCCGGGGTCGCGGGGCACGGCCAGAACACGCCCTGCTCCTCCTCGACGCGCCGGTAGTCGATGCCCGCGTAGTCGGCGGGTCCGCCGGCCGAGGCGCGCCGCAGCTCCTCGAAGACCTCCTCGGGGTCGACGGGGAAGCCCTTCTCGATCCCGCTGCCGTCCCCGAGGAGCTCCGCGAGTCCGTGCAGCACCTCCAGGTCGCCGCGCACCCCGGCGGGCGGGTCGAGCGCCCGGCGGCGCAGCAGCACGCGCCCCTCCAGACTGGTCAGGGTGCCGGTCTCCTCCGCCCACTGGGTGACGGGCAGCACGACGTCGGCGAGCGCGGCGGTCTCGGAGAGCACCACGTCCGCGACGGCGAGGAAGCCGAGCGACCGCAGCCGCTCCTCGACGTGCGCGGCGCGCGGGGCGGAGACCACCGGGTTGGAGCCCATGAGGAGCAGGGCCTTCACGTCCCCGCCGAGCGCGTCGAGGAGCTCGTACGCGCTCCGCCCCGGCCCCGGCAGCGACTCGGGCGCGACGCCCCACACCCCGGCCACGTGCGCGCGTGCGGCCGGGTCGTCGAGCTTGCGGTAGCCGGGCAACTGGTCGGCCTTCTGGCCGTGTTCGCGGCCGCCCTGGCCGTTGCCCTGGCCGGTGAGGCAGCCGTACCCGCTCAGCGGCCTGCCCGCCCGGCCGGTGGCCAGGCACAGGTTGATCCAGGCGCCGACGGTGTCGGTGCCCTTGGACTGCTGCTCGGGGCCGCGCGCGGTCAGCACCATGCCGCCGTCGGCGTCGCAGAACATCGCGACCGCCTCGCGCAGCAGCGGCACGGGCACCCCGGTGATCCGCTCGACCTGCTCGGGCCAGTGGGACATGGCCCCGGCGCGGGCGGCCTCCCAGCCGGTGGTCCGCTCCCGTACGAACTCCTCGTCCACCCGTCCCTCGGCGACCACGAGGTGCAGCAGGCCGAGGGCGAGCGCGAGGTCGGTGCCGGGGCGCGGGGCCAGGTGCAGGTCGGCCTGCTCGGCGGTGCGGGTGCGGCGCGGGTCGACGACGATCAGCCTTCCGCCGTTCTCCCTCAGCTCGGTGAGGTACCGCAGGGCGGGCGGCATGGTCTCGGCGAGGTTGGAGCCGACGAGGATCACGCACCCGGTCCGCGGGACGTCCTCCAGGGGGAAGGGGAGCCCCCGGTCGAGGCCGAAGGCCCGCTGGTGCGCGGCGGCCGCCGACGACATGCAGAAGCGCCCGTTGTAGTCGATCTGCGAGGTGCCGAGGACGACCCGGGCGAACTTCCCCAGGGAGTACGCCTTCTCGTTGGTCAGGCCGCCGCCGCCGAAGACCCCCACGGCATCGGGGCCGTGGTCGGCGCGGGTCCGGCGCAGCCCGTCGGCGACGGCGGCGAGCGCCTCCTCCCAGGACGCGGGCACCAGGGCGCCCGTGTCGGGGCGGCGGACCAGGGGCCCGGTGAGCCGGACCCGGGAGGAGAGCACGGAGGGGGCGGTGCGGCCCTTGCCGCACAGGGCGCCCCGGTTCACGGGGAAGCCGGTCCGCTCGACCACCTCGGCGGGCAGCCCGGGGTCGCCGGTGGGGCGCAGCGACATCCCGCACTGGAGGGCGCAGTAGGGGCAGTGGGTGGGGACGGCGGTGGCGTCGGACATGCGGTCAGGGTGGGACGGGCGTGTTACGCGGGGCGGCGCGGCGCATTACGGGCGCGGTGCCATGCCCTCCGCCGGGCGGGCGGCGGAGGGTGAGGGGCCGTCCGGCCTCACCGCGCGCGGGGCGACGCCAGCGCCTCGGTGACGCCCTTCTCCTCCGGGCCGAGGAAGCGGGGATCGGGCCGCAGGCCGGCGTCGAGGGCTGCCTTGCCCGCCGCGAGGACCTCCCGGGTGGTGCCGTAGTACCAGGTACGGTCGTGGGGTTCGGCGACCCCGACCCCGTACGCGTCGACGCCCGCCCGGCCGCACAGCGCGACGGCCCGCTTGACGTGGAAGTCCTGCGTGACGAGGACGGCCCGGTCGACGCCGAAGACCTTCCTGGCCCGGACGCAGGAGTCCCAGGTGTCGAAGCCCGCGTAGTCGCTGACGATCCGTCCGTCCGGCACCCCGCGCCCGGTGAGGTACGCGCGCATGGCGCTGGGCTCGTCGTACGCGGTCCGGCTGTTGTCGCCCGTGACGAGGAGGACCCGCACCTTGCCCGTGCGGTACAGCTCGGCGGCGGTGTCGAGCCGGTGCGCGAGGTACGGGGTGGGGCGGCCCTTCCACAGTCCGGCGCCGAAGACGACGGCGACGTCCCGGGCGGGCACGTCGGCGGTGGTGCGGAGCTTCCCGGCGGCGGCCGTGTGCATCCAGGCGGCGGGCAGGAGCGCGAGGACGGCGGCCGCCATCACGGCCTGGACGGCGCGGCGGCGGGCCCTGACGGTGCGGGGGAGCCACCGGGTGAACCGTGCCGGCATGCGGGAACCTCCGGGGGAGCGGTCTGCTGTCACCCCGTCCGACGCGCCTCGGCCGCGTTCGGTTCACCGGACGCCCCGTCTGTTCCGTAGAGCACACCGGCCAGGACCAGGCCGCCCAGCATCCCGAGGAGCTGCGCGGCGGCGAAGGCGGGCACCGAGGCGGGGGCGATCCCGGTGAAGGAGTCGGAGAGGGAACGGCCGACGGTGGCCGCCGGATTGGCGAAGGAGCCGGAGGAGGTGAACCAGATCGCCGCGCCGATGTAGCCGGCCACGGCGACCGGGGCGAGGGCGGGGCGGCCGATGTGCCGCAGGCCCTGCACGACCAGGACGAGCCCGGCGGTGGCGACGGCCTCGCCGAGCAGCAGGTGGAGCGCGGCGCGCGGCTCGGTGGCCCAGGCGCCGGGCGTCCGGCCGAACATCGCCTCGGCGAGCAGGGCGCCCGCGACGGCCCCCGCGAGCTGGGCGCCGATGTAGGCGAGGGCCTCGCGCCCGCCGCGCTCGGGGCGCCGGGACCACCACTCGGAGAGCGTCACGACGGGGTTGAAGTGGGCGCCGGAGAGCGGGCCGATGAGGGCGATGAGCAGCCCGAGGCCGAGCGCGGAGGCGGAGGCGTTGGCGAGCAGCCGGACGCCGGTGTCCTGGCTGAGGGAGTCGGCGCGGATGCCGGAGCCGACGACGACGGCGACGAGGGCGGCGGTGCCGATGAACTCGGCGGCGGCGCGCCGGGGGAGCGGCGCGGGGGACATTCTCATGGTGGAAAAGATATTCCGTGATTCGGAACGAAAAAAGAGGGGAGGGGAGGCGGCGGGCTCCGTACGATCCGGATCATGAAGGACACGAAGATCGACGACCTCGTCGTCCGCCGCGCGGCCGGCTCCGACGCCGGGGCGGCAGCCGAGGTCTGGCTGCGCTCCTACGCGGCGGCGCTCCCGGACGTGCGCCGGGCGCACACGGACGACGAGGTCAGGGCCTGGTTCCGGGAGCTGCTCGTCCCCCACCGGGAGACCTGGGTGGCGACGGCCGGGGGCTCGGCCGTCGCCGTGATGGTCCTGGACGGCGAGGAGCTCGACCAGCTCTACGTCGACCCGCCGTGGCGCGGCCGGGGCGTCGGCGACCGGCTCGTGCACCTGGCCAAGCGGCGCAGCCCGGCCGGCCTGGAGCTCTGGACGTTCCAGGTCAACGCCCCGGCGCGGCGCTTCTACGAACGGCACGGCTTCGTCGCCGCCGAGCACACCGACGGCTCGCGCAACGAGGAGCGCGAACCGGACGTCCGGTACGCGTGGCGCCCGGAAGCGACCTGACAGGGCGCGCACGGCGACGGTGAGGCCGTGGAAAACAGCCGTGCCCCCGGCCGCAACGGACCGGCAACGTGCCACCGCCAGGATCGGTCCATGACGGAGCCGGACAGCACGTTCGACACCACCGCCGAGCTGCTCGGCAGAATCACCGAGCACCTCGGAAACCGTCTCGGCGAGGTACACCCGTACGGCAACCGCTGCGCGGGGGGCCGCCTGCCGGGGGCGCTGCCGCCGGAGGTACGGCCGCCCTCGCCCGACACCGGCCCGCCGGGGCCCCGGACGCCGGGAGCACGGACACCGTCGTCCGTCACCGGCCTGCCGGAGGCACGGACGTCTCCACCCGGCATCCGCCCGCCGGGAGTACGGACGCCAGGGGCCCGGACACCGTCGTCCGGCACCCGCCCACCGGAGGTACGGACACCGTCGTCCGGCACCCGCCCACCGGAGGCACGGCCGTTCCCCTCCGGCACCGGTCCGCCGGAGGCGCGGACGCCTTCACCCCGCCCCCACCCGCCGGAGGCGCCGACGCCCCCGCCCCGTGGCCGCCCGCCGGAGGAGTCCGGCCGGGTGCGTCCGTACGGCCTCCCGCAGGGGAAGTCCGACGAGGAGGTACACCCGCCATGCACCACCGCACCGCCCCCGCGCACCACCGCACCGCCCCCGCCCGCCGGCCGGCGGCCCTCGTCGCCGTCGGGCACGGCAGCCGCGACCCCCGCGCCCGCGCCACCCTCCTCCGGCTCCTCGACCGGGTCCGCGCGCTCCGTCCCGGGCTCGACGTGCGCCTCGCCCACATCGAGCTGAACGCCCCCCTCCTCGACGAGACCCTCGCCGACCTCGCCGCCGAGGGGAGGGAGGCGGTCCTCGTCCCCCTCCTCTTCGCCCCCGGCCACCACGTCACCCACGACCTGCCCGCCGCCGTCGCCGCCGTATCCGGTCTCCGGGCCCGCGTCGCCGCGCCCCTCGGCGCCCACCCCCTCCTCGCCGAGGCCCTCGCAGGCCGCCTCGCCGAAGCGGGCTGGAGCCCCGACGGACACCCCGACGCCCACGACCCGCGCACCACCGGCGTCGTCCTCGCCGCCGCCGGCTCCCGCGACCCCCGGTCCGGCGCCGAGACCCGCCGCATCGCCGCCCTCCTCGGCGAGCGCCTCGGCGGCGTGCCCGTCGTCCCCGCGTACGCCTCCGCCGCCGCGCCCACCGTCCCCGAGGCCGTCGCCGCCCTCGCCGCCCGGGGCCGCCACCGGATCGCGGTCGCCTCCTGCTTCACCGCCCCCGGCCTCTTCGCCGCCCGCGCCGCCGCCCACACCCCCTGGATCGCCGCCGCACCGCTCGGCGCCCACCCGGCCCTCGCCCGCCTGGTCCTCCACCGCCACGACCGCGCGCTCGCCGCCTCCGCCGCCCTCCACGGGCGGGAACTCGCCGTCGTCTGAGCGCTTCTGTCGGCCCCTCCGGTTACCTTCGGGGACATGGAAGGCATCAAGGACACCAAGGACAGCACCGACACCCCCGAGATCCCCGGATACGACCCCGCCGCGACCGAGCGCTGGGACCCCGAGCCCGACAAGCAGCCGGGCCGCACCGCCTTCCAGCGCGACCGCGCCCGCGTGCTGCACTCCGCCGCGCTCCGCCGCCTCGCCGGCAAGACCCAGGTCGTCACCCCCGGCACCAGGAGCCACGCCTGGGACGCCAGCCCCCGCACCCGGCTCACCCACTCCCTGGAGTGCGCCCAGGTCGGCCGCGAGCTCGGCGCCGCCCTCGGCTGCGACCCCGACCTCGTCGAGGCCGCCTGCCTCTCCCACGACATGGGCCACCCGCCCTTCGGGCACAACGGCGAACAGGCGCTCAACGACGTCGCCAAGGACTGCGGCGGCTTCGAGGGCAACGCCCAGTCGCTCCGCCTCCTCACCCGCATCGAGCCCAAGCGCTTCGTCAAGGACGCCGACGGCGAACTCGTCAGCGTCGGCCTCAACCTCACCCGCGCCGCCCTCGACGCCGCCACCAAGTACCCCTGGGGACGCGGCGGCCACCCCCAGGACCCCGGCTCGCCCAAGTTCGGCGTCTACGAGGACGACCTGCCCGTCTTCGAGTGGGTCCGGCGGGGCGCCCCCGCCCACCGCAAGTGCTTCGAGGCCCAGGTCATGGACTGGTCCGACGACGTGGCCTACTCGGTCCACGACTTCGAGGACGGCCTGCACGCAGGGCACATCGACCCCAACCTCCTCCTCGCCGAGCCCGAGCGCGCCGACATCTGGCAGGTCGCCATCGGCCGCTACGTACCCGAGGACACCGACCCGCAGGAGCTGGCCGAGGCCCTGGACCGGCTCGTCGACCAGGAGTGGTGGCCGCACGGCTACGACGGCTCGGCCGTCGCCCAGGCCCGCCTCAAGGACGCCACCAGCCAGCTCATCGGCCGCTTCTGCCTCGCCGCCGAGGGCGCCACCCGGCAGGCATGGGGGCACCGCCCAGGCCGTTCAGGCACTGGGGGAGGCTCGGGCCGCCTCACCCGCTACGCCGCCGAGCTCGTCGTCCCCCGCTCCACGCGCAACGAGTGCGCCGTCCTCAAGGCCGTCGCCGACCGGTACGTGATGCAGCGCGCCGAGCAGGAGGCCCTCCGCGCCGACCAGCGGATCGTCGTCGCCGAACTCGCCGAGGCGCTCGTCGCCCGCGCCCCCGACGGCCTCGAACCGCAGTTCCGCGCCGCGTACGACAAGGCCCCCGACGACCGGGCCCGCAAGCGCGTGGTCGTCGACCAGATCGCCTCCCTCACCGACGCCTCCGCCCGCGCCCTCCACGCCCGCTTCCACCAGCCGCGGGTGCGGTGAGGGACCGTACGGCCCTCTTCCGCCGTCCCCCTCCGTGCGGGACGCTCGCATGCGGCCCCGGGGCGGTACGGCCCGAAGAACGCCCGGGGGCGTAGGTTGGAACCGGTCGCAACGAGGAGGAAACGACGTGGTCGACGCAGATCAGACCTTTGTCATCGTCGGCGGGGGCCTGGCAGGGGCCAAGGCGGCGGAGACCCTGCGCGCCGAAGGGTTCAACGGCCGGGTGATCCTCATCGGAGACGAACGCGACCACCCCTACGAGCGCCCACCCCTCTCCAAGGGCTACCTCACCGGCGCGAAGGAGCGCGACAGCACCCTCGTCCACGAACCCGCCTGGTACGCGGCGAACGACGTCGAGCTGCACCTCGGACAGGCCGTCACCGCGATCGACCGCGAGGCCCGCACGGTCCGCCTCGGCGACGGCACCGTCATCCGCTACGACAAGCTGCTCCTGGCCACCGGCTCCGAGCCCCGCCGCCTCGACGTCCCCGGCACCGACCTCACCGGCGTCCACCACCTGCGCCGGCTCGCCCACGCCGACCGGCTCCGCCAGGTCCTCGCCGGACTCGGCCGGGACAACGGACACCTGGTGATCGCCGGCGGCGGCTGGATCGGCCTGGAGGCCGCCGCCGCCGCCCGTGGCTACGGCGCCGAGGTCACCGTCGTCGAGGCCGACCCCACCCCGCTCCACCGGGTCCTCGGCCCCGAGCTCGGCCAGCTCTTCGCCGACCTCCACAGCGACCACGGCGTCCGCTTCCACTTCGGCGCCCGGCTCACCGAGATCGTCGGCCAGGACGGCCTGGTCCTCGCCGTCCGCACCGACGACGGCGAGGAGCACCCGGCGCACGCCGTCCTCGCCGCGATCGGCGCCGCCCCCCGCACCGCCCTCGCCGAGAACTCCGGGCTCGCCCTCGTCGACCGGGCCGACGGCGGCGGCGTCGCCGTCGACGAGTCCCTGCGCACCTCCGACCCCGACATCTTCGCCGCCGGGGACGTGGCCGCCGCCCACCACCCGCTCCTGCGCACCCGGCTGCGCGTCGAGCACTGGGCCAACGCCCTCGACGGCGGCCCCGCCGCCGCCCGCGCCATGCTCGGCAAGCCCGTCTCGTACGACCGCGTGCCCTACTTCTTCACCGACCAGTACGACCTGGGCATGGAGTACTCGGGCTGGGCGCCCCCCGGCTCGTACGACCAGGTCGTGGTCCGCGGCGACACCGGCAAGCGCGAGTTCATCGCCTTCTGGCTCAAGGAAGGCCGCGTCCTCGCCGGGATGAACGTGAACGTGTGGGACGTCACAGAGCCGATCCGGAACCTCGTCCGCTCCCGGATGCCGGTGGACCCCGAGGCCCTCGCGGACCCCTCCGTACCCCTGGACGGGCTGATCTGATCACCCCCGCCTCCCCGTAGACTTCACGCGTGGCAGGCAGGATCAACGACGACGACGTGAAGGCGGTGCGGGACGCCGTCCCGATCGACGCCGTCGTGTCCGAATACCTCCAGTTGCGCAACGCGGGCGGCGGGAACCTCAAGGGGCTCTGCCCCTTCCACGACGAGAAGTCGCCCTCCTTCCAGGTCAGCCCGAGCAAGGGACTCTTCCACTGCTTCGGCTGCCAGGAGGGCGGCGACACCATCGCCTTCGTGATGAAGATCGACCACCTCTCCTTCTCGGAGACGGTCGAGCGCCTCGCCGCCAAGGCGGGCATCACGCTGCGGTACGAGGAGGGCGGCTACAACCCCGGCCACCAGCGCGGCGAGCGCATCCGCCTGATCGAGGCCCACCAGGCCGCCGCCCGCTACTACGCCGAACAGCTCGGCTCCGCCGAGGCCGAGATCGGCCGGAAGTTCCTCGCCGAGCGCGGCTTCGACCAGGCCGCCGCCGAGCACTTCGGCGTCGGCTACTCCCCGGCAGGCTGGGACCACCTCACCCGCTTCCTGCGCGGCAAGGGCTTCTCCGACAAGGAGCTGATCCTCTCCGGACTCTCCCAGGACGGCCGCCGCGGCCCCATCGACCGCTTCCGCGGCCGGCTCATGTGGCCGATCAAGGACGTCGGCGGCGAGATCGTCGGCTTCGGCGCGCGCAAGCTCCGCGACGACGACAACGGACCCAAGTACCTCAACACCCCCGAGACCCCGGTCTACAAGAAGTCCCAGGTCCTCTACGGCATCGACCTCGCCAAGAAGGAGATCGCCAAGAGCAGCCGGGCCGTCGTCGTCGAGGGCTACACCGACGTCATGGCCTGCCACCTCGCCGGGGTCACCACCGCCATCGCCACCTGCGGCACCGCCTTCGGCGGCGACCACGTCAAGATCCTCCGCCGCCTCCTCATGGACAACGGCTCGGCCCGCGTCATCTTCACCTTCGACGGCGACGCCGCCGGCCAGAAGGCCGCCCTGCGCGCCTTCGAGGACGACCAGAAGTTCGCCGCCGAGACGTACATCGCGGTCGCCCCCGAGGGCATGGACCCCTGTGACCTGCGGCTCGCCAAGGGCGACGAGGCCGTCGCCGACCTGGTCGAACCCCGCACCCCGCTCTTCGAGTTCGCCCTCCGCCAGATCGTGCGGCGCTACGACCTGGAGACCCCGGCGGGCCGGGCCGCCGCCCTGGACGAGGCCGCCCCGATCGTCGCCAAGCTCAAGAACCTGGCCGTGCGGCACGGCGTCGCCGTCCAACTCGCGGGCATGCTCGGGATCATGGACGAGCGGTTCGTCGTGCACCGGGTCAGCCAGATCGCCCACTGGCAGCGCGACCGCGGCGGCCGGGGCCGTACGGACGACCACCGGCCGCGCCGCGAGACGCCCGCGATCCAGGCCCCCGTGGCCCCGCCGGGCCCCGCGCTCAACCTGCGCAGCCCCGCCCACCGCACCGAGCGCGAACTCCTCAAGCTCGCCCTCCAGCGGCCCGAACTGGTCTCCCCGGCCTTCGACGCCTACGGCGTCGACGAGTTCACCGCCCCGCCCTACGCGGCCGTGCGCCAGTGCGTCCAGGACGCCGGCGGCGCCACCGGCGCCCCCGCCGACTACCTCGACGCCGTCCGCGCGGCCGCCCCGAACGACACGGTCCGCGCCCTCGTCACCGAACTCGCCGTCGAGACGATCTTCGCCAAGACGGTCGACGAGGCCTACGCGGGCGACCAGCTCGTCACCGTCCGCCTGCGCGCCGTCGACCGCCGCATCCGCGACGTCCAGGGCACCCTGGCCCGCCTCGGCCCGAACGGCGACCCGGAGAAGGTCGCGGCCGTGCAGAACGAGCTGTGGGTGCTCACCCAGTACGGGCAGTCCCTGCGGAACAACGGCGCCGCCGCGCTCTGACGCACGGTCACCCGGCGGACTCAAAAAGTCACCGCACGCCCCTCGTGGCGGCGATGTGTCGTACCCCACACTGGACGACGGTGCCGTTCCGCTCCTCCTGGAGGTCGCCCGCCGTGCAGACCCAGACCGTGCCGCAGGACCAGCAGGACCAGCAGGACCAGCAGGACCAGCAGGACCGGGCGGAGGCCGTCGAGGAGGTGGAGGAGCCCGCGGTCCCGGTCCCGGCCCCGCGCGGCCGCCCGGACCCCGGCGGCAACGGCCCCTCCTCCGACCTCTTCCGCCAGTACCTGCGCGAGATCGGCCGCATCCCCCTCCTCACCGCCGAGGAGGAGGTCGAACTGGCCCGCCGCGTCGAGGCCGGCCTCTTCGCCGAGGAGAAACTGGCCGGCACCCCGGACCTGGACACCCGCCTCGCCGGCGACCTGGACCGCCTCGTCGTCCTCGGCAGGATCGCGAAGCGCAGGCTCATCGAGGCCAACCTCCGCCTCGTCGTCTCCGTCGCCAAGCGGTACGTGGGCCGGGGCCTGACCATGCTCGACCTCGTCCAGGAGGGCAACCTCGGCCTCATCCGGGCCGTCGAGAAGTTCGACTACGCGCGCGGCTACAAGTTCTCCACGTACGCCACCTGGTGGATCCGCCAGGCCATGTCCCGCGCCCTCGCCGACCAGGCCCGCACCATCCGCGTCCCCGTCCACGTCGTCGAACTCATCAACCGGGTCATCCGCGTCCAGCGCCGCATGCTCCAGGAACGCGGCTACGAGCCCACCGCCGAAGAGGTCGCCGCCCACCTGGACCTGCCCCCCGAGCGCATCGGGGAGGTCCTCCGCCTCGCCCAGGAACCGGTCTCCCTGCACACCCCCGTCGGCGAGGAGGAGGACGTCGCCCTCGGCGACCTCATCGAGGACGGCGACGCCGCCTCCCCGGTCGAGTCCGCCGCCTTCCTCCTCCTGCGCCGCCACCTGGAGGACGTCCTCTCCACCCTGGGCGAACGCGAACGCAAGGTCGTCCAGCTCCGCTACGGCCTCGACGACGGCCGCCCCCGCACCCTGGAGGAGATCGGGCAGCTCTTCGGCGTCACCCGCGAACGCATCCGCCAGATCGAGTCCAAGACCCTCAACAAACTCCGCGACCACGCCTACGCGGACCAGCTCAGGGGGTACCTGGACTGAGACCGGCCCGCGGCCCGCACCGCCCGTGGAGCGGTACGGGCCGTCCGCCGTCACTCGACCTCGACGACCGCCTGCGCGAACTGCGCCGCGTACAGGCGGGAGTACGCCCCGCCCGACGCCAGCAGCTCCTCGTGCGTGCCCTGCTCGACGATCGAGCCGTTCTCCATCACCAGGATCACGTCCGCGTCCCGGATCGTGGAGAGCCGGTGGGCGATCACGAACGAGGTGCGGCCGTGGGCGAGGCGGGCCATCGCCTTCTGGATCAGGACCTCGGTGCGGGTGTCGACCGAGCTGGTGGCCTCGTCCAGGACGAGGATCACCGGGTCGGAGAGGAACGCGCGCGCGATGGTGATGAGCTGCTTCTCGCCCGCGCTCACCCCCGCCCCCTCGTCGTCGAGGACCGTGTCGTACCCGTCGGGCAGGGTCCGGACGAACCGGTCGGCGTGCGCGGCCCGCGCCGCCTCCTCGATCTCCTCCCGGGTCACCGGACGCGTCGCGCCGTACGCGATGTTGTCCGCGATCGTCCCGCCGAAGAGCCAGGTGTCCTGGAGGACCATCCCGATCCCGCTCCGCAGTCGCTCGCGGGACGTCTTCGCGATGTCCACCCCGTCCAGGGTGATCCGGCCGCCCGTCACCTCGTAGAACCGCATCAGCAGGTTGACCAGGGTCGTCTTGCCCGCGCCCGTCGGACCGACGATCGCGACGGTCTGGCCCGGCTCCACCGTCAGGGACAGGTCCTCGATGAGCGGCTTGTCCTCCTCGTAGCGGAAGGAGACGTGCTCCAGGGCGACCCGGCCCTCGGACTCCAGGGGCCTCTCGCCCGTCGGGGCGTCCGGCTCCTGCTCCTCCGCGTCGAGCAGCTCGAAGACCCGCTCGGCCGAGGCCACGCCCGACTGCACCAGGTTCGCCATCGACGCCACCTGCGTCAGCGGCATCGAGAACTGGCGCGAGTACTGGATGAAGGCCTGCACGTCGCCGATGGAGAGCGTGCCGCTCGCCACCCGCAGACCGCCGACCACGGCCACCAGGACGTAGTTGATGTTCGACACGAAGAACATCACCGGCTGCATCACGCCGGAGTTGAACTGCGCCTTGAACCCGGCCTCGTACAGCGCCTCGTTCTGCTCGCGGAAGTCCCGCGCGGACTCCTCCTGCCGCCCGAAGACCTTCACCAGGGCGTGCCCGGTGTACATCTCCTCGATGTGCGCGTTGAGCGTGCCCGTGGACTTCCACTGCTGCACGAAGTGCGGCTGCGAGCGCTTGCCGATCCGCGCCGCCACGAACACCGACACCGGCACCGTCACCAGCGCCACCAGGGCGAGCAGCGGCGAGATCCAGAACATCATCGCCAGGACGCCCACGATCGTGAGCAGCGAGTTGACGAGCTGGCCCATCGACTGCTGGAGCGTCTGCGAGATGTTGTCGATGTCGTTGGTCGCCCGGGACAGCACCTCGCCGCGCTTGGCCCTGTCGAAGTACGACAGCGGCAGCCGCGCCAGCTTCGTCTGGACGTCCTCCCGCATCCGGTAGACCGTCCGGTTGATCACCTTGATCGACAGCCGGGTGGAGACCAGCATCAGCAGGCCCGCCGCCACGTACACCGCGAGGACCAGGAGCAGCACCCCGCCCACGGCCGAGAAGTCGATCCCCTGCCCCGGGGTGAAGTCGACCCCCGACAGCATGTCCGCCATGCCGTCCTGCCCCCCGGCGCGCAGTCGCTCCAGGGTCTCCGCCTTCGTCGTGCCCGGGTCCGTCTGCCGTCCGATCACACCGGCGAAGATCAGGTCCGTCGCCCGGCCCAGGATCTTCGGCCCGACCACGGAGGCCGCCACCGAGAGCACGCCGGCGACCAGCATCACCCAGAGCGTCCCGCGCTCCGGCGCGAGCTGCCTCAGCAGCCGCCTGCCCGAGCCCTTGAAGTCCATCGACCGCTGGTCGGGGCCGCCACCGGCCATCATGCGTCCGCCAGGACCGGCCATCAGGCTGCCTCCGCCTCGGTGAGCTGGGAGAGCACGATCTCCCGGTACGTCCCGTTGTCCGCCATCAGCTCGTGGTGCCGCCCGGTGCCCACGACCCGGCCCTCGTCGAGGACCACGATCCGGTCGGCGTCCCGGATGGTCGACACCCGCTGGGCGACGATCACCACGGTCGAGTCGGCCGTCTCCTCGGCGAGCGCGGCCCGCAGCAGGGCGTCCGTCTCGTAGTCGAGCGCGGAGAACGAGTCGTCGAACAGGTAGATCTCCGGCCGCTGCACGAGCGTCCGCGCGATGGCGAGCCGCTGCCGCTGCCCGCCGGAGACGTTGGTGCCGCCCTGCGCGATCGGCGCGTTCAGACCGTGCTCCAGCTTCCGTACGAAGTCGGCGGCCTGGGCGACCTCCAGGGCGTGCCACAGCTCCTCGTCGGTCGCGTCGGGCTTCCCGTACCGCAGGTTCGTCGCCACCGTCCCCGAGAAGAGGTACGGCTTCTGGGGCACGAGTCCGACGGTCCTGGCCATGAGGGCGGGGGCGAGGGCGCGGACGTCCACGCCGTCCACGAGGACCTCGCCGCCGGTCGCGTCGAAGAGCCGGGGCACGAGCCCGAGCAGGGTCGACTTGCCGCTGCCCGTCGAACCGATGATCGCGGTGGTCTCGCCGGGCCGGGCGACGAGCCCGACGTCCTTGAGGACCGGCTCCTCCGCGCCCGGGTAGCGGAACTCCGCGCTCCTGACCTCCAGGTGCCCGCGCCGGTCGAGCGCCGTCACCGGGTCGGCCGGCGGCACCACGCTGGAGTCGGTCGCGAGGACCTCCTCGATGCGCTCGGCGCAGACCTCGGCGCGCGGCACCATCATGAACATGAAGGTGGCCATCATGACGGCCATCACGATCTGCATCAGATAGGCGAGGAAGGCGGTCAGCGCGCCGATCTCCATGTCGCCGCCGTCGATGCGGTGCGCGCCGAACCAGACCACGGCCACGCTGGACACGTTCACGACCGTCATCACCGTCGGGAACATCAGCGCCATCAGCCGGCCGGTCGCCATCGACACGTCGGTCAGCTCGCCGTTGGCCCCCCGGAAGCGCTCCTCCTCGTACCCGTCCTTCACGAAGGCCCGGATGACCCGGTTGCCGGTGATCTGCTCGCGCAGCACCCGGTTCACCGTGTCGAGGCGCGTCTGCATGGTCCGGAAGAGCGGCCGCATCCGCCGCACGATCAGCGACACGGAGACGCCGAGCACCGGCACCACCGCGAGCAGCACGCCCGAGAGCGGCACGTCCTGGCCGAGCGCCATCACGATGCCGCCGACGCACATGATGGGCGCGGAGACCATCAGCGTGAACGCCATGAGGACCAGCGTCTGGACCTGCTGCACGTCGTTGGTCGTGCGGGTGATCAGCGAGGGCGCGCCGAAGTGCCCCAGCTCCCGGGCGGAGAAGGACTGCACCCGGTCGAAGACGGCGCCGCGCACGTCCCGGCCGAGGGCGGACGCGGTCCGCGCGCCGTAGTACACGGCCCCGACGTTGCAGACGACCTGCACGACGGAGACGCCGACCATCAGGGCGCCGAACCGGAGGATGTAGCCGGTGTCCCCGTGCACGACGCCGTTGTCGATGATGTCGGCGTTCAAGGTCGGCAGGTAGAGGCTCGCGCAGGTCTGCAGGAACTGGAGCAGCACGAGCAGCGCGATGGGTTTTCGATACGGCCGTAGGTGGGTCCGGAGAAGTCTTATGAGCACGGGACTTACTATCGCCCGCGGCCCCGGGCCGTTACGACCGGTTTCCGGGGCGGTGGAAACCCTGGGGAAGTCTTTACGAAGGGACCCGGGAGGGTCCCTCACGCGCCCGGCCTGGGCCTCCCGGGCCCCGCTACCCGCCGAACGCGCCCGGGTGGATCTGCTCCCGCGTCGCCGTGTACTGCTGCCGCACGGCCTTCCCCGCCGCCAGCTCGTCGCCCGGCTCCAGGACCTGCGCGGCGGCGCCCTGCCAGGCCGGGGGAGCGGAGGGCGAGAGGGTGCCCCGCGCGACCCCGAGGGCCCAGGCGGCCTGCCGGGCCGCGCCGAGCGCCGCGTAGTCGGCCGGCTGGGGGACGACGACCTGCGCACCGAAGAGGGCCGGCGAGAGCGCCTGCACCGCGTGCAGCGCGGCGGCGGCGCCGAGCAGGAAGACCCGCCGCACCTCCACGCCCCGCCCGCGCAGCACGTCCAGGGCGTCGGTGAGCGAGCAGAGCATCCCCTCGAACGCGGCCCGCGCCAGGTGCTCGGGCTTCATCGACTCGCGCCGCAGCCCGCTGAGCGTGCCCGCCGCGTGCGGCAGGCTCGGGGTCCGCTCGCCCTCCAGATAGGGCAGCAGGACGAGCCCGGAGGCGCCCGGCGTCGACTTCAGGGCGAGCGCGGAGAGCTCTTCGAGGGAGTCGAGGCCCAGCATCTCGGCGGTGCCGCGCAGCGCCCGCACCGCGTTGGAGGTGGAGACGACCGGCAGGTGCATGCCGGTGGCGTCGGCGAAGGAGGTGATCATGCCGCCGGGGTCGGCGAGGGCCTCGTGGTGCACGGCCATCACGGAGCCGGAGGCGCCGAGCGAGACCACCGCGTCGCCGGGGCCGAGCCCCAGGCCGAGGGCGGCGGCCATCGTCTCGCCGGTGCCGGCGGAGATCAGCAGGCCCTCGGGGGTGGTGCCGGCGGCGTCGGCGGGCCCGAGGACCTCGGGCAGCGCGGCCTGGTGCCCGAGTGCGAGCTCGACCAGATCGGGGCGGTACGCGCCGGTGCGGGCCGACCAGTAGCCGGTGGCGGAGGCGGCGCCGCGGTCGGTGGTGCGGCGCGCGGGGCGGCCGAGGAGCTGCCAGACCAGCCAGTCGTGCGGCTGGAGAACGAGGGCGGTGCGCCGGGCGTGCTCGGGCTCGGTGCGGGCCAGCCAGCGCAGCTTGGCGACCGGCTGCCCGGCGGAGGGCACGCTGCCGACGGCCTCGGCCCAGGCGTGCCGCCCGCCGAGCCCGTCGACGAGGTCGGCGGCGGCGACCTGCGCCCGCTTGTCGTTGCGCACGAGCGCGGGCCGCACGAGGCCGCCCTGCGCGTCGAGCGGCACGAGCCCGTGCTGCTGCGCGGACACGCCGATGGCCTCCACGCCCTCCAGGAGACCGCCGGTGGCGGCCTCCCCGAGCGAGAGCAGCCAGGTCTGCGGATCGACGTCCACGGCCTTCGGCTCGCCGGGGTGCGAGGCGTACCCCTGGCGCAGTACGGCACCCGTGTCGGCGTCACAGACGACGATGCGTGTGAACTCGGCAGAGCTGTCCAGTCCGGCGACTATCCCCATGGGACAGATTCTGCCGCACGCGGGGCCTCAGGTGTTGCTGGTGCCCCACTCGTCGTTCGCGACCTTTCCGTTGCTCTGGCCGCGCTCGCGCAGCGCGTGGACCTTGTCGGCCACGGCGGGCGGCAGGTGGTCGCCCACCTTGTCGCCCACGACGTGCGCGGCCTTGCCGGCGACCTGCCGCCCGGTCTGGGCGGCGGACTCGGCGGCGTTCCGCACGGCCGGGTTGTCGGTGAACTCCTTGGCGGACTTCTTCAACTGCTCGTAGCGCTCGCGTCCGGCCCGCGTTCCGATCACGTAGCCGAGGGCGAGTCCGATGACGAAGGTCAGCTTGTATCGCATGGCCAACACCTTCCCTGAAGAGCTTCACTGATGCGCCCCCGACGCATCGCCGGTGTCCACGGCGGTGCCACGGCGATACCGATTGGCGGAGCACCCCCCTGCTTGCGCTAATGTATGTGTCGCAGCGAGCGAGCGCCGCCCGGGAAGGCCCGAGGTGGATCCGTTCGGTGCAACGCAGCAATCCCCTGTAGCTCAATTGGCAGAGCAGCCGGCTGTTAACCGGCAGGTTACTGGTTCGAGTCCAGTCGGGGGAGCGCGATCCCCTGTAGCTCAATTGGCAGAGCATTCGGCTGTTAACCGGAGGGTTGCTGGTTCGAGTCCAGCCGGGGGAGCGGAACGGAAGAGGACCCTTCGGGGTCCTTTTTCGCGTCCGGGGGAACCGCGCGGGGCGCGGGGGAGTCCTCATGGTCGAGCAGAGTCGATCATCCGGAGCAGGAGATCGTATGAGCGGCTATGCTGCGGCAGACGGCGCGCACACATGTACGCGCCTCACCGAACGGGGCGGTAGCTCAGCCGGTTAGAGCAGCGGACTCATAATCCGTCGGCCGTGGGTTCGAGTCCCACCCGCCCCACTCACCGTTCGTGAGCGCAGGAAGGTTTTGCCCGCGGATGCGCCGGGCATCCGCGATGCCTGCGCCCACGATGCAACCGTCGTGACGCGTGCCACCAGAGGGACACGCCGGAATCACCCGTTCGCCACTCCGACCGCCTTTCGAGCGCGCGTGCGCCCGCGCCCCGCGCCGGCGGGGGAGCCGGTGCGGAGCGCGGGGCGGGCCGGTCAGTACGTCAGGATCCCCGGGTCCGAGACGTCCGGGGTGCCCGTCTCCACGTGGCCCGCGAGGCGGCGGAGGTAGTCGGGGGAGACGGGCGAGGTGATCGTCACGTCGTACCAGCGGTGGCCGGTGGCCGGGGTGACCGTGTGGGTGGTCGTGGCGCCCTTGGTGACCGTCAGGGTCTTCGGGGTGCCCCCGTAGGCGTCGGTGACGGTCACCGTCGTGGTCGCGCCCGTGTTGGTGAAGGTCAGGTCCAGGCGGCCCGTGGCGGCGTTGTGGCGGGCGGCGACCTCCGGGACGGCCGTCTTGCCGGGGGAGCGGAAGCGGCGCAGGAAGCCGTTCGGGCCGTGGACCGTGAGGTCGGTGAGGCCGGCCGAGTACTTCGTGTTCCAGGTGTCCGCGATCGACTTGCCCGCCTCCGCCGTGTACGTCCAGGGCGCGTCCGTGCGGTTCGCCGAGGTGACGTGGAACTGCGCGCCCGCGCCGGGGCCCGCGCCGAAGGTCAGGCGGTAGGTGCCGGCCGCCGTGTCGGCGGCGCCGTCCACGTACGGCGCGTACTTCAGCGGGCGGGTCGGCTTCGCGCCCCGCTCCTGGCGGGGCATCGTGCCCGTCGCGGGCGCGGTGGCCGGGAAGTCGGGGTGGCGGTCCCGGTCCGGCGGGTAGTAGCCGGCGGTCGGCGGCAGCGCGGCCGGCCGGGCGTCCGTGCGCGTGAAGTCGAAGGCCGAGGTCAGATCGCCGCAGACGGCCCGCCGCCAGGGGGAGATCTGCGGCTCCCGGACGCCGAAGCGCGCCTCCATGAAGCGGATGACCGAGGTGTGGTCGAAGGTCTCCGAGCAGGTGTAGCCGCCCTTCGACCAGGGCGAGACGACGATCATCGGGACGCGCGGGCCGAGGCCGTAGGGGCCGGCGGCGTACCCCGTCTTCCCGGGGAAGTGGTCCAGGGCGGTCGCGACCGTGGAGAGGCCCTGCGCCGCCGAGGCCGGGACGTACGGCGGGACCACGTGGTCGAAGAAGCCGTCGTTCTCGTCGTACGTGAGGAACAGCGCCGTGCGCGCCCACACGTCCGGGTTCGAGGTCAGCGCGTCCAGGACCTGCGCGATGTACCAGGCGCCGTAGTTGGAGGGCCAGTTCGCGTGCTCGGAGAAGGCCTCCGGGGCCGCGATCCAGGAGACCTTCGGCAGCCGGCCGCCCTGGACGTCGGCGCGCAGCCGGTCGAAGAGCCCCTCGCCGTTCTTGGCGTTCGTACCCGTGCGGGCCTTGTCGTACAGCGGGTTCCCCGGCTGGGCGTTGCGGTAGCTGTTGAAGTAGAGGAGGGAGTTGTCGCCGTAGTTGCCCCGGTACGCGTCGTTGATCCAGCCCCAGGAGCCCGCCGCGTCCAGGCCGTCGCCGACGTCCTGGTAGATCCGCCAGGAGACCCCGGCCGCCTCCAGGCGCTCGGGATATGTCTTCCAGCCGTACCCCGCCTCGGCGTTGTTGAGGACCGGGCCGCCGCCCGTGCCGTCGTTGCCGGTGTGGCCGCTCCACAGGTAGTAGCGGTTCGGGTCGGTGGAGCCGATGAACGAGCAGTGGTAGGCGTCGCAGATCGTGAACGCGTCGGCGAGCGCGTAGTGGAACGGGATGTCCTCGCGCGTGAGGTACGCCATCGTGGCCTTGGTCTTGGCCGGGATCCACTGGTCGTACCGGCCCTGCGCGAAGGCCTTCTGGCCGCCCGCCCAGTCGTGGTTCAGGCCCTGGAGGAACTCCATGCCCAGCTTCGTGCTCTGCGGCCGGAACGGCAGGGTCACCTTGGAGCCGTCGGACTGGTTCCAGACGGACTTCCCGCTGGGCAGGGTCACCGGCCGGGGGTCGCCGAAGCCGCGCACCCCCTTCAGCGAGCCGAAGTAGTGGTCGAAGGAACGGTTCTCCTGCATCAGGACCACGATGTGTTCGACGTCCTGGAGGGTGCCGGTGGAGCCCTGCGCCGGTATCGCGGCGGCGCGGGCGATGCTCTCCGAGAGCAGGGTGAACGCGGCGGCGCCGCCGGTCAACTGAAGGAACCGGCGGCGGTCGAGGTCGGCCATGGGGGAGTTCTCCTCCGGGTGGGGGCGGGCACGGGTGGGGCGCGCGTGCGGCGGCCGGGCTCCTGCCCGACGGGCGCCCCAAGGACAGCGCCCACGGGCCACCGCCCGGCGGCCGTCCCATGGCTGCCCGCCGTACGGCGGACGAACCCCCGGTGCCGGTCGTGCGAAGGTCCCGGCGCGCGGGGGCGGCACCGGGACCTTCGTACGGCTCCCGCCCGGAGGGGGAGGCGGGGGCGGGGGCGTGGTCTGGTTACTCGACGACCAGCTCGACCTCGATGTTGCCGCGGGTGGCCTTGGAGTACGGGCAGAAGGCGTGGGTCTTCTTCAGGAGGGCCAGGCCCGCCTCGCCCTGGAGGTGCTCCGGGAACTCGGCGCGCATGACGACCGCGAGGCCGAAGCCGCCGTCGGCGGGGTCCTTGCCGATGGAGACCTCGGCGGTGACGGAGGCGTCCGTGATGTCGATCTTCTCCTGGCGGGCGACCACGCCCATCGCGCTCGCGAAACAGGCCGCGTACCCGGCGGCGAAGAGCTGCTCGGGGTTGGTGCCCTGCCCGTTGCCGCCGAGGGCCTGCGGGTGGGCGAGGGGGAGGTCGATGCGGCCGTCGGAGCTGACGGCGCGGCCCTCGCGGCCGTTGGCGGTGGCGACGGCGGTGTAGATCGCGTCCATGGGTTCCTCTTCCGTCCTGTCCTGGGATGCGGTGGCCCTTCATTTGTAGCGCGCTATTTAGTTGTGCGCAACTCAATCGCGCGTGAGGTGTGCTCGCGTATCCTGGAGGCATGGAGATGTCCGAGACCCTCCCCGACGACCTCGTCGGTCTTCCCGACGGGGACTTCCTGCGCCTCGACCGGCAGATCTGCTTCTCGCTGCACGCGGCGACCCGCGCCTTCAACGGCGTCTACCGCGAGGCCCTCAAGGAGCTCGGGCTCACCTACCCCCAGTACCTCGTGATGCTCGTGCTCTGGGAGCACCGCGAGCTGTCCGTGAAGGGCATCGGGGAGCGGGTGCGCCTCGACTCCGGGACCCTGTCGCCGCTGCTCAAGCGGCTGGAGGCGGCCGGATACGTCGAGCGGCGGCGCAGCCCCGAGGACGAGCGGTCCGTCACCGTGCGCCTCACGGAGGCCGGGATCGCGCTGCGGGAGAAGGCCCTCGGCGTGCCGCGCCGGATCGCCGCCGCCACCGGCCTCGACCTCGCGGAACTCGGCGACCTGCGCGAACGGCTCCACGCGCTGGCCGTCCGGCTCGACGCGGCCGACCCCGAGGACCTCTCCGGCTGCGCCTGAGCCTCCTGGATCCCCGTCGGGCCCGCGCGCGTGATCCGTGGGATCTCTCCGGCTGCGCCCGATGCCTTCAGGGCCCTGCCAGCGCCGCGCGCGCGTGGTTCAGGCCGAGCAGCACGCAGACGTCCGTCAGGAGCGGTACGTGGTAGGCGAGCGGCCGGGGGCCCGCCTGGTCCGGGCGTGACGTGAAGCCGCCGTCCGGCCGCTGCCGCTCCAGGAGGTGGCGCACCGCCCGCGCGGTCGCGACCCGCGCGCCCGGCGTACGGGCCACGGCGATCAGCGCGTACGCCGTACTGATCGGGTCGCTCGGGTCCGACGGCACGTGCCCCCAGCCGCCGTCCCGGTTCTGGGTCTCCAGCAGCCGGGCCGCCGCCCGCGCCCGGGCCCGCGCCGCCCCGGCCGCCGCCGGGTGGCCGGGCGCCACCGCGAGGAAGGAGTCGTGGGCGAGGACCGTGCGGAACAGGGCGTTGCTCTCGTTGAGGCTCCAGCTCCGCTCGTACGGGCCGACCGCCTCCTGCCGGGCCGTGACGAACCGGACGGCGGCCGCGACCGCCGCGCGGTGCGCGGGCTCGGGAGCCAGTGCGTTCACCGCCGCCGCCGTTATCGCCACCTCCGAGGCCGTCCCGCGCTCGAAGGTCGGGAAGCCGCCGTCCGCGCCCTGCCGGGCGAGCAGGTACCGCTCGCCGGCCGCCGTTTCGGTTCCGACTCCGGGCCGCTTCGGGGCCGCCGTCCGCAGGAACTCCACGCAGTACGCCGTGTCGTCCACGTCGCTCTGTCCGACCCCCCGGTCGAACCCCCATCCTCCGTCAGGATTCTGATGCCGCGTCAGTGCGGTCGCGAGGGAACGCAGCGTGAGTGCGGGAGCCCCCGCGCCGGCCAGGGCGAGGCCGCCCGTCGCCGTCGCGAAGACGTCCATGCCCGTGAGGAACGGCAGCCCGCCGTCCTCGCGCAGCACGTTCCGCAGCTCCCGCGCCCGCGCCCGGACGGCCGCCGCGTACCGGGGGTGCAGCCGCAGCGCGAGCAGGGCGAGGATCCGCGCGAGGTGGTTGCCGTACGGAGGCGGGCCGGGGAGCGCGCAGGGCTCCAGGGCCCGCCAGTCGTCCTCGGTGACGAGCCGGGGCGCACGCGTGCCGAAGGCGTGCAGGACCTTCAGGGCGGCCATCTCCGTGATCAGCCAGCGCTGCTGGCCGCGCGCCTCGAAGACCGAGCCGGGGTCGGAGCCGGAGTCGGGGTCGGAGCCGGAGTCGGGGAGTTCGGCGAACGCGTCGGCGCCCAGCTCCGCCAGGACCGTCCGGAACATCAGGTGCTTGCGCCCGGCGGTGAAGTGGTCGAAGCCGCCGAGCAGCCGGGCCAGGGCGCCCCGCCCGTCCGCGCACTCGCCGAGGGCCGCGCGGGCCGCCGCCTCCTGCACGGGATCGGGGGCGCCCTCGTCCAGGCCGGTCTTCAGACGGCGCGTGAGCCGTTCCCGCGCGTCCGGATCCACGTCCGTCACCGTCAGCAGGCGCAGGGCCAGGGCGGATTCCAGCATCCGGCTGTCACAGGGTGCCCGCAGCAGGCCGTCCGGCCCGGCGGCGGCCACGAGCCGGGCGGCGAGCCGGGCCCGCGCCCGGTCGAGCCGACCCGCGCCGGGGGGCGTCGGAACCGGTCGGGGGCCGGGGGCTGCGAGGGAGACGCCGGGTAAGGGCGGCGCGCAGTACGTCATGGCGGGGATGTCCTTGGTGAGGGCGGGTGGGGACTGGTGGGGGCCGGCGGGGGTGTGGGGACGACAGGGCCGGATCCGTCGGAGTGCGGCCGCCCGGTCCTCCTCGCCGCTTCCGGGGATCGACGTGGTCGGCCTGTTCGAAGCGGCGCGGGAGGAGGGGGCGTGCGGAGGGCTGACGTGCGCTGGGGGCGTGCGGTTTCCGGGCCCGTGTGCTCACATCCGCCCGCGACGATGCGTAACCCTCGGTCCGGCGGTCGGCGTTCCGTCACCGGGTGGGGGTGTTGCCCGGAAAGGCCTGAAGCAGAGGCCGAGGAGGGGTGCTCCGGAGACCTGTACGGCACCCCCGCGAACGGGAGCCGGAAGCGCACCGGGGGTGACGCGTCGTGCTTGCATGATGACGCATCGTAAACCCAACGGCGATCTTCACCCTCCTCCCGCACCCCTCCCGGGTCGACTCCCGAACCCCCTGCCGAATCGGCCGTTCGAATCCCGGAAGGTCGGGCCTTCGCCCTCCCGTCTCCCCGTTCACCAAACTGTAAGGAGCGGATTCCCTACCCGCCCCTATACTCACTCCATGTCCGACATCACCATCCGGCGTGCCACCGCCGACGACTCCCGGCGGCTCACCCGGCTCGTACGGGGCTCCCGGGCCTATCGGGGGGACTACGCCGCCATGGTCGAGGGGTACCAGGTGGGTGGTCCCTACATCGAGCACCATCCCGTCTTCGTCGCCGCAGACGGGGGCGGGGACGGCAAGGTGCTCGGGTTCTACGCGCTGCTCGTCGACGGGATCGGGGTCGGGGCCGGGGGCGAGGCCGAACTCGACCTCGCGTTCGTCGCCGACGAGGCCCAGGGGCTCGGCATCGGGCGGCTGCTCATGGAGCACATGGCCGGGCAGGCCAGGGCCGCCGGGGCCGGCTCCGTGAAGGTCGTCGCGCACCCGCCCTCCGAGGAGTTCTACCTGCGCACCGGCGCCGTCCGCACCGGCACCGTCCCGCCCTCCGGCAGCGTCCACTGGGAGCGCCCCGAGCTGCGGTACGACGTCGCGTGACCGCCACCGACGCGCGCGAGCAGGAGCACGAGCGGGAGCGCCGGCGGGTCTTCGCCGACCTCACCCCGCTGCGCACCTCCGCCGACTACCGCCGCCTCTGGTTCGGGAACACCGTCTCCTGGGTCGGGCAGGGCATGACCGCCCTCGCGATCTCCCTCCAGGTGTACGACATCACCGGCTCGCCCTTCTCCGTCGGGCTCGTCGGACTCTTCTCCCTCGTCCCGCTCGTCGTCTTCGGCCTGTACGGCGGCGCGATCGCCGACACCGTCGACCGTCGCAAGCTCGGCCTCGCCAGCGCCGCCGGTTCCGCCGTGCTCTCCGTGGCGCTGGCGGGCGCCGCGTTCGCCGGCTTCCACCGCGTCTGGTTCCTGTACGCGATCGTGGCCCTCCAGGCCGTGTGCGCCGCGCTCAACTCGCCCGCCCGCAGCTCGATGATCCCCCGGCTCCTGCCGCCCGAGCAGTTGCGCGCCGCCAACGCGCTCAACTCGATGGTCATGACCTTCGGCACCCTCGTCGGCCCCAGCCTCGGCGGTCTGATCGTCGGGCTCGCCGGCTACCAGGCCGCCTACCTCGTCGACGCCGTCGCCTTCACCGCGAGCCTGTACGCGATGTGGCGGCTGCCGTCGATGCTCCCCGACCGCAAGGGCGGCAAGCGGGCCTCGGTCCTCGACGGGCTGCGCTTCCTCGCCACCCGGCCCAACCTGCGCATGACGTTCTTCTCCGACTTCTGCGCGATGATCCTCGCCCACCCCCGCGCCCTCTTCCCGGCCGTGGCCGTGCTCTGGTACGGCGGGGACGCGAAGACCGCCGGACTCCTGGTCGCCGCGCCCGCGTTCGGGGCGCTGCTCGGCGGGGTCCTGTCCGGCTGGCAGGGCCGGATCCGCCACCACGGGCAGGCGATCCTGATCGCCGTCGCCTGCTGGGGCACCGCCATCGCCGTCTTCGGACTGACCCGGAACCTCTGGCTCGGACTGCTGTTCCTCGCCCTCGCCGGATACTCCGACACCGTCTCGATGATCTTCCGGAACACGATGATGCAGGTCGCCGCCCCCGACGAGATGCGCGGCCGGCTCCAGGGCGTCTTCATCGTGGTCGTCGCGGGCGGGCCCCGGCTCGGGGACTTCCTCGCGGGCTCCGCCGCGGACCTGACCTCCCCGGCCGTCGCGATCACCGGCGGCGGGATCGCCTGCGTCGTCGCCGTCGGACTGCTCGCCCTGTACGGGCGCGGATTCCGCCGCTACGACGCCCTCGATCCGACTCCGTGACCTCCCTGACCTCCCTGACCTCCGTGAGCTCCGTGACCTTCGTGACCTTCGTGACCTCCGTGACCTCCGTGACCTTCGTGAGCTCCATGGATTCCGTGGGTTCTGTGAGTTCTACGAGTTCCGTGAGCAATCTCCCCGAACGACCCCGCCTGTCCTGGCGGTTGGCCGCCACGGCACATAACCGCCAGGAAGGACAGGGGTCAACACCCCTTCCCTGAGCCAAGACTCCTCGCGGCACCCGGAACACCCCCGACCCCGGGGCCACGAGGAGTACGTCGCCGATGTCCACACCCATCGCCAGAGGAAGGGCCGGGCTGCTCGCCGCGGGCGTCTCCCTCGTGATGCTCTCGGCCGGGCAGACCGCCGCCGCCGGGACCACCGCCTCCGCCCCGCCGGACACCTTCAAGGCGTCCGCGACGAGCAGCACCGTCACCCTCGTGACCGGAGACCGCGTCACCCTCACCGAACTCGGCGACGGACGGCGGACCGTCACCGTCGACCGGGCGAAGGGCGCCACCGGCGCGATACGCACGCGGACCTCGAACGGCCGGATCACCGTGATCCCCGACGAGGCCCGCCCCCACCTGGCCTCCGGCGCGCTGGACCCGCGCCTCTTCGACGTCACCGGCCTCGTCGAGCAGGGCGTCACCGGCGACCTGCCCCTGATCGTCACCTACGGCGGCAAGGGCGCCCGGAGCCTGGCCGCCGCCCCGCGCGGCGCCGAAACCGTCCGCCCCCTGCCCAGCATCGGCGGCGCCGCCGTCACGGCCACCGACCCCGCCGCCTTCTGGCGGGCCTTCACCGCCCCGGCCGCCCGCAGCACCGCCGCCGCCCCCGCCGCCCCCGTCAAGGTCTGGCTCGACGGCCGGGTCCGGGCCGCCATGGCCGACTCCAACGCCCAGATCGGCACCCCGAAGGCCTGGGAGGCCGGACTCACCGGCAAGGGCGTCAAGGTCGCCGTCCTCGACACCGGCGCCGACCTCGCCCACCCCGACCTCGCCGGCCGGGTCGCCGAGTCGAAGTCCTTCATCGAGGGCGAGGAGGTCGCCGACCGCAACGGCCACGGCACCCACGTCGCCTCCACCGTCGGCGGCAGCGGCGCCGGCTCCGACGGCAAGGAGAAGGGCGTCGCCCCCGGCGCCGTCCTCGCCGTCGGCAAGGTCCTCAGCGACGAGGGCTCCGGCACCGAGTCGCAGATCATCGCCGGCATGGAGTGGGCCGCCAACGACGTCGACGCGAAGATCGTCTCGATGAGCCTCGGCTCCCCCGAACCCAGCGACGGCACCGACCCGATGGCCCAGGCCGTCGACACCCTCTCCGCCGAGACCGGCGCCCTCTTCGTCATCGCCGCCGGCAACTCCGGCGCCCCCGGCTCCATCGGCTCGCCCGGCGCCGCCGACTCCGCGCTCACCATCGGCGCCGTCGACTCCGACGACCGCGCCGCCTACTTCACCAGCCAGGGTCCCCGCCACGGCGACCAGGCCCTCAAGCCCGACCTCTCGGCCCCCGGCGTCGACATCCTCGCCGCCCGCTCCCGGCTCACCTCCGGCAACGGCCTCTACACCGCGATGAGCGGCACCTCCATGGCGACCCCGCACGTCGCCGGCGTCGCCGCCCTCCTCGCCGAACGGCACCCCGACTGGACCGGCGCCCGCCTCAAGGACGCGCTGATGTCCTCGTCGAAGCCGCTCGACGCCACCGCGTACGCGCTCGGCGCCGGCCGGGTGGACGTGCCCGCCGCGATCTCCGCGCACGTCACCGCCACCGGCTCCGCCGACCTCGGCTTCACCTCCTGGCCGTACGAGGAGAGCGAGCCGGTCACCAGGACCGTCACCTACACCAACTCCTCCGACACAACCGTCGAGTTGAGCCTCGCCGTCGAGGGCATGCCCGCCGGGGTCGCCGCCCTCGCCGACACCGTCCTCACCGTCCCCGCCCACGGCACCGCGTCCACCACCGTCACCGGCGACGGCACCAAGGCCCCCGTCGGACAGTCCTCCGGCCGGATCACCGCCACCGCCGGCGGCGCGCCCGTCGCCCGCACCGCCCTCGGCCTGGTCAAGGAGGAGGAGCGCCACACCCTCACCGTCCACGTCAAGGACCGCGACGGCGCCCCCGCCCCCGCCTCCCTCGGCGTGCAGCAGCTCGCCCCGGGCGTGGACCCGTTCCCGGCCGCCGTCGGCGGGTCCGGCACCCTCGAACTGCGCCTCAAGCCCGGCACGTACACCGTCGACACCTTCCTCGACGTGCGCGGCTCCCACGGCCCGGACTCCCTCGGCCTCGGCTTCCTCACCGCGCCCGAGATCGTCCTCGACCGGGACCGCGAGATCACCCTCGACGGACGGCGGCTCCGCGAGATCCGCGCCGAGGTCGACAAGCGCACCGAGACCCGGCAGCTCCTCATGGAGTTCGACCGCAAGGCGAACGGCGCCTCCTACGGCGGAGCCGTCCAGGTCCCCCTGACCTACGACTCGATCTTCGCCGCGCCCACGGGCAAGCCCGCCACCGGCACCTTCGAGTACCGGACCGTCTGGCGCCTCGGCAAGCCGCTCCTGGAGGCCTCCGTCGACGGAGCCCGCCTCTCCGGCGCCACCCCGCAGGCCGGCACCGTCCTCCTCGAAGGCGGCCACCGCCTCGGCCTCGTCGACGCGGGCGACGGCTCCCCCGGCGCGTACACCGGCAGGAACGTCACCGGCAGGGCCGTCCTCGTCCGCCTCACGGACGGCACCGACCCCGTCCGGCTCGCCCAGACCGCCCAGGACGCGGGCGCCAAGGCCCTGTTCGTCACCGACGACGAGCCCGGCCGCCTGATGAAGTGGTTCGGCACCGCCGACTACCAGGACCGCCCGCTCCCCGTCGCCACCGTGAACGCGGCCGACGCCGAGAAGCTCGCCACCGCCGCCGCCCGCGGCAAGCGCGTCGACCTCACCGGCACCCGCTTCACCCCGTACACCTACGACCTCTCCGAGGGGCACCCCGGCGCCATCGGCGAGGACCTCGTCTTCCGTCCCGGCCGCAAGGACCTGGCCACGATCTCCGCCACCTTCCACGCGCCCACGAAGCGGAACGAACCGGGCGGCGAGTTCAGGTACTCGATCACCGACGCCTTCCCGATCGGCTTCGGCTTCAAGGAGTACGTCGCCTTCCCCGCCGAGCGCACCGAGTACGTCTCCACCGGCACCGGCCAGCGCTGGCACGAGTCCGTCGACCTCGGCGACTCCCTGGAGGAGCGCGGCGGCACCCCGTCCTACCGGGGCGGCAGCCGCGTCGACCTCGACTGGTTCGGCCCCGTCTGGCACCCGTGGCTGGGCACCGGCCTCGGCTGGGGCCAGCAGCGCACCGGCAACGACCTGCGGTTCAACACCCCCGGCTGGGGCGACTCCGGCACCGACCACACCGGCTTCGGCAACGTGTGGAACGACGACTCGATGACCCAGTACACCGAGGTGTACGTCGACGGCGTCCGCGTCGACCGCAACATGAGCTCCGGCGCCTACGCCTGGGACGCCCCGGCGCGGGAGGCGGCCTACAAGGTCGTCACCGACACCGCGCTCGACCGGGACCGCTGGCGGCTCGGCACCAAGGGCCGCAGCGAGTGGACCTTCCGCTCCGCCGAGACCCCGTCCGACCGGGTCACCTACCTGCCGATGCTCAACCTCGGCTTCGACCTGGACACCGACCTCCACGGCGACGTCCGCGCCGGAGGCCGCCTGCCCGTCGGGATCTTCGCGGAGTACGTGAAGGGCGCGACCGGCACCGGCACCATCCGCACCGGCACCCTGGAGGTCTCCTACGACGAGGGGAAGACCTGGCGGAAGGTCGCCCTGAAGAAGGACCGCCACGGCGCCGCCTGGAACGGCGAGCTGCGGATCCCGCGCGGCGCGGAATCCGTCTCGCTGCGGGCCGGCGCGAGCGACGACCGGGGCGGCTCGGTCACGCAGGAGCTGATCCGCGCGGTGGGCGTGCGGTAGGCGCGCGCACGGCACGCGGGGCCGGGTTCCCTCCGGGGGGCCCGGCCTCCTCACGTCCGCCCCGCCGTCGGCAGCGCCTTCTTCAGGACCTTCCCCATGTCGTTGCGGGGGAGCGCGTCCAGATAGCGCACCGCCCGGGGCCGCTTGTGCGGGGCGAGGAGCCCGGCCACGTGGTCCGCGAGCTCCGTCTCCACCGGGGGCGCCGAAGCGTCCGCCGGCACCACCCAGGCCACGATCCGCTCGCCCAGGTCCGGATCGGGCTCGCCGGTGACGGCCGCCTCCCGCACCCCCGGATGGTCGAGGAGCGCGTTCTCGATCTCGCCCGCCCCGATCTTGTAGCCACCGCTCTTGATCAGGTCGGTCGCCCGGCGGCCCACCAGGCGCACCGTCCCGTCCGCCTCCCGCACCGCCACGTCACCGGTGCGGAACCAGTCCCCGTCGAAGGCCGCCGCCGTCGCCTCCGGACGGTTCAGATAGCCGGAGAACAGGTTCGGGCCGCGCACCTGCACCTCCCCGACCGCCTCCCCGTCGCACGCGCCGAGCACCGAGCCGTCCTCGTCCACGAGCCGCAGCTCCACGCCCGGCAGCGGGGTGCCTACCGTCCCCGGCCGGGGCTGCCCGCCCGGCCGCACGCTGGTGTTCATCAGGGTCTCCGTCATCCCGTACCGCTCCACGACCGTCCGGCCCGTCGCCGCCGCGATCCGCTCGTGGTCGTGGACCGGCAGCGCCGCCGAACCGGAGACGAGGAGCCGCGCCCCGGCCAGCGCCCGGACCAGCCCCTCGTCGTCGGAGAGCGCGTCCGCGAGCCGGTGGTACATGGTCGGCACGCCGAACAGCACCGTGCCGCCCCCGGCGCCCAGCTCCCGCGCCACCCCCTCCACCGAGAACGCGCCCAGGTGCCGGACCTCGCCGCCGCGTCGCAGCGGACCCAGGATCCCGAGGACCAGTCCGTGGACGTGGAACAGCGGCAGCGCGTGCACCAGGACGTCGTCGGCCGTCCACGCCCAGGCCTCGGCGAGCGCGTCGAGCGACGCGGCGACCGCCCGGCGGGAGAGCAGGACGCCCTTCGGCGGGCCCGTCGTGCCGGAGGTGTAGACGACCAGGGCGGGGGACTCGGGGTCGATCTCCTCCTCCCCGGCCGCCGGGAGGGAACCGGTCGCGTCGAGCGCCGCCGGGAGGGAACCGGTCGCGTCGAGCCCCACGTCGATCCGGGGGAGCTTCGCGAGCCCCGCCGGCAGTATGTCCTCCGGGCCCGCGAGCACCGCGCCGGGCGCGCTGTCCCCGAGGATGTGCGCCAGCTCCCGCTCGCCCGTGCGCGGATTGAGCGGCACGGCGGGGACGCCCGCGAGCAGGGCGGCGACCACCGCGACCGCCGTGCGCGCGCTCGGGGTGGCCCAGACGGCGACCCGCTCCACGCCGCCGAGCCGGGCGGCGAGGGAACCGGCGGCCCGCGCCAGCTCCCCGTACGTCAGCGAGTCCGCGCCGCAGCGCAGCGCGGGCCGGTCGGAACGGGCAGCGACGGCGGGAAAGAGCTCACTCACCGGTCGTCCTCCTCGGGTCGGGGGCGAGGGGTCTCGCCAAGGTCACCGGGAGGATTCTGCCCGTGCGCCGGCGGCATTCTCCGAACGCTTCCCCGAGCTTCCCCCGAGGTTGCCCGGAGGCCTCCTCAGGGACGCCCCGCCGTCGTCCGCGCCGGCTCCGGATCCGGCTCCTCGCCGCCCGGCCGGAGTCCGCGCATCCGCCCGTACGCGTACACGCAGCCCGCGAGCGCCAGGTCGGAGAGGAGCATGAAGCCGATCGAGTACGAGTCCTTGGCGCTGTAGATGGCGCCCATCACCAGCGGCGGCAGGAAGCCGCCCAGGCCGCCCATCGCGCCGACGATGCCGGTCACGCTGCCGACCTTGGCCTGCGGGGTGACCTGGGAGACCAGCGCGAAGACCGAGCCGCTCGACGTGCCGAGCCCGGCCGCCATCACCAGGAGGGCGATCGTGCCGCCCGGGTACAGCGGCGGGTCGAAGGCCTGGACGATCGCGAACAGGGCGGCCGTGCCCAGCGCGACGGCCGTCACGAGCGCCGGGTGGAACCGGTCCGAGAGCCAGCCGCCGATCGGCCGGAAGACGACGGTGACCAGGGCGAAGCCGGCGGCCTTGGTGCCCGCGTCCGTCGGGTCCAGCTCGTACCAGGTCTTCAGGTACGTCGGCAGGTAGACGCCGAACGCGACGATGCCGCCGAAGCCGATCGCGTACAGCGCCGACAGCTCCCACGTCACCCGCAGCCGCGCCGCCGAGCCCAGCCGGGTCGCGAGCGACGCGGTGGGCACGGGCCGGTCGGGCCGGTCGGTGATGAGGAGGAAGGCGAGCACCGCGTACGCGGCGAGCGCGACCGCCACCACGAGGAACGGCAGGTTCTCGCCGTGCTTCGCGATCCGGGGCGTGAAGTAGCCGGAGAGCGCCACGCCGCCCATGCCCATGCCGAACACCCCGAGCGCCAGGCCGCGCTTGGCGGGCGGGAACCAGGAGTTGACCAGCGGGATGCCGATCGCGAACGTGGTGCCGCCCAGGCCCAGGAGGAACCCGACGACCAGCATCAGGCCGTAGTTGTCCTTGACCACGGTCAGGAGCAGGACGGGGACGATCGTCAGCGCCGAGGCCAGCGGGAACATCAGCTTCGCCCCGTACCGGTCCGTCAGCGCGCCGGCGGGGACGCGGCCGACCGAGCCGACCAGGACGGGCACCGCGACGAGCAGCGACTGCTGGAAGGAACTGAGGCCGAGCCGGTCGCCGTACCAACTCGCGAGCGGTGCGATCAGGTTCCACGCCCAGAAGGTGAGCGTGAAGCCGATGGTGGCCATCACCAGATTGCGGTAGGCCGCCGCGGTCGGGGGCTTGGTGTCGGTGTCCACCCCTCCAGTCAAGGTCCGGCGCGGGGGCGGGGCGCGCCGGACTGCTCCGTACGGGGGCTCCGTACCTCATTCCGTACGGGGACTCCGTCCGTGATTCCTTACGGGGATCCCGTCCGTGATTCCTACGGCCCCGTACCTGATCCCCTACGGGTCCTGTACGTGCCTCCCTACGGGCCCTCGGGCCAGGTCACCACGGTCGGCGGGGTCCCGTCGTCCTCGATCCGCAGCCGGACGCCCCCGTCCCCGGCCGTCACCCCGACGGTGATCGCGCCGACGCCGGACCGCCGGTGCGCCGCCGCGAGCGCCCCGCGCAGGGCGCCGAGGAGCCTCTCCCCGGTCTCCTCGTCGACGAGGGCGTCGACCGCGCCGGAGAAGTGCACGGACGGCTGGAAGCCGAGCAGGGCCGCCGCCCCGCCGGTCTCGCGCAGCACCCGTCCCCGGAAGGTCGTCGGGGCGTCCGCCGGCGGCTGCTGGAGCGCGAAGATGGCCGTGCGGACCTCCTGGATCGTGGAGTCCAGCTCGTCCACCGCCCGGCCGAGCAGCGTGCTCTCCTCGGAGGATCCCGCCGCCCGCCGCCGGGTCGACTCCAGCATCATCTCCGTGGCGAACAGGCGCTGGACGACCAGGTCGTGCAGGTCCCGGGCGATCCGGTCCCGGTCCTCGTACACCGCGAGCCGCTCCCGGTCCTGGCGCGCGTCGGCGAGGACGAGCGCGAGCGCCGCCTGCGAGGCGAACTGCGAGGCCAGCAGCCGGTCCACCGCCGAGTACGGCGGGTCGCCGCGCCGCCGGGGGAGGGCGAGGGTGCCGACGAGCTTCCCGCCGCTGCGCAGCGGCAGCATCATCGACGGTCCGAAGCGGGACCGGACGCGGGTCGTCATCCGCGGGTCGGTCGCCGAGTCCTCGACGAAGACGGGCTCCCCGCCGAGGAGCTGGACGAGCACGGGGGAGCCGGGCGCGATCGTCGTGCCGATCAGGTCGCCCGGGTCGTCCCGGGTCGAGGCCGCGACGATCTCCATCCCGCCCTCCGCGGTGGGCTGGAGGACCACCCCGGCCGAGGCGGCGGCGAGGATGCGGGCCCGTTCGGCGACGGTCGTCAGGGCGTTCTCGGCGGACGCGCCGGTGAGCAGGGCCGTGGTCACCGCGGCCGCGCCCTCGATCCAGCGCTCCCGCTGCCGGGCCGTCTCGTACAGACGGGCGTTGCCGATGGCGATCCCGGCCTGCGAGGCGAGCACCCGGAGCAGGGCGAGGTCCTCCTCGGTGAAGCGGCCCGTCCGCTTCTCGGTGAGGTAGAGGTTGCCGAAGACCTCGGTGTGGACCCGGATCGGGATGCCGAGGAAGGCGCGGACCTCCGGGTGCCCCTCGGGCACGCCGGAGGAGCGCGGATCGGCCGTCAGGTCGTCGAGCCGCAGCGGCCGCGGGTCCCGGACCAGGGCGCCGGTCCGGTCGGCGGTGCCGTCGGGGAGGCCGCCGATGCGCCGCCGCTCCTCCTCCGTCATGCCGGCGGTGAAGAGGTCGGTGAGCCGGCGGCGCTCGGGGTCGACGACCCCGAGCGCGCCGTAGCGGGCGCCGATCAGCTCGGTGGCGGAGTCCACGATGTGCTGGAGCGTGGCGTGCAGTTCGAGATCCGTGCCGACGCCGAGGACCGCTTCGAGCAGGAGGGGGAGACGGGACGGGTCCCCGCCCTGCGGCCCGGGGGCGTCTTCGGTCCTGTTCCTGCTCTGCGCTCCGGAGGTGTCCTCGGCCGTGTTCCTGCTCTGCGCTCCGGAGGTGTCCTCGGTCGTGTTCCTGCTCTGCGCTCCGGAGGTGTCCTCGGCCGTGTTCCTGCTCCGCGCTCCGGAGGTGTCCTCGGTCCTGCCTCCGGCCCTTGCTCCGGAGTCCCCGTTCCCGTCCCGCGCTCCGGAGACCCCCTCGTCCCTGTCCTCGTGCATGAGCGTCATGGTCTCATTGTCGTACGAAGGGGTCTTTTCGGTGCTTTGCGGCAGACCGGGGGTCACACCTCTTCCTTCTCCTCCTCCTTCTCCTTCTCCTCCTCGGCGAAGGGGTCCCGCACCGACAGCGGGTCCAGCGTCATCGGCTGGACCCTGCCCTCCAGCATCGCGCCGAGGCCCAGGACCGCGCACACGTCCGGCCGTTCGGCGATCTGCACCGGCATCCCGGTCGCCTCGCGCAGCATCTCGTCGAGGCCCGGCAGCAGGGCGGAGCCGCCGACCATCATGATTCCCCGGTCCGCGAGGTCGGCCACCAGGTCCGGCGGGCAGTCCCGCAGCACCTTCCCGATGCCGTCGAGGACCGCCGTCAGCGGGGTGTGGATGGCCTCCCGCACGGCGGCGGTGTCGACGGTCACCGAACGGGCCAGGCCCGTGGCGACGTCCCGGCCGTGGATCTCGGTCCAGGCCGGACCCTCGGCCGTCAGGCCGTTGCCCCGGAGGGCCAGTTGCAGCGGACGCACCGACTGGCTCGGCAGCATCAGCTCGTGGTGGTGGCGCAGGTGCTGGACGATCGCGTGGTCGATGGCGTCGCCGCCGACCGGCATCCGCTCCGCCGTGACGATCGCGCCCAGCGAGAGCACCGCGACCTGTGTGGTCGCCGCCCCGCAGACCATGATCATGGTCGCGGTCGGCTGCTCGACGGGCAGGTCGCAGCCCACGGCCGCCGCGATCAGGGTGTCGACCAGCTCGACCCGGCGCGCCCCGAGACCGACCAGGGTCTCCACGGTGGCGCGCTGCGCCAGCGGGTCGCTGCCGTGCGGGGTGCACGCGGCCGCGCGCAGCCGGGGCTTGCGGCGCAACTGCCGGCGCAGCTTCTCGCCCAGGAGGTGACGGAGCATCCGCTGCGCCATCTCGATGTCGACGACCGTGCCGCCCGAGACCGGGCGCACGACCCGGATGTAGTCGGGGGTGCGGCCGGTCATCTTCTCGGCCAGCTCGCCCACGGCGATCAGCGCGCCGGTACGGATGTTGACGGCGGCGACGCTCGGCTCGTCGACGACGAGTCCGGCGCCCTTGACGAAGACCCGGGTGCGGGAGGCACCCAGGTCGACGGCGACATGGCAGCGGCGCAACTGCTCAAGGCTGACGGTCATGGCGGTTCCTCCGGAGTGCGGTGCCGGCACGTGCGAGGTGGTGCGCGGTCCTCTTCGCATCGTCCGGCCGTCCGGCCCCGGGCGCGCGCTGGGCTGCGCCGGCCGGGGGCGTGGCGGGGCGCCCTCCCCGGCGGAGGAGGACGGTTCGGAAGGATCGGGCGGTGCCGTCGACGGGACCGCCCGGGGGTCCTGCGCCACCGGAGGCGAACCCTCCGGAGCCGGTCGGTTCCGGAGCGTCGGAAAGGGACCCGGAGGCTCGGGGGGAGGATCCGGAGGCGATCCTTCCCGAAGCGGGAGAATCGCGACGCACCGGCGCCGACCTGCGGTTTCCTCACAGGATCCTCACGTTCGCGCCTATCTGACGGTGCGCCGGGACGCATAGCCTGCGGGCCCCATGGACTACTGCCACGCGTGCCGGCGGCATCTCAACGGGGCCCTCGCCTGCGCCGGGTGCGGGACCCCCGTGGAGGAACTGCGGTACGAGACCCCCCACAGCGCCGCTCCCCGGCAGGCCCCCGCCGCCACCCCGGCGCCGGAGCCCTCCCCGGCCCCGGCCGCGACCCCGGGGCCCTCCCCGGCCGTGGCGCCCGAGCACGTCTACGAACTGGACGTCGTCGAGCCGCCGCGCCCGCCCGCCGCCGGCCGCCGCGCCACCCGCACCGCCGCGCGGGGCCGTTCCGCGCGCCGCGGGAGGCGTTCGCGGGCGCGCCGGGGCCGCACGGTCCTGCTGGGGACGCTGGGCCTCGTGCTCGCGGCCGGCACGCTGAGCCTGGCGAAACTGGCCCTGGAGGAGCCGCCGCCGGGCGGCCCCGCCACGGCCGTCCAGGAGCTGGAGGTCACCGAGAGCCCGCTGCGTCCGGACCCCGTCGAGAGCACCGGAGCGCCGGACGGTTCCGGCCCGGCCCCGGTGACGGACGCCCCGGACTCCGCGTCCACCCGCCCCCGTCAGGTCAGCGCGGGCTCCACCGCCGGAGCCGGCGCGGGCGTCGGTACGGGCGTCGGTACGGGCATTGGTACAGGCGTCGGTACGGGGCAGGGGGCCGACGAGGGATCGGACACCGGCTCCGGCTCCGGTTCCGGCGTCGCACCCGGCTCCGGATCCGCCGGCTCCGGTCCGGCCACCGGCCAGGGCGGGGACGGCGGCGCCCCGGCGCAGTCGCCGGACGCCACCTCCCCGGCCCCGCCCTCCGGCTCGCCCGAAGCGACCCCGTCCGCCGACGACCCGACGTCCTCAGGCCCCGGAAGGCCCGGGACTCCGGGGAACCCCGGCAAGCCCGGCAATTCCACGCCCCCGGCCACCGGCCCCGCGCCGACCGCGACCCCGACGCCGGAGCCGACCCCCACCTGCACCCGCTTCCTCTGGTGGTGCGTGTAAGGAAGCGCGTACGGGCGCGGACTCCCGGCGTACGCCCCGGCCCGCGCCCTACGCCGGGGCCTCGCCCAGCATCCGCTTCAGCAGGTCCCGCAGCAGGGTCCGCTCGACCTCGGTCAGCTCGCCGAGCGGCTCGCGCGCGAAGTCGAGCGACTCGCGCAGCCGGCGGGCGACGGCCCGGCCCTCGTCCGTGGGGACGGCCAGCTTGACCCGCCGGTCGTCCGGGGCGGGCCGGCGCTCCACGAGGCCGCGCGCCTCCAGGCGGTCGACTATCCCGGTGATGTTGGACGGCTCGCACTTCAGCTTCTGGGCGATGCGCCGCATCGGCAGCGGTTCGAGCGAGAGCAGGCCGAGGACCCGGGCCTGGGCTCCGGTCAGGGAGTGCTGCGCGGCCGCCTGCTCGTACTCCTCGTAGTAGCGCGCCACGACCGTGCCGATCAGCTCGACGACTTCGAAGGTCAGGGGGTCCGTGCGTGAGGTGGCCATGGGGCCCATCCTACCCGGATGCTTGACAACATGAAATATCAAGGCGCATGGTTGTTTCAGGCAGTGAATCTTTTTCGATCTGAAGCTTTTCTGGAGGCCGTGCCATGTCCGCTCTTCCCGTGTCCAGCCGTGAGTGGCACCTCGTCGCCCGCCCGCACGGCTGGCCCGTCCCCGCGGACTTCGCCCTGCGCGAGACCTCGGTCGCCGAGCCCGCCGAGGGCCGGATCCTCGTGCGCAACCTGCACTTCTCCGTCGACCCGTACATGCGCGGAAGGATGAACGACGTGAAGTCGTACGTCCCGCCGTTCAAGCTCGACCACCCCATGGACGGCGGCGCGGTCGGCGAGGTCGTCGCCTCGAACGCCGAGGGGTTCGCCGTCGGCGACCACGTCCTGCACGGTCTCGGCTGGCGCGAGTACGCCGACGTGCCCGCCCAGCACGCGACCAGGGTCGATCCCGACCTCGCGCCCCTCTCCGCCTACCTCGGCGTGCTCGGCATGACCGGCCTCACGGCCTACGCCGGCCTCTTCGAGGTGGCCTCCTTCAAGGAGGGCGACGCCGTCTTCGTCTCCGGCGCGGCCGGCGCCGTCGGCAGCCAGGTCGGTCAGATGGCCCGCATCAAGGGCGCCTCCCGGGTCATCGGCTCGGCCGGCTCCGACGAGAAGGTCGCGTGGCTGGTCGAGGAGCTCGGCTTCGACGCCGCCTTCAACTACAAGGACGGCCCGGTCAAGGACCAGCTCCGCGAGGCCGCCCCGGACGGCATCGACGTCTATTTCGACAACGTCGGCGGGGACCACCTCGAAGCCGCGATCTCCTCGCTCAACGTGCACGGCCGCGCCACCATCTGCGGCATGATCGCCCAGTACAACGACACCGAGCCGGTCCCCGGCCCGCGCAACATGGCGCAGATCATCGGCAAGCGGCTGCGGCTCCAGGGCGTCCTCGTCGGCGACCACTACGACCTCCAGGAGCGCTTCGTCCAGGAGGTCGGCGGCTGGCTCGCCTCCGGCGAGCTCAAGCACCGCGAGACCTTCGCCAAGGGCATCGAGAACGGCGTGGACGCCTTCCTCGGCCTGCTGCGCGGCGACAACACCGGGAAGATGATCGTCTCGGTGTGACCCGCTAGGCTTCCCCCAGCCGTCGCGATCGTGGGCGCGAGTCGCGGCGAACCGCAGAAGGAAGTACCCAGCATGTCCATCCAGCACTCCGACGTCCTCTACACCGCGGTCGCCACCGCCGAGAACGGCCGCGACGGACGCGTCGCCACCGACGACGGCAAGCTCGACGTCGTCGTCAACCCGCCCAAGGCCATGGGCGGCTCCGGCGAGGGCACCAACCCCGAGCAGCTCTTCGCGGCCGGCTACAGCGCCTGCTTCCAGGGCGCCCTCGGGGTCGTCGCCCGCAACGAGAACGCCGACGTGTCCGGCTCGACCGTCACCGCCGAGGTCGGCATCGGCAAGAACGACGACGGCTTCGGCCTCATCGTCAAGATCTCGGCGACCATCCCGAACGTGGACGCCGAGACCGCCAAGAGCCTCATCGAGAAGGCCCACCAGGTCTGCCCGTACTCCAAGGCGACCCGCGGCAACATCACGGTGGAGCTCGCGGTCTGAGCAGGGACCTCCGGGTCCGGACGCGCGACAGCGCACGAGGGCCGCACCCCGACCGACCGGGGTGCGGCCCTCGCCGCGTCCGGAAGCAGGCCTGTGTCCGGAAGCAGGTCCGCGGCCGGAAACAGGCCCTCGAACGGCCCCGATAGGGTGACCCCCATGCGTGATCTCGGGGCGGGTTTCGGATACCTGGTCAAGGGCCAGAAGTGGGTGGCCAAGCACGGGCGGTGGTTCGGATTCGGGCTGTTGCCCGGACTCGTGACCCTCGTCCTCTACGCGGGCGCCCTCGTCGGGCTCGGCTACGGCGCCGACGACCTGGCCGCCTGGGCGACCCCGTTCGCCGACGACTGGACCTCGCCCTGGCTCGACGTCCTGCGCGGCGCCCTCACGGCCCTCGTCTTCCTCTTCGGCCTCTTCCTCGCCGTCATCACCTTCACCGCCGTCACCCTCCTCGTCGGCCAGCCCTTCTACGAGTCGCTCTCCGAGGCGGTCGACCGCGGCGAGGGCGGCGAGGTGCCCGAGTCCGGGCTCCCGCTCTGGCGCGAGCTGTGGATCTCGGCCCGGGACAGCCTGCGGATCCTGCTGCGGGTCGCGTTCTACGGCATCCTGCTCTTCGCCTGCGGCTTCATCCCGGTGGTCGGCCAGACCGTCGTCCCCGTCATCGGCTTCTGCGTCTCCGGCTTCTTCCTCACCGAGGAGCTGACCTCCGTCGCGCTCCAGCGCCGCGGCGTCGCGCTCAAGGAGCGGCTGGGGCTGCTCCGCGGGCGCCGGTTCACCGTCCTGGGCTTCGGAGTTCCGCTGACCCTCGCCTTCCTCGTGCCCTTCGTCGCCGTCTTCCTGATGCCGGGCGCGGTCGCCGGAGCCACCCTGATGGCCCGCGACCTGCGCGGCGAGACCGCCGACGCGGACCGGGACGACGACTTCCCGGAGAACGGGCGACACGACGGCATCCTTCCTCCGTCCGACGGAGCCCAGGGAGTGCACCGCTTCCCCCACTGACGCAGGAGCGCGACGACCTGCCGCCACATGGCCGGGGACGTTTCCCCCGGGTGACTCCGGAAGCCGACACGCGTGACCCCGGGGGCCGACACCCGTGACCCCGGGAGCCACCACGGATGACCCGGAGACCGTCACGGGTGACCCCGGAGGCCCCTACGAACGGCCCTCCCCGGACAGGTCCTCCAGCGCCGGATGCAGCTCCGGCCGGGCCTCCCACCACTCCCGGTGGAAGGCGTTCGTCCCCACGTTCGCCACGTAGGCCCCGGCCGCCGCCCGGTACAGCAGCTCCGCGTGCCGGGCGGGCACCGCCGCCCGGTTCCAGGCCAGCCGGATCCGCCCCGTCACCGGATCGCCCTCCAACGGTCGCAGCACCGTCCCCGCGGCCGGCGGCGCCGTCGGCTGGCTCAGCGAGATCGCCCGGCCCGCCGCGATCAGGTCGTAGTGCATCTTGCGGTCGGCCACCCGGTGCCGGAGCAGCGGGGCGAATCCGGCCCGCGCACAGGCCGCGACCAGCGCCTCCGGGCCGCCGTCGTCGTCCTCCACCAGCGTCATCCAGGACTCGCCCGCCAGCTCGGCGAGCGCGATCCGCTCCTTCGCGGCCAGCGGATGATCTGCCGAAAGGCGCACGCAGAACGGCTCCTTGGGGACCAGCGTCCGGGCCGTGGCCCCCTCCGGCAGCGGCACCTCGTGGTCGTTGACCTCCCCGTACAGCACGGCGTCGTACCGGCCCGCGCCCAACTGCCGGGTCAGCGTGGTTACCGAGTGCTCCACGGTCACCGCGATCTCCCGCCCCGCCAGGACCTCTTCGAGCCGCTCCATCAGCCGGTCCACCAGGACGAGCAGGATGCAGCCGAGCCGCAGCGGGGCGTCCGGCGCGACGGCCCGGGCCCCGGCCGCCAGCGCGTCCATCTCGCCCAGGACCAGACGCGCCTTGGCGAGCACGAACTCGCCGAGCGGCGTGGGCTCCACGCCGCTGCGACCGCGCAGGAACAGCTCCCCGCCCGCGACCCGCTCGATCCGCCGCAACTGCGCCGAAAGAGCCGGCTGCGAGACCCCGAGACGCACCGCCGCGCGCCCCAGACTGCCCGCTTCCGCTATCCGGCAGACGGCCTCGAGATGCCTCAACTCCAGTTGCATTTCAGCAGCGTACGCAGCACCGCGCGGGCGCACCATAACCCGCGTCTTATGCCGCATGGGATGTCCCGGACCGGCCATGTCCACGCCCATACTCGGCCCGACGATCCGACTTCCCCACTGCGGATCCTCACTCCGGACCCCCACTCCGGATCCCCACCCGATCCCGCACCCCGGATCACCGGTCCGACCCCGCACCCCGGATCACCGGTCCGACCCCGCACCCCGGATCACCGGTCCGACCCCGCACCCCGGATCACCGGCCGATCCCACACCCCGGCATCCCCACCCCGGGTCCCCACCTCGAACGGAGCCCACGTGCACCCCTCCAGACTCACGGCGGCCGTGGCCGCCCTGGCGCTCTCGGCGAGCCTCGCGACCGCCCTCGCCGGTCCCGCCACCGCGGCCCCGCAGGCCCCGTCCGGCCCGCAGGCCCAGCCCGTACCGCCCGGCCACGGCAGGTCCCTCGCCCTGGCCGCCGCCGACACCGCCGCCGAGAGCGGCCTGGACGAGCTGCGGCACGGCACCGACGAGGAACTCGTCCGGACCTCGGTCACCCCCTGGGCGAACGGCCTGTACTACGCCGCCTACGAGCGCACCTACAAGGGCCTCCCGGTCGCCGGCGGCGGCGACGCGGTCGTCCTCACCGACTCCGCGGGCGCGGTCCGCGAGGTCACCGGCGCCAAGGCCCCCGCGATCCGGCTCGCCACCACCACCGCCAAGGTCCCCGCCGCCGCGGCCCTCGCCACCGCACGCGGGCAGCTCGCCTCCGTCGAGTCCGCGGGCACCCCCGAACTGACCGTGCTCCTCAAGGCCGGCAAGCCCGTCCTGACCTGGCACACCCTGGTCGTCGGCCGGACCGCGAAGGGCGCCCCCAGCTCCCTCGACACCCACGTCGACGCCCGCACCGGAGCCGTCGCGCAGGCGGTCGAGAAGATCCTGCACGCCGACGGCCGCGGCTACCACAACGGCAACGTCACCATCGACACCGCCGCGAACTCCATGACCGACACCACCCGCGGCTCCTTCAAGTGCGGCGGCCAGAACGGCAGCGCCTACACCGGCACTCCGCCCTGGGGCAACAACGGCGCCAACGACCTGGTGACCGCCTGCGTCGACATCATGTACGCGGCGCAGAAGGAACACTCCATGCTCAAGGAGTGGTTCGGCTACAACGGGCAGAACGGACAGGGCGGCATGGTCCCGGCCCGCGCCGGACTGAGCGAGGTCAACGCGTACTACGACGGTACGAAGACCACCTACGGCCGCAACCAGAACGGCACCAACCAGCTCACCGGCATCGACGTCGTGGCCCACGAGTACGGCCACGAGATCTTCGACCGGACCCCGGGCAGCGCCGGCTCCTCCAACGAGAACGGCGGCCTCAACGAGTCCACCGGCGACATCTTCGGCGCGCTCACCGAGCACTACGCCAACAACCCCAACGACACCCCCGACTACACGGTCGGCGAGAAGCTGAACTTCACCGGCAACAACCAGCCGATCCGCAACATGTACAACCCGTCGCTCGTCGGCAACGACCCCAACTGCTACACCCAGCTCACCTCGGGCACCGAGGTGCACGCGGCGGCCGGCCCGCAGAACCACTGGTTCTACCTGCTCGCCGAGGGCTCCAACCCGGGCGGGGGCAAGCCCAACAGCCCCATATGTTCCGGCGGCCCCTCCTCGGTGACCGGCGTCGGCATCCAGAAGGCCGGCAAGATCTTCATGGGCGCCCTGCTGATGAAGACCTCGTCCTGGAACCACCTGGCCGCCCGCAAGGCGACCCTGACCAGCGCCAAGAACACCTACGGCAGCGCCGAGTGCAACGCGGTGAAGGCCGCCTGGAACGCGATCGGCGTCCCCGCCCAGTCCGGTGAGACCGACTGCGGCGGCACCAGCACCCCGGACTTCTCGCTCGCCCTGAACCCGTCCTCGGGCTCGGTCCAGGCCGGCGCCTCCGTCACCTCCACGGTGAACACCACCACCGTCGGCGGCAACGCGCAGACCGTCCAGCTCTCCGCGAGCGGCGCTCCGAGCGGCGTCACCGTCTCCTTCAGCCCCTCCTCGGTGACCTCCGGCAACTCCTCCACGATGACCGTCCAGGTCGCGGCGGGCACCGCCAACGGCACGTACCCGATCACCGTCACCGGTACGGGCTCCGCCACCCACACCGTCACCTACCAGTTGTCGGTCGGCTCGACGACCCCGCCCACCGGCTGCGCCAACGCCCAGCGCACCTACCAGGGCAGCCTGACGTCCGGCCAGACCGCGGTCCAGCCCGACGGCTCGTACTACTACTCGGCGACGTCCGGCACCCACACGGGCTGCCTGCGCGGCCCGTCCGGCCAGGACTACGACCTGTACCTCCAGAAGTGGAACGGGTACGGCTGGACCGACGTGGCCGTGGGCGGCACGGCGACCGCCGACGAGAACACCAGCTACAACGGCACCGCGGGCTACTACCGGTACGTGGTCCACGCGTACAGCGGCTCCGGCGCCTACACGCTGGGTCTGAGCGCCCCGTAGCGGGCCGGGGGTCCCGCACCACGGGGTCCCGCGCCGGGCGGCCGACCCGACGGCCGCCCGGCGTCCGCACGCCCGCACACGAAGGGCCCGCACACGAAGCACCCGCGCCCGAAGCGCCCGCGCACGAAGCGCCTCAGCCCCCGCCGACCTCGGCGAGGACGAAGCCCGGACGGTCCGGCCCCGCGTCCGCGAGCCGCTCCCCGTCCGGCCCCCAGACGCCGGCGCCGCCCTGGCCCACCCCGTCCTCGTTGGGCCCCAGGACGTTGCCGAGCACCACGTACAGGCCGAAGTCCCGGGCCCGTACCGGATAGACCTCCGTGAACGAGTCGTTGCCCGCGGTCAGGACCGAGCTCGCCAGGTAGACCGCGCAGTGGTCGGCCGCCGCCCGCCCGGCGAGCTCCGGGAAGCGGTTGTCGTAGCAGGTGGCCGTCGCGAACCGGACCCCGTCGAGCGCGAACCGCCCGTCCTCCGTGCCCGGCGCGAAGACCTCCCGCTCGACGCCGTACAGGTGCCGCTTGTCGTAGCGGGCGAGGAGTTCGCCGTCCGGGCCGATCACCAGCGAGGTGATGCCGGGGCGTCCGTCCGCCGTCCGCACCGGCCCGTTGACCACGGCCGCCGCCGACACCGCGCGGCACGCCTCCCGCACGGGCGCGAGCCGGGGGTCGTCCTCGGCGAGGACCAGGCCGGGGGAGTCCCGGATCAGCGTGGGCTCGTACCCGCTGAGGCAGAGCTCGGCGAAGACGACCACGCGGGCCCCCGCCTCCCCGGCCTCCCGGACCAGGCGGGCGACGGTCCGCGCGTTGGCGTCGACGTCCCCGGCGACCGGGGCGAACTGGGTGGCTGCGACGATCATGGCCCCATCATCCCGCTCGGGCCGCGACACCGGTCAGGAAGGGTCCCCGCCGCCGTACAGCAACCGTACGAAGTCCCGGAAGGCGCCCGGCATGTCGACCGCCGACGGGTCCAGGAGCCACTGGTACTGGAGGCCGTCCATCACCGCCGTGAGCAGCGGCGCCGCGCGCTCCGGAGTGAGGCCGCCGGGCAGCCGCTCGCCGAACTCCAGGCGCAGCACCTCCGCCATGTGCGCCCGGACCTGGGCGTACCGCTCGGTGAAGAACTCCCGCGCCGGATGCCCCTCCGTGACGCTCTCGCCGAGCAGCGCGGAGAAGGTCTGCACGATCCCGGGGCGCATCGCGTTGTACTCCACGAGGGAGTCGATCAGGTCGAGGCGCCAGCCCTCGCGGCCCCGACCGCCGCTGGTGTCCCAGCGGTCCCGTTCCTCCAGGACGGCGACGAGCAGGGCCTCCTTCGTCGGGAAGTAGTGCAGCAGCCCCTGCTGGGACAGTCCGACGCGCTCGGCGACGGAGGCGAGCGACGCGCCCCGGTAACCGCGCTCGGCGATCACTTCGAGGGCGGCGCGCACGATGTCCGCGCGCCGCTCCTCGCTCCTGGCCCGCACCATCCCCGGGGCCCCCTTCCACAGGTCCGTCGGACAGGACCGTACCTCTTCACCTCTTCACCCCTTCATATAAGTAACAGAATCATCACATCGCCTACCTCCCTACAGGGAAACGGGTGCACGATGGGCCCATCGGCACGTCGACGAGGAGGTACGGCCATGGCGGAGAGCGGCACGGACGCGGGCACGGCGGGGGAGGCCGCCCGGGAGGCGGTCGTCGAGGCGGCACTGGGCAAGCTCGGCCTGGACGCCAAGGCCCGGCTGCTCGGCGGGCGGGACATGTGGAGCCTGCACCCCCTGCCCGAGATCGGGCTGGAGTCCCTGGTCGTGTCCGACGGGCCCATCGGCGTCCGGGGCGTCCGCTGGACCGCCGACGACCCCTCCGTCGCCCTGCCCTCCCCGACCGCGCTCGCCGCCGCCTGGGACCCCGCGCTCGCCCGCCGGGCCGGCCGCCTCCTCGCCCAGGAGGCCCGCCGCAAGGGCGTGCACGTCCTGCTCGCCCCCACCGTCAACCTGCACCGCAGCCCCCTCGGCGGCCGCCACTTCGAGGCCTACGGCGAGGACCCGCTCCTCACCGGCGCGATCGGCACCGGCTACGTCCTGGGCGTCCAGGACGGCGGGGTCGGCACCACCGTCAAGCACTTCGTCGCCAACGACGCCGAGACCGACCGCTTCACCGTCGACAACCGCGTCGCCCCCCGCCCGCTCCGCGAGCTCTACCTCGCCCCCTTCGAGGCCATCGTCAAGAACGCCCGCCCCTGGGGGATCATGACCGCCTACAACCAGGTCAACGGCGTGACCATGACCGAACACCACGAGCTGGTGAACGAGGTCCTGCGCGGCGAGTGGGGCTTCGACGGCATCAACGTCTCCGACTGGATGGCCGCCCGCTCCACCGCCGGCGCCCTCCGGGGCGGTCTCGACGTCGCCATGCCCGGACCGGCCACCGTCTACGGCGAGGCCCTCGCCGCCGCCGTCCGCGCCGGGGAGGTGGCGGAGTCCGCCGTCGACGCGGCCGTACGCACCGTCCTGCGGCTCGCCGCCCGCGTCGGCGCCCTCGAAGGCGCCCCGCCGGCCGTCACGGAGCCTCCCGCCCCGATCGACGGCGACGCCCTGGCCCGCGAACTCGCCCACCGCGGCTTCGTCCTCGTACGGAACGCCGTCCGCGAGTCCGCGGGGAGCCCCGTACGGGCCGGGGACCCCGCACGGACGGAGGACCCCGTACGGACCGGCGACCCCGTCCTCCCCCTCGCCCCCGGCACCACCGTCGCCCTCTCCGGCGCCGCCGCCCGCGACGCCCGCGTCCTCGGCGGCGGCTCCGCCCAGGTCTTCCCCGACCACGTCGTCTCCCCGCTCGACGGCCTCGCCGCCGCCCCGCCCGAAGGCGCCCTGACGTACGCGGTCGGCGCCGACCCCAGCGACGAACCCGCCCCCGCCGGACAGGGCTTCGCCCTCCGCGCCCGCTGCCGCGACGCCGCCGGGAACCTGCTCGGCGAGGGCTCCCTGCCCGGCGGCCAGGTGCAGTGGATCGGCGACGACCTGCCCGAGGGCGTCACCCACGAGGCCCTCGCCTCCGTCGAGGTCGTCGGCACCTTCACCCCGCGCGAGACCGGCGAGCACTCCTTCGGCACCCGCGGCCTCGGCGCCTTCGTCCTCACCGTCGCCGGCGGGACCGTCTTCGACGGCGTCCAGGCCATGGGCTCCGAGACCGACCCCTTCGAGGCCTTCTTCGGCTCCCCGGTCGAGCGCGCCAGGGTCCCGCTCACCGCGGGCGAGACCGTCGAGGTCTCCCTGCTCCACACCCTGGACGAGGAGTTCGCGGCCCCGCTGCCGGTCGTCGCCTTCTCCCTCGTCCACCTCGGTCCGCGCCGCGACCCCGACGAACTGATCGCCGAAGCCGTCGAGGAAGCCCGCGCCGCCGACACCGCCGTCGTGGTCGTCGCCACCACCGAACGCGTCGAGTCCGAGGGCTTCGACCGCACGGACCTCGCCCTCCCCGGCCGCCAGGACGACCTCGTACGGGCCGTCGCCGCCGCCAACCCGAACACCGTGGTCGTGGTCAACGCCGGCTCCCCGGTCGAGATGCCCTGGCGCGAGGACGTGGCCGCGGTCCTGCTCACCTGGTTCCCCGGCCAGGAGGGCGGCGCCGCCCTCGCCGACGTCCTCACCGGCGCCGAGGAGCCCGGCGGACGCCTCCCCACCACCTGGCCCGCCGTCCTCGCCGACGCCCCCGTCACCGACGTCGTCCCCGTCGACGGGGAACTCGCCTACGCCGAGGGCCCCTTCATCGGTTACCGCGCCTGGGACCGGAGCGGGCGGACCCCCGCGTACGCCTTCGGCCACGGCCTCGGCTACACCACCTGGTCGTACGACTCCCTGGTCGCGGGCCCCGACACGGCCACCGTCCGGATCACCAACACCGGCGACCGGCCGGGCCGCGAGACCGTCCAGGTCTATCTGGCGCCCGCGCCCTCCTCGGGCGCCGTCGAGCGCCCGGCCCGCGTCCTCGCCGGCTTCGCGAGCGTCGCGGCGGGCCCCGGGGAGACCGTCGAGACCGCGATCGCGCTCTCCCGCCGGGCCTTCGAGGTCTGGGACGAGGAGAAGGACGACTGGACGTTCGTTCCCGGGGCATACGAGGTCAGGGCCGCACACTCCCTCGACGACGTGCGCCTGACGGTCGCGCTGGAGATCGACTGACCCTCCGGCGCGGGCCCCGGGACGGCTCCGGGGCGGGACCTGACACCCGCCCCGGGGCCCCTCACCCCGCCGTGATCCGCCGGTACGCCAGCTCCGCCAGTCGCGCCTGGCCGTCCCGGCTCGGATGGAACCAGTCCCAGGGGCTCAACTGCCCTTCGCCGAAGCGGAACCCGTGGACCGCCCCGCCGTCGTAGCGGCAGCGCTCGTCCTGCGCGCAGACCTCCGCCAGGACCCGGTTGTACGCGTCCACCCGCTCCGACACCGTCGCGCGCCGTCGCTCGGCCGCGGGCCCCAGGTCCGTGGCGTCCGCCAGCATCGCGCCGCAGATGCCCAGGTCCCACACGCTCGCCGCACCGCCGATCCGCCCCGTCGACCACAGGTGCTTCAGGTCCGGCACGCTCGCCACGTACACCTGCGCCTTCGGCGCGGCCTTCCGCAGTCGGGCGAGCGCCGCCCCGAAGGAGGCGCGGAACTCCTCGACCGGGGTCATCAGGCCGGGAGTCGGCCGGCAGGCGTCGTTCGCGCCCATCATCACCGTCACCAGCTCCGGCTTCCGGGCCGCGGCCGCGGTCATCTGCCCGGGGAGGTCCGCCATGCGCGCCCCCGTCCGCGCCAGGTTCCAGCTCCGGCCGGCCGCCTTCTCCGGGCCCAGGAGGCGCAGTGCCAGGCTGTTGACGGCCGCGTCCGTGCCGGTCGCCCAGGACGCCTCGGGGCAGTCCGAGAGGAGCGAGCAGGCGTCGAAGGCGCGGGTGATGGAGTCGCCGACGGCGGCGAGGGAGGCGGGGGAGACGTCCCAGGAGGAGGTGGGCGCGGGAGCCGGCGTGCTCGTGGGAGCCGCCTTCCCGGGGGTCCCGGACGAACACCCGGCCAGCGCTCCCGCGCACAGCAGCGCCGCCGTCGCGGTGGCGACGGCGGTGGGGAAACGGCGTCGGGCGCGCATCCCGGGTCCCTCCTTCGGCGTCCTGGTGGGTGAAAGCTTCGTGTGCACCGTCATCGGTCCGACCGTACGTCACCCCGATGACGGTGCGGCACGGTAGCTTTTCCCCCGTCGAACCAGAGGCGCCCTCGCCGATCGGCTCCGGTAAATTACATCAGGTCACAACCTGTCCACTTTTTGAGGGTTTGTGAAGATCTACTCCCGATGATGTTTACTGAGGCCGCTGGGAAAAGGCGAACCTCGTCCCACACTGGAGGTCCCGGTGACGACACGTGGAGTCCTGTACGTACACTCCGCACCGCGCGCGCTCTGCCCGCACGTCGAATGGGCGGTGGCGGGCGTCCTCGGTGCGAGGGTCCAGCTCGACTGGGTCCGCCAGCCGGCGTCCCCCGGCACCTGGAGAGCCGAGCTCTCCTGGCGGGGCGAGACCGGCACCGCCTCCCGGCTCGCCTCGGCGCTGCGCGGCTGGCAGATGCTCCGCTTCGAGGTCGCCGCGGAGCCCTGCCCCACCGCCGAGGGCGAGCGCTACAGCGCCACCCCCGACCTGGGCATCTTCCACGCCGTCACCGGCATGCACGGCGACATCCTGGTCCCCGAGGACCGCCTCCGGGCCGCCCTGGCGCGCTCCGCGCAGGGCGAGACCCCGCTGGAAACCGAGATCGCCGCACTCCTCGGCAAGCCCTGGGACGACGAACTGGAACCCTTCCGCTACGCGGGCGAGGGCGCCCCGGTCCGCTGGCTCCACCAGGTCGTCTGACGGCCCTGGAACACGACGGAGGCCCGCCCCCCCCCTCAGCCGGGGGAGCGGGCCTCACACGTCCAGCGGGATCCGTGATCAGACCGTACGGAACGCCAGCACCACGTTGTGGCCGCCGAAGCCGAACGAGTTGTTGATCGCGGCGATCGTGCCCTCCGGCAGCGCGCGCGGCTCGCCGCGGACCACGTCCGCGTCGATCTCCGGGTCCAGGTCGTCGACGTTGATCGTCGGCGGGGCGAGGCGGTGGTGGAGCGCCAGGACCGTCGCGACGGTCTCGATGCCGCCCGCGCCGCCCAGGAGGTGACCCGTCATCGACTTCGTCGCGGAGATCGCGACGTGGTCCAGGTCGTCGCCCAGGACCTTCCGCAGCGCCTTGACCTCGGCGACGTCACCCTGCGGCGTCGACGTGGCGTGCGCGTTCAGGTGGACGACCTCCGACGGCTTCAGGTCCGTCGAGTCCAGCAGGTTCCGCATCGCGGCCGCGATGCCCCGGCCGGTCGGCTCGGGCTGCGCGATGTGGTGGCTGTCGGCCGACAGGCCCTGGCCCAGGACCTCGCAGTAGACGCGCGCGCCGCGCGCCTTCGCGTGCGCCGCGGACTCCAGGACCACGACGCCCGCGCCCTCGCCGAGCACGAAGCCGTCACGGCCGGTGTCGTACGGGCGCGAGGCCTTCTCCGGCGCGTCGTTGTTCTTGGACATCGCCATCATGTTGGCGAAGGCGGCGATCGGCAGCGGGTGGATCGCGGCCTCGGTACCACCGGCGACGACCACGTCGGCACGGCCGGTACGGATCATCTCGACGGCGTAGCCGATCGCCTCGGCGCCCGACGCGCACGCGGAGACCGGGGTGTGGACGCCCGCCCGGGCGTTCACCTCCAGACCCACGTTCGCCGAGGGGCTGTTGGGCATGAGCATGGGGACGGTGTGCGGGGAGACGCGGCGGACGCCCTTCTCCTTCAGCACGTCGTACTGGTCGAGCAGCGTGGTGACACCGCCGATGCCGGAGGCGATGACGGAACCGAGCCGCTCGGGCACGATCTTCTCGTCCTCACCGGCCGGAGCGGTGTAGCCCGCGTCGGCCCACGCCTCGCGGGCCGCGATCACGGCGAACTGCGCCGAGCGGTCCAGCTTGCGGGCCAGCGGACGGGGAAGGACATCGCCGGGGTCGACGGCGGCCGTCGCGGCGATCTTGACGGGCAGCTCGGCGAAACGTTCGCCCTCGAGCGGACGGACGCCGGAGCGCCCCGCGATCAGACCTTCCCAGGTCGATGCGGAGTCGCCACCCAGCGGTGTGGTTGCGCCGATACCGGTGACGACCACGGTGCGATTGGTCGAGCTCACAGGAATTCGTTCTCCATGTGTGTGATGGTCGGAATGCGGCGCCACCGCCGGGTGGCTGACCGGAACAGCGAGGGCCGGATCAGCCCTGGTGCTTCAGGATGTAGTCGACGGCGTCGCCCACGGTCTTGAGGTTCTTGACGTCCTCGTCCGGGATCTTGACCTCGAAACGCTCCTCGGCGGCGACGACGACCTCGACCATGGACAGCGAGTCGACGTCCAGGTCGTCGGTGAAGGACTTGTCGAGCTCGACGTCCTCGGTCGGGATGCCGGCGATCTCGTTGACGATCTCGGCGAGACCTTCGACGATCTGCTCCTGGGTGAAGGCCATGGTGGCGCTCCTTCTGTGATTGCTTCGGTAAGGGGCTTCCGGGAGATCCGGGTGCCTAGGGGAGGGTAACGACCGTCGCGGCGTAGACGAGACCCGCCCCGAAGCCGATGACGAGCGCGGTGTCGCCGCTCTTCGCCTTCCCGGTCGCCAGGAGCCGCTCCATGGCGAGCGGGATCGAGGCGGCCGAGGTGTTGCCGGTGGTCTCCACGTCACGGGCGACCGTGACGTGCTCCGGCAGCTTCAGCGTCTTCACCATCGAGTCGATGATCCGCATGTTCGCCTGGTGCGGGATGAAGACGTCCAGGTCGTCCGCCGTGATGCCGGCGGCGTCCAGGGCCTGCTGGGCGACCTTCGCCATCTCGAAGACGGCCCAGCGGAAGACCGCCTGACCCTCCTGCGTGATGGCCGGGAACTTGATCGCGCCCTGCGAGTCGAGCGGCAGGTTCGAGACGTCGCCGCCGTGGAACGCGTCCCACGGCACGGTCTGCTTGATCGTCGTCGCCTTGTCGCCCTCGGAACCCCAGACCGTGGGGCCGATGTGCGGCTCGTCCGACGGACCGACGACCACGGCGCCGGCGCCGTCGCCGAACAGGAAGGCCGTCGCGCGGTCCTCCAGATCCGTCAGGTCGCTCAGCCGCTCGACGCCGATGACGAGCACGTACTCCGCGGAACCCTCGACGATCATGCCCTTGGCGAGCGTCAGGCCGTAGCCGAAGCCCGCGCAGCCGGCGGAGATGTCGAACGCGGCGGGCTTGCCCGCCCCGATGCGGTCCGCGATCTCCGTCGCGATCGCCGGGGTCTGGTGGAAGTGCGACACCGTGGAGACGACCACGGCGCCGATCTGCTCCGGGCGGATCCCGGCGTCCGCGATGGCCTTCCCGGAGGCCTCCACCGACATCGCGGCGACGGTCTCCTCCGGAGAGGCCCAGTGACGGGTGGCGATGCCGGAGCGCGAGCGGATCCACTCGTCGGACGAGTCGATCTTCTCGAGGATCACCTCGTTCGGCACGACCCGGGTGGGACGGTAACCGCCCACGCCGAGGATCCGCGCGTACGGGGCGCCCTTGCTGGGCTTGATCTTCGACATGCTTCTCGACACTCCTAGTCAGACGGCCGCGTGCTCGGCGACGAGCGTACGGGCCGCGTCGAGGTCGTCGGGAGTCTTCAGGGCGACCGTGGCCACACCCGGCAGCGCCCGCTTGGCGATGCCGGTCAGGGTGCCGCCGGGGCACACCTCGATCAGCGCCGTCGCGCCCAGGTCGTGGAAGGTCTCCATGCACAGGTCCCAGCGGACCGGGTTCGCGACCTGGCCGACCAGCCGGGACACGACCTCGGCGCCGTCCATGACGACCTGGCCGTCCTTGTTGGAGACGTAGCGGGTGGTCGGAGCGGCCGGCGACAGCAGTGCCGCCGCCTCCTCCAGCTTCGCCACCGCCGGGGCCATGTGGTGCGTGTGGAAGGCACCGGCCACCTTGAGCGCCACGACCCGGCGGACGCCCTCGGGCTTGTCCGCCTCCAGGGCGGCCAACTGCTCCAGGGTGCCGGCGGCCACGATCTGGCCCGCGCCGTTCACGTTCGCGGCCGTCAGGCCGAGCTTCTCCAGGTGCGGGACGGTCACCTCGGGGTCACCGCCGAGCAGCGCCGACATGCCGGTCGGGGCGGTCCCGGCGGCCTCCGCCATCGCGAGTCCGCGGGTCCGCACGAGACGCAGCGCCGCCGTGTCGTCGAGGACGCCCGCGAACGCGGCCGCGGTGAACTCGCCGACGCTGTGACCGGCGACGACGCCGGGCGCGAGGTCGTCGCCGAGCGCGGCGGCGGAGAGCAGGCCGGCGGCGACGAGGAGGGGCTGCGCCACGGCGGTGTCACGGATCTCGTCCGCGTCCGCCTTCGTGCCGTAGTGGGCGAGGTCGAGCCCGATGGCGTCGGACCAGGCCGCCACGCGGTCGGCGGCGCCGGGGAGTTCGAGCCAGGGGGTCAGGAAGCCGGGCGTCTGGGCGCCTTGGCCGGGAGCGACGAGTACGAGCACCCTCACACTCTCTCTTGGGGACGGCTCCGAGCGCCCGTGAGGACAAGGACGAAGAACCGTCGGGGGAATTGTTGGTGTTCGACAAAAGTCTAGGACTGCGTGTCGCCGTCGGCCAAGCGTCCCAGGATGAGCGCGATCCGCAGGGTGAAGGCGGAGCGGACGTCGGAGGGTGACCAGCCGGTGACGTCGGTCACACGTCGGAGCCGGTAGCGCACGGTGTTCGGGTGGACGAAGAGCATCCGCGCCGCGCCTTCCAGGCTGCTCGCCTGCTCCAGGTACACACTGAGAGTTTCCAGAAGCGCCGACCCCGCTTCCTCCAGTGGTCTGTAGATCTCCTCCACCAACTGCTCGCGCGCCGAAGGGTCCGAGGCGATGGCGCGCTCCGGAAGGAGATCGTCCGCGAGGACGGGTCGCGGCGCGTCCTGCCAGGCCGTGCACGCCTTGAGCCCGGCCGCGGCGGCCTGCGCGGAACGCGTCGCCGCGAGCAGGTCCGGCACCACGGGACCGGCCACGACGGGCCCCGCCGCGTACGGCCCGATCAGCGCCTTCGCCACGCCGAGGGGGTTGTCGCTGCCGCCCGCGATCACGACGAGGCGGTTGCCCAGGACCCCGGTGAGCACCTGGAGCTTGGCGTGCCGGGCGGCCCGGCGGATCGCCTCCACCGTCAGCTCGCTGTCCCCGTCCGGAGCCGTGCCGAGCAGCACGCACACGTGCTCCGGGGAGTTCCAGCCGAGCGCGGCGGCCCGCGACACCGCCCCCTCGTCCGCCTCGCCGGACAGCACGGCGTTCACGACGAGCGACTCCAGGCGCGCGTCCCACGCGCCCCGGGCCTCGGCGGCCTGCGCGTACACCTGGGCGGTGGCGAAGGCGATCTCCCGGGCGTAGACGAGGAGCGCCTCGCGGAGCACCGACTCGTCGCCCGGGGCGGCGACCTCCTCGATCGCGGACTCCATCACCTCGATGGTCGTCCGGACCATCTCCACGGTCTGGCGCAGGGTGATCGCCCGGGTCAGCTCGCGGGGCGCGGTGCCGAAGACGTCCGTCGAGATCGCCTGCGGGGTCTCCGGGTGCCGGAACCACTCCGTGAACGCGGCGATGCCGGCCTGGGCGACCAGCCCGATCCACGACCGGTTCTCGGGCGGCATCGCGCGGTACCACGGCAGCGTCTCGTCCATGCGGGCGATGGCGCCGGCGGCGAGCCGCCCCGAGGACTGTTCGAGGCGCTTCAGGGTCGCGGCGTGCGGATGGGAGGCGTTCACGGGTTCAGGCACGGGGACAAGACTGCCTCATCCGGACGCCGGCGTGCGGGGCCGGGGCGGGTTCCCCTCCGGCGGGGGGCGGCCGGACGATTACGGTGGGGCCCGTGATACGCATCCAGCGCGCGGGCGAGCGCTACCCCGGCGGCGACCCGGCGACCGGCGTCGAAACGAGGCACGCCTTCTCCTTCGGCCCGCACTACGACCCGGACAACCTCCGCTTCGGCTCGCTGATCGCCTGCAACGAGGAGCGCCTCGCCCCGGGGGCCGGCTTCGACGAGCACCCGCACGGCCACACCGAGATCGTCACCTGGGTCGTGGAGGGCGAACTCACCCACCGCGACTCGACGGGCCGCGCGACGCTCGTCCGCGCGGGCGACCTCCAGCACCTCAGCGCGGCGTCCGGCGTCCGCCACGCCGAACGCAACGACGGCGACGCCCCGCTGACCTTCGTACAGATGTGGCTCGCCCCGCTGTCGTTCGACGGGGAACCGGCGTACGAGGTGGTACGGGGACGCGGCGGAGACCTGGCATACGAGGTCCCGGGCGCGACCCTGCGCGTCCACCGCCCGGAGAAGGACGAGCGGACGCCGCTCCCGGACGGCGACTTCGTGTACGTCCACGTGACCCGCGGCACGGTCCGCGTCGGCACCGAGGACCTCGCCCCCGGCGACGCGGCCCGCGCCACCGACGAGAAGGGCCTCACCCTCCTCGCGACCGGCGACGCGGAGGTCCTGGTGTGGGAGATGCGGCGCCCGGCCGCTTGAGCGGTGGCGTGGCACCGCCACGCCAGAAGGGACACCAGAAGGCCGGCTCCACGGAGTGCCCGTCCTCCCGGCGGGAGACGGGCGCGGATCACAACTCGACGGATCTCCAGTCGACGCGATCGGGGCGATCTCCGCCCGAGAGGACGAACTGCTTCAAGACCCGCGATCAGCTCTGCGTCTCCTCGCGGCGTCCCGTGGCGGCCGCACCGGGTACGACGAGCAGCTTGCCGGTGGTGCGCCGAGCCTCCAGATCGCTGTGGGCCCGGGCGGCCTCGGACAATGCGTAGCGGCCCGTCACGGTGACCTCGAGCGCCTGGGAGCGCACCCACTCGAACACGTCGACGGCCCGTCGGAGCAGTTCGGACCGATCGGCGATGAAGTGCCCGAGGCTGGGCCGGATCAGGGTCAGCGAACCGCCGTGGGCGAGCCGGATCGGATCGAACGGCGGCACGGCACCGCTTGCCGCGCCGAAGAGCACGAGATGGCCTCGGGGCCGCAGGCTGGCGAGGCTCGCGTCGAAGGTGTGCGCGCCGACGCCGTCGAAGACGACCGGCAGTCCCCGACCGCCGTTGAGCCGCCTCACCTCGGCCGCGAGATCGTCGACCGCGGAGGAGAGGATCACCTCGGCGGCCCCGGCACGCTTCGCCAGCTCGGCCTTCGCCGTGGTCGACGTCGTGCCGATCACCCTGCCGCCGAGACGGGTGACGAGCTGGGTCAGAAGCAGCCCCATGCCACCGGCGGCCGCATGCACGAGTACCGTGTCGCCCTCCTGGACCGGGTAGGCGTCCTTGACGAGATAGTGCGCGGTCATGCCCTGGAGGAGCACGGCGGCGGCCGTCTCGAAGTCGATGTCGTCGGGCAGCGGCACCAGCCGGGAGGAGTCCACGACGGCCCGCTCGGCATACGTGCCGGGAATCTCCACCCAGCCGACCCGGTCCCCGACCGCGACGTCGGCGACGCCGGGTCCGACCTCGACGACCGTGCCGGCGCCCTCAGAGCCCGGGGTGAAGGGCAGCGGGAGGCGGTACCGGCCTTCGCGGTGGTAGACGTCGAGGAAGTTGACCCCGGACGCGGCGACCTCCACGACCGCCTCGCCCGGACCCGGCCGCGGCTGGTCCACCTCGGCCTCCCGCAGCACCTCGGGACCGCCCACTTCGTACACCTGAATCGCTCGCATGACCCCTCCGGTAACGGCTCGTCCCCCCACCAACTCCGTTGACGGCGATCCGATTCCCGGCGAGCGGACCAGCCCGCCGCTGCCGAGAGCTGAGAAGCCTGCTCCGCACCCGGGTCCGGGACAGGAGACCGAGGCCGTCAAGGGGCGACGAATGCACCACCCGCCGCGTCCCCGACCTGACGAGGCATACGCCTAGCGGAGCCCGTCCACGAACGTCTGCCACGCCCCGGGGCCCATGACCAGGGCCGGGCCGGAGGGGTTCTTGCTGTCGCGGACCGGGACGGCGCCGGGGAAGCCGTCCGCGACCTCGACGCACTCGCCGCCGTTGGTGCCGCTGTACGACGACTTCCGCCACCGCGCTCCGGTCAGGTCAGGACGGGTCTCCATAACGTTCCTCCATCACGCGCGCGATCAGTGCCGCCGAGTCCTCGACGGAGAGGGCCGTGGCTTGCAGTCGAGCGTAACCGAAGGAACGCTCCTTGATCACGGGAGGGTTGGCGGTCATGTGACCCTGGTCGTAGCCGTCGACGTAGAAGATGTCGGGGTCGCCGTCGAACCTGAAGAGGGTGAACGACCCCATCAGTCCCGTGTGCTCGCCGGCACCGAACGGAAGCACCTGGATCTGGACCCACGGGTTGTCGCGGAAGGTCAACAGGTGGGCCAGTTGGCCGCGCATGACCTCGCGGTCGCCCACCTTCTGCATCAGGACGGCCTCGCTCAGCACGACCCACAGGGCGGGCGGCTCGTCGCGCTCCAGGACGCGCTGGCGTTCCAGCCGGGCCGCCACCATCTCCTCGGCGTTGTCCGGGTAGTCGACGGCCAGCAGGGCCCGCGCGTACTCCGGCGTCTGCAGCAGTCCGTACACGACCTGCGTCTGGAAGGTGGAGATGTACGTGGCGCGGGCCTCCAGCTCCGCGACCGGCTGGAACCACGTCGGCAACTGGCTGCGCAGCACCAGGCCGATCAGCCGGGAGAACGTCCCGCCCGTGCCGAGCGCCGCGTCCACCCGCTCCGAGAACTCCCGGGTGGGGACCTTCCTCGTCGTCTCGACCTGACCCACCAGAGACCCCGTGCAGAAGATGACGTCCCCCAACTGCTGCTGTGTGAGCCGGTGTTCCTCCCGTCGGCGGCGGAGTTCCCACCCGTAGTAGTCCAGCGGCGAAGCGCTGGGATCGAGTTCCTGAATGTTGACCACGGTCAGCACCTCCGGCCTGCGGCTCTCCTGTCGCCGCGTCGCCGAGCGTAGTCAGGAGGTCGCGGGCCGGAGGCGTGAATCGCGTGAACCACCCCTGGGAGTGGGCCCGTTGGCGCCCCGGCTCAGTTCAGGGCGCTCTTCGCCTTCCAGTCCGCCCAGCTCACGTTCCACGCGCCGTAGCCGTTGCCCTCGGCGACCGTGCCCTTCGTCTCGGCGCCCTTGATCTCGAAGGGGTCGCCCGGCTTCACCAGGGCGTAGAGGGCGGCGGCGTTCTCGTCGCTCATGCCGATGCAACCCGAGCTGTGGTTGGCGTTGCCGAAGTAGCGCGCGTTCCACGGGGCCGCGTGCGCGTACATGCCCGACCAGGTCAGGCGCATCGAGTAGTCGACCATCTTGTCGTAGGCGTCGCCGAGGCCGACGGTCTCCGAGTTCATGTTGATGGTGCCCTCCTTCGCCATCAGGACGGCCGTGCCCCGCCAGGAGCGCTTGTCGCCGCCGGGGGTGCCGCCGGAGACCGGGATCGTGCGGACGGTGGCGCCGTTCTTCCGGACGGTGAGCTCGTGGCCGTCCAGGTCGACCTTCACCACCTGGGCGTCACCGACCGTGAAGCCCGTGGCGTAGTCCCGTACGAACCAGCCGCCGCCCGAGTCCGTGCCGTTGAGGTCCGCCTCGAGCGTGACCTTCGTGCCGGGCTTCCAGTACTCCTTCGGCCGCCAGTCCGCCCGGTCCCGGCCCGACCAGTCCTTGATCCAGCCCCAGGAGCCCTCGGTGCCGTTCGAGGTCGTCACCTTGAGCTGCTTCTCGACCTCCGCCTTCTTCGTCACCGGGAGGTCGAAGACGATCGAGAGGGGGTGGGCGATGCCCACGGTGGTGTTCTTGCCCGGGGCCAGGGTCAGCTTGTTGACCTTCCCGGCGGCCGGGGTGGAGAAGGACGAACGGGTCGTCGTCTCCTTGTCGTCGGCGCCCCGGGAGGTGATCTCCGCCGTGTACGTGGTGCCCGGGGCCGCCTTGCGGTCCGAGGTCCAGCGCGTGCCGTTCGCGTCCGTACGGCCGGTGAGGGGCTCGCCCTTCGCGTCGGTGACCTTCACCGCGGTCAGCTTGCCGCCCGTGGCCGTCACGGTCACCGGCTTGCCCGCCGTCCGGTCCGCGACGGTCACCTGGGCCGGCGCCGCCGGGCGCCCCGCCGCCGGTTCCCTGTCCGCCGCCTGGGCCGAGCAGGCCGTGAGGGAGACGGCCAGGGCGACGGCCGCGAGGGTGGGACGGGATGTGCGTATCGGCAGCACGGAAAGGCCTCCGCGGAGTGGGAAAGGTGGATGTTCCGGACCCTATGACGGGCGGAATCGCCGATGGGTTGCCGCGTACCGCTGTGACGTGGGCTGCGACGGAACGGTCATCGTCCGGTCACACGCGCCGCGCGGCTCCGTCGCATTCGGCTGTGAGCCTGCTGTGCGCCCCACCACCGAGGGGCGGAACCAGGAGGTCCCGTGGTGTCAGCGCTGCTCGTGACGGCCGCGTCCGTCGAACGGACCGTCCCCCTCCGGCTCGGTCCCGTGTCCCCCGAGGCGTACCGCGCGTTCCTCGCGACCCGGACCGGCGCGGACGGGCCCAGCTTCCTCCAAGTGCCCGCGTGGGCCCGGGTGAAGGAGGGCTGGTGCCACCAGTTGGTGGGGTGGGGGCCCGAAGGGGGCGGGCTGACCGGTGTCGCGCTGGTGCTGCTGCGGCCCTTCCCCGGCACCCGGAAGTACTTCGCCTACCTGCCCGAGGGGCCCGTCGCCGACTGGGCCGACCCCGACCTGGACGGATGGCTCGGGCCGCTGCTGCGGCACCTGAGGACCTCGGGCGCCTTCGCCGTCCGCATCGGCCCCGCACCCGCCCACCGCCGCTGGAACGCCTCCACCGTCAAGGCCGCCACCGGAACCGGGCGGCGGCTCTCCGACGTCCTCGCCGACGAGGTCGACCCGCTCGGGACCGCCGTCGCCGAACGCCTCCGGGCCCGGGGCTGGCGGCGCTGCGGCGGCGACTCCGAGGACGGCGCCGACGCCCAGCCCCGGCACGTCTTCCAGGTCCCGCTGACCGGCCGCAGCACCGACGACCTGTGGTCCGGGCTCAACCAGGAATGGCGGAGGAACGTGCGGAAGGCGCGCAAGGCGGGGGTCGAGGTCACGGTCGGCTCCGCCGCCGACCTGCCCGAGTTCCACCGGCTGCTGCGGATCACCGAGGAACGGGACGGGTTCCGGCTCGGGCGGTCCCTCGCGTACCACGAGCGCCAGTACGCCGTCCTCAACGCCGAGGAGCCGGGGCGGATGAGGCTCTACCTGGCCCGGCACGAGGGCGAGGTCCTCGCCGCGCACACCATGGTCGCCGTCGGCGGGCGCGTCTGGTACCAGACCGGTGCCTCCGCCGACCACCGGCGCGAGGTCCGCCCCTCCAACGCCCTCCAGTGGCGCATGCTGCTCGACGCCCACGCCCTCGGCGCCGCCGTCTACGACCTGCGCGGGGTACCCTCCACCCTCGATCCGGACGACCGCGCCCACGGCCTCCTCCGCTGGAAGCTCGGCACGGGCGGCCGGGTCGTCGAGACGCTGGGGGAGTGGGAGACACCGATGCACGGAGCGGCCAACCAGGCGCTCTACCGCGCCTTCCGGGCGTACCTGGCCCGTCGATGACGGCGCCCGTGTCCGTGACGGACGCCCCGGCCGCCGCTCCGGGCCCGAAGGAGGCGAAGGCCCCCTCCGCCCTGCGCAGCGGGGCCCTCATGGCGGCCGGGTCGCTCGTCTCCCGCGCCACCGGGTTCGTCCGCGCCGCCGTCGTCGCCGCCGCGCTCGGCGCGGCCGCCGTCGCCGACGGCTACGCGGTCGGGAACTCCGTCCCCACGATCGTCTACACGCTCCTCCTGGGCGGCGCCCTCAACGCCGTCTTCGTCCCCGAGCTGGTCAGGGCCGCCAAGGAGCACGAGGACGGCGGCGTCGCCTACACCGACCGGCTGCTCACCCTGTGCGCGCTCGCCCTCGTCGCGCTCACCGCCGCCGCCGTGCTCGCCGCGCCGCTCGTCGTCGACACGTACACCGACTACACGGGCGCGCAGCGGGAGATGACCGTCGCCTTCGCCCGCACCTGCCTCCCGCAGATCCTCTTCCTCGGGCTCTTCACGCTCCTCGGACAGGTCCTCAACGCCCGGGGCCGGTTCGGCGCCATGATGTGGACGCCCGTCCTCAACAACGTGGTCGTGGTCGGGGTCTTCGGCCTCTTCCTGGTGGTGAGCGACGGGGGCGCGCTCGGCGCGGGGGAGACCGCGCTCCTCGGATGGGGCACCACCGCCGGCATCGCGCTCCAGGCCCTCGCCCTCGTCCCTTCGCTGCGCGCCGCCGGGTTCCGCTGGCGGCCCCGGTTCGACTGGCGCGGCAGCGGCCTCACGGGCCCGTTGCGGTCGGCCGGCTGGCTGGTGCTGCTCGTCCTCACCAACCAGGGCGCGTACTGGGTGACCACCTGGATCGCCACCTCGGCGGGCGGCGCGGCGACCGGGGGCGGCGCGGGCCTCGCCGGGTACAACAACGCCTACCTGCTGTGGGCCGTCCCGCACGGGATCGTCACCGTCTCCCTGGTCACCGCCCTGCTGCCCCGGATGAGCGGGGCGGCGGCCGACGGCGACCTCGCCGGGGTCCGGCGGGACGTCTCGTACGCGCTGCGGACCAGCTCCGCCGCCGCCGTCCCCGCCGCCTGCGCGCTCCTGGCGCTCGCCGTGCCCCTGATGACGGTGGTCTTCCGGTACGGGGCCACGGGCGACGACGACATCCGCGCGATGTCCTGGATCCTGATGGCCCTCGCGCCCGGCCTGATCGCCCTCTCCGGCCAGTACGTGTGCACCCGTGCCTTCTACGCCCTGCGCGACACCCGCACGCCCTTCCTGCTCAACCTGGTGATCGCCGGCCTGAACGCGGGCCTCTCGTACGCCGCGTACCTCCTGCTTCCCGCGCGCTGGACCGTCGCCGGAATGGCGGGGGCGTACTCGCTGGCGCTGTGGGCGGGCTGGGGCGTGACGGCGTACGTGCTGCGGCGGCGGCTCGGTGCTTCCGGGAAGGCCGGGAGCACGGGCGTCTCCGGGGGCTCCGTCGCCGGGCTCGCGCGGCTGCTCGTCGCCGCCGTGCCCGCCGCCGGGTACGGGATCCTCGTCACCGACCTCGTCGGCCCGGCCGGGGCCGTGCCCTCCGGGCTCGCCGGGGCGCTCGCGATCCTCGCCGTCTTCGCCGTCCTGGCCCGGCCCCTGCGCCTCACCGAGGTGCGCGCCCTCCTGGACGGGCTCCCGGGGCGGTCGCGTCCCTCCGCCCGCCGTGCGTGAAACCCGCCCCGACGACCTTGGGATACTCCACACATGCCCCGCGTGCTCCTGATAGAAGACGACCCCTCCGTCCGCGAGGGGGTCGAGCTCGGGCTGCGGCGGCGCGGGCACGAGGTGCGGACCGCCCCCACCGGGGAGGCGGGGCTCGCCGCGCTCGGGGAGTTCCGGCCCGACCTGCTCCTGCTCGACCTGATGCTGCCCGGCATGAACGGCGTCCAGGTCTGCCGCCGGGTCCGGGAGGGCAGCCAGCTCCCGATCATCATGCTGACCGCCCGGGGCGACGACTTCGACGTCGTCGTCGGCCTGGAGGCCGGAGCCGACGACTACATCGTCAAGCCCGCCCGCACCGAGGTCATCGAGGCGCGGATACGGGCCGTGCTCCGCCGCATCGAGGAGCCCGGCTCGGGGCGGTCGGCCGTCGAGGTCCACGGGGAGCTGGCCGTCGACCGGGCCGGGCTCACCGTCGCCAAGGCGGGCGAGCGGATCGCCCTCGCCCCCTCCGAGATGAGGCTGCTGCTCCACCTCTCCGCCGCCCCCGAGCAGGTCTTCAGCCGGCAGCAGCTCCTCGAACACGTCTGGGAGCACAGCTACCACGGGGACGCCCGGCTGGTCGACGCCTGCGTCCGCCGCCTCCGGAACAAGATCGAGGACGTCCCCGGCGAGCCCCGCTACATCCAGACCCTGCGGGGCTTCGGCTACCGCTTCGGACCGCTGTGAAGGTCCGTACGGCGCAGGCGGGTCCCGGGGCACCCGGTTCCGAAGCCCCCGGTTTCCGGGCATCCGGCTCCGAAGCCCCCGTTTCCGAAGCATCCGGTCCTGAAGCGCCCGGCGCAGGACCCCGCCGCCGGGCCCGCGCCCCGCGCCTGCGGCCGCACCCCTTCGGGCTGCGGACCCGGCTCGTCCTCGCCTTCCTGCTCGTCGCCGCCGTCGGCTGCGGCACCACCGCCGCCCTCACCTACCGGGCCGCCCGCAACGCCATCCTGGAGCAGACCCAGAACACCGCCGTCTCCGCCTTCCGCGAGCAGGTCGACGCGCTCTACGTCCGCCTGCCCGCCGACGCCAACAGCCTGCGGACCGACGTCCTGCGGATCGCCCGCCAGGGCAAACCCCGCCCCTGGCGCGTCTACGCCGAGTACGGCACCCTCCGCGTCTCCTCCACCGACCGGCCCACCTCCTCCGTCATCACCCCCGAATTGCGGGCCCGCGCCCGGGCCCGGGACGCCGCCCCGCACGCCGGTTTCCAGCGGGTCGTGAAGAACGGCACCCCGTACCTGACCATCGCCGTCCCCGCCGTCTTCCTGGCCCACGCCGAGGGAACCGCCCGGCCCACCGGCCTCGTCCTCTACGCCGTCATGGAGCTGAACGAGGAGGAGGCCAACGTCGAGGCCATGGTCACCGCCGCCCGCGACGGCGCCCTGCCCGCCCTCGCCGTCGCCCTGATCCCCGCGCTCCTCGCCGCCCGGGGCGTCCTGCGGCCCGTGCGCGAACTGCGGCAGGCCGCCCACCGCATGGGGCAGGGCCGCCTCGACACCCGCATCCACGTCAAGGGCAGCGACGAACTGGCCGATCTGGCCCGCACGTTCAACGAGTCCGCCGGCCGGCTCGAACGCTCCGTCGCCGAACTCCGCAGCGCCGAGGCCCGTGCCCGCCGCTTCGCCTCCGACGTCTCGCACGAGCTGCGCACCCCGCTCGCCGGGATGCTCGCCGTCACCGAGGTCCTCGACGAGGACGCCGGGAGCCTCGACAGCGACACCGCCCGCGCGGTCCGCCTGATCAGCGCCGAGACCGGGAAGCTCGCCGTGCTCGTCGAGGACCTGATGGAGATCTCCCGCTTCGACGCGCGCGCCGCCGAGCTCCACACCGACGAGGTCGACGCCGCCGACTGCGTCCGCAAGACCCTCCAGCGCCGCCACTGGGACGACCCGCACCGGGTCCTCCCGCACCTCACGGAGGGGATCAGGGCCCGGCTCGACCCGCGCCGCTTCGACGTCGTCGTCGCCAATCTCGTCGGCAACGCGCTGCGGCACGGCGGAACGCCCGTAACGGTCCGGCTGTACGCGGAGGGGGACGTGCTGGTGACGGAGGTCGCCGACCGGGGACCGGGCATCGACCCGGAGGTCCTGCCGCACGTCTTCGACCGCTTCTACAAGGCGGACCGGGCCAGGACCCGCTCGGAGGGCAGCGGTCTCGGCCTCGCGATCGCCCTGGAGAACGTCCGGCTCCACGGCGGCACCGTCACGGCCGCCAACCGCCCCGGGGGCGGGGCCGTGTTCACCGTGCGGACGCCCCTGTGAGGCGCCGGGCCGCCGCGGCCGGGGCCGTCCTGCTCGCCCTGTCCGGCTGTGGCATACAGCGGACCGACGTCGTCGAGGCGGGCGGGGCGGCGACCGTCATCGTCCAGCCGGTCCCCGAGGAGCGGATGACGCTCTACTTCCTCGGCCCCGACGACCGGCTGATGCCGATGGTCCGCGACCTCGGGCGGCCCGGACCGGTCGTCTCAGACCCGGCCACCACCCGCCCGTCCGCCTCCGGCCCGGCCGACGACACGGTCCCGTACGACGGGTTCGGTCCGGGCTACGAGGTCTCCGCCGGGACCCTGCGCCGCGAGCCGGTCACCGTCGACAAGACCCTTGCCGCGCTCCTCGCCGGCCCGGGGCCGGAGGAGGCGGCGGCGGGCGCCACCACCGCCCTGCCGAGGGGTGGCACCCGGGCCCCGCGCGTCGAGACGGAGCGGAGCGGACCGTCCGCCCCGGCGCTCCGGATCAAGGCCCCCTTCCCCGTCGGGAACCTCCCGGAGACGGCCGTGCGCCAACTGGTGTGCACGGCCGCCTACGCGCACCACCCGACGGGCCGGGCCGAGGTGACGGTCGCCGGCCCCGACGGGACGCTGCCCGCCGCCCGCTGCGAAGACTGAGGGCCCGCCCGGCGGACCGTGACCGAGGTCGCGACTACGGCCGGCCGAACGCCCTGCTGGCGATGACGTTCGCGATCACCACGTAGACGACCGCGGGGATGCCGTAGTCGAGCAGCACCTGAAGGGTGTGCCCGGCGACGTCGAAGAGCCCGATCGACCAGGCGGCGAGCCAGTCGGCCGCGGAGTGGAACCAGCCGACGACGGTGTTGGCCCGGTTGGCGTCGAGCAGGGCCATGATGATCCAGATCACCAGGATGCCCGCGAGCACGTGGGCCACGGTTCTTATGACGGAGTCGATGCCTCTCATGGACTCCGTTTTGCCCGCACCGCCCGGGACAAACGGGCGGTGCGACAGACCCTCAGACCGCCCGCAGGTCCGCCAGGACCGCGTCCGTGAACGGCGGCCAGGCCTTGACCGCCCACGGCCCGAAGGGCCGGTCGGTGAGGGCCACGCACGCGGCCCGCGCGTCCGGGTCGATCCACAGGAAGGTGCCGGACTGCCCGAAGTGCCCGAAGGCGCGCGGCGAGGACGTGGCGCCCGTCCAGTGCGGGGACTTCCCGTCGCGGATCTCGAAGCCGAGCCCCCAGTCGTTGGGCCGCTGGTGCCCGTAGCCGGGCAGGATGCCGGTCAGACCGGGGTACGTCACGGTCATCGCGTCCAGGACGGTCCGGGCGTCGAGCAACCGGGGCGCCTGCACCTCGGCGGCGAACCGCACCAGGTCGTCCACGGTCGACACGCCGTCCTTGGCGGGCGAGCCCTCCAGGGTCGTGGACGTCATGCCGAGCGGCTCCAGGACGGCCTGGTGCAGGTAGTCGGCGAAGGGGATGTCGGTGGCCTTGGCGACGTGGTCGCCCAGGGCCTCGAAGCCGGTGTTGGAGTAGATCCGGCGGGTGCCCGGCGCGGCCTGGACCCGGTTCTCGTCGAAGGCGAGGCCCGAGGTGTGGGCGAGGAGGTGGCGGACGGTCGAGCCCTCGGGCCCGGCCGGCTCGTCCAGGTCGATCGCCCCCTCCTCGTACGCGACGAGCACCGCGTACGCCGCGAGCGGCTTGGTCACCGAGGCGAGCGGGAAGCGCCGCCCGGTGGGGCCGTGCGCCCCGGCGAGGGTGCCGTCCGCGCGGACCACGGCGGCGGCCGCGGTGGGGACGGGCCAGTCCTCGATCGACGCCAGGCTCGGCAGACCGTTCTCCACGCTGTTCTCCACGGGGCTCTCCATGACACCGAGCCTACTGGCCCTCCCGGAACGGGCTTGCTTCGAGTGCACTCCAACCCCCTAGCGTGGAGGCATGAGCGTGATCGCGAGCACGAGCGGTACGACCACGAACGGTACGGCGACGGGCGGCACGACCGGCACGAGCGCGGGCGGCGGCCGGACGCCGCACCACACCATCAGCGAGGTCGCCGCCCTGACCGGTCTCTCGGCGCACACCCTGCGCTGGTACGAGCGGATCGGCCTCATGCCGCACGTCGACCGCTCGCACACGGGACAGCGCCGCTTCACTCCGCGCGACCTGGACTGGCTGGCCTTCGTCGGCAAGCTGCGGCTGACCGGGATGCCGGTCGCCGACATGGTCCGGTACGCCGAGCTGGTGCGGGCGGGGGACCACACCCGTGAGGAACGCCGCGAGCTCCTGGAGGCCACCCGGCGGGACGTCCTCGCCCGGGTCACCGAGCTCCAGGACACGCTCGCCGTGCTCGACGTCAAGATCGCCCACTACGGGACCGTATGCGGAGGAACGCCATCATGACCAGCGTGACCAGGATCGACACCGTGCGCCTCGGGGGCCAGGACGGACCGGAGGTCGGAGTCCAGGGCTTCGGCGCCATGGGGATCAGCGAGTTCTACGGCGCCACCGACGAGGCCGCCGCCCGCGACACCCTCGACGCGGCCCTGGAGGCCGGCGTCACCCTCATCGACACCGCCGACATCTACGGCAACGGCGCCAACGAGGAGTTCCTCGCCCCCTTCCTCGCCGCCCACCGCGACGAGGTCGTCCTCGCCACCAAGTTCGCCATCGAGCGGCGGGCCGACGACCCCTCCTACCGGGGCATCCGCAACGACCCGGCGTACATCAGGAGCGCCGTCGAGAACAGCCTGCGCCGCCTCGGCGTCGAGACCATCGACCTCTACTACATGCACCGCCGCGACCCGCGGGTGCCGTTCGCCGAGTCCGTCGGCGCGATGGCCGAACTCGTCCGGGAGGGCAAGGTCCGCCACCTGGGGCTGAGCGAGGTCACCGGGCCCGAGCTGCGCGAGGCCCACGCCGTGCACCCGATCGCCGCCCTCCAGTCGGAGTGGTCGCTCTTCTCCCGGGACGTGGAGCGCAGCGCCGTCGGCGCCGCCGCCGACCTCGGCGTGACCGTCGTGCCGTACTCGCCGCTCGGCCGGGGCTTCCTGACCGGGGCGTTCGCGGACGCCGGCAAGGACCTCCAGAGCGGCGACTTCCGGGTCCACCAGCCCCGGTTCACCGGCGAGAACGCGGAGCGGAACGCCGCCCTGCTCGACCCGGTCCGCAAGATCGCCGCCGCCCACGGGGCGACCCCGGCGCAGATCGCCCTCGCCTGGGTCCAGCAGCGGGCCTCCGTGCACGGCGTCACGGTCGTTCCGATCCCCGGCACCCGCAAGCGCTCCCGCCTCCTGGAGAACGCGGCGGCCACCCGCGTCGTCCTCACCGACGCCGAGCTGGCGGAGCTGGAGCCGATCGCCGGCCGGGTGGCGGGCGACCGCTACCCGGACATGAGCTTCACGTCGGTGAGCCGGGAGGTCTGAGCCCTTCAAGGGACGGGCCGGGGCCCGAGCGGGCTGTGGGCGCGCTCACCCCAGCCCCAGCGCGAAGACCCCGAAGCCCGCCGCGAGCAGCCCCGCCAGGGCGCGGCGGGCGGGCCCGGCCTCCGTCCACGGGGACTCGAAGCCCCGCGCGTACCGCCCGATCAGCAGGAGGAGCCCGGCGAAGACCGGCATCCAGGCGAGCCGGGCCAGGATCCAGCCCGCCGAGTCGGGCGCGCCGACCAGGCCCGGGACCTCCCCGGCGTACGCGGCCGGGATCGCGGCGGCGAGCATCGCCGTCTGGTGCCAGCACAGGACCGTCATGGCCGAGAGGTTCACGACCACGACCGGCGCCCAGAGCGCGGGCCGTCGCAGGAGCGCGCCGAGCCGGTCGCGGAGCAGGATCGCGGCGCCGCTCTGCGCGGCGGCGAGGGCCAGGACGAGCAGCGACGGCGGATGCGAGTTGGTGCGGGCCTCGCCGGGGACGCCGACCATCGACGCCGGGTAGCCGAAGAGGAGCAGCAGGACGGCGAAGAGGGCGGCCCCGCCGAGGAGCAGGGCCCACGCGTGGCGCCGGGCGACCCGGCCCTCGCCCCACGAGACGCCGAGCTGATAGGCGAAGAGCCAGCCGGGCAGGACGTTCAGGAGACCCAGCCAGGACGGCACGGCGTCGGCGTACGGTCCGTACCGCAGGAGGTCGACGACGGCGACCGAGCCGAGCAGCGGGGCCGCCGCCCACGCTCCGAGGCGGCGGGCGGCCCGCACGCAGTACGGGGTGAGCGCGGTGACCACCGCGTAGACCCCGACGAACCACAGCGGCTGGACCACCAGCGTGGACGCCGTGCGCAGGGTGTCCACGGGCACCCCCGGCCCGAAGTGGAGCAGGGGCAGGAGCGCCGCCCACACGGCGGTGACCCCGAGCACCGGCCGCCCGAGCCGGGCGAGCCGTCCCCCGAGCCACGCGCGCGTGGAGCCCTTCCGGCGCCGGTACGAGAGGACGGACGCGTACCCGCCGACCAGGAAGAAGATCCCCAGCATCTGGAGGACCCAGCTCACCGGCGCGAGCCCGGCGAAGGTGCCGAGCGGACTGGCGTTGTGGAGCGCGCTGTCGGGGGAGCGCGTGAAGCCGCCGAGCAGCCAGTGCCCGGTGGGCACGGCGAGCAGGGCGAGGGCCCGCAGCCCGTCGACCGCCCGGTCGCGGTGGGCGGGGGTGGCGGCCTCGATCCGCCGGGCGACGACCGCGAGGGAACTCATCGGACGTCCCCCTCGGCGATCGCGGCGAACGCCCGCAGGGACGAGGTCCCGGCCGCGAAGTAGCCGCCGTGCCCGGCGGCGTCCTCCGCCGGGATCCGGCGCGCCCCGAAGGACGGCCCGGTGGGGTCGGCGCCGTGCCCGAGCCCCGCGAACGCGACGTTCGGGACGCGGTCGATCCAGTCGGTGGGGTCCTTCGCCGCCCACACCCGCGCGGAGGTGCCGAGGTCGGCGACGTTCTCCGCGCGCATCCCGGGCGAGCCGAAGACCACCAGGTCCTTCGCCTTCAGCTCGTGGGCGGCGAGCCCGCAGACCACCGAGCCGTAGCTGTGGCAGAACACCGAGGGCTCGGCGGCGCCGACGGCCGCGAGGCCGTCCGCGAACCGGGCGAGCCGCCCGGCCCCGGCCTCGGCGAGCCGGCCGGTGGCCGCGTCCAGGCCGACGCCGACGGGGGTGGTGTACCCGGCCCAGGCGACGACCGCCGTCCGGCCCCCGGTCGCCCGGCGCAGCGCGGCCGTCATGTCCGCGAGCGGCCGGACGTGCCCGGCGTCGACGTCGGAGCCGGGCACGACCACCGCCACGTGCGCGGCCCGCGCCAGGTCCCCGTAGACCAGGGCCACCTGCCCCCGGCCGCGCGGATCGTAGGCGAGCACCCGGGCGCCCCCGAACGCCCCCTTCGTGACGAGGGCGTTGGCCTCGTACCGCAGCTCCAGAGGGGCCCCGTCGAGGTTCCCGACGACGGCCGGGTGCTCCCGCACCAGCCTCTTCCTCTGTACGGGATCGAGTCCCGCGAAGAACCGCGCGGTCCCGGCCACCCCCATCCCCTCCGGGTCCGGCAGCCCCGCACCCACCCACGCCCCCGTCCCGACCGGCGCCCCGGTCACGGCCTCCTGGGCGTCCCCCGACGCCCAGCCGGCCGTTCCGGCGACCGCGACGGCCGCCAGGGCCACGGTGATCAGGGTCCTCGCAGTGCGGCGCATGGGCCCGCCCTCCCTCTCCGGCTTCTCGCTCGTCCGCCGGTCGTCCGGCGACGGGAGGAAGGTAGGAAGCGGGTGGGTGACGGCACGTCACACCGGGGGGCCAACTGCCCTTTGATACCGGGGTAGGGGGTGGGGGAGCGGCCGTCCCCGGGGAAGGGGTGGGGTTTTCCCCCGGGGGGTTCCCCGTCCTCGTCCGGGCGTCAGGCCGTGCCGGGCGTCACGAGCCCCGACTCGTAGGCGAAGACCACCGCCTGGGCCCGGTCGCGCAGGTCCAGCTTGGCCAGGACCCGGCCGATGTGGGTCTTCACCGTCTGCTCGGCGAGGACCAGGCTCCGCGCGATCTCCTGGTTGGACAGGCCCCGGGCGATCAGCTCCAGGACCTCCGTCTCGCGCGGGGTGAGACCGTTCAGGCGCAGCGCCGTGGTGTCCCGGCGCGGGGCCGGGCGGGACGCGGCGAAGTCGGCGATCAGGCGCCGGGTCACGGACGGGGCGAGCAGCGCCTCGCCCGCCGCCACCACCCGTACCGCCGCGATCAGGTCGGCCGGCGGCGCGTCCTTGAGGAGGAAGCCGGACGCGCCCGCGCGCAGCGCCTCGTACACGTAGTCGTCCACGTCGAAGGTGGTGAGCATCAGCACCTTCGGCCGGTGCGTGACCCCGGCCGGCGGGTGCAGGATCTCGCGGGCCGCCGCGAGCCCGTCCAGCTCCGGCATCCGCACGTCCATGAGGACCACGTCCGGGTGCGCCGACCGCGCCGCCTCCACGCCCCGCCGCCCGTCCGGGGCCTCGCCGACGACGTCGATGTCGGGCTGCGCGGCGAGCAGGGCGGCGAAACCGGCCCGCACCATGGCCTGGTCGTCGACGATGATCACGCGGATGGTCACGCGGGGTCCTCCATGCGCAGGGGAAGCCGGGCCGCGACCCGGAAGCCGCCGTCGGGAAGCGGCCCGGTGTCCAGCGAGCCGCCCGTCAACCGTACGCGCTCCCGCATGCCGACGAGCCCGTGCCCGGTGCCGGGCGCCCCCCGCTCGACGGACGAACCCTCCTCCAGGGACGGCCCGTTGACGACGAGGACCGTCAGCCACCCCCCGTCCGCCCGGACCGAGACCCGGGTCACGGCGCCGGGCGCGTGCCGGACGACGTTCGCGAGGGCCTCCTGCACGATCCGGTACGCGGACAGGTCCACCGCCTGCGGCACGTCCCCGAGGTCGGCGGCGAGCCGCAGTTCGGCCGGCACCCCGGCCCGTACGGTCGCCTCCACCAGTTGCTGGAGCCGGTCGAGGCCCGGCTGCGGGGCCCGCTCGCCCTCGCTGCCGTCGCTGCGCAGCACGGAGAGCAGCCGGCGCATCTCGGCGAGGGACTCGCGCGCGCTCGCCGCGATGGACCCGAACTCCTCGCGGGCCGCCTCGGGAAGCTCCGGGATGCGGTACGGCGCCGAGTCGGCCTGCACGGTGATGACGGACATGTGGTGGGCCACGACGTCGTGCAGTTCGCGCGCGATCCTGGCCCGCTCCTCCAGGAGCGTGCGGCGGGACCGCTCGGCCTCGCTGATGGTCTCCTGCTCCACGAGCCGCCGCTGGGCGTCCCCCCGCGCGCGTACCGCCGAGGTGAGGAGGAGCAGCACCCCGCTCAGGACGAACAGCAGGGTGTGGACGCTGACGTGCCCGGCGGGCCGGAACACCTCCAGGACGTATCCGGCGGCCCCCGTCGCCAGCCAGACGCCGAACAGCGCCCGGCGGGACTCGCGCAGGCCGAGCGCGACCATCAGCGCGCAGTAGCCGACGACGAGCGGCGGGGTCCAGGGCCACAGGTGGGCGCGCGGGCCGTCGGCGGCGAGCAGGACGAACGCGCCGAGCACGTCGGCGGCGAAGACGACCCACCAGGCCTGGAGGGGGCGGGTGACGGCGAGCAGCAGCGGCGCGGTCTGCGCGGTGCCGATCGCCCCGGCGAGGGCCCCGGCGACGCCGTAGTCCCCGGCGAGGAGGTGGACGGTGGTGGGGAGCAGCGAGGCGACGAAGGCGAGGGCGACGGCGTACGGGAGCAGCCGCACCCAGCGGGAGGAGGCGTCGGCGAGGAGGGGCGCCCCGGGGGCGGTCGGGGTGGTGAGCGCGGCCCCGAGGCCCCGGAACGCCCCGAGGCCCCGGAACGCCTCGCGCGCCCGGACGAGGGGCCGGCGGCCGGACGGCCGGGACGGCGGTTCGGGGCGGGACGGGGCGGCCGACTCGGTGCGGGGAGCGGTGGGCGGCTCGGGCCGCGGTTCGGTGGTCATGGCCCGCCCAGCGTAGGCAGCGGCCCGGGCCCCCGGCGTCATACCGGGGGCCGGGGTGCGGGCTGATACCGGGGTATGACCCGGGACCTCCCCGAGGGGCCGGGCGCCGGGGTCCCGGAGGTCTCAGAGCCCCGGCGGCCTCGGAACCCCGGCGGTCTCAGAGCTCCGGCGGCCTCAGAACCCCGGCGGTCTCAGAGCTCCGCGAGCAACTCGGCCTTCTTCGCGGAGAACTCCTCGTCCGTCACCAGACCCGCCCGGTGCAGCTCGCCCAGGTGCCGAATCCTTTCGGCCACCACCCCGGGGGTCCGGGAGCCGACGGGCACGGGGGCGCGGTCCGCGGTGCGGATCGCCGCGAGGACGGCCGCGGCGAAGGGCAGGGACTCGTGGACGAGCCCGTAGCCGAGGCCGAAGACGACGGACGCCGGGTCGTGGTCGGGCTGGGTGGGCCGGGGCCCGCCGTCCCGGAGCACCAGCCGCAGGTGCCCGTCGAAGACGTCGGGCGAGCGCCACTCGACCCCGCACAGGTCCCGTACCGAGAAGGTCTGGTCGCCCGCCTTCCACTTCTCGGAGGACGCCCCGGTCCAGAACCAGCGGAACGCGACCTCCGCGCTGCCGTCGAAGCTGGCCTTCCCGTCGTATGCCTTGAAGGACAGCGGTCCCGGCGGCGGCGCCACGAGGAACCGCTCGGCGGGCGTCACGGCCCCGCCCGTCCCGTACGGATCCTCCGGTCCGTCGAGCCCGTCGTCCGGGGCGAGTCCACCGCCCGGGGAGGGTCCGTCGAGCACGTCGTACGGGGCGCTCCCGCCGTGTCCGGCGGCCCCCGCGGCCCCCGGCTCCGGCGGCAGGAGCGCCCGCAGTTCGTCCCGGTAGTACTCGGCGAGGGTCTCCCGGTCCGCCGGCAGCACGAGCCGGTACGGATCGGAGCCCTCCTTGAGCTGTCCCGCGGCCGCCTCCATCAGCGGATCGGCGCCGGGTCTCGGCACGGCGTGCAGCACGACGGTGCCCCGCTTGCCGGGCGTGAGCGTCACGGACGCCAGCGCTTCGTACGGCACGCGTCGTTCGCGCAGGACCTGGAACAGCTTCGGCGTGCGGATCCCCCGTTCGAAACGGATGACGAGGGCGTCGCTCTCGAACTCCCAGGCGGTATGAATTCCGGCCAGCACATCACCCATACGCCTCATCGTAAGCGGCGCCCGCTCCGGCGTCGCCCCTGTGAAAGGTCCCGAAATCACGGGATCTACGCGCGTCGCGACCCTTCCGTACCGGATATTCCGTCGTGGCAAGCGCTGTCGGCACGTGCGCAGACCAGGTGCGGATAGGCACCGACGCCTATCGCGGCGAAGTTCCCGAGGCTCACCGTCCCCGGCGCGAAATAGCCGCTGTGCCCGACGGCCCCGCGCGCCGAGAGGAGCCGCGCGCCGAACTCGGGGGCCACCGGGTCCGCTCCGTGTCCGATCCCGCCCACCTCCAGGTGCGGCACGTCCGCGATCCAGTCGTCCGCGTCCCGCATCGCCCAGATCCGGGCCGTGGTGGCGAGGTCGGCGGCCCGCTCCACGCGCATGCCGGGGCTCCCGGAGACGGCCACGTCCGTCACCCGGGCGGGCAGCCGGGGCGCGGCGGCCCCGCAGAGCACGGAGCCGTAGCTGTGGCAGAAGAGCGCCACCCGGGCGTTCCCGGGCAGCGCCTCGGTCAGTCCGACGAGCCGCGCGGCGCCCGCCCCGGCGAGCCGCCCGGTCAGCGCGTCGATGCCGATCCCGGCGGGCGCGGTGTAGTCGGCCCAGGCGATCACCGCGACTCCGTCTCCCGGCGCGGCCCGCCGCTCGGCGTCGTAGAGGGCCTGCGCCATGCCGACGGGGGCCCCGTACCGGCCGTGGGTCCGCTGGAAGGTGAGGAGGTTGGTGTCGACGCCGGGCACGACCACCGAGACGCGCCGGGCCCGCTCCAGGTCCCCGAGGACCTCGGCGGCCCGTCCCGTCCCCGTCGGGTCGAACGCGAGGATCTGCCGGCCCGGCCGCAGCAGCGAGGCGAAGCGGTCGATCCGGCGCTGCGCCTCGTGGCGGCCCTCGGGGGAGAGCCGGGGGTCGTCGGCCCTGCCGCGCTCGGCGCCGTACGCGCGCGCGAGGGTGATCCGGTTGGCGCGGTAGCGCAGGGCGACCGGGGCGCCGTTGAGGTTGCCGACGACGAACGGGTGCCGTGCGGCGAGCCGGGCGCCGCCCGCCGGGCCGAGCCCGGCGAAGAACGCCGCGACGGTACGGGGCGGGGCCGCCGGGTCGGGCAGCGGGCGGCCGCCGGTCCGGTCGTGCGCCCAGGCGGCGAGCGCGGCCTCGCGGGAGGGCCCCGGTACGGGCCGGTGCCGGATCGTGGTCCACCCGGTGGTCGCGAGGAGCACGAGCACGACGACGAGCGCGAGCAGGGCGCGCGCGGCGAAGGGGGCGGACGGGGTCTCGACAGGTGTCACGGGCCGCCACCCTACGGGGCGGCGGGGGTGGTTCCGTACCAGGTGGGACGTAGGTCACGCCTCCGCGGGACCGGGAACCGGGGGCCTGCACGAGACGTCTCCGTACGGGCCCCCGGATGTCTCCGTACGCGCCCCCAGACGTCTCCGTACGTGCCCCCTAGAGGGCGCGGCGACCCTCTTCGCACCGGTCCCGGTCCCGGTCCCGCCAGTGCGGGGCCAGCGCCGGGCCGAGGTGGTCGAGGTACTCCTCGGTGAGCGCGCGGATGGCCTCCAGGCTCTGGTCCGCGCCCCGGCCCCACATCTGTCCGGTCACCCGCATCACCCCGCTGAACGCGGCCACCACGATCCGGGGCCGCGGGTCCGCGTCCACGTCGACGCCCTCGCGCTCGGCGATGATCCGGGCGATCGTCTCCTCCATCTCGGTGGAGCGGCGCAGGTGGACGGCGAGCAGCGCGGGTGTCGACTCGATCAACTGGAAGGTGCGCAGGTACAGCCCGACCGGGACGACCGCGGTGATGGCCTCGCCGATGGTGTCCCAGGAGGAGAGGACGGCGTTGCGCAGCGCGTCGAGGGGGCCCTCGGCCGGGGGCCGCCGCGCGAGGGAGCGGACGAAGCGCTCCTCCACCATCTGCTGGACGGCGAAGGCGACCTCCTCCTTGGAGGAGAAGTAGCGGAAGAAGGTGCGCTGGGAGACCTCGACGGCCTCGACGATCTCGTCGACCGTGGTCCGCTCGTACCCCTGGGCGGTGAAGAGCTCCAGGGCCACCCGGGTCAGCGCGTCGCGCGTCCGCTGCTTCTTCCGCTCCCGCAGGCCGGGCACGTTCACCTCGGGGTCCTCTTCTCCGGCGCCACCGGCGCTTTGCGGGGTTTTCTTCCGGCTCAGGGTACCTGTGAGCTACGTGACAGTTACCGACGCGTGAATCGCTTTGTCAATTGTCAGCGACTGTCACTAGCCTCGGTGTATGACTAGTCAGACCACCGTGGAAAAGGCCCCGCAGGGCCAGGGGGGCACCCCGGGACCCGTACCGGGTCCGGCGAAGGGACTGCGCGGCCATCCCTGGCTGACCCTGTTCGCCGTCGCCGTGGGCGTGATGATGGTCGCGCTCGACGGCACGATCGTCGCGATCGCCAACCCCGCCATCAAGGAGGACCTCGGCGCCACGCTCGCCCAGGTCCAGTGGATCACCAACGGCTACCTGCTCGCGCTCGCCGTCGCCCTGATCACCGCCGGCAAGCTCGGTGACCGCTTCGGCCACCGGCAGACCTTCCTCATCGGCATCGCCGGCTTCGCCGCCGCCTCCGGTGCGATCGGCCTCTCGCACTCCATCGGGGCCGTGATCGCCTTCCGCGTCCTCCAGGGCCTCTTCGGCGCCCTGCTGATGCCGGCCGCCCTCGGCCTGCTGCGCGCCACCTTCCCCGCCGAGAAGCTGAACATGGCCATCGGCATCTGGGGCATGGTCATCGGCGCCTCGACGGCCGGCGGCCCGATCGTCGGCGGCCTGCTCGTCGAGCACGTGAGCTGGCAGTCCGTCTTCTTCGTCAACGTGCCGGTCGGCGTCGTCGCGCTCGTCCTCGGCCTGGTGATCCTGAAGGACCACCGCGCGGAGAACGCGCCGCGCTCCTTCGACGTCCTCGGCATCCTGCTGCTCTCCGGCGCCATGGGCACCCTGGTCTGGGGCCTGATCAAGGCCGGCGAGTCCTGGGGCTGGGGCGGTGCCAAGACGTGGGGCTGCCTCCTCGGCGCGGTGCTCCTCTTCGCGCTCTTCGCCGTCTGGGAGACCAAGGTCAAGGAGCCGCTCGTTCCGCTGGGCATGTTCCGCTCCGTGCCGCTCTCGGCCGGTGTGATCCTCATGGTCCTGATGGCCTTCGCCTTCATGGGCGGCCTGTTCTTCGTGACCTTCTACCTCCAGGGCGTGAAGGGCCTCAGCCCGGTCGACAGCGGTCTGCACCTGCTGCCGCTGACCGCGATGATGATCGTCTCCTCGCCACTGGCCGGCGCGCTGATCACCAAGTTCGGCCCGCGCGTGCCGCTCGTCGGCGGCATGGTCTGCACGGCCGTCGCGATGTTCGGCATGATCACGCTCTCCGCCGGCACCGGCACCCTCGCCATGTCCCTCTGGTTCGCCCTCCTCGGCCTGGGCCTCGCCCCGGTCATGGTCGGCGCCACCGAGGTCATCGTCGGCAACGCGCCGCTCGAACTCTCCGGCGTGGCGGGCGGTCTGCAGCAGGCCGCCATGCAGGTCGGCGGCGCGCTCGGCACGGCGGTCCTCGGCGCCGTCATGTCCTCCAAGGTCTCCGGCGTCTTCGCGGACAACTGGAAGGAGGCCGGCATCCCGGCCCCGCCCAACCCGCAGTTGGAGCAGGCCGCCGAGTTCGGCATGGTCCCGCCGGAGCTGGCCAAGGCGCCGGGGATGACCCCCGACCTCGTCCAGGTGATCACCAAGGTCATCCACGACACCTTCCTCCAGGGCATGGGCCTGGCCTTCACCGTCGCCGGTGTCGTCGCGGTCGTCGCGGCCGGCGTCGCCCTGCTGACCAAGCGCGGCGAGAACGCGGAGGCGGGCATGGGCGGCGCCCACATCTGACCTGCTCGTTTCCCGTCCCGCGACGGCCCCCACCGGATCCGGTCCGGTGGGGGCCGTCGCCCGTTCGGGTGAAGAAGCTTTGGCCCTCTTCTCAACGGGGGGTGACCTCCGGCAGAGTTCTGATCACAGAGAGTGACGAAACCGGGGGTTCAGTGCCATGCACGACCTGTATACGAAGCGACCGTCGACGAAGGGACCGTCGACGAAGCGACACGCGAAGCGATTCCTCACGTCCGCCGTCCTGGCGGTCCTCCTCCTCACCGTTCTGCCGGCCACGGCCGCGCCCACCGCCCTGCCGGCCACGGCCTCGGGGCCGAAGCTCGGTGCCTGCGGACCCGGGAAGCTCTGCCTCTGGCCCAAGCCCGACTTCAAGGGCAGGGTCCGGAGCCACGAGCTGGCCACGACCGACATCGACAGTTGCGTCGCCCTGCCGGCCGGCACCTCGGCCCAGTCCCTCGCGAACCGCACGGGACGGCCGGTCACCACCTACCAGTCCGCCGAGTGCGCGGAGACGGGCGAGTTCGAGACCTACCCGGGGAAGGGGACCTGGGTGCCGCAGACGCCCTACGAGGTCAGAGCGTTCAAGATCTGGGAGCGGTAGGAGCGGCCGACCGGGCGTCGTTCCCCCGGGACCATGGCCCGGGGGGAACGACGAGGGGCGGCGGAGCCGTCGGCCCCACCGCCCCTCGTCCCCTCTCGGGGGGTTACGCGTCGCCGCCCGCCGCGCCCGGGTCCGCCGCCGCCACGTCGAGCAGTTGGTAGCGGTCCACGGCCTGCTTCAGGGCCGACCGCTCGACCTTGCCCTCACGGGCCAGCTCGGTCAGCACCGCGAGGACGATCGACTGGGCGTCGATGTGGAAGTAGCGACGGGCCGCGCCACGCGTGTCCGCGAAGCCGAAGCCGTCCGCGCCCAGCGAGGTGTACGTGCCGGGGACCCAGCGGGAGATCTGGTCCGGCACCGCGCGCATCCAGTCCGAGACCGCCACGAACGGGCCTTCGGAGCCCTGGAGCTTGCGCGTCACGTACGGGACGCGCTGCTCCTCGTCCGGATGGAGCAGGTTGTGCTCCTCGACGGCCACGGCCTCGCGGCGCAGCTCGGTCCAGGAGGTGGCGGACCAGACGTCCGCCCGCACGTTCCACTCCTCGGCGAGGATCCGCTGCGCCTCGATCGCCCACGGCACGCCGACGCCGGAGGCCAGGATCTGCGCGGGGATCGTGCCCGACTCGGCCGGCTTGAAGCGGTGGACGCCCTGGAGGATGCCCTCCACGTCCACGTCCTCCGGCTCGGCCGGGTGCTGGATCGGCTCGTTGTAGACGGTCAGGTAGTAGAAGACGTCCTCGGCCTCGGGGCCGTACATCCGGCGCAGACCGTCCTTGACGATGTGCGCGATCTCGAAGCCGAACGCCGGGTCGTAGGCGACGCAGGCGGGATTCGTGGAAGCGAGGAGGTGGGAATGTCCGTCCGCGTGCTGGAGGCCCTCGCCGGTCAGCGTCGTGCGGCCGGCGGTGGCGCCGAGGACGAAGCCGCGCGCCAGTTGGTCGGCCATCTGCCAGAACTGGTCGCCGGTCCGCTGGAAGCCGAACATCGAGTAGAAGACGTACACCGGGATCAGCGGCTCGCCGTGCGTGGCGTACGCGGATCCGGCGGCGATCAGCGAGGCCGTGCAGCCGGCCTCGGAAATGCCGTCGTGCAGCATCTGGCCGGTCGGCGACTCCTTGTAGGCGAGGAGGAGTTCGCGGTCCACCGCCTCGTACTGCTGGCCCAGCGGGTTGTAGATCTTGGCGCTCGGGAAGAAGGCGTCCATGCCGAAGGTGCGGTACTCGTCGGGGGCGATCAGCACGAAGCGCTTGCCGATCTCCTTGTCCCGCATGAGGTCCTTCAGGATGCGGACGAACGCCATGGTGGTGGCGATCGACTGCTGGCCCGAGCCCTTCTTGGCCGCCGCGTAGGCCTTGTCGTCGGGGAGCTCCAGCGGCTGCGCCCGCACGACCCGGGTCGGGACGTACCCGCCGAGGGCCTCGCGGCGGTCGTGCATGTACTGGATCTCCTCGGAGTCCCGCCCCGGGTGGTAGTACGGGGGCAGGCCCTCCTCGATCTGCTTGTCCGTGATCGGGATGTGCAGCCGGTCGCGGAAGCGCTTGAGGTCGTCGACCGTCAGCTTCTTCATCTGGTGGGTCGCGTTGCGGCCCTCGAAGTTCGGGCCGAGCGTCCAGCCCTTGACGGTCTGCGCGAGGATCACGGTCGGCTGGCCGGCGTGGGCCTTCGCCGCCGCGTAGGCCGCGTAGATCTTCCGGTGGTCGTGGCCGCCGCGGCCCAGGTGCAGGACCTGCTGGTCCGACATGCCCTCGACCATGGCCCGCAGCCGGTGGTCGTCGCCGAAGAAGTGGTCCCGGATGTAGCCGCCGGTCTCCGTGGCGTACGTCTGGAACTGCCCGTCCGGGGTGGTGTTCAGCTTGTTGACCAGGATGCCGTCCCGGTCCTGCGCGAGCAGCGGGTCCCAGGAGCGGTCCCAGATCAGCTTGATGACGTTCCAGCCGTTGCCCCGGAAGATCGACTCCAGCTCCTGGATGATCTTGCCGTTGCCGCGGACCGGGCCGTCGAGCCGCTGAAGGTTGCAGTTGACGACGAAGGTGAGGTTGTCCAGGCCCTCGCGGGCCGCGATGGAGAGCTGGCCGAGGGACTCCACCTCGTCCATCTCGCCGTCGCCGAGGAACGCCCACACGTGCGACTTGGAGGTGTCGGCGATGCCGCGCGCCTCCATGTAGCGGTTCATCCGGGCCTGGTAGATCGCGCCGAGCGGGCCGAGGCCCATCGACACCGTCGGGAACTCCCAGAAGTCCGGCATCAGCCGCGGGTGCGGGTAGGAGGAGAGGCCGTTCGGGAACTTCGACCTCTCCTGGCGGAAGCCGTCGAGCTGGGCCTCGTTCAGCCGGTCGAGCAGATACGCGCGGGCGTAGATGCCGGGGGAGGCGTGCCCCTGGAAGAAGATCTGGTCGCCGCCGTCGCCCTCGTCCTTGCCGCGGAAGAAGTGGTTGAAGCCGACGTCGTAGAGGGAGGCCGAGGAGGCGAAGGTGGCGATGTGGCCGCCGACGCCGATGCCCGGGCGCTGGGCGCGCGAGACCATCACGGCCGCGTTCCACCGGGTGGCGTTGAGGACCTTGCGCTCGATCTCCTCGTTCCCCGGGAAGAAGGGCTCGTCCTTGGTGGCGATGGTGTTGACGTAGTCCGAGCTGCGCATCTCGGGCACGGCCACGCGCTTCTCGCGGGCGCGCTCGATCAGGCGGAGCATGAGGTAGCGGGCTCGTGCCCGGCCCCGCTCGTCGACGGCAGCGTCGAGGGAGTCGAGCCATTCCTGGGTCTCTTCCGGATCGAAGTCCGGGACCTGGCTGGGAAGGCCGCCAATGATGATCGGGTTGCGATCGGATCCGGGAGCCACGCTCTTCCTTCGCTGTTCGGGGTGGTCACGGGGCCACGGGGTGGTCGGGATCTCCATCGTGTACCCCGCCGACACCGGACGTCATCTTTACCGAGGGGTAACCCTTCGGGGCGCCCTCCAGATGCCAGGGTGCGGTCAAATCGCAACCTTACGCCCAACCCGCGCATGCGTTTCGTCCGGGCGTTCGGCAGACTGAAGAGTCAGAAGTCCTCGTAAGCGGACGAAACGCTCGCACCTGATCACGGAGGGGGTCCGACAGTGCCGGAAGTTGCGGCGAGACGGCCCCAAACGTCACCGTTTCGGCGGTCTCCGGGGCCGGGTACTTGCGCGATCCGCCCCGGCACGTGTGGACTACGGCCAGCGCCGCGCGCACACGCGCGGCCCACAGCATTTTCCGAATGAGCAGGAGGCAAGCCGTGAGCGCGACCGCGGACCACGCGGAGGAGCGGACCAACCCGGCATCCAGGCTGGGGTTCGAGCCCGGACAGGTGGTCCAGGAGATCGGCTACGACGACGACGTCGACCAGGATCTCCGTGAAGGCATCGAGTCCATCATCGGGGCCGATCTCGTGGACGAGGACTACGACGACGTCGCCGACGGCGTCGTCCTGTGGTTCCGCGACGAGGACGGCGATCTCACCGACGCCCTGGTGGACGCCATCGGTCTTCTGGAGGACGGCGGCGTGATCTGGCTGCTGACGCCGAAGACCGGCCGCGACGGCTACATCGAGCCGAGCGACATCAACGATGCCGCGCAGACCGCTGGTCTCTCCCAGACCAAGAGCATCGTCGTCGCCAAGGACTGGGCGGGCACCCGCCTGGCGACCCCGAAGCGCTGATCACCCACGCTACGACGAGCCCCCGCCGGACCCGGTCCGGCGGGGGCTCGTCGCGTACGGGGCCCGGTCACGGGTCCTCGCACGCGCGCAGGGGCTTCCCGTACGCGTGCGGGGGCTTCTCCGCGCGGAAGTTCCGGGGCCTCCCCGGCGCCGGGCTTCCCGCGCGCGCAGGGGCTTCCCGTACGGGCGTAGGGTGGGTCTCACCGTTTCGGCCCAGCGCCCGGGTTCCCGTCGGCCCGGCGCCGCGGGCCCCGTCGAGAGGGACGCGCACGCGATGGCGATCGAGGTCGGCACCGAGGCCCCGGATTTCGAGCTCAAGGACAACCACGGGCGCACCGTGCGGCTCGCCGACCTCCGCGGCGAGAAGAACGTCCTGCTGTTCTTCTACCCCTTCGCCTTCACCGGCGTCTGCACCGGTGAGCTGCGCGAGCTCCGCGCGAACCTCCCGGCGTTCGTCAACGACGACACCCAGCTCCTCGCCGTCTCCGCCGACTCCGTCCCCACCCTGCGCGTCTTCGGTGACCAGGAGGACCTGGAGTTCCCGCTGCTCTCCGACTTCTGGCCGCACGGCGAGGTCTCCCGCGCCTACGGCGTCTTCGACGAGGAGAAGGGCTGCGCGGTGCGCGGCACCTTCGTCCTCGACAAGGCGGGAACCGTCCGCTGGAGCGTCGTCAACGCCCTGCCGGACGCCCGCGACGCCGCCGCCTACGTCGAGGCGCTGGCAGCCCTCTGAGGGGCCGCGGCGGGGTTCCGGAGGGGCTCCGGGGCCGACACCCTCGGATTCACCGGGCGAATCGACTGTTTCGACCGGGAACCCGTCACTAGGATCCAGACGTTGATCCGATGCCAACGCACGACTGGGGGCGCTGCCCCTGGAAACCTATGGAGGGACTCGTGGGAGTCAGCCTCAGCAAGGGCGGCAACGTCTCGCTGACCAAGGAGGCCCCTGGCCTCACCGCCGTGACCGTCGGTCTGGGCTGGGACGTCCGCACCACCACCGGTACGGACTTCGACCTCGACGCCAGCGCCATCCTGGTGAGCGAGGCGGGCAAGGTCCGCAACGACCAGGACTTCGTCTTCTTCAACAACCTGAAGAGCGCCGACGGCTCCGTCGAGCACACCGGCGACAACCTCACCGGTGAGGGCGAGGGCGACGACGAGCAGGTCAAGGTGGACCTGGCGGGCGTGCCGGCCGACGTGGCCAAGATCGTCTTCCCGGTCTCGATCTACGACGCCGAGAACCGCCAGCAGTCCTTCGGCCAGGTGCGCAACGCGTTCATCCGCGTCGTGAACCAGGCCGGCGGCGCCGAGATCGCCCGGTACGACCTCTCCGAGGACGCCTCGACCGAGACCGCCATGGTCTTCGGCGAGCTGTACCGCCACGGCGCGGAGTGGAAGTTCCGCGCCGTCGGCCAGGGCTACGCCTCGGGCCTGCGCGGCATCGCGCAGGACTTCGGCGTCAACGTCTGAGCCGCACCCGCACCAACCGTCCGGCGCCGCACTCGGAAGTGCGGCGCCGGACGTGCCTCATCATCCACCGGGGAGGAAAAGAACCATGGGCGTCACGCTCGCCAAGGGAGGCAACGTCTCCCTCTCCAAGGCCGCACCCAACCTCACCCAGGTCCTCGTCGGGCTCGGCTGGGACGCGCGCTCCACCACGGGAGCCCCCTTCGACCTCGACGCCAGCGCCCTGCTCTGCCAGGCCGGCCGGGTGCTCGGGGACGAGTACTTCGTCTTCTACAACCAGCTCCGCAGCCCCGAGGGCTCCGTCGAACACACCGGGGACAACCTCACCGGCGAGGGCGACGGGGACGACGAGTCCCTCATCGTGGACCTCACCAAGGTGCCGGCCCACTGCGACAAGATCGTCTTCCCGGTCTCGATCCACGACGCCGACAACCGCGGCCAGAGCTTCGGCCAGGTCAGCAACGCCTTCATCCGGGTCGTCAACCAGACGGACGGCCAGGAACTCGCCCGCTACGACCTCTCCGAGGACGCCTCGACCGAAACCGCGATGATCTTCGGCGAGCTCTACCGGTACAACGGCGAATGGAAGTTCCGGGCCGTGGGTCAGGGGTACGCGTCCGGGCTGCGGGGCATCGCTCTAGACTTCGGGGTCAACGTTTCGTAAAGCCATGTAATTTCACGATGGGGTAGACAGTGGTTCTGAAAACCTTCGGCTGGTCATTCGCGATCACTGCGCTGGGCCTGGTCGCGGCTGTGCTCTACGGGGGGTGGCAGGCCTTCGGAGTGGTCGCGATCCTCTGCGTCCTCGAGATCTCTCTCTCGTTCGACAACGCGGTGGTCAACGCCGGAATCCTGAAGAAGATGAACGCCTTCTGGCAGAAGATCTTCCTCACGATCGGCGTCCTGATCGCCGTCTTCGGCATGCGTCTCGTCTTCCCCGTCGTGATCGTCGCGATCAGTGCCAAGATCGGCCCGATCGAGGCGGTCGACCTCGCCCTGAACCAGCCGAACAGGTACCAGGAGCTGGTGACCGACGCGCATCCGTCGATCGCCGCCTTCGGTGGCATGTTCCTGCTGATGATCTTCCTCGACTTCATCTTCGAGGACCGCGACATCAAGTGGCTCGCCTGGATCGAGCGCCCGCTGGCCAAGCTCGGCAAGGTCGACATGCTGTCGGTCTGCATCGCCCTCATCGTCCTGCTCGTCACCTCGATGACCTTCGCCACCCACGCCCACCAGCACGGCGGCACGCACGTCGACAAGGCGCAGACGGTCCTGATCTCCGGCATCGCCGGTCTCATCACGTACCTCGTCGTCGGCGGTCTCTCCAGCTTCTTCGAGAACAAGCTGGAGGAGGAAGAGGAGCGGGAGCACGAGGTCGAGGAGGAGGCCAGGCGCTCCGGCAAGAAGGTCTCCGCGGTCCAGTTGGCCGGCAAGGCCGCCTTCTTCATGTTCCTGTACCTGGAGGTCCTCGACGCCTCCTTCTCCTTCGACGGCGTCATCGGCGCCTTCGCCATCACCAACGACATCGTCCTGATGGCGCTCGGTCTCGGCGTCGGCGCCATGTACGTGCGTTCGCTGACCGTCTACCTGGTCCGCCAGGGCACCCTCGACGACTACGTCTACCTGGAGCACGGCGCGCACTACGCGATCGGCGCCCTCGCCGTGCTCCTCCTGGTCACCATCCAGTACGAGATCAACGAGGTCATCACCGGCCTCATCGGCGTCGTCCTGATCGCCTGGTCCTTCTGGTCCTCCGTCCGCCGCAACAAGGCGCTCGCGGCGGCCGAGGGCGGCTCCTCGGGAGACAAGACAGAGGTGACCTCGGGGGTGTGACACCCCCGTCGACGAGGAACGCTTCACTGCGGGGCGGCCGGAGCACCCGGCCGCCCCGCGGGCATGTGCGGACGCAGACGAGTGGTGGGGGTGGGGCGGCATGGCCTTCTGGGACAACCTGTTCGCGGGGAGGGCGGCCCAGTTCGATTCGGGCAACGCCGTGTCGAACGCGATCGACCTGACGAAACGGCGTCCGTCCGTCTCGCTCAGCAAGCAGGGGGCCGCCACCGGCAACCTCCGGGTGAACCTCTCCTGGCGGATGCGGACCTCCGACATCGAGGGCCGCTCCCGCCAGGGCGGCCGGCTGCTGCGCAACCCGGCCCAGCTCTTCAAGCCCGAGGTCGTCCAGGCCCACACCCAGGGCATGGTCAACGTCGACCTGGACCTGGGCTGTCTCTACGAGCTCGCCGACGGCTCCAAGGGCGTGGTGCAGCCGCTGGGCAACTTCTTCGGCGACCTGAACGCGGCCCCGTATGTGAAGCTGAGCGGGGACGACCGCTTCGGCGGCTCCTCCGGGGAGACCATCTTCGTCAACCTGGACCAGCGGGACGCGATCAAGCGGCTGCTGTTCTTCGTCTACATCTACGACCAGACGCCGGCCTTCGACCGCACCCACGCCAAGGTCACGCTCTACCCGAGCAACGGCCCCCGGATCGAGATCGAGCTCGACGAGCGCGCCCCGCAGGCCCGCTCCTGCGCGGTCTTCTCCCTGGAGAACGTCAAGGGCGACCTGACCGTCCGGCGCGAGGTCCGCTTCGTGTACGGCTTCCAGGCGGAGCTGGACCGGCTGTACGGCTGGGGCCTCCAGTGGGGCCGCGGCTACAAGACCAAGACCTGAAGGGCGGGCGCGGTGCCCGCCCCGAGGGCGTCAGGACCTGACGAACTGGGGACCCATCGGCGGCATCCGGAAGTCCGGGGACGGGTTCTGCTCGGGAGCGCCCACCGGCTGCGGATAGCCGTACGCGGGGGCCGGGCCGTTCACCGGTTGCTGCGGGTAGCCGTAGGAGGGCGCCCGGTCCGGCCGGGGCGGCACCGCGGGCTGCGGCGGCACGGGAGGGCGGACGACGGTCGCGTCGAGGTCGGCGGAGCCGGCGGCGGGCGTGCCGTGGGCCGGGGAGCCGGACCCGGCGCCCTCCGGGGCCCGCGCGGCCTCCGGGGCCCCGGGAAGGCCGTCCCGGCCCTCCTGGGCGCCTTCCTGGGCGTCCTCGTCGACGGAGATGCCGAAGTCGGTGGCGAGGCCCACGAGGCCCGTGGGGTAGCCCTGTCCCACCGCGCGGAACTTCCAGGCGTCCCCGCGCCGGTACAGCTCGCCGCAGATGACGGCCGTCTCCTCGCCGGTCTCCGCCGTCACCTCGAACAGGGCCAGCGGCTCGCGCTCGGGCCCCGTGGCGTCGTACAGCAGGATCCGCAGGTCGGAGACGGAGCGGAAGGTGCCGCCGTCGGAGGAGGCGGCGACCACCACCCGGTCGACCGAGGCGTCGAGACCGCCGAGGTCGGCCTCGACGGTGTCCGTCAGACCCGCGGCGTCCCGCTTCTTCGGCAGGCGCCGCACGAGCCCCGAGGGGTGGCGCGGCTGGTTGTAGAAGACGAAGTCCTCGTCGGACCGCACGCGCCCGGAGGGCCCGAGCAGCAGGGCCGAGGCGTCCACGTCGGGGACCCCGGGGCCCGGGGTCCAGCGGAGCACGGCCCGTACGGCCGCGGTGTCGAGAGGGACGTTGGAGCCCTTCAGCATCGCGTGCGTCATGACCGCAATCCTGCCCTCCCGGCCGACCCGCGGACAACGCGGGGGCGGTACCGAGACCGGGACGAGACCGACGGACGCGGACGGGTTACCTGAATTTCATACGCTGGGGGAACCAGGGTCACCCGCACCTACGTACTATTACCGGCCACGTGTCGCCAGGACACGGCAAGGCAGACGGGATCCATATATGCGTCATTTCGGGCACATCCCGTCCGTGAGGCGGACCGGGCTGTTCCACCGGGAGCCGGTCGAGTTCACGGCCGCTTCGCCCGCGCGCACGCTCGCCGCGGCCCTGGGCGCCACGCTCTACAGCCCGGCCACCCGGCCGCGGCTCGCCGCCGCCGTGCGCAAACAGGCCGCCCGCGGCGTGGTCTCCATGGTGCTCTGCCTGGAGGACTCCATCAGCGACGCCGACGTCGAGGCCGGCGAGGACAACCTCGTCCGGGAGTTCGCCGAGCTCGCCGCCGGTGGCACGGACGCGCCCCTGCTCTTCATCCGGGTCCGGGAGCCGGCCCAGATCACCAGCCTCGTCGGCCGCCTCGGCGAAACGATTCACCTGCTGTCCGGATTCGTACTGCCCAAATTCACCGAGAAGCGCGGCCGCGCCTTCCTCGAAGCGCTCGTCGAGGCCGAGCGGACGAGCGGCCGGCGCCTCTACGCCATGCCCGTCCTGGAGTCCCCCGAGCTCCTCCACCTGGAGACCCGGGTCGAGACCCTCGCCGGCATCGCCTCGATCACCGACGCGTACCGCGACCACGTCCTCGCCCTGCGCCTCGGCGTCACCGACTTCTGCTCCGCCTACGGCCTGCGCCGCTCGCCCGAGATGACCGCGTACGACGTCAAGGTCGTCGCCCACGTCATCTCCGACGTCGTCAACGTCCTCGGCCGCGCCGACGGCACCGGCTTCACCATCACCGGACCCGTCTGGGAGTACTTCCGGCCCGGCGAGCGCATGTTCAAGCCCCAGTTGCGCCGCAGCCCCTTCCTGGAGGGCAGCGCCGAGGACCTGCGCACCGCCCTCATCGAGCACGACCTCGACGGCCTGCTGCGCGAGATCGAACTCGACCGCGCCAACGGCCTGCTCGGCAAGACCTGCATCCACCCCACCCACGTGCTGCCGGTGCACGCGCTCTCCGTGGTCAGCCACGAGGAGTGGAGCGACGCCCAGGACATCCTGCGGCCCGAGCGGGGCGGCGGCGGGGTGCTCCGCTCCGCGTACACGAACAAGATGAACGAAGTGAAGCCGCACCGCGCGTGGGCCGAACGCACCCTGCTGCGCGCCGAGGTCTTCGGCGTCGCCAAGGAGGACGTCGGCTTCGTGGAGCTGCTCACCGCCGGACTGACCGGCTGACGAAGGGACGTCGACGACGTGGTGTGGACCGGAACGTGGGTCGCGGAGCGACTGGGCGTCGAACTGATCGGCGACGAGGAGCTGCCGGCCCTGTTGGGCCTCGCGCTGCGCCGCAACCCCAAGCGCGCGCACCTGCTCGTCTCCGGCGTGCTCGGCAAGCACGTGCCCCAGCGCCCCTCGGTGGTGTACGGCGCGGGGCTCGACCTCGGCCGGCGCGTACGGGAGCTCCTCGGCGACGAGGAGGCCGCCCGCGCCGTCGTCCTCGGCTACGCGGAGACCGCCACCGCCCTGGGCCACGCCGTCGCCGACGGCCTCGCCCTCGCCCCGTACCTCCACTCCACCCGGCGCCCGGTGGCCGGCGTCGCCCGCGCGGGCGGCTTCGAGGAGTCCCACTCCCACGCCACCTCGCACCTCCTGCTCCCCGAGGACCCGAAGCTCCTCGCCGGCGACGGCCCGCTCGTCCTCGTCGACGACGAGTTCTCCACCGGCAACACCGTCCTCAACACCATCAGGGACCTGCACGAGCGCCACCCGCGCGAGCGGTACGTCGTGGTCGCCCTCGTCGACATGCGCTCGGCCGCCGACCACGAGCGCCTGGACGCCTTCGCGGAGGAGATCGGCGCCCGCGTCGACCTGATCGCCCGCGCGGCCGGCACCGTACGCCTCCCGGAGGGGGTCCTGGAGAAGGGCCGGGCGCTCGTGGCGGAGCACGAGACGGCACGGGGGCCGCAGGCCGCCCCCCTGACCTCCGCCGTCGTGCGGGCCGCCCTCGACTGGCCCCGGGGCCTGCCCGACGGCGGGCGGCACGGCTTCACGCCGGAGCACCGGGAACGCCTGGAGACGGCCCTTCCGGCCCTGGCGGCCGGGGTGGGGAAGGCCCTGGAGGCCCCGGGGAGCCAGGGAACCGGCGAGGCCCCGGGAACCCGCGAGACCCCGGCGCCCGGCACCGGCCGCGTCCTCGTCCTCGGCTTCGAGGAGCTGATGTACGCGCCGCTGCGCCTCGGCACCGCCCTGGAGGAGGCCGGACACGACGTCCGCTACTCCACCACCACCCGCTCGCCCGTCCTCGCCGTCGACGACCCCGGCTACGCGATCCGCACCCGGCTCGTCTTCCCCGCCCACGACGATCCGGCCGACGGCCCCGGCGAGCGCTACGCCTACAACGTGGCGGGCGCGGGCTTCGACGCCGTTGTCCTCGTCGTCGACTCCGCCGCCGACACCCCGGCCCTGCACGCCCCGGACGGCCTCCTGGCCCGGCTCGCGGAGCACGTGCCGCACGTGGTGCTCGCGGTGGTCCCCTCGTACGTGCCCGGAACCACCGGAACCGCCGGGACCACGCGAAACGTCGGGAACAGCGGAGCCGACACCCTCACCGCCACCGAAGCCACCGAAGCTCCCGAAAGGAGCTCCATGCTGCCCGAGCCCCTCCGCGGCCCCGCCTTCTCCTCGTACGCACCCGACGAGGTCGGCTGGCTGCTCCAGGACCTCTCGGATGTCGAACTCGAAGCCCCCACCGAGGAGCGCGAGGAGGCCATCCAGAGCGGCGGCGCCCACTACGCGGAGTCGCTGCCCGTCGAGTACCAGCCCAGCGAGCGCTACCAGGAGCTCTTCCACGCCGCCCTGGAGAGCTCCGCCGCCCGGGTCGCCCGCGCGGTCGGCACGGTCACCGAGACCGTCCTCGCCGAGCGCGCCGGCACCCCCGTGCTCGTCTCGCTGGCCCGCGCCGGCACCCCCGTCGGCGTCCTCATGCGCCGCTGGGCCCGGGACCGCCACGGCCTCGGCCTGCCGCACTACGCCGTCTCGATCGTGCGCGGCCGGGGCATCGACGCCAACGCGCTGCGCTGGCTCGCCGCCCACCACGACCCCGCCGACGTCGTCTTCGTCGACGGCTGGACGGGCAAGGGCGCCATCACCCGCGAACTCGCCGAGGCGCTGAAGGACTTCGACGGGTTCGACCCGGAGGTCGCGGTCCTCGCCGACCCCGGCTCCTGCGTCCGCACCTACGGCACGCGCGAGGACTTCCTCATCCCCTCCGCCTGCCTCAACTCCACGGTCTCCGGCCTGATCTCCCGGACCGTGCTCCGCCCCGACCTCGTCGGCCCGGACGACTTCCACGGCGCCAAGTTCTACCGCGAGCTGGCCGGATCCGACGTCTCCGAAGCCTTCCTGGACGCCGTCGCCGCCCGCTTCGACGAGGTCGCCGCGACCGTCGACGCCGACGTCAAGGAACTCCTGGCCGCCGACCGCACCCCCACCTGGGAGGGCTGGGCGGCCGTGGAGCGGATCAGCGAGGAGTACGGCATCCACGACGTCAACCTGGTCAAGCCGGGCGTCGGCGAGACCACCCGCGTCCTGCTCCGCCGCGTCCCCTGGAAGATCCTCGCCAAGCGGGGCGCCGACGCCGACCTCGCGCACGTGCGGCTGCTCGCCGAACAGCGCGGCGTACCGGTCGAGGAGGTCGACGACCTCCCGTACAGCGCCGTGGGCCTGATCCACCCCAAGTACACGAGGGGCGCGACGGGCGCCGACGGCAAGGCGGTGGCGTCGCAGTGAACACGACGACGGACACGCCCCGGGCCCAGGCCGGGATCGCGGCCCAGGCCCGGGCCGAGACCGCGGCCCAGGCGCAGACCGGTACCGCGCCCCGGACCGGGACCGCGCCCCGGGATCAGGCCCGGACCGCGGCCCCGGTCCTGGTCGCCAGCGACCTCGACCGCACCCTCATCTACTCGTCCGCGGCCCTCGCCCTCGGCATGCCCGACGCGCTCGCGCCCCGGCTGCTCTGCGTCGAGGTCCACGAGTCCAAGCCGCTCTCCTACATGACCGAGGACGCGGCGGCCCTCCTGACGCGCCTGTCCGACGAGACCCTCTTCGTGCCCACCACGACGCGGACGCGCAAGCAGTACCAGCGCATCCGGCTCCCCGGCGCCGCACCGAAGTACGCGATCTGCGCCAACGGCGGGCACATCCTCGTCGACGGCGTCTCCGACCGGGACTGGCACGCCTCCGTCCTCGACCGGCTGGCCGGCGAGTGCGCCCCGCTCGCCGAGGTCCGCGCCTACCTCTCCGCCACCACGGACCAGACCTGGGTGCGCAAGCACCGGGTCGCCGAGGACCTGTTCACCTACCTGGTCATCGAGCGGGACCTGCTCCCCGAGGGCTGGCTGGAGCTCTTCGGCCACTGGGCGGGGGAGCGCGGCTGGACCGTCTCGCTCCAGGGCCGCAAGGTGTACGCGGTGCCGAAGCCGCTCACCAAGAGCGCGGCCGTCCGCGAGCTGGCCCGCCGCACCGGCGCCGCGCTCACCCTGGCGGCCGGGGACTCCCTCCTCGACGCCGACCTGCTGCTCGCCGCGGACCGGGCCTGGCGCCCGGGCCACGGCGAACTGGCCGACAGCGACTGGACCGCCCCCCACCTCGACGTCCTCGCGGAGCGCGGGGTCGCGGCGGGGGAGGAGATCCTGCGCCGCTTCAGGGCGGCGGCAGCGGGCTGAGACCCCCTCCGGGGACCAGGGAGATCAGCCGCAGCAGCCCCCGCCACAGCAACCGCCGCCTCCGCCGCTCTGCGCGGGGGCGGCGGTGCCGCTTCCGCCGACGGCCACGGCCGAGAGCAGCTTCACGGTGTCGTCGTGCCCGGCGGGGCAGGCGGCCGGTGCGGAGGACTCGGCCATGGGACGGCTGAGCTCGAAGGTGTCGCCACAGGTGCGGCAGCGGTATTCGTAACGAGGCATGGGGACAGGTTAGAGGCTGCCCGGCGAACCGTCCGGCCGACCGCCCCGCCAGTGGGGGTGGCCCGACCGCCCGCCGGTCCGGGTGGCCCGGTCGACCGGACCGGTCAATGCCCGGCGCCGCCGCCCCGCTCCTCCCGGATCTGCCCGACGACCCGGGCGGCGGTGGCGCGGACGTCCTCCAGCTCGGTCAGGAAGTGCCAGTAGTCGGGGTGGCGGCCCTCCAGGGAGGCGACGGCCCGGTCGATGCGCGCGACGGCCCGGTCGAGGGGCTCGGCGTGGCGCGGGTCGGGGGTGCTCCGCCCGTCCATGGCGAGCCGCTGGGCGTCCCGTACGGCGAACCGGGCGCGGTCGACCTCGGCGTTCGGGTCCTTCGCGACGGCCTCCAGGCGGCGCAGCCGGTCACCGGCGGCCGAGACGGCCTCGTCGGTCGCGTCGAGGAGGGCGCGGACGGTGGAGAGCAGCGAGGTCGCGTCGGGCCAGCGCTGCTCGGCCCGCGCCCTCCCGGCCTCGGCGAGCCGCTCCCCGGCCTGCCCGAGGCTCGCCGCGGCCTGCTCGGGCACGTGCTGGAGGTCCTGCCAGCAGTCGAGCGAGAACCGCCGCCGCAGCTCGGACAGGACGGGCTCGACGCCCTCGGCGCGGGTGGTCAGCGCCTCGGTGCGGGTACGGAGGGAGACGAGGCGCCGGTCGATCTCGGCGGCCCGCTCGGGCAGCCGCCCGGCCTCGGCCCGTACGGCCTCGGCGTCCCGCAGCACCCGGTCGGCCCGCTGGAGGGTCTCGGGGACGCCGTGCCGGCCCGCCCCCTCGTTGAGCCGGGTCAGCTCGGGCCCGAGCCGGGCGAGCCGCAGCGCGAGGTCGTCGGCGCGCAGCCCGCTCTCCCGTACGGCGTCGAGGGCGCCGCTCGCGCCGCGCAGGGCCTGCCGGGCGCGCTCGACGGCGGGCGCGAGCCGGGCGAGCTGGGTCTCGGCGCGCCCGAGGAGCGGGGCGAGCCCGGCCTCGAACCGGTCGAGTTCTCCCTTCACCCGGTCGAGTTCGTCCTTGGCGCGGGTGAGTTCGCCGCGGGCCCGGGAGGCGGTGGCGGCGTCCAGCTCGTCGCGGTCGAGGTCGTGGGCGTCGACGGCGGTGATGTACGCGTGGCTGACCTCGTCGATGCGGCGCCCGAGCGCCTCGAAGCCCTCGGCGGCGCGCAGCGCCTCGGGGGAGCCGTCGACGGCGGTGATGGTCTCCACCGAGATGCGCAGCCCGCGCTGGGCGGTGTCGAGCTCGTAGAACGCGGCCGCGGCGGCGTCCTTCGCGGCCTGCGCCTCGGCCCGCTGGCCCTCTCCCCGCCCGCCGAACCAGCGGCGGGTGCCGCCTCCGGCGAAGGCTCCGGGAAGCACCGCTCCCACCACCAGGGGCAGCAGGAGCGCCAGCCGGAACGCGGAAGGAACCCCGGGCGCCGACGCGCTCCTCGTATCGCTCGCCGCCACGTACCTCTCCCCGTGCTGTGTCCGCCGTGCCCGGTCCGGGTCCATTCTCCCACCCGGTAGGGACGAACACACGGGCCGGTCAGTTCACCGTACGGACGGTGACGTTCCCGTTCTCGCTGCGGGCCCGCACCCCGTGCCCGCTCCCGTCGTTCCGGGGCACGTCGACCCGTACGCTCCCGTTCCCGCTGCTCCCGGCCACGGCGTACTCGGCCTTCGGCACCTCCACGGTGATGCCGCCGTTGTCGGTGGCGACGTCGACGTTCCGGGGTACGGCTCCGAGGGCGAGCCGGACGTCCCCGTTGTCGGTCCGCACGGTCAGGTCGGTCGACGTGGTGCCGGCGTCGACGGTGACGCGCCCGTTGGTGCTGCCGAGGTCGAGCGCCGCGCCGGCCTTCCGCACCCGCACGTCCCCGTTGTCGGTCCGCACCTTCAGGGGCGTGGCGAACCCCTCGGCGGTCACGTCCCCGTTGTCGCTCTCGACGGCGACGGAGACCTTCCGGGGCACCTGGATCCGGTGCACGGCCTCGCAGTTCGAGGCGACCGCGTCGCAGTCGACCCGCAGCGTCAGCCGCCCGTCGACCAGCTTCCAGCTCGCCTCGGGCCCGGACCCCATGAACACCCACCCGTCGACCTGCCGCTCGACCCGCACGTCGTCGACGTCGGCGGGCGTGATCACCAGCCGCGAGTCGTCGGAGTCGACGACGAGCTCGCTCCCGTCGAACGCGAAGCTCCTCCTCTCCACGGCGGCCCCCTCGGCGTCGGCGGTCCCGCACCCCCCGACCCCGAGCATCCCGACCAGCACCCCACCGCAAGCGACCAGCACCCGACCCCGACGACGACCCACGACGACCCACCCCCACGACGACCAAGCTGACCTGCCGAACCTATGCCCCGCCCACCCCCGGTCACGATCCGGCGACCCACCGTCCGGGGGTGGGGCTACCCCCCCGCCCCACCCCCCATCGGTTTGCGACACCCGCCCACGGGCCATGTAGGCTGTTGCCTCTTCCACGGGTGCGTAGCTCAGGGGTAGAGCGCTGCTCTTACAAAGCAGATGTCGGCGGTTCGAAACCGTCCGCGCCCACCAGTGCAAAGGCCCCCAGCCGATCATGGCTGGGGGCCTTTGACATCTACATCTGACATCAACGTCCATGGTCACCGGGGCCCTGGTCCCTGGGGAGCGCGGGCTGCGGTGCCGTCGAAGGGGGAACGGTGGAGGACGTTTTCGACACGACCGGGAGACCGCCGAAAGGCTGGATGCATGCCATCTTCCATGGCGGCCCGTACGGGGAGGACGTGGATCGCTGCATCCCGGGCCCTCCCGCGCCGGAAACGCTCGCGGTGCCGCTGGCTGAGGGCGGTGTCCACACGTACCGCCTGTCAAGGCAGCCGCCGCGCATGGCGCGGCGCGCGCGGCCCGTCGCCCGAGCCTGTGCTCCTGTCTCCGCCCCGCTCCAGCCCGGCCGCCGTCCGCACGCCTGACAGCTCGGGTTGATGGGGTAAGAACCCACGGGTGGCCGAGGCGGCACACGAGTGCGGCTCAGGACGATGCCTCCGGCGGGGGCGCTCAGGCTCCGGGATGGGAGGGGGCCGTACGCGGGTGCCGGCCGGTGGGGTGCGGCGGTGGGGGACTCCCATCCCGTCTGCCGTCGACCCAGGCAAAGCCGAGCAGACACGGCACCGGGCGTCCAGGTCGTTCGTACAGTAGCGCGCTCCACCTGGACGCCCGGCACCGCGCCTGCTCCACGGTGTGTGGGTCGACGGCAGACGGGATGGGAGCTGAGGCGAGTCGTGGGCGGGTCACCCCGCCTTGCTCTTTTCCGGGATTCTTACCCCGCAAGACCCAACCGAACCTTAACCTAGCTGGGCACCAAGAGAGGAAGGCAATTAAAAGCAACCGTCAGGAGGATAAAGATGACCGACCCCACCGAGTTGATGCTGGCCGACCTCTCGAATTATTACGCAGACGCAAAAGTTTCTAACGCTTTCCTTCGCCTGTACGTGAGTGATCCCCAATTCGGCCGTGCATTCGCCAGCCTCCATGAACGGCTAAACGGGCATTTCGAATCAATTAACGACAGGGCGGAGACGACCCGCCACTACTGGGCCGAGCCAAGTAGGGAAATGCTTGCGCTCATCAAGGAAATCATGAACTTCCTTGATTCCCTCAAGCATGCCGGAACACAGGCACACCTTGCGGCATCCTACGCAAGTGCACTGAAGAGCTGCCAGTCTTGGCTGGCACGCAGCGGGGGTAGCGCCGTCCCGGACGACTTCGAGCAGATCGCAATCATCAAATACGAGCCAGTTTTTTCGCGCTCAGACACTGAGATCAAACTGAAGAAGTCCAGCCAGCGCGCCCTGCTGCAGCTCGTAGGGGAAGGGTCATACGCCAAGGTATTCTCGTTTACCGACCCTGACTACGGAACCAAATTTGCCCTCAAGCGCGCCAATAAGGACTTGAGCGAACGGGATCTTCACCGGTTCCAGAAAGAGTTCGAGATCCTCAAGCGTCTCCGGTTCCCGTACATAGTTGAGGTTTTCCAATACGATGCAACTCGCAATGAATATCTAATGGAGTTTTGCGAGTCTACGCTTCGTAAGTACATTAAGAAACGTAACAACACATTGCCATTTTCATCGCGAAAGAGAATTGCGCTGCAATTTCTGTACGGCGTCAATTACATCCATAGTGAGGGGCTGCTTCATCGCGATGTCAGCCTTCAAAACGTTCTGGTGAAGACCTTTAATGGCGGGGCTGTCCTTGTGAAGCTGTCAGACTTCGGCCTTGCCAAGGACAACGATTCAGAATTCACGCGAACAAAGACGGAGATGCGAGGAACCTATCGGGATCCTCTCCTGGCTAGCTTCAAGGACTATGGCGTACGCAACGAAATTTACTCGATCGGCTGGGTCCTTTCCTACATCTTCACCGGGAGAGAGGTCTTGATGTCCCAAGATGATGCGCCGAGTCAGATTGTGCGGAAATGTGCGGCACACGATGTCGCCCATCGGTACGGGAGCGTGCGCGAACTGATTGGTGACGTCGAGAGACTGGAGTCCACCCCGCCGCCCACGGACGCTCCCGCATGACGCTTATTAGGCGGGCTCTCTGACATCTCTCGCCGGCTGCGGCAGATGCCCGAGCACGCAACAAGATGCCGTAAACCCCACCAATCTTGGCGTTGAGGCTTCCTCAGACTCCGTGGTGCGCTAGAAGACTGCCATGCTTGGTCTCCTGCGAAGGGTCATCGCGAGCCGTGTCTGGCGTGTTACTCGGGTGGTCTGCTACTCCCTGGCAGGCCTCATAGCGGTGGGGATCTTCATAATCCTTCCGGTCACAGCTCAACTCAGCGGATGGAACGACGAGGATTCGCCTGCCACCCCTCCATCTCCGCCACCCATGTTCACGCCAGTTGTCTGGACACATCAACGGTACGAGTGCGCAGATGGATGGTCATCAGTGTCGACCGGAACTCAAGGTGCCTGTAGTCACCACGGAGGGGTTGTCTCGGTGCTCGAGGGGACCGATGGAACGGTCCTTCGGTGCGGTCGCGATGAGCGCGCGCCAGGGCCAGAGGAGCAACAACGCCAGATTGAGGAGTATGGGCGAATCGCCTGCACCCTCAAATGACAGCGATCGCTCCCGTGGCCTGCGGTCTATTTGTGGACGGGTCTACAGTTACTGGGCCGCCGCACAGCTCTGACCTGCTGTAACGCGTGGGGCACACGCGCCCTCCGGAGCCGTTGCCGCGTACGGGCAGACTTTGAGGGTTCGCGCGCGGCCGGCGCTGGCAGGGCACTCTTGGCCATCGGCGGAGCCTGGCCGTCGGTTGGGTCCCGGGTTTGCACCGGGCCGCCCCCGGACAGAGCCAGGGATGCAGCTGCACTACAGAGCTGGACACCTCGGAAGCCGACCGCGCGCAGGTGGACGCTACCCCGAGGCACTGACAGGCAGAAGTGAAGGCCGTGCCACATCTGTGCCAGATCAGGCGGGGAACCACGGGGAATGAGGGACGGTGTCGGGCTCTGTGACGCGTTCAGTTCCTGCAGCGTCTGTGCAGGTCAGGTGTGGTCCCATCCTCCCTCTCTTGTAACGCGGTACTTCCGCCCATGGATCACGGCGAGGAGTGGGAGGCCGGCGGACTGGCTGAACGGGAGCCCACGCAAGGTGTAGAAGTAGGGCAGAGCGGCGGCATCGAGTGGCTCTTGATCCACATGTCCCAGAGGGGGGACTCGTATGTTCAGCAGTGGAAGGACCCTGAGCAGCTTCAAGGTCGGGGACAAAGTCACGGTCAGAGCGCCAAGCGACAGGCCCCTGTACCACCATGGGTCGCATGGGACCGTCGTCACCATCGGCACCAAGCGGGTCCACGTGAGGATGGACAAGGCCGCGTTCGAGAACCATGACGGGGAAGTTGCGAACTTCCTTCCCGCCGACCTGGATCCGGGGCATCTCGGTACCCCTCGAAGCTCAGACCGGATGAACGACGCCTTCACCGCCTTCAAGCTGGCGGCTGGCACTGATCTCGTGGCCGTGGCGTTGGACGCAGGGATCATCACCGCCGAGCAGGGGGAACAGATCAAGGCTGCATGGGCCAGCCACTTGGAGAGCTAACAAGTGGGGCCGTGCCGCAGCTCAAGCCGTGCTCAGGGTGAGTGTCTAACTGTGTGACAACACTGACGAACAGCGGCGTACGCCCACGAACGCCTGCGGACCATCAGCGCAGGTGAGGGGCGCAGCAGCCCAAGGAAGCGCTCCTGTCCGAGTTGCTTCGGGACGAAGAGGTCGCTGCGCCTGCCATGCTCGCGGAGAAGCTGCACCATTCGTTCCAGCTCAAGAGGTTCGAGTCCGTGCAGCCGGATGCGCCGAAGCTGGCGCGCAAAGACCCAGCATGCTGAGCTGCGGGATATGTCGTGTCCGACACGTGGTAAGTGGCTTCGCCTTGGAGGGCCTTCAGAGCAGCTGCGGACGCCTCGTCGTCACGGGACAGTAGCTCTCCGGCAGATGCTGCTTCATGGTCACCCCCGCCAGGCTCCCGCGGTACACCAGCCGGCCGTGGCTGCCCGCGCTCCGGCGAACGACCAGCCAATCAGCATGGGGTAGATCTTCACGGGGCAGTGATGGACGGATGCCGACCTGACAAAGACCAGGTCGCCAGGCGGCAGCCTCCCTATCATGGCAGCGGGGCGGGGCCTGGAAGCAGGCACTCATTTTGGTGCTGGGTGACAAGCTCAGCGAGTCGGGGGGTCTACTTGGTAGCAACTCACCACTACACGGGCGATGAGTGGGAGCAGTACTGCCTACTTTTGGCCAGGCGCCACTACGGCGCTGACCAGGTGCAGGAAGTTCCCGCACGCCATGGTGGCGACCTCGGGATCGAAGCCTTCACATTCAATGGTCGCGCCTTTCAGTGCTACGCACCGGTCGAGCCGCTATCCACTGCGGAGCGCTACGAGAAGCAGCGGGACAAGCTCTCCACTGACCTCAGGAAACTGATTGTTAAGCAAAAAGAGCTGCAAAAACTTCTCGGTGACGTGAAGATTCACCACTATATCTTTCTAGTGCCGATTTTCGACTCTGCGCAACTCGTGCAACACGCCAGTGTTAAATCGGAAGAGATCCGATCGGCAGGCTTGCCGTTTGTTTCAGATGGCTTCAAGATCACCGTCGCTACAGATAGGATCTACGCCACGGAACGAAGTGAAGTGCTGGAGCGGTTCGCTTCCCTGGTCGATGTGATCCCGACGCCCCCGGACGATATCTCTAGCTGGATTGAGGGTAATTCTCAGCTTACAGAGACCGCCCTCGAGAAACTGTCGAAGCTTCGACTACCACCGTCTGCCCAGAGGACCTACCTAGAACAGCTAGTGGTGCAGTTCCTGGATTCAGAGAATGCCTTGATGCGTCTGCGTGAAAAATATCCCGATCAGTGGGAGGCGGCGACGGGCGCCAAGGTGCGAAAAGAGCGCAAGCTCGTCCTCGAATACCCTCCTGGCAACACCAATAGCGCGACCGACCTGACCGGCATCGTTAGAGCCCTCAAGGAGGAGTTTGCGCGTCAGGTTCCGGCGCTGGATGACACATTCATCGACGCAATGTCTTGGGGATCCATTGCGGACTGGCTCATGAGATGTCCACTAGATTTCGAAATCGAGGGCGCAACATGAGCAATTCACTGGTCCTGGAGCAGGCCTTCTCGCTAATCAGGAGCAGCGTAGTTTTTACCAGGCGGCCTGACCCTATTCCAGGAGATCTCCGCATCGACTGGAGGCTGGCTTCTGCAGTGTTGATTCTAAAGCGATGTCGGGGCAACACGGCAAATCTTGAACAGATCCACGTTCTATCCTGGGCCTTGCGCTCCCGCCATGGCCGACAGGTAATTAGCGACTGGTTCCTCAGGCAGCGCAAGCCGAACGATTTAATCATTCGGCACGACCCATCTACGGCGCGGACGATCAATCTGGCAGTCGCCGGGGGTCTGGCTACCAGGAATAGTAATTCAACTATTTCCTTGACTGTGAAAGGTGAAAGACTCGCTCACCTACTCTGGGGGTGCTCCGATGTGCTTGTGCCTGAGAAGGAATTCCTGTCTACTCTTCCGGCGCGAATCACACAGAGATCCATTCGCGATCTTCTTGAGTGGGGGGATTGAACATGAAAATCCGGCAGCTTGCGTTGAATGTTCGCACCTCCGGTCCCACATGCGGAGCGAGCCTATCTTTCGACGGTGGGCTAAACATTTTGCGCGCTGACAACTCCAGTGGTAAGTCGACGTGTTTGCAGTCGATCGTGTACGCACTGGGGCTGGAGGGAATGATGAGCCCCAGCCGTGAAATCCCTCTTCCGCACGCTATGACAGATGTTGTCGAAGTTGACGGGATCGAGCACCGGGTAATCACGTCAAGCGTCTCCCTAGAGATCGAGAACCAGCGGGGAGAGGTCCTCACGATCGGCCGACCGGTCAAGAGTACCCAGCACGATACGGCCCTTATCCGTACACGTAACGGACCTGCTCTCTCGCAGCCGGCGGGAACGTACTTGCAGCGAGACTACTTCGTGCGCCGATCTGGAGCGGCGCAGCGAGAAGCTGGGTTCCACCATGAACTGGCTCGCTTTCTCGGCTGGGAACTACCTCGCGTTACACGCACGGACGGCAGTGAAGGACCCCTCTACCTGGAGTGCTTGTTTCCCTATTTCTTCGTGGAGCAAAAGCACGGGTGGTCAGGGGTCCAGGCGCGCATCCCGACATACCTGGGAATCCAGGACGTGTCAAAGAGATCGGCGGAATTCATCCTCTCGATGGACGCCATGGATATGATCCTCGAAACCCAGAGGGTCGAGTCCGCCATCTCCATGCTTGAAGCCGACTGGAAAGCATCTGAGCATGGCATCTCGGACCTGGCATCGAGAGCTGGTGTCCTTGTTAGAGGAATTCCCAAGAAGCCTACAAATACATGGCGCCGAGATGAACTTGTAAGCCTGGAGGTTGACTCTGGTTCGGGTTGGGTTGCCCTTGATGAGGAGATTGACCGCCTAGTTCGCGAACTCGAATCTCGTCAGGTTCAGCCAGTCGCGTCAGTAGGAGAGGCGGCGCCTGGAATCGAAGAAGCCCTTTCTCTGAATCTAGACCAAGCCACCCACCTCAATATCGCCCTGTCGTCGGCGATCGGTGATTTGGAACAAGCCAAGAGGCAGGCCACGTCGCTTGAGCTCAGAATTGAAGCGCTTGAAGAAGACCTCCGAAAGCATAAGGATGCCTCGCTACTTAGAAGCCTCGGGTCTTTCGATGATTTCACCGAGTCCTTCTCTAGCTGTCCCACTTGTGGGCAGAAGCTTCCCGATGGATTCGAGATCACCGACTATCCGCTAACCATCGAGGATAATATCGCTCACCTCGATAAGGAGTTGACCACTTTTCGGGCAATGGCTGGGGATGCCGAGCGCGTCGTCCAAATTGGACAGGTTCGAGTAAATCGCCTGCGCGAGGAAATGGACAACCTGCGTGCCGCGATCAGATCGCAAAAGGACGCTCTAGTAAGTCCAAGCGCATTGCCAAATCCCGCCATGCTGGCCGAGAGGCTGCGCCTTGAGGAGCGCGTGGCCGCGCTGCGAAACGTCCGGGACTCGATCGATTCATCAATTGAGGAACTCGATTCACTCGCAGCGACCTGGAGGCGCAACAAGGAGAACCTCGCTTCCCTACGAAGAAGGGAACTCTCCTTTACGGATGAGGCCAAGATCAGTTCGCTTCGCTCGTCGCTTTCCTCTCAGCTCTCGGCTTACGGGTTCCGTTCGCTTGAGCCCGACTCGATCGACATCTCGAAGAAGACTTATCGCCCTGTTCACGAGGGGTTTGACCTTGGGTTCGATTTGTCGGCGAGTGACATGATCCGCGTAATCTGGGCCTACCTCTTTTCGTATATGGAGGTATCGCGAGAGTTCGGCGCCAATCACCCTCAGCTACTCATCTTCGATGAACCGCGACAGCAGGAGGCCGCACGTCCAAGCTTTCAGCAGCTTTTGCGGCGCGCAGCCGAGAATGGTGCCGCTGGAAGTCAGATCATTTTCGCTACAAGTGAGGAGGAGGACGACCTCGCCTCTATGCTTGCTGGACTACCCCATCGAATTAAGTCAGTACCCAGAGGGGAGAAGCTGATCAGGCCTATTGGTCTTTGATGGGCATTCGTCTAAATGTAGCGGGCAAGCCGCAGGCGCTGCTGGCGACTTGCCCGACGCTATCTGGTGATGGGTCTAGCCGAAGGGTCCTGCGGGCAGTCGAGGACCCTCGTCGCCTCCTCCGTGAGGCGAGGCGCCCGGCCGTCGCAACTGGTGTCCGCGGCTCTCCGCCACGCGGAGCACGGCCCGCAGGGCTCCCGTCAGATCCGTCACCAGAAGGCGCAGCTCATCCGGCTTGGCGCCGGTGAGTAAATCCGATGCCTGTACCAGGAGCGCTGCCGCCAGGCTGAGTTGGAGCGCTTCGGTCTTGTCGGCCAGCTGGGACAGGTGACTGTCTTCGTCGTCGGTGCTCAGGTAGCAGGGTTTGCCATCAGGGCCCGACCACGGAAGGAGGCGTAGCTCGTTGTGGGGCGTCATCCATCCTGCCCTTTGTCGTCGGTTGCGTGGTGCGTGATGAAGAGCGCATCGGCGCGGTCGCTAGGGAAGACCAGGAAGGCTGCCTCGACCACGCGGCCGGTGGTGTCGGTCGATACCCGGGTGATGGAGAGCACGGCCAGCGTTGAGCTGATGCGGAGGATGGAGGCTTCCTCGGTGGTTGGGAGGCGGGCGCTGACCCGGTCCCGGGTTTGCTCTGCGGCGGATCGTTGCCAGGGGAGCTCGGCCGACGCCAGGTCGCGAGGGACATAAATGCGGGCCAAGCTGTGCGGGGACTCTCCCTGGTGGCTGAGGCAGAGGAACTCCGTCAGCGGCGTGCGCGAGGGCACCTTGAGCAGGGTGATCAGGTCTCCGCGGGCTCGGAGGTGGGTGGTGCGGATCGTGACGTGGAGGTCTTCGTCCGGGGTGAGGTGACCTCCGACGTACGTCAGTCTGCGGAGGGGCTGACGGACGAAGTTGCCCTTGCCGTGGAGCTTCTCGATCAGACCCTCGGCCTGGAGGAGCGCGAGGGCGGTCCGCAGGGTCGGGGTGCTGACTTTGTACTGCGCGGCGAGCCGGGGCTCCGAGGGGAGGCGGACGCCGGCCCGGAGGTGGCCCTTGGTGATCTGGGTCCGGAGGTCGTCAGCGATGGCGTGGCGAAGGGACGGCATTGGGTCGATCACCACCTTCTGAGCACGCGTACGGCGATCAGGCGCGTACGGGTGTGCATGGTCAGGTGCTCGCCCGATTCGAAGAGGAGGCGTTTCGCGCCGCCGGGCAGTTGGCGGAGGTCAGCCACTCGGCAGGGCTGACCGCCGATCTGGATGACGTCGCCGCGCTGCACGTTGGCCGAGGTGATCTCCACCGTAGAGGCCATGGCGCCGCTGGGAGTCCAGGGCTTCATGCCGTCGCCTCCGTGGGGGTGTGGGCAGTGGCCGGCTCGTGGCACGGGCAGGCGCACGCCTCATAGATGACGGGGATGTCGAGCGGGGCCGTCGCGGGGGAGGAGTAGGCGCACTCGTGGTGCGTGCCGATCTGGCAGGCGGACGAGCGGTACGGGGCCGCCTTCGTGCGGGGCATCAAAGGACCTCCGCCGTCATGAGGAGGTGTTCTGTGGCCGGGACGTAAGGGCGGACGAGGGTGGTGTCCTCGCCCGGGATTACGTTCGGGTGGAGCACGTGGGCCGTGGGCGGTAATGCCCAGCGAGCGCCGGGCCTTCGGACGTACCGCTTCCTGGTGCGCGTGACCGCGCGGCGGATACGGTTGAGCATGCTGATCAGCTCCTATCGCTGATGGCCAGGTCCCCGGACGTCGCCTGTCGCGGGGACCGCTTTGTTCACGGCGGCCCAGAGGGTTCGGCCGCCCAAGCCGGTGGCGAGGAGACCGAAGCGGTCTGCCTGTGCCAGGACTTCCAGGACCTCCCGCCATGTCGCGATGGGGAGGGTTTCCGGTACCTCCGCTTCGATCGACGTGTGTCTGGCGTGGGCCAGCACGCGTGTGGTGAGCCCGAGGGCGGACAACCGGGCGGCGAGGGCATTCGCGCTTACTTCTGGAGCAGGCACAGGGCAGCCTCCGTCACCGGCGATCACTTTAAGTAAAGTTAGTTAACTAGATTAGAGCTAGTGGACTAGATTTTCCATATGCCTGAGCAGCCGCCATACCTCCGCATCGCCGACGAACTGCGGCGGCGGATCGCGGAGCACGAGTGGAGTCCTGGTGACCGGCTGCCCTCTCGGGCCCAGATCGGCCAGGAGTGCGGGGTGGGCGAGAATGTCGTTCGCCGGGCCCAGGAGCTGTTGATCTCCCAAGGTGTGCTGGAGGGGCGGGCCGGGTCCGGGACCTACGTGGCCGAGCCTCGGCAGCGGGTGCGGATGGTTCGGTCCGCGGCGCGCGAGCAGCCTGACGGGTCGCCTTTCCGGGCCGACATGAAAGCTGTCGGGCGGAATGGTGGCTGGGAGAGCCGGACAGATGCGAAGGTGCCCGCGTCGGCGGAGATTGCTGCGCGGCTCGGGATCGGTGAGGGCGAGCTGTGTGTCCGTACCGTGTACGAGTTCCTTGCCGACGGATGGCCCGTGCAGCTGTCGACGAGCTGGGAGCCGTACGACCTCACCGGCGGGACCCTCGTCGTCCTTCCCGAGGGCGGGCCGCACGCAGGGGCCGGCGTCGTGAACCGGATGGCCGAGATCGGGGTCACGGTCAGCCATGCCGTCGAGCAGCCGGAGCCGCGGCAGGCGACCGCCGAGGAAGCGTCACTCCTCGGGATCCAGAAGGCCGCGCTCGTCACGCACATCCGGCGGACCTACTACAGCGATGAGGGACGCCCCGTGGAGACGGCCGACATCGTCGTGCCCGCTGCGCTTTGCGAGATCGTGTACGAGATCCCGATCAAGAGGTAGATCGCCTCAGTTCCGCAGGTCTGGCCAGCCGTCCCTGTTGGAGTAGCTCTCGAAGCAGTGCCGGGTGGAGCGGTCCCACTCCTCGCCGGTGGCTAGCTCGTACGCCTTGTCCGGCACGTACAGCAGCCATTCGCCGTCACGCTCGCTTGAGGTGTACGGAGCGAACTTCTCGACGTCGAAGAAGACGCTCTCCCACACAGTCTGCCCTGCCGCCACGACAGCGCAGCGTGCGTACAGAAACACGTCGGACGACTGCGGGAACGGGCTGCCGAACCGGGCCGTCAGGTCGATCACCGGCAGAGTGCCGAACTTCTCCTGGTCCAGGCGGTAGAGCGCCTCAGCGTGCCGTTCCGCGAAGCCGACGATGTCGGAGACGGGACGGCGGCTCAGCTCTTCGGCGAGACGCTGGCAGTTCGCGTGGGTGGCCTCACCGTTCAGGGTGGCTATAAGCGCCCAGAAGTCGGCCCATGTCATTCTCACAGGCGCAGGATGTCAGGGCGGTCTGACATTCACGCCGCCGAATCACCAGGGAGCCCGCCGCACCTGTATGGGATCGTCTACGAGATTCCGATCAGCAGAGCTGTACGCGAGGGGGAGAGCGCCATGGAGTCAGTCGGGTACCTCATAGGCGCCTTGGCTTGGGGCTCTGTGTTCGCTGCATTGCTGGTGACGGTGGTCGGGTCGTTTGTGGTTGTTCGATGGCGACGCAGGACAATCACAGCCTTGGAGCGTGCGGAGCTGGAGGCGGATCCGCAGCCCTCTGCGGGATCCCCCATCAACCAGCAGCAGAGTTAAGTGCCAGGTCCATGGGTTCGGTCGTGATGGTTCCCGTCCACCAGCCTGGTTCGTCGCTTGCCTCCCAGGAGATCGTCAGCGGCCGGCCAGCCAGGTCCTCGGCCTTGCTGTGTGCGGCTGTCTGGGCCTCGCCGGGTTCGCTGTCGGCGCTGGGCTGGGCGAGGTAGCCGTCGACGATGGCGCCGGAGAAGTACATGGCATAGCGCCACACGTCAGGCGTGCGGTACAGGACGAAAAACTTCGGTGTCCCGAAGCCGTCCCGCCAGTGCTTTCGTCTGCGCTTCATGTCCGCACGGTAGCGCTGGAGCCCGGCGAGCCGCCCGCGTGTTTTGGCTCGGGTATCGTCCGGCCCCGTCGATCAGTCGGTAGTGAGGGTGACATGCATAACGAGCGGCTCGACGAGCGGCTGTCCGATGAGGAGCTGGAGTTGTTCGTCCAGTACCTGCACAGGTTCGCGAACCACGACGTGGACATCTCGGTGAGGATGGAAGCCGGGGATCCCGAGTACCCCGTCTACGTGCTGTTCGGCAGGGACTATCCCCCGGTCGGGGACGCCGCGGACTACCGGCGGCCATTTGCGGACCGGCGCCAGGTGACATCCACATCTGACATCAACGACGGCGGATGACAGCAACTCTGCACGGCCCTGCCTGGTGTCCGCGAGCTGGGGCGGGCCCCCGCCGACCGTGATCCGCACGAGCTTACAAAGCAGATGTCGGCGGTTCGAAACCGTCCGCGCCCACAGACGAGAAGCCCCCGGCCACTGCGGCCGGGGGCTTTTCCGCTTTGTTCGCGCGGGCCTCGCCGACGGTCGGGTTCCGGACGGTGCCGTCGTCTCCGTCCCAGGCATGGTGAGTGGACGTTCCCCCGTCGTTCAGGGCGTCGCTGATCTCCACGAGGCGGTTTCGGGGCAGCGCGAAGGCGTTGGTGGGGTTCCGGTAGGAGTGCCCTCCGTCGTTGATTCGGGTGCCGTCCGCCTGCCTCCAGTGGGCAGGGGCCCACTGGCCCTGGTTGTCGAGGAGGGTGCGCGCCACCTCCGCCGGTTCCTCGATGACGGTGAGAGCGGCGAGTGCGGAGGTGAGGGTGGCGGCCGCGTCGTCGGGGATCAGGGCGTCGCCGAGCGTCGGGAAGAGCAACAGGAGGCGGGCGTCGGTGTCGGCGGGGCCTTCTGCCGTCGGCCGCCGGGCGACGGACAGCAGCTCCGGCCAGGCCAGGCCGGGTCCCATGAAGTGGCCGTCGTCCACGGCGAGGGTCTCCGCCGCCGGCCACGTCGGGTGGTGGAGCAGGTAGTCGACCCCGCGCTCCCCCTCGATGTTGCGGTAGACGACGTGGAAGGTGTGCCCGGAGCGCAGGGGCACGTCGAACACCGGCCAGGCGCGCTCGTCGTGCAGCAGGTGGAGCAGGTCCGTCGCGGCGTCCCAGTCGGCACCGAACGCGGCCCGCCGCGCGTCCTCGCCCCGCAAGCAGGTGCCGAGGTGCACCGGCCAGAACAACGGGTCGTTCAGATGGGCGGAGCCCTGGACCAGCGGGCCTTCCTCGTAACCGGGAATCTTCAGCACGGGAGGATGGTGGCACGGGGGACCGACACCGCCTCGGCCGCAGGCCGTTCGAGCGGCCGGAATGCGCCTTCCTCAGTTCTTGCTCAGAAGGGTGCTCTTTTCTACCCGATCCCCGTTCCCTTGATTACGGTCGTCGCAGGGGGCTGCCTCACTGACCTGGCAGGCGGTCCCGTGAGCGGTTCCGATGCGGGGGGAAGACGTGCGGATGACGGAATGGGGCAGGACGGGCGGCGGGGGTGGCGGCGAGTGCGTGGCGGCGTCGCGCAGGGCGTTGGTCGCGGTTCTTGTTCTCGGGGCTTTTCTGGTTGCCGGATGTACCGAGGATGCTGACCCGGCGGGTACTCCCTCGGTGTCGGCAGGGGTGAAGACGCCTCGGGGGGAGGGCGAGGAAAGCCGGGGGGAGCGGGCCAAGGCCGTTCTCGAGACGGTTTCGGTGGATGATCCGGGATTCGTGGAATCCGGGCTGGAGCGGGTGGAGGACGGCCTGCACCACCGGTCCTCGCTCGTGAAGGGGGAGGCCTACGAGGTCTCCGTGGTGTGCGTGGGGACCGGGAGCGTGCGGGTCGTCGTGGGCGGTGGGGATCCGCGGGCCGTGCCCTGCGACGGGGTGGCCGCGAGGCGGGACGTGGGGAGCGCGCCGGAGGAGTTGCCCGTCGACGTCACCGCGGAGGCCGGGGCCACGGGCATGGTCGCCTGGCAGGTCGTCTCCGTCGCTTCGGCTTCCTGAGCCGGAGCCTTCAGGGGTGCCCGGGGCGGCGGTCAGTAGGCCCGGGCGAAGATACGGGCGCCGTTGTGGAAGGTGAGGGTCAGGCCCGTCTGGGAGGCCGCTTCCGGTTGGGTGGACCAGCGCTCGACGGACGCGATCTCCGGGGAGGCGGCCTGGGCCAGGGCGGCGGCGAGCCAGGCCTCGGGGGAGTCGGTCTTCCGAGGCGGTTCGCCGGCGGGGACCGGGGTGCCGGTGGACGGTTCGTCGAGGAAGCCCTCGTGTTTGGCGCCCTCGGGGAGCTGGCCGGTGAACTGCCATTGGCTCTCGGTCGTGCCCACCGTGATGACCACGCCGAAGGGGTGCTTGGTGTCGCCGGACTCGGCGAGGGTCCGCACGCCGTCGGCGGTGGGGCTGTTCTTCACGATGTCGACGACGAAGTCGCTGAATCGCTGGGGGCGCATGTGCGGTCATGTCCTTTCTTGTGGGCTGTCCATCCTAGGGATCGTGGGGCAGGTGGTCGGATTCGCACGCGAAAGCCCCGAAGCGTGATAGGTTCGGAGGTCTTCGTGTTCGGGGTGACGCTGTGCCAGGTCGGACTTTGATCACTTCGATCTTCTTGTCGCCCGCCGTCGCTTCGGCGAACCCCGGGAGCGGGGGAGAATTGACGCGGACCTCGGGCCGCGGGTGTACTCCACCGCATGGCTGAGGTGGGGGACGCGCCCGAACCGGGCGCGCAGAGCGGCGAGATGACGCCGCAGCGGTACATCGAGACGCGCGTCGAGCAGTACCGGGAGTGGTACGACACCAAGGCGACCCGCATGAAGGCGATGCACCTGCGGATGCGGACCGTGTCCGTCGTCGGCGGGGCGCTCGTGCCGGTGTTCGTGAACGTGGACCTGGGCTTCGCGCGCGTCACGGCCACGGTCCTGAGCGTGGTCGTCGTCGCCGCGGTGTCGCTGGAGAGCGTCTACCGGTACCGGGAGCAGTGGAAGAACTACCGCTCGACCGAGCAGCTCCTCGGGCACGAGCGCGTCTACTTCGAGACCAGGGTGGGGCCCTACCGCGGCCTGTCGAAGCGGGAGGCGTTCTCCGTGCTGGTCGCCCGGGTCGAGAAGGCCATCGCCAACGAGAACTCGGCCACCCTGAACGTCATGACGCTCGGCGGGCAGGTCGACTCCGACGTACAGGCCGGGGTCCCCGCCACCCGTACCGAGAGCGTGGTCGTGGAGAGCGTCCGGGCCGAGAGCGTGAAGGTGGCGAGCACCCGGAGCGGCGAGGACGGTGGGTAGGAGGGCTTGCGGCGCGGGCCCCGGTGGTCTCCGGAGCCCGCCCCCCTCAGACGCGGTGCCGCGTCAGCACCACTTGTAGTCCACCCGCGTCGAGTTGTACGCGCAGGTGTCGACGCTCGCGCCGTTCGACTTGCGCAGCGTCGCCGTGTCCCGGTCGTTGTTCCAGACGTACGCCCCGCGGTTCTGGTAGACGTTCGCGGAGGTGTTCGTGCCGCGGCCCGTGCGGACCGTCACGATCTTGCCCTTGCCCAGGACGAAGTTGCCGAAGGTGTACTTGTGGTTGGCCGCGTCCGTGAGCGTCCAGCCCCGCAGGTTGACCGCCGCACCGGTCGTGTTGCGTATCTGCACGTACTCGCCGTTGAGGCTGGCGGTGGACCGGTTGTCCGTGCCGGGGCTGTCGTACCAGATCTTGTAGAGGTGGACCGAGCCGGCGGCCTGGGCCTGCGCGGGCAGCAGGAGGACGCCGGAGGCGGCGGCCGCGGTCACGGCCGCGAGCGTGCGTGCACGAAGCATGGATGTCCCTCGATTTCTGCCGGGCCCCCGCCGATGGGGATCCGGCGAGCACACAGGATACGCACGATCTTCACTCCCTCCGCACAACTTGCGGGAAAGCGGGGGCGGGAGGAGACGTGCCTGTCCTAGGCTCGCCGCATGGTCAGCGACGCCCTCCGGGACACCGACGCCCTTCGGGACCCCGACGTCCTCCAGGGCGCCGGCACTCTCCGGGGCAGCGACGCCCTCCGCGACCCCGGAGCCTTCCGGGGCGGCGACACCTCCCGGGTCCCCGACCCCCTCCGGGTCACCGTCCTCGGGTCCGCCACCCCCTACCCCCGCCCGGACAACGCCTGTTCCGGCTTCCTCGTCGAGGGCGGCGGCGCGCGGGTGTGGGTCGACGCCGGAACCGGCACCCTCGCGGAACTCCAGCGGTACGTCGCGCTCGACCGGGTCGACGCCGTCTGGCTCTCCCACCTGCACGCCGACCACAGCGCCGACCTCCTCACCACCTTCTACGCCCTGCTGTACGCCGGACTCGACCTCCCCCTGCCCCTCCCGCTCCTCGGCCCGCCCGGCACCGCCGACCGCCTCGCCGGATTCCTCACCGACGGGCCCGTCCGCAGCCCCGTCGAGAAGGCCTTCGCCGTGGAGGAGCTGTACGACGGGCACGCCACCCGGATCGGCGGGCTCACCCTCCGCTCCCGGGCCGTCGAGCACGGCGGCCCGTCCGCCTTCGCCCTGCGCGTCGAGGACGGACGGGGCCGCTCGCTCGTGTACTCCGGGGACTGCGAGCCCTGCCCCTCCCTCGTCGAACTCGCCCGTGACTGCGACCTGTTGATCTGCGAGGCCGACGGGGACGGTCCCGGGCACCACTCGGCCGCGCAGGCCGGACGGAGCGCCGCCGAGGCCCGGGCCCGCCGCCTCGTCCTCACCCACGTCGGGCCGGGTACGGAGCCGGGCGAGGCCGTCGCGCTCGCCGCCGCCGGGTACCCCGGGGAGGTCGCCCACGCCGACCCCGGGCTGCGGTTCGTCCCCGGGGCGGGCCGGGAGGAGTGGACCGAGGCCGCCGCCCGTCCGGGCCGGGGTCCGGGCGCGTGACGCGGGCCCGGTTCCGTAACCCCGCACCCCGTACGCACCCCTCACGCGTCGAAGTCGTACTCCAGGACGTACGACGACGAGTCCAGCGTCATCTCGTTCAGCTCCACCGCCACCCCCGCCTCCGTGAAGGCCGTGCGGTCGACGAGGATCACCGGCGTCCCGAGCTCCAGGGCCAGCCGCTCCGACTCCTCCGCCGTCGGCATCCGGCAGCGGATCTCCTCCCGGAAGCGCACCGGCCGCCGGCCCAGCTCGGCCAGGCGGGCGTAGATGCCGCCCGGACCCGTGTCCCGCTCGGCGATCGGCGTCCCGCGCACCAGCTCGGCCGAGAGGTACGAGACGGAGAGCAGCACCGGCCTGTCGTCCAGGACGAACCGGCGGCTCCGGACGCAGACGGGCGCGCCCGGCGGCAGGTCGAGCGCCTCCGCGACCCGGGCGCCGGCCTCCGCCTCGCCCACCTCGATCCGGTCGACCACCAGGTCCCGGTCCTCCGCGTCCGCCGACCAGACCGAACGGCCGCCGCCCCAGAGGTCGCCCGCCAGGCGCGGGATGCCCCGGCGGCGCAGCGGGCGGAAGACGCGGACGAACACCCCGGAGCCCTTGCGCGCCTCGGCGAGCCCCTCGGTCCGCAGCACGGAGAGGGCCTGCCGGGCCGTCATCCGCGCCACCTCGTAGGTCGCCATCAGGTCGTTCTCGCCGGGGAGCCGGTCGCCCGGCGCGAAGGCGCCCGACCGGATCGCGTCTCTCAACTCATCAGCGATCCGCTGGTACTTGGGCTGCCGAGCGCTGTCCTGGTCGGTCACGGGTGGACCACTCCCTTCATCTGCGGGACACCCTACGGCGCACCCCTCGGCGCGGAAGCACACGTGTACGCCGTCCCGACCGGTCGATCCATCCATCGGGGGACATCTCTAGAGATACGTTGACAGGGCCGGGTCGCCGCGCTTCCCTGAGTGTCCCCATGCTTCAGGTTCCGGGACGGAGGGGACGCGTGCAGCCACTGCCCGAGGTCGGTGACCTCGTCCGTGACACCGCCACCGGGCGGGTCGGGTTCTACGTGGACAGCGCCTCCGGGCGCTTCCGCATCCGTGCCGTCCACGGTGGCACCGAGTGGGAGGCCGAGCCCGTCGACGTCCAGCTCGCCACGCCCCTGCACGAGCTGCGGGCCCGTACCGCCGAGATCAACGCCCGGAGCAGACGCGGCCTCGGCGGCGTCGGGGCGTAGGGGACGTCGGGGTCGTAGGGGTCGTAGGGGTCATAGGGGTGTGGGTGGCGGGCCGGGCGGTTGTCAGTGGCGCGCGCCACACTGGAGGCATGTGCCGCAGCATCAAGACGCTCCGCCCGCCCGTGCTTCCCGAGGAGGCGACCGAGGACGACATCCGCGCCGCCGCCCTCCAGTACGTCCGGAAGATCTCCGGCTTCCGCGCCCCCGCCGCCCACAACCGCGAGGTCTTCGAGCGGGCCGTGGACGAGATCGCCGAGGCCACCGCGAGACTCCTCGACGGCCTGGAGGTACGCGGGACGCACTCCGCGAGGACGCGCTCGTAACCCGTGCCGTGCGGGACCGCACCCGCGCCCCGCGAGGACGCGCTCGTGATCCCGTACTGCGCGGGACCCCGCCCTCAGGAAGCGGGCGCCGCGGTCGTGGCCGGACGGCGCAGGAGATACGCGGCGAGGCCGCCCGCCAGGAAGAGCGCGAGGGTCGACACCCCCGCGCTGAACCAGGTCGCGCCCATCCACTGACCGCCCAGCCAGCCGAGCCCCACGCTGTACGACGCCCAGGTCACGCCCGCGAGCGCCGACCACGGCAGGAACTCCTTGCTCCGCCGCTTCGCCGCGCCCGCGCCCAGCGAGACCACGGAGCGGCCCGCCGGCGCGAAGCGCGCGAGCACCACGAGCAGTCCGCCGCCCCGGGCGAGCGCGGTGCCGAGACGTTCCTGCGCGAGGGAGAGGCGCCGGGAGCGCGCTATCGCCCGGTCCAGCCTGGCCCCGCCCCGGCGCGCCAGGCGGTACGCGAGGAAGTCGCCGAGCACCGAGGCCGTGGCCGCACAGAGGAGCAGGGGGAGGAGCGACGGCACGTCGGGGGAGGCGGCGGTCGCCGTCGCGGCGGTCGCCGCCGTGGCCGCGGTGATCACCAGGAAGCCGCTCGGCAGCACGGGCAGGAAGACGTCGAGCAGGATCGACGTCGCCACCACCGGGTAGATCCACGGACCGGCGGTGAGCGACCGCAGCGAGCCCAGGCTGTCGAGCAGATTCACAGGGGCAGAGCCTACGCGGGATCGGGGGCCCGCCGCCGGATGGGTGCGCGGCGGGCCCGACGGGGTGCCGGCGAGCGGTGCCGGTGCCACGCGCCGGAGCCGCCGCCGGTGCCGTGCACCGCTGCCGCGCCGGTGTTCGATCGTGCGGGAACCTGGCGGGAGTCGTCCGGTACGGGGTCGGTACCGGACGCGCGCCGCGTGCGGGAAAAGGCCGGAATCCGTGCTGCGGACACCGGCTCCTCTCCTGTAGGACGCCGAGACGGGTGAGCCTGCCGGTCCTGTCTGTCCTGCTGATCCCGTACGTCTCCGGGCCGGGCCGGCGATGGGGACGCGGCCCGGACTCGGCCTCAGGCCGTGGCCGGCGCGGCCTGCTCCTCGCGCTCCGCGGTCTTCTCCGTGCTCCTCTCCCCGCGCGCCGTCACGTCCGCGCCGTTCCGGGCCCCGGCTCCGAAGAGCCCGTCCAGGGCCAGCGCGCCCGGACCGGTGAAGACGAGCAGGAAGAAGGCCCAGCAGAACAGGGCCGAGGTCTCGCCGCCGTTCTGGAGCGGGAAGAGGGCCTCGGGCTGGTGGACGTTGAAGTACGCGTACGCCATCGAGCCCGAGGCCAGGAAGGCGGCGCTGCGGGTGCCGAGGCCGAGCAGGACCAGGCCGCCCGCGACGAACTGGATCACCGCCGCGTACCAACCGGGCCAGGTGCCCGCCTCGACCGTGCCGCCGCCGTGGGCCCCGCCGAGGACGCCGAAGAGCGAGGCGGCGCCGTGGCAGAGGAAGAGCAGGCCGACGACTATGCGGAAGAGGCCGAGCGCGTACGGCCGGGCCTGGTCCAGGCGGGCCGTGAGACCGGCCGCGCCCTCGGTACCGGTACGGGTGCCGGCGCTCGCGCCGACGGCCGTACCGGCCGCCTCGCCGGTCTTGCCCGGCGCGGTGGGATCGCTGGTGTTGCTCATGGGGTGGGACTCCTTCGGTCTGGCCTCGTCCGTCGGCGAACGAGGTGGGGGACGGAACCGATGAGTCCGTAGGTTAGGTTCACCTCACTAGTACTTGCAAGTTCAACATCGGACCGCCGGGAAGTGTGTGGTCGTGTTCACTTCCCGGCCGGCATGCCGTGACGTTTCTTCAAGCGGGGTGGTGTCAGCAGCCGTTGAGGACGGACTGGAGGGCGCTCTTCTCGGCGGAGTCGACGCTGAGGTTCCAGTGGTACTTCACGTGCACCCAGGCCCTGACGTACGTGCAGCGGTAGGCCGTCCGCGAGGGCAGCCACTTCGCCGGGTCGAGGTCGCCCTTGGCCTGGTTGACGTTGTCCGTGACGGCGATGAGCTGCGGGCGGGTCAGGTCGTTGGCGAAGGACTGGCGCTGGGCGGTGGTCCAGGAGCTGGCGCCGGAGCGCCAGGCCTCGGCGAGCGGGACCATGTGGTCGATGTCGAGGTCCGAGGCGGCGGTCCAGGTGGCGCCGTCGTACTCGGAGTACCAGCTACCGCCGGTGGCGGCACAACTGGAGTCCGTGACGACGTTGTTGCCGTCCCGCTTGAGGACGGTCTCGCGGGTGTTGCAGGCGCCGGACTGGGTGATCCAGTGCGGGAAGAGGTCCCGGCTGTAGCCCGAGGTGGAACCTTCCGCCTTCACCGTGAGGGCGGCCAGGTAGGTGCGCGCGGTCGCGGCGCTGACCGGGGTGGGCATGGCGGCCTGGGCGGCGGGCGCGGTGGCGAGGAGGCCGGTGACGGTGAGGGTGGCGGAGGTGGTGAGCACGGCGAGTCGACGCGCGTAGACGCTGCGGACGGACATGTGAACTCCCTTGAGGTGGGGGGACCGTGGCGGGTGCCGTCCCCGTGGGGCACCGGGCGGCGGCCCGGTCATCGTGGCGGCGCCAGGTTTCCGTACGGGGTGCGCCAGGTAACAGCGTGACGACATGGGCACGTCACATCAAGGGGTGTGCGCGTGCTGACGGAGCGCCAGATTCCGCTCGGCGGCCTGGGATTGAGGGGTGGAGCGCGGGGTGGTGCGGGGCGCGGCGCGCGCGGGGGGCGCGTGCGGGGTGCCGCGTCGCTGGGGCGGGGTCGCTGGGGCGGGGTCGACGGGGTGGGGACCGGCTGTCCGGAAGTGTGGGGCCGGGAGGCCGGCGCGTCCAGGGGCGTGGCGGGGCGTACGGCACGTCCGCGCGGGCGCCGGGATGCTTGCGCGTGCGGGGCCCAGGGAGGCGTGCGCTCAAGTCCCTTTGAGGGTAGGGCGGTTACGCGTTCGTCCGCGTGGGTGCCGGTCGGGGACGGGTGCCGGGGATGGGGCGGGCGACGGCGGCGGAGGTGGCGGAGGCGGGGCCGGCGTCGGCGGCGGGGCGGGCGTCGGGGGAGCCGTACCGAGAAGCGCTCGCGCGCGGCCGGGGGATCCGGCCGCGCGCGAGCGGGGAGTGCGGGTGGGGGAGGGGCGTTACGGCGCGGTGGTCGTCGTCAGCGTGATCGTGCCGTCCGGCGCCGCCTCGACCCGCAGGCGGGTGAGGTCGGGCACGTACGCGTCCGGTGCGAAGGCCGCCGCGCGCGGGCCCACGCCCACGACGCGCATGCCGGCCGCGCGACCCGCCTGGATCCCCGCTTCGGAGTCCTCGAAGACCACGCAGTCCTCCGGGGCGAAGCCCAGCGCGGCCGCGCCCTTCAGGAAGCCCTCCGGGTCCGGCTTGCTGGCCCCGACGCACTCGGCCGTGATCCGGGTCTCCGGCACGCGCAGCTCCGCCGCCCCCATCCGTGCCTGGGCGAGCGCCTCGTCCGCCGAGGTCACCAGGGCGTGCGGCAGGTCCGCGATCGCGGCCATGAAGGCGGGCGCGCCGCCGACGGGCACGACCCCGTCGAGGTCGGCGGTCTCCTCGGCGAGCATGACCCGGTTGTCGGCGTGGTTCTCCTCCATGGGGCGGTCCGGGAGGAGTACGGCCATCGTCGCGTACCCCTGGCGGCCGTGGACCACCTGGAGCACGGCGTCCCCGTCCAGGCCCTGCCGCTCGGCCCAGCGGCGCCAGCAGCGTTCGACGACGGCGTCCGAGTTGACGAGGGTGCCGTCCATGTCGAGGAGGAGGGCGCGGGCGGTGAGCGTTGCCGGGGTGGTGGCAGGCATCGGGGTCTCCAGAGGGGGTGGTGCGGAGAACAAGGCGGACCCGCCCACCGGTCAGGGAGTGCGGGCGGGGCCACTTTGTTTTTCAACGATACAAAACCGGGGGCGGTCTTGGCCAACCGGCCCTCTCCGTGTCCGCATCCTGGGACTGCCGCCTGTCGCACTTGCTGTCCGCCGGCCGTTGTTCCTGGCCCTGGTCCTGGTTCCGGTCCGGGTCTTGGCCCTGGCCCTGGCTCTGACCCCGTCCCCGTCCTCGCCCCCGGCCCGCGCCCCTGGTCGCCCGCCGCTCAGTTCCCCGACTGCTCCCCTTCCAGTGCCGCGCGCGTGCTCGGTCCGTACACGCCCAGCGGGTCGCCCTGGATCGACCGCCAGCGCTGGAACTCCCGGACGGCCTCCCGGACCTTGTTGCCGTAGCGGCCGTCGACCGGGCCGAAGTAGACCCAGGCGGCCCGCAGCCGCCACTGGAGGTCCTCCACCTCGGGCCCCTCGTCGCCGTAGCTGAGGGTCATGGCCCGTTCCGGCTCCTCCGTCGCCTCCGGGGACCGCGAGGGCTCCGCGCTCGTCGCCGACGGCGCGCTCGTCGGCGACGCCGAGGTCGTGACGGCGGGAGGGGGCGCCGGGACGGTCGAGGCGCCGGAGCTGGGGGAGGCGTCGGCGGACTCGGAGGCCGAAGCGGAGGGGGAGGCCGTCGCGGACGCGGACGGGGAGGCGGAGGGCGACGCGGACGTCCGGCGCGGCGTCGGGGAGGACGACGTCGGCTCCGGGCCCCCGGACGAGGGGGGCGGCTCCTCGGACACGGCCGGGTTCAGGGACGCGCTCGTCGTCACCTCGGGCACGGCCGCCCGGTCGTCCGTCCCGCCCCCGCCGAGGGCGGCCGCCGCCAGGGCCGCCGTGCCCGCCACGGCGACGGCGGCCACCGCCGCGATCGCCACACCGCGCCTGCGGCCCCGCGGCCGGTTCCCGCCGGGCGGGGGCGGCACCTCGCCGACCCCGCGCAGGAGCAGCGGCATCGTCTCGGAGGGGTCGCCCCCGTCGCCGGGGTGCGGCACCGGTCCGGCGGCGTCCCCGTACGGGTGACCCTGCGGGGAGGAGCCCGGACGGACCGCCGCCGGCCGGACGGTCGGCGGATCCGCGGCGGCGTCCCCCGCGCCGTAAGTCCCCGTGCCGTAAGTCCCCGTGCCGTAAGTCCCCGTGCCGTACGTCCCCGTGCCGTACGTCCCCGTGCCGTACGTCCCCGCGCCGTACGCCCCCGCGCCGTACGCCCCCGCCCCCGGCCCCGCTTCCGCGCCCTCTCCCGCGTCCAGCGTCACGTACGGCCGGATCCGCAGCGGATCGAAGTCCTCGGCCGCCGCCAGTTCGGCCCGGGCGCAGGCGCAGCCAGGTCTGTGTACACCGCATTCAGGACAGACGTGTCCGGTCATGATGGGTCCCCTCCCCGATACAACTGCGAGCGATTATGCAGCCCGCCCCCTCCCGGTGGGGGAACAGACGTGCCCTTCAGCAGGCCATAACGGGACATTCGGACCAGGATGGAGAAGCCGTCCGAGGAGAGGAACCACCCGGGAAGCTCTCGCGAACGCCGAAAAGCCGCCACGAGCCGCCACGAGCCGCTACGGGCCGCCGAAAAGCCCTTACGGGCCGCCGAGAGATCCCCACGACCCTCGCGAGCCCCCGAGGGCCCCTACGAACCCCCGAGAGCCCCCGAGAAGACTCGCGAACCGCCCAGAAAGTCCACGAGCCGCCGAGGAGACGCCCATGGCCCAGGACCTACGCCCGTCCCCGCCCGGCGGAGGCGCCTCCGCACCGGGGGAGGGGCAGCGCCACAGCACCGTCCTCGTCGCGATCGGCGCGCTGCTGCTCGGCATGCTGCTCGCCGCGCTCGACCAGACCATCGTCTCCACCGCCCTGCCGACCATCGTCAGCGAGCTCGGCGGCATGGAACACCTCTCCTGGGTGGTCACCGCCTACATGCTGGCGTCCACCGCCGCCACCCCCCTCTGGGGCAAGCTCGGCGACCAGTACGGACGCAAGAAGCTCTTCCAGGCCGCCATCGTCATCTTCCTCATCGGCTCCGCCCTCTGCGGCATCGCCCAGAACATGCCGCAGCTCATCGGCTTCCGCGCCCTCCAGGGCCTCGGCGGCGGCGGGCTCATGGTCCTGTCCATGGCGATCGTCGGCGACCTCGTCCCGCCCCGGGAGCGCGGCAAGTACCAGGGCCTCTTCGGCGCCGTCTTCGGCGCCACCAGCGTCCTCGGCCCCCTCCTCGGCGGCCTCTTCACCGAGCACCTCTCCTGGCGCTGGGTCTTCTACATCAACCTGCCGATCGGGGTCGTCGCCCTCTTCGTGATCGCCGCCGTCCTGCACATCCCGGTCCGCTCCACGCGGCACACCATCGACTACCTCGGCACCTTCCTCATCGCCTCGGTCGCCACCTGCCTGGTCCTCGTCGCCTCCCTCGGCGGCACCACCTGGGACTGGGGATCGCCGCAGATCATCGGCCTCGCCGTGCTCGGAGCCGTACTCCTCGTCTGGTTCGTGTACGTCGAGGGGCGGGCGGCCGAGCCCGTGCTGCCGCTCAAGCTGTTCCGGATCCGGACCTTCACCCTCGTCTCGGTCATCAGCTTCGTCGTCGGCTTCGCGATGTTCGGCGCGATGACCTACCTGCCGACCTTCCTCCAGGTGGTGCAGGGCGTCACCCCGACCATGTCCGGCGTCCACATGCTGCCGATGGTCCTCGGCCTGCTGCTCACCTCCACCGCCTCCGGCCAGGTCGTCAGCCGCACCGGCCGCTGGAAGGTCTTCCCCGTCGCCGGCACCGCCCTCACCGCGATCGGCCTGCTCCTCCTCCACCGCCTGACGGAGACCAGCTCCACCTGGGAGATGAGCGCCTACTTCTTCGTCTTCGGCGCCGGACTCGGCCTCGTCATGCAGGTCCTCGTCCTCGTCGTGCAGAACGCCGTCTCCTACGAGGACCTCGGCGTCGCCACCTCCGGGGCCACCTTCTTCCGCTCCATCGGCGCGTCCTTCGGCGTCGCCGTCTTCGGCACGATCTTCACCAACCGGCTCACCTCCAAACTGGAGGACGTCTTCGCCGCCGCCGGACCGGGCCTGCCGCCCGGCACCGGCCCCGGACAGGTCGCCGCCGACCCGCGCGCCGTCGCCCAGCTCCCGCCCGAGCTGCGGCCCGCCGTCCTCCACGCGTACTCCACGTCCATCACCGACGTCTTCCTGTACGCGTCGCCCGTCGTCCTCGTCGCCTTCGTCATCGCCTGGTTCCTCAAGGAGGACCGGCTCCGCACCTCGGTCACCGCGCCCGACACCACGCAGACCCTCGCCTCCAACCCGGTCGAGCGCTCCTCGTACGACGAGTGCGCCCGCGCGCTGTCCGTCCTCGGCTCCCGCGAGGGGCGCAAGGCGGTCTACGTGAAGATCACCGAGCGTGCCGGGCTCGACCTGCTGCCCGCCGCGAGCTGGCTGCTGCTGCGCATCCGCCGGCACGGCACCGTGGAGCCCGCCCGGCTCGCCGAGACCACCCCCGTACCGCTGCGGGCGATCACGGAGGCCTCCCGGCAGGTGGAGGAACGGCGCCTGGTCGCCCGCGAGGGCGTGCAGCTCATCCTCACCGAGGAGGGCGTACGGGTCTCCACCCGGCTCGCCAAGGCGCGGGAGGAGTCGCTCGCCGAACTCCTCGGCGACTGGTGGGGCCCCGAACGGCCCACCGACCTGGTGAAACTCGTGGAGGAACTGACGGCCGAACTGAGCGGCTCGGACGCGGAACGCCCTCGCACGTCGGAACCGCCCCGCGACCACCACGCGTGAGCGCCCGGGTACCGCTCACAGCTCCTTGCCGTACCAGACGTCCATGTACGGACCGGTGCAGTACGCCGGTATCTCCGCGTACCCGTACCGCGCGTACAGGGTCCGCGCCTCGATCAGGTCCAGGCGCGTGTTGAGGACCATCCGGCGGGCGCCGAGCGCGCGGGCCGCGTCCTCCAGGGCGTCCAGGAGGAGCCCGGCCCCGCCCCGGCCCCGGAAGGCGGGCCGGAGGTAGATCCGGGTCAGCTCGGCCCGGACCCCGTCGTCGGCGTCGGCTTCGGCGTCGAGGAGGAGCACCCCGCCGCATCCGGCCGGCTCGCCCCCGAACCGGGCGACCCGGAAGTCCCCGGTCGGCGGGGCGAGCAGCCCGGCCCCGTCGTCCGTCAGCCCCTCGTCGATCTCGGCCGCCGTCGCGGGCCGCTTCCAGTACCGGCTCGCGACCTCGTCGTAGTAGTCACGGCGCAGGGCGGTGGCGTCGGGAGTGTCGACGCGCTCGGGGGAGAGGGTCCAGGTCACGCGCGCCATTGTGGGACGCGCGCGACCGGCGGCGCACCCGGGTTTTCCGGGCTCAGCCCTTCGGCGCCGCCTGCTGCACGACCTCGAACGACCACAGGGCCGACCCGGACGCGGCGGGCTTCGGTCGCTCGCCCCCGCCCTCCCCGCCACCCTGGTGGGCGGCCCGCATGGAACCGTTCATCCAGTTCTGGAAGTCCTCCTCGCTGCGCCAGCGGGTGTACACCAGGTACTGGTCGGTCCCCTCCAGGGGCCGCAGCAGCTCGAACCACTCGAACCCGTCGGACCCCTCCACGGCCCCGGCCCGCGAGGCGAACCGCCGCTCCAGCACCTCGCGCTGCTCGGCCGGCACGGTCAGGACGTTGATCTTCACGATGCTCATAGGAGGCAGGATATGACCGGCACTCCCTCCGCCCTCCCGGCGGACACGGTACGGACCCTGGCCGCGCGCTGGCTGCCCCGGCTCGGGGACGGGGACTTCGTCGTGTCGCCGGTCGGGTTGTGGCTGGCGCTCGGGGCCGTCGCGGCCGGGGCGCGGGGGCGGACCGCCGGGGAGTTGTACGGGCTGCTCGGGGTCGAGGGGGAGGCGGCCGCCGGGGCCGTGACCGGGGTCGGGCGGCGGCTCGCGGGGGCGGAGGGGCTCGCGGTGGCCACCGGCGTGTGGGCCGGGGTGCCGGTCCGCGAGGAGTTCCGGAGGGGGCTGCCCGACGTGCGGTTCGGGGAGCTGGGCGAGGGCGCGCAGGGCGTGCTCGACGCGTGGGTGCGGGAGGCCACCGGCGGGCGGGTGGAGGGGCTGCCGCTCGGGCTCGACGGTTCCGAGGAGCTCGTCCTGCTCAACGCCCTGGCCCTGAAGGCCTCCTGGGCCGTGGCCTTCCCCCGGCACCTCACCCGCGACGAGCCCTTCACCGACGGGGACGGCCGCATCCGGCCCGTGCCGACCATGCGGCTGCGGATCCCGTCCGCCCGGGTCTGGTACGTCGACGGGGTCACCGTCGTGGAGCTGCCCTGCGCGGGGGAGGGGGCCGCCCCGGTGCGGTTCGCGCTCGGCGCGGAAGGGGCCGGGCCCGGCGCGGTGCTGCCCGCCGCCTGGGCCGCACCCGGGGCACGGAAACGGCTCGCCGCCGACTCGGCCGACCTCCTCCTGCCGCGCTTCACCCTCCGTACGAGGACCGAGGCGCACGCGCACCTGGCGACGCTCGGCCTCGACCTGGCCCTGCGCCCCGGAGCCGACTTCTCCGGCCTCTCCCCCGACCCCCTCTTCATCGACGAGGTGGTGCAGGAGGCGGTGATCGAGGTCGCCGAGGAGGGCGTCGAGGCGGCGGCCGTCACCCAGGTCAGGATGGCCCGGAGCGCGGCCCCGCCCCGCCGCGAGGCGGTGGAGCGGATCGCCTTCGACCGTCCCTTCGGCGTCGTCGTCCTCGACGCCGAAGGGGAGTTGCCGCTCTTCGCGGGGTGGCGGCGGAGCGCGCCGTCCGCCGAGGACTAGGGCCTGTCCGGCGGTTCTCGGAACGGCGTCGCTGTCAGTCGGTCGGTCCGGCGCGGAGCCGCCGCACGTCCCGCACGAGCGTGTACGAGGCGCTGAGGAAGAGCACCGCGCCGGCCACGGGCCAGAGGACCGACGCCCCGGAAAGGTGGTCACGGACGGAGGCGACGAGCAGCACCATGGCGGTGAGGACGCCGAGGGCCGAGATCAGAGCGCTGATGCGGTGGGTCACACGGACATCGTCGACGACGATCCCGGCCGGCGGAAGCGAGGCGGACGGGCTCTAGTCGACCACGCGGGCCAGCAGCAGCCCGTCGTGGCCCTTCGAGCCGACCGTCTGGAACGCCGTCGCGTCCAGGCGCGGTTCGCGGGCGACCAGGTCGAACATCTCGCGGGTGCCGGTGACGGACGGGTCGTCCGGGTGGGCGGTGGCGACCTTGCCGCCCCGCACCACGTTGTCGACGACGATCACCGTGCCCGGCCGGGAGAGCTTCAGGGCCCACTCCACGTAGTGCGGGTTGTTGACCTTGTCCGCGTCGATGAAGACCAGGTCGAACGGGCCCGCGCCCTCCGCCTGGAGCTGCGGCAGGCTGTCCAGGGCCGCGCCCGTGCGGACCTCGACGAGCTTGTCGAGGCCGGCGCGGGCGATGTTGGAGCGGGCGACGTCCGCGTGGGCCGGGTCGTACTCCAGGGTGATCAGGCGCCCGTCGGCGGGCAGCGCGCGGGCCAGCCAGATCGTGCTGTAGCCGCCGAGGGTGCCGATCTCCAGGATGGTCCGCGCCCCCTGCACCCGGGCGAGGAGGTGGAGCAGCTTGCCCTGGTTCGGGGCGACGGCGATCTCCGGCAGACCGGCCGCCGTCGAGGCGGCGAGCGCGGCGGACAGCGCCTCGTCGTCCGGGGCGAGCAGCTCGGTGAAGTAGTGGTCGACATCGGTCCATTGAGGGTTCGTCATGCGGTCGAACGTACACCTGCCCCCGGCGCCCTTCGGCGTTGCGACGCCCGTACGGCCAGGAGCGTCACCGCCGCCACGAGCAGCGGGCCGCCGCCCACCGCCAGGAGCCAGACGGGCACGCCGCCGGCGACGGTCAGCAGCCGGTCCGTGTACACGACTTCGCGGTACGGGGCGTCGGCGACCCGCTGCAGGCGGTGGTCGTCGTCGATCCGCTCCGGGTGCGGGAACTCCTGCTCCAGGACCGTCAGATGGACCGGCCGGTCGCCCGCGAGCGCGGCCACGGCCCCCTCGGGCCGCTCGATCCGCCCCGCGAAGGTCACCTCGGGCCGGTCGCCGCCGATGGGGGAGCGGGGCTCCATCCGGTGGTCGGCCAGGACGGACAGGCCGAGGGTCTGCGGGGTCGTCGCGAGCCGCGAGAGCCGCATCGGATAGACCAGCTCGGGCGAGGCGAAGGCGATCCGCAGCGGGGTCAGCTCGCCCCGCAGGACGGAGCCCTTCTCCTCGGGCGCGAGGCGGACCGCCACGTACTCCCACGCCCGCTCGACGTACGGCCCGAGCGCGCCGGTGAGCCGGTCGGGCAGGTCGAAGCCGTTCGTACGGAGCCAGTCGCCGAGCGCGTCCGGGTCGGTGGCGGTCAGCCGGGCCACGTCGAAGGGGCCGAGCCGCTCCCGGCCGACGACGCCGACGCCGCTGCCCGCGCCGGGCGGCGCCCCGGCCCCGTCGCCGTGGCCGGCGTCGAACGGCCAGTCGTCCCCGCGCGGCCAGAAGTGGAAGCGGTCGCGCCGCTCGGGCGCGGTCAGCCGGTCGATCTCGTCGAACAGCTCCGGGTCGCCGAGGGAGACGTCGGCCCGGCTCGGCACCGGCATGATCCAGGCCGCCCGCTCGGCGTCCCCGTGGACGCTGAAGCGCATCACGATCGTCTCGGTGCGCCCGTCCCAGCGGACGGCGGACTCCTCGCGGTCGACGCCGATCCGCCGCGTCCCGTCCGGGACCATCGCGCCGCAGCCGCAGGCGTACGCCGGGGCGACGAGCGAGCCGGCCTGGAGCGCGAGCAGCGCGACGAAGGCCGTCAGGATTCTTCTGATCAGGCTGGTCCTTCTGATCAGGATCGTTCTTCTGATCAGGATGTCGTGTGTCCCCCGCATGGCGGTGTGGACGCGCGCGGGGGAGATCCGGTTCCCCGGCAGGGGCCCCGGGAACGCCGCAGGCCCCGCCCCTCCGTGAGGAGGGCGGGGCCTTGCGTGAGCGCTGTGCGGTGCCGGACCGGTTTCTCAGTACCAGCCGTGGGCCTGCCAGAACGCCCAGGCGGCGTTCGGGGAGCCGTAGCGCTCGTTCATGTAGGTGAGACCCCACTTGATCTGGGTGGCGGGGTTCGTCTTCCAGTCGGAGCCGGCCGAGGACATCTTCGAGGCCGGGAGGGCCTGGACCAGGCCGTAGGCGCCGCTGGAGGAGTTGGTGGCCTTGTGGTTCCAGCCGGACTCGTGGGCCACGATCTTGCTGAAGGACGCGTACTGCGAGGCGGGAACGATCTGTCGCGCGACATCCTGCGGGCTGGCGGCCGAGGCCGAGCCCGTCGTGCCGAGCACCGCGCCCGACGCGCTCAGCAGCACGGCTGCGGAGGCGGCGAAGGTCTTCTTGCGGGCGGCGACACGAGTGGTGAGCGAGCGGATCAAGGTTTCTACCTAACTTCGGGGACAAAGGCCGCGCCGGGCGTTTTCGGCAAGCCGGAACCAGGGCCCGGGAGACCCGGGAACTGGGGGAACCGGCCCGCCTGAGGCGCTGCGACGAGCACCGGCTGCCTGGCGACGTCCACCAGAGAAGCAGGGCCGGAACGGCGATGCAACGACCCCCTGTACGAGGAAGGTTCGGACCCGGGAGGAACGTCCCGGGGCGCGGGTGGAGTGCGTTTCCGCAGGCTATGGGGGTGAAGGCGGGACTTTGGGTGGTTCCGTACGCCTACTATTCCGGATCGTACGTGACCTGGGTCCTGTGGGGCGGCTCACTCGCGGGGGCCCCTTCCGGGCCCTCGAACGTGACCTGGGCCTCGAAGTTCGCCCGCCGCGTCGCCCGCCGCAGCGCCCTCAGGAGCGTGCCGCCGACCGTGAGCGTGAGGACGACGGTGAGCACGGCCCGGCCGAGGTCCCAGCCGAGGGAGGTGGCGGTGACGTAGGCGAGGAAGCGGACCAGGTTCTCGTGGAGCGGGGCGCCCGGCTGGAAGGAGATCCCGCTGCTCAGGCCCTGGAGCAGGACCCAGCCCTGGAGGTTCATGACCGTGCCGTACGCGAACGCCGCCGCGAAGCCGTACGCCGAGAGCATCAGGAGCTCGCCCCGGCCCCGCAGCGTCCGCTGCCCCGGCAGCAGCCCCGCCCCCATCGTGAACCAGCCCATCGACAGCATCTGGAACGGCATCCAGGGGCCCACGCCGCCCGTGAGCAGCGCGGACGCGAACATCGTCACCGCGCCGAGGACGAAGCCGAAGCCCGGGCCCAGGACCCGGCCGCTCAGCACCATCAGGAAGAACATCGGCTCCAGGCCGGCCGTCCCCGCCCCCAGCGGGCGCAGCGCCGCGCCCACGGCGGCGAGCACCCCCAGCATCGCGACCGCCTTCGCGTCCGTGCCGGAGTCCGCGATCGTCGCCACCACGACCGCGACGAGCAGCGGCAGCAGGGCCGCGAACAGCCACGGAGCGTCACCGGCGTGTGACGTCACGGCCGAGTCGGCGTCCGCGAACAGGGGCCAGCAGAAGGCGGCGATCCCGATCAGGGAGACGAGGGCGAGGGCGGCGACGGAGCGGGGACCGAGGCGGAGGGGGCGGGCGCTCATTCCGCTCCCTCCGGGCCGTCCAGCGCCCGCTCCACCTGTTCGACCGTGAGCCACGGCTGCGGGGCCAGGATCTTGGCCACCTGCGGCGAGAACGCGGGCGAGGAGACCACGACCTCGGCCGTCGGGCCGTCCGCGACCACCTCGCCGTCCGCGACGATCACCACCCGGTGGGCCAGCTCGGCCGCCAGCTCCACGTCGTGCGTGGCGAGCACGATCGCGTGCCCGTCCGCCGCGAGGGCGCGCAGGTGCTCGACGAGGCGGGCCTTGGCCGCGTAGTCCAGGCCGCGGGTCGGCTCGTCCAGGAGGAGCAGGGGCGGGCGGCCGGTCAGGACGACGGCCAGGGCGAGGGCGAGGCGCTGGCCCTCGGAGAGGTCCCGGGGGTGCGTGTCGTCCGCGACGCCCGGCAGCAGCTCGGACACCAGGGCCCGGCAGGTGCCGTCCTCCGCGTCCGCGTCCGCGTCGGCCGCCGCGCACTCGGCGGCGACGGTGTCCGCGTACAGCAGGTCCCTCGGCTCCTGCGGCACCAGGCCGACCTGGCGGATCAGCTCGCGCGGGTCGGTGGCGTGCGGGGCCCGGCCCGCGATCCGGACGGTGCCGGAGGTGGGGGCGATCATGCCGACGAGGGTGGCCAGGAGGGTCGACTTTCCCGCGCCGTTCCGTCCCATGAGGGCGACGGTCTCGCCGGGGTCGACGCGGAGGTCGATCTTGCGGAGGGCTTCTACGCGGGCGCGGCGGACGTGGAGGGAGTCGGTGAGGACGAGGGGGGCGGGGCGTGCCTCGTCCTGGGGCCGTGCCTGCGCTCGCCGTCGCGGAAAGAGGGAGAAGCCCCCACCCCTCCCCCCACGCCCGAAGGGGTGGGGGAGAGGCCCCGCAGGGACGCCCGCAGGAACCCCCGCAAGGGCCCCCGTCCCGATCAACGGCTCCAGCCGCTCCTTCAAGCCCTCCGCCCTCCTCCTCGCGTCCCGCACCGTCAGCGGCAGTGGTGTCCAGCCCGCCAGGCGGCCCAGGGAGACCACCGGGGGGTGGATCGGGGAGAGGGACATGACGGTGGACGGGGGGCCCATGACCGCCTCCGGGAGGAGGAGGACCTGGTCGGCGTACTGGACGACGCGTTCGAGGCGGTGTTCCGCGAGGAGGACCGTCGTGCCGAGGTCGTGGACCAGGCGCTGGAGGACCGCGAGGACGTCCTCCGCCGCCGACGGGTCGAGCGCGGAGGTCGGCTCGTCGAGGACGAGGACCTTGGGGTGCGGGGTGAGGACGGAGCCGATCGCGACCCGCTGGCGCTGCCCGCCGGAGAGCGTCGCGATCGGGCGGTCGCGGAGTTCGGCGAGGCCGAGGAGGTCGAGGGTCTCCTCGACCCGGCGCCGCATGGCGCCGGGCGCGAGCCCCAGGGACTCCATCCCGTACGCGAGCTCGTCCTCGACCGTGTCGGTGACGAAGTGGGCCGACGGGTCCTGCCCCACCGTGCCGACCACGTCGGCCAGTTCGCGCGGCGGGTGCGTGCGGGTGTCCCGGCCGTCGACCGTCACCCGGCCCGTCAGCGTGCCGCCGGTGAAGTGGGGGACCAGGCCCGAGACCGCGTTGAGGAGGGTCGACTTGCCCACGCCCGAGGGGCCCACGAGGAGGACCAGTTCTCCCTCCGGGACGGTGAGGTCGAGGTTCCGGAGCGTCGGCTCGGCGTCCTCCTCGTACCTCACCGAGACGTTCTCGAAGCGGATCACGGGTTCTCCTCGGGTACGGGGGCCACGAACGCCGGCACCAGGCCCACCAGGACCGACAGCGCGGGCAGCAGCGGCAGCTCCGGGGCCGCCAGGGGGACGACCCCGGGGTGCAGCGCCTCCGGGGCGTACGCGTTCGCCCGGATCATCAGGACCGCGACCGCCACCCCGGAGCCCGCCACCAGCCAGGACCGGGTGCCCCAGCGGTCGGGCCGGTACCGGGTGCGTACGGTCCGGCGCCCGCCGAGCCGGAGCCCGGCCACGGAGGCGAGGAGCCCGGCGCCGAGCAGCGGGAGCCCGTAGCCCGCGCCCTCCGCCGCGAGCAGCCCGTACGAGCCGGCGCAGATGCCGAGGAGCCCGCCGAGGGTCAGGACGTTGGTGGTGCGGCGCACGGACGCCGGGACGTGGGCCGTCCGCCCGTAGCCCCGCGCGTCCATCGACGCCGCCACCGCGATCGAGCGTTCGAGGGCGCCCTCCAGGACCGGCAGGCCGATCTGGAGGACCGCCCGGACCCCGCCCGTGGGGCGGCCCCGCAGTCGGCGGGCGGTCCGCAGCCGGACCACGTCGGCGACCATGTTCGGCGCGAAGGTCATCGCCACGACGACGGCGACCCCCGCCTCGTAGAGCGCCCCCGGCAGCGACTTGAGCAGCCGCGCCGGGTTGGCGAGCGCGTTCGCGGCGCCCACGCAGATCAGCAGGGTCGCCAGCTTCGCGCCGTCGTACACCGCGAAGAGCAGTTGCTCGGCCGTCACCCGGCCGCCGATCCGCACCCCCTGCGCCCAGTCGGGCAGCGGCACCCCGGGCAGCGTGAAGAGGAGGTGCGTGCCCGGGATCGGGGAGCCGAGGAGGAGGGAGAAGACGACGCGGAGGGCCACCACGAACAGGCCCAGCTTCACGAACGCGCCGTACGAGCGGGCCCAGGGCGCGTCCGTGCGGCGGGCCGCGACGACGTAGCCGGCGACGCCGACGATCAGGCCGAGCAGCAGCGGGTTGGTGGTGCGGGAGGCGGCGACGGCCAGGCCGAGCGCCCACAGCCACCACGCGCCCGCGTGCAGGGCGTTGGCCCGGGTCGCGACGGGAGCCGTGAGCGCGCTCCGGAGCGCGCCGCGGGCGGGGGCGGTGCTCATCCGCGGCGGCGGGCCTTCCAGATCGCTGCCCCGCCGAGCGCCAGGACGGCCGCCCCGCCGACGAGCACGCCGGCGGACGGACCGCCACCGCCGTCGTGCTTCTTCCCGGGGGTGGGCGCGGCGGTCGGCTCCCCGCCCACCTCCTCGCCGCAGCCCCGTGCCGGGTAGCCGGCGATCCCGCACAGCATGGCCCCGCTGTCGTACCGCAGCGGCTTCGCCACGGCGGCGAGCGCCTCCGCGCCGGTCGCGTCGGGGCGGAGCTGTGCGCAGCCGGTGGTGATCCGCCGCGGCGGCGGGGCCTCGCCGGGCGGGGCGTCGGCCGGGCCGCCGAAGTCGACGACGACCGCGACCCGCTTCGTGCCGTCCTTCGCCGCCACGTCCCCGCAGATCCGGGCGAAGTCCGGGGCTGCGGTGGGTTTGGCGGTGTCGTCGGCCTCCTGGCTGACCGCGAAGCGGAAGCCGACCGCGTCGCCGTCGGCGGGCCGGGCGGTCGCCGGGCCCTGCGTGGCGTACGCCCAGGGCTTGCCGCCGTCGCTCTCCCAGTACGACCAGTAGCGGTAGCCGGCGGCGTGCGCCGGGGCGGCCGCGACCCCGGCCAGGGTCAGCAGCGCCCCGGCCGCGGCGCCCGCGACCCTGGCGGTGGTCCTGGCCGCGGTCGTCCTGACCGTGGTGGTCCCGGCCGCAGGGGTCCTGACGGGGGCGGAGGTCACTTCTTGCGGCCGCTCAGGAGGAAGCCGATGCCGACGCCGACGACCGTGCCGATGCCGATGATCCACCAGAGGTCGAAGCCGGAGTCCTCGTCGTCGCTGGTGGTGGAGGAGGCGGAGGTGTCGGGGCTCTTGGGCGCGGGCCCGGCGGCGTTGAGCTGCTCGACCAGGTCGACCGAGCCGAACTTGCGCGGGTCGGTCTCCGTCGCGCGGGCGGCCAGGACGAGCTGGGCGTAGGCGGCCGGGCCGTTCTCCTTCGCCCAGGCGGCGGAGTTCTCCTCCAGCCACTCCAGGGCGGGCATGGCCGCCTTGGCGGCGCCGGCGGCGGAGAGGGCGACGACGGCGTCGGCGGTGTTGCCGAAGTCGGGCTGCTCGGCGGTGTCGGCGGCGCCCGGCATCGGCGGCTGGACGAGGTGGTGGGTCTTCGCGAGGGCCTTCGCCAGGTAGGAGGCGCCGTTGAGGGCGGCCCGCTCGGGGGTCGGCTTCGACAGGTCGGCGCAGGCGGGCGCCTGCTCGGGGGAGGCCTTGGTGGCGACGACGCTCTTGCCGAGCCCCGCGAGGGTGGCGGCGGCGGTGGCGTCGGCGTTGGCGAACAGCTTCCCGGCCTTGTCGGGCTGGTACGCGAAGGCGCCGGGGCCCTCCTTGTCCGTGCAGGGCAGGGCGAAGGCGAGGAGCGCGTCGTAGGGGGTGCGGCCCTCTGCGGAGGTGAACGCGGTGGGGCGCGTGCCGGTCGCGGCGAGCGCGCCGACGATGACGGAGGTGGAGTTGGCGTCGCTGGCGCCGCCGGGGCTGTAGCCCCAGCCGCCGTCCTTGTTCTGCACGGTCTTCAGCCAGGCGGTGCCCTCCTTGACCGCCTGGTCGGCCTTCTCGGGGGTCGCGCTCTGGCGGCGGACGGCGCCGAGCGCCTGGACGGCGACGGCGGTGGCGTTGGTGTCCCGCATCGTCTTCGCGTCGCAGGGCTTCGCGGCGTCCGCGCGGTAGGAGGGGAAGGAGCCGTCGTCGCACTGCTGGCCGAGGAGCCACTCCACGGCCTGGTCGGAGGGCTGGTAGCCGGTGGCGCGCTGGGCGAGGAAGGCGAGCGACTGGCGCCAGACGCCGTCGTAGGCCGGGTCCTTCGTGCCGTACAGGCCGGCCGGGAGCTTCCCGGTGGTGGGGGTCGGGGAGGGGGCGGCGGAGGCCTGCCCGGCTGCTCCGGTGCCGAGTGCGGCGACGGCGGCGAGCGCGGCGGCGGCTGCGCGGCGGACGGTGTTCATGGGGCCCTCTCCTGCGGCCGGGCACGGCACGCCTCGGGCACCGGGCTCGGCTCCGTGTTCCTCGACGGTGCCGGCGGTCACGTCCCGTCCGGGGCATTCCGACTCGCCGCCCTCCGTGAAGGGGCGGCATCACGGCTGCGGGTCAGTACCGGATTTCCACCGGTTTCCCCCCGTACGGGCATGATGACGACCCGCTCACTCTACCGGCCCGTACGCGCTGCTCACCGAGGGTGTGAGCGGCCTCGCACCGGCCCGTGCGCGCGGGCGGGCGGCGCTCCGTCACCCGGTGGGCGCCGGCGTCCCGATCAGCCGGCACACCGTCTCGATGTCGATCTTCACCTGGGCGATCGAGGAGCGTCCCGACAGCCACGTGATCAGGGCCGAGTGCCAGGTGTGCTCGATGACCCGGACCGCCGAGCGCTGTTCCGGCGTCGGGTGCCCGGTCCCCATCGCGTCCAGGACGATCGCGGTCGTCAGCCGCGAGACCTCGTCGACCTCGGCGCTCGCCCCCCGGTCCGCGAAGATCAGCGCCCGCACCATCGCGTCGGCGAGCTGCGGTTCCCGCTGGAGCGCCCGGAAGGCCCGCATCAGCGTCTCCGCGACCCGCTCCGCCGGGTCCGCGCCCGCCGGGGGCCGCTTGCGCAGGGTGGTGTGCAGGTGCCGGAGCTGGTCCTGCATCACCGCGACCAGCAGATGGACCTTCGACGGGAAGTAGCGGTACAGCGTGCCCAGGGCCACGCCCGCCTCCTCGGCGACCTCCCGCATCTGCACGGCGTCGAACCCGCCCCGTGACGCGAGCCGCGTGCTGGCGTCCAGGATGCGCCGCCGCCGCGCCTCCTGGCGCTGTGTCAGGGGGACGGCGGTGCCGTGCTCCGCTCTGTTCTCTGCGGTCATGGGGTCCCGATTCCGTGCGGTGGGGAGCGACAGTATGGCGGCGGCGGGGCCGTGGCGCGAATCACCCGCTCCGGATCTCACCGCGGCGCTACCTGCCGGTAGATTCTGTCCTTCCCGGACGGCCGGGCGACGGCCGAGTCTGTAACTTGTTCTAGATTAACGCCAGCGGTTACGCTCCGGCGAAACGCACGCTCGAAGGGGGCCGCGCATGACCGCCGAGGCCGTAGAGGCAGGCCCCCGACAGGGCGTCACCGACCCCGGTGACGTCCCCCAAGTTCTCGGCCGTGCTCGAACAGGGGGGACCCCCACGTTGCGGATCGCTCTCCTCACGTACAAGGGGAACCCCTTCTGCGGGGGCCAGGGCGTCTACGTCCGGCACCTCTCCCGCGAGCTCGCCCGCCTCGGCCACACCGTCGAGGTCATCGGCTCCCAGCCGTACCCGACCCTCGACGAGGGCGTGCCGCTCACCGAGATCGCCAGCCTCGACCTCTACCGCTCCCCGGACCCCTTCCGGACCCCGAAGCGCGACGAGTACCGCGACTGGATCGACGCCCTCGAAGTCGCCACCATGTGGACCGGCGGCTTCCCCGAGCCGCTCACCTTCTCCCTGCGGGCCCGGCGCATGCTCGCCGCCCGCCGCGGCGACTTCGACGTCGTCCACGACAACCAGACCCTCGGGTACGGACTCCTCGGCGGCCCGCGCGCGCTCGGCGCGCCCCTCGTCACCACGATCCACCACCCCATCACCGTCGACCGCGGCCTCGACCTCGCCGCCGCCGACACCTGGAAGCGCCGCCTCTCGGTCCGCCGCTGGTATGCCTTCACCACCATGCAGAAGCGGGTCGCCCGCCGCCTGCCGTCCGTGCTCACCGTCTCCGGCACCTCCCGCCGGGAGATCGTCGAGCACCTCGGCGTACGCGAGGACCGCGTCCGGGTCGTGCACATCGGCGCCGACACCGACCTCTGGTCCCCGGACCCCTCGGTCGCCGAGGTCCCCGGCCGGATCGTCACCACCTCCAGCGCCGACGTCCCCCTCAAGGGCCTGATCCACCTGATCGAGGCGCTCGCCAAGCTCCGCACCGAGAACCCCGACGCGCACCTCGTCGTCGTCGGCAAGCGCGCCGAGGACGGCCCGGTCGCCCGGGCCATCGAGCGGTACGGCCTCGAAGGCGCCGTCGAGTTCGTCAAGGGCATCAGCGACGCCGAGCTCGTCGACCTCGTCCGCTCCGCCCAGGTCTCCTGCGTGCCCTCGCTCTACGAGGGGTTCTCGCTGCCCGCCGCCGAGGCCATGGCCACCGGCACCCCGCTCGTCGCCACCACCGGCGGCGCCATCCCCGAGGTCGCGGGCCCCGACGGCGAGACCTGCCTCGCGGTGCCGCCGGGCGACGCGGACGCCCTCGCCGCCGCCCTCGGCCGGGTCCTCGGCGACCCGGAGCTGCGCGCCCGGCTCGGCGCCGCCGGACGGGACCGGGTCCTCGACCGCTTCACCTGGGCCCGCGCGGCCCGGGGCACCGCGGAGCTGTACCGCGAGGCGATCGCCCGCCGCGGCGCCGGCGCGCGCGGGGGCGCCCGGTGACACCTCGTCCTGTTCGCCGGGTGCGGCCCGGTGGGCCGGTTGTGCCCACCCGTTCCGCGCGGCGGAACGCCTGCCCACAACCTTCCCTCCACCGCGAAAGCAGGCCCTCGTGCTGACCGTCGACTTCACCCGCTTCCCGCTCGCCCCCGGCGACCGCGTGCTCGACCTGGGCTGCGGTGCGGGCCGGCACGCCTTCGAGTGCTACCGGCGCGGCGCCCAGGTCGTGGCCCTCGACCAGAACGGCGAGGAGATCCGCGAGGTCGCCAAGTGGTTCGCGGCCATGAAGGAGGCCGGGGAGGCCCCCGCCGGCGCGACCGCGACCGCGATGGAGGGCGACGCCCTCAACCTGCCCTTCCCCGACGCGTCCTTCGACGTCGTCATCATCTCCGAGGTCATGGAGCACATCCCGGACGACAAGGGCGTCCTCGCCGAGATGGTCCGCGTCCTCAAGCCGGGCGGCCGGATCGCGATCACCGTCCCGCGCTACGGCCCCGAGAAGGTCTGCTGGACGCTCTCCGACGAGTACCACGAGGTCGAGGGCGGCCACATCCGCATCTACAAGGCCGACGAGCTCCTCGGCAAGATCCGCCAGGCCGGCCTCAAGCCGTACGGCACCCACCACGCGCACGCGCTGCACTCGCCGTACTGGTGGCTCAAGTGCGCCTTCGGCGTCGACAACGACAAGGCGCTGCCGGTCCGGGCCTACCACAAGCTCCTGGTCTGGGACATCATGAAGAAGCCCGCCCTGACCCGGGTCGCCGAGCAGCTCCTCAACCCGGTCGTCGGCAAGAGCTTCGTGGCGTACGCGACCAAGCCCCACCTCCCGAAGGCCGATGCCGAGTGACGAGTCCCGAGCGGATCGCCGAGCACCTCGTCCTGCCCGGCGTGCTCACCGCCGAGCAGGCCGCCGAGACCGTCGCCGGGATCCTCGCCGTCCAGCGCGAGGACGGCGCGATCCCCTGGTTCCGCGGCCACCACCTCGACCCCTGGGACCACGTCGAGGCCGCCATGGCCCTGGACGCGGCCGGCGAGCACGCCGCCGCCGCCCGCGCCTACGAGTGGCTCGCCCGCCACCAGAACGCCGACGGCTCCTGGTACGCGGCCTACCACGACGGCGACCCGGAGCGGGTCACCGACCGCAGCCGGGAGTCCAACTTCGTCGCGTACATAGCGGTCGGCGTCTGGCACCACCACCTGTCCACCGGCGACGACGCCTTCCTCGACCGGATGTGGCCCGTCGTCTACGCCGCCGTCGAGTTCGTCCTCGGGCTCCAGCGGCCCGGCGGCCAGATCGGCTGGAAGCGCGAGCCCTCCGGCGAGCCCGTCACCGACGCCCTCCTCACCGGCAGCTCCTCGATCCACCAGGCCCTGCGCTGCGCCCTCGCCATCGCCGAGGCCCGCGAGGAGCCGCAGCCGGACTGGGAGCTGGCGGCCGGGGCCCTCGGCCACGCGATCCGCCGCCACCCCGAGCGCTTCCTCGACAAGTCCCGCTACTCGATGGACTGGTACTACCCGGTCCTCGGCGGCGCGGTCACCGGCGAGGAGGCGAGGGCCCGGATCGACGCGTCCTGGGACGCGTTCGTCGTGCCCGGCCTCGGCGTGCGCTGCGTGGTCCCCAACCCGTGGGTCACCGGCGGCGAGAGCTGCGAACTCGCCCTCGCCCTCTGGGCGGTGGGGGAGTCCGACCGGGCCCTCACCATCCTCCAGGACATCCAGCACCTGCGGGCCGCGAACGGCATGTACTGGACGGGGTACGTCTTCGAGGGCGCCACGGAGGCCGACAAGGCGATGTGGCCCGAGGAGCAGACGAGCTGGACCGCCGGGTCCCTGCTGCTCGCGGTGGCCGCGCTCGGCGGCGAGGAGGCCACGGTCGCCGTCTTCGGCGGCGAGCGCCTCCCGGTGGGCCTCGAACCGGACTGCTGCGGGACCTGAGCGGGGCCGGGGCACACCCCCGTACGGAGTCGCCCCGGTGGCGCCCGTACGGCCCCGGGGCGAGGCTGGCGCCACAGCCCCCAGGGAGGTCCCCGCCGTGCCCGGAACCCTTTCGCGCGGAGCCGTGGCGCTGCCGCTGTGCTGCGCCCTGCTCCTGACCACCGCCGCCTGCGGCGGTGACGACGACGCGCGGAGCGCGAGCGCCTCCGCGAACCCGTCGGGGACCCCGTCCCCGTCGAGCAGCGCCGAGCGGCAGAAACTGGCCAAGACCCGGTTCGTGGCCAACGCCGGTCTCGCCGCGGGCGCCACGTACCAGTGGATCGTGAAGCCGTACCGCGCCGGCAAGTTCAAGAAGGGCGCGGACGGGCGCACCTTCGCCGTGGTGAAGGCCGGTCTCGCGGGCGCCTTCACGTACAACCGGCTCAAGGCGGCGCTGAACAACGCCCAGGGCGACCCGCTGCTCTCCAAGGCGGTCGCGCCGCTCACCGCCGGCATCGACTCGCTCAAGGACCTCGGCACCAAGTTCCGCAAGGGCGAGGTCGGCGAGGGGGACGTCGGCGCCTTCGAGAGCGTGATCAACAGCGTGAAGGACGCGGGGAAGAGCGCCGGCGCGGAGGTCAAGGACCAGGTGCCCAGCACGTCCCAGCTCGGCGGCTGAGCCCCGGGAACGACGAAGGCCCCCCGTCCGGACGGGGGGCCTTCTTCACGTACGGAACCGTCAGCCGCGCTGGATGCCGGTGGTGTCCTGGAGGACGCCGCGGCGCCCGTCCTGCGTCTGCGCCACCAGGGCCTGGCCGCGCTGCTCGACCGCCAGGTACCAGGTGCCGGGCGCCAGCTCCGCGATCGGGGCCTGTCCGCCGTCCTCCGCGTACAGCGGACGGGCGACCGGGACCGCGAACCAGAACGGGGCGAAGTCCGAGGCGGGCTGCGCGGGGGCCGGCTGCGGCTCGGGCTGCTTGGCGGCCTGGGGCTGGGGCTGGGGCTGCGGGGCGGGGGCCTGCGCGCCGAACGGGTGGCCCGTGCCGTGCGAGGCGTCGTGCGCGCCGCCGTACGGCTGCTGCTGCGCGCCCGGGTAGCCGTAGCCGCCGGGGACGCCCTGCGGACCGGGCTGGCCCGGCTGCATGCCGTACGGCTGCGGGGTCTGCGGACGCGGCGCGCCCACCAGCGGGGCCTGGAGGGCCGGGACGAGCGGACCGGCGACCGCGGCGGCGGCGAGGACGAGCGCGGCGATCAGGCCGAGGATCAGACCGGCGCCCGCGTCGACCTCACCGAGGTCGAGGACGGTCCAGAAGAGGGACCAGGCGGTGAAGAGCGTCGCCGCGACCCCGACCTGGCCGAGGTCGAGCCCGAGGACCTTGCGGGGCTGGGGCAGCGCGCGGTTCAGGACGACCAGGGCCGCGCCGATCACTCCCACCAGGTAGACGCCGATGGCGTTCCCCAGCGAGTCCCAGGCGTTCGGGGCGTCGATCGTGAGGCCCTTGTAGGAGATGTAGTCCAGGAACGAGGCGATGAACAGCACCACCGCTGCACCGATCAGCACGCCATCGCCTCGGGTGAGGGAGCGGATATTCACGTGAGAAGTCCTTCGTCGGGTCGTCGTCGCGTCGGTCGCCGTTGCGTCGGAGTGGCGCTCGAGTTCGTGGCAGGGGGGTGGCCCCATCGTACGGAGAATCTATCGCCCGCCGGTTCTACCCCTCGAGGTAGGTGCCGATGCCGTCCGCGATCCCCTGCGCCGCCTTCTGTCGCCACGCCGCCGAGGTGAGCAGTCGCGCGTCCTTGGGATCACGCATATTGCCGCATTCGACGAACACCTTGGGGACGGTTGAGAGATTGAGTCCGCCGAGATCGTCCCGCACGTCCAACCCGGTACCTCCGCCGAGGTAGTTGGAGGGCTCGGTGCCGGTGGCGCGGGCGAACCGGTCCGCGATCCGTTCGCCCAGTTCACGGGAGGGCCCGACGATCTCCGCGGTGTCGGCGGCGCCCTCCCGCACGCGGGCGGGGAGGATCACGTGGAAACCGCGGTTCCCGGCGGCCGAACCGTCCGCGTGGACGGAGACGACGGCGTCGGCGCGGGCCTCGTTGCCGATCCGGGCCCGCTCGTCGATGCAGGGGCCCCAGGGGCGGTCGGCGTCGTGGGTGAGCACCACCTTCGCCCCGCGCGCGACGAGGAGGTCCCGCAGCCGGTGGGAGACGTCGAGGGTGAAGGAGGCCTCGGTGTACCCGGCATCGGTCGACGTGCCCGTGGTGTCGCACTCCTTGCGGTTCGTCCCGATGTTCACCTTCTGGTTGATCTCCTGGGAATGCTGGAAATTGCCGGGGTTGTGACCGGGGTCGACGACGACGGTCCTCCCGGTGAGGGAACGGTTCTCCGGCGCGGTGGGGGTGGAGGCGGAAGCGGAGGAGGGGGAGGCGGGAGCGGACGTGGACGGCTCCCGGGAGCCCGGGGCCTTGTCCGACGGCGGGCCGGCCGGGTCCGGGGCGGTCCCGCACCCGGCGAGCGCGACGCAGCAGCCCGTGGCGGCGAGGACGAGGGCGAGGGGACGGCGGGCGGTCTTCCACTGGTCGTTCGGCACCCCGCGACTTTAGGCCGTGAGAAGGGCGAAAACGCGCAGGGGTGCGTCGCAGGTTGGTCACCGCTCCCGAAGAACGGTGGACGCGTGTGCGGAGACGGTGAAGGGTATCCAGCAAGAGGCGACGGTGGAGTGCCACCGCGCATGGACCCACGAGGGGGACCGTGGTGGGGGAAGAACCGAACGATGCACGTCCCGAGCCGGTGGACGGAGTCCCGGGCGAGGACGCTGCGAACCATCCGAACCGGAACCGGAGTCGGGGTGGGGGCGGGCAGGGCCCCTCGGCTCCCGACCCGCGCGTGGGTCCGGCGCCCGAGGCGCCGCCCTGGGCCCCGGCGCGCCCGGCGGCGGCCCCGGGGACACCGGCGGCCCCGCCCCCGCCGGCCCAGCCGCCCGCCGCGCCCACGCTCGCCTTCGGCACGCCGTCGCAGGCCTCCGGGCAGCCGTCCGGTCAGGACTCCCGCCAGGCCCCCGGGCAGCCCGCGGGCGAGCCCTCCGGCTCGGTCCCCGTCGGCGCGGGCGCCGCCGCGCCCGGATACGGCTATCCGCAGTCCGGCCCCGCGACCGCGCCCGGCTACGGGCCCCCGCCGGGATACGGACCGCCGGGGTACGGACCTCCCGGCTACGGCCCGCCGCCCGGTCCCGGGACCCCGCCGCCCGCGCGGCCCCCCGGCCCGGCGAACCCGGCGCAGGCCGTCGCGATCGGCCTGCTCAACCTCTCCGGCCTCGGCCTGGGGTACGTGCTCCTGCGCCACTGGATCGGCGCCGCGCTCTGCTGGCTCGCCACGATCGCCCTGCTCGTGGTCGCGCTCCCCGCCGACGTCGACGGCGTGCCCGTCGGCTTCCTCGTCGGGTACGGCGTCGTCCTGCTCGCCGCCGCGGCCGACGGCTTCCGGCGCGGACTGCGCGCCACCCTCCGGATCGGCACCGGCTTCCGGCGCCTGGCGCTGCCGCTCGCCCTGGTGCTGCTCGCCGTGCCCGCCGGGGGCACCCTCGCGTACGGGGCGGCCCGCGACGAGGCGAAGGAGGAGGCCCTGCTCGCCCGCCTCACCGTCGCCGACGAGCGGGTGAAGTCCGGCGAGGGCCTCCTCTTCGAGCGGGCCGAGCCCCTCTACCGCCTGGCGCTCGACACCTACCAGGACCTCGGCACCAAGCACGCGGGATCGCGGGCCGGGAAGCTGGTCCCCGCGCGCCTCGACGCGTACTACGCGCAGCTCTCCGCCCCGTACGGGAAGAAGGACTACTGCAAGGCGGTCGCGCCGCTCACGCACCTGCGGGGCCTGTCCGGCACGCTCGACAAGGACCTCCTCGGCTCCCGCCCGGCGAAGGCGGACGAGCCGCTGGCCGAGTCGCTGTACGAGTGCGGGACGGCCGCGCTCGGCGTGCAGGCCGCCGACCCGTCCGCCGACAAGAGCCTGAACGCGCTCCTGGAGACCTTCCCGAAGTCGGACCGGGCGACCCGCGTCGGACCGGCCGTCCGCGAGGCGATCAAGACGCGGTCCACCGCGATCGACGGCGGCACCGCCCCCTGCGACACGGTCGTCGAGCTGCGCACGATCAGCACCACCGTGGCCGCCATGCCGGACTCCGCCCTCGGGGGCGCCTCGGGGCAGGCGGAGGCGGCCGTCGAGAAGGGCGACTTCGCCTGCGGCACCTCGCAGTTCAAGAACAAGGACTTCGACGACGCGGCCACGACGATGACCCGGTTCGCCAAGGACCACCCGGGCAGCCCGAAGGCCGCGCACGCGCGCTCGATCGCCATCGCCGCCGAGATCGCGGACGAGGAGCCCGAGGCCGGCAAGAGCCTGCCCCCGGCGAAGGCCCCCGGCGGCGCCCGCATGGTCATGGTCGTGAGCAACGACGGCCCCGGCTCGGTCGACCTGCTCTACACGGGCCCGACGACCGGGAAGATCACGCTGAACGCGTGCGCGACCTGCACCAAGTACCCGGGCTCGGTCTTCCTGGACCCGAAGAAGATCAAGGCGTGCACCGGCCCGGCCTCGAAGTACCCGAAGGCGACCCTGCTGCTGCCCGCCGGCAGTTACCACTTCCTCCAGAAGCGGGCCGGCACCGGCACGTCGTCGGCCGGGGACACCAAGTCGAGCAAGGCGAAGATCGAACCGGGCTACAGCTACACGAACTGCCTGTACGTGACGTCGGGGTTCTGAGACGCGGAGCCCCGCCCGGCGGCCGCCCCTCCCTCACGAGGGGGGCGGCCGTCGCCCGTTCCCGCCTCAGCGGCGGCGCAGCACCCGCAGCGAGTCGGTGACCGAGACCTCCTCGAAGTCGCCCGACTCCAGGGCGCGGAGGTAGATGCGGTACGGGGCCTGGCCGCCGTCCGCCGGGTCCGGGAAGACGTCGTGGATGACGAGCAGCCCGCCGGGGGCGACCTTGGGGGCCCAGCCCTCGTAGTCGTTCACGGCGTGTTCGTCGGTGTGCCCGCCGTCGACGAACACGAGGCCGAGCTGCCCGGCCCACACCTTCGCCACCTGCGGCGAGCGCCCGACGACCGCGATCACGTGCTCCTCCAGGCCCGCCTTGCGCAGGGTCCGCCGGAAGGTCGGCAGGGTGTCCATGAGGCCCACCTCGGGGTCGACCACGGTCGGGTCGTGGTACTCCCACCCGGGCTGCTGCTCCTCGCTGCCCCGGTGGTGGTCCACGGTGACCGCGACGGTCCCCGCCTGCCGTGCCGCGTCCGCGAGCAGGATCGTGGACCGCCCGCAGTACGTCCCGACCTCCAGGAGCGGCAGGCCCAGCTTCGCGGCCTCGGCGGCCGCCCCGTACAGCGCGAGCCCCTCCCCGGCGGGCATGAAGCCCTTCGCGGCCTCGAAGGCGGCAAGGATCTCGGGGCTGGGCTCGGACATGGTGGCTCCTACTGACGGGTACGGCGGTACGGGCGCCCATCGTGCCCTACGCGTCGCACTCGAACCACACCGTCTTGCCGCCGGCCTGCTCCTCGACCCCCCACCGGTCCGTCACGGCCTCCACGAGCACGAGTCCCCGCCCGCCCTCGTCCAGCGGCCCGCCCGCCTTCGCGGCCGGGGTCCCGGGCGCTCCGTCCGCCACCTCCACCCGCAGCCCGTGCGGCTCGCGCAGGATCAGCACGGAACACCTGCGGCCCGGCACGTGCCGGACGACGTTCGCGATCAGCTCGGTGAGCGCGAGGGTCGCGGGGTCCGACAATCGGACGAGTTCCCACCGCGTGAGGAACATGTGCAGGATGCGGCGCATGTGACCGGCCGAGTGCTCACCCACCGTGAACCCCATCCGGTAACTCGTGGCAAGTTCCGCAGGGTAGAGGTCCGTTGCCTGATTCATGCCCCCAGGATGGTCCCGTTTCGTTACGCTCGGCTACGGCCCGAACACAACGCCTTGATGCGTCGATCTGGGGGGTGACCTCGCCGTGGTCAACATCCGCAACCTCGATCCCAGCGCCTCGCCGCTGGACTATTACGGGGCGGAATTACGCCGTCTGAGGGAGGCGGCCGGACTGAACCAGTCGCAACTCGGTGACGTCGTCTACTGCACGGGCTCGCTGATCGGCCAGATAGAGACGGCGAAGAAGGTCCCGACGAGGCGGTTCTCGGAACAACTCGACGCCGCGTTGATGACGGGCGGGACGTTCACGAGGCTGGTGGGGCTGGTGCTGAAGAGCCAGTTGCCGACGTGGTTCCAGCCGTACGCGGACCTGGAGGCGCGGGCGACGTACATCTCAACCTTCCAGGCGCAGTTGGTATATGGCCTGCTCCAGACGGATGCGTACGCCCGAGCCGTCCTGGGGGTCAGGACGGAGGACGATCTCGATGCCAAGGTCGCCGCCCGAATCGACCGGCAACGGATCCTGGACCGCGAGACCCCACCACTGATCTGGGTCATCCTGAGCGAGGCGGTACTGCATCAGGAGATTGGCGGACGCGCGGTGATGCGAGATCAACTCGCCCACCTGTTGCGCATCCAGGAACGGGAGTGGGTGAAGATCCAGATCCTCCCGTTCACGGCCGGGGCACACGCGGGGCTGCCGGGCTCCTTCACGATGCTGCGTTTCGAGGACGACCCGGATCTCGTCTACACCGAGGACTTCCTCCGAGGACACATGACGGCCGATCCAGCCGCTTTCCGGGAAGGGTCGCTCCGTTACGATCACTTGCGGGCCGCTGCTCTCTCGGTGGAGAAGTCGGCCGAACTGATCGCCCGCGTCATGGAGGAACGATATGGGGACCGACCGGAACCTGACGGACGTGCGCTGGCGTAAGTCCTCGTACAGCGGAGACAACGGCGGCGACTGCATCGAGTGCGCCCCGCTCGGCAACGCCGCCTGGCGCAAGTCCTCGCACAGCAGCGACACCGGCGGCGAGTGTGTCGAGGTCGCCGACCTCACCGCGCACGTCGCCGTGCGGGACTCCAAGAACCCCGAAGGCCCCGCCTTCCTCGCCGCCCCGGCCGCCTTCGCGGTCTTCGTGAGCGCCGCCGCCGAGGGGCGTCTCGGCCGCTGACCGTGGCGACCCTCATAGGAATGGTGATCCTCGCCCTGGCGCTACCCGCCTGGGCGGGGATCACGTACGCGGGCCTCGTCCGGGCCCGCAGGGGCGACGAACCGCCCTGGCCCCGGGCGCCCCGCCCCCCTCGTACCGCCGCCAAGAAGGCCGCCTGGATTGCCGCGTTCGCGTACCTCGCGGGCGGCGCGCTGCACCTCTACGGCCTCTCCTACATGCCGTTCCTCTTCCCCGAGGACGCCTGCTACTTCAAGGCGGGGACGAAGACCTACCCGGACCACAGCAGCGCGCTCCCGGTGAGCCTGGTGTGCCGGGGGACGGAGATCGTCCCGTGGTGGGTGAACCCGGGGCTCCTGGTCCTCGGGGGGACCGCCGTCGCCGCGACCGTCACGAGCGTCGTGCTCGCGGTCGGGCGCCGGCGGCGCGCGTCCCGCTGAGAGGGGCCTCAGAGGTCCAGGGCATGGCCCGTCGTCGCGTCGACGTGGGACGGGACCTCGTCGTGGCGGTCACCGACCGTGGACGTGCCCGTGGGCTCGAACAGGAGGATCGAGGCGCCGCCGGGGGAGGACGGGCGGTGCTCGGTGCCGCGCGGGACGGTGAAGACGGAGCCGCGGGGGAGGTGGACCGTACGCTCGCCGGCGGGCTCGCGTAGGGCGATGGACAGCTCGCCGTCGAGGACGAGGAAGAACTCGTCGGTGTCGTCGTGGACGTGCCAGACGTGCTCGCCCCGGACCTTCGTGACGCGGACGTCGTAGTCGTTGACGCGGGCCGCGATGCGGGGGCTCCAGAGGTCGTCGAAGGAGGAGAGGGCGGTGGCGAGGGAAAGGGGTTCGTTGCGCATGGGCCGATCCTCGGCCGTGGCGCGGACCCGGCGCGAGTGCTAGGAATCGCACATGCCGCAAGGATCCTCGCAGCCGCGTCCGGCGACGCCGCTCCACCGGGTTGTCGTGATCGTCGACGCGCACTCCAACCCCTTCGAGCTCGGCTGTGCCACGGAGGTCTTCGGCCTGCGCAGGCCGGAGCTGGGGGAGGGGCGGGAGCTGCTGTACGACTTCCGGCTCTGCTCGCCGGACCCGGACACCCTCATGCGGGACGGCTTCTTCACCCTCACCGGGGTCGCCGGGCTCGAGGCGGCGGACGGGGCGGACACGGTGATCGTGCCGAACCGGCCGGACGTGGAGGAGCCGCGCCGCCCGTACGTGCTCGACGCGGTGCGGCGGGCGCACGCGCGCGGGGCCCGGCTGGTCGGCTTCTGCAGCGGGGCCTTCACGCTGGCGGAGGCGGGGGTGCTGGACGGGCGGCGGGCCACGGCGCACTGGCAGTGGGCGGACTCCTTCCGGCGGCGGTTCCCGGCGGTGCGGTTCGAGGAGGACGTACTGTTCGTGGACGACGGGGACGTCCTGACGGCGGCGGGCAGTTCGGCGGCGCTCGACCTCGGGCTGCACGTCGTGCGGCGCGACCACGGGGCGGAGACCGCGAACGCGGTCAGCCGGCGCCTGGTCTTCGCGGCCCACCGGGACGGCGGACAGAAGCAGTTCGTCGAGCGCCCCGTACCGGACGTCCCCGACGCGTCGCTCGCGCCGGTCCTCGCGTGGGCGCAGGAGCGGCTCGACCGGCCGCTGACCGTCGCGGACCTGGCGGACCGGGCCGCCGTCAGCCCGGCGACCCTCCATCGCCGCTTCCGGGCGGAACTGGGCACGACCCCGCTGGCGTGGCTGACGGGCGAACGGGTCGCCCTGGCCTGCCGGTTGATCGAACGGGGCGAGGCCCGTCTCGACGCGGTCGCCCGGGGCAGCGGCCTGGGCACGGCGGCCCACCTGCGCACCCTGATGCGCCGAGAGACGGGCCTCACGCCGACGGAGTACCGCCACCGCTACGGGCTCCGGCGCGGCGAGGGGGCGGGGGTGATTCCGCCGGGCTGAGAGGGCGGAGTGCGCGGGAGGGGCCGGATGCCGTGCCCCTGGTTCCCGACGGCGCCCCACAGGGTAGTTTTCCAGCCAAGTTATGGCTTGATTATCCCATCCCGTGCGCCTCTTCTTCACAGGCTTCACACAGGTTGCACCGGACGTGACCTCGGGGATTGCGGGCGCCGACCGCGGGGTGTCCGGCAAACGGTTTTCCGTTCCGCGTTCCGGACCCTCCGGTCGGCCCTTGCCGAGCTTTGTTGACTCGGGGTTAAGTAACGCCGCGCGCCGGGGACCGACCACCCCCGTCGTGACGCACGCACATCATCATCGGCGGCCGGGGGACAGCGCCGCCACGGGGGAGAACGGCATCGCCATGCCCTGGTGCCGGCTCACTGTGAACGTCGCCCGGGTCACTCCTGCCCGCCTTCGTTCCCTGTGAAGGAAACCCCCCTTGCGATTCGAACCGGGGTTGTTCAGCCCCCGCTCACGCTCGTCCGGCACCCTCGCCGGCGCCCTCACCACCGCCGTCACGACCACCGCGGCGCTGGCCGTCCTCGCCGGCCTCGGCGTCCGGCCGGGTCCGGCCCTGCCGGACGCCCTGCCGGCGGCCGCGACGGGGGACTCGTACGACGGCTACGACGCCAAAGCGGCCCAGCAACTGCGCGAGGACCAGTGCGTGGGTGTGGACGCCCTGCGCACGGGCGGCCCCAACATGTTCGCCCTCGCGCAGAATGCCCTGCTCCTGCCGCCCGACCAGATGCACAAGCAGTTCGAACGGGACCTGTTCAACGACAAGACCCCGCTGCACGCGGCCCGCAACGCCGACGTCACGCTCACGGACGAGGCGCTCGAGAAGGTCCGCAAGCAGGGGTACGCGTGGTCGAGCGCCGCGAACCTGGAGTCCTACCCCAACGCGCCGAAGGACCCGGGCGGGATCTTCGACCGGACCGGGCTGAGCCCGTGGCTCTCCCAGGGGTACTGGGCGTCGATCGACGTGGTCAACCCCTGGTACGACTCCTCGCCCCTCGCCGACGACAAGACGAAGGCCGCCGCGCTCGCGGTCGGCAACCCGCTCTACACCAGCGCCGGGACGCCGAAGGAGCAGGAGGCGTGGGCGCTGTGGAAGAAGAACTCCGGGAAGGTCGAGGAGAACAACTTCTTCATCCCGCGCGTCTTCGCGGACGACGCCCGCATCTTCCTCGCCTCCGGCGGCTTCCCCCGTACGGCCCCGGAGCCGGACACCCCGGAGTTCCGGATCGCGGTCGAGGACCTGAAGGCGCGCTTCAGCGCGTGCGGCTGGCACGACCCGATCGACCCGAACCGGGTCCTGGGCAAGCAGGTCGCGCAGGCCGCGACCGAATGGCAGCAGGAGATCGCCGGCCAGACCGCCCAGCGGCAGCAGATCCTCACCGCCGGCAAGGACGCCGCGAAGGCGCTCCAGGACGGCACCCACGCCCTCAGCATGCTCCTCGGCCAGTCCTGGCTCGCCGACTACTACACCCGCTGGCAGGACCACTGGTCTCCCGGCGGCGTGGGCTGGCTCGGTGACGACTACACGGTGATCGAGGTGCCGGGCGCGAAGGGCATGTGCCTGGACGTCCAGGGCGGCGGGAAGACCAACGGCACGCCGGTCCAGATCTACACCTGCAACGGCGGCGCCGCGCAGGAGTGGACGCTGGAGGGCAGCGAGGAGGACCTCCACCTCCGCAACACCGGCTCGTTCAAGTGCCTGGACGTGGCGGGGAACGCCTCGGCCAACGGCACGAAGATCCAGATCACGGACTGCTACAGCACCAAGGGCCAGTCGTGGAAGGCCGACGTCCGCGCCCCGTCCGTCCTCAAGAGCCTGACCACGGGCAAGTGCCTGGACCTGAGCGCCTTCACCAAGAGCACGGACCTGCGGCTGTGGGACTGCAAGGACACCAGCGCGCAGAAGTACCTGATCAAGCCGACCGGGAAGAAGGGCCCCGGCAGCACCACCCAGCCGGCCAAGGCGCAGTTCGACGCGGCCAAGAAGGGCCTCACCGACGCCCAGGCGGCGGCGAAGACGCACCTGGCCGCGGTCAAGGCCCAGTTGGAGAAGGCCAAGAAGGCGGCCGCCGCCTCCGACACGGCCCTGCAGGCCGCGTACGGCATCGCGGACGCCGCGGGTGCCCCGCGCGGCCGCGGTCTCCTGGTCGGCCGGCAGAAGGCACAGGTCACCAAGGGAGCCGTCGCGGCACTGACCGCGCTGGTGAAGGCCGGCGAGACCGCCGAGGCCGCCACCCGGGCCGCCGCGGCCGACAGCGCCACCATCACCCAGCGGGCCGTCGCCCAGACCGCCCAGGCCAACGCCGAGTTCCGCAAGGAGGCCGCGTACACCGCCGAACTGCAGGCGAAGGCGGCGGCCGACGGGGCCAAGCTGCACCGGGACAACGCCAAGAAGGACAAGGAGACGGCCGAGGCCAAGCTCGGCCTCGCCCTGAAGGCCGAGGGCGACGCCAAGGCCGCCGCGGCCGACGCGCACGCCAAACGGCTCGCGGCCGAGGCCGAGGAGGCCAAGGCGAAGGCGGAGAAGGACACCGCCGCCGCCAAGCAGTCCGAGGCGGCCCAGCACAAGAAGAACGCCGACGCGGAAGCGGTGAAGGCGGAGGACGCCAGGAAGGCGGCCGAGGCCTCCGAGGCCACCGCGGTCGCGCGCAAGGACGACGCGGTCAAGGCGCGTGACAACGCGAAGGCCAAGCGGGACGACGCCTGGGACGCCGAGCAGAAGGCCGACGCGGCCCGTGCCAAGGCCGACGCGAAGGAGGCCTACGCCCAGGCCCACGAGTCCGACGAGCAGGCCAAGGCGTCCAGGGAGGCGGCCGACGCCGCTTCGGCACACGCCGACGACGCGGAGGCGGCGGCCGGACGGGCACGCGGCGAGGCCGACGCGGCGACGCGGGCGGCGTCCGAGGCGGACGCCGCGGCCACCCGCGCCGAGGCCGCCGCCAAGCGGTCCCGCGCGAACGCGGACGCCGCCCAGGCCGCGAAGCTGAAGGCCGACGCCGCGGTGTGGACCGCGACCAGCGCCGCCGCCGACGCCATCAAGGCGTCCGACCACGCCGCCGCCGAGGCCCGTACGGCGGTCGCGCTGGCCGACGAGGCCCAGCGCAAGGCGAAGGAGGCCAAGTCCCACGCGGACGCGGCCTCGAAGGAAGCCGCGACCGCGCGGGCCGCGTCGGTGAAGGCCGCCGGGTTCGCCTACGTCACCGCCCGCGCGGCGGCGGAAGCCGGTGCGGCGGCCTCCCAGGTCGCCAAGCCCGCCAACGACGCGATCCAGCTCGGTTCCCCGTACGCCGAGACGGACACCGCCGCGAGCCTGGTGGTCCTGACGGGTCAGGCGTCGAAGACGATCGCCGACCAGCAGAAGGCCGTCGCCGACGCCCACGCCAAGAACGCGCAGGCCGAGGCGGTGGCCGCCAAGAGCCTCGCGGACAAGGCCACGGGCGACGCCAAGCAGGCGTACGTGCACGCGGCCAACGCCGCCGGATACGCGGCGGACGCCCGTGGCTACGCCAAGGAGGCCCTCGGCTACGCCGCCGAGGCCGCCGACGCGGCGCTGAAGGCGTCGCAGTCACTGGCCCGCACCGTCGAGTACGACCGCAGGGCCGCCGAGGACGCGGCCGCCGCCGACCGGGCCGCCGGCCGCGCCGAGGGCCACGCCCGCGCGGCCCGCGACTCCGCCGACCAGGCCGCCCTCGACGCCGAGGGCGCCCGCCAGGCCGCCTCCCGGGCCGAGCAGTCCGCCAAGGACGCGCGCGCCGCCGCCGACCGCGCCGGCACCGCCGCGGCCGAGGCGGAGAAGGCCGCCGAGGACGCCCTGAAGTACGCGCAGGAGGCACAGGCGGCGGCCGAGGCCGCCGAGCGCGCCCAGTCCAACCAGCAGGTGTCCACCGGCGCGGGAACCGGCATCGGCGGCACGTTCTACGTGGTCGACGAGAAGAGCGTCACGGTCACCAAGGCCGACCAGAAGAACGACTGCGTCATCGAGCCGGGCTTCACGGGCTGCACCGTCACCTTCAAGGTGACGTTCGACGTGGACGTCGACTTCTTCCTGTGTCTCAACCCCGACGTCCCGGCCACCGCCACCGGCTGCCCGTCGTCGGAGACGCTGCTGCTGACCACCGAGCGCTTCAAGGGCATGACGAAGGAGGTCACCCACTACTTCAGCAAGTGGGACCTGATCCAGCAGACCCTCACGTACCAGATCCTCAAGGCGGTCCTGCTCCAGGACTTCGTGGACTGCTGGCACGGCAGCGCCGGCGGCTGCGCGTGGGCCGCGAGCAACTTCATCCCCGGCAAGGCGTTCGCCAAGGTCGCCGAGGCCGTCCGGGTCCTGGACGCCGCGCTGAACACCGGCGTCGGGGTCCTCGACGCCTACAACGCGCTGCGGAAGCTGGACGTGGATCCGGCGACCCTCGCCCGCATCGAGAACACGGTCAACCTCTACGAGGACATGGTCACGTCCTGCAGGCTCAACAGCTTCCCGGGCACCACCCGGGTGCTGATGGCGGACGGCAGCCGCAAGGCGATCAGCGAGGTGCGGCGCGGCGACCGCGTCCTGGCCGAGGACCCGGACAGCGGCGACCGCGGCCCGCAGACGGTCACGTCGACCTACGCCCACGACACCGACCGCCTCGTGGACGTCTCCTTCGCGGACGGCCAGCGTCTGACCAGCACCGCCGGACACCGTGTCCACACCGCCGGACGCGGATGGGTGCTCGTGTCGGAGCTGCGCGCCGGGGACCGGCTGCGCTCCCCGGACGGTGCGCTGCACGCCGTCGGCGCGCTGCGCACCCGCGGCGGCCTGGTCGGCCAGAGGGTGTACGACCTCACGGTCGACGGACCGCACACGTTCTACGTGCGATCCGAGGGAGCGCGGGCAAGCGACCTGCTGGTGCACAACTGCGCGAACCTCGCCGACGAGCTGCTCTTCCCCGACAGCGAAGCGCACACCCTGAGCCGGCACGTCAACCCGACGCCGCAGCAGGCCGTCGACTTCGCCAAGGAGAACGAACGGAAGGGCCTGGCCCCGATCAGCACGGTGTGGACCGACAGGGACATCGCGCAGCAGGCCGTCGAACGCGTCCTCGCGGAGTACTTCTTCCCGCGCGGCAAGAAGCGGGGTGCCAGCTTCGACGCCCTGGACAACTTCCTCAACAAGCGAGGTCAGTGGCGCAACAAGGACACGTTCCCGATCGACGGTTCCTGGACCGAGTACGCCTCGCTCGGCACGGTGTACCACGCGTCCGGATCCTCGGCGGCGGCCGGCAACAAGGTCCGCGTGGTCCTGAAGAGGCTGCCGGGCAAGAGCGGGCACAAGGGGTACATCGTCTTCACCTCGTACCCGCTGCCGTAGCCTGACCGGCCGCGACGGGTTTCCTCCGGGTGCTTCCGCGAGCGGAGGCACCCGGTCACTTCCCTGTGGGTCCGCCCGTCCTCACGACGGGCGGACCCACTTCTTCATCCCCTTCCGACGGACCGAGGAGACGAGACCGGCCATGGCACGACACCAAGAGGACCACGGCCTCCTGTTCGAGGGCGATTTCGGTCTGAGCGCACTCGCGGGCAGGGTCGCGTCCTCTCCCGCACCCCCCGACGAGGACCGCGTCCTCCGGCTGGCGGCGGAGGTGGCGGGCAACGGCGAGGGCGCGGCGGAACTCGGCCTGGACCTGGCCCGTCTGCTGGAGTCCGGCCTGCCCGACGAGACCTTGGACGCCGTCTGGACGGCCGCCACCGCGAACGACCCCCGCCCGCCCGCCACCGGTGCGGGCACGCGCGCCCTGCTGAGCCGGCTCGCCGAGTCCTACCCGCCACCGCCCTCCGAGCGGTCACGCGCGCGGGCGCGGGAGACGGAACTCCCGGCGGTCGTGGTCGCGGAGGCGGTTGCCTCGAGACCGGACCTCGGAGACCCCGCGACGGAGCCGGAGAGCAGCGCGGGCGCGTCCACCACGCTGGCGGAGGCCGTGAGCGCGGTCGCCCGCCACGCCGATGCCGAACTCGGCCTGCGTCTCCTGCTGCGCGTCCTCAAGACCCGACGCGTCGCCGTGGCGAAGGACCAGTACGACCGCCTGACGGCGATCGGCGCACGACTCGGTTGGCCCGGTCCCCTCGTCCACGACGGTCTGAAGGTGCGGTGGCCGCCCGTCGACCCGGCCCGGCGGGACGGGGAGGGCGACTTCGGCCTCTCCGCGCTCACCTCGTGGTTCCCCTGGGACGGGCCGGGAACCACCGCCCACGACTGCCTGCGCGGGGCGGCGGCCGCCGACGACACGGCCCAGACCCCCGGGTCCGCGGCAGCGGTCCTGCTGGTGGACGCCCTCCGCCTCCTGGAGTCGCCGCTGTCCGACGACACGATCGCCGCCCTGTGGCGCGGGGCCACCGGAGGGGGCCACGACATCGCGTACCTCCGTCTCGGTCCCCGGGAATGGCTCCGGACGATCGCCGACGCGTGCCGCGCACGCCTGGCCGAGGCCGCTCCCGATCACCGGCACACCGTCCCGCCGGCCGACACCGCGCAGCGGGACGCGGTGCTGAGCGAAGTACGGGACGCGGCCGCACTGCTCACCGGCGTGCCGGACGCCACGGCCGCGCTGGCGGCGGTGGAGGAGGTGGTCTCACGGGTCGACCCCGACCTGGGCTACCGGCTGCTCCTGCGCCTGCTCGGCACGCGGCGGGTCCACCTCACCGAGGAGCGCTACGCACGCCACCTGTCCCTGTGCGAGCACTTCGGCTACGGCGCGGAGCACGTCTCCGAAGGGGTCGAACTGCTCCGGCACCACTGAGCCGCGCTTCCGGGCCGGCACGGCGGGCCGCCTTCGCGCGGTCGGGAGGCGTTCCGGGCGGCTCTCACGCTCCCGCCAGGACCGCCCGCAGCCTCCGCGTCCCCGCCTTCCACTCCTCCCCGTCCGACTCCTCCCACAACTCCAGCAGCTCGGACGGCTCGACGAGCACGCGGTCCAGGGCCGCCACGGCCTCCGGACGGAGTGCGGCCGGAAACACGGGCAGCGGCTCCTTCGGGCCGTACGACGTGGTGACCGGCTCCCCGCCGGGGCACTGCGCCGCGAGGAGGGCCGCCGAGGCGATCGCCTCCACCGCCAGGTCCGCGTCGAGGTACGCACCGCCGGTGCCTACCACCTCCCGGAAGGTCCCGCGCAGCACCTCCGCCTTCTTCTCCACCGGGGCCCCGTCCACCCGGTAGGAGAAGTCGGCGGCGGTGTCGTTGTCGAAGGGGCCGATGTCCCAGGTACCCATGGCGTACTCGCTCTCCGTCGTCGTCCGGACTCGTGGAGATCGTGGCAGGCCCCACTGACAACGGGTGGTCCGCTCAGTCCTCGACGCCCAGGTCGGCGCGTATGGCCTTCTTCATCGCGCTCACGCAGGGCCAGACGTCCTGATGGAGTTCGGCCTCCGTCGTCCGCAGTTCGGCCGCGTACGCGGTGGGGTCCGCCGCGTACTTCCTGAGCTTTCCGTAGGCCTCGTTCAAGCGCGACTTGGCCGCGCCGGAGGGGCGCGACACCACGTCCGGGACGATCATCTGGGCCTCCGCGTAGCTGTCCCGGTAGGCCAGTCTGGCCGCCTCCAGGTTCTCCAGGGACGCGACGACGTCCTCGCCGCGCGCCAGTGCGTGGAGGTGGTTGGTCATCTCCGTCAGGTACTGGCGCGCGGCGGTGTTCAGCCTGATGTAGCAGGTGCGACGGAGCTCCAGGTTCTCGCGCTGTTTCTGCAGGGCCCGCTCCGCCCGGAGCAGTTCCTCGGCGTGGTCGCGTTCCTCACGCCGCTGGTCGGCGGCGGCCCGGAGCTCCATGCGTTTGGTGCGGTCCGCGCGGACCTGCGTCAGGAGCGCGGCTCCCAGCGTTCCCGCCACGCCGACCACCGCGATCAACAGTGCCGACCAGTTCGCGCCCATGTTCCCTCCCGCGTACGGCCCGGTCCCCGCGACGATGCTGTCACGAGTGGGCCCGGGCGTCCGGGGCGCGGCGGGCCGGCTCAGGCGTAGGAGCCGGGCCAGTGCGGGTCCTCCCAGCGGGCGGGGCGGGTCAGGCCCATGAGCCCGACGCGGTGGAGCAGGTCCTCGTGGGTGCCCGAGGGGCCGAGCCGGGGCAGAAGCGACACGGAAAGCCCCGTCGGGCGGCCCCGGAGGGGCTTCTCCACGTCTTCGGGACGTCCCCGCCGGAACGCCGCGCCGCGACCGGGACGCCGAGACGGCCGTCTCCCTCCCACAACGCCCCGGCGCCGTCGGTCCCCGGTCGTAGGGCTTCCGGCATATGTACGGGGCCGGAGGCCTCTGCGACCATGACCGTCATGTCGCAGACCGACTCCGTCTCCCGTACGTCCCCCGCCCCTCCCGTTCCCGCGGCCCGCGCCTGGGCGGTCGTTCTGGTCGCTTGTGCCGGGCAGTTCCTCGTCGTGCTCGACGTCTCCGTCGTGAACGTCGCGCTGCCGTCGCTGCGGGCCGACCTCGGGCTCTCGGCGCTCGGTCTGCAGTGGGTGCTCAACGCGTACTCGATCGCCTTCGCCGGGTTCATGCTGCTCGGCGGGCGGGCCGCCGACCTCTACGGGCGCAAGGCGATGTTCCTGCTCGGGCTCGCCGTGTTCACCGCCGGGTCCGTCGCGGGCGGGCTCGCGCAGGAGGGCTGGCAGCTCGTCGCCGGGCGGGCCGTGCAGGGGCTCGGCGCCGCCGTCCTGTCACCCGCCACCCTGACCCTGGTCACCGGCGCGGTCACCCCCGGGCCCGCCAGGACCCGGGCCATCGGCACCTGGACGGCGGTCGGCGCGGCCGGCGGCGCGGCGGGCGGCTTCGTCGGCGGCGTCCTCGTCGACCTGCTCTCCTGGCGCTGGGTCCTCCTCGTCAACGTCCCCATCGGCGCCCTCGTCCTCACCGGCGCCCTCCTCTGGCTCCGCGAGAGCCGCCCCGGCACCGGCCGCCGCCTCGACCTGCCGGGCGCGGTCCTCGTCACCGGCGGGCTCGCCACCCTCGCGTACGGCATCGTCCAGACCGAGGAGGCGGGCTGGGGCGACCCCAGGACCCTGCTCACGCTCCTCGGCGCGCTCGTCCTGCTCGCCCTGTTCGTCCTGGTCGAAGCCCGCGCGGCGGCCCCGCTGATGCCCCTGAAGATCTTCCGCACGCGCACGGTGTCCGCGGCCAACACCGCCATCCTGCTCTTCGGTTCGAGCTCCTTCGGCATGTGGTTCTTCATGACGGTGTACGCGCAGAACGTCCTCGGCTACACCCCGCTCCAGGCCGGCCTCGCCCTCGTCCCCAGCTCCCTCGCCGTCGTCCTGGGCTCCAAGCTCGCGCCCCGCCTGATGCCCGCCCTCGGCGCCCGCACCCTCGCCGTCATCGGCGCCCTCGTCGCCGCCTCCGGCTTCGCCTGGCAGTCCACGATGGGCGTCGACGGCACCTTCCTGACGACGATCCTGGGCCCCGGCATCCTCATGATGGGCGGCATCGGCCTGGCCACCACCCCGCTGGCCACCCTCGCCACCTCCAGCGTCGCCCCCGGCGACGCGGGCCTCGTCTCCGGCCTCGTCAACACCTCCCGCACCATGGGCGGCGCCCTCGGCCTCGCGACCCTCTCCACCGTCGCCGCCGCCGTCACCGGCCCGGCCCACGGCACCCCCGACCCGGCCGCCCTCACCTCCGGCTACGCGGCCGCCTTCCGCGTCTCCGCGTCGATCCTGCTCGGCGCGACCGTCCTGATGCTGCTCTGGCTGCCGAGGTCCGGGCGCCGGGACGCCGAACATCCCTGAGGGTGCCTGTCAGAGGGGCGTGGCAGAGTCTGCGCATGCTCGACATCGTGGTGCGTACGGAGAACGGGGAGCGGCACGTCCGCGTGTCCGCCGGGTAACCGGCCGCCCTCGCCGCGGTCGGCCTCCCCACCGAGTGGGACGGCGACCCCGGCCGGGCCGTCACCGTCACGCCCCTGGACTGGCGCCGCCGCCTCGTCGGCTAGAGACGGGCCGCGAGCCGGCCGTATCGGCCGCCGCGGCCTGCGAGCCGTACGTACGGTTCAGGCGCGGCCCGCGAGCCGTACGGTCCAGGCCCCGCCCGCGAGCCGTACCGTTCAGGCGCGGACCGCCGCCCGCCGGACTTGCACATGTGTCCGCGCGGAGCCGCCGCCGCTCGTACGACCCCCGGCGTGGCGGTCGTCGCACCGCGCGGGTTCAGAGCCAGCCCTGCCGGCGCGCCGCCCGCACCGCCTCCATGCGGTTGCGGGTGCCCGTCTTGCCGATCGCGGAGGACAGGTAGTTGCGGACCGTGGACTCCGAGAGGTGCAGGGCGGCCGCGATGTCCGCGATCGTCGCGCCGTCCACCGAGGCCGCCAGGGCGTCCCGTTCGCGGGCCGTCAGGGGGTTCGGGCCCGCGCCGAGGGCCGCCGCCGCGAGCGCCGGGTCGACGACCGTCTCGCCCCGCAGGACCTTGCGGACCGCCTCGGCCAGCTCCTCCACCGGTCCGTCCTTCACCAGGAACCCGGCCGCCCCCGCCTCCATCGCCCGCCGCAGATAGCCCGGCCGGCCGAACGTCGTCAGGATGAGGACCCGGCAGTCCGGCACCTCGTCCCGCAGGTCCGCCGCCGCGTCGAGCCCCGAGCGCCCCGGCAGCTCGATGTCGAGCAGCGCCACGTCCGGCCGCGCCCCGAGCGCCGCGTCCACGATCTCGTCCCCGCGCCCGACCTGCGCGACCACCTCGATGTCCGGCTCCATGCCGAGCAGCAGGGCCAGCGCCCCGCGCATCATCCCCTGGTCCTCGGCGAGCAGGACTCTCACGGACTTTCCCGGGCGGTGGTCCCGCGGCATCTCGGTCACGGGGAACAGGGTAGGGCGGACGGGCCGGGATAAGGTGATCGCGCCCCGGGGGGACGGGGCCGGAATCCGTGGAACTTCGTACGTGTGGGGTGGGGAAATGCCGAAGCACCGGTTGTCCAGAAGAGGCCGCTACATCGCCCTGGCGACGACCGGCGCCGCCGTCGTCGCCGGTGCCGGGATCGCGGCGCAGACCTCGATGGCCGCGCCCGCGTGGCCCGCGCAGAAGACCTACACCGGCCGGGCGTTCGACGCCTGCACCGCGCCCTCGCTCGCCGCGATGACGGCCTGGAAGAAGGACGCCTACTACGGCGGCGTCGCCGTCTACATCGGCGGCAAGAACCGCGGCTGCGCCCAGCCCAACCTCACCAAGCCCTGGGTGAAGTCGGTCGACACGCTCGGCTGGCGGATCATCCCCCTGTACGTCGGCGCCCAGCCGCCCTGCCAGAAGAGCCTCAACAAGGAGCGGTTCACCGCGGCCACCGCCGCCTCGGTCGGGGCCGCCAACGCCAACGACGCGATCGCCAGGGCCGCGGCGCTCGGCATGAAGCCCGGCAGCCCGATCTACCTCAACATGGAGTCGTACGACATCGCCGACAAGGCCTGCAACGACGCCACCCTCGCCTACGTGCGCTCCTTCACCAAGACCCTGCGCGCCAAGACCTACCGCGCCGGCCTCTACGGCTTCAGCACCTCCGGCGCCAAGGCGATCGCCACCGCCAAGGACCGCACCGACCTGCCGGGCAACCTCTGGTACGCCCTGTGGAACGACCAGGAGACCACCACCAAGGACTGGCCCTGGGACCCGAAGCTGTACACCGACCACAGCCGCGGCCACCAGTACAAGGCCAACAGCAAGGAGACCCGCGGCGGTCACACCATCAACGTCGACCGCAACGCCTGGGACGCCCCGGTCGCCATCGTCGGCTGACCGGCCCGTCAGCAGCGGCCGGTCCGCACCTCTCCGGGGCCGGCCCCCGATACGGGTCCGGTTCCCGGTCCGGTGGCCTCCACGGGGAGTTCCGCCACGACCCTGAACCCGCCGCCCGGGGCCGGTCCCGACTCCAGCGTGCCGCCCGCCGCCGCGAGCCGCTCGCGCAGGCCGCGCAGCCCGCTGCCGGGGCCGTCCGGCCCCGGCGCTGCGGCCCCCGGCCCCGGGGGCCCGTCGCCCCGGCCGTCGTCGGTGACCGTCAGACGGGCCCGGCCGGCCGCCGGGCCGGAGACCTCGACGACGCAGCGGGACGCCCCGCTGTGCCGCACCGCGTTCGTCACCGACTCCCGCACCACCCAGCCGAACAGCGCCTCCGCCGCCGGTTCCAGGAGCGGCCCCGAGCGGCGCACGACCGGCTCGATGCCCGCCGAGGAGAGCGCGTCGCGCGCCCGGTCCAGCTCGGCCGCCAGACTGCCCTCCCGGTAGCCGGTCACCGCCTCGCGGATCTCGGTCAGTGCCTGTCTGCCCACCGACTCGATGTCCGCGACCTGCGCCAGGGCCGCGTCCAGGTCGCGCGGGGCGAGCCGCCTGGCGGCCTCCGACTTCACCACGATCACCGAGAGCGTGTGGCCCAGGAGGTCGTGGAGGTCGCGCGAGAACCGCAGCCGCTCCTTCTCCACCGCCGTCCGCGCCAACTCCTCCCGGGTCGCCCGGAGCTCGCGGACCGTCTCGTTCAGGGCGAGGATCGCCGCCGTCACCATCACCGAGATGAACGTCCCGTACACGACCCCGAACGAGTCCCAGCCGTCCCGCCAGAACGTCACCGCCGCCACCCCGGCGACCAGCGGGAAGGTGATCCGGGACAGCAGCCTCCCGCGCCGCACCACCGCCCCCACCGCCAGGCCCAGGAGCGGGAAGAGCAGCAGCCACTCCCGGCCGTAGCCGATCGCGAGCCCGAAGGTGAGCGCCGCGAGCGCGCCGAGCAGCCACCAGGTCAGCGGCGCCTCCCGGACGCGCGGGTCGAAGGCGCGCAGGACGATCGCGATGTACAGGGAGTTGAAGGCGAGCAGGCCCAGGCCGCCGATCCACGGGTTCGGGGCCTCGCCGCCGAGCAGGTGCGAGAGCGCGCCCAGGCCCATGAGGAGCCAGGGGAGCAGACTGAGCCCGCTCGGCCCCCGCTCGCGCAGCCTCTCCCTCCGCCGCCGCCAGATCTCCATGGATGCCCCCGTGTCCTCTCGTGCTTCCGCGTCCGTCACGCCGTCCGTGCCGAACGACGGTACGAGACCGCCGCGTACGCGCCGAACAGCGCCGCCCACCCGGCGAGCACCGCCAGGGCCGCCGCCCCCGGCGCCCGCCCGTCCGTCACCGCCACGCCCAGCTCCGCGAACCGGTTCGTCGGCGTGTACTCCGAGAGCGTCCGGAGCCAGTCGGGGAAGAGCGCGACCGGGAACCACAGGCCGCCGACGACCGCGAGCCCCAGGTTGCAGGCGACGTTCACGGCGCCGGTGGTCTGGGCCGTGAGCCGGTAGCCGTTGCCGATGCCGAGCAGCGTGAAGGGGAGCGAGCCGAGCCACAGCGTGACGGCGACCGCCGCCCACTGCCAGGCCGCCATCCGCACCCCGTTGGCGAGACCGCCCGCGAGCAGCACCCCCGTGAGGGCGGGAAGGACGACCACCGAACCGGTCAGGGCCCGGCCCGTCACCACCTGCCGGGGCGTCATCGGGGTGATCCTCAACTGCCGCAGCCAGCCGGTGGACTTGTCCTCGGCGACCCCGGTGCCGAGCGAGAGCGCGGCGCCCAGCGCCCCGTACGCCGCCATGCCGACCATCGCGGCCGTCCGGTACGCGCTGTCGTTCGCGCCGCCGAGGTTGGTGAAGAGGAGGTACATCAGCACCGGGACGCCGACCGTCGAGATCGCGAATCCGGTGTCGCGCAGGGTGCGGCGCACTTCGAGGCTTACGTACGCGGTGATCATCGGGTCGTCTCCAGGGGCGTGAGCGGCTTCGGGGCGGAGGTCCTGCGGGTGAGGGCGAGGAAGGTGTCGTTCAGGGAGGCCGGGGCTACCTCCAGGCCCCGGATCGCGTCCCGCTCCGCGAGCGCCCGGACCGTCGCGTCGGGGTCGGCGGTGCGGAGCCGGGCGCGGTCGCCCCGTATCTCGTACGAGGTCACGCCCGGCAGCGCGTCGAGCCAGTCGGTCGGGCCGCCGGCCAGGTCGAAGGAGACCAGGCCGCCGCCGACCGTCCGCTTGAGCTGCTCGCTGGTGCCGTCGGCGGCGACCCGGCCGGCGTCGAGGACGACGATCCGGTCCGCGTACGCGTCGGCCTCCTCCAGGTAGTGGGTGGAGAACAGGACGGTGTTGCCCCGGCGGGCGTAGCCGCGCATCGCGTCCCAGAACTCCTGCCGGGCCTCGACGTCGAGGGCGGCCGTCGGCTCGTCCAGGACGATCAGCTCCGGGTTCCCGGCGAGGGCGACGGCGAACCGGACCCGCTGGACCTGACCGCCGGAGAGCCGGTCCACGCGGCGGTCGGAGAGGCCGGTCAGACCGGCGAGCGCCAGGGCCTCCGCGACCGGCATCGGGGCCGGGTAGGTGCGGGCGACGAAGCCGACCAGCTCGCGGACCGTGACCCGGGGGACCGGCCGGCCCTCCTGGAGCATCGCCCCCACCCGGCCGGCCGCGACGGCCCGGGCCGGCGGCCCGCCGAAGAGCTCGACCCGGCCGTCGTCGGGCTCGTCGAGGCCGAGGAGCAGGCCGATGGCGGTGGACTTGCCCGCGCCGTTCCGCCCGAGCAGCGCCACGGTCTCGCCCTGCCGCACAGCGAGGTCGAGCCCGTCGGTGGCGCGGACGGCGCCGTATGCCCTGGTCACGGCCCGGAAGGCGATCGCGGGCGCTCCGGTCGGATCCTTCTTCTCCTGCTCCTGCTGCTTCATGACCACGACGTTACGGAGAGTGAGGGGCGTTCCGGTAGGCCGTTATGTACGCGTCCGACGGTGACAAATGTCCTGGGGGTCGATCCCGCAGGGGTTCCGGCGTGCCGTCGGCGAGGGTTCCCAAGCCCTGCCGCCTCGGCTATACAGGAGGGCCACCAAACTGGAACGCGTTCTATGTCGATCGCGTGCGGACCGACCGCGTGCGAACCGACCGCGTGGGAACCGATCCCGTGCGGACCGACCGCGTGCGGACCGACCGCGTTCCGGGGCGACCCCGTGAGGAGCAGCAGCCCGATGCCCATCGACGCAGCCAAGGCCGTCGCCGCCGAACCCCGCAGCACCGAGATCGCCTGGGACCACAAGGACGTCCAGCTCTACCACCTCGGCCTCGGCGCGGGCACGCCCGCCACCGACCCCGCCGAACTCCGCTACACCCTGGAGTCCCGGCTGCACGTCCTGCCCAGCTTCGCCACCGTCGCGGGCGGCGGCATGGGGATCGTCGACGGACTCTCCGCCCCCGGCGTCGACGTCGACCTCATGAGCGTCCTGCACGGCGCCCAGTCGATCACCCTCCACCGTCCCCTCCCCGCCGGCGGGCGCGCCGTCTCCACCTCCCGCGTCGCCGCCGTCCACGACAAGGGCAAGGCCGCCGTCCTCGTCCTGCGCTCCGAGACCGCCGACGCCGACGGCCCGCTGTGGACGAGCGACGCCCAGATCTTCGTGCGCGGCGAGGGCGGCTGGGGCGGCGACCGGGGCCCCTCCGACCGGCTCCCCCTGCCCGACCGCGAGCCCGACCGGACCGTGGAGCGGCACGTGCGCGAGGAGCAGGCCCTGCTCTACCGCCTCTCCGGCGACTGGAACCCCCTGCACGCCGACCCGGAGTTCGCGGCCCTCGCCGGATTCGACCGGCCCATCCTGCACGGGCTCTGCACCTACGGGATGACCCTCAAGGCCGTCGTGGACACCCTGCTCGACGGGGACGTCACCCGCGTCCGCGCCTACCGCACCCGCTTCGCCGGGGTCGTCTTCCCCGGCGAGACCCTGCGCGTCCGGATGTGGACCGTGGAGGGCGGCACCCAGGCGACGGTCGCGGCGGCGGAGCGCGACGACGCCCCCGTACTCGCCGACACCTTCGTGGAACACGCGTAGGACCTGTCCGGCAGGTCACGACCCAGGGCGGCCGGGAACGCGGGAGGGCCCCGGGGTGTCCCCGGGGCCCTCCGACTCGTCGCACGCGCCCGGTCGACCGGACGCCCCGGTCACTGGGCGTCGGGTTCGCGGCGGTGGCGGCCGTGCGGGGAGGACGAGGAGTCCTCCGCCGGCGAGGCCTCACCACGATGCCGCCCGGAGCCGTGCGGCTCCGTACCCTCCGTGTTCGCTTCCGACATGCTGCAACTCACCCCGTATAAATCGTTCCTGCCGTGCGGCCCGAGAGTCTAGCCAGCGGGCCGCCGGTCCGTGAGGGGAGCCTGCTGGAGCGGTACGGGACGGCACACCCGGGGCTCCTCGGAGGCCGTCACCGGCTCCGGCTCCGGCACGGGATCCGGTTCGGGCGGCGGCTCCAGGGCCGCGAGCCCGCACGGCGTCCCCGGCGTCGCGTACGGCAGCCGCAGCACGCCCCCGGCGGTCCACAGGCCCGCGCCCGCCAGCCAGCCCTGGGGAGCCGCCAACTGGTCCATCCGGCGGGACGAGGGCCGCCAGGTCCCCACCCAGCTCCCGGCCGCCGCGTCGATCCGCAGTGCCACCGCGCAGCCCTCCGGCACGAGCACCTGCCCCGGCTGCACGGCGAACGGCGTCACCGCCGCGTCGTCCAGCCGCAGGCAGTCCGGGAAGCGCACCGGGAGCAGGCTGCCGAGGACGCCCCAGCCGAGCCGGTGGTGGCCCGGCGACGGCGCGTCGGAGCGGATCAGGAGCAGCCCGCTGTCCGGGTCCGCGAGCAGCAGCCGGTCGTCGCTCTCCTCGGTGATCTGGAGCAGCGGCGTCACCTCGCCGCCCCGCTCCAGGTCGACGGCGACCGCCTTCACGGGCCCGTCGCCGAGCCGCCGGTCCAGGGCGAGCATCCGGCCCGTGCGGTCGAGCCACACCCCGCCCGAACACCGGCCCCGGACCTCCGCCACCTGCTCGGGGCCGAACGCCCCGCCCGCCACCAGCCACAGCGTCGTGGTCTCGGGGCCGACGCACATCGCGTACGCGCAGATGCCGTCCGGCGAGGGCGGGAGCAGGACGAGCCCCTCGGATCCGGGCGCCTCCACCGAGCCGAGCCGGAGCTCCCCGGTGGCCGGTCCTGTGGGGTAGAGCAGGGAGAAGGAGTGCCGCCGCCCGTCCACGCGGCGGCAGACGAGGACCCGGCCGTCCGCGAGGGGCAGGAGCTGGGCGCCCGGGTCCTCCGGCTGGTCGAGCGGGAGCGGCACGGCGTACGGCTCCGGGCCGTCGAGGGTCCACCTCTCCACGTACAGGGCGTCCCCGGCGCCCGCGAGCCTGGCCGCGTACGCGCCGTTCGCCGTGGCCGTGAACCCCGCCGGCCGGCCGGTGCCCCCGCCGTACTTCCCTTCGCGGTCGTCGTCCTCGGCCGTCGTCTCGATGGCACACGCTGTCATCGACTCGTCACCTCCGGCGACGAAGCTAGTTTTCGCACTTCCAGCCGAACAACACGAGCCCGCTCACTTCACACATAAGGGTGGCCGTCCGGCGGTTCTGCTGAGCGCGGGAGGGCGGGTGTGCTGGAGTGACCGGCGGTGACCCGGGGTAAGGGGAGCCTAAGTGGAGTCGGCGGCTCCGGTGGCGGGGCGGAGCCGAGGGGGCGGAGTCGGGGTCGTCCGGCGATGGGATGAAGCCGAAGGGGCGAAGTCGAAGGGGTGGGCGTCGGGGTCGTCCGGCGACGGGGCGGAGCCGAAGGGGCGGACGTCGGGGTCGTCCGTCGACAAGGCGAAGCCGAGGGAGCGGAGTCGGGGTCATCCAGCGACGGAGCGGAGCCGAAGGGGCGGGCGCCGGGGTTATCCACAGGCCAGGGCGGTGGAGCGCGCGGGACAGGTAGCCTTTCCCCCGTGCCCCGTCTGTCTGAAGTCATCGCCGAGCTCGACGCCCTCTGGCCGCCCGACCGGGCCGAGCAGTGGGACGCCGTCGGCACCGTCTGCGGCGACCCCGACGCCCGGGTCGGCCGCGTCCTCTTCGCCGTCGACCCCGTCCAGGAGATCGTCGACGAGGCCGTCTCCCTCGGCGCCGACCTGATCGTCGCCCACCACCCGCTCTACCTGCGCGGTACGACGACGGTCGCGGCCGGCCACTTCAAGGGCCGCGTCGTGCACGACCTCATCAAGAACGACATCGCCCTCCACGTCGCGCACACCAACGCCGACACCGCCGACCCCGGCGTCTCCGACGCCCTCGCCGGCGCCCTCGACCTGCGCGTCACCGGTCCGCTCGTCCCCGAGAACGGCCTCGGCCGGATCTGCGAGCTCGACCACCCCGAGACCCTCGCCGAGTTCGCCGCCCGCGCCGCCGCGCGGCTGCCCGCCACCGCGCAGGGCGTCCGCGTCGCCGGCGACCCCGGCATGACCGTGCGCCGCGTCGCCGTCAGCGGCGGCTCCGGCGACAGCCTCTTCGACGCCGTGCGGGCCGCGGGCGTGGACGCCTTCCTCACCTCCGACCTGCGCCACCACCCCGTCTCCGAGGCCACCCAGCGGACCCCGCTGGGCCTGGTCGACGCCGCCCACTGGGCCACCGAGTGGCCCTGGTGCGAGCAGGCCGCCGCGCAGCTCGACGCGATCTCCGACCGTCACGGCTGGGACCTCCGCGTCCACGTCTCGAAGACGGTCACCGACCCCTGGTCCTCCCACCACACCTCTCCTGGAGCCCCCAACTGAACGCCGCGCCCGCCGACCAGATCCGCCTCCTCGACGTCCAGGCCCTGGACGTCCGCCTCCAGCAGCTCGCCCACAAGCGCCGCTCGCTGCCCGAGCACGCCGAGATCGAGGCGCTCACCAAGGACCTCACCCAACTGCGCGACCTGCTCGTCGCCGCGCAGACCGAGGAGAGCGACTGCGGCCGCGAGCAGACCAAGGCCGAGCAGGACGTCGACCAGGTCCGCCAGCGCGCCGCGCGCGACCAGCAGCGCCTGGACTCCGGCGCCGTCTCCTCCCCGAAGGACCTGGAGAACCTCCAGCGCGAGATCGTCTCCCTCGCCAAGCGCCAGGGCGACCTGGAGGAGGTCGTCCTGGAGGTCATGGAGCGCCGCGAGTCGGTCCAGGAGCGCCTCGCCGAGCTGACCGAGCGCGTCTCCGCCGTCCAGGCCAAGACCGACGACGCCACCACCCGCCGCGACGCCGCCCAGGCCGAGCTGGACGCCGAGGCCGCCTCCGTCACCAAGGAGCGCGAGCTCGTCGCGGGCTCCGTCCCGGCCGACCTGCTCAAGCTGTACGAGAAGCTGCGCGAGCAGCAGGGCGGCGTGGGCGCGGCCCGCCTGTACCAGCGCAAGTGCGAGGGCTGCCACATCGAGCTCAACATCACCGAGCTCAACGAGGTCCGCGCCGCCGCCAAGGACGCGGTCGTCCGGTGCGAGAACTGCCGCCGGATCCTCGTCCGCACCTCGGAGTCCGGCCTGTAATGACCTCCGCGCGCGAGCTCGTCGTCGAGGCGGACGGGGGCTCCCGGGGCAACCCGGGACCCGCCGGGTACGGGGCGGTGGTCCTGGACGCGGCGACGGGCGAGACGCTCGCCGAGGCCGCCGAGTACATCGGTGTGGCGACGAACAACGTCGCCGAGTACAAGGGCCTGGTCGCGGGCCTCAAGGTGGCCCGGGAGCTCTTCCCGGACGCCACGGTCCACGTCCGCATGGACTCCAAGCTGGTCGTCGAGCAGATGTCCGGCCGCTGGAAGATCAAGCACCCGGACATGAAGCCGCTCGCGGCCGAGGCCGGCCGGGTCTTCCCGGCGGGCCGCGTCCGCTACGAGTGGATCCCGCGCGAGCGGAACAAGCACGCGGACCGGCTGGCGAACGAGGCGATGGACGCGGGGCGGCTCGGCCGCCAGTGGGAGCCCTCCGGCTCCACGGCGTCCCTCGACGCCTCGGCCGCCCGCAACGCCGCCGCCCCGCCGCCGTCGGGCCCGCCGGGCGACGCGCGGGCGGGGGCCGCGCGGGCGAGGGCGGCGCTGTCGACGACTGCCGCCGGTACGAGTGCGGGGACGCGTACGGGTACGTCTGCGGGTGCGGGCGTGGGTACGGGCGCAGGCGCGGGCGCCTGGCCGGCCGTGGACGACGGCCTGTTCGCCGCCGAAGAGGCCACGGCGGCCCCGCCCGGCAGCGAGGAAGGTACGGCGACCCCGTCCGCCGCCGAAGAGGCCACGGCGGCCTCACCCGCCCCCGCGGAAGCCACGGCGGCCTCGCCCGGCACCGAAGAGGCCACGGCGACCTCCTCCACCCCCGTCGCCTCGGGCGACTTCGAGGCCGAGGCCGGTGCCCTGGCGTCGGCGGGCCGCGCGGTCGCCACGACCACCGCGGCCGGTACCACCGGTACCGGAACCGCACGGGCCGGCGCCCCCGCCTCCGTACAGCCGCGAGGCACCTCCCCGCAGGGCTGGGCCGCCCCCGACATGGGCGCGCCCGCGACCTTCGTGCTGCTGCGGCACGGGGAGACCGCGCTCACCCCCGAGAAGCGGTTCTCCGGGAGCGGCGGGACCGACCCCGAGCTGTCGGCGGCCGGACTGCGGCAGGCCGAGGCCGTGGCCGCCGCGCTGGCCGCCCGCGGCACCGTCCAGGAGATCGTCAGCTCGCCCCTGACCCGCTGCCGCCAGACCGCCGCCGCCGTCGCCGCCCGCCTCGGACTCGGCGTGCAGATCGAACAGGGCCTGCGGGAGACCGACTTCGGAGCCTGGGAGGGGCTGACCTTCGGCGAGGTCCGCGAGCGGTACTCCGAGGACCTCGACGCCTGGCTCGCCTCCCCGAAGGCCGCGCCGACCGGCGGCGGCGAGAGCTTCGCGACCGTCGCCCGGCGCGTCGGCGCGGCCCGGGACCGGCTGACCGCCGCCCATGCGGGCCGCACGGTCCTCCTCGTCACGCACGTCACGCCGATCAAGACCCTGGTCCGGCTCGCCCTCGGCGCCCCGCCGGAGTCCCTGTTCCGCATGGAGCTGTCGGCCGCCTCGATCTCGGCCGTCGCCTACTACGCCGACGGCAACGCCTCCGTACGCCTCCTCAACGACACCTCGCACCTCAGGTAGGACGGTGGAAAACGGGTGGCGGGGAGACCCGCCCCCGTACCACCATCACCATCCATGACCTGGCACTTCACCGAGGACCCCGCCGTCTTCCGCGCGGCCGCCGGCGCCCTCCTGTCCGCCGAGCCCGCCCGCAACACCGGCGTGTTCACGCTCATGGACACCGCCGGGCGGCTCGGCTGGTGGACCGAGCCCGGCGGGCGGGTCACCGGGGTGCTCGTGGTGGCCGCGCCGGGGCAGCCGACCTTCGGGACGGTGACGCCGGAGGCGGCCCGCGCGCTCGCCTCCCTGCCGGACCCCTTCGGGGACGAGGGGGTGGCCGTCCTGCGAGGCGAGACGACGGCCGTCGAGGCGTTCGCGGAGGCCACGGGACGCCCCTGGACCGCCACCTTCCGGATGCGGCTCTTCCGGCTCGGGACGCTCACCCCGCCGGACCCCGCCCCCGCCGGGCGCGCCCGCGTCGCCACCGCCGCCGACGTACTCCTCGCCGCCGCCTGGGCACGGGAGTTCGTCCGGGACCTCGGCGAGGAGCCGGCGGAGGACTACACCGGGCCCGTCACGGAGCGGATCTCCGACGGCCGGATGCTCCTCTGGGAATCGGGAGGGGAAGAGAACCAGGGGCGGCCCGTCTCCATGGCCTCCTTCTCACCCGTGGCCGAGGGCCACTCCCGCGTCCACCTCGTCTACACCCCGCCCGCCGCCCGCGGACGCGGATACGCCGCCGGGGTCACCACCGCCGCCACCCGCGCCGCCCGGGACGCCGGGGCCGCGCGGGTCCTGCTCTTCACGGACCTGGCCAACCCCACCAGCAACGCCCTGTACCGGCGGCTCGGCTACCGCCCGGTGACCGACCACCTGACCGTCGCGTTCACCGGCCGCTGACGGGCGTCCGCAGCGCCGCCGCCTCGCGCGCGAGGGACTCGACCCGGGCCCAGTCGCGGGCCGCGAGGGCGTCGGGCGGCAGCATCCACGTACCGCCGACGCAGCCGACGTTCGGCAGGGCGAGGTAGGCGGGGGCGGAGGCGGCGGAGACGCCGCCGGTCGGACAGAAACGGGCCTGCGGGAGCGGGCCCGCGAGGGACTTCAGGTACGGGACGCCGCCCGCCGCCTCCGCCGGGAAGAACTTCATGGCGTCCACGCCCTGTTCGAGCAGCGCCACGACCTCCGAGGCCGTCGAGACCCCCGGCAGGAAGGGCACGCCCGACTCCCGCATCGCGCCGAGCAGCCGCCCCGTCCAGCCGGGGCTGACCAGGAACCGGGCCCCGGCGCCGACCGCGTCCGCGACCCCGGCTGCCGAGACGACGGTCCCGGCGCCGACGACCGCCTCCGGCACCCCGTCCGCGACGGCCCGCAAGGCGTCGAGCGCGGCCGGGGTGCGCAGGGTGACCTCGATCAGCGGCAGCCCGCCGGCCACCAGGGCGCGGGCCAGGGGGACCGCGTCGGCGGCGTCCTCGATCACCACCACGGGGACGACGGGGGCTTCCGGGGCAAGGTCGAACACGCTCGTCATGGCCTCATCCTGACGAGGTGGAGCGTCACCCGCAACGAGCGTTGCGCAGGACGCAACGAGGCCTCAGTGGATCTCGTCCACCAGGACGTCGAGCGCCCCCGCCTTGCCGCCCTCCTCCACCACGTACTGCAGGTCCCGCAGCGCCTCCACCAGCTCCGCCGGGGTCGCCGGATCCGCGCCCGCCTCCAGGAGGCTCCGTACGATCCGGCCCTTCGTCGCCTTGTTGAAGTGGCTGACCACCTTCCGGGTCGGCGCGTGCAGCACCCGTACCGTCGCCGTCCGCGCCGCCACCTCCCCCTTCGGCCGCCACGCCGTCGCGTACGCCGACGAGCGCAGGTCCAGGACCAGGCCGTCCCCGGCCGCCTCGGGAAGGACGGAGGCCATCGGGCCCCGCCAGTACGCGCCGAGCGCGCCGAGGCCCGGCAGCTTGATCCCCATCGAGCAGCGGTACGACGGGATGCGGTCGGTCACCTTCACGGCGCCCCACAGACCGGAGAAGACCAGGAGCGCGTCCCCGGCCCGCTCCCGGGCCGCCGCGTCCAGGGTCGCCAGGCCGAGCGCGTCGTACAGGACGCCGGTGTAGACCTCCCCGGCCGGACGCGCGCCGGCCGTCCGCAGCTCGACGTTCTTCGCGACCTCGCCGCGCAGCCCCTCGCTCAGGCCGAGCACCTCGCGGGCCTTCTCCTCGTCGGCGGCGCACAGCTCGACCAGCTCGTCCAGGACCGCCGCCCGCGCCTCCGCGAGCCCCGGCAGGGACAGCGACTCCGGCTTGAGGGGCGCCCCGCTCCCCGACGGAGCCTTGCCTTCGGAGGGCGGCAGCAGCACGAGCACGGTGGTTCTCCTTCGTCCGTACGGGGGTGGGGGTGCGGCCCCGGCGGCCCAGCCTACAAAGCGCGGCCGGTGCGCAGGGCGCCGCCGGTTCATGGAGCCGCCGGCGCGTGAGGCGCCCGCGTCGGCATGGGGGACCCGCACGGCATGGGGGGCCCGCACGGCATGGGGGGCCCGCACGGCATGGGGGCCCGCACGGCATGGGGGGACCCGCACCGACATACGGGCCCGCCCCTGACATGAGGGACCCGCACCGCCCTGCGTACCCGCCCCCCCCGACATGACGGACCCGCCCCGCCCTGCGTACCCGCGCCGACTTACGCACCCGCACCCTTACGCACCCGTCCCGCCCTACGCACCCGCCCCGACATGACGTACCCGCCCCCGCCCCCTACGCTCGGTCCATGCCCCGCCGCCCCATACACGTGACCGGCGCAGCCGAGGCTCCGTTGCGGGCCGCCCTGCGCGCGCTCCGGACCGAACTCGCGGTCCCCGAGGAGTTCCCGCCCGCCGTCCTCGCCGAGGCCGAGGCCGCCGCGAAGGCGCCCCGGCTCCCGGCGCACGACGCCACCGACCTGCCCTTCTTCACCGTCGACCCGCCCGCCTCCACCGACCTCGACCAGGCCGTGCACCTGGCCCGCAGGGCCGACGGCGGCTACCGCGTCCACTACGCCATCGCCGACGTCGCCGCCTTCGTCGCGCCCGGCTCCGCGCTCGACGCGGAGGCGCACCGCCGGGTCCTCACCCTCTACTTCCCCGACGGCAAGGTCCCCCTCCACCCCGCCGTCCTCTCCGAGGGCGCCGCCAGCCTCCTCCCCGGCGAGCCACGCCCGGCCGTGCTGTGGCGGATCGACCTCGACGCCGAGGGGCGCAGGGTCGCCACCGACGTCCGCCGCGCCCTCGTCCGCAGCCGCGCCAAACTCGACTACGCGGGCGTGCAGCGGCAGATCGACTCCGGCACCGCCGAGGAGCCCGTCGCCCTGCTCCGCGAGATCGGACGCCTGCGCGAGAACATCGAGATCGAGCGCGGCGGGATCTCCCTCGACGTCCCCGAGCAGGAGATCGTCGAGCGCGACCACGGCTACGACCTCGTCTACCGGGCCCCGCTCCCCTCCGAGAGCTGGAACGCGCAGATCTCCCTGCTCACCGGCATGGCCGCCGCCGACCTGATGACCGCCGCCGGCACCGGCATCCTGCGCACCCTCCCCACCGCGCCCGACGGCGCCGTGGCCCGGCTGCGCCGCTCCGCGCAGGCCCTCGGCGTCGAATGGCCGCACCACGTCCCGTACGCCGACGTCGTCCGCTCCGCCGACCCCTCGAACCCGCGCCACGCCGCCTTCCTCCAGGAGTGCACCACCCTCCTGCGCGGCGCCGGGTACACCGTCTTCACCGACGGCCACGTCCCCGTCCCGGCCGTGCACGCCGCCGTCGCCGACGAGTACACCCACTGCACGGCTCCTCTGCGCCGGCTCGTCGACCGGTACGCGAGCGAGCTGTGCGTGGCGGCGGTCGCCGGGGACGAGCCGCCCGAGTGGGTACGGGCCGCCCTGCCCGCCCTCCCCGACGAGATGGCCACGGGCTCGCGCCGCGCCGGCGCCGTCGAGCGCGAGAGCGTCGACATCGTCGAGGCGGCGCTCCTGAAGGACCGGGTCGGGGAGCTCTTCGACGCGTACGTGATCGACGTCAAGGAGCGCGAGCCGTCCACCGGCACCGTCCACCTGGACGACCCGGCGGTGGTCGCCCGGATCGCGGGCGGCGAGTCCGCGCTGCCGCTGGGGGAGTGGCTGCGGGTCAGGCTCGCGGAGGCGGACCCGGGGCGGGCGAAGGTGCTGTTCGCGCCCGCGTGAGGGCTCCGTACAGGGCTTGCGGGTCGTCGGCGTGGACCCTGACGACCCGTACGGGCCGGGGCGCGCCGAACAGCCGGGGCGCGTCGACCGGATCGGTCAGCTCGACGGTGACGGAGGTCTGCGCGCCGACGGCGAGGTTCAGCTCGCCGTCGGCCCTCTCGTGGGAGAACAGCGTCTCCCGTCGCACGGACGCGATCCGGTCGAGCGGGATCCGCAGGTCGACGTGGGCGGCCTGCCGCAGCCGCAGGACGCCCCCGGCGAGGACGTGCGGGCGGGTCGCGGAGGCGGCGTGCAGGCCGAGGACGAAGAGCACGGTGTAGACGTCCAGGACGAGGACGATCCCGTGGACGAGGGGTCGGCGGGCGAGCAGGTACGACAGGCCGACGGTCTCGACCACGCAGACGAAGGCGAAGCCGTACATCAGCGCCGCCTGGTCGCGGGCGTGCGGGAACACCCCGTCCGCGCCGTCGGTCCCGTGCGGCCGGCGCGCGACCCACCGCCCCAGGCTCGCGAGCAGCCGCAGCTCGTGCCCGAGGAGCCGCAGCACGGGCCCGGGCACCAGCTCCGCGACGGCCTCCCGCCGCGAGAGCCCGCGCCGCCGCAACCGCAGGTAGACGAGGCCTTCGGCGAGGAGGAGCGAGCCGACGAGGGCCTCGGCGACGCCGAGAACGACACCGGGCACCCGCACGCCCCCGACGAGACAGAGGACGAGGACGACTTCGAGGGGAAGGAGGACCCAGGAGAGGCGCCGGAGGAGAACCATCACGAAGCTCCCTCCTGCCGCTCTTGGACGATCCGTATCGCGAGGCGCAGGGCCGCCTCCTGGGCGGGGAAGAGGTCCGCGAAGACGGCGTCGGCGAGGAGGGCCCCGGGCAGGCGCCCGCCCACGGCCCGCTCCGGCAGTCCGGCTCCGGCCGCGTCCGGCAGGCAGCCGGCGAGCACCCGGGCGGCCCCCTCCACACGGGGATCGTCCGGCGCGGCGTCCTCCAGGGCGTCGAAGAGCGCGTACACCTCGTGCGCGGACGAGGCCGTGCCGCGCAGGGTCTCCATCAGGCGCGCCCGGTCCTCCGCCGGTACGACGGCGTCGAGCAGGGCGAGGACCTCCCGGTCCTTCGCGGCCATGGGGGAGGCGGGCAGCTCGCCCAGGCCCGCCAGGAGCGCGGCGAACTCCGGCGAGACGGGCCCGTCGGCGGGCAGGTGCCCGGCCCGCGCCTCGGCGAGCAGGACGGCGAGGCGCTCCCGCCGCTCCCGCAGGACGGCCTCCTGCCGGGCGAGGTCGTCGGCCAGTTCCTGGAGGACCTCCACGAGCCCGCGCCCCTCGTCGCCCGCGAGCACGTCCCGCACCTCGTCGAGGCCGAGTCCCAGCTCGGTGAGCCGCCGGATCCGGGCGAGCAGGACGGCGTCCCGGACGCCGTACTCCCGGTACCCGTTGGCCCGCCGCGGGGGCTCGGGCAGCAGCCCGGACTGGTGGTAGTGCCGCACGGCCCGGGGGGTGACCCCGACCAGGGCGGCGATCTCGCCGATGCGCATGGGGCCAGTAGAAACCCTGACGCTGCGGCAGGGTCAAGCGCGGGCCGGTGGGCGGGTAGCATGGTCGGCACGGCAGACGAGCCGGGCGGGCGGCCGCGTGGGGATCCTCGGATCCTCCCGAGGAACGTCCGGGCTCCACAGAGCAGGGTGGTGGCTAACGGCCACCCGGGGTGACCCGCGGGACAGTGCCACAGAAAACAGACCGCCGGGGACCTCGGTCCCCGGTAAGGGTGAAACGGTGGTGTAAGAGACCACCAGCGCCTGAGGTGACTCAGGCGGCTAGGTAAACCCCACTCGGAGCAAGGTCAAGAGGGGACACCCCGGTGTCCCTGCGCGGATGTTCGAGGGCTGCTCGCCCGAGTCCGCGGGTAGACCGCAGGAGGCCGGCGGCAACGCCGGCCCTAGATGGATGGCCGTCACCCCGACGACCGCGAGGTCCCGGGGCACAGAACCCGGCGTACAGCCCGACTCGTCTGCCCCCTCTCCGCTTCCACGGGTGCGCCCGTCGCCGTGGACCCGTACCGGCGGCGAGGCCGGCCCGATTCGCCTGTCCTCCTCCCGTGAGCCCCGGGAGCACTACCGGCTCGCGAGCCGCAGGTGGGTGTGGCGGGCGTCGTGGAGGGCCGTGCCCCACCAGAGCAACTGGTCGAGCATGGTCTCGGCGGCGTTCTCGGGGCCCTCCGGGTCGTGGAGCGTGCCGTCGGGGGAGAAGAGCAGGTAGTAGCTGGGGAAGGTGACGTAGTCGCGCACGGTGTGGGCGTGCAACTCGTTGAAGACCTGCCGCAGGTGCTCGATCGCCAGCAGCCCGCCGCTGAGGCCGCTGTAGCCGACGAAGCCGATCGGCTTGGCCCTCCACTGGGTGTAGTGCCAGTCGATGGCGGCCTTGAGGGACGCCGGGAAGCTGCGGTTGTAGTCGGGCGTCACGATGACGACCGCGTCGGCGGCGTCGAGCCGCCGGGTCAGCTCGGCCACGCCCTCGGGGCGCGGCAGGTCGGGGTCCAGGGCCGGCGGAGTGGGCGGCAGCGCGAGCGGGAGGTCGACGTCCGCCAGGTCGATCAGGTCGACCGTGAACTCGCCGTGGCGCTGGGCCTGTTCGACGAACCAGTCGGCCACCACCGGGCCGAAGCGACCCTCCCGGACACTGCCGACGATCACTGCGAGGTTCAATCGTGCGCTGGACATGCTCGTACCTCTCCTGGGGGACGCCGCCCCGGACCGGGGCGTGCGCACCACGGTGCCGGACCGGCGACGGACGAGGGAGGCCGGGCGGAGGGTGGTAGTGGCGGGGCCACGATCCGCCGGGGCGGCCGGTGTTACGTTCGGGAGATGAGCGACAACGAGCTCGGCCTCTTCCTGCGGCTGCGCCGGGAAGCCGTCACACCGGCCGGGGTCGGGCTGCCCGCCGGGCCGCGTCGCCGTACGCCGGGACTGCGCCGCGCGGAACTGGCGACGCTCGCCGGGGTGAGCGTCGAGTACGTCACCAGGCTGGAGCAGGGGCGGGACCGCAGGCCCTCGGTGCAGGTGCTGGCGGCCCTGGCGGACGCGCTGCTGCTCACCCCCGGCGAACGGGTCCATCTGTACCGGCTCGCCAAGGGCGCCGACCCCGGTTTCAGTTGCCGGGGCGGCGCGGGACCGAACAGGAGGGTCAGGGCCACGGTGCGGGCCCTGCTGGAGAGCCTGGAACCGGCGCCCGCCGTGTTGGTGAACCGGCTGAGCGAGATCCTGGCCCGCACGGACGGGTACCGGCGGCTGGCCGAACCGCTCGGCCTGCTGGACGGCGCACCGCCCAGCCTCGCCCGCTTCGTCTTCACCGACCCCCGGGCGCGCACGGTCTACCCGGACTGGGACGCGGTCGCCGACGAACAGGTCGCGGCCCTCAAACAGGGGCCGGGGCAGACCGACGTCCACATCGGCGCGCTGATGGACGAGCTGACGGTGTCCTCCGGAGAACCGTTCACCGGCCGGCTGCGGACGCTGCCGGGGCTGCCGCGGGCGAACGGTGTGGTGCGCATGGTCCACCCGCGGGTGGGGGAGGTGCGGCTGGCGTACGAGACGCTCGACCTGACCGCCGACGACGACCAGCAGCTCGTCGTCCACCTGCCGGCCGACGACGCGACCGCCGCCGCGCTCGACCGCCTCACCGGCCGCCGCCCCGGCGCCCTGCGGGCCGTCTGAGCGATACGCCGACGGCCGGGGCTACGGTTCGAGCGGCCGGGTCGACGGCCGGGTCGACGGCCGGGGCGGCCGGGTCGACGATGCGTCCGGTGAACCCGCTCGGCCCCGCCCGTCCGCTCCTCCAGGTGGCCCAGCCCCGTCGCTGACACGCCGGGGCGTGCGGCCCGGTTCCGGGGGAAGGGCGGGGCGGGCGGTGTACCGGTAGGGCATGACCATTCCCGTGGAGCAGCTCTCCGACCCGGCCGTGCGCGCCTTCGTCGCGGCCCTCAACGCCAACGACCAGGAGGCCTTCCGGGCGGCCCTCGCGCCCGGTGCCACCATGTCCGACGACGGTACCGACCGGGACCTCGACGCCTGGACCGAGAAGGAGGTCTTCTCCTCGCGCGGCCACATGGAGGTCGAGTCCCAGAAGGCCGACGGGCGCGACCTCGTCGCCCGGTACCGCAACGACACCTGGGGCGAGATGCGGACCCGCTGGCGGTTCACCGTCGAGGACGGGAAGGTCGCCCGGTTCGAGACCGGACAGGCCTAGGAAGGAGCGGGGCCGTGCGCCGGCCGGGGGCTCAGCCCCGGCCGACGTACGGCATCGCCGTCGCCATCACCGTCGCGAACTGCACGTTCGCCTCCAACGGCAGCCCCGCCATGTGCACCACCGTCGCCGCCACGTCCGCCGCGTCCATCACCGGCTCCGGGGCCAGCCGGCCGTCCGCCTGGAGGATGCCCGACCGCATGCGGGCCGTCATGTCGGTCGCCGCGTTGCCGATGTCGAGCTGGCCGCAGGCGATCCGGTACGGGCGCCCGTCCAGGGACAGGGACTTCGTCAGGCCCGTCATCGCGTGCTTCGTCGCCGTGTACGCGATCGAGTGCGGGCGCGGCACGTGGGCCGAGATCGAGCCGTTGTTGATGATCCGGCCGCCCTGCGGCTCCTGCTCCTTCATGGCCCGGAAGGCCGCTTGCGCGCACAGGAACGCGCCCGTCAGGTTGACGTCGACGACCGCCCGCCAGGTCGCCGGGTCCAGGTCCTCGACCGGGGTCCCGCCGCCCGCGAACGTACCGGCGTTGTTGAAGAGCAGGTCCACGCGCCCGTAGCGGTCCCGTACCGAGGAGAAGAGGGCCGCGACCCGCGTCTCCGACGTCACGTCCGTCGGGGCGCACAGGAAGTCCCCGTCCGGGGCGAGTGCCGCCGTCTCCTCCAGGGGCTCCGCCCGGCGGCCCGCGAGCGCCACCGACCAGCCCGCCGCCGCGAGCGCGAGGGCCACGCTCCGGCCGATGCCCGAACCCGCTCCCGTCACCACTGCGATGCTCATGGGCGCGCAGCGTACGCGAGACGCGTGCACCGTGAACTCATCCGTCCGACACGTGGATGTTCTGTACCCGACAACACGCGGTCGTCCCGGCCCCCTCGAATGACGGACGCACCGCATTCGTCAGGGGAGGGGCACATGAGTCGGACGCATGAGCATCATCAGGAACTCCGTGACGCCGCACGGCACTTCGGGCGGCGGCGGTTCCTCACCGTCACCGGCGCCGCCGCGGCGCTCGCCTTCGCCACCCAGTTGCCCGCCGCGGGCTCCGCGGCCGCCGCCGAGCTCGACGCCCGGCGCGTCACCGAGGACCCGTTCACCCTGGGCGTCGCCTCCGGCGACCCCCTGCCCGGCTCCGTCCTGCTCTGGACCCGGCTCGCGCCCCGTCCCTTCGAGCCCGACGGCGGACTGCCCGACCGGCGCGTCACCGTCCACTGGGAGCTCGCCCGCGACGAGCGCTTCCGGCGGACCGTCCGGCGCGGGACCGCCACCGCCCACGCCGAGTTCCGGCACACCGTCCACGTCGAGGTCGAGCACCTCGAACCCGGCCGGGAGTACTTCTACCGCTTCCGCGCCGGCGCCTGGACCAGCCCGGTCGGCCGCACCCGTACGGCTCCCGCCGCCGGAGCGCACAACGCGTCGCTCTCGCTCGCCGCCGTCTCCTGCCAGGCGTACCACGACGGCCACTTCACCGCCTACCGTCACCTCGCCCAGGAGGACGTGGACGTCGTCTTCCACCTCGGCGACTACCTGTACGAGTACGCCGTCGACGCCACCGGCGGCGCCCGCGGCTACACCGACCGCGTTCTCCCGGCCGTCTTCAACCGCGAGACGCTCACCCTGGAGGACTACCGGCTGCGCTACGCCCTCTACAAGACCGACCCCGACCTGCGGGCCGCGCACGCCGCCCACCCCTTCGTCGTCACCTGGGACGACCACGAGACCGAGAACAACTACGCGGACGACATTCCCGAGAACACCGTCCCGCCCGAGGAGTTCCTGCTCCGCCGCGCCGCCGCCTACCGCGCCTACTGGGAGCACCAGCCGCTGCGCCGCCCCCAGCTCCCCGACGGCCCCGACATGCGGCTGTACCGGCGGCTGACCTTCGGGCGCCTCGCGCGGTTCGACATCCTCGACACCCGCCAGTACCGCTCCGACCAGGCGTACGGCGACGGCTGGCAGGTCCCGGGGCCCGAGTCCGAGGACCCGTCGCGCACCCTGACCGGCGCCACCCAGGAGCGCTGGCTGATCGACGGCTGGCGCCGCTCCCGGGCCCGCTGGAACGTCCTGCCCCAGCAGGTCGTCCTCGCCGAGCGCCGCGACCGCCCCACCGCCGACTTCAAGCTCTCCATGGACTCCTGGGACGGCTATCCGGCCTCCCGGCAGCGGATCCTGGCGGGCGCGGAGGCCGCCGGCGTCGAGAACCTGATGGTGCTCACCGGCGACGTCCACGTCTCCTACGGCCTCGACCTCAAGGCCGACTTCCGCGACCCGGCCTCCCGGACCGTCGGCACCGAGATCGTCACCACCTCGATCACCAGCGGCAAGGACGGCGCCGACCGCCCCTCGAACCACGACACGCTCATGCGGGCCAATCCGCACCTGCGGTTCTTCAACGGGCGGCGGGGGTACGTGAAGGTCTCCCTCGGCCGCGAGAGCGCCCGCGCCGACTTCCGTACGGTCCCGTACGTGACGACGCCGGGCGCCCCCCTCACCACCGCCGCCTCCTTCGTCACCGAGGCGGGGAACCCGGGGCTCGTACCCGCGTGACCGTTCGTACGGACGTCACTCCCCGGGATAGCGGACGCCGATGCGGTCCCGTACCGCGTCGAGCGTCCGCATCACCGCGAGCGAGCCGTCCAGCGGCACCAGCGGGGACTCCCTCTCGCCCGCGCGCAGGCAGCGCATCACCTCGGCGGCCTCGTGCCGGAAGCCGTGCGGATCGGCCTCCGCCGTGAACTCCTCCGGCTCGGCGCCCTCGCGGTGCAGGGTGAACCGCTCCGGGAAGAAGAAGCCGCGCGGCACGTCGATCCGGCCGAGGGAGCCCGTCACCGAGGCCGTCAGCGGGGTGTCCGCGGCGATCGAGCAGGAGAGCAGGGCCGACGCCCCCGTGCCGGACCAGCCCAGCAGCATCCCCGTGTTCAGGTCGACGCCCTCCGGCGAGAGCAGCGCGTGCGCCTGGACCGAGTCCGGCTCGCCGAGCAGCAACTGCGCGAACGCCACCGGGTACACCCCGAGGTCGAGCAGCGCCCCGCCGCCCGTCTTCGGGTCCCGCAGCCGGTGGTCGGCCCCGAACGGGCCCGCGAGCCCGAAGTCCGCCTGGACCGTGCGCACCTCGCCGACCGCCCCGTCGCGCACCAGCTCCGCGATCCGCCGGATCAGCGGGTTGCAGTACATCCACATGGCCTCCATCAGGAAGAGGCCCCGGTCCCGGGCGAGGGCGACCAGCTCCGCCGCCTCCCGGGCGTTGAGCGTGAGGGCCTTCTCGCAGAGCACCGCCTTGCCCGCCTCCAGGGCGAGGCCGGCCGCCGTCCGGTGCGCGTGGTGCGGGGTCGCCACGTACACCACGTCGACGTCCGCGTCGGCGAAGAGCCCGGCCCACTCCCCGTACGCCCTCGGTATCCCGAACCGCTCCGCGAAGGCCTTCGCGGGCGCCTCGCTGCGGGAGGCCACCGCCACCACCTCGGCGTCGTCGAGCGTCCGCAGGTCGGTGGTGAACCGCTCCGCGATGCCGCCCGTCGCCAGGATCCCCCAGCGCACCTTCTCGCCCATGTCCCCACCCGTCTCACAGAGGTCCCGACCATGCCGGTCGAGCTGAGAGCATAGGCAAGGATTCAACGAAATGGAGCTGTCGATGCCGGAGAGCGGCCAGAGAACGACACAGGGGAACACGACCGAAAAGGTGCCCGTCACCCCCGACGCGGCCGGCGCCTCCGCCGGGATCACCGTCCCGACCGGGGCCACCGGGTCCACCGAGCCCGCCGGGTCCACCGCCCCCGTCACCCCCGTCGCCCCCGGTGTCGCCGCTGCCCGGCGGACCGGTCTGCTCGTCACCCTCGTCCTGGGCGGCCTCACCGCCCTCCCCCCGCTCTCCATGGACATGTACCTCCCGGCCCTGCCGGAGGTCACCGGCGCGCTGCACGCGCCCGCCGCCACGGTCCAGCTCACCCTCACCGCCTGCCTCGCCGGCATGGCCCTCGGCCAGCTCGTCGTCGGCCCCATGAGCGACAAGTGGGGCCGTCGGCGCCCGCTGCTCGTCGGCATGGTCGTGTACGTCCTCGCCACCGCCGTCTGCGCCCTCGCGCCCACCGCCGAGACCCTCATCGGCTTCCGGCTGCTCCAGGGCCTCGCGGGCGCCGCCGGCATCGTCATCGCCCGCGCCGTCGTCCGCGACCTCTACGACGGCGTCGAGATGGCCCGCTTCTTCTCCACCCTGATGCTGATCTCCGGCGTCGCCCCGATCGTCGCCCCCCTCATCGGCGGGCAGATCCTGCGGATCACCGACTGGCGGGGCGTCTTCCACGTCCTCACCGGCGTCGGCGTCCTGCTCACCCTCGTCGTCCACCGCTTCCTCGCCGAGACGCTGCCGCCCGAGCGGCGCCACGAGGGCGGGGTCGGACAGGCCCTGCGCACCATGCGGGGACTCCTCGCGGACCGGGTCTTCACCGGCTACATGCTGACCGGCGGCCTCGCCTTCGCCGTCCTCTTCGCGTACATATCCGCCTCGCCGTTCGTCGTCCAGGAGGTCTACGGCGCCTCGCCGCAGACCTTCAGCCTGCTCTTCGGCCTCAACTCCGTCGGCCTCGTCGCCGTCGGCCAGATCAACGGCAAGCTCCTCGTCGGCCGCGTCAGCCTCGACAAGGTGCTCGGCTGGGGCCTCGGCGTCATCCTGCTCGCCGCGTCCGCGCTGCTGCTCATGACCAGCGGGGTCCTCGGCGAGGTCGGGCTCGTGCCCGTGGCCGCCGGGCTCTTCGTCCTGATGTCCGCGATGGGCCTCGCGATGCCGAACACCAACGCCCAGGCCCTGATGCGCACCCCGCACGCCGCCGGGTCCGCCTCCGCGCTCCTCGGCACCTCCTCCTTCCTCGTCGGCGCCGTCGCCTCCCCGCTCGTCGGCGTCGCGGGCGAGCACACGGCCGTCCCGATGGCCGTCGTCCAGCTCACCTGCGCCGTCCTCGCCCTGGCCTGCTTCCTGGGCCTGTGCCGCCCGTGGCGGAACGCCCCGGGCACGGCTCGGGCCGGGAAGGCGCAGGACCCGGCCGCCTAGACTGCCCCGGTGAACGCCTCCGCTCCCTCCGCCGACTCCCTGCGCGCCGCCCTCGCCGGACTCCTCGCCGACCTTCCGCCCCACCGGGCCGCCCAGGCCGTCGACCGGCTGATCGCCAACTACCGGGGCACCACCCCGACGGACGCCCCCGTGCTCCGCGACCGCTCCGACGTCGCCGCGTACGCCGCGTACCGGATGCCGGCGACCTTCGAGGCGGTACGGGGCGTCCTGGACGCCCTGCGGGAGGCCGCGCCCGACTGGGCGCCGCGCACCCACACCGACGTCGGCGGCGGCACGGGCGCGGCGAGCTGGGCCGTCGCGGAGGCCTGGGGCGGGCAGCGGCCCCGCACCACCGTCCTCGACTGGGCCGAGCCCGCCCTCGCGCTCGGCCGCGAGCTGGCCGGCGGCGTCCTCGACGCGGAGTGGCGGCGCGAGCGGATCGGCGGCGCGCTGCGCCTCGCCGACACGGACCTGGTCACCGTCTCGTACGTCCTCAAGGAACTGACCGAGGCCGACCGCGCCTCGCTCGTCACCGAGGCGGCCCGCGCCGCGCAGGCGGTCGTCGTGGTCGAGCCGGGCACCCCGGACGGCTACGAGCGGATCATCGCGGCCCGCGCCCTGCTCGTCGGGGCCGGGTTCACCGTCGCCGCGCCCTGCCCGCACAGCGGGGCCTGCCCGATCGTGCCCGGCACGGACTGGTGCCACTTCTCGGCCCGGGTCAGCCGCTCCTCGCTGCACCGGAAGGTGAAGGGCGGTTCGCTGGCGTACGAGGACGAGAAGTACGCGTACGTGGCCGCCACCCGGTTCCCGGTGGACCCCGCCGCCGCCCGGATCGTCCGCAAGCCGCAGACCCGCAAGGGCCTGGTCCTGCTGGAGCTCTGCGACTCCGAGGGCCTCTCCCGCGACACCGTCACCAAGCGCCACGGGCCCCTCTACAAGCAGGCCCGTGACGCGGAGTGGGGCGACCCGTGGCCGCCGGAGGGGGACACGCTCTGAGGCCCGGCCGGGGGCACGGCACCCGGCGCGCCGCCTGAGGCCCGATCGGGGCCACGGCGCCCGGCGCACTGCCTGAGGCCCGGCCGGGGCCACGGCGCCCGGCGCACTGCCCGACGCCCACCCGGCATCACCGCCTTCCCACGCCCGTCCGGCCTCACGGCCCCCCGCCCGAGGCCACCGCCTTCAGCTCCGTGAAGGCGTCCCGGACGAGGCGGGACAGGTCCAGGCCCTCCGGGTCCACGATCCAGCGGTCGAAGGCGACCCCGAAGGCGGCCATGCCCGCCTCGGCCGCGAGGCGGGCCGCCGGTTCCGGCACGCCCCGCTCCCGCAGCGCCCCGGCGAGGGCCGCCGCCAGGGCGGCCAGCTTGATCAGCTCGCGCTCCCGCAGCTCGGCGTGGGCCGCGATGACGGCCTGACGCCGCCGGGCCAGGTCCCCCCGTTCCCGGAAGAGGTCCGAGGCCCCCTGGAGGGCGGCCGACACGGCGTCGATCGGTGCCGTCTCCGGCGGGACGTCGGCGAGCGCGCCGACCAGTCGCTCCAGGAGCGGGTTCCCGTGCGGGAAGAGCACCTCGCGCTTGTCGGCGAAGTGCCGGAAGAAGGTCCGCTCCGTCAGCCCCGCCCGCTCGGCGATCTGTTTCGCGGTGGTCGCGTCGAACCCGTGCTCGCCGTACAGCTCCAGGGCCGCCTGCTCCAGTCGGCCGCGCGCGTTCGGCTCCCATCTCCCCATGCCCCGATGGTACGCGACGACAGTCGCTGTCATCACGTGTTAGCTTCGATGTCAGTGACTGTCATCGCTTCCGTGGTGCCGCGTCCGTCGGCGCCCCCTGGCAGTGGCTCGTACAAGGAGGTCTTTCCCATGCGTGTTCTCGTCACCGGCGCGACCGGGTGGATCGGTTCCGCCCTCGTCCCCGGCCTCGTCGACGCGGGGCACCGGGTCGTCGGGCTCGCCCGCTCCGACGCCTCGGCCGCCGCGCTCGCCGCCGCCGGGGCCGAGGCCGTCCGCGGCTCCCTCGACGACCTCGACGTCCTGCGCGAGGCGTCCGCCGCCTCCGACGGCGTGATCCACCTGGCGTTCGACCACGAGACCGCCTTCGCCCGGGGGGACATGAAGGCCGCCGCCGAGGCGGACCGCCGTGCCGTCGAGGCGATGGCGGAGGCGCTGACCGGCACCGGCAAGCCGTTCGTCCTCGCCTCCGGCACCCCCGTGGAGGAGGGCCGGACGGCCACCGAGCGCGACGGGCACGACGTGCCCCCGGTGGACGCCGTCCCGCCCGCCGCCGCGGGCGCGGTGACCCGGATGGCCACCGGGGAGTACGTGCTCGGCCTCGCGGACCGGGGAGTGCGCTCCTCGGTCGTGCGCCTGCCGCGCACCAACCACGGCGAGGGGGACCGGGGCTTCGTCGCGACCCTGGTCCGCACCGCCCGCGAGAAGGGCGTCGCCGGTTACTACGGCGACGGGACCAACCGCTGGCCCGCCGTCCACCGCGACGACTCCGCCCGCGTGTTCCGGATCGCCCTGGAGACGGCCCCGGCCGGCTCGACGCTGCACGCCGTCGCCGACGAGGGCGTCGCCCTGCGGGACGTCGCCGAGGTCGTCGGGCGCCGGCTCGGCCTGCCGACCGCCTCCGTGCCGCCCGAGGAGGCCGCCGGCCACTTCGGGTGGCTGGCCGCGGTGCTCGCCGCCGACCAGCCCGCCTCCAGCGCGCTGACCCGCGAGCTCACGGGCTGGCGGCCCGTACGGCCGGGACTCCTGGCGGACCTGGAGGCGGGGCACTACTTCCGCACCCCCACCGCCTCCGCCTGAGGCGCGCCGCCCCCGCACCGGGACGCGGTACGGGGGCGGCGGTCCGTGGCCCGCGAAGCCCTACGGCCGCAGCTCCTGCGTGCAGCACTTCACGCTGCCGCCGCCCTTGAGGAGCTCGCTCAGATCCATGCCCACCGGCTCGAAGCCCCGCTCGCGGAGCGGGTCGAAGAGGCCCACCGCCGCCTGCGGCAGCAGGACGTTCCGCCCGTCACCGACCGCGTTGAGCCCGAAGGCCGCCGCGTCCTCCTCCGTCGCGATCAGGGCGTCGGGGAAGAGCCGGGCCAGCACCGCCCGGCTGCCGGGGGAGAAGGCCGCCGGGTAGTACATGATCTCGTCGCCGGCGTCGTCCAGGACGCACAGCGCCGTGTCCAGGTGGTAGTAGCGCGGGTCCACCAGGTCCAGGCCGATCACCGGACGCCCGAAGAACTCCTGCGCCTCGCCGTGCGAGAGCGGGCTGGCGCGGAAGCCGCGCCCGGCGAGGATCCAGGAGGCGGTGACGGCGAAGTCGCCCTCGCCCTCGTTCACGTGCTCCGGGATCCGCAGGTCCTCCTCCGCCCAGCCCCGGTCGCGGAACCAGGCCAGGTGGGCGTCGGCCTCGGCCGCGCGCTCGGGGTACGCGAACCTCGCGCCGAGGACCCGGCCCCCGACGACGGTCGCGCCGTTCGCCGCGAAGACCATGTCCGGCAGCGCCGGGTCGGGCTCCAGGACCTCCACGGTGTGGCCGAGCGCGCGGTAGCGGTCCCGCAGGTCCTCCCACTGGGCGAGGGCGAGCGGCAGGTCGACCGGTTTCGTGGGGTCCATCCAGGGGTTGATGGAGTACGTCACCGTGAAGTGCGCGGGTGGGCACATCAGGTAACGGCGGGGCGAGGGCGAGCGCGGAGTGGTGCGCAAGAAGGGCTCCTCACGGACGGGCGGTGGGACCGGGATTCGGTGGACCCCATGGTCCGTCCTCGGGGCCCTGTGCGCAGTGGGCCGTTCGGGTGGTTCGATGACCATCCGCCAAGGCGAGACGGAACGTCTCGTCCGCTGCTAGATTGACCCCATGCCCAAGCCCCTGCCCAAGCCCGTGCCCGAGTCCCCGTCCGGGCCCGCTCCCGAGGCCACCTCCGGCTCCCCCTCCGAGCCCGTGCCCACCCCCGGCTCCCCGTCCGGGCCCGCGTCCAAGCCCGCCCCCGACGCCTCCCGCCGCAGCGAGCGCTCCCGCCGCGCCATCTTCGACGCCGCCCTCGCCCTCGTCGCCGAGAACGGCTACGCGAAGACCACGATCGAGGGCATCGCCGCCCGCGCCGGCGTCGGCAAGCAGACCATCTACCGCTGGTGGCCCTCCAAGGCCGCCGTCCTCCTCGACGCCTTCCTCGACCTCACGGCCCGTGCCCACGAGGCCATGGGGGGCGAGGCCGAAAGTGAGATCCCCGACACCGGCGACCTCGCCGCCGACCTCAAGCACGTCCTGCGCGCCACCGTCGACGAGCTGAACGACCCCGTCTTCGAGGCCCCCACCCGCGCCCTCGCCGCCGAGGGGATCGTCGACCCCGACCTCGGCGCCCGCTTCACCGAGACGCTGCTCGAACCCCAGCTCCAGTACTACGTGCGCCGCATCGAGGCCGCCCTGGACGCCGGTGACGTCGACCCCGGCACCGACCCCCGCCTCGCCGTCGAACTCCTGGTCGGGCCCCTCCACCACCGGTGGATCCACCGCACCCTGCCGCTCACCCACGCCTACGCGGACGCACTGGTCGACCACGTCCTGCGCGGCCTCGCCCCGAGGGCCTGAGCGTCCCGGGACCACCCCGGTTCCGCACTCCGGTCACCCGGGGCGCAGGATGGTGGGACCATGGGCAGAGCCGAACGGGCGAGCACGAGGTTGTGAGGGGATAGATGGGCGACGGCATCGGCCGCTACCGCGGCACGGAGAGCAGACTCCCGCAGTGGCTGCGCAGGCGCCCCAAACGCGTCGCGGCCGACGACGGGAACGACCGCGAGAAACTGCTCCTGGCCGTCGCCGCCGCCGGGCTGCCCCTGGCCCCCGCCGCGTACCCCGTCGGCTATAGCTGTTCCTGCGAGCGGATCGGCTGTCCCACCCCCGCCCGCCACCCCGTCTCCTTCGCCTGGCAGACCCAGTCGACCACCGACCGCGGCCAGATCGAGCGCTGGGCGCGCAACGAGCCCCGGGCGAACTTCGTCACCGCCACCGGCATGGTCCACGACGTCCTCGACGTGCCGCTGGCCGCCGGCCGTGCCGCCCTGGAGCGCCTCCTCGCCGAGGGCGTCGAGGTCGGCCCGGTCGCCGAGTCCTCCGCCGCGGCCCCGGACGGCGGCCGGATGCTCTTCTTCACCGCCACCCGGGGCACGCCCGAGGACGAGGACGAGTGGTGGCCCTGTGAGCTCGACTGCCACCCGGAGACCATGGACGAGCACCCGGGGCTCCGCTGGCACTGCCGCGGCAGCTACACCCTCGTCCCCCCGGCCCGGCTCCCCGGCGACGAGGACGCCCACCCGGTCGTCGCCTGGGTGCGCGGCCCCGAGCACCCGCTGCCCGATCCGCTGAACCTCCTGGAGACCCTCCAGGACGCCTGCGCCCGCCACGCGGCCGAGCGCGGGGCGGACGGCGACGGCGAGCACGCGGCCCACGAGATCGCCTGGCCGCTGACCCGCTGAGCCGATCGGGAACAGGAGGGACAGGACGTTACGAGCCCACCGCGCCCACCACGCCCTGGAGCCGGCCCGTGACCGTCACCCCGTCCCGGTCCGTGCCCGCCGGCTTCACCAGCACCGTCTGGCTGGTCACCCACTCCCGGGTGACCGTGTTCTCGACCTCGCCGGTCATCAGCGCCTTCACGTCCGGGGAGACCTTGGGCCGGTAGCCCGGCGCCGCCGTCTGCCGCTCGAAGTACCGGGTCGCGAAGAAGACGAGCGCGCCCCCGTCCCGGGTCCGCAGCCCCAGCGGCGCGAAGTCCCCCCGGTCGGTGGCCCGGTCCACGTACTGGGTGACGAGCCCCGGCCGCTTGGCCGCCTTCTCCCGCTGCGCCCGCCACGCGCTGGTGTGCGGACCGGCCGCGAACGGCCCCGGCTTCCCGTCCCTCAGGTACGCCACGTACTCCGCGCCCAGCTTCCCGGGCGCGACCGCCAGCGCGTCGGTGTCCGCGGCGACCGGCACCGCGTACCCCTCCTCCTCGGCGAACGCGGGCACCTCGGCCGCGCCCATGATGCTCAGGTAGGCGGCCTCCCAGCGCTCCTGGGGGCCGTTGCGCACGAAGACCAGGAGCCAGCGCCGGTCGTTCTGGCCCCGGTCGACGTCCCGGTTGGAGTCGGCGTCCGCGAGGAACCAGCGCGGCCAGCCCGCCTTGCGGGGCAGCAGGAAGCGCGCGTCCGTCAGCTCCAGCGGCTTGTGCTCCGCGTTGCCGCCCGGGCTGACGACCGCGCGGGCGCGCAGCCCCGCCTGGTTGATCTCCCCGAGCGGCCCGGTGACCCGGTCCGCGTCCAGGGACGGGTCGTAGGCCTCGTCGGCGCGGTTGAAGGCGGTCGTGAAGTCCGTCAGGGCCTTCGCCGCCTCGGCCTCCGTCGCCGGGGGCAGCAGCGCCAGCTCGCCGTGGACCGTCACGCAGCCGCTCGCCGTCAGCGCCAGGGCGGTCGCGGCCGCCGTCGCCGCCAGCAGCCTCACCGGTCGTGCCGGCCGCCGCTCACGCGGTCGTTCCGGCGCTCGCCCCACCCTCAGCCTGCTCATCGGTCGCCTTCTGCTCCTTCTCCCGCGCGGACGGATCCGACCCTATCGGGGACAGGAACAGCGCGAGCGTCGGGACCAGATACAGCGCCCACACCGTGACCTGAAGGACCGTCGGGTCCGGCTGGAAGTTGAAGACGCCCTTGAGGAGCGTGCCGTACCAACTGTCCGGCGGGATCGTCGCCGAGACGTCGAAGGCCTTGTCCGCGAGGCCGCCGAGGAAGCGCGCCTCCTGGAGGTCGTGCACGCCGTACGCGAGGACGCCCGCCGCCACCACGACCAGCATCCCGCCGGTCCAGGTGAAGAACTTCGCCAGGTTGATCCGCAGCGCGCCCCGGTAGAACAGCCAGCCGAGCAGGACGGCCGTGAGCAGGCCGAGGAGGACTCCGGCGAGCGGCTCGAACGAGCCGCCCCCGGCACCGCCCGACGAGGCCGCCCGCACCGACGCCCACACGAAGAGCGCCGTCTCCAGGCCCTCGCGGCCCACCGCCAGGAAGGCGGTGACGACCAGCGCGCCCGTGCCCATGTCGAGCGCCGCGTCCAGCTTCCCGTGCAGTTCGGCCTTCAGGTGCCGGGCCGTGCGCCGCATCCAGAAGACCATCCAGGTCACCAGGACCACCGCGACGATCGACAGCGAGCCGCCGAGCAGCTCCTGCGCCTCGAAGGTCAGCTCCTGGGAGCCGAACTCCAGGGCGGCCCCGAAGGCGAGGGAGACGCCGACGGCCACGCCGATGCCGGCCCAGACCGGCCGCAGCGCGTCCCGGCGCCCGGTCTTCACCAGGTACGCGACGAGGATGCAGACGACCAGACTGGCTTCGAGGCCCTCGCGCAGGCCGATCAGATAGTTGCCGAACACGGCTTTTTCCTCCGGGTGTCACATGAACAGGGCACGGCCCCACCAGTCGTCGCGGTCGCGGACGCCCGGGGGGACCGCGAAGACGGCCGAACCCACGTGCTGGACGTACTCGTTGAGCGCGTCGGCGCGGGCCAGCGAGGTCTGCACCGGGACGAAGCCGGTGCGGACGTCCTTCTGGTACGCGAGGAAGAACAGGCCCGCCTCCAGGCGCCCGAGGCCGTCCGTGCCGTCGGTGAACGAGTACCCCCGGCGCAGGATCGTCGCGCCCCCGTTGGTGTCCGGGTGGGCGAGACGGACGTGGGAGTCCGGCTTCATCGCCTTCAGGAACGGCTCGTCGTGCTCCTTCGCCTTCCCCACCGGGGCGCCCTCGCGCTTGTCGCGGCCGAAGACGTCCTCCTGCTCGGCGAGGGAGGTGCGGTCCCAGGTCTCGACGTTCATGCGGATGCGCCGGGCGACCAGGTAGGAACCGCCGTCCATCCAGGCCGCCGGGCCCTTGGCGTCCTTGCCGGAGACCCACACGTGCGCGTCCAGGCGCGCGGTGTCGGTGCCCGCGACGTTGCGGGTGCCGTCCTTGAAGCCGAAGAGGTTGCGCGGGGTCTGCGCGTCCGGGGTCGTCGAGGACGTCTTGCCGAAGCCGAGCTGCGACCAGCGCACCGCGACCTTGCCGAAGCCGATCCTGGCCAGGTTGCGGATCGCGTGCACGGCGACCTGCGGGTCGTCCGCGCAGGCCTGGACGCACAGGTCGCCGCCGCTGCGGGCCGGGTCCAGGTTGTCGCCGGGGAAGCGGGGCAGGTCGATCAGGGCCCCGGGCCGCCGGTCCTCCAGGCCGAAGCGCCCGTCGAAGAGCGAGGGCCCGAAGCCGATCGTGAGGGTGAGCCGGGAGGGCTTGAGGCCGAGGGCCTCGCCGGTGTCGTCCGGCGGGGCCTCGGGCAGCCCGCCGTACGCCCCCTCGCCGACCTCGGCGCCGGCCGTCAGCCGCTCGGCGGCCCGCGTCCAGTCCTTGAGGAGCTGGACCAGTTCGGCGCGGTCCTTCGTGGTCACGTCGAAGGCGGCGAAGTGCAGCCGGTCCTGCACGGCGGTGGCGATGCCGGCCTGGTGCGGGCCGTGGAAGGGCACGGCCCCGCCCGCGTCGGCGGCCGGCACCGCGCCGCCGTCCCGTGTCAGGGCGACGGCGCCGCCGGCCGCGGCGGCACCGAGCGCGAGCCCGGCACCGCCCCAGCCGATGACGGCGCGCCGCGAGGGCGCGGGGCTTCCGGGCGCGGCGGTCTTGTCGGCGGGCTCGCTCATCTCTCGGGATCCCGCTTACTTGACGACGGCGGCGGCCAGCTTGGAGAGCGGCTCGGCCAGCGCGTTGACGCCGTCCGACAGCTCCTTGCGCTGCTCCTTGCCGACCTTGTCGTACGGGGTGAAGTCGTAACCGGTCTTGTCCTGCCGGTACTCGTCGAGCAGCGCGTTCAGGGCGGCGAACCGCCTGTCGAGGTCGGCGACCAGCTTCGGGTCGTTCTTCGAGGCGACCGGCTTCAGCAGGTCGAAGGACTTCTGCGCGCCCTCGACGTTGGCCTTGAAGTCGACGAGGTCGGTGTGGGAGTAGCGCTCCTCCTCGCCGGTGACCTTGCCGGTGGCGACCTCGTCCAGGAGCTCCTTGGCGCCGTTGGCCATGGAGGTCGGGGTGATCTCGGCCTTGCCGACCCGCTTCACCCAGTCCGCGAGGTCCGCGTCCAGGGCGTCCGCGAGCTGCTTCTCCCGGGGGGTGATCTTCTTGTCCTGCCAGAGCGCCTTCTCCAGGCGGTGCCAGCCGGTCCAGTCCTTCGCCGGGTCCTGGCCCTCCTCCAGGCCGTCCTCGCGGACGTCCACCTTGGGGTCGATGTCGCCGAAGGACTCCGCGACCGGCTCGGTGCGCTCCCAGCCGATGCGGGAGGCGGCGTACGCCTTCTTGGCGCCCTCCAGGTCCCCGGCGCGGACGGCGTCGGTGAAGACCTTCACCTTGGGGAGGGTCTGGTCGGCCTGCGCCTGGACGTACTGGCGGTAGGCGGCGACGGCGGCGTCCATCTCGGGGGAGCGCTTGGTGCCGGTGGCGCCGTCGCCGGTGACCTTGACGGCCTGGCGGATGCCGGCGCCCGTCATGCCGGGCTTGCAGGCGATCGCGTAGTCGCCGGCCTTGATCTCGGCGGTGAGCGTGGCCTTGGTGCCGGGGCCGATGTTCTCGCGCTCGGTGACGATCCGGTCGTCCGGGTAGAGGACGTAGACCTCGGTCACCTTGGAGCCGCGGTTCTCGACGGCGAGCTTGATGTGCCCGGCCGGGAACTCCTTCTTCGACACCTCGCAGGAGTCGTCCTTGGCGACGACCGTGATCGCGCCGTCCTTGGCGTCGTCGCCGCCCTTCTCGGCGCAGCCCGTGACGGCGGTCAGGGCCGCCGCGGTCGCGGCGGCGGTGACGACGGAGAGGCGGACGGCTCGCATGGGGACTCCAGGAACGACGGGGACGGAATCGAGGCGGAGCCAACTTAGCCCAGGCTTACCTGACTCAGAACCGTCCGTCCGGTGATCCGCCTCTCATCTCCGGCACACCGGACACGGGCGGATCACGGACCTCTCAAGGGGTGTTCTCGGACTGGTCAAAGAAGGGTCAAGGAGGGTGGTTTGCCCTGATCCGAGTGGCGTGCGATCGGAGCGGGGCGGGCCCCGCCCCAGGAGTGCGGGGACACCTCCACCGGCTGTCGGCGGATCCGGCCCGGGAGCCCCGCCGTGATCCGGGCGAGGCCCCGCCCCCTTGCGGACGAGTGGTTGAATTCCGCCATGAACACGACCGCCACTGACATCGACGTCCTGCGGGTCTTCTGTGCGGGCGACGGCCGGTACGGCAACCCCCTCGGGGTCGTACGGGACGCCCGTACCCACCCCGACGAGTCCTCGCGGCAGGCGCTCGCCAAGGAGCTCGGCTTCAGCGAGACGGTGTTCGTGGACGACCCGGAGCGCGGGCTCGTCGACATCTACACGCCCGGTCTGCGCCTGCCCTTCGCCGGGCACCCGCTCGTCGGCGCGGCCTGGCTGCTCGACCTGGAGGTCGTCCACCCGCCCGCGGGCGAGGTGTGGGTGCGCGGCGACGGGGAGTTCACCTGGATCGAGGCGCGCGCCGAATGGGCCCCGCCCCGCACCCTGCGCCGGTACGCCTCCGCCGCCGAGGTGGAGGCCCTGGAGGTCCCGGAGCCCGGCGAGTGGGTCTACGCCTGGGCCTGGGAGGAGGAGGCCGCGGGCCGGGTCAGGGCACGGGCCTTCCCGGGGCGCGGCGACGGCATCGACGAGGACGAGGCGACCGGCGCGGCGGCGCTGCTCCTCACGGCGGAGCTGGGACGGGCCCTGAACATCACGCAGGGCCGGGGGTCGCAGTTGCTCACCGCCCCCGGCCCCGACGGCATCGTGGAACTCGGCGGACGCGTCCGCCTGGAGGGCACGCTCACGCGCTGACCCCTCCCGTACGGTCCGGAGGCCTCACGCGCTCAGCGGGAACTCGCTCCCGAGCTGGTGGAAGACCGCGCTGTTGAAGGCGAAGGCGCGCTTGCACTCGTCGACGATCCGCTGCTTCTCCAGGTCGTCGGCGTTCACTCCGTCGAGCAGCTCCCGGTACGCCCGCTTGAACGCGGCCGGGTTGGAGATCTCCTCGAAGACGTAGAAGCGGACGCCGTCGCCCTTGCGCGCGAAGCCCCAGGTGCGCTCCGCCTTGTCGCGGATGATCTGACCGCCCGACAGGTCGCCCAGGTAGCGCGTGTAGTGGTGCGCCACGTAGCCGGCGGGCCAGTCGCGGGCGCACTCGGCGACCCGCTCGGCGTACGCCGTGGTGGCCGGCAGCGGTGAGGCGGCGGCCTGCCAGCCGGGGCCCCGCAGATGGGTGAGGTCCTGCTCCAGGGCGGCCGTGCGGAACAGCTCGGGCTGTATGAACGGCCCGGCGACCGGGTCCTCGCGCAGCGCCTCCGCGCCCTCCTCCAGGGCCCGGTAGACGAACCAGAGCTGCTCGGTGTAGCGCGCGTAGGCCTCGACCCCCAGGCGCCCGCCGAGGAGGTCGCCCATGAAGGACGACGTCTCCGCTTCGGTGTGCTGCTCGTGCGAGGCCGTGCGGATGAGCGTCGAGAAGGGCGTGTCCAAGGCGTGCCTCCGGGACCGATGGGACGGGAACCAGTGACGATCCTGCCGAGTTAGGCTTACCTAAGTCAACTGGTTCCCGACGTCCTGTCGGTAAAAAAGCTACCCGCTTCCCGGGGCGCGGCAACGTCAGGGCAGCGTGAGGATCTCCGCCCCGGTCTCGGTCACGACGAGGGTGTGCTCGAACTGGGCCGTCCGCTTGCGGTCCTTGGTCACCACGGTCCAGCCGTCGTCCCACATGTCGTAGTCGTGGGTGCCGAGCGTCAGCATCGGTTCGATGGTGAAGGTCATGCCGGTCTTGATCTCGGTGGTGTGGTGCGGGGAGTCGTAGTGCGGCACGATCAGGCCGGAGTGGAAGGACGAGTTGATGCCGTGCCCGGTGAAGTCGCGCACGACCCCGTAGCCGAACCGCTTGGCGTACGACTCGATGACCCGCCCGACGATGTTGATCCGGCGGCCCGGCTTCACCGCCTTGATCGCGCGGTTCAGGGCCTCCCGGGTCCGCTCCACGAGCAGCCGCGACTCCTCGTCGACGTCCCCGCACAGGTAGGTGGCGTTGTTGTCGCCGTGGACGCCGTTGATGTAGGCGGTGACGTCCAGGTTCACGATGTCGCCGTCCCGCAGCACCGTGGAGTCCGGGATGCCGTGGCAGATGACCTCGTTGACCGAGGCGCACAGCGACTTGGGGAAGCCCCGGTAGCCGAGGGTGGACGGGTAGGCGCCGTGGTCGCACATGAACTCGTGCGCGACCCGGTCGAGCTCGTCGGTGGTGACGCCGGGAGCGATGTGCTTGGCGGCCTCCTCCATCGCCTGCGCGGCGATGCGGCCGGCGATCCGCATCCGTTCGACGGTGTCGGAATCCTGCACCTCGGGCCCGGTGTACGGGGTCGGTGCGGGCTTCCCGACGTACTCGGGGCGGCGGATGGAACCCGGAACGGAGCGGTGGGGGGAGAGCTCCCCCGGTACGAGAAGCGACTGGCCAGACATGCCAGCGAGTGTAACGACCGGGTCTGGGGCACCATGATCTTCGGAGGAAGGAGCCGACGATGGCCCTGTTCAAGAAGCGCACGGCGGGCAAACCGGGCGAGTGGTACTACTGCCTGGAGCACAAGAAGGTCGAGGAGGGCCCCGAATGCCCCTCGAAGAACCGTTTCGGCCCGTACACCACCCGTGAGGAGGCCTCCCACGCCATGGAGACCGCCCGCGAGCGGAACCTGGAGTGGGAGACGGACCCGCGCTGGCACGACGCCGGGGGGAAGAAGGACGGAGACGCCGAGTAGTCCGAGTGGCCCGCGCAGGCGGTACGGGAGCCCCGGGGCCGCTCCGGTGCTCCCGGGGCCGGCTCCGGGGCCCCGGGCCGCTCAGGCGGTCCCGGCGGTCTCCTCGCGGGCCTTCTCGGCCGCCTCCTGCTGCGCCCTGCGCCGCAGCGAGTCCGGGTCGGTCGAGGAGTCGTACCGCAGGAGCTTGGGCAGCGTCAGGCAGAGCAGGCCCACCGAGGCCACACAGGCCACGCCGCCCGTCCAGATCGCCGTCCGGGTGCCGGTCCAGCCCGCCGCCACGCCCGCCCGCACCTGGCCGAGCTGCGGGCCGACGCTGTAGGAGAGCACCTCGATGCCGGCGAGCCGGCCGCGCAGCTCCTCCGGGATCGTCTGGTTCCAGATGGTGGAGCGGCCCAGGCCGCTCAGCATGTCGCCGGCGCCCGCGAAGGCCAGGCAGAGCAGCACCAGCCAGACGTTCCCGAACCAGCCGGCCGCCGCGATCGCCAGGCCCCAGGCCGTCGCGCCCCCGGCCACGAGCAGTCCGTGCCGCCGCACCTTCGAGGTCCAGCCGCTGGTCAGGCCGAGCACCAGCGAGCCGACCGAGCCCGCCGCGTACATCAGGCCGAGCGACCAGTCCGCGTCCAGCTCGTCCGCGAGGAACGGGAAGATCGTGTTCGGGAAGGCGAAGAACATCGCCACCAGGTCGATCGCGTACGTGCCCAGTAGCACCGGCCGCGACCAGGCGTACCGGGCCCCCTCCGCGATGCCCCGCAGCGAGGGCTTCTCCGCGTCGTGCGCGGGCGGCGCGGGGGAGAGGCGCCGGCACATCAGGACCGAGACCGCGAAGCCGCAGACCGTCACCGCGTACGCGGGCGCGTGCCCCGCGAGCGCCACGACCAGGCCCGCGATCGAGGGGCCCGCGATGGCGCCCATCTGCCAGCGCAGCGAGTTCAGCGCGGCCGCCGCCGTCTGGTGCTCGTGCGGCACGATCCGGGCGAAGAGCGAGTCGAGCGCGGGCCGCTGGAGCCCCGCGAGCGCGGAGACGCCGGCCGCGACCACGTACAGCGGCCAGAGCATCGGCTCCGGCAGCAGCGCGTTGACCAGCAGGACCGCGGCGAGCGTGCCGAGGCCCGCCTCGGTCCACAGGATCACCCGCCGCCGGTCGACCGCGTCGGCGAGCGCCCCGCCGTACAGGCCGAACACCACCAGCGGCACCAGCTCGACCGCGCCCATCGCCCCGACCGCGAGCGGCGAGTTCGTCAGCTCCTTGATCTGGAGCGGCAGGGCGATCATCGCCATCGCGCTGCTGAAGAACGTCACGAGCCCCTGCACCCACAGGAGCCGGAAGTCGCGGGAGGCGCGCCAGGGCGCCAGATCGGGCAGGAGGGCGGAGAGCCTGGAGAGCGCGGGGGACACGAGGGGTCATGTTCCGTCCGAAAGGTGCGGAAGGCAACCTGATTATCGGTGAGCACCACCGGAGACCTGGACGGAACCCTTGCCGGCGCTTCGGTGAGAGGCCGGGTGCGGACCCTGCGGGCGCTTCGGTGACGGCCTGGGCTCGGGCCCTGCGGGTGCTCCGGTGACGGCCTGGGTGCGGGCCCTGCCGGTACTCCGGTGACGGGCCGGGCGCGGGTCCTGCCGGCGCTTCGTCGACGGACCGGGCGCAGGTCCTACCAGCGCTTCGGCGGCGGGGCCGTCAGGCGGTCCGCGAGGGTCGAGAGCCGGTCCCGGAAGCGCCGGTTCCCGCGCGGCGACGGCAGGCTGTTCTCCCCGGCCGCCGCGCTCACCAGGTGCTGGACCGTGTCCAGGTCCACCCCCGCCCCCTCCGCCACCGCGAGCGCCTCGTGCGCGAGCCCCCGCACCTCCGGGTCGCCCCCGCCGAGCGCGAGGACCGTCGCCCCCGCCCGCCGGGCGTCGTGCACCCGCTGGAGCAGCCCCGCCTCCGGCCGCTCCGGCGCCACCACCAACAGGGTCGCCCCCCGCCCCGCCGCCTCGAGCCTGCCCAGGCCCACCGCCAGGTGCGCCGGATCGCCCGGCCGCACCCGGTGGCGCACCAGCGTCGGCGCCAGCTCCGGCAGCCCGGACCAGGTGGACTCGTCGACCAGGTGCGCCGCCAGGTGCCAGGGCTCGTACTCCTCCGTGCCCACCAGGAGCAGCCCGCCCCCGTGCGGGACCACCGAGCCCCGCAGCGCCCTCGCGAACCGGCGGGCCGCCCCCGGCCACTCCGTCCCGGCGAGCACTTCCCGCAGCAACGCGACCCGTACGGCATCCATGCGGACGCATCATGGACGACGCCGGGCCCGCGCGCGGCCGAACGCGAGTGGATCACCCGTACGGGGAGGCCCCCGGCGGTCCGACCGGTCGGTAATGTCGGGGTCATGACTTCCTCCAGCGCACCCCAGGACCCCGCCGCCCCCGCGGCCAAGGCACCCAAGGACCCGTGGGACCTCCCGGACGTCTCCGGGCTCGTCGTCGGCGTCCTCGGCGGCACCGGCGAGCAGGGCCGGGGCCTCGCCTACCGGTTCGCCCGGGCCGGACAGAAGGTGATCATCGGCTCCCGCGCCGCCGACCGCGCCCGGGACGCGGCCGCGGAGCTCGGCCACGGCGTCGAGGGCGCCGACAACGCCGAGACCGCCCGCCGCAGCGACGTCGTGATCGTCGCCGTGCCGTGGGACGGCCACGCCGGGACGCTGGAGTCGCTGCGCGAGGAGCTGGCCGGCAAGCTCGTCGTGGACTGCGTCAACCCGCTGGGCTTCGACAAGAAGGGCGCCTACGCCCTCAAGCCCGAGGAGGGCTCCGCCGCCGAGCAGGCCGCCGCGCTCCTCCCGGACTCCCGGGTCACCGCCGCCTTCCACCACCTCTCCGCCGTCCTCCTCCAGGACGCCTCCCTGGACGAGATCGACACCGACGTGATGGTCCTCGGCGAGGAGCGCGCCGACGTGGAGGTCGTCCAGGCCCTCGCCGGCCGCATCGCCGGCATGCGCGGCGTCTTCGCCGGCCGGCTGCGCAACGCCCACCAGGTCGAGTCGCTCGTCGCCAACCTGATCTCGGTCAACCGCCGCTACAAGGCCCACGCGGGCCTCCGGGTCACCGACATCTGAGGACGCCCGGGCCGGGGAGGCGAGCCGGAGAACGGGCGCTTCCGGGCATGGGGGACACTGGACGGGCACCGAGACCCATCCGCACCGGACAGGAGCCGACCCCCATGCCCCGCCTCGCCCTCTACGCCCTCGTGGCCTGCGCCCTGGCCGCCGCCGCGGCCGTCGTCTCCTTCGTCCAGGGCAGCTTCCTCGGCATCGTCTGGGTCCTCCTGGCCGGCCTCTCCTCCAACATGGCCTGGTACTACCTCCGCCGCGCCAAGGCCGAGAAGGCCGCCGCCCAGGTCTGAGCCGCCCGGGGCGGGGCTCAGACCCCGCAGAACTCCGGGGTCCCCTCCCAGAACCGGAAGAGCCGCGAGCCGCAGTACCGGCTCTGCTCCGGCACGCCCAGGGCCCGCATGAGCGCGTCGATCGCGTCGAAGAAGGCGCCGTTGACCGCCGGGACGAACAGCAGCGCGATCACGACGAAGAAGCCGTACGGCGCGTACGGCTCGATCCGCCGCTTCACCCCGTACGACAGCCAGGGCTCCACCACCCCGTACCCGTCGAGCCCCGGCACCGGCAGCATGTTCAGGAGCGCCGCCGTCACCTGGAGGAACGCCAGGAACGCGAGCGCGTACCGGAAGGCCGGCGGCACGCCGTCCAGCGCGTCCAGCCAGAACGGGGCCGTGCACACGAGCGCGAAGAGGACGTTCGTCAGCGGGCCCGCCGCCGAGACCAGGCTGTGCTTCCAGCGGCCCTCGATCCGCCCCCGCTCGATGAAGACCGCGCCGCCCGGCAGACCGATCCCGCCCATGATCACGAAGAGCACCGGGAGCACGATGCTCAGCGCCGCGTGCGTGTACTTCAGCGGGTTCAGCGTCAGATAGCCCTTCGCGCCCACCGTGACGTCCCCGCCGTGCAGGGCCGTCCGGGCGTGCGCGTACTCGTGCAGGCAGAGCGACACCACCCACGCCGAGGTCACGAAGAGGAAGACCGCGAGACCGGGCAGGGCGGCGAAGTCCGTCCACACCGCCCACCCGGTGACGGCCATGACGGCGAGGATCGCCAGGAAGACGGGACTGACCCGCCGCTCGCGGCTCCGGGCGGTGGCCGTGGTCATCACGGAGGCTCCCAGGGGGACGGGGAAGGCTGGTGTGCGGGGAACGTACCGGGACCGGGTCCGGTTCCGGGCCGGGACTCACGGAGAATGGGGCCGTGCGCTATTCCGTCCTCGGTCCCACCCTCGTCCACGCGTCCGACGGCACCGACGTGGCCGTCGGCGGCCCCCGGGTCCGGGCGCTGCTCACCGTCCTCGCCCTGCGGGCCGGCCGGCCCGTGCCCGTACGGGAGCTGGTGGACGAGGTCTGGTACGGCGACGAGCCGCCCGCCGACGCGGTCGCCGCGCTCCAGGCCCTGGTCGGGCGGCTGCGCAGGGCCCTGGGCCGGGACCGGGTGGCCTCCACCGAGGGCGGCTACCGGCTCGACGCCCGCCCCGAGGACGTGGACGCCCGCCGCTTCGAACGGCTCGCGGCCGACGGGGCCGCCGCCCTGGCCGCCGGGGACGCCGGGCGGGCCGCCGCCCTGCTCGACGAGGCCCTCGGGCTCTGGCGCGGCCCCGCCCTCGCCGACCTGCCGGACCGGGCCGCCGAGGCCGCCCGCTGGGAGGCCCGCCGCCTCGACGCCCGCCGCGCCCGGCTCGACGCCGCCCTGGCCCTCGGCGACGCGCCCGCCGCCCTCCCCGAGCTGACCGCCCTCTGCGCGGCCCACCCGCTGGACGAGCCCCTCCAGGCCCTGCGGATCCGCGCCCTGCGCGACACGGGCCGGGCGGCCGAGGCGCTCGCCGCGTACGAAGAGGTCCGCCGCGCCCTGGCCGACCGCCTCGGCGCGGACCCGTCCCCGGCCCTGCGCGCCCTCCACGCCGCACTGCTCGCCGGGGAGACGGCGCCGGCGAGGCCCACGCCCGCTCCCGCCCCCGTCCGGGGGAACCTGCGCGCCCGGCTCACCAGCTTCGTCGGCCGCGACGAGGAGATCGCCGCGCTCCGGGAGGACCTGCGGGCGGCCCGGCTCGTCACCCTGCTCGGGCCCGGCGGCGCCGGGAAGACCCGCCTCTCGCAGGAGGCCGCCGAGCGCGGCGCCGAGGCCTGGCCGGACGGCGCCTGGGTCGCCGAACTCGCCCCCGTCACCTCCCCGGAGGCCGTGCCCGAGGCCGTCCTCGCGGCCGTCGGCGCCCGCGAGACCGTCCTGCGCGGCGCGGGGGCCGAGGAGCTGCGGGCCGGGAACGACCCCCTCGCCCGGCTCGTCGAGCACTGCGCCGGACGCCGGATGCTGCTGCTCCTGGACAACTGCGAGCACGTGGTCGGTGCCGCCGCCGAGCTGGCCGAGGTCCTCCTGGCCCGCTGTCCGGGGCTGCGGATCCTGGCGACGAGTCGGGAGCCGTTGGGGGTGCCGGGGGAGGTGGTGCGGCCGTTGGGTCCGTTGCCGGTGGGGATGGCGTTGCGGTTGTTGGGGGAGCGGGGGGCGGCGGCGCGGCCGGGGTTCGTGGTGGGGGAGGACCGGGAGGCGGCGGAGGAGGTGTGTCGTCGTCTGGACGGGTTGCCGTTGGCGATCGAGTTGGCGGCGGCGCGGTTGCGGGTGTTGTCGGTGCGGCAGATCGCGGAGCGTCTTGACGACCGTTTCCGGTTGTTGACGGCGGGGGCGCGGACGGTGTTGCCGCGGCAGCAGACGTTGCGGGCGGTGGTGGACTGGTCGTGGGATCTGCTGGAGGGTGCGGAGCGGGTGGTGTTGCGGCGGCTTGCGGTGTTCACGGGTGGGTGTGATCTGGGGGCGGCGGAGGTGGTGTGCGGGGGTGTGGAGGCCGGGGACGTGCTGGATGTGCTGGGTGCGTTGGTGGACAAGTCGTTGGTGGTGGCGTCGCCGGGTGGGGCGGGGATGCGTTACCGGCTGCTGGAGACGGTGGCGGAGTACGCGGGGGAGCGGCTGGTGGAGGCGGGGGAGCGGGCGGGGGTGGAGCGGCGGCACCTGACGTACTACCGGGAGCTGGCCCGGCGTACGGATCCGGAGCTGCGGGGGCCGGGGCAGGTGGCCGCCATCGCCCGCTTCGAGACCGATTACGGCAACCTCCGCACCGCCCTGCGCCGGGCGGTCGACGCCCGCGACGAGGACGAGGCACTCGTCCTCGTCCACTCCCTGCTCTGGTACTGGCAGATGCGCGACCTGCGCACCGACGCCCTGCACTGGGCCCGGGCCGCCGCGGCCCTCGGCCCCGACCCGTTCGCGCCGCCCGCCGCCCCCGTCGTCCCCCTGCACGAGCCGTGCACGGCCGCCCCGCCGCCGCTCTCCGAGGAACAGCGCTGGGAGGCCCGGCGCGGGGTCCGGCTGGTCGAACTGATCAACATGAGCCACGACACGGGCCGCTGGACCACCCCCGAGGGCGTGCGGCGGCTGCGCGAGATGACCGCCGCCCACGACCCCGGCCTGCCCCAGTCCTGCCGGCTGCCCGGCGCCTTCGCCTTCTTCGCGCTCCTCCTCATCGGGGAGGCCGACCGGCTCGTCGACGTGCTCGACGTCACCGTCGACGCCTGCCGCCGGTACGGCTACGACTGGGACCTCGCCAACGTCCTCCAACTGCGCGCCAACCTGCTCGCCAACCGGGGCGACCGGGCGGCCCAGGCGATCGCCGACGCCGACGAGAGCCTGGAGGTCTTCGTCCGGTTCGGCGACGCCTGGGGCGCGGCCGAGGCGCTCTCCTCCCGCGCGGAGGCCAGGGAGCGGCTGCTGCTGTTCGAGGAGGCCGCCGAGGACTTCACCGCCGCCATCGGCCACGCCGAACGGATCGGCGCCCAGGCGCAGGTGCTGCTCCTGCGGGCCCGGTACGCCGGCACGCTCGTCGAGGCCGGGCGGCCCGCCGAGGGCGAGGCGATCCTGCGCGAGATCCTGGCCGACGACCACGGCCTGGGCCACGAACCCCGCGTCGGCGCCCGCATGTTCCTCGGGGTGGCACTCGGCCGCGCGGGACGCACCGACGAGGCCCGCGAGCACCTCGACGCGCTCCTCGGGGAGTTCGACTCGGACACCCTCGCCCTCTTCAAGGGCTTCACCCTCGGCGTCCTCGGCTGGCTGGACGTCCTGGACGGACGGTACGCCTCCGGGCTCGCCCTCGCGGAGGAGGCGTACGAGAGCTCCCTGGGCCCGCTGTCCATGATGATCGGCCCGCAGATGCCGGCGATGCACCTGATCGTCGCCGCCTGGGCCCTGGCCGGACTCGGCGGACCGGAGGCGCGGACCGGCGCGGTGCTGCTCGGGGCCAGGGACGGCCTGCTCCCGCCGGGGCACCTGCCGCCGCCGACCGAGCGGGAGCAGTGGGAGCGGGCCACCGAACTCGGCCGTTCCGTGCTCGGCGACGCGGAGTTCGAGGCGGCACGCGCCGAGGGCGGCGGCCTCTCCTTCGAAGAGGCCGCCGCCCTGCTCGGTCGCGCCGCCGACGCGATCAGAGAGCGCGCCGAGTCCTGACCCCCCGGGGACCCCGGCTCAGGTCTTCTTGCGGAACTTGGCGACCGCGATCGGCGCCGTGACGACCGTGATCAGCACCGACCAGCCGAGGGTCATCCACACCGAGTGGGCGAGCGGACCGCCGTTGACGAGGTTCCGCGCGGCGTCGGCGAGGTTGGAGAGCGGGTTGTAGTCGGTGAAGGTCTCCAGCCAGCCCGGCATCGAGGTCGGCGGGGCGAAGATCGACGAGCCGAACTGGAGCGGCATCAGGACCAGCATCGCGACCCCCTGGACCGCCTGCGTCGTCTTCATGGTGAGGCCGAGCAGGATGAAGATCCACATCAGCGAGGCGCCGAAGACCATCGACAGGCCGATCGCGGCGAAGAGTTCGAGCACCGAGGTCTTGACCTCCATGCCGAGCAGGAAGCCCATGCCGAGCAGGATCGCGGTGGCGATCAGCATCCGGCCGACCTCGACGACGATCTTGGCGATCAGGACGGAGGACCGGGCGATCGGCATCGTCCGGAACCGGTCCATGACCCCCTTCTTGAAGTCCTCGTTCACGCCGGACCCGACGGCCATGGCGATGTTCATGCCCATCATCGCCATCAGGCCGGGCGTCACGTAGTTCACGTACGCGTCGTTGTTGCCCTTGCCGGCGATCGCGCCGCCGAAGACGTACACGAACAGCAGGATGAAGATGATCGGCATCAGGACCGCGTCGAACATCGACTCCGGGTCCTGCTTGATCTGGAGGGCGTTGCGCCGGGCGAGCGCGCCGATGTGGCGCAGGTTGGCCCGCAGGCCGATCCGGCCCTCGCCGGCCGGCGTCCGCGCCGGGCCCGTGCCCTTGTCCGGGCCGCCGACGGGGGTGGTGGAGAGCGGTGTGGTCGTGGTGGCGGTGCTCATGCGGCGACCTCCTCGGGAAGCGCGTCGGACACGGTCGTCTTCTGGCCGGTGATCGCCAGGAACACCTCGTCCAGGCTGGGCAGATGGGTGCCGATGTGGGCGATGCCGAAGCCGCGCGCGCCGAGCAGGGCCACGACGGCGGTGAGCTGCTCGTCGGCGAGGATCGGCACGTACAGCGCGCCCTCGTCGGCGACGACGGTCGCGCCGGCGACGCCGTCGAGACCGGTCTCGCGCAGCGCGGCGGCCATGGCGGTCAGGTCGGCCGGGTCCACCGGGCGCACCTTCAGGGTGCGGCCGCCGACCCGGGCCTTGAGGTCGTCGACCTTGCCGTTGGCGATGACCTTGCCGCGGTCGATGACGGTCAGCTCGTTCGCGAGCTGCTCCGCCTCCTCCATGTACTGGGTGGTGAGCAGGACCGTGGCGCCCTCGGAGACCATCCGCTGGACCTCGTCCCACACCTCGTTGCGGGTGCGCGGGTCGAGGCCGGTCGTCGGCTCGTCCAGGTAGAGGACGGCCGGCTTCCCGATCATCGAGGCGGCCAGGTCGAGCCGCCGGCGCATGCCGCCCGAGTAGTTCATCGCGGGCCGCTTGGCGGCCTCGGTGAGCGAGAAGCGCTCCAGGAGCTCGTCGGCGCGGGCCCGGGCGTCCTTGCGGGAGAGGTCGAGCAGCCGCCCGATCATGTAGAGGTTCTCCCAGCCGGACAGCTTCTCGTCGACCGAGGCGTACTGGCCGGTGAGGCCGATGGTGCGGCGCAGTTGGCGGGGCTGGCGCACCACGTCGTAGCCGGCGACGACGGCGGTCCCGGCGTCCGGGAAGAGCAGGGTGGACAGGCAGCGGACGAGGGTGGTCTTGCCGGCGCCGTTGGGGCCGAGGACCCCGAGGACCGTGCCCTCGCGGACGTCCAGGTCGACCCCGTCGAGGGCCTTCGTCGCGCCGAAGTGCTTCACGAGGCCCCGTACCTCGACGGCGTTGGTGTGTGATCGCGTCATGTCCACCATGGAACACGGCCCCACCGACAGCGCCCCGACAGACGGCCGACAGCCCGCCGACGGGGGATGTCGGCGGGCTGTCGGAGGTGCCGCGGTGGCTTCTCGGGGGTCTTCCCCGGATCCCTGATCCCTAGTGGAAGGTGTGCTCCTCGGCGGGGAACGCCCCGCCGGAGACGTCCTCGGCGAAGGCGCGGGCGGCGTCGCCGAGCGTCTCGCGGAGGTTGGCGTACTGCTTGGTGAAGCGCGGCACCTTGCCGCCGGTCAGACCGGCCATGTCGGTCCAGACGAGGACCTGCGCGTCGGTCCCGGCGCCCGCGCCGATGCCGATGGTCGGGATGTGCAGCGAGCGGGTGACCTCGGCGGCCAGCTCGGCCGGCACGAGCTCCAGGACGACCGCGAACGCGCCCGCGTCCTGCGCGGCCTTGGCGTCGCGGAGCAGTCGGTGGGCGGCCTCGTCGGAGCGGCCCTGCACCCGGTAGCCCATGGTGTTGACGGACTGCGGGGTCAGGCCCAGGTGGGACATGACGGGGATGCCGGCCTGGACGAGCAGCTCGGTCTGCGGCAGCGAGCGCTCGCCGCCCTCCAGCTTGATCGCGCCGACGCCGGCGTCCTTGACGAGCCGGGTGGCGTTGCGCAGGGCCTGGACGGGCCCCTCCTGGTACGAGCCGAAGGGGAGGTCGCCGACGACGAGGGCCCGCCGGGTGCCGCGCACGACGGCGGCGGAGAGGAGGGTCATCTCGTCCATCGTGACGGGCACGGTGGTGTCGTAGCCGAGGTGACAGTTGCCCATCGAGTCGCCGACGAGGATGACCGGGATGCCGGCCTCGTCGAAGACGGAGGCGGTCATCGCGTCGTAGGCGGTGAGCATGGGCCACTTCTCGCCGCGGGCCTTGGCGGCGGCGATGTCGTGGACGGTGATGCGGCGGGTGCCCGTCCCCCCGTACAGCGACCTGGTGGTGTCGCCGGTGGCGGCGGGCGCCTTCTGGGCAGCCTGAAGCGTCATGGTGAACGGCTCCTTGTTGTCATCTCGAGGCGCCCTCACGGCGTCCCCGGACCACGTCCATGGTGGCACTTCGGCGGGCGGACGGGAAAGTGGGCCGGAGTGGCGCTGTTCACACCGCCGCCGTGTGTGAAGTCCGGCGGGGCGTGAAGCGGCGCACCGTAAAGAGATGTCGGTACAACGTAAAGACTCGTCCAGGTTTTTCGATACGAGACCGTTCCGTATCGAAATGGTCGTACGCTGATCGGCATGTCACAGCCGTCCACCGCACCCGCCGCACCCGCGATACCCGCCGGGCCCCGCGTCCCCGAAGCCGTCCACCGGCGCCGCTGGGCGATCCTCGGCGTCCTGATGCTCAGCCTGCTGATCGTCGTCCTCGACAACTCGATCCTGAACGTGGCCGTCAGGACGATCGCCGCCCCCGCCCCCACCGGCATCGGCGCCACCCAGAGCGAGCTGGAGTGGGCCATCAACTCCTACACGCTCGTCTTCGCCGGGCTCCTCTTCACCTCCGGCCTGCTCGGCGACCGCCTCGGCCGCAAGAAGGTGCTGCTCTTCGGCATCACCGTCTTCGGCATCGGCTCCGCCCTCGCCGCCTTCTCCGGCTCCCCGGGCGAGCTGATCGCCTACCGCGCCGTCATGGGCTTCGGCGCCGCCTTCGTGATGCCCGCGACCCTCGCCGTCCTCATGAACGTCTTCGAGCGCGACGAGCAGCCCAAGGCCATCGGCATCTGGGCCGGAAGCGTCGGCCTCGCCATCGCGATCGGCCCCATCACCGGCGGCCTCCTGCTCGAACACTTCTGGTGGGGATCGATCTTCCTCGTCAACGTGCCCGTCGTGCTCCTCGCCCTGGCCCTGATGGTCTGGCTCGTGCCCGACTCCCGGGACCCCCGCCCCGGCCGCGTCGACGTGCCCGGCGTGCTCCTCTCCGTCGTCGGCCTCGTCCTCCTCGTGTACGGGATCATTCGCGGCGGCGAGCTGGCGGACTTCACCGACGTCACCGTCCTCGCCCCGGTCCTCGGCGGCCTCGCGGTCCTCGTCGGCTTCGTCCTGCACGAGCGGCGCAGCGACCACCCGGCCATCGACATGTCGTACTTCAGGAAGCCCGCGTTCTCGGCCGCCGTCGCCGCGATCGCGCTCGTCTTCTTCGCCCTCATGGGCGTGACCTTCTTCTCGGCCTTCTACCTCCAGAGCGTCCGCGGCTACACCGCCCTGGAGTCCGGCCTGCTCCTGCTGCCGCTGGCCGTCGCGCAGATGGCGTTCGCGCCCCGCGCCCGGATCGTCGTCGAGCGCTTCGGCGCCCGGACCGTGTGCGCCGCCGGCATGCTGCTCGTCGCCCTCGGCCTCGCCGCCTTCGCCCTCTTCGACGCCTCCACCCCGGTCTGGGTCCTCGAAGTCGTCTTCTTCCTCCAGGGCACGGGCATGGCGCACATCATGCCGCCGGTCACGGTCGCGATCATGCAGGCGCTGCCCCGCGAGAAGGCGGGCTCCGGCTCGGCGATCAACAACACCTTCCGGCAGGTCGGCGGCGCGCTCGGCGTGGCCGTCCTCGGCTCGGTGCTCTCCTCCACCTACCGGGGCGAGATCGAGGGCCACCTGGGCGGGGTGCCGGCGGCGCTGCGGTCCCTGGCGGGCGAGTCCGTCGAGGGCACCCTCGCGGTCGCCGAGAAGCTCGGCCCGGCGGGCCGGGACCTGGTGGCCCCCGCGTACCAGGCCTTCCTGGACGCCATGCACGTCACGGCGATCGCCTCGGCCGCGATCGCCCTGGTCGGCGCGGCGGTCGTCGCCGCCTTCCTGCCGGGCCGCGCCCCGGCGGACCCGGGCGCGGGCGCTCCCGGCGGCCGCCCGGAGGGCGACACCCCCCGGGCCTCGGTACCGGCCCCCGGCACCGGGGCGGGAGAATCGGCCCGACGGTAACCCGCAGCCCCCGGACGAGAGGCGGAACGCACGTGTCGCTCCAGAACGGCGAGAACCCGGACCCCCACGCCGACGGGGGCGCCCCCGGCGGGGGGCCGGAGGCCGGGACGGCGGCACCCCGCGGCGGGGGCGGGTGCGGGGACCCCGCGCCCGCCCCCCGCCGCGGCCGCCCCCGCTCCGAGGCCGTCGACCAGGCGATCTTCGAGGCGGTCGGGGGGCTCCTGGACGACGGGGTCCCGCTGACCGAGCTGTCCATCGAGCGGATCGCCCGCACCGCCGGGGTCGGCAAGGCCGCCATCTACCGCCGCTGGTCCGGCAAGGAGGACCTCTTCGTCGACCTGCTGCGCTCCCTGGAGCCCCCGGACCCGGTGCTGCCCGGCACCTCGGCCCGGGACGACCTCGTGGCGCTCCTGGAGGCCCTGCGGCAGCGCGGCCTCGCCAAGCGCTCCTCCGCCCTCCTCCACACCGTCTTCTCGCAGATGCAGCTCTATCCCAAGCTGTGGGACGCCTACCACCTCACCGTCATCGAACCGCGCCGCCGGATCGGCCTGGACGCCGTGCGGCGCGGCATGGCGGAGGGCGAGATCCGCGACGACCTCGACGCCGAGTTCGTCAACGACCTCCTCGTCGGCCCCCTGCTGCTGCGCACCGTCATCCGCCCGGACTCCTCCGACCTGGCGCCCGGCCTCGCCGAGCGGGTCGTCGACACCGTCCTGGACGGCCTGCACCCCCGTACCTGACGCCCGTGCCCGACACCCGGCCCGGCGCCCGGCCGACTCCCCGCCCGGCACCCGACCGCCCCCGGCCGTCCCGGGGTGCGGACCGGCGCGAATATGAGCGTTCTGTCACAACAGCCCCGTCCGCGCGCCCCCGGAGGAACCCGCCACGCGCACGGTGTCGTCCCTGGGGGAGTACGGCCGCCCCCTCATCGCCTAGTGTCGACGTCGGGTCACGGCAACAGGCAAGACGGCACGGCGCACGGCAGTGAGGGCAGCGATGACGCGGGTGGACACGACGGGGACCGAGTACGGCGGCGCGAACGGCGAGCGTCCCCGTTCCCGGTTCCGGACCGCCCTCGACCGGCTCCGCCGCGACCGGGGGATCTGGCGCCGGGGCATCCTGATCGCCCTGGCCGCCGTGGCGCTGACCCTCGTCATGGTCCTCCACTCCGACATCCCCAACCGGATCGGCAACCTGGGCAGCCTCACGGAGACCTTCCTCCCCTGGTTCGGCCTCTTCGTGCCGCTCCTGCTCGTCCTCGCCCTGCTGCGCCGGTCCGCCACCGCGCTGATCGCGCTGCTCCTGCCGACCGCGGTGTGGCTCAACCTCTTCGGCGGGCTCGTCGCCGACAAGTCGGCCCCCGGCGGCGACCTGTCCGTCGCCACCCACAACGTGAACGCCGACAACCCCGACCCCGAGGGCGCCGCCCGGCAGCTCGCCGCCTCCGGCATCGACGTGCTCGCCCTGGAGGAGCTCAAGGGCGACATGGTCCCGGTCTACGAGGAGGGCCTCGCCGAGGCCTACCCGTACCACTCCGTCCAGGGCACCGTCGGCCTCTGGAGCAAGCTCCCGCTGCGCGGCGCGCAGCCCGTCGACATCCACATGGGCTGGACCCGCGCCATGCGCGCCTCCGTCGTGACCCCGAAGGGCGAGGTGGCCGTGTACGTCGCCCACCTGCCCTCGGTGCGGGTCAGGATGAACGCCGGCTTCACCGCCAACCAGCGCGACAACAGCGCCGACGCGCTCGGGGCCGCCATCTCCCGCGACCCGCACGAGCGGCTCGTCCTCCTCGGCGACCTCAACGGCACCATGAACGACCGCGCCCTCAACGCCGTCACCTCGCAGCTCCGCTCCACCCAGGGCGCGGCCGGCGACGGCTTCGGGTTCAGTTGGCCGGCCTCGTTCCCGATGGCCCGCATCGACCAGATCATGGTCAAGGGCGTCGAGCCCGTCTCCTCCTGGGCGCTGCCCGCCACGCGGAGCGACCACCTCCCGATCGCCGCCCGCGTGACGTTCTGAACCGGCCCCGAACCGAACCGGCCCCGAGCCGCCCCCGAGCCGCCCCCGAACCGAACCGGCCCCGCGCCGAAACGTCCCCTTCACCTTCCGGAAGCCACCGGGAACACGCCGTCTGCGACAATTTGTTCAGACAGCGAACTAATCCCGTCTCCCCCTCCGGAAGGCTCTCCCTCCCATGCCCCTGGCGTTGCTCGCCCTGGCCGTCTCCGCCTTCGGCATCGGCACCACCGAATTCGTGATGATGGGCCTCCTGCCCCAGGTCGCCGAGGACCTCGGCACCTCCGTCCCCACCGCGGGGCACCTCGTCTCGGCGTACGCGATCGGGGTCGTCGTCGGCGCCCCGCTGCTCACCGCCCTCGGCTCCCGCGTCCCGCGCAAGCGGATGCTGCTCCTGCTCATGGCCCTCTTCACGGTCGGCAACCTCGCCTCCGCGCTCGCCCCCGGCTTCGGCTGGCTCCTCGCGGGCCGGGTCCTCGCCGGCCTCCCGCACGGCGCGTTCTTCGGCCTCGGCGCGGTCGTCGCCGCCCGGCTCGTCCGCGAGGACCGGCGGGCGCGGGCGGTGGCCACCATGTTCCTCGGCCTCACCGTCGCCAACATCCTCGGCGTACCGGCCGCGACCCTCCTCGGCCAGCACCTCGGCTGGCGGGCCACCTTCCTCGTGGTCGCCGCGATCGGCCTGCTCGCCGTGGCCGCGCTCGCCCGCCTCGTCCCGCGGATCCCCGCCGACCGGCACGGGGGCCTGGGCCGCGAGGTGCGCGCCCTCGGCCGCCCGCAGGTGCTGCTCGGCCTGCTCACCGCCGTCTTCGGCTTCGCGGGCGTCTTCGCCGTCTACTCGTACCTCGCCTCGATGACCACCGAGGTGATGGGCTTCGGCGACTCCACCGTCACGCTCGTGCTCGCCCTCTTCGGCCTCGGGATGACCGGCGGCGCGCTCGCCGCCGGTCCGCTGACCGACCGCGCCCTGCGCCCCACCCTGTACGGCTCGCTCGCCGCCCTCGTCCTCGCCCTGGTCGCCTTCCGCTTCACCGTCCACGTGCCCTGGCTGGCCCTGGTCACGGTCGTCGTGCTCGGCGCGGTCGGCTTCATGACCACCACCCCGCTCCAGATGCTGGTCATGAACAAGGCCGCGGACGCGCCCACGCTCGCCTCCGCCTCCAACCACTCGGCCTTCAACCTCGCCAACGCGGGCGGCGCCTGGGCGGGCGGCGCGGCCGTCGCCGCCGGCTGGGGCTGGACCTCCCCGACCCTGGTCGGCGCGGGCCTCACCGTCGTCGGCCTGGCGGTCGCGGCGGTGGCGGGCCTGCTCGACCGCCGTACGCCGGAGGGGGCCTCCCGCGTCGTCGCCAGAGGGGACCGGGCGGCGGCCGAGCCGGAACGCGCCGTCTGAACCGCCCAGTCGAACGCCCCGTCCCGGCGGCTCCCGTCCCCCGGCCCTGCCTCAGCCGACCTCGTGATCCAAGGACGGGTCCGGGTCTGCCGGAGGCTGTGTTTCGATCAGCGTGTCCTCCAAGCCGCGGACGGACTGGTGGATCTCCTTCCAGTCCGCGCGCAGACCCAATGGATGCTCCTTCAGCTCATCGGGGAAGAGGGCCTTCTGGCTCCGCAGGTCATCTGCGGTCCGACGGGCCTCCGCCAAGTAGCGGATCAGATCCTGCCGACGGCGCCGGTTGCGTTCTTCAGGCGTCTCCGAACGAGTCTCGGTCGCTTTCTCCCGTTCCCGCAAGGTGTGTTCCTGCAGCGACCGTTCCGGGTCGGCCTGCCAGTGGAGGTCCGCCTCCGTGAGGACGGCGACGCCCGCTCCGTCGCGCTCGGCCCGGCCGCGGTGGTCGAGGCGTGGATAGGTGTACTTCGCGTGGTTGCCGACGCCACCGGGCCGGTCGGGATCGAAGTGGGCCAGTACCGCCGCGGCCTGTCGTACGCCGTGCGGCGTCCGGAGCAGTTGGGCGAGGAGAAGTGGGGGAGCGCTGCGATAGGGAACCCGCCCGCTGGACACCTTGACACCGGAATCGGGGGTGAGCAGGCCGTCGGCGATCAGTGCTGTTCCGGTCAGGACCTGAAGGGTCAACCGGGCGTCCGCCTCGTCCTTCAGCGTTCGCGCGCGCAGTTCTGCTGCCGAGGCGACAACCAGCTCCCAGGGGTCGAAGACGTCCCTCGACAGCACGCCGCCGTCCCGCCAGGCACGGCGTGCGACCGGAGTCGTCTTCGGCTTGTAGAACCGGAACGACATGTCGATCACCACCCCCAGGTATCCCGCGTACCGCTCCGTACGTACGGAGGACAGCCCCCGGTCGGAGCGGACGAAGCGCTTGGCCTCCTCGAACACCGCTGGCCTGGTCAAGGTGTGCGCGATCTTCGCCGCTCGCCACAGCGGATCCACCCAGTCCGTCCGGTCGTAACGCACCAGGGCGGCCGTACCCGCGCCGAAGAGCTGCTCGACGTCCGAGTCGCGGAGGGTCTCTTCGTTTACCAGGTCGACGAAGGCGCCCGGTACCAGTCCCTGCCTGTTCAGGTGCGACACGATCCGCTCGGCAGTCATCAGGTCCTGGGCGGGCTCGCTCCACGGGTTGACGCTGATGTGCCGGGCGCTCTGGACCGTCGCCACGGCGTCGGGCAGCGTGGAGGCGGTGGCGTCGGGCGGGAACTCCGCTCCGACGACAAGCCGGACGGGAACCAGCCGCGTCATCCGCTCCCGCAGGACGGGCATGGTCAGGTTGCTCCGTTCCAGCGCGGCGTTCACGGCCTGCGCGGACTTGGCGTACCGCGTACGACGCGTGCGGGTACTGAGGGTGAGGGCAGCCGCAAAGGAGTCGGCGATCTCGTCCTGAAGGTCCTGGGCGGAGTGCGTGCCGAGCCCGTGCCGGGTCTTGGCCGCACTGGTGCAGCGAGAGGTGCCGTCGTACAGGGCCGGAACAACGGACGGCGGACTGCCGTCGGCGTAGGACATTTCCACGAGTACGGCTTCGACCGGGGCCATCACCCCGTTCACCAGGATGGAGTCGCTGTAGTCCGCTCCTGGCTGCTTCAGGGTCTCCTTGACCGTCGTACGGATGACACGGCACGCGTCCTCGATCCGACCGTAGCGGACGCGGAGCTGAGCCAGCGGAGTCGTACCGTCGGACGCGTACATACCCGACGAGGGCGGAGCCGAGGAAGGAGAGTCCGCAGAGGCGTGCGAGCTCGGCATCGACGGAGCCTGCGCCAGATGGGAGATTCGCGGGTTTCCCAGCACGGGCAGCAGCGCGTCCGCATATGCCATGCCCTCAAGAACGTACAGCGTGGCGGAACCCGCCACTTGGACGTTCAGGCTGTCGTGACCGTCGTCGTACGCGACCGTGCGTGCGGCTCGGGACGGATCTGCGAAAAGACCGGCGGCGGCCTCGATGGCCTCCGTGCTGAGGTTGACCCGTGGATTGTCCTGCAGGGCCCGGCGGAGCCGCCCCGTGCCCTTGGGGTCCAGAGCAGGCAGTGGTTTGGGCGGCCGAGGGAGCCGGAACGTAAAGCCCTTCTCGTCCGTGACGATGATTTCCCGGTGGTGGTCGGTCGTGGCGAGGGCCTCCTCGGGCCCTATCGCCCCGGCTTCCGCACGATGCATACGCCGGGCTACCCGGGCCGGAGCCCGGGGCATGGGCGCGAACGAGCGCGCTGCCACACGGCAGGGTAGTACCTCGGTGGCCGGAACGAGACAGCCATCCAGGACGGCCCCGGTTTCCCGCCGGTGGTGCCCACGACTGCTGCGGTACGCCCGCACGCCATCAGGGCGTACGGCATTCGGCGCGAAGTGGTGTCGCTGCCTGGCGCGAGGATATGGCGCCAGTCCGGGAGGGCATGGGGCGCTGTCGATCTTTCGTCGGTCTTTGACGGAAAAAGATCGGCACGCGGCACCTGTCGAGCTGGCCGACGTCCAACTGACGGGTCAGCCGGCCGGGCTCTCCCGCCAGCGGTTCGTGATCGGCAGGCGCCGGTCCTTGCCGAAGCCCTTCGCCGAGATCTTGGTGCCCGGCGGGTACTGGCGCCGCTTGTACTCCGCGGTGTCCACCATCCGCAGCGTCCGCGTCACCAGCTCCTCGTCGTAGCCGGCGGCCACGATCGCGTCCCGCCCCTGGTCCCGGTCCACGTACAGGGCGAGGATGCCGTCCAGGACCTCGTAGTCCGGCAGCGAGTCCGTGTCGACCTGCCCCGGCCGCAGCTCGGCGCTGGGCGGCTTGGAGATCGAGTTCTCCGGGATCGGCGGGGTCTGGCCGCGCTCCTCGGCCGCCCGGTTCCGCCAGCGCGCGAGCCGGAAGACGTCCGACTTGTACACGTCCTTGATGGGCCCGAACGCGCCGACCGCGTCCCCGTACAGCGTCGAGTACCCCACCGCCAGCTCGGACTTGTTGCCCGGCGCGAGGACCAGGTGCCCCTCCTGGTTGGAGAGCGCCATCAGGGCCGTGCCGCGCAGCCGGGCCTGGAGGTTCTCCTCCGCGAGCCCGGTGAGGCCGAGGGCCCCCATGTACGCGTCGAACATCGGCTCGATCGACACCGTGCAGTAGTTCAGGCCGGTCCTGCGGGCCAGCTCGGCCGCGTCGCCGCGCGAGTGCCCGGAGGAGTACTTCGAGGGCATCGACACCCCGTACACGTGCTCCGCGCCGAGCGCGTCGCAGGCGATCGCGGCGACGAGCGAGGAGTCGATGCCGCCCGACAGGCCGACCAGGACCGAGCGGAAGCCGTTCTTCGCGAGGTAGGCGCGCAGTCCGACGACGAGCGCCGAGTACACCTCCTCGTCGTCGTCGAGCCGGCGCGCGTAACCGCCCGTCAGCTCCGGCTCGTACGCGGGCAGCGGCTTCTCGGAGAGCACCACCCGGTCGATCCGCAGCCCGTCCTCGCCGACCGGCCCCTCCGGGGCGTCCGGGTCGTACGCGGGAAGCTCCAGGTCCAGGATCACGCTGCCCTCGACGAACTGCGGGGCCCGCGCCACGACCTCGCCCTCCGCGTCCACGACGATCGAGTCGCCGTCGAAGACCAGCTCGTCCTGGCCGCCGGTCGTCGCCAGGTACGCGGTGACGCACCCGGCCTCCCGGGCCCGCGTCCGGACCAGTTCGAGGCGCGTGTCGTCCTTGTTCCGCTCGTACGGCGAGGCGTTCACCGACAGGAGCAGCCCCGCCCGCGCGGCGCGCGCCGCCGGGACCCGGCCGCCGTCCTGCCAGAGGTCCTCGCAGATCGCCAGGGCCACGTCGATCCCGTGGACCCGGACGACCGGCAGGGTGTCGCCCTGCACGAAGTACCGGTACTCGTCGAAGACCCCGTAGTTGGGCAGGTGGTGCTTGGCGAACCGCAGCACCACCTCGCCGCCGTACAGGACGGCGGCGGCGTTCTCCGGCGACCCGGCCGGCCGGCCGAGCCGGGGCTTCGCCCGCTCGGAGCGGTCCAGGTAGCCGACGACCACCGGCACCTCCCCGAACCCCTCCTCGGCCAGGCGCAGGGCGAGCCCGCGCAGGGCCTCCCGGGACGCCTCCACGAACGAGGAGCGCAGCGCGAGGTCCTCCACGGGGTATCCGGTCAGCACCATCTCGGGGAACGCGACGAGGTGCGCGCCCTGCCCGGCGGCGTGCCGGGTCCAGTGCACGATCGCCTCGGCGTTTCCGGCGAGGTCTCCGACGGTCGAGTCGATCTGATTGAGGGCGAGGCGTAGTTGAGGCACGGGCCCAGTCTAATCGTCAGACCGACGCTATGTCGTGGGGTACGGGATTCCGGGAACGGAACGGGACGGTACGGGGATGGCCCCAGGCGCGTGAACCGCCGTACGCCGGACCGTCTGGAGGTGCCGGACCGCCCGGACGCGAGGGCCCGGGCGACCGTGGTCCCACTCCGGTGAGGCTCCGGTGAGGTTCCGGTGACGGGGACGGTCAGGAGGAGGCGTAGACGCTCATGCAGAACGCCTTGATCTGCTCGTCCGACAGGTGCTCCGCCAGCTCGGCCTCGCTGATCATGCCGACGAGCTGCTTGTCCTCGATGACGGGCAGCCGCTTGATCCGGTGGCTCTGCATCTCCTCCAGGACGGCGCCCACGTCGGCGTTCGCCTCGACCCAGCGCGGGGTGCCCTTGGCCATCTCGGCGCAGGTCACCTTGGACGGGTCGTGGCCCATGGCCACGCAGCCGACGACGATGTCGCGGTCCGTGAGGATGCCGCAGAGGCGTTCGTTCTCGTCGGCGATGGGCAGTGCGCCCACGTTCAGGTCGCGCATGAGCTGCGCGGCGCGGTCGAGCGTCTCGTGAGCCGGGATCCACTGGGCCCCGGGGTGCATGATGTCCTTCGCCGTGGTCATGGGGTCGCGTACCTTTCGTCGTCGAACGTCGTCGTACGAATCCCCGAGCACCCTCATTGTCGGCGCACGCCACGGCCCCCGCGACCGCAGCGGGTCACGGGGGCCGGGGACGCACTCCGGGAGCCCGGGATCAGGCTCCGCGCTCCTTCAGCATGTCCGCCATCAGCAGCATCTCGGACTTCTGCGCGTCGACCATGCCCCGGGCGAGCGCGCGCTCGGCGCCCACGACGCACTTCTGCACGCAGCCCTCGGCCATGTGGACCCCGCCCCGGTGGTGCGCGGTCATCAGCTTCAGGTACAGGACCTCGGCCTCCCGGCCACTGGCCGCGCGCAACTCCTCGATCTGCGACTTCGTCGCCATGCCCGGCATGAGCGCCCCGTCCAGCGGACCGGTGTCGCCCGAGCCGCCCATGCCCATCCAGGCCATCGGCTCGACGCCGGACTCGTTCTTGGGCAGCCCCCACAGGTCGAGCCAGCCGAGCATCATGCCCCGCTGGTTGGCCTGCGTGTTGGCGATGTCGTACGCGAGCCGGCGCACGGCCTCGTCCTCCGTCCGGTCCCGGACGATGAACGACATCTCGACGGCCTGCTGGTGGTGGACCGCCATGTCCCGGGCGAACCCGGCGTCCGCCGAAGCGGAGACCGGGGTCGCGGGCGCCCCGTCGCGGTCCGCCGACGCGACGGTGACGGCGCCCCCGGCGAAGAGCAGCGCGAGGGCGACGGCGGTGATCGCCGCCCCCTGCGTGCGGTTCACCTTCACTGGCCCATCCCCGCGCCGCCCGCACCGCTCGCGTCGAGCCCGCCCGTGCAGGCGGCGCCCAGCTCGGGGGTCTGCGGGCCCTGCACGTACTTGGTGAAGAAGGCGTCGACGCGCGGGTCGTCCGCGCCGTCCACGGTGACCTGCTTGCCCCAGGCGGACAGCATGATCGCCCCGGTCTGGCCGTCCACGGGGCTCATCAGCGAGTACTTGGTCTTGCCGACCTTCGCGGCCAGCTTCTCCACGTCGGCCTTGGGGGCCTTCTTGTTGTAGGTGACCCAGACGGCGCCGTGCTCCAGGGAGTGGACGGCGTTCACGTCGGGGATCGCCTTGTCGTAGACGTCGCCGTCGCAGTTCATCCAGACCGGGTTGTGGTCGCCGCCGACCGGCGGCTTCATGTCGTACTTCACGGCCGTCTGGACGTGGTTGCGGCCGAGCTTGGCGGGGTCCCAGGTCTTCTCGGCCGCGATCGGGGCCTTGGCCGCGGCGTCCTTCTTGTCCTGCTCGTCGGACTTCTTCAGCAGCACGAAGCTGCCGAAGCCGACGAGGCCGAGCACGACGACGGCCGAGACGCCGACGGTGATCAGACGGTTGCGGCGCTCGCGGGCCTGCTCGGCGCGGCGCATCTCCTCTATTCGGGCGCGGCGGTCGGCGTTGGCGGAGCGGTTGGCGGCCATGGTGGTGTCGTCCTTCTTCGGGAGGTGGGGGTGGGGTTCGGTTCGCGCACGGACGTGCGGCGGGGGTGGCGGCCGGGCCGCCCTCCGTACGCCTAGGTCCGGAGAACCTGAAGGACGTGCAGGTCCGGCGCGCGCGGCCGGACGCCGGAGCGGCGCGCCGGCCCGTCGCCGGAGACCGGGGCGAGGCGCGGCAGCCCGTCCGCCGCCTGGAGCGGGGGATCGAGCGGGGGCGCGCTGAGCACCGCGGGGGAGAGGGAGGGGAAGAGGGAGCAGCCGCCGCGGTCGTACGGACAGACGTACTCGACGGTGACGGCGGCCGCCGCCCGTGCCTCCTGCTCCGGGACCGCCCGGTGATGGGATTCCGGTCCGGCCTCCGGTCCGGCGCCCAGACAGAAGAAGAGCGCGGCGAGGAGCGTCGCCACGGCACTCACCAGTGCCATGGGACGCGCGTGCCGGGACGGGCGTACGAGCCGTGGGGCCCCCATGGGCGGAGATCGTAGTGGGCGAAGGCCCTCCGTGGGCCGAACGGGGTACCACCGAGTGCCGGAGGCCGGGCGGGAGAGGAGGAACGGAGGCGGGAAAGGCCCCGTCCCCCGTTACCTGAGTCACAACCGAACAGGCAGTATGGGTGTGCAACGTGCGCGAAACCATGTGGTGGGATGCTCAGGTGCCCCCGATGTGCCCGAGGCGGTGGGATCAGGCGGCCTGACCAGCGAGGATGGGTGTGGAAATGGACAAGCAGCAGGAATTCGTGCTCCGTACGCTCGAAGAGCGCGACATCCGCTTCGTGCGCCTGTGGTTCACCGACGTGCTCGGCTTCCTCAAGTCGGTGGCCGTGGCGCCGGCCGAACTGGAGCAGGCCTTCGACGAGGGCATCGGCTTCGACGGCTCCGCGATCGAGGGCTTCGCCCGCGTCTACGAGTCGGACATGATCGCCAAGCCGGACCCGGGCACGTTCCAGATCCTGCCGTGGCGCGCGGAGGCCCCGGGCACGGCCCGGATGTTCTGCGACATCCTGATGCCGGACGGCTCGCCGTCCTTCGCGGACCCGCGCTACGTCCTGAAGCGGGCCCTGGCCAAGACCTCGGACCTGGGCTTCACCTTCTACACCCACCCCGAGATCGAGTTCTTCCTCCTGAAGGACAAGCCGCTCGACGGCTCCCGGCCCACCCCGGCCGACAATTCGGGCTACTTCGACCACACCCCGCAGAACGTCGGCATGGACTTCCGCCGCCAGGCGATCACGATGCTGGAGTCGATGGGCATCTCGGTGGAGTTCTCCCACCACGAGGGGGCGCCGGGCCAGCAGGAGATCGACCTCCGCTACGCCGACGCGCTCTCCACGGCCGACAACATCATGACCTTCCGCCTGGTCATGAAGCAGGTGGCCCTGGAGCAGGGGGTGCAGGCCACCTTCATGCCGAAGCCGTTCTCGGAGTACCCGGGCTCGGGCATGCACACCCACCTCTCCCTCTTTGAGGGCGACCGGAACGCCTTCTACGAGTCGGGCGCCGAGTACCAGCTCTCCAAGGTGGGCCGCTCCTTCATCGCGGGCCTCCTGAAGCACGCGGGCGAGATCTCGGCCGTCACCAACCAGTGGGTCAACTCCTACAAGCGCATCTGGGGCGGTTCCTCCCGCACGGCCGGCTCGGGCGGCGAGGCCCCCTCGTACATCTGCTGGGGCCACAACAACCGCTCGGCCCTCATCCGCGTCCCCATGTACAAGCCGGGCAAGACGGGCTCCTCCCGCGTTGAGGTCCGCTCCATCGACGCGGGCGCCAACCCCTACCTGACCTACGCCGTCCTCCTCGCGGCCGGCCTCAAGGGCATCGAGGAGGGTTACGAACTCCCGGCCGGCGCCGACGACGACGTCTGGGCCCTCTCCGACTCGGAACGCCGCGCGATGGGCATCGAGCCCCTCCCGCAGAACCTGGGCGAGGCGATCTCCCTCATGGAGAAGAGCGAACTGGTCGCGGAGACCCTGGGCGAGCACGTCTTCGACTTCTTCCTGCGCAACAAGAAGCAGGAGTGGGAGGAGTACCGCTCGGAGGTCACCGCCTTCGAGCTGCGGAAGAACCTGCCGGTGCTGTAAGACCAGGTCAGCGGCGGTTCTCGACGCGCACAGCACTACGGGCCGGTGGTCGATGACCACCGGTCCGTAGCAGTAGGCGGCGCGCGGCGGTTATCCGGTGGTCCGTGGCCGAGGCCCGTCAGTACCGTCTGGGCATGTGCACCTACGCCTTCGTCCACTACAAGCTGCACTACGCGTGCGTCTCGTGCCGGATCGGTTTTAAACGGCATCCGAACGGCGCCGGGCACCCGTGCCCCCGCTGCTCCGAGCCGATGCTGTGCGCCGGGCACGACTTCGCCGCGCCCCGGCGCAGTGACCGGAAGGCGTGGTCGGTCGTCGCGGTCGTGCTCCGGGCCGGGCTGCGGTACGAGGGGTTCGAGGCGTGCGGATGCGGGCGGGAGCCCGAGTTCCGGCCGCGGACCCGGGCGCAGGTGCGGGCCCGGCGCATCGCCGCCGCCCGCACCGGAGTTCCGCTCGCGGAGGCGCTCGGGCGGGTCGAGCCGATGGAGGCGCGGTGATCCCGCGGGCCTCCGGAGCGAAGGTTCTCCCCGTTCTCACCGCGCGGCTCCTCCTGCATCCGTTGAGCGTTCGTGAAGCCGAGCGGATCGTCGCGCGGGCGCCCCTCCCCGGGGACCTCTGGGCCGAGGGGTATCCGCAGGACGGGGACGTGCGGGGGTGCGGCGGGTTTCTGCGGGGGGTCTTCGAGCGGGGGGATCCCGGGGTCTTCCGGGCCTATGAGGTGCGGCTGACCGAGAGCGGGCTCGCCGTCGGGGGCATCGGGTTCCACGGGCCGCCCGACGACGTCGGGGTCGTGACCGTGGGGTACGGACTCGTGCCCGGTGTACGGGGGAAGGGGTACGCCTCCGAGGCCCTGCGCGCGCTCCTCGAAACCGCCCGGGTGGCCGGCGTCGCCGGGGTGAAGGGGGACGCCGACCTGGACAACTCCGCCTCGCACCGGGTCATGGAGGCCGCCGGGATGCGGCGCGTCGCGGAGGGCGACGGGCTCCGGCACTTCTATCGGGGGTTCTGAGGCGTCCGGGGTTCTGAGACGCCGGGGTTCCGGGGCTCCCCGTGCCCCGTACCCTCAGCGTTCCGACAGTTCCGACGGCGCCTCCTGGACCGTCCAGCCGTTGCCGTCCGGGTCCTCGAACGTCATGAACGAGTTCCAGGTGCCGCCCTTCCCCTCCTCCCAGCCCGTCGCGCCGACGTGCAGGACGGGGGAGACCTCGACGCCCCGGGCCACCAGCTCCCTCCGTGCCGCCTCGATGTCCGTGACGCAGAGCTGGAGGCCGTGCAGGCCGCCCGGGAGCGTCTGCCGCGTGCCCGGCATCGGCGGCATCCCGCTCAGCATCGCGATCGAACAGCGCGAGCCCGGCGGGGTCGCCTGGACGACCCGCACGCCCGGGGCCACCTCACTGTCCAGGTCGATCGTGAAGCCGCACTTCTCGCCGTAGAACTCCTTCGACCGGTCCATGTCCGTGACGGGGACCGGGACGACTTCCAGCGTCCAGTTCATGGTTCTTCTCGTTCCGCTCACGAGGGCCGGGACCCGTCGTCACCGACCTGACGGAAAATCGTCCCTCCCTCCGGCCGGTTCCGGAGCCGGGAGCCGCGCACAAGGGCGGGAACGCTCCCCCTTGTTCCTTCTTTGTTCCTCCGTAGCGCACGCTCGATCGCCAACTGCTCCTTCTCGTCCGCCCTCTGTTCGGAATTGATCGCGATGGAGGGCTCCTGCGACACACAACCTCCCTATAGTGAGCCAGCGTTGATCACATGAACGCGACACGTGCGGCTGTCGCCACAGGAGTCGGGAGTTCAGGACTCATGACGCATCCCCACCCCGAGCAGCCGCCCGCCCGGCGGCCGCCCGCACCGCAGCCGCCCCCCGGGTGCCCCGCGCACGCGAGCGCCGCCGTGTCCCTCGACGGGCCCGGGTTCCAGGTCGACCCCCAGGCCCTCTACCGGGCCATGCGGCGCGACCACGGGCCCGTCGTCCCCGTCGAGCTGCCGGGCGGGGTGCCCGCCTGGCTGGTCGTGGGGTACCGCGAGCTCCACCGGGTCACCAGCGACGGCGAACTGTTCCCGCGCGACGTGGGCCTGTGGAACCAGTGGCCGCACATCCCCGACGACTGGCCGCTGCTCCCGATGGTCGGACGGCCCCTGCCGTCCATCTACTTCACCGCCGGGGAGGAGCACCGGCGGCACGTCCGGATGGTGGTGCCCGCCCTGGAGGGCGCCGATCCCTTCGAGATCCGCGGGCACTGCGAGCAGCTCGCCGACCGGCTCGTCGACGCCGTCTGCGGCCGGGGCACGGCCGACCTCGTGGCCGACTTCTGCGAGCCCCTCCCCGTCCTCGTCCTCGCCCGCCTCGTCGGCTTCCCCGACGCCGAGGGCGAGGACATCGCCGAGGTGTTGAAGGACCTGGCCGACGGCGGGCCCGGCGCGCACGACGCCCACCAGCGGTTCGGCGCGCACATGGCGCGCCTGGTCGCCGACAGGCGGGCCGCGCCCGGCGACGACGTCACCTCCCGCATGCTCGCCTTCCCCGAACCCTTCACCGACGAGGAGTACGCGCTCGACCTGATGGCCGTCACGGCCGCCGGGCACCTCACCACCGCCGACTGGCTCGGCAACTCCCTGCGCCTGATGCTCACCGAGGACGCGTTCGCCGACTCGATGGCCGGCGGCCGGCGCAGCGTCTCCGAGGCCACCACCGAGGTGCTGTGGGAGGACGCCCCCACCCAGATCCTCGCCGGACGCTGGGCCGTACGGGACACCCGGCTCGGCGGGCAGCACATCAGGGCGGGGGACATGCTGCTGCTCGGCCTCGGCGCCGCCAACACCGACCCGCTGATCCGCCAGGGAGCGCGGAACGCGCACGGCGGCAGCGGCGCCCACCTGGCCTTCAGTCACGGCGAGTACCGCTGCCCCTTCCCCGCCCAGGAGATCGCCGAGATCATCGTCCGCACCGGCATCGAGGTCCTCCTCGACCGGCTGCCCGACCTCGAACTCGCCGTCCCCGCCGGGGAACTCGTCCGGCGGCCCTCCGCCTTCCTGCGCGGCACCACCTCGCTCCCCGTCCGGTTCACCCCCGTTCGTACGACAGGAGACCTCTCGTGACCTGCCCCCATGCCGCAGCACAGGCCACCGCCCGGAACGGCGGGACCGTCGTCATCGACCCGATGGTCCAGGACCTGGACGGCGAGACGGCGAAGCTGCGCGACGCCGGACCGCTGGTCCGGATCGACCTGCTCGGGGTGCCCGCCTGGGCCGTCACCCGGCACGCCGACGCCCGGCGGCTCCTGGTCGACCCCCGGCTCGTGAAGGACCTCGACGCCTGGGGCCTGTGGCGCAGCGGCGAGGTCACGCACGCGTGGCCGCTGATCGGCATGATCGACGCCGGACGGTCCATGTTCACCGTCGACGGCGCCGAGCACCGCCGGCTGCGGGCCAAGACCTCCCAGGCGCTCACCCCCCGCCGCCTCGAGGCGATACGCCCCGACATCGAGAGGTTCACCGCCGAACTCCTCGACGCGCTGGAGGAGGGCGGCCGGGACGGAGCCGTCGTCGACCTCAAGTCCGTGTTCGCGCAGCCGCTGCCCATGAAGGTCGTCGGCATGCTGATGGGCGTCGACCCCGCCGCGAACGCCATGCTCACCCGGCAGTACAAGAAGTTCTTCTCGATGCTCACCCCGCAGGAGGAGCGCCTCGCCCTCCTCGCCGACCTGGACGTCTTCTACGCCGGTCTCGTCCGCGAGAAGACCGCGCGGCCCACCGACGACCTGACCTCCGCGCTGATCCTCGCCGACGAGGGGGGCGAGCCGCTCACCGAGGAGGAGGTGATCGGCAACCTCAAGGCGATGGTGGCCGCCGGGCACGAGACCACGATCGGGCTCATCCTCAACGCCGTACGGGCCCTGCTCGCCCACCCCGACCAGTTGAGGCTGGTCCTCGACGGGGAGGTCTCCTGGGAGGCCGTCGTCGAGGAGACCCTGCGGTGGGACACCCCCACCACCCACCTCCTCATGCGGTTCGCCACCGAGGACATCGAGGTCGGCGACGGGGTCGTCGCGGAGGGCGAGGGCGTGGTCATCTCCTACCGGGCGATCGGCCGCGACCCCGAGCAGCACGGGCCCGACGCCGACGCGTTCGACGTCACCCGGCCCGCCCCGATCCGGCACATGACCTTCGGGCACGGCCCGCACATCTGCCCCGGCGCCGCCCTCTCCCGCGTCGAGGCCGGGATCGCGCTGCCCGCCCTCTTCGCGCGCTTCCCCGAGCTGCGGCTCGCGGTGCCGGACGCCGACCTCCGGAAGCTGCCCGTGATGACGCAGAACGACACGGAGGCGTTTCCCGTACTCCTGGGCGTCTGATCCCCCGGAGCCCGGGGCCGGAAGACTCCGGAGCCGGAAGCCCCCGGGCCCCCGGCCGGCCCGCTCAGCGTCCCGCCGGCGTCCAGCGCAGTCGGCCGTCCAGGCCCATCGCCGCGACCCCGTCCGTGCCCGCGTCCGGCGCCCCCGCGAAGAGGAAACGTTCCAGCGTCCACACCGGCCGCGTCCCCGCCCCGGTCTTCCCCGTGCCCGTCCTGCCGTGCGAGGCCGTCGCCAGGAAGCCGGTGCGGGAGCGGACCGCGAGGAGGCCGTCGCCGCCGCTCGCCGGACCGAAGCCCGCGACCCCGGTGCCCGGCAGCTCCGTGAACGGGGAGACCGGGGCCGTACCGGAGAAGTCGGCGCTCCGCAGGTCGCCGGAGGACGGCTTGCGGAACCAGAGCCGCACCCCGTCCCCGTCCGGCGTCGGGGAGGCGCTCAGCGCCAGCGTCGTCGGGGGCAGACCGGTCGGCGCCGGACCCGTCAGCGGCCCGCCGGGGCGCCGCCCCGCCCAGGCCAGGACGGTCGTCGGGGTGCTCGCGAAGACGTACCCGCGCCCGCTCGCGTCCGTCGCCGCCACCGGGTCGCCGTACACCTCCGCGCCGCCGAGGACCCGCCACGGCCCCCAGTCCCCGCCGGCGAGCTGCTCGCGGGCGGTGAGGCGGTGGCGGCTGTCCCGCAGGACCAGGGTCGCCCGGCCGTCGGCGCCCACGGTCACGGCGGGCGCGCTGACGTCCGAGGAGCCGGAGGCGTCGTCCGGCTCGGGGGTGCCGAGGGACCGCCACGGGCCGAAGGCGCCGCCCGGCACCGCCTGCGCGGTGGTCACCACCTCCCGGTGGTAGTCCGCGAGGACCGTCCGGGTGCCGTAGACCGCGATCCGGCCGTCGGGCAGGACCACGGAGGTGACGCCGCTGTCCAGGCCGCCGCCGGGCAGCAGCTCCGGCCCCCGCCAGGCGACCGCGTCCGCGGCCTTCCGCCAGGTCGCGAGGCGCCCGTCGAGGACGGAGAAGGCGCGCAGGCCGCCGTCCGGCTCCCGCTGCACCCAGGAGGTGGAGGTCCCCCGGGCGTAGCGGACGGTCTGGGTCCAGCCCCGCCCGGCGGGCCGCGCGGCCACCTTCAGGTCGCCGCAGCCCGCGAGGGTCCCGCAGTCCGCGACCCCGTCCAGCCACGCGTACGTCTTCAGGGTCCTCAGCTTCGCGCCCGCCGCCTCGGCGTCGAGGGTGTGGGGCAGGGCGCTGGTCGGGTAGCCGAGGTAGTTCTGCACGCCGACGTGCGGGTGCCCGGGCGCCTCCGCGTACCGGGCCAGGGCCTCCTGGACGAACCGGGCCCCGTACAGGTGGTCCTGGTGGTCCCGGTACGCCCCCGTCCCCGGGTACGTGCCGGGCGTCGGGTCCTGCATCCGCACGAAGGTCGGCCGGAAGCGCTCCAGGAGCCCGGTCAACGTGGTGACGACCTGGCCCTTGTTGTACGAGAAGTCGGCGGTGGCCGGGCTGCCGGCGGAGAGCTGGGAGCCGAGCTCGGCCACGCGGCCGTGCCAGAGGCCGTTGAGGCTGTGCGGGCGGTCGTCGCTGATGGAACCGGCCTCGCGCATCTGCAGCCACACCAGCTTGACGTGCGGCTTCGCCCGCAGGGTGTCCAGCTCGGCCCACGCGCCGCCGGCCGTGGGGATCGCGGTCCGCTCCCAGGGGCTGGTCCTGCTGCCGGTCGCCATCTCGGCGTACGCGGCGCGGATGCCGTTCTGCCGGGCCTCGGCGTAGCCCGCCTTGTCGGCCGCGGTCCCGGCGGCGTCGCGCGGGCGCGCGTTGACGCCGTCCGACTCGCCCGCCGTGAGGTAGACGGAGGTCAGGGGGCTGCCGGAGTGGAGCGACTGGGATATGTCCGGGTTCATGAAGAACAGGTCGTCGTCCGGGTGCGCGACGAACTGCATCACCGCGGCCGTCCCGCCCGGCGGGACCTTCGCGGGCGCCCGGTCCGCCGCGGCCCGCGCGGCCCCTCCCGCCTTCGCGCCCGTCGCCGCGTGCGCCTCCGGCCCCTCGGGCGTGCCCGTCACCGTGAGGACCCCGGCGAGGGCGCCGCCCACCAGGGCGGCCGTGACCGCCGTCACGGCGGTCCCGCGGCGGGACGGGAGGTCGGAACGGCGGGGGCGGCGGAGGCGGCGGACGGGCATGGGTCGGTGGCGCGCTTTCGGAGAGGTCGGACGGTTCGCGGGGTCGGGGCCGTGCGGGGGCCGGGGCGGTGCGGGCGATCGGGGCGGTGCGCGGCACCGGACGGGCAGGCGAACGGCACCCCGGCGGGTGCCGGGGTGCCGTTCGAACGGACGGACGGGTCTCGCGCTCGGCAAGACGGACTTTCAAGAAATACGGTTCATCGGGCTCGAAAAGCGATCAATGTGGGGGAGGTCACGTGTGATCCGCCGCGAACCGAAGGCCTGTGCGCTCCCGCCCCCGGCGCCGGATAGGCTCGATCCCCCCGGATCCGGCGGGCCCGCCCCGGGGCTCGGACGTGCTCGGAGGGAGCGGCGGAATGACGGTGCCGGGACGCAGGAGCAGTACGTTCTCACGTCTGGTGCGGCACGGGTTCACCGACCCCTCGGGAGCCGAACGGCTCCTGGACGTGCCCGAGCTGTCCGCGCTGCGCGGCGACTCCGTGCTCCTCGAGGCCCTCGGCGCCACCGCCGACCCCGACCTCGCCCTGCGCGGCCTGGTCCGGCTCGTCGAGGCGCAGCCCGAGGCCGAGCGGCAGACCTTCACCGCCATCCTGCTCTCCGCCAAGCCCTTCCGGGACCGGCTCCTCGGCGTGCTCGGCGCCTCCGAGGCGCTCGGGGACCACCTGGCCCGCCACCCCCGCGACTGGGAGTCCCTCGTCACGTACGAGGCGGCCGACCTGCACCCGGGGGTCGCCGACTTCGAGCGGGGGCTCGCCGAGGCCACCGACCCGGTCGCGCTGCGGGTCGCCTACCGCCGCTGCCTGCTCGCCATAGCGGCCCGTGACGTGTGCGGCACCACCGACGTCGCCCAGGCCGCCGCCGAGCTGGCCGACCTGGCGACGGCGACCCTGCGCGCCGCGCTCGCCATCGCCGAGGCCGCCGCGCCCGCCGACGCCGCCCAGTGCCGACTCGCGGTGATCGCGATGGGCAAGTGCGGCGGCCACGAGCTGAACTACGTCTCCGACGTCGACGTGATCTTCGTCGGGGAGCCGGCCGAGGGCGCCGACGAGGGCAAGGCGATCCAGGCGGCGATCCGGCTCGCCTCCCACCTGATGCGGATCTGCTCCGAGACCACCGTCGAGGGCACCATCTGGCCGGTCGACGCCAACCTGCGCCCCGAGGGCCGCAACGGCCCCCTCGTCCGCACCCTCTCCTCCCACCTCGCCTACTACCAGCGCTGGGCGAAGACCTGGGAGTTCCAGGCCCTCCTCAAGGCGCGCGCGGTCGCGGGCGACCCGGAGCTGGGCTCCCGGTACATCGAGGCCGTCTCCCCGCTCGTCTGGCAGGCCGCCGAGCGCGAGAACTTCGTCCCCGACGTGCAGCGGATGCGCCGCCGGGTCGTCGACAACATCCCGGCCGCCCAGATCGAGCGCGAGCTGAAGCTCGGCCCCGGGGGCCTCAGGGACGTCGAGTTCGCCGTCCAGCTCCTCCAGCTCGTGCACGGCCGCAGCGACGCCACCCTGCACAGCGGCGCCACCCTCGACGCGCTCGCGGCCCTCGCCGCCGGCGGCTACGTCGGCCGGGCCGACGCGGCCCAGCTCGACGAGGCGTACCGCTTCCTGCGGGCCATGGAGCACCGCATCCAGCTCTACCGGCTGCGCCGCACCCACCTCGTCCCCGAGGACGAGACCGACCTGCGCCGCCTCGCCCGCTCCCTGGGCCTGCGCACCGACCCGGTCGCCTCGCTCACCAAGGAGTGGCGGCGGCACGCGGCCGTCGTCCGCCGCCTGCACGAGAAGATCTTCTACCGCCCGCTGCTCGACGCCGTCGCCCAGCTCGCCCCCGGCGAGACCCGGCTCAGCCCGAAGGCGGCCGGACAGCGGCTCGAAGCCCTGGGGTACGCGGACCCCGTCGCCGCCCTGCGCCACCTGGAGGCGCTGTCCTCCGGGGTGAGCCGGAAGGCCGCGATCCAGCGGACCCTGCTGCCCGTGCTGCTCGGCTGGTTCGCGGACTCGGCCGACCCGGACGCCGGGCTCCTCGGCTTCCGCAAGGTCTCAGACGCCCTCGGCAAGACCCCCTGGTACCTGCGGCTGCTGCGCGACGAGGGGGCCGCCGCCGAGAACCTCGCCCGGGTGCTCTCGGCCGGGCGGCTCGCCCCCGACCTGCTGCTCCGCGCCCCCGAGGCGGTCGCGCTGCTCGGCGACCCGGAGGGCCTCAAGCCCCGCGACCGGGGCCACCTGGAGCAGGAGGTCCTGGCGGCGGTCAAGCGCGCGGACGACGCCGAGCAGGCGGTCGCGGCGGCGCGCGGGGTGCGCCGCCGGGAGCTGTTCCGCACCGCCGCGGCCGACCTCATCGGCTCGTACGGCACCGAGGACAGTCCCCGCGAGCCCGACCCGGGCGCGCTCGTCGACCGGGTGGGGGAGGCCGTCACCGACCTCAACGCGGCCACGATCGCGGGCGCGCTGCGGGCCGCCGTGCGCGCCGAGTGGGGCGAGGAGCTGCCGACCCGGTTCGCGGTCATCGGCATGGGCCGCTTCGGCGGCCACGAGGTGGGGTACGGCTCCGACGCCGACGTCCTCTTCGTGCACGAGCCGCGCGAGGGCGTCGACGAGCAGGAGGCCGCCCGGGCCGCGAACCGGGTGGTCACCGAGATGCGCCGGCTCCTCCAACTGCCCACCGCCGACCCGCCGTTGCTGATCGACGCGGACCTCAGGCCGGAGGGCAAGAGCGGCCCCATGGTCCGCACCCTGAAGTCGTACGGGGCCTACTACCGCCGCTGGTCGCTCGTCTGGGAGAGCCAGGCGCTGCTGCGCGCCGAGCACGTGGCGGGCGACGCCGACCTGGGCGAGCGGTTCATCGAGCTCGTCGACCCGCTGCGCTACCCGGCCGAGGGGCTCGGCGAGGACGCGGTCCGCGAGATCCGCCGCCTCAAGGCCCGGATGGAGTCCGAGCGGCTGCCGCGCGGCGCCGACCCGACGCTCCACGCCAAGCTGGGGCGCGGCGGCCTGAGCGACGTCGAGTGGACGGTCCAACTGCTCCAGATGCGGCACGGCTGGGCCGAGCCGGGGCTGCGGACGACCCGTACCCGCGAGGCGCTGGCCGCCGCCCACGCGGCCGGGCTCATCCCCACCGAGGAGGCGCAGACCCTGGACGAGGCGTGGGTCCTCGCCACCCGCGTCCGCAACGCGGTGATGCTGGTGCGCGGCCGCCCCGGCGATACCTTCCCGTCCGAGCCGCGCGAACTCGCGGCGGTGGCGCGGTACCTGGGGTACGAGTCGGGGCACGTCGGCGAGATGGTCGACGACTACCGGCGGATCACCCGCCGGGCCCGCGCGGTCGTCGAGGAGCTGTTCTACGGGGCGTGAGGCCTCCGGCGGGGGAGGGGGCGCGCCCCGGCGAGGGTCCTACGGCGCGTCCGGCAGCGTCCTCACGTGGGCGAGGTACCCCGCGAGCGCCAGCTCGAACGCCTGGTTCGCGCGGCCCTCCGGGACCGCGCCCAGGGCGCGGGCCAGGCGAGGGGTGTCCGTCTCGTCGGCGAGCTCCCACATCGACTCGGGGGCGGCCAGGTCGAGGGCCGAGCCCAGGACGAGGTTCTCCAGGGCGATGATCACGGGCATGACGTCGGAGAGGGCGAAGCCCGCGTCGAGCAGCCGGCCGACGGCCTTCTCGTACTGGGCGAGGACCTTCGGGGCGCGCACCGGCGAGGTCATGAGGAGCGGGATCGCGCGCGGGTGGGCGGCGAAGGCGGCCCGGTAGGAGCGGGCCCAGGCGACGAGGGCCGCGTCCCAGGGCTCCAGGTCGAGGGTCCCGCCGTCGATCCCGGCGGCCACCCGCTCGCGGAGGAGCTCCACGATCCCGTCCCGCCCGTCGACGTGGTGGTAGACGGAGGCCGTCTGCACCCCGAGCCGCTTCGCGATCTGCGGGACGCTGAACTCGCCCTGCTCGTCGACGACTTCGAGCGCCGTGGTGGCGATGCGCTCCCGGTCGAGGAGGGGTCTGCGCGGCCGGCCCATGGGGCGTCACTTCCTGTCCGGGTTCCCGTCGGATTCCCGCCGGGTCTTCCCGAACGGTCGGGGCCGAGGCTACATTGCGCGAACCGAAAGCCTTTAGGTTTACGTCCGGCCGGACACCCACGCCCCTGCCACCCGCCACCGGAAGGCCCTCCCCAGCCATGTCCGCACCCGCCCCCGACGCGCCCCCGGGACTGAGGACCGGCACCCTCACCACCGCCGACGTCTCGTTCTTCGTCGTCTCCGCCGCCGCCCCCCTCACCGTCATGGCCGGCGTCGCGCCCGTCGCCATCCTGCTCGGCGGCGTCGGCGCCCCCGTCGGCTACCTCCTGGCCGGCCTCACCCTCACCGTCTTCGCCGTCGGCTTCACCACCATGAGCCGCCACGTCCGCAGCGCCGGCGCCTTCTACGCGTACATCGCGCGCGGCCTCGGCACCCCGATCGGCATCGCCGCCGCCCTCGTCGCCATGCTCGGCTACAACGGCATGGAGATCGGCGTGTACGGGCTCCTCGGCTCCGCCACCTCGGACACCGCCGCCGCCCTCGGCCACGACGTCCCCTGGCTGCCGGTCTCCCTCGCCGGCCTGCTCCTCATCTGGTACGGCGGCCACCGCTCGATCGACTTCGGCGCCAAGGTCCTCGGCGTCCTCCTCGTCGCCGAGACCGGCATCCTCGTCCTCCTCGCCGGCGGCGTCCTGCTCGACGGCGGGGCCCACGGCCTCTCCCTCGGCGGCCTCGCCCCCGCCCACGTCCTCACCGGCGGCACCGCCGCCGTCCTGGCCTTCGCCTTCGCCGCCTTCACCGGCTTCGAGTCCACCGTCATCTACCGGCGCGAGGCCCGGGACCCCGCCCGCACGATCCCCCGCGCCACCTACCTCGCGGTCGCCTTCCTCGGCCTCTTCTACGCCTTCGTCGTCTGGACCGTCATCCAGGCGTTCGGCGAGGACGAGGTCGTCCGAGCCGCCGCCGACGACCCCGGCGGCCTCTTCTTCGCCGCCATCACCACCTACGTCGGGTCCTGGGCCGCCGACCTGATGCACGTCCTCATCGTCACCAGCGTCCTGGCCTCCCTGCTCGCCTTCCACAACGCCATCAACCGCTACACCCTCTCCCTCGCCGAGGAGGGCGTCCTGCCGAAGGCCCTCGGCAGGATCCACCCCCGCCACCGCTCCCCGTACGTCGCCGGGGCCGCCCAGACCGCGCTCGGCGCGCTCGTGGTCCTCGCCTTCGCGCTCGCCGGGGCCGATCCGTACCAGCAGCTCCTGCTCTGGGTGAACACCCCGGGGATGCTGGGCCTGATGGTGCTCCAACTGCTCGCCGCGCTCGCCGTGCCGTTCTTCTTCCGCCGGATCCCGCACGACGAGGGCGTCCTGCGCACGGTCGTCGCCCCCGCCACCGCCTTCGTCCTGCTCGCCGGGGCGATCGCCCTCGTCGCCGGGCACGTCGGCCTCTTCACCGGGGCCTCGCCCGCCGTCAACACGGTCCTGCTCTCCGTCACCCCCGCCGTCTTCCTCCTCGGGCTCCTCCTGGCGCACCGGCTGCGCCGCACCCGCCCCGAGGTCTACGCCCGCTTCGCCGCCGAACCGTCCACCGGAACAGAAGGAGCAGAACCCCCGTGCCCGCACCCGACCTCGTCCTCGTCAACGCCCGCGTCCGCGACCCCGGACCGACCGGCCACACCGCTGTCGCCGTCCGCGACGGACTGATCACCGCCCTCGGCACCGACGCCGAGGCCCGCGACTGGACCGGACCCGGCACCGAGACCGTCGACCTGGCCGGTGCCACCCTCACCCCCGGCCTCACCGACGCCCACAGCCACCCCGTCTGGGGCCTGGAGATGTTCACCGGCACCGACCTCTCGGCCGTCACCGACCCCGAAGGACTGCGGGCCGCGCTCCGGGCCGCCGAGCGCCGCGACGGCTGGGTCCTCGGCTTCGGCCTCGACCACAACGCCTTCGGCGGCCGGCCCGTCCACCGCGACCTGATCGAGGACGCCCTCGACGGCGCCCCCGCCCACCTGCGCCTCTACGACGGCCACTCCGCCCTCGTGAACGGGACCGCCCTCAAGGCCGCCGGGATCGACGGACCCCGGACCTTCGCCCAGCACTCCGAGATCGTCTGCGGCTCCGACGGCACCCCCACCGGGCACCTGGTCGAGCACGCCGCCATGGACCTGATGACCCCGGTCCTGCCCGCCCTGCCGTACGCCGAGCGCCGCGACCGGCTCGTCGCCCTGCTCACCGGCATGGCCGCCACCGGACTCACCTCCGCCCACGTCATGGACCTCGGCGGACACGACGTCCCCGGCCTGCTCGCCGCCCTGGAGGAGGACGGCGACCTGCCGCTGCGGCTGCGCCTCGCCCCCTGGTGCATGCCCGGCGCCACCTCCGAGGAGCTCGACGCCTTCGTACGGCTCCAGGAGCGGGCCGGCCGGCTGTGGCGGATCGGCGGGGTGAAGTTCTTCATGGACGGCACCGTCGAGGGCGGCACCGCCTGGCTGGAGCACGCCGACTGCCACGGCCGGGGCACCGAGGCCTTCTGGCCCGACCCGGCCGCGTACTCCGCCGCCGTGGCCCGCCTGCACCGCGCCGGGGTCGGCACCGCCACCCACGCCATCGGCGACGCGGCCGTCCGGCACGTCCTCGACACCGTCGAAGGGCTCGGCGCGGGCGGCCCCCGGCACCGGATCGAGCACATCGAGACCGTCCCCGACGACCAGCTCGGGCGCTTCGCCGCCCTCGGCGTCGTCGCCTCGATGCAGCCCCCGCACACCGCGTACACCCGCGCCGACCACACCGACGAGTGGTCCGTACGGCTGGGGGAGGAGCGGGCCGGGCGCGCCTGGCGCTGCCGCGACCTGCGGGACGCCGGAGCGCACCTCGCGCTCGGCTCCGACTGGCCCATCGCCCACTACGACGCCCGGCAGGTCCTCGCCACCGCCCGCGCCCCGCGCGGCGCGGCCTCGGCCCGGCACGGGCTCACGGGCCTCATGGCCCTGGAGGGGATGACCACGCACGCGGCGTTCGCGGCGGGGGAGGAGGCGGTCGCGGGCCGGATCGCCCCGGGCTTCCGGGCCGACCTCGCCGCCTTCGCCGTGGACCCGGTGGAGGCCCCTGCGGACGAGACCGCCCAGGCCCCGGTCCGGCTCGCCGTCGCGGGCGGCCGGATCACGCACCGGGAGGTCTGAGGCGGGGCCCGCCCGACCGGACGGGACCCGCCTACCGGCGGGAGTCGACCGGCCGGCCCGGCTCGCCCTCGCGGTCCGCCTCCGGGAGCGGACCGCCGTGGGCGACCACGCCCACCGGCTCCACCGGCTCGACCAGCTTCGGCAGCCGGTGGGGCCGCGAGCCGTACCAGAAGTACGAGACGGCGAAGCCGAAGGCCAGGCAGAGCATGCCGCCGACCGCGTCCAGCCAGAAGTGGTTGGCGGTGGCCACGATCACCACGAGGGTCGCCGTCGGGTAGAGCAGGCCCAGGATCCGCGCCCAGGGCGCCTTCGCGAGGAGGAAGATCGTGATCCCGCACCAGAGCGACCAGCCGATGTGCATCGACGGCATCGCCGCGTACTGGTTCGACACGTGCTTGAGGTTCCCCGAGGCCATCGAGCCCCAGGTGTGGTGGACCAGGACCGTGTCCACGAAGTCCTGGCCGTTCATCAGCCGGGGCGGCGCGAGCGGGTACAGGTAGTAGCCGACCAGGGCCACGCCGGTGGTGGCGAACAGGACCGTGCGGAACGCCGCGTAACGGCCCGGCTGCCACCGGTACAGCCACACCAGCACACCGATGGTCACGACGAAGTGCAGCGTCGCGTAGTAGTAGTTCATCGTCACGATCAGCCACGTCACCGAGTTCACGGCGTGGTTGACGGTGTGCTCGAAGGCGAGCCCGAGGGACTCCTCGGCCCGCCAGATCCAGTCGGCGTTCCGGAGGGCCTGGGCCTTCTGCTCCGGCACCGCGTTGCGGACGAGCGAGTACGTCCAGTAGCTCACCGCGATGAGCAGGATCTCGAACCAGATCGTGGGGCGCCGGGGCACGCGCGTGCGCAGCCGCGACAGCCTGCCGTCGGCCACGATGGGTGACGACGGGGTCGTCCGGTTGTCCACACGCTTCACGGTCGTTTCACCCATGGGGAGAGAGTCTGCCAGATGGCCGCCCCCGACCGATCATCCCAAGGTCGGGTCCCGCGCGCACCCGGTCAGCCCTGGGAAGGAGGCCTAACGGCGGACGGCGCGGAGGCGGTGGAACCCCGGACCACCAGCTCGGGCATGAAGACGAACTCGGAGTGCGGGGCCGGGGTGCCGCCCACCTCTTCGAGCAGCGCGCGGACCGCGGCCTGCCCCATCGCCTGCACCGGCTGCCGGATGGTGGTCAGCGGCGGATCGGTGAACGCTATGAGGGGGGAGTCGTCGAAGCCGACGACGGAGACGTCCTTCGGCACGTCGAGCCCCTGCTGCCGGGCCGCCCGGATCGCGCCGAGCGCCATCATGTCGCTCGCGCAGACGACCGCCGTGCAGCCCTCGGCGATCAGCGCGCCCGCCGCCGCCTGACCGCCCTCCAGGGTGTAGAGGGAGTGCCGGATCAGCTCCTCGGACTCCTCGGGGGAGAGGCCGAGCCGCTCCTCCATGCCCTTCTGGAAGCCCTCTATCTTGCGCAGCACCGGCACGAACCGCTTCGGCCCGACGGCCAGCCCGATCCGGGTGTGCCCGAGCGCGGCCAGGTGCGTCACCGCGAGCCGCATCGCCGCCCGGTCGTCGGGGGACACGAAGGGCGCCTGCACCCGGGGCGAGAAGCCGTTGAGCAGGACGTACGGGACGCCCTTGCCGCGCAGCCGGTCGTAGCGGGTGGTGTCGGCCGTGGTGTCGGCGTGCAGCCCGGAGACGAAGATGATGCCGGCGACGCCGCGCTCCACCAGCATGTCGGTGAGCTCGTCCTCGGTGGACCCGCCGGGGGTCTGGGTGGCGAGGACCGGCGTGTACCCCTGCCGGGTCAGGGCCTGCCCGATGACCTGGGCCAGGGCGGGGAAGATCGGGTTGTCCAGCTCGGGGGTGATGAGGCCGACGAGTCCCGCGCTGCGCTGGCGCAGGCGCACGGGCCGCTCGTAACCGAGCACGTCGAGCGCGGCGAGGACGGATTCGCGGGTGGCGGTGGCCACGCCGGGCTTTCCGTTGAGCACGCGGCTGACTGTGGCCTCACTGACCCCCGCCTGGGCTGCGATGTCGGAGAGCCGCGCGGTCATGGGAGTGGACTGTACCGGTCACGGGGCGTATTGCCCACCGCCCCTGCGCACCCCGTCCGCACCGGCCGGGAGTCGTCCTCCTGCAAGGTCTTGCAGTCCTTGCGGGGCGGGGCGGGGGCGCGTGAGGTGCGCAAGGGCGCACTTCCGCCCCTGTCAAGCGGCCCGTCGGCAACCTTAGGGACACGCGGATGTAACGATCGCCGCGTCTTGCAGAAAAGTCCCGCAAGGTCTTTCGGCTCGTTTTCATCCCTGTTACGTTCCTGCCAACCCGGAGCGCCGCGAGGGAGCGGTCGCATGAGGAAGGTTCCAGCCCCTCGTCCCCCCGGGATCAGTTGAAGGAGTTCACATGCGGCGTGGCATAGCGGCCACCGCGCTGGTCGCGGCCCTGGGCGTGACCCTGGCGGCGTGCGGGAGCGACAGCGGTTCCGACAACGGCGGCTCGAAGGGCTCGGGCGAGCTCTCCGGCACCGTGACGTGGTGGGACACCTCCACGGTCGGCTCCGAGGACAAGGTCTTCAAGAAGGCCGCCGAGGACTTCACCAAGAAGCACCCCAAGGTCACCGTCAAGTACGTGAACGTGCCCTTCGGCGAGGCGCAGAACAAGTTCAAGAACGCCGCGCAGTCCGGCTCCGGCGCGCCCGACGTCATCCGCTCCGAGGTCGCCTGGACCCCCGAGTTCGCGGACCTCGGCTACCTGGCCCCGCTCGACGGCACCGCCGCGCTGAAGAACGCCGACGACTTCCTCGACCAGGCCGCCGCCTCCACCAAGTACAACGGCAAGACCTACGCGGTCCCGCAGGTCATCGACTCCATGGGCATCTTCTACAACAAGAAGATCTTCAAGGAGGCCGGCGTCGAGGTCCCCAGGACCATCGCCGAGCTGAAGGCCGTCTCCGCCAAGATCAAGCAGAAGACCGGCAAGACCGGCCTCTACCTGCGCGGCGACGACGCCTACTGGTTCCTCTCCTTCCTCTACGGCGAGGGCGGCGACCTCGTCGACGCCGAGAAGAAGACGGTCACCGTCGACGACCCGGCCGGCGTGAAGGCCTTCAAGACCGTCAAGGACCTGGTGGACTCCGGCGCGGCCAAGACCGACGCGACCGACGGCTGGAACAACATGCAGACCGCCTTCAAGGACGGCAAGGTCGCCATGATGATCAACGGCCCGTGGGCCGTCGCCGACACCTACGCGGGCAAGGAGTTCGCGGACAAGGCCAACCTGGGCATCGCCCCGGTCCCGGCCGGCTCCGGCGGCCAGGGCGCCCCGCAGGGCGGCCACAACCTCGCCGTCTACGCGGGCTCCAAGAACCTGGACGCCTCCTACGCCTTCGCCGAGTACATGACCTCGGTCGAGACGCAGACCACCATCGCGAAGGAGCTCAGCCTCCTGCCGACCCGCGAGTCCGTCTACATCAAGCCGGACGTGGCGAGCAACGAGATGATCTCCTTCTTCAAGCCGGTCGTGCAGAAGGCCGTCGAGCGCCCCTGGATCCCGGAGACCGGCAGCCTCTTCGCGCCGCTCGTCACCGAGTACACCAAGGTCCTGACCGGCCAGACCACCCCGGAAGCGGGAGCCAAGGCGTCCGGCGACGCCTACCGCAAGCTCCTCAAGGACTGGAAGTAACAGGAAGGCGGACCGGCTGATGGCCGTGGACACCACCGGCCAGTCGGTGGCGAAGGCCGCGGGCGACCCTGTCGCCCGCGGCCGGAGCCGCGGGACTGGCAAGCGCAGGAGGGCCGAGAAGCGCTCCCTCGCCACCCACTGGTACGCCTGGGCGATGGTCGCCCCGGTGATCGTCGTGATCGCCGTGATCATCGGCTATCCGCTGGTCCGCGGCGTCTACCTGTCGCTGACGAACGCCAACGAGCGCAACGTCGCGCGCTCGATCGGCGTCAACGAGATCCCGGCCACCTACGAGTTCGTCGGCCTGGACAACTACGCCGACGCCCTCACCGGCAGCCAGTTCCTCTCCACCCTGGGCTGGACCCTGGTCTGGACGGTCGCCTGCGTCTCGGTGACCTTCGCCCTCGGCCTGACCCTCGCCAACGTCCTCAACCGGAGGATCGCCGGCCGCTCCTTCTACCGGCTGCTGCTCATCCTCCCCTGGGCGGTGCCCGGCTTCGTCTCCGTCTTCGCCTGGCGCTTCCTCTACAACCAGGACAACGGCCTCCTCAACAAGATCCTCGCGGGCGGCGGCATCGACGCCGTGCCGTGGCTGAACGACCCCACCTGGGCCAAGCTCTCGGTCATCGCCGTCAACGTCTGGCTCGGCGTGCCGTTCATGATGGTCGCCCTCCTCGGCGGCCTCCAGTCCATCCCCGGCGAGCTGTACGAGGCCGCCGAGATGGACGGCGCGAACGCCTGGCAGCGGTTCCGGCACATCACCATGCCCGGCCTCAGCTCGGTCTCCACGACGGTGGTCCTGCTCTCCACCATCTGGACCTTCAACATGTTCCCGGTGATCTTCCTGCTCACCCGGGGCGGGCCCGGCGAGGCCACCCAGATCCTCGTCACCCAGGCCTACAAGTTCTCCTTCGAGGTCAGTCCGCGCGACTTCGCCCAGTCGTCCACCTGGGGCGTGCTCATCCTGGTCCTCCTGATGCTGTTCGCCGCGGTCTACCGCCGAGTCCTCCGCAAGCAGGGAGAAGTCTGGTGACCACCACGACCCCCACCCCCCGGGCGGTGACCAACGCGCCGGTCCGCGGCCGCCGTTCGCCGCTCTCCTCGGCCGCGCTGCACCTGACGCTGATCACGGCCTCCGTGATCGCCGTCTTCCCGGTCCTCTGGGTGCTGCTGACCTCGCTCAAGCCCGCGAAGTACGCCATCACCACGGACTTCTTCAAAGAGACGACGTTCGAGAACTACACGAACCTCCTGAACGACACCCCGTTCCTCACCTGGTTCGGCAACTCGCTGCTCATCGCGGGCCTCACCACGCTCGTCGGCGTCTTCATCTCGGCCACCACCGGCTACGCCGTCAGCCGCTTCCGCTTCCCCGGCAAGCGCGGCCTGATGTGGACGCTGCTCATCACCCAGATGTTCCCGGTCGCCGTCCTGATCGTGCCGATCTACAACATCATGTCGTCGACGGGCCTGCTCAACCGGCCGGCCGGCCTGGTCATCACCTACCTGACCATCGCCGTCCCGTTCTGCGCCTGGATGATGAAGGGCTTCTTCGACACCATCCCGCGCGAGATCGACGAGTCCGGGTACGTCGACGGCCTCACCCCCTTCGGCACCTTCTGGCGGCTGATCCTGCCGCTGGCCAAGCCGGGCATCGCCGTCACCGCGTTCTACTCCTTCATCACCGCGTGGGGCGAGGTCGCCTACGCCTCCGCCTTCATGGTCGGCGACGAGAACCTCACCCTCGCGGGCGGACTCCAGAAGTTCGTCAACCAGTACGGCGCCCAGTGGGGCCCGATGTCCGCGGCCTCCGTGCTCATCGCCATCCCCGCGGCGCTGGTGTTCCTCTTCGCCCAGCGGCACCTGGTCACCGGCATGTCCGCCGGTGCCGTCAAGGGCTGAGCCCGACCACCGCCCCCGCACGCCCCTCCTTACTCCCAGGGAAGACATGACCCAGCATCTCGCCGCCCCGGCCGACGTCCCCACCACCGGAACGCACACGGGCTGGTGGAGAGACGCCGTGATCTACCAGGTCTACCCGCGCAGCTTCGCCGACGGCAACGGCGACGGCATGGGTGACCTGGAGGGCGTCCGCAGCCGGCTGCCGTACCTCAGGGACCTGGGCGTCGACGCCGTCTGGCTCTCGCCGTTCTACGCCTCCCCGCAGGCCGACGCCGGTTACGACGTCGCCGACTACCGGGCCATCGACCCGATGTTCGGCTCCCTGCACGACGCCGACGCGGTGATCCGCGAGGCCCACGCCCTGGGCCTGCGGATCATCGTCGACCTCGTCCCCAACCACTCCTCCGACCAGCACGAGTGGTTCCAGCGGGCCCTGCGCGAGGGCCCCGCCTCCCCGCTGCGCGAGCGCTACCACTTCCGCCCCGGCCGGGGCGCGAACGGCGAACTGCCGCCCAACGACTGGGAGTCCATCTTCGGCGGCCCGGCCTGGACCCGCACCCAGGACCCGGACGGCACCCCCGGCGACTGGTACCTGCACCTCTTCGCCCCGGAGCAGCCCGACTTCAACTGGGAGCACCCGGCCGTCCGCGACGAGTTCCGCTCCATCCTGCGCTTCTGGCTCGACATGGGCGTCGACGGCTTCCGCGTCGACGTCGCCCACGGCCTGGTCAAGGCCGCCGGCCTGCCCGACATCGGCGCCCACGACCAGCTCAAGCTGCTCGGCAACGACGTCATGCCCTTCTTCGACCAGGACGGCGTCCACGAGATCTACCGCTCCTGGCGGAAGGTCCTCTCCGAGTACGACGGGGAGCGCGTCCTCGTCGCCGAGGCCTGGACCCCCACCGTCGACCGCACCGCGAACTACGTGCGCCCCGACGAGATGCACCAGGCCTTCAACTTCCAGTACCTGGGCACCCACTGGGACGCCACCGAGCTGCGCACCGTCATCGACGCCTCGCTCGCCGCGATGCGCCCGGTCGGCGCCCCCACCACCTGGGTCCTGTCCAACCACGACGTCACCCGGCACGCCACCCGCTTCGCCAACCCGGCGGGCCTCGGCACCCAGTTGCGCGAGGCCGGCGACCGCGAGCTCGGCCTGCGCCGGGCCCGCGCCGCGACCCTCCTCATGCTGGCCCTGCCCGGCTCGGCCTACGTCTACCAGGGCGAGGAGCTCGGCCTGCCCGACGTCACCGACCTGCCCGACGAGGTCCGCCAGGACCCGTCCTTCTGGCGGGCCAGCGGCCAGGACGGCTTCCGCGACGGCTGCCGGGTGCCGATCCCGTGGACCGTCGGGGGCACCTCGTACGGCTTCGGCGCCGGCGGCTCCTGGCTGCCGCAGCCCGCGGCCTGGGGCGCGCTGAGCGTCGAGGCGCAGACCGGCGACCCGGGCTCCACCCTGGAGCTGTACCGCAGCGCGCTCGCCGTGCGCCGGACGCAGCCCGGACTCGGCGCGGGCGAGGGTGTCGAATGGCTGGAGGCCCCCGAGGGCGTCCTCGCCTTCCGGCGCGACGGCTTCGTCTGCACCGCCAACACCACCGGCCGGGCCCTTTCCGTCCCGCTGCCCGGCCGGTTCCTCCTCTCCAACGAGCCCGTCGCCCCCGGCGCGGACGCGGTGGAGCTGCCCGCCGACACCACCGTCTGGTGGGCGGTGTGACGATCCCCCTGCCGCGGGGCGCCGGAACGGGCGCCCCGCGGCTCGCGGACATCGCGGCCCAGTCCGGCGTCAGCGAGGCCACCGTCAGCCGCGTCCTCAACGGCAAGGCGGGCGTGGCCGGCGCGACCCGGCACAAGGTGCTCGCCGCGCTCGACGTGCTCGGCTACGAGCGTCCCGTACGCCTCAAACAGCGCAGCGCGGGCCTCGTCGGGCTCGTCGTGCCCGAGTTGACCAACCCGATCTTCCCGGCGTTCGCGCAGGTCGTCGAGCAGGTCCTCGCCGGGCACGGCTACACCCCGGTCCTGTGCACCCAGATGCCCGGCGGCGCCACCGAGGACGAGCTGGTCGAGCAGCTCGTGGAGCGCGGGGTGTCCGGCATCGTCTTCCTCTCCGGGCTCCACGCGGACGCCACCGCCGACCCGGCCCGCTACGCCCGGCTCGCCGCCCGGGGCGTGCCGTTCGTCCTCATCAACGGCTACAACGAGCACGTCGACGCCAACTTCGTCTCCCCGGACGACCGGGCCGCCGCCCGCATGGCCGTGCGCCACCTGGTCGAGCTGGGCCACGAGCGCGTCGGCCTCGCCATCGGCCCCACCCGCTACGTCCCCTCGCGCCGCAAGGCCGAGGGCTTCGCCGCTGAGCTGTACGAGCTCCTCGGCGTCGAGCGCGCGGACGCCGAACGGTTCATCCGGCCCACCCTCTTCGGCGTCGAGGGCGGTCACGCCGCCGCCGACATCCTCCTCGGCGAGGGCTGCACCGGCATCGTCTGCGGCTCCGACCTGATGGCGCTCGGCGTGATCCGCGCGGTCCGCGCCCGGGGCCTCGACGTGCCCCGGGACGTCTCCGTCGTCGGCTTCGACGACTCGCCCCTGATCGCCTTCACCAGCCCGCCGCTCTCCACCGTCCGCCAGCCCGTGCAGGCGATGGCCACGGCCGCCGTGGGCGCGCTCCTGGAGGAGATCGAGGGGAACCCCGTGCAGCGCACGGAGTTCGTGTTCCAGCCGGAGCTGGTGGTGCGCGGTTCCACGGCGCAGCCGCCCGGCCGGGGCGCGGAGCCGCAAGTCCTTTCGTAACAACTTGCGTTGCGGCGTCCGGAGGGTTGACCGGGCGTCGGGGCGCTCATACGGTCACGGCTGAAAACAGTTGCTGAACTTTTCGGCAACTTCTTGCGACAGTGAAGTCAGCAGGAGGAAACATGGCCAGAAAGACCGTGGCCGCTGCACTCGCCCTCGTGGCGGGAGCCGCTGTGGCCGTCACGGGAAACACCCCCGTCCAGGCCGCACCCCCCGGTGAGAAGGACGTCACCGCGGTGATGTTCGAGTGGAAGTTCTCCTCGGTCGCCAAGGAGTGCACCGACCGCCTCGGGCCCGCCGGATACGGCTACGTCCAGGTCTCCCCGCCCCAGGAGCACGTCCAGGGCGGCCAGTGGTGGACCTCGTACCAGCCGGTCGGCTACAGGATCGCCGGACGCCTCGGGGACCGCGCCGCCTTCAAGAGCATGATCGACACCTGTCACGCGGCGGGCGTGAAGGTCGTCGTGGACTCCGTCATCAACCACATGGCGAACGGGTCGGGCACGGGAACGGGCGGGACCCCGTTCTCCAAGTACGACTACCCGGGCCTCTACTCCGGCGCCGACATGGACGACTGCCGGGCCGAGATCACCAACTACCAGGACCGCGCCAACGTCCAGAACTGCGAACTGGTCAAGCTCCCCGACCTGGACACCGGCGAGGACCACGTCCGCGGGAAGATAGCCGGCTACCTCAACGACCTGCTCTCCCTGGGCGTCGACGGCTTCCGGATCGACGCCGCCAAGCACATGCCGGCCGCCGACCTCGCCGCCATCAAGGCGCGGCTCACCAAGCCCGGCGCGTACTGGAAGCAGGAGGCCATCTTCGGCGCGGGCGAGGCCGTCTCCCCGGGCGAGTACCTCGGCAACGGCGACGTGCAGGAGTTCCGCTACGCCCGCGACCTCAAGCGGGTCCTGCAGAACGAGAAGCTGGCGTACCTGAAGAACTTCGGCGAGGCCTGGGGCCACATGCCCTCCGGCCAGGCCGGCGTCTTCGTCGACAACCACGACACCGAGCGCCAGGGCGACACCCTGAACTACAAGGACGGCGCGAGCTACACCCTCGCCTCCGTCTTCATGCTCGCCTGGCCCTACGGCTCCCCGGACGTCCACTCCGGCTACGAGTGGACCGACAAGGACGCCGGTCCGCCCAACGGCGGCCAGGTGAACGCCTGTTACAGCGACGGCTGGAAGTGCCAGCACGCCTGGCGCGAGATCGCCTCCATGGTCGCCTTCCGCAACACCGCGCGCGGCCAGGCCGTCACGGACTGGTGGGACAACGGCAACGACGCGATCGCGTTCGGCCGCGGCTCCAAGGCCTACGTGGCGATCAACCACGAGTCCTCGGCGCTCACCCGCGCCTACCAGACCTCCCTGCCCGCCGGCACCTACTGCGACGTGCAGTCGAACAACCCCGTGACCGTCGACGGCTCGGGGCGGTTCACGGCCACCCTCGGTGCCCACACCGCGCTCGCCCTGCACGTCAACGCCAAGGGCTGCGGCACCAACCCGCCCGCCGCCACCGGCACCTCCTTCCAGGCCACCGCCACCACGGTGACCGGCCAGGACATCCACGTCACCGGCAACCGCGCCGAACTGGGCAACTGGTCCCCGGCCTCGGCCCCCAAGCTCGACCCGGCCGCCTACCCGGTCTGGAAGCTGACGCTCTCCCTGCCCGCCGGGACGGTCTTCGAGTACAAGTACGTCCGCAAGGACGCCGCCGGGAACGTCACCTGGGAGTCCGGCGCCAACCGCACCGCGACCGTCCCCGCCTCCGGGCAGCTCGTCCTGAACGACACGTTCCGCGGCTGAACCGCGACCGGCCCCCCACCAGCCGCGCCCCCTCCCCCTCCACCGACCCCGCACCGCAAGGGCCGCCCCGTCCGGGGCGGCCCCCTCTTCCCGTACCTCCAGGGAGACTCCCGTGATACGCAAGAGAACGGCCGTCGCGCTGGCCGCCGCCCTGTGCGCGGCCCTCGTGCCCGCCGTGCCCGCGACCGCCGCGCCGAAGCCCCCGGCCCCGCCGTCCGACCGGGCGCTCGCGGCCGAACCCGCCCGCCAGGACCTCACCCGCGAGCAGTTCTACTTCGTCCTGCCCGACCGCTTCGCCAACGGCGACCCGTCCAACGACCGCGGCGGCCTCACCGGCAGCCGCACCCGGACCGGCTTCGACCCCACCGACAAGGGCTTCTACCAGGGCGGCGACCTCAAGGGCCTGACCCGGCGGCTCGACTACATCAAGGGCCTCGGCACCACCGCCATCTGGATGGCGCCGATCTTCAAGAACCGGCCCGTGCAGGGCGAGGGGGAGAACGCCTCCGCCGGCTACCACGGCTACTGGATCACCGACTTCACCCAGGTCGACCCCCACTTCGGCACCAACGCCGACCTGGAGAGGCTGATCGCCGCCGCCCACGCCAAGGGCATGAAGGTCTTCTTCGACGTCATCACCAACCACACCGCCGACACCGTCGACTACGCCGAGAAGACGTACGGCTACCGCCCCAAGGGCGCCTACCCCTACCTCGACGAGGACGGCCGCCCCTTCGACGACCGTCGGGCCGTCGGCCGGGTGGACGCGGACTCCTTCCCGTACACGCCGATCGCGAAGACGGACGCCGAGAAGGGCGTCAAGGTCCCCTCCTGGCTCAACGACCCCACGATGTACCACAACCGGGGCGACTCCACCTGGGTCGGCGAGTCCGCCGAGTACGGCGACTTCGTCGGCCTGGACGACCTGTGGACCGAGCGGCCCGAGGTCGTCGAGGGCATGGAGCGGATCTACGAGAAGTGGGTCCGCGACTTCAAGATCGACGGCTTCCGGATCGACACCGTCAAACACGTCGACCTGGACTTCTGGACCCAGTGGGCCACCGCCCTCGACGCCTACGCCAAGAAGCGGGGCCGCGAGGACTTCTTCATGTTCGGCGAGGTCTACTCCGCCGACACCGCCGTCACCGCCCCCTACGTCACCCGGGGCCGCCTCGACGCCACCCTCGACTTCCCCTTCCAGGACGCGGCCCGCGCCTTCGCCTCCCAGGGCGCCGGAGCCGACCGCCTCGCCAAGGTGTTCGCCGAGGACTACCGGTACACCACCGACAAGGCCAACGCCTACGAGCAGGTGACCTTCCTCGGCAACCACGACATGGGCCGCGTCGGCACCTTCCTCAAGCAGGACAACCCGAACGCCACCGACGCCGAACTCCTGGAGCGGGCCCGGCTCGCCAACGAGCTGATGTTCCTCTCCCGGGGCAACCCGGTCGTCTACTCCGGCGACGAGCAGGGCTTCACCGGCGCCGGCGGCGACAAGGACGCCCGCCAGCCCCTCTTCGCCTCGCAGGCCGCCGACTACCTCGACGACGACCAGCTCGGCACCGACCGCACCCACGCCACCGACGCGTACGACACCGGCCACCCGGTCTACCGCTCGATCGCCGCCCTGTCGAAGCTGACCCGCGAGCACCCGGCCCTCCGCGACGGCGTCCAGCAGGAGCGGTACGCCGAGGGCTCCGTCTACGCCTTCTCCCGCACGGACGCGAAGGCGCGCACCGAGTACCTCGTCGCCGCCAACGGCTCCACCGCCGACAAGGCCGTCACGATCCCCGTCGACTCGGCCGCCTTCCGCACCCTGTACGGAGGCGGGGGCGCCGTCACGGCGAAGGACGGCGAGGTGACCGTCACCGTCCCGGCCCTCTCCTCCCTGGTCCTCAAGGCCGACCGGCCCCTCCCCGCCCCGGCCGCGAAGCCCTCCCTGGACCTGAAGGCGCCCGCCGCCGGAGCCACCGGCACCGTCGAACTCTCCGCCGACGTCACCGGCGGGCAGCTCAACCGGGTCGTCTTCGCCGCCCAGGTCGGCAACGGGCGCTGGCAGACCCTCGGCACCGCCGACCACGCCCCCTACAAGGTCACCCAGCACGTGACCGCCCCCGCCGGCACCGCCCTGCGCTACAAGGCCGTCGTCGTCGACGGCGCCGGCCGCACCGCGAGCGCCACCGCCGCCACCACGGCGGGCGCGCCCCCGGCCCCCGAGAAGCCGGTGGCCGTCGAGCGCACCCACGCGATCGTCCACTACGAGCGCGAGGACGGGAACTACGACGGCTGGAAGCTGAGGGCCGCGGGCCAGGAGGCCGCGTTCACCGGCCGCGACGCCCACGGCGCCTTCGCCTGGGTCAAGGTCCCCGAGGGCGCCGCCACGATCCCGTACACCGTCGAGAAGGACGGCGTCGCCGACGGCCCGCGGCGGACCGTCGACCTCGGCCGCACCGGCGAGGTCTGGATCACCCAGGGCCGGGACGGCCAGTCCGACACCGACCCGGCGCCCGTCACCCCCGACAAGACCAAGGCGGTGCTGCACTACCAGCGGGCCGACGGCGACCACGACGGCTGGGGCCTGCACACCTGGACCGGCGCCGCCCAGCCCACCGACTGGTCCAAGCCCCTGCTGCCCGTCCGCGTCGACGCGTACGGCGCCGTCTACGAGGTGCCCCTCGCCGCGGGCGCGACCTCCCTCTCGTACATCCTCCACAAGGGCGACCAGAAGGACCTGCCCACCGACCAGTCCCTCGACCTCGCCACCTACGGCCACGAGGTCTGGCTGCTCGGCGGGGAGCCCGAGTACCTCCTCCCGACCGTCGGCGGCGCCCCCGACCTCGACCTCGCCAAGGCCTCGGCCCAGTGGATCGACCGGAACACCGTCGTCTGGAAGGTGAAGGCCACCGACGCCACCAGCCAGCAGCTCGTCTACGCGAAGGACGGCGGGATCGCCGTCACCGGCGGCGCCCTGAACACCGAGGGCCAGTGGCTCCGGCTGAACCGGGCCGCGCTCACCGACGCCCAGAAGGCGAAGTACCCCCACCTCAAGGACTACCCGGCCTTCACCGTCGACCCGCGCGACGCCGACCGGGTCCGCGACTCCCTGCGGGGCCAGCTCCTCGCCACCCAGCGCGCCGCCAACGGCGCCCTGCTCGCCGCCACCGGCGTCCAGACCGCCGGCGTCCTCGACGACCTGTACGCGAAGAAGGCGACCGGCGCCGCCCTCGGCCCGGTCTTCGGCCGCCACGGCGTCACCCTCTCCGTCTGGGCCCCCACCGCCCGGTCCGTCGCGCTCGAACTCGACGGCCGGACCGTCGCCATGCGCCGCGACGACACCACCGGCGTCTGGTCCGCCACCGGCCCGAGGTCCTGGACCGGGAAGCCCTACCGGTACGCGGTGGAGGTCTGGGCCCCCACCGTCCAGAAGACGGTCACCAACAAGGTCACCGACCCCTACTCCACCGCCCTCACCACCGACTCCGCCCGCAGCCTCGCCGTCGACCTCACCGACCCGAAGCTCGCCCCCACCGGTTGGAAGGGCCTGAGGAAGCCCGCCGCCGTGCCGCTGCGGGACGCCCGGATCCAGGAACTCCACATCCGCGACTTCTCCATCGCGGACCCCACGGCCCGCGCCGACCACCGGGGCACCTACCTCGCCTTCACGGACGAGGACAGCAAGGGCTCGAAGCACCTGCGCGACCTCGCCGCCTCCGGCACCTCCTACGTCCACCTCCTCCCGGCCTTCGACATCGGCACCGTCCCGGAGAAGAAGGGGGACCAGGCCACCCCGGCCTGCGACCCGAAGGCGTACGCCCCCGACTCCGAGGAACAGCAGGCCTGCGTCACCGCCGCCGCGGCGAAGGACGGCTTCAACTGGGGCTACGACCCGCTGCACTACACCGTCCCCGAGGGCTCCTACGCCACCGACCCCGAGGGCACCCGCCGCACCGTCGAGTTCCGGCGGATGGTCCAGGCCCTCAACGGCGACGGACTGCGCACCGTCATGGACGTCGTCTACAACCACACCGTCGCCGCCGGACAGTCCGACAAGTCCGTCCTCGACCGGATCGTGCCCGGCTACTACCAGCGCCTCGACGCCGACGGCGCCGTCACCACCTCCACCTGCTGCGCCAACACCGCGCCCGAGAACGCCATGATGGGCAAGCTCGTCGTGGACTCGATCGTCACCTGGGCCAGGGAGTACAAGGTCGACGGCTTCCGCTTCGACCTCATGGGCCACCACCCGAAGGCCAACATCCTGGCCGTGCGCAAGGCCCTCGACGCCCTGACCCCCGCCGAGGACGGCGTCGACGGCAAGGCGATCGTCCTCTACGGCGAGGGCTGGAACTTCGGCGAGGTCGCCGACGACGCCCGCTTCGTCCAGGCCACCCAGAAGAACATGGCCGGGACGGGCGTCGCGACCTTCTCCGACCGGGCCCGCGACGCCGTGCGCGGCGGCGGCCCCTTCGACGAGGACCCCGGAGTCCAGGGCTTCGCCTCCGGCCTCTACACCGACCCCAACACCTCGCCCGCCAACGGCACCCCGGCCGAGCAGAAGGCCCGCCTCCTGCACTACCAGGACCTCATCAAGGTCGGCCTGACCGGCAACCTCGCCGACTACGCCTTCACCGACACCTCCGGCCGCACGGTCAAGGGCTCCGAGGTCGACTACAACGGCTCCCCGGCCGGGTACGCGGCCGCCCCCGGCGACGCCCTCGCCTACGCCGACGCCCACGACAACGAGTCCCTGTACGACGCGCTCGCCTTCAAGCTCCCGGCGGGCACGTCCCCGGCCGACCGCGCCCGCATGCAGGTCCTCGCCCTGGCGACGGCCACGCTCTCGCAGGGCCCGGCGCTCTCCCAGGCCGGCTCGGACCTGCTGCGCTCCAAGTCCCTGGACCGCAACTCCTACGACAGCGGCGACTGGTTCAACGCGATCCACTGGGACTGCCGCGACGGCAACGGCTTCGGCCGGGGCCTCCCGCCGGCCGCCGACAACAAGCCCAAGTGGGGCTTCGCGAAGCCGCTCCTGACGAACCCGTCCCTCACCGTCGGCTGCGCGCAGATCGACGGCGCCTCGGCCGCCTACCGGGACCTCCAGAAGATCCGCACCACCGAACCGGTCTTCTCCCTGGCCACCGCCGACCGGGTGCGCTCCGCCCTGACCTTCCCGCTCTCCGGCCGCGACGAGACCCCCGGCGTGATCACCATGCGCCTCGGCGACCTGGTCGTCGTCCTCAACGCGACCCCGGAGAAGCAGACCCAGGAGGTCACCGACCTGGCCGGCAGGAGCCACCGCCTGCACCCCGTCCAGGCGAAGGGCTCCGACGCGGTCGTGAAGACCGCCGCCTACGCGAAGGACTCGGGCACCTTCACGGTCCCGGCGCGGACGGTGGCGGTGTTCAAGGCCGGATGACCGGCCCCCGGGGGGAGCGCCCGCTCCCCCCGGGACGACTCCGGGGTGACCCCGTGGTGTGCGCCGTCGCGAGAAGGGCCGGATCTTGACGGTCGGTCCGCCGGAAGGTCACTTGTGCGGCCGTGATGATCACCGTAGATCTGGGACCGGACCTATGGATCACCTGGATCACCTGGATCACCCGGAGGGGAACCCATGCCTCAGATCGCCGTCGACCACTCCGCACCGCTCGACCGGCGCGGCTTCGCGCTCGCCCTGCACGCGCTCGTCGCCGAGCAGGTCAACACGGCGCCCGGAAACTGCAAGACCCGCTTCCGCGAGATCGCGGAGGCGGTCGTCGGGGACGGTTCGGGCGAGGAGACCCTCGTGCACGTCGACATCGCCATGGCGTCCGGGCGTACGGACGAGGTGAAGGCGCGGCTCTCGGCAGCCATCCTCGACCTGCTGCCGAAGCACCTCCAGACGACCGGGGAGGTCCTGCTCTCCGTCGAGATCCGCGACTTCCAGGCGTCCTACCGCAGGCGCTGATCGGGTACGCCGGGCAGCCCGCCCGCCGGGGCGGCGCCCGGCGCCGTCGCGGGCACGAGCGAGACGAGCCGGGTCACCAGGTCCCCGAAGGGCCCGTCGGCCGGCTCGTCCGCCAGGATCCCGACCAGGATCTCCGCCATCCCGGGGTCGTACGCGGCGCTCACCGCCGCGAGGGCCGCGAAGTCGTGCACGAGCTGCAACTCCAGCTCCGCGCGCGGCACCCGCCGCCCGTCCAGCCAGAGCAGCGCCGTCGACTCGGCGAGCGACACCCAGGAGCGGACCACCAACTCCAGGCGGGCCGAGGGCTCCTCGACCGCCAGGTGCGCGAGGATCTGCTCGTACGCGGCCTGCCGCACCTCGTCGATCATCGCGTTCGTCGTGGAGGAGCCGACGGCCGGGCCGCCCCGCATGAGGGCCGCGAACCCGGGGCCGTGCTCGTCCACGAAGTCGAAGAACCGGCCCATCACCCGCAGCAGCCGGGCCCCCAGCGGGCCCCGGGGCGGCTCCACGAAGCGGGCCGCCAACTCGTCGGCGGCCCGCCGGAGGGCCGCCTCGTAGAGGCTCTGCTTGCCGGGGAAGTAGTGGTAGACCAGCGGCCGCGAGATCCCCGCGGCCGCGGCGATCTCGTCGATGGACACCTCGTCGGGAGAGCGGTGGCTGAAGAGTTCGAGGGCCACCCCGATCAACTGCTGCTTGCGCTCCTCGACGCCCATCCTGCGGCGCACCCCGGTCGTCATGCGAACAGCCTAACGGCGTCCGTTACGCTCCTGCCCCATGAGCGCTCCCGACCAGGACACCCCGGCGACCGGGTCCCCGAAGGCCCCCGGGGCCCCGAAGACCGCCGACGAGGCCGCTGCCGAGCTCACCGAAGCCCCCGAGGACGGCCCCGAGGGGGAGGTGGACGTCGAACTCGACGGGGAGAGCGACGAGTTCGACGGCGAGGACGACGGCGAGGACGAGAAGAGGGGCGGGGGCCTCACTCCCCGGCAGGCCAGGCGGCTGCGCGTCGCCGCCGCCTCCGTCCTCCTCGTCGCCCTCGCCGTGGTGCTCGTCGTCCGCCTCGCGAGCCGTACGTCCGTCCTGGTCGTCGGCGTGTACGGACTCGCCATGATCCTCTGCGGCGTCGTGATCGAACTCTCCCGCAACGGCCGTACCCGCCTGGGCACGTGGCTCCTGGCGGGCGGTCTGCTCACCGCGCTCGCCCTGGACTGGCTGGTCCTGCCGTAGGGGGCTTCTCGTCGGTCACGCCGGGCTCGCGCCCCCGCTTCGGGCCGCCGCCCCCCGGGGTTCGGGCCGCCGGCCCCGGGGTGAAGAACCCGGCCGCCTTCTCCAGGGCCCGTCCTAGAGGTCGAGCACGAGCCGCTTCCCCGTGCAGCGCGAGACGCAGATCAGCATCGAGTCGTCCCGCTCGGCGTCGGTGAGCAGCTCGTCCCGGTGGTCGATCCCGCCCGCCAGGACCCGCTGCCGGCAGGTCCCGCAGAACCCCTGCCGGCAGGAGTACGGGACGTCCGGCAGCTCCGTGCGGACCGCGTCCAGGAGCGACTGGTCGGCCGCCACCGCCACCGTCCGGCCGGAGCGGCGCAGTTCGACCTCGAAGGCGGTGCCGCCGGTCGTCGCGGACGCCGAGAAGCGCTCCAGGCGCGGGGGCCGGCCCTCGGGCAGCGCCGCGCCGACCGCGTCCATGAGCCCGTCGGGACCGCAGCAGTAGACCGCGGTCCCCTCCGGCACGTCCGCGAGGAGGCCCAGGTCGGGCAGGCCGGACTCGTCCTCGGCGACGACGGTCGTACGGCCGCCGCCCAGGGCCTCGACCTCGGCGAGGTACGGCATGGTGGCGCGGCTCCGGCCGCAGTAGAGCAGGTGCCAGTCGGCCCCGGCAGCCTCGGCGGCGCGCAGCATGGGCAGGACCGGGGTGATGCCGATGCCGCCGGCGACGAAGACGTACGCGGGCGCGTCGACGAGCGGGAAGCGGTTCCGGGGGCCCCGGATCTCGACCTCCACGCCCGCGTGGAGCTGCTCGTGGACCTCGCGCGAACCGCCCCGGCCGCCCTGTCCGGCCCCGACCAGCCGGGTGGCCACCGTGTACGCGCCGGTGTCGGCGGGGTCGCCGCAGAGCGAGTACTGCCGGACGAGCCCGGAGGGCAGGACCAGGTCGATGTGGGCGCCCGGCTGCCAGGCGGGCAGTCCGGTGCCTTCGAGGCGCAGCTCGACGACGCCCTCGGCGGGCGAAGCGCGGCCGGCGACCAGGACCTTGCGGGGGACCGTGCGGCCCCGGCCGTACCCGGAGACGGGCTCGTCCAGCGCGGGCATCGGCCACAGCGGGGCGGTGGACATGCGGCGGCGGACGGCCCGGCGCACGAGCAGGGCGGCTCCGGCGGCGAGGGCGACGGAGGCGAACCGGGCCATCAGTGGCCCCCGTTGGCGCCGGGGGAGGAGGCGAGGTAGGCCACGGCCTGCGCGGTGTCGCCCTCCTGGGAGGGGTGGTAGGACCGGCTGAGGTAGCGCGGGATGGAGCGCAGCATGGCCGGGGTGGAGGGCAGCACGCCCTGCCGCCCCTTCCGCACGAAGTCCGCGAAGGAGGCCTTCGGGTCGACGAGGCTGGGGTCGTTCTCCAGGAAGAAGCGGACGCCCCGCTGCCAGAGGAAGACGAGCGCGCCGAAGGCGAGCGCCCAGGTGCGGGCCCGGCGCCGGTAGCCGCCGTCGAGGTGCACGAAGAGGTCGAAGGCGACCGAGCGGTGCTCGACCTCCTCGGCCCCGTGCCAGCGCAGCAGGTCGAGCATGGTCGGGTCGGCGCCGACCCGGTCGAGCGCGTCGGCGTTGAGGACCCAGTCGCCGAGGAAGGCGGTGTAGTGCTCGATGGCGGCGATCATCGCGACCCGCTCCCTCAGCCACCAGCGGCGCGCCCGGCCCGGCGGCAGCGTGCGGTCCCCGAGCAGCTTCTCGAAGAACCAGTCGACCTGCGCGGTGTACGGGGTGGGGTCGAGGCCCAGCTTCCGCAGGTGCGGCAGGACGTCGTCGTGGGCCTGGGAGTGGATGGCCTCCTGGCCGATGAACCCGATGACGTCCTCGCGGAGCCGGTCGTCCGTGACGTACGGCAGCGCCTGCTTGTAGACGTGCACGAACCAGCGCTCGCCGGCCGGGAGGAGCAGGTGCAGCACGTTGATGGTGTGCGTGGTGAACGGATCGCCCGGAACCCAGTGGAGCGGCGTCTCCTCCCAGTCGAAGGAGACCTTGCGGGCCTTGAGCTCGACGTGCTCCGACGCCACCGGTGCGGGCTGCGTATTAGACATGCCGTCAATGTACTGAGGGGTAAGCGGCGGGAACAGGTGTGTGCGGGGCCTTTTTGCGGAGCCCCGGCGGGGTGCGGGGCCTTTCCGCGGACCGGCCGCCGGGACGTGACCCTCACCTCACCCCACCTCACCGCAGCGCGGTCGTCCGCGTCCCGTCCCGCAGGGTGCCGTTCAGGTCCGCCTCGGCCCCGGCGCTCGCCCGCACGGCGAGGACGGACCCGTCCGAGCGGCCCTCCACCCCGCCCGAGACCTCCAGGGACGCGAAGTCGGAGGAGCCCGCCGCCAGGACGTACCAACTGCCGCCCGGCGCCCGCCACAGGACGCCCGCCAGGACCCGGGGATCGCGCACGCCGCAGGCCGGCGAGCCCTCGGAGCGGGCAGCGAGCGCCGCGGGCACCTCCGGCGACGGGACCAGGAACTGGGCGAGGACCCGGCCGCCCGTGCCCCGCCAGGTCTCCGCGCGCGTGCACAGCCAGGCGCCGAGCCCCGCGTCCTCGGGCAACGGCTGCCGGGCGAACCGCCAGGCGTTCACCGACCGCACCCCGCGCGCCCGCACCGCCGTCAACTGGCAGGCCGTCCGGGCCCACGCCTCCCGCGCCTCCGTCCCGGTCGCGTCCGCCGGATCGGCCGGCCGGCCCCACAGGAGCCGGGCCGGCGCCAGTTCCCCGAGGTCGGTGAAGAGCCGCAGGCCCGCACCGTCCCGCACCTGGAGCGCGTTCCAGCGGGTGCAGCCCTTCGCCTGCGCCGGACTGGGCACCGGATCGGTGACGCCGTCCGCGTCCCGCGCCAGGACGTACGGCTCCTTCGCGGGCGCCAGCAGGTTCCGCACCGCCGTCTCCCGCACCCAGGGGGCCGTGAGGTAGCGGACGTTGCCCGCCGCGCGGGACACGACGAGCGCCGTCGAACCGACCGCGTCGGCCCCGTCCGTCCGCGCGAAGTCGAGCGCGGCGCCCGCCGTCCCCGCGACCGGCTCCGCGTACCGCACGGCCCGCAGCCCGTCGTGGAAGAGCACCACCCGCACCGCGTCCACCCGCCCCGCGAACAGCAGTTGGGGCGGCCCCATCGGAGGCCCGACGGGCGTCCCCGGCGTCGCGGACGACCGCACGGACCCCCCGGGCCGCGCCCATACGGCGAGGGCCCGCCGCAGCAGCGCGGTGTCCCCGGCCAGGTTCCCGCGCGCGGGCCACACGGAGAAGTCCTGCCGCGTCGACCCCGGCCAGACGGCGGGACCGACCCGCTTCACGGCGGCCGGGTCGAGTGCGGCCTCGGCGGCGGGGTTGCGCGCGTACGAGGGCGCCGCGGCCCCGTTCCGCCCCCACCCGTCCCCGGGCAGCCCGAGCAGCGCCCCGCACACCACGAGCGCCGCGACGGCCGTGAACCCGGCCCGCACGTGCTGCCGCCGCCGCAGCAGATCGGTCGGCCGCGCCTGGAGCGCGCAGGGGTCGAACTCGTCGGATTCGAGCAGGGCGGCACCACTGAGCCGGGCGGCCGGGGGGCCGGCGCCTTGCCCGGGGCTCGCGCCGGGGCTGGTTTCCCTCCCGACACCCGTACCGGAGCCGTCCGGGCCGCCGACCCCGCCGGGTCGGCCCGGTCCCCCGCCCTTCCCCTGCCCGCCGACCCCGGCGGACCGGTCGGCGGCGGGGTCACCGGAACCGTCGAAGGGCCCGGCGCCCGCCCCGTCCGGCACGCCCGAGGCGCCCCACGCCTCCGCCGCCTCCACCGCGTCCGCCTCCGCCAGGGCCGCCGCCGGGTCGTCGACGCCCGCCGCGGCCAGGACGCGGAGGACCTCCGGGTCGCCCTGGCGCTCCAGACCCCGGAGCACGTACGCCGCGCGGCCGGGGCCGGAGAGCCGGGACAGGCGCTGGTCCAGGGCGAGTTCGTCGGCGCCGCCCACCCGGGGGAAGAGCCGCAGCCCCCACACGTGCGGCAGCAGCGGCGGGAACTGCGCCCGGCGCGGCAGCGCGAGCCGCCGCAGCGGCAGCCCGGCGACCAGGGCCTGCCGCAGCACCTCGCCCCGTACGTACGCGTACCCGGGATCGACCGCGTCCTCCGTCCGCCGCGGCCCCGGCACGGCGGCACCCGGCACCCGGCGGCGCGGCAGCGAGCGCTGGACGAGCGCGTGGGCGGTCAGCACCCGGCGGTTGCGGCCGAGCGCGGGCGGCAGGACGAGGTAGGCGACGCGGACGAGCCGCGGATAGCGCTCGACGAGCGCCGCCTCGGCCTGCTCGACGTCGACGGGACCCGTGGGGGAGGGGGCGAGATCCTGGGTGCTCACGTTCAGCAGAACGAGCGATTCTTCCGATGGTCACCCCGGAGCGCACCGGCCCGCACCGGCCTGGGCGCCCCCCCGGGGCCCGTCGACCGCCCCCCACCGTCAACCGCTCCCCGCCGTCAACCGCTCCCGGATCCGCCCCGTCACCTCGTCCGGCACCCCGAGCCCCTCCCGCACGTACTTCTCCATCGAGCCGTGCCGCACCGCCACCTCGTCGAGCGCCGCGTCCAGGTACTCCGGGAGCACCCCGATCAGGTCGAGCGCCACCTGCGGGTCGCCGCCCTGGGCCGTGAACCCCTCGATCATCGGCGCGAACGCCTGCCGCACCGCCGGATTGACCGACAGGTACTCCTCCCGCACCGTCTCCTCGTCCGCCCCGAGCAGCGACAGGACGACCGTCGCCGCCCACCCCGTCCTGTCCTTGCCCGCCGTGCAGTGGAAGAGCAGCGGCCCGGCGTCCGGCGCGCCCAGCTCGGCGAGGAGGACGGCGTAGGCGGCGCGGGCGGAGTCGGCGGAGACGAAGGCCCGGTAGGTGCGGGCGAAGGCCTCCCGCATCCGGCCCCCGCCCAGGTGCTCCTCGGCCAGGGCCGGCTGGGAGAGCAGCGTCTTCAGGCGCGCGGCCGGGGGCAGCCCGCTGGTGGCCAGCCAGTCGGCGAGCACGTCCGCGACGAGCGGCCGGGCGCCGGCGGGCAGCCGGTCGGGCCGCTCCTCGCGCTCGACGTCCGTCCGGAAGTCCACGACCGTACGGATCCCCAGACCCGCCACGGCGGGATCGCCCGGATCGAGCCGGTCGAGCTGCGCGGAACGGAGCACGAGCCCCGGACGGACCGCGCGCCCGCCGGCGAGCGGCAGACCGCCGAGGTCACGGAGGTTGGCGACGGAGACGGCGGGGATGGCGGCCATGACGTCGACTCCTCGGGTTCGTACCGCTTCGCACGGCTTCGTGCCGCCGCGCACCTTTCCCGTCGACCGTAAGCGATCACAGCGGCGCGGGCAGGCCCAGGCGCTCCCCGGGGGCACCGGCGTGGACGGTCCCAAGCGCTTCCCCAGGGACACCGGTGCGGGCGGTCCCAAGCGCTCCCGGGGACACCGGCCCCGCCCTCACCTCCCGGCCAGCGCCGCCAGCACCTCCGCCTCGCGCTCCGGCGGGAGCCCGACCCCCGGGCGGTCCGGCCGCTGGGGCGCGACCCCGCCGAGGGACTCCAGCCACGCCCAGGTGTCCGCGACCGTCTCCGCCACGGGCCGGCAGCGCAGCCCGGCCGCGAGCGCCCGGGAGACGTCGGCGGTGTGCATCGCGTCGTACGTCTCGCCCGGCGGCAGCCACACGGGCAGCTCCGTCCACGGCTCCGCCCCCGCCGCGAGCAGCTCCTCCGGCGCGGTCCAGCGCAGCTCGGCGCCCGAACCCGTGGCCCGCACGCAGGCGTCGAGGAGCCCGCCCATGGTGGCGTGCCCGGGCGGCGCGACGAGGTTGTACGGCCCCGAGAGCCCGGCCGCCACCGCGTCGAGGGTCCACCCGGCCAGGTCGCGCACGTCCACGTACTGGATCGGCGACTCCGCGGGCCCGGGGGCCAGGACCGGGCCGCCGCGCGCGATCCGGTTCAGCCACCAGGGGAGCCGGCCCACGTTCTCGTACGGTCCGAGGATCAGGCCCGCGCGGACGAACAGCGTCCGGTCGGCGCCGAAGGCGGCTTCGACGGCGAGCTCCCCGCCCCGCTTGGCCTCCGCGTACGGCACGTCCCCGTCGTCCGGCGACCCCGCCACCAGCGGACCGTCCTCCGCGAGCCCGGCCGCCGGGGGCCAGGCGTACACGGAACGGCTCGACACGTACGCGTACCGCCCGACCCGGTCCGCGAGCAGCCCGGCCGCGTCCCGCACCGCCGAGGGGGCCGCCGACCAGGTGTCCACGGCGGCGTCCCAGGAGCCCCCGGCGAGGGCGGCGAGACCCTCCGGACCGGCGGTGCGGTCCCCGAGCAGGGACCGGACCCCCGCCGGGGGAGCGTGCCGGCCCCGGTGGAAGACCGTCACCTCCCACCCCCGGCCGAGCGCGGCCTCGACGACCGCGCGGCCCACGAACTCCGTACCTCCGAGCATCAGCAGTTTCATGATCCGAGCCTGCCCGGCCGTCCGGCGGCGGGACCAGCGATTCCGCTCCCGGAGGATTCCGCCGGGGGCGGACGCGCCGGGGGCCGGGGCCGGTGGAAGGGGGTCTGTTCGGCCAGGTGGCGGGATGACACCATGGCGGACGATGACGGATGCCCGGTCGCCCCTGCGCGCCCTGCGAGCCGCACTGTTCGCGGTGGTGTGCGTGACTTTGGCGGCGGTGGGGCATTCGTCCATGTCTGCGCACGGGCTGCCGGTCACCGCGCTCCTCGGCGCCTTCGCCGTGACGGCCGCCGTCGCCTGGGCCGGGGCGGGCCGCCGCCGGGGCGCACCCACGATCGCGGGCGCGCTGCTCACCCTCCAGGGCGCGCTCCACGTGCTCTTCTCGACGACGGGCACCCACGGAGGGACCACGACGCACCGGGGCGGGCACGCCGGCACGGCCCACCACCACGCGACGCACGGCATGACGGGGATGACGGGCATAACGGGCGCGACGGGCACGGCGGAGGGAACAACCTCCGCCCTGGACCCGGCCATCGCCCAGGTCGTGGACTCCGCCACCGCCTCCGGCCCCGGCATGCTCGCCGTCCACCTCCTCGCCGCGCTGCTCTGCGGCCTCTGGCTGGCCCACGGCGAGGCCGCGTTCTTCGCGCTCGCCCGCGCCGCCCTCGCGTACGCCTTCACCCCGCTGCGCCTGCTGCGCGCGCTCGTCCGCGTCCCCGACGCCCCGCGCGGCCCGGTCCGCCGGGCGCGGCGGAACGCCCACCGGCCGCACACCGTCGTCCTCGCCCACACCCTGTCCCGGCGCGGCCCGCCCCGACCGTCCGCACCCCGCGCCACGGCCCTCGGAGCGCACGTCTGACCGGGGGTCGCTCCCCCCTGTCCGCACGTACCGAGAACCAGGACGGTCATCCGTGACGATCGACGATCCCGCACGCCCCGAAACACCAGGGACAACCGAAGCACCAGGGACAACCGAAACACCAGAAGCACCCGAAAAGCTCGAAACGCTCGAAACATCCGAGGCGTCCCCGTCGGACCCCCCCCCGCCCCCTCCCCACAAGCCCACCACCTGGAGCGCCCTGCGCCCCCTCCTCCTCCGCCTCCACTTCTACGCGGGCGTCCTCGTCGCCCCGTTCCTCCTCGTCGCCGCCCTCAGCGGCCTGCTCTACGCGCTCTCCTTCCAGGCCGAGAAGGTGGTCTACGCGCACGAACTGGAGGTCCCCGTCGGCGACGCGGCCCTGCCCCTCTCCCGGCAGGTGGACATCGCCCGCGCGGCCAACCCGGACGGCACCGTCACCGCCGTCTGGCCCGGCGCCGAACCCGGCGCGACGACCCGGGTCCTGATGGCCGACCCCGACGTCCCCGAGGACACCTCGCTCGCCGTCTTCGTCGATCCGTACACCGGGGAGGTCCGCGGGCAACTGCCCAGTTACGGCAGCTCCGGCGCGCTGCCGCTGCGCACCTGGATCGACGGTCTCCACCGCGACCTGCACCTGGGCGAGTTCGGCCGCAACTACAGCGAACTCGCCGCGAGCTGGCTGTGGGTGATAGCGCTCGGCGGCCTGCTGCTCTGGATCGGCCGGCGCCGGAAGAACCGCCGCGCCCTGTTCGTGCCGGAGGGCGGCCCGGCCTCCCGCCGCCGCACCCTCTCCTGGCACGGCTCGGTCGGCCTGTGGGCGGCGGCCGGCCTCGTCCTGCTCTCCGCGACGGGCCTGACCTGGTCGCGGTACGCGGGCGAGAACATCGGCGCCGTCCAGGACGGCCTCGGGGGCGCGACCCCCGTCCTCACCGCGACGGTCGGCGACGCGCCCACCGGCCACGAAGGACACGAGGGCCACGGCGGCACCCCCGACCCCACGGCCCGAGGCCCGGTCGCAGGGCCGGACATGGGCCTGGACGAGGCGGTCGGGGCGGCCCGCGCGGCCGGCATCGACAGCCCGCGGATCTCGGTGGTCCTGCCCGCCGAGGGCAAGGGGTACGTGGTCAAGGAGACCGACACGCAGTTCCCCCTGGAACTCGACTCGGTGGCCCTCGACCCGGCCGACGGCAAGGTCCTCGACCGGCTCGCCTTCGCGGACTACCCGCTGCTCGCGAAGCTCACCCGGATCGGCATCGACGCGCACACGGGCGTCTTCCTGGGCCTGTTCAACCAACTGCTGCTCGCGGCCCTCGCGCTCGCCCTCGTCCTGCTGGTCCTCTGGGGCTACCGGATGTGGTGGCTGCGCCGCCCGGGCCGCCCGGCGGCGCGCGGGGCCTGGCGGAAGGTCCCGGTCACCCTGCTGCTGCCGCTCGCGGCGGCGACGGCGCTGGTGGCCTGGTTCGTCCCGCTCCTCGGGATCAGCCTGCTGCTGTTCCTGGCCGTCGACCGCGCCCTCGCCCTCACCGCGAAGGCGAGGACGAGGGCGGGGTAGAGAACCGGCCGAACCGCCCGATCAGGGCGTGTACTTGTAGCCGACCCGCCGCACGGTCTGGATCGTGTGGCGGTGCTCGGCGCCCAGCTTGCGGCGCAGCCGGGCCACGTGGACGTCGACCGTGCGCCCGTCACCGACGTGCCCGTAGCCCCACACCGTCGTGACCAACTGGTCGCGGGTGTGCACCCGGTGGGGGTGCGCCACCAGGTGGGCGAGGAGCTCGAACTCCAAGTACGTCAGGTCGAGCGGCTGCCCGTCCACGACGGCGACCCGCTGGACGTCGTCGATGGTCACCGGCCCCCGCTCCTCGGCCGCGACGGGCGCGGTCACGGGGGAGGGGACGGCGGCCACGGGCAGGTGCGGCTGCTGGTCGGCCGGGACGAGCACGAGGTACCCGACCATCGGCGGGCGGCCCGGCAGCGCGGGCAGCGCGTGCTGCGGCGCGGGCAGCAGGGTGGCACCGGGCGGCAGGAAGTCCGCCACCTGGGAGAAGTCGACGACCTCGTTCGGATCGACGGCACGCAGTCGGTGCCGGCCGGGACGGACGGCCGTGAGGGAGGCACTCTGGGTGTGGGCCATGGCAGGTCAGCTCTTTCGCGCGGAGAAACGGACGGACAGGCGTCGTACGTCGTGCGCGTCGGCCGAAGGCCGGGGATCGGACAGGGCCGATCGGGGCTTTAGAGGGCCGACGCGTTCCTCGCGCGGCAACACACCCGGTCGAAGTCGTGATGCTGCCGGGAAGGCCAGAACGGCTCGAGGTCGTGACGACCCGTCGCGGTGTCGTTCTGCAAGTTGGCCATATCCCTATTGAACCAGAAGGGAAACACCAGGACGACCCCCGGAACGGTCGAACCCTGTGTCATCCGTCCCACATGACGGAAGGGGCGCCCACCGTACGAAACGGCGGGCGCCCCTCCCGAAGACGCTCGGAGAGCCTCCGGTCAGACCTGGCCGGCCTTCGCCAGGGCCTCGCAGCAGGTGTCCACGATGAGGCGGGTCACCACGTACGGGTCGACGTTGGCGTTCGGGCGGCGGTCCTCGATGTAGCCCTTGCGCTCCTGCTCGACCTGCCACGGGATGCGGACCGAGGCGCCGCGGTCCGAGACGCCGTAGGAGTACTCGTCCCACGGGGCGGTCTCGTGCAGGCCCGTCAGGCGCTCGTCGATGCCGGCGCCGTAGTTCTTGACGTGGTCGAGCGGCTTGGAGCCCTCGCCGAGGGACTCGCACGCGGTGATGATCGCGTCGTAGCCCTCGCGCATCGCCTTCGTGGAGAAGTTGGTGTGCGCGCCCGCGCCGTTCCAGTCGCCCTTCACCGGCTTCGGGTCCAGGGTCGCGGCGACGTCGAAGTCCTCGGCCGTGCGGTACAGCAGCCAGCGGGCCACCCAGAGCTGGTCCGAGACCTCCAGGGGAGCCAGCGGGCCGACCTGGAACTCCCACTGGCCCGGCATGACCTCGGCGTTGATGCCGGAGATGCCGAGACCGGCCGTGAGGCAGTTCTCCAGGTGCGCCTCGACGATCGGGCGGCCGTGGATCTCGTCCACGCCGACGCCGCAGTAGTAACCGCCCTGCGGGGCCGGGAAGCCGTTGACCGGGAAGCCGAGCGGGCGGGTGCCCTCGAAGAAGGTGTACTCCTGCTCGATGCCGAAGATCGGCTCCTGCGAGGCGTGCTTCGCGGCGACCTCGGCGAGCGCGGCGCGCGTGTTGGACGAGTGCGGCGTCATGTCCGTGTTGAGGACCTCGCACAGGACCAGGACGTCGTCGCCGCCGCGGATCGGGTCCGGGCAGACGAAGACCGGCTTGAGGACGCGGTCCGAGGCGTGGCCCTCGGCCTGGTTCGTGCTGGAACCGTCGAAGCCCCAGATCGGCAGCTCGTCGAGCGCCCGGCCCCCACCGGTGATGATCTTCGTCTTGGAGCGGAGCTTCGCGGTCGGCTCGGTGCCGTCGATCCAGATGTACTCAGCCTTGAAGGTCACGGGGCTCATCCTTAGGGCGCGTGGCGTGCTGCTGGGGTTTCCCCCGGCGCCCGGAGGCGGCGGGAGGGGCTGCCCGCGGCGGCTCGCGGCGCTGCGAGAAGCTGCGGTCTCCGCACGGATCCGGCCGGAGCCGGGCCGTACGGTTGCTTTCGGACCGCAGCTTCGCAACACGGGATTTCCCGTCGGTTGCCCGTTTGTGAACCCCGTGTTACTCAGCCTTCCTCCGCCTCCCGCACCTTCCGTGCGACGACGTGGGCGTCCAGGAGCCCGCCCAGGCCCGCCGCTCCGATCCGCCGCACCAGCTCGGCGTACGAGGTGCCCAGGGCCTCCGCGGTCCGCCCGAGGTGCCAGTCGCGGTCCGCGAGCCGGTGCAGCAGGTACCCCTTCCTGACCTGCTTGTCCGAGAGCCGGAAGGTCTTCAGATAGGCCGTCCGTCCCTTGTGGTCGCTGATCAGCTCCCCGATGTGCTGCTCCCGCCCGTCCCGCCCGAACGGCGGCAGGAACCGGTACAGGTCGAACGCCCCCGCCCGGTACACCCGTTCGAAGGCGTACGAGGTCTCCAGGAGGTCCCGCGCCATCAGCCCGTCGTGCGCCGCCGCCCAGGCCCGCTCCTGTCCCAGGGCCGCCGCCCGCAGGTCCGCGAGCGTGCGGATCCCGCCGGCCCCGTCCCGGATCCGCGCCGTGAACTCCGGCACAGGGGCGCCGTAGTGCGCGTACTGGTGGACCAGCTCCCCGTACAGGTCCTCGACGAGCGTCGGGTGCAGGACCCGGTAGTCCTCCGGGTGCGGCACGACGAAGGCCGCGGCCAGGGCGTCGGCCGCGTACACGAGCACCCCGCACTGCCCCGGGTGCAGCTCGAACACCCGCAGCGCGTCCCCGAGCCCCGGCACGTCCCACCCGGCGTACGCCGCCTCGGCGCGCGGCGAGAGCCCCCGCCGCACCGCCTCCCGGGACCAGTCGTCCCAGACCACGGACGGCCCGCCGAAGTGCAGCGCGAGATAGCCCTCCAGGGCGAGGTGCAGCGGCAGGAACCGCAGCCGCCGCTCGCCCCGCCGGCGCTTGGCCAGGCGGTGGACGCGGTGCACGGGCACGCACGGGGGAGCCGCGTCCCCGAGCCGGGTCCCGTACGCGGCGGACTCGCCGTCCTGCCCGGAGCCGGACCAGTCGGCGACGAAGCCGTGCGGGACGTACGAGGTGTACGCGGTCCGGCCGCCGAGCTCCACCGAGGCCGTCCCGGACCCCTCGTACACCTCCCGGCGCAGGCGGAGGCCGGGCACCGGCTCGTTCCGTACGAGCGGGACGAGCCGCACCCCGCCCCACACCTGCGCGGGCCGCACGTCGAGTCCGGTCAGATCGATCCGGGTCACCCTCCGCCTCCCGCCAGGAACGCCTCCACCCGCCGGTCCAGATGGGCCCGCAGCTCCGCGAACCCCGTCCGCCCCTGCGCGAACTGCGCGATCTCCACCAGGGCCGCCAGGTCCTCCGCGTCCCGGATGCCGGCGGTCGGCACGCCCGGCGCGAGCCGGCGCACGTCGAAGCCCCCGGCGTCGTATACGGGGTTGAGGTGCACGACACCGGTCCGCCGCTCCGGATCGAGCCGCGTCCGCCACACCCGGAGGACCTCGCCCGCGAGCCCCGGCGGGGCGTTGTCCCAGCCGTCCGAGACGATCACGAGCCGCTCGGGGCCGCTCTCCAGGGCGTCCAGGACCCGCAGGCCGAGCGGGGTCGGCCCGTACGGCCGGACGAGCAGCGGATCGTTCCCGCCCGAGGTCCACAGCGGGGCGTACGCGCCCGGCGCCGCGAGGGCCTCCAGGAGGAAGTGGCAGCCCAGGGCCACGGCCAGCGGGCGGCGCCGCTTCACCGCCGAACCGGAGGACGAGAAGCTGTCGTCGAGCACGGCGGCCACCCGCCCCCAGCTCCCGGCGTGCGGTCCGGCCGCGCGCCGGGCGGCGGCCCGCAGCGCCCCGGTCAGCTCGCCGCGCCGGGCGACCCGCTCGGCGAAGGGCAGGGACAGGACGTACACGGCGAGCCGGGTGAGCGGCATGGCGGACAGGTCCCGCGCGGCCCCCGCCACGCGCGCGGTGCGGAGCCGTTCGAGCCGGGTCATCCGGGGCGCGATCCGCTCCAGGAACAGCGCGCGGGGCACCCCGTGCCGCGCGGCGAACCCCTCGGCGACGGTGAACGGCAGCTCGTACAGCGCGCCCTGCTCGTGGTGCGCCCGGCGGTGGGCGTCGAGCAGCGGGTGGCCGTACCGGACGCGGCGGCGGGGCGCGAAGAGGAAGTCGCCCGTCTCGGGGTCGGCCGGCGGCCCGTGGACGTGCCGGAGGGCGGCCTTCAGGTCGCCCCGGTACTTCACGGCGTCGAGCGCCGGATCGGGGCGGGCCGCGATCCACTCGCGCACGATCGCGCGCGTGCGCCGGTTGTTGACCCCGGCCGCGCGCAGCGCCCGGAACAGCCGGTAGACCCGCTGTGGCGGCAGCACGGCGAGCCGGGCGGCAATCAGCCGTCCCTCGCCCGGCTCCGCCTCCGCCGGGGTGCGCAGCAGGTGCTCGACGACGAGGGCCGCGTTGTGGTCGTTGATGTCGAGCGCGAGCGCGGCGGCGTACACGGGCCGGTAGTTGACCCGTACGTACGCGTGGAGGAAGGCGAGGGAGAGCCGCTGCTCGCCGGCGGAGGAGCGGAACTCGCGCTGTCCGGTGGCGGTGACGGCGGCGTTCACGAACAGGAGCACGTCCTCGGCGGCGACGAGTTCGGACACGGATCTCCCCCTTCTGGGCGCCGGCCGGGGAATGGGGGCGCGAACAGCGAAGACGTTGCTTCATAGGCAGGTTCCGGAAGTCGCGCCGGAGTCCCGCGGCCGGCGGGGGAACGCTAACCCGGATGGCGGAGAGGGAGCCAGGGGATTTCGGTGCGCACCCCGTCACCGCCGCTCGTCGGAGCCACCCGGCAGACTGTGACCATGGCGAAGAAGCTCGGGGCGAAACCCCGCATAGGACTCCTCGGCACCGGCCCCTGGGCCGGGCACACCCACGCGCCCGCGCTCGCCGGGCATCCCGGCGTCGACTTCAGCGGGGTGTGGGGGCGGCGCCCGGAGGCGGCGGAGGCGCTGGCCACCGCGTCGGGCACGCGCGCGTACGAGGACGTGGACGCGCTCTTCGAGGCGAGCGACGCCGTGGCCCTGGCCCTGCCGCCGGACGTGCAGGCCCCGCTGGCGGTGCGGGCCGCGGCCGCCGGCTGCCACGTCCTCCTGGACAAGCCGGTCGCCACGACGGTGGCCGAGGCCCGCGAGGTGGCGGACGCCGTGACGGCGGCGGGGGTCGCGTCGGTGGTCTTCTGCACCCTGCGGTTCGCGGAGCCGACGGCCTCCTGGATCGAGGAGCAGGCGGCGGCGGACGGCTGGTTCCTGGGCGAGGCGCACTGGCTGGGCTCGCTGTACGGCTCCGGCTCCACGAGCGAGTACGCGGCCTCGCCCTGGCGGCGCGAGAAGGGCGGCCTGTGGGACGTCGGCCCGCACGTCCTCTCGGTCTACCTGCCCGTCCTGGGGGACGTCACCGCGATCACGGCCGCGCCGGGCCCGCAGGACACCCACCACCTGGTCCTGCGCCACGCGTCGGGGGCGAGCAGCACCGCGACGCTCACCCTCAGCGCCCCGCCGGAGGCGTCGGAGGCGGCCCTCACCCTGTTCGGTACGAAGGGCCGCGCGGAGATGCCGGGCTGGGACGGGGCGGTGGACGCCTTCGGCGCGGCCGTGGACGCCCTGGTCGCCTCGGCCCGCACGGGCACGCCCCACCCCTGCGACGCCCGCTTCGGCCTGCGCCTCACGGAGATCCTGACGGAGGCGGAGCGGCTGACGGCCCGGCCCTGAGGACCCGGGCCCGGGCCGTCCTCAGCGGCGGGACAGCGCGTCCCGCACGGCCTCCTCGGAGCGGCCCACGACGGCGGTGCCGTCCTCGGCGGTGATGATCGGCCGCTGGATGAGCTTCGGGTGGGCGGCGAGGGCCCCGATCCACCGGTCGCGGTGCTCCGCGTCCCGGGGCCACTCCTTCACCCCGAGCTCCTTCGCCTCGGCCTCCTGGGTCCGGGTGACGTCCCACGGTTCGAGCCCGAGCCGCCCGAGCACCTCCCGGATCTCGTCGGCCGAGGGCACGTCCTCCAGGTAGCGCCGGACGGTGTACCCGGCCCCTTCGGCGTCGAGCAGCGCGAGGGCGCCGCGGCACTTGGAACAGGCGGGATTGATCCAGATCTCCATGGCGCACACGGTACCCCCGCGACCGCCCTCCGTGAGCCCCTCCGTGCCCCCGAAAACTGGCTCTGGCCAGGGACGATTGTCAGTGGGGCCCGGTAAAATAACGAGTGAAGGTGAGGGTCCCGAGGAGGGCCCCCGCCCCACCGTTCGCCAGGAGGTAGCCCATGGCTCTCGCCGTGATCCGGACGCCGTCCCTCGAACCCTGGAAGCCGCTCCAGAAGCAGCCGCTCCCCGCGGGCCGGCCCCGCGAGTGGTACGTCACGCACAACCGGCGCCTGAAGGCCATGCGCCTCGCGATCGCCCTGCTCGACGCCGGCGTCTACGTCCCGTCGAAGGCCACGAACACGACGATACGCACCACGGCCGAGCAGCTCGGCATCCACCCGCCCTCGGACACCACCTGCCGCATGGTCCGCACCCTGATCCGCTACGGGCGCTGACGGGGGCCGTGAGCACGGCGAAGGCCGCCGCCCCCGGACTTCCGGGAGCGGCGGCCTTCGTACGACCGGCGCCTCGCGACTTAGAGGTCGAAGTACAGCTCGAACTCGTGCGGGTGCGGGCGGAGCTGGATCGGGGCGATCTCGTTGGTGCGCTTGTAGTCGATCCAGGTCTCGATCAGGTCCGAGGTGAAGACGCCACCGGCCTGGAGGTACTCGTTGTCCTCCTCCAGGGCGGAGAGGACGGCCTCCAGGTTGGTCGGGACCTGCGGGACGTTGGCGTGCTCCTCCGGAGCCAGCTCGTACAGGTCCTTGTCGATCGGCTCCAGCGGCTCGATCTTGTTCTTGATGCCGTCGAGGCCCGCGAGGAGCAGCGCCGAGAAGGCGAGGTACGGGTTCGAGGACGGGTCCGGCGCGCGGAACTCGACGCGCTTGGCCTTCGGGTTGGCGCCCGTGATCGGGATGCGCATGGCGGCGGAGCGGTTGCGCTGCGAGTACACCATGTTGACCGGGGCCTCGAAGCCCGGGACCAGGCGGTGGTACGAGTTAACCGTCGGGTTGGTGAAGGCGAGCAGCGACGGGGCGTGCTTGAGGATGCCGCCGATGTAGTAGCGGGCGGTGTCCGAGAGGCCCGCGTAGCCCGTCTCGTCGTAGAACAGCGGGTCGCCGTTGGCCCACAGCGACTGGTGGACGTGCATGCCCGAGCCGTTGTCGCCGAAGATCGGCTTCGGCATGAAGGTCGCGGTCTTGCCGTTCCGCCAGGCGACGTTCTTGATGATGTACTTGAACAGCATCAGGTCGTCGGCCGAGGCCAGCAGCGTGTTGAACTTGTAGTTGATCTCGGCCTGGCCGGCGGTGCCGACCTCGTGGTGCTGGCGCTCGACCTGGAGGCCGACGTTCTCCAGCTCCAGGGACATCTCCGAGCGCAGGTCGGCGAAGTGGTCGACCGGCGGGGCCGGGAAGTAGCCGCCCTTGTAGCGGACCTTGTAGCCGCGGTTGTTCTCCTCCGCACCGGTGTTCCAGGCGCCGGCCTCGGAGTCGATGTGGTAGAAGCCCTGGTTCGCCGAGGTCTCGAAGCGCACCGAGTCGAAGACGTAGAACTCCGCCTCGGGGCCGAAGTACGCGGTGTCGGCGATGCCGGTGGAGGCGAGGTACGCCTCCGCCTTCTTCGCGATGTTGCGCGGGTCGCGGCTGTACGCCTCGCCCGTGATCGGGTCGTGGATGAAGAAGTTGACGTTCAGCGTCTTGTCGCGGCGGAAGGGGTCCACCCGGGCCGTCGACAGGTCGGCGCGCAGCGACATGTCCGACTCGTGGATGGCCTGGAAGCCGCGGATCGACGAGCCGTCGAACGCGAGCTCCTCCGACGGGTCGAAGGCCGAGGCGGGGATCGTGAAGTGCTGCATCACGCCCGGAAGGTCGCAGAACCGGACGTCGACCATCTTGACGTCGTTGTCCTTGATGAACTTCTGAGCCTCTTCGGCGTTCTGGAACCCGTGCGTCTGGGACATCCCACTCCTCCTACTCCCGGCCCGGGGAGGGGCGGGGTTGCAGCTCGTTCGTGCGGCCAGTGCGGTGGCACACGCTGGACCCGACCATAGGCAGACGGGATTTCTCAAGCATGACCCAATTGTTTCGTCGAAGTTAACCGGGGTGGGTGCCGGTCGTGCTCCGGGCATGGGTCCGTTCCCGCCGCCGGGGGTCCTCGGACCTCCACCCGGTACCCGGGCCGAAGAGATCGAAAACGGGCACAGTACCGTGGTCGGGTGGACAACAGGCAAGCAATCGGATCGTGGCTCTCCGGCCCCCGCGCGGCGGCCGAGGAAGCGGGCGTCGACTTCGGCTACCGCGGTCAGCAGCTCGGACTGCCCGAGGAGGGGCCCGGTTCGATCGCCCGCCCCGGGCGGCGCCTGGGCGCCCTCGCCGTCGACTGGGCCCTCTGCATGCTGATCGCATACGGCCTGATCACCCACGGCTACAGCCAGGCCACCGGCAACTGGGCCCTGGTCATCCTGTTCGTCATGAGCGCCCTGACCGTCGGCACCGTCGGCGCCACGCCCGGCAAGCTCCTCTTCCGCCTGCGCGCCGTCTCCGTGCGCGGCGGCCGGCTCGGCCCGGTGCGCGCGGTGCTCCGCTCGCTCCTGGTCTGCCTGGCGATCCCGGCCCTGATCTGGGACCGCGACGGCCGCGGCCTGCACGACCGCCTCTCCGGCGCCGTCCAGGTCCGCGTCTGACGCCGTACACACGTGAGAGGGGCTCCGGACCGCACGGTCCAGAGCCCCTCTCACGTGTTCGGTCGGGCGCGTCAGCGCATCTTTCCGCCGCGCGGCATCCGCATGCCCTTCGGCATCGGGCCCTTCGGCAGGGGCATGTTGCTCATGAGGTCGCCCATCGCCCGCAGCCGGTCGTTGGCCGCGGTCACCTGCGGGCCGGTGAGCACCCGGGGCAGCTTCAGCATGGTCGTGCGCACCTTCTTCAGCGGCACCTGGCCCTCGCCGTCGCCGACGATGATGTCGTGCACCGGGACGTCCACCACGACGCGGTTCATGCGCTTCTTCTCCGCCGCGAGGAGCGCCTTGACCCGGTTCGGGTTGCCCTCGGCCACGAGGACGATGCCGGCCCGGCCGACCGCGCGGTGCACGACGTCCTGGCTGCGGTTCATCGCGACCGCGGGGGTCGTCGTCCAGCCGCGCCCGACGTTCTGCAGCACCGCCGCCGCCGCGCCCGGCTGGCCCTCCATCTGCCCGAAGGCCGCGCGCTCGGCGCGCCGCCCGAAGACGATGGCCGCCGCCAGGAGTCCCAGGACGAAGCCCAGGATGCCCAGGTAGACCGGATGCCCGATGAGGAAGCCGATCGCGAGGAGGACACCGAGTACGCCGATGCCCACGCCCGCGACGACGAGACCGACCTTCGGGTCGGCCTTCCGGGTCATCTTGTACGTGAGGGCGATCTGCTTCAGTCGCCCGGGGTTGGCAGCGTCAGCGCTGCTCGTGTTTGCCTTCCTCGCCATGTTCCGAAGTTTACGTGGCCCGGGAAGCGCGACCCGACGCGACCTCCATCACGCGCTGGGCCTCGACCCGGTCCTTGGCGCGGCGCCGGTCCTCCAGGACGGAGTTCCAGGCGTTGCGCCGGGCGGTGCGCTGTCCCGAGCCCAGGAGCAGCGACTCCACGGCCCTCAGGGCGTCGGTGACGGACGGGATCGCGGTGACGCGGACGTGCGTCGATGCGGCCGGCATGGCGGGGTCCTCCCTCGAAGGCGGGTGAGACGAGGTGGGGGTGTGAGCGGGCGGTGGCGGTGCGTGGAACCACGCTCACAGATCGGTGTTACCAGGGCGTGACCCGGCGGTCAAACACGGGTGAAACGTCGGTGCGGCCGGTCGGCCCAGTGCGGAGACGGCGGTGCGGTCCGTACGGCCCCGCTGAGCTGCGGGGTCGTGCGGACCGCACCGGATCCGGCCACTACCGGCCGGTAACTACTTGTGCTCGGATTCACACGCGGTTCGTACGCGGCGGGCGCACCCGCTTGCGCGCCCTACGGCGACGGACGCACCGGCTCACGCGCTCTGCGCGGCCGCCCGCTTCTCCTTCGCCTGCTGGTAGAGGCGTCCCGCGCGGTACGACGAGCGCACCAGCGGGCCCGACATCACGCCGGAGAAGCCGATCTCGTCGGCCTCCTCCTTCAGCTCCACGAACTCCTGCGGCTTCACCCAGCGCTCCACCGGGTGGTGGCGCACCGAGGGGCGCAGGTACTGCGTGATCGTGATGAGCTCGCAGCCCGCGTCGTGCAACTGCTGGAGCGCCTCGCTGATCTCCTCGCGGGTCTCGCCCATGCCGAGGATCAGGTTCGACTTCGTGACCAGACCGTAGTCACGCGCCCGCGTGATGACGTCCAGGGAGCGCTCGTACCGGAAGCCGGGGCGGATGCGCTTGAAGATGCGCGGCACCGTCTCCACGTTGTGCGCGAAGACCTCGGGGCGGGAGTCGAAGACCTGCTCCAGGAGCTCCGGCACCGCGTTGAAGTCGGGGGCGAGCAGCTCGACCTTGGTGCGGCCCGCCTCGCGGCCCGCCGTCTGCTGGTGGATCTGGCGCACGGTCTCCGCGTACAGCCAGGCGCCGCCGTCCTCCAGGTCGTCGCGCGCGACGCCGGTGATCGTGGCGTAGTTCAGGTCCATCGTGACGACCGACTCGCCCACGCGGCGCGGCTCGTCGCGGTCGAGGGCCTGCGGCTTGCCCGTATCGATCTGGCAGAAGTCGCAGCGCCGGGTGCACTGGTCGCCGCCGATGAGGAAGGTCGCCTCGCGGTCCTCCCAGCACTCGAAGATGTTGGGACAGCCCGCCTCCTGGCAGACCGTGTGCAGGCCCTCGCTCTTCACGAGGCCCTGCATCTTCGTGTACTCGGGCCCCATCTTCGCCCGGGTCTTGATCCACTCGGGCTTGCGCTCGATGGGGGTCTGGGCGTTCCGGACCTCCAGGCGCAGCATCTTGCGTCCGTCGGGTGCGACTGCGGACACATCGGCTCCTGTAGCTTCGATTCTTCGGCGTACACCAGGGTACGCCCGTGGCTTCCATGCCTGCCTACGTCCGGCCAACCTCTGGCCATCGCCCCCGCATTCCCGGGGCCGTACGGACGGGGCGGCCCGGGGTCAGGCGGACGCGGGCTCCACGGCCCGCGGCGTGAGCTCCGCGTGCTCCAGGACCTCCCGCAGGTGCTTCTCCACCACCGGCAGCACCTCCTCGACCGTGACGTCACGGCCCAGCTCGTTGGCGATCGAGGTGACGCCCGCGTCCCGGATGCCGCACGGGATGATCCGGTCGAACCAGGCGTTGTCCGGGTTCACGTTGAGCGCGAAGCCGTGCATCGTGACGCCCTTGGCGACCCGGATGCCGATCGCCGCCAGCTTCCGGTCCTCGCGGCGCTGGCCGGCGTTGGAAGGGGCGTACTCCGGCCCGTTCAGACGCGGGTCGAACTCCTCGTCGGTCAGGCGCGGGTCGAAGTCGAGGGAGAGCCCGCCGAGCGAAGGGCGCTGCCGCACCGGGTCCCCGAGGACCCACACCCCGCTGCGGCCCTCGATCCGGGTCGTCTCCAGGCCGAAGTCCGCGGCCGTGCGGATCAGGGCCTCCTCCAGGCGGCGCACGTGCGCGACGACGTCCACCGGGCGGGGCAGCTTCATGATCGGGTAGCCGACCAACTGGCCGGGGCCGTGCCAGGTGATCTTCCCGCCGCGGTCCACGTCCACCACCGGCGTCCCGTCCAGGGGACGCTCGCTCTCCGCCGTGCGCCGGCCGGCCGTGTAGACCGGCGGGTGCTCCAGGAGCAGACAGGTGTCGTCGATCTCGTCGGCGAACCGCGCGGCGTGCACCTCGCGCTGCTTCTCCCAGGCCGCCCGGTAGTCGACGGCGTCCTCGCCGAAGCCGAGTCGGACGAATCGCAGCTCACTCACGGCCATGCCTCCTCCTGTGCCGGGAGTCCGGGGACCGGGGATCATCCCGGGCCGGCTCGGCACCATGCGTCATTCGCGCCCATGCCACTGTACGGCGGCGCCGGGGCCGCTCCTCCGGCGGGCGGACGGGGGCCCGGGGAGGCGGACGGGAGCGCCCACGTCAGCGGTGCCGCCAATCCTCACACGATCGGATGAATGTGGGGCGAAGGTGGTGGTACGGGCCGTGCGGGCCGCTAAATTCGCGCCGTCCCAGGAGGGTCCGCAGGGGTGCCGCCCGGGCCCGGAAAACAGGAGACCGCACAGCCGATGACGGACCGACCCCCGCAGCGCATCCCGAACCGCCAGCTCGCCGCGCTCATCGCCGAAGCAGGGTTCTCCCACGCGGGCCTCGCCAGACGAGTCGACCAGCTCGGCCTGGAGCACGGCCTCGACCTGCGGTACGACAAGACCTCCGTGACCCGCTGGCTCCGCGGCCAGCAGCCGCGCGGCACCACCCCCGCCCTCATCGCCGAGGTCTTCACCCGCCGCCTGGGCCGCCGGCTCTCCGCCCAGGACCTCGGCCTCGACGCCTGCGCGCCCGTCTACGCGGGTCTGGAGTTCGCCGCCACCCCCGAGGAGGCCGTCGACATCGTCGGCGGCCTGTGGCGCAAGGACTCCGGCAGCCACGCCGAACTCCGCAAGATCGCCTTCACCCCGGCGGGCCTGGTCGTCCCCAGCCGGGACTGGCTGATCGGCCGCGCCGACGAGCGGGTGGCACGCGGTGAACCCGCTCCCTCCCGCCCCTCCGCCGGGGCGTCCCCGCACGACCCCCGGGTCCCGCACCAGGGCCGCTACTCCGTGCCCCGCCAGCGCGGTACGGACCGGGGGCCCGGGCAGCGCGTCTCCAGCGGCGACATCGCCGCCCTCCGCTCGGTCGGCGAGCTCTTCCGCACCCTCGACCACGCCTACGGCGGCGGCCACGCCCGCCAGGCCCTCGTCCGCTACCTGGAGCACGAGGCCGAGCCGATGCTGCGCGGCACGTACGGGGAGTCCACCGGCCGCCGCCTCTTCGCCGCCGCCGCCGACCTCACCCGGCTCGCGGGCTGGACCTCGTACGACATCGCCGCCCACGGCCTCGCACAGCGCTACTTCGTCCAGGCGCTGCGCCTCGCGCAGGCGGCCGGGGACCGGGCGTACGGCTCGTACGTGCTCCTCACCATGAGCCGCCAGGCCGTCTACCTCGGCCACGGGCGGGAGGCCGTGCAGCTCGCCCGGGTCGCCCAGCAGGGCGTCGGGCCCGCCGCGCCGCCCGGCGTCCAGGCGATGCTGCACGCGGTCGAGGCGCGCGGCCACGCCGTCCTGGGGGAGGCGCGGGTGTGCAGCGCCTCCCTCGTCCGGGCCGAGCGGGCCCTGGAGACGGCCCGGCCCGGCGACGAGGTGCCGTACTGGGCCCGGAGCTTCGACGAGGCGCAGCTCGCCGGCGAGCTCGCGCACTGCCACCGGGACCTCCAGCAGCACCGCTACGCCGCCCAGCACGCCGAGCGCGCCCTCCAGCTCCGCGCTCCCGGCTTCGCCCGCAGCCGCCTCTTCTCCCGGGTCGTCCTCGCCACCTCCCGGCTCGCCCTCGGCGAACTGGAGCAGGCCTGCGCGCTCGGCGCGGAGGCCGCCCAACAGGCCTCCGAGATGCGCTCGGCCCGCGCCGTGGAGTACGTCCGCGACTTCGAGCGCCGCCTGGAGCCCTACCGCGACGCGGCCGCCGCCCGCACCTACCGCGACCGGGTGGCGGCGATCGGCTGACCGGGACCGTCCCTCAGGCCGCCTCCACCGCCAGGGGCTCCGCCGGGAGTCGTACGCCCAGGTCCGTCAGGAGGGCGCGGGCCGCGCGGTGGCCCGAGGCGAGGGCGCCCCGGGGGGTGCTCGTGGCGCGGTGGTCGCCGCAGACGTAGAGCCCCGCGAGGAGCCGGACCGAGCGGTGGCCGTCGTGCGGGGGCGGCATCGCCGGGACCGCGTCCGGGGCGTGCCGGAGCGCCAGCAGCTCCCACTCGTCGGTCGACGTGCCGTACAGCGTGGCGAGGTGCTTGCGGACCCGTCGCTCCGTGTCGTCCGGCGGCGTCCCGAGCACCGTCGAGGTGATCAGGGTCCGGCCCGCCGGGGCGCGGCCAGGGTCGACCGCGCTCATCACGGCCGTGTGGGCCACGGGGCCGTCCGGATCCGACTCCAGGAGCAGCACCGGGTCCCCGGTGGGCGCGACGGGGGCCGTGTGGTGCAGGACCGTCACCGGGTGGAACGCGGGCGTCCGCAGCCCCGGCAGCAGGCGCGCCGCCGTGCGCGCCCCCGTGGCGAGGACCACGGACCGGCAGCGGAACACCCCGTGCTCCGCCGTCGTCACCCGGGAGACCGACGCCTCCGTGACCCGTACGCCGGTGCGGACCGTGCCCGGCGGAAGACCGGCCGCGAGCAGCTCCGGGAGCGCCGCCGCACCGCCCTCCGGCACGGCGAGCCGGCCCCGGGCGAAGGCGCGCAGCGCCAGGTCCGCCCGCCTGCTCGACGTGCTCAGGTCCGGGTCGGCCAGGAGCGCCGCGAGCAGCGGCCGCAGCACCCCCTGGACCGTCCGGGCGGGCAGCCGCGCGTCCAGGGCCTCGCGCGCGGTCCGCTCGGGCCGGGCGAGGATCCGCTGTGCCGGGGTCGCGGCGAGCCGGACGAGGGACGCGCCGAGCCGCGCCTGGTCGAGCGAGGCCGCCGGATGCCGGGGGGCGCTCGCGAGGGCGCGCGCCACGCTGAACGCTCCCCCCACGCTCCGGGCACCCGCCGCCCGGGGCACCCCGGCCGTCCGGCGCGGGTGCGGAGCGCCCCACCGCGCGTACCGGCCGTTGCTGTGCACGAGGACCCCCGGGGCGAAGGGGCGCAGCGCGAGGCCGCCGAGCCCCGGCAGGGCCCGCAGCTCCTCGTACGACAGGGTGAGCAGGGGGCCCACCCGGTCGAGCAGGAAGCCGTCGACGGACGCCGTCGCCATCCGGCCCCCGATCCACGGTTCCGCCTCCAGGACGGCGACGGAGAGTCCGGCCCGGGTCAGCCGGTGGGCGGCTGCGAGCCCCGCCGCCCCGGCCCCCACGACCACGACGTCGACGGTCCCGCCGGAGCCGCCCGTGGGGTCCGTGCCGATGGTGCCGGCTGTGCTGCCGGTGGTGCTCGCTGTACCGGTGGTGCCTGCTGTGCTGTCCGTGCTGCTGACGGTGTCGTCTGCGCTGCTGAGCACGTGCCCCTCCCCAGGTCGGCGCGGCCGGTGAGGGGGCCTATGCCCCCGACGGGCCTCCGGAATGCCGGATTTCGCGGTCCGCGTCGAGCCTAGGCAGCGCTCCCGCGGGTGCCAGGAGCGCGCGCCGGGGTGCGCGCGGCACGGGGGAGCACGGAAGGGGCCGGGGAGGAGGGCGCGTCAGCGGGCGGCGGCCCGGATCGCGTCGTCGATCGTCGGGAACGCGAACTCGAAACCGGTCTCCAACAGGCGCCCCGGCAGCACCCGCTGACTCCCCAGCACGTCCTGCGCGAAGTCCCCGAGGACGATCCGCAGGGCGGGCGCCGGGACGGTGAGGAGGGTGGGCCGGCGCAGCACCCGGCCCATCGCCGCCGTCACCTCGCGGTTGGTGACCGGCTCGGGGGCCGTCAGGTTCACCGGACCCGTCAGGGACGGGGTGTCGACCATGTGGCGCAGGGCGGCCACCTCGTCGTGCAGCGAGATGAAGGACCAGTACTGGCGGCCGTCGCCCATCCGCCCGCCGAGCCCGGCCCGGAAGAGCGGGAAGAGCCGCCCCCACGCCCCGCCCTCGCGGGCCACCACCAGGCCGGTGCGGGCGTACGCGACCCGGATGCCGGCCTCCTCGGCGGGGGCCGCCGCGGCCTCCCACTCCACGCAGACCGAGGGCAGGAAGCCCGTCCCGGCGGGGGCGTCCTCGTCGACCGCGCGGCTGCCGGTGTCCCCGTACCAGCCGAGCGCCGTGCCGCACACCAGGACCTCCGGCGGCTCCGCGAGCGAGGCGAGCGCCTGCGCGACCGCCGTCGTGCCGAGCACCCGGCTGTCCCGGATCTCCTTCTTGTACGCCTCGTTCCAGCGGCGCTCGCCGACGCCGGCGCCCGCCAGGTGCACGACGGCGTCCACGCCGACGAGACCGGCGGCGTCCACGTACAGCCGCTCGGGATCCCACTCGACCTCGTCGGCGGTACGGGCCGGGCGGCGGACGAGACGGAGGACGTCGTGCCCGTCGGCGCGCAGGGAACGGACCAGGGCCGAGCCGATGAGCCCGGAGGCGCCGGTGACGGCGACACGCTTGCGGGAGGCGGAACGCTGCATGGGGCCATCCTGCCCCCTCCGGGGCGGGGCATGGCACAGTGACCGGCATGACCGAGCCGGAGACGCGGATACGCACGGCCGAGCGGGGCGACGACGCCGGGCTCGGCGCCCTCGACCGGGCCGCCTGGTCCACCCTCCACGCGGTGGTGCCCGCGCCGGTCCCGCCGTACGGCCCCTTCTTCGACGAGCGCCACCTGCCCGGGGACTACCTGGTGGCGGTGCGCGGGGGCGCGCTCGCCGGCTACGTCCGGGTCGTGCAGCCCATCCCGCTCGCCTCCCACGCGCACGTGCTCCAGATCCAGGGCCTCGTGGTCGCCGGACCGGCCCGGGAGAAGGGCGTCGCCCGAGCGCTGCTGCGGGCGGCCGTGGACCGGGCGCGGGAGCGGGGCGCCACCCGGCTCACCCTGCGGGTCCTCGGCCACAACGCCCCGGCCCGCGCGCTCTACGCCTCCGAGGGCTTCGCGGTGGAGGGCGTCCTGCCGGGGGAGTTCCTGCTCGACGGGGCGTACGTGGACGACGTGTGCATGGGGCGGTCCCTGGTGGACTGAGGGGCCCCGCGGAGGGCCCGCCCCTCCGGGCGTACCGGGGCCCCGCCCCTCCGGGCGTACCGGGGCCCCGCCCCTCCTGTCACGTCCTCAGCAGCTCGATTCCCCCGGTCAGTTCGCGCAGGCAGCGGACCGCCAGGAACGCCGGGGCGGCCTCGCCGCGCACCGGCGGCCCGCCCCCGTCCCCGTCCCCCGGCTCCCCCTCCGCCCAGCTCTCCAGGGCGATCCGGATCGCGTCCGTGGCCGCCGCCGCCGCGAGCCGTACCCCCAGCGGGTCGGCGCCGGGGCCCGCGAGCCCGGCCAGGACCTCGCGCAGCCGCTCCTCGGACTCCTGGTTGACCCGGTACCAGACGGCCCGCAGGGCGGGGTCGTCGGCGGCCGCCCGGAGCAGGCCCCGGGTCCGGAGCAGCTCTTCCTCGGCCTCCGGGTCCGCCGGGGTCAGCGACGCGGCGACGGACCGCTCCAGGGCGTCGGCCAGGGGCGTGCCCGACGCGGTGGCGGCGAGGCCGGCGCGCCAGCGGTCGGCGCCGCCCGCGAGGAGCGGGGCGACGGCGTCCTGCTTGGAGCGGAAGTAGCGGTAGAAGGTGCGCAGCGCGACCCCGGCCCGCAGGGCGATGTCCTCGGCCGTCGTGCCGTCCGGGCCGCGCTCGGTGAACAGCTCGACGGCCGCGCGGGCGATGTCGAGCTGCGTGGCGGCCTTGCGGCGCTCCGTCAGGGAGGGGGCCCGGGAGGGCGTCGTGTCGCTCACCCGCCAAGCGTACGCCCACGACTGCCGGGAGTGCGTGCAATGCAGTAATGGCAAAACGTGCCACTTGGGCGTACGGTGACGGCATTCTCGGAGAACCCGACAGCGAAAGGCCACCTCCATGAACCAGCCCGCCCACTCCGAAGCCCGCCCCGAAGCCCGTCACGAAGCCCGTCACGCGGCCCGTTACGAAGGGCGCCGCGCGCTCGTCACCGGCGGCGGCTCCGGCATCGGCCAGGCCACCGTCCTGCGCATGCTCGCCGAGGGCGGCCGGGTCGTCGCCGCCGACATCAGCGAGGACGGCCTCAAGGACACCGCCGACAAGGCCGGCGCCGCCGCCGTCCGCCTCACCACCGTCCTCCTGGACGTGGCCGACGAGGCCTCCGTACGGGCCGGCGTCGCCGCCGCCGTCGAGGCGCTCGGCGGCCTGGACGTCCTGGTCAACGCCGCCGGGATCCTGCGCTCCTCGCACACCCACGAGACCACCCTCGACGCCTTCGAGCAGGTGATCCGGACCAACCTCACCGGCACCTTCCTGGTGATACGCGAGGCGGTCCCGGCCCTCCTGGCGGGCGTGGGCCCGGCCGTCGTGAACTTCTCCTCCACCTCGGCGTCGTTCGCCCACCCGTACATGTCCGCCTACGCGGCCAGCAAGGGCGGCATCCAGTCCATGACCCACGCGCTCGCCGCCGAGTACGCCAGGCAGGGCATCCGCTTCACCGCCGTCCAGCCGGGCTCCATCTCCTCCGGCATGACCGACGGCACCGGCGCCAGCCGCCGGTCCGTCGGCCCCGGCCTCCCGGCCGACGCCGACATGGCGCTCTTCGTGAAGCTCGCCCCCGCCCTCGGCCAGGGCTTCGCGGGTCCCGAGACCGTCGCCGGGGTCGTCGCGATGCTGGCGAGCGAGGACGGCAGGTTCATCACCGGCACCGAGGTCCGCGTCGACGGCGGCACCCACTTCTGAGCCCATCCGGTCACCGCGTCACCGCGTCACCGCGTCAGCCCGCCCCGAAGCGCTCCCACAGCCGGGGGAAGCGGACCGCCAGGGCCTCGTCGTCCGCCAGGTCGAGCGGGGTCCCGAGCGGCTCGCCCCCCGGCACCGGAATGCCCAGGTCCGGCGTCTCGGCCCCGGTCAGTGCCTCGTACGCCTCGTCCGCCGCGAAGCCGATCTCCTCGCCGTCCCCGTCGATCTCCACGTCGAAGTCGTCGAGCAGCTCCGCGAGCGCGTCCGGATCGTGCACGGCCCCCTCGTACACCTCCCGGCCCTGGCCGATCAGCCAGCAGCGGAAGGAGTCGAAGGCCTCCTCGTTCGCCCCGTCGAACAGCACGGCCGCCGCGCCCCACAGGTCCCAGAGGTACGCGCGGTTGTAGCGGGCCTCGAAGTGGCGCGCGTAGTCGAGCACCGAGTCGGGGTCCAGGCGGGTCAGCCGTTCCACGAGCAGGTCCGCCTGCTCCTCGGCGTCGCCCTCGGCGTCCTCCCGGGCGGCGTCGATGATCTTCCAGAACTCGGTCTCGTCCATCACGGGAACCAGCATCCTGCCCCGGCGGGGGCGGCGCACCCGGAAAGCCGGAAATGAATCCGGACAGAAGGTGTCGTACTTTCCTGCCAGGGTGAGGCCCATGACCACCGAGACACCTGACAGCACGCCCCTGCGCGGACGGATCTGCCTGGTCGCCGGGGCCACCCGGGGCGCCGGGCGGGCCATCGCCGTCCAGCTCGGCACCGCCGGAGCCACCGTCTACGTCACCGGGCGCACCACCCGCGAGAAGGCCAGCGAGGTCGGCCGGACCACCGAGACCATCGAGGAGACCGCCGAACTGGTGACGGCCGCCGGCGGCGAGGGCGTCGCCGTCCCCACCGACCACCTGGACCCGGAACAGGTCCGCGTCCTGATCGACCGGATCGACCGCGAGCGGGGCCGCCTCGACGTCCTCGTCAACGACATCTGGGGCGGCGAGCACCTCGTCGTCGCCGGCTTCGGCAAGAAGATCTGGGAGGTCGACCTCGCCGACGGCCTGCGCATGCTGGAGCTGGGCGTGAAGAGCCACCTGATCACCAGCGCGGCGGCCGCGCCGCTGCTCACCCGGAACCCCGGCGGCCTCCTCGTCGAGGTCACCGACGGCACCCAGGAGTACAACGCCACCCGCTACCGCGAGAACGTCTACTACGACCTCGCCAAGAACGCCCCGATCCGGATGGCCTTCGGCCTCGCGCGCGAACTGGCGCCGGCCGGCGGCACGGCCGTCGCGCTCACCCCCGGGTGGCTCCGCTCGGAACAGATGCTGGACCACTTCGGGGTGACCGAGGAGAACTGGCGCGACGCGGCCGAGAAGCTCCCCGACTTCGCCGTCGCCGAGTCCCCGGTCTACGTCGGCCGCGCGGTCGCCGCCCTCGCCGCCGACCCCGACCGGGCCCGCTGGAACGGCCGCTCCCTCTCCAGCGGACAGCTCGCGAAGGAGTACGGCTTCACCGACGCGGACGGCTCGCGGCCGGACGCGTGGGGGTTCGTCATCGCCAAGGAGACGGACGAGGACGTGTCGGTGGACGACTACCGATAGACACGACTACTGGTAGACACGACTACCGATAGACACGACTACTGGTAGGCACGACTACCGGTAGAGCCGTCCCAGCCCCCGCGCCGCCTCCGCGAACCGCTCCCGGAGCGCGGCCGGGGCCACCGCCTCCGCCTCCGGACCGAGCCCCAGGAGCTGCCCGAGGGCGACCTCCTCGCTCTCCACGCGCAGGACCACCCGCAGCCGGCCGTCGGCCTCCGCCGTGCCCGCCGCGAGCGCCTCCTCGGCCGCCGCCCGGTCCGTCACGTACGGCAGGCGCCGCACGCCCTCCTCCGTCAGGAGCAGCACGGCCTCGGCCCGCAGCAGGGAGCGGGTGAACTCGCGGGAGCGGTCCGCCCAGAAGGCGGGCAGGTCGAAGTCCGGGTCGCGCTCGAAGCGCTCCCCGCCCACCGCCACCGCCGTGAACCGGTCCACCCGGTACGTGCGGAACGAACCGTCCGCCCACGCGCACGCGTACCAGACGCCCGCCTTCAGGACGAGCCCGTACGGCCGCAGCTCCCGTTCCACCTCCGTGCCGTCCCCGCGCCGGTAGCCGACCCGGGCGCACCGGTCGTCCCAGACCGCCTCCGCGAGCGCGGGCAGCAGCTCCGGGGTCACCGGCTCCTGGTACCAGCCGGGCGCGTCCAGGTGGAAGCGCTGGGCCGCCGTGCGGGGCGCGTCCCGCAGCGAGGGGAGCAGCGCCGCCGACACCTTCAGACGGGCCGCCGAGGCCGCGTCCTCCAGGCCCATGTCCCGCAGCGCGCCCGGCAGTCCGGACAGGAACAGCGCCTCCGCCTCGCCCCGGGCGAGCCCGGTGAGCCGCGTGCGGTAGCCGTCGACGAGCCGGTAGCCGCCGGCCCGGCCCCGGTCCGCGTACACCGGCACCCCCGCCTCCGAGAGCGCGAGCGCGTCCCGGGCGACGGTCCGCTCCGACACCTCCAGCTCGGCGGCGAGTTCGGCCGCCGTCATCGACGGGCGGGACTGGAGCAGCAGGACCAACTTGATGAGGCGGGCGGCGCGCATGACTCCATCATGCGCGCCGCCCGCCCCGCCGGAACCGGAGGACCCTTACAGGCCGTAGCGCTCGCGCGCCTCCTTCACGGCCGACGCCTGCACCTCGCCGCGCCGCGCGAGCTGCGCGAGCGCCGCGACGACGATCGACTGCGCGTCGACGCCGAAGTGGCGGCGGGCCGCGTCGCGGGTGTCCGAGAGGCCGAAGCCGTCGGCGCCCAGCGAGGACCAGTCCTGCTCGACCCACTGCGCGATCTGGTCCGGGACCTGGCGCATGTAGTCGGAGACCGCGAGCACCGGGCCCTCGGCGCCCGCCAGGGCCTCGCGGACGTACGGGATCCGCTCCTCGCCGCGCAGCAGCGCCGCGTCCGCCTCCAGGGCGTCGCGCCGCAGCTCCGTCCAGGAGGTCGCGGACCACACGTCGGCGGCTACGCCCCACTCGGCGGCGAGCAGCTTCTGCGCCTCTAGGGCCCAGTGGATGGCTGTGCCGGAGGAGAGGAGCTGGATCCGCGACGGGTTCGCGGGAAGGTCGACGCCCGCGGACTCGGCCGTGTTGAAGCGGTACAGGCCCTTGACGATGCCCTCGTCGATCCCGGCCGGCTTGGCGGGCTGCGGCATCGGCTCGTTGTAGACCGTGAGGTAGTAGAAGACGTCCCGGTCCTCGCCCTCGGCGGCCTCGCCGTACATCCGGCGCAGACCCTCCTTGACGATGGCCGCGACCTCGTAGGCGAACGCCGGGTCGTACGTCAGGGCCGCCGGGTTGGTGGCCGCGATCACCGGCGAGTGGCCGTCGGCGTGCTGGAGGCCCTCGCCGGTCAGGGTGGTGCGGCCGGCGGTGGCGCCGACGAGGAAGCCGCGGCCGAGCTGGTCGCCGAGCTGCCACATCTGGTCGGCGGTCCGCTGCCAGCCGAACATCGAGTAGAAGATGTAGAACGGGATCATCGCCTCGCCGTGCGTGGAGTACGCGGTGGAAGCGGCGATGAAGTCGGCCATCGAACCGGCCTCGGTGATCCCCTCGTTGAGGATCTGGCCGTTCTTGGCCTCCTTGTAGTACATGAGCTGGTCGCGGTCGACCGGCTCGTACGTCTGCCCCTTCGGCGAGTAGATGCCGAGGGACGGGAAGAGGCTCTCCATGCCGAAGGTGCGGGCCTCGTCCGGGACGATCGGGACCCAGCGCTTGCCGGTCTCCTTGTCGCGGATCAGGTCCTTCACGAGGCGGACGAAGGCCATGGTCGTCGCCATCGACTGCGTGCCGGAGCCCTTGTCGAAGGCGGTGAACGCCTTCTCGGCCGGGGCCGGCAGCGGGGCCAGCGGGTGCACGCGGCGGGCCGGGGCCGGGCCGCCGAGCGCTGCGCGGCGCTCCTGGAGGTAGCGGACCTCGGGGGAGTCGGCGCCGGGGTGGCCGTAGGGCACCTGGCCGTCGGCGAACCGCGCGTCGGAGATCGGGAGCCCGAGGAGGTCCCGCATGTTCTTGAACTCGTCGGTGGAGAGCTTCTTCATCTGGTGGTTCGCGTTCTTCGACGCGAAGCCCTCACCGAGGGTGAAGCCCTTGACGGTCTGCGCGAGGATGACCGTCGGCGCGCCCTTGAACTCCAGGGCGGCCTTGTACGCGGCGTACACCTTGCGCGGCTCGTGGCCGCCGCGGGAGAGGTGGAAGCACTCCAGGATCTTGTCGTCGCTCAGTAGCTTCGCCATCTCGACGAGCGCCGGCTCCTTGCCGAAGAAGTCCTGGCGGATGTAGGCGGCGTCGCGGGTCTGGTACGTCTGGACCTGCGCGTCCGGCACCTCGCGGAGGCGGCGGACCAGGGCGCCGGTGGTGTCGAGCGCGAACAGCTCGTCCCAGGCGTTGCCCCACAGCGACTTCACGACGTTCCAGCCGGCGCCGCGGAACTGGGCCTCCAGCTCCTGCACGATCTTGAAGTTGGCGCGGACCGGGCCGTCGAGGCGCTGCAGGTTGCAGTTGATGACGAAGGTCAGGTTGTCCAGACCCTCGCGGGCCGCGAGCGCGAGGGCCGCGGTCGACTCGGGCTCGTCCATCTCGCCGTCGCCGAGGAACGCCCACACGTGCGAGGCGGAGACGTCCTTGATGGCGCGGTTGGTCAGGTAGCGGTTGAAGCGCGCCTGGTAGATCGCGGAGAGCGGGCCCAGACCCATGGAGACGGTCGGGAACTCCCACAGCCAGGGGAGGCGGCGCGGGTGCGGGTAGGAGGGCAGGCCGTTGCCGCCGGACTCCTGCCGGAAGTTGTCGAGGTGCGCCTCGTTGAGGCGTCCGTCGAGGAAGGCGCGGGCGTAGATGCCGGGGGAGGCGTGGCCCTGGATGTAGAGCTGGTCGCCGGAGCCGGGGGCGTCCTGCGACTCCTTGCCCTTGAAGAAGTGGTTGAAGCCCGTCTCGTACAGCCAGGCCGCGGAGGCGAAGGTGGCGATGTGGCCGCCGACGCCGTACTTGGAGCCGCGGGAGACCATCGCGGCCGCGTTCCAGCGGTTCCACGCGGTGATCTTCCGCTCCATCTCCTCGTCGCCGCCGAACTCGGTGACCGAGGGCTCGGCGGAGGTGGGGATGGTGTTGACGTAGTCCGTCTCCAGGAGCTTGGGGAGGGCGAGGCCCGCGCCCTCGGCGTGCTGGAGCGTGCGGCGCATCAGGTAGGCGGCCCGGTGCGGGCCGGCGGCCTTGGTGACGGCGTCCAGGGAGGCCGCCCACTCGGCGGTCTCCTCGGTGTCACGGTCCGGGAGCTGGTCGAGCTCACTCGGAATCTTGCCTACGGGATCGGTCATGATCGCCGCCTTCCGGACAGGTGGGGGTGGAGATGGGGCCCTTGTCTGGCAGGACAGGGCGAAGGGCCGGGTGTGGCCCGCCGAAGACTGTAAACCGGCGATCGATGATCGATCAAAGGGTTGAAGGCGAAAACCTCTTCAGATCGAGAAAGTCGGCACAGGGTGCCGCGAAAAGGGGCACCCGGTGCCTTGTTTTCGCAGGTGAGGGCGGTTTTCTGAGGGGGCGCGCGCACGGATGAGCGGGTGTACGGGCACGGGCGAGGAGGTGTACGGGCACGAAGAAGCGGGCCCCGGAAGGGACCCGCTCAGGGGGAGGGGGCGGCGTCAGGCGCGCGGCGCGCAGCCCAGGACGTGCGCCTTCACCAGGGCGCCGATGTTCGGATCGCCCCGCCGGAAGGCCTCCACCAGGTCCTGGTGCTCCTCCGCGTACGACTTCTGGACCGTCCCCAGCCAGCGGATCGAGAGCGCCGTGAAGACCTCGATGCCGAGCGTCTCCCAGGTGTGCAGCAGCACGGCGTTCCCCGCGGCCTTCACCAGCTCCCGGTGGAAGGCCACCGTGTGCCGCACCTGCGCCGTCCCGTCCGAGGCCGCGTCCGCTTCGTACAGGGCCGCCACGTGCGGCTCCAGGGCCGAGCAGTCCGCCGAGAGGCGTCCGGCCGCCAGCTCGGCCGCGATCTGCTCCAGACCGGCCCGCACGGGGTAGCTCTCCTCCAGGTCGGCCGCGGTGAGGTTGCGGACCCGGACGCCCTTGTTGGGCGCCGACTCGATCAGCCGCAGCGACTCCAGCTCGCGCAGCGCCTCGCGGACCGGGGTCTGGCTGACCTCCAGCTCGGTCGCGATCCGGCGCTCCACGATCCGCTCGCCCGGCTTCCAGCGGCCGCTGACGATCCCCTCCACGATGTGCTCGCGGATCTGTTCGCGCAGCGAGTGGACGACGGGGACGGTCATGAAGGGCTCCTCGGGGAGTGTTGACCCTTAGACAATACGGCGGCGCCCCCGTCCGGAAACACTTCCGGACGGGGGCGCCGCAGGTGAGGCTCGTTACGTTGCGGTCGGGCCGGAGCCCGCCCGCACGCGACTACAGGCCGAGGTCGACCTCGAACTCGCCGGCCTCCAGGATCGCCTTGACGGCCGTCAGGTAGCGGGCGGCGTCGGCGCCGTCCACCAGACGGTGGTCGTAGGACAGCGCGACGTACGTCATGTCGCGGATCGCGATCGTCTCGCCCAGGTCCGGGTGGTCGATGACGACCGGACGGCGCACGGTGGCGCCGATGCCCAGGATGGCGACCTGGTTCGGGGGCACGATGATCGTGTCGAACAGCGCGCCGCGCGAACCGGTGTTGGAGATGGTGAAGGTCGCGCCGGCCAGGTCGTCCGGCGTGATCTTGCTGGCGCGCACGGCGCCGGCCAGCTCCGCGGTCTTCTTCGAGATGCCGGCGATGTTGAGGTCGCCCGCACCCTTGATGACCGGGGTCATCAGACCCTTCTCGGAGTCCACCGCGATACCGATGTTCTCGGTGTCGAAGTAGGTGATCGTGCCCTCGTCCTCGTTGATCCGGGCGTTGATGACCGGGTGGGCCTTCAGCGCCTGGGCCGCCGCCTTCACGAAGAACGGCATCGGGGAGAGCTTGACGCCCTCACGGGCGGCGAAGGCGTCCTTGGCGCGGGCGCGCAGCTTCATCAGCTTGGTGATGTCGACCTCGACGACCGAGGTGAGCTGGGCCTGGCCGTGCAGCGCCTTCATCATGTTGTCGCCGATGACCTTGCGCATGCGGGTCATCTTGACGGTCTGGCCGCGCAGCGGGGAGGACTCCGGCGCGGGAGCCTTCGGCGCGGCGGCGGCGGCCGGGGCGGCGGCCGGAGCCTGGGCGGCCTTCTTGGCCTCGGCGGCCGCGAGGACGTCCTGCTTGCGGATGCGGCCGCCGACGCCGGAGCCCTTGACGGAGCCCAGGTCGACACCGTTCTCGGTGGCGAGCTTGCGGACCAGCGGGGTCACGTAGGCGCCGTCCTCCGAGGACGCGGCGGGAGCCGCCGGGGCCGGGGTGGACGGGACCGGGGTGACCACGGCCGGGGCGAGGGACGGCGCGGCCTGGGCCGGAGCGGCCGGAGCCGGGGCCTGGGCGGCCGGAGCCGGAGCGGCGGGAGCGGCCGGGGCGGGCGCCGGGGCCGGAGCCGCGGGGGCCTCCTCCTGCTTCGGGGCCGCGGGGGCCTCCTCCTGCTTCGGGGCCGGAGCGGCCTCGGGGGCCGGGGCCTCCTGCGCCGGGGCGGCGGCCGGAGCCGAGCCCGCGGCACCGATGACGGCCAGCTTGGCGCCGACCTCGGCGGTCTCGTCCTCGTTGACGACGATCTCCAGGAGGACACCGGAGGCCGGGGCGGGGATCTCGGTGTCGACCTTGTCCGTGGAGACCTCGAGCAGCGGCTCGTCGGCCTCGACGGTCTCGCCGACCGACTTCAGCCAGCGGGTCACGGTGCCCTCGGTGACGGACTCGCCCAGGGCGGGCAGCACGACGTCGGTGCCCTCGGCGGAACCGCCGCCGGAGGCGGCCTCGGCCGTCGGGGCCGGGGCGGGCTGCTCGGTCTCGGTGGACGGCTCGGCCTGCGGGGCCTCCGGAGCCGGGGCCTCCTGCGCCGGAGCGGACTCGGCGGCCGGGGCCTTGGCCTCGGCGGAGTCGCCGGAGCCGTCGTCGATGATGGCCAGCTCGGCGCCGACCTCGACCGTCTCGTCCTCGGCGACCTTGATGGAGGCCAGGATGCCCGAGGCGGGGGCGGGGATCTCGGTGTCGACCTTGTCGGTCGAGACCTCGAGCAGCGGCTCGTCGGCCTCGACGCGCTCGCCCTCGGCCTTGAGCCAGCGGGTGACGGTGCCCTCGGTGACGCTCTCGCCGAGCGCCGGCAGGGTTACGGAAACCGACATGGTTTCAGTTGCTCCTAACGAATTGCGGAAAGTGGTCGTCGCGCCCTGTGATGACGTGAGCGTCAGTCGTGGGAGTGCAGCGGCTTGCCGGCCAGGGCCAGGTGGGCCTCGCCGAGCGCCTCGTTCTGCGTCGGGTGGGCGTGGATGAGCTGCGCGACCTCGGCCGGCAGCGCCTCCCAGTTGTAGATGAGCTGCGCCTCGCCGACCTGCTCGCCCATGCGGTCACCGACCATGTGGACGCCGACCACGGCACCGTCCTTGACCTGGACGAGCTTGATCTCGCCCGCGGTCTTCAGGATCTTGCTCTTGCCGTTGCCCGCGAGGTTGTACTTCAGGGCCACGACCTTGTCCGCGCCGTAGATCTCCTTGGCCTTGGCCTCGGTGATGCCGACGGAGGCGACCTCGGGGTGGCAGTACGTCACCCGCGGCACGCCGTCGTAGTCGATCGGGACGGTCTTCAGACCGGCCAGGCGCTCGGCGACGAGGATGCCCTCGGCGAAGCCGACGTGCGCGAGCTGGAGGGTCGGGACGAGGTCGCCCACGGCCGAGACCGTCTCCACGTTGGTGCGCATGTACTCGTCGACCAGGACGTAGCCGCGGTCCATGGCGACGCCCTGCTCCTCGTAGCCCAGACCGGCGGAGACCGGGCCGCGGCCGATGGCGACCAGGAGGACCTCGGCCTCGAAGGTCTTGCCGTCGGCCAGGGTGACCTTCACGCCGTCGTCGGTGTACTCGGCGGACTGGAAGAAGGTGCCGAGGTTGAACTTGATGCCGCGCTTGCGGAACGCGCGCTCAAGGAGCTTCGAGCTGTTCTCGTCCTCGACCGGCACCAGGTGCTTCATGCCCTCGATGACGGTGACGTCGGTGCCGAAGGACTTCCACGCCGAGGCGAACTCGACGCCGATGACGCCGCCGCCCAGGATGATCGCGGACTCCGGGACCCGGTCCAGGGTCAGCGCGTGGTCCGAGGTGATGATCCGGTTGCCGTCGATCTCCAGGCCGGGCAGCGACTTCGGCACGGAGCCCGTGGCGAGGAGGACGTGACGCCCCTGGACGCGGCGGCCGTCCACGTCGACGGAGGTCGGGGAGGAGAGGTGACCCGTGCCCTCGATGTAGGTCACCTTGCGGGAGGCGACGAGACCCTGGAGGCCCTTGTAGAGGCCCGCGATCACGTCGTCCTTGTACTTGTGCACGCCCTTGATGTCGATGCCCTCGAAGGAGGCCTTGACACCGAACTGCTCCGCCTCGCGCGCCTGGTCGGCGACCTCGCCGGCGTGGAGCAGGGCCTTCGTCGGGATGCAGCCGTTGTGCAGGCAGGTGCCGCCGAGCTTGTTCTTCTCGATCAGTGCGACGTCCAGGCCCAGCTGCGCTCCGCGCAGCGCCGCGGCGTAACCGCCGCTACCGCCGCCGAGGATCACTAGGTCGAAAACGGTGCTGGCGTCGTTCGCCACGTCACGTCCTCCATGCATGTGCGCTCGTCGCCGGTCGTCCATGACCGGGCGGCGGCTGGTGTTCGGCCGCTATATTTTCGGCCCTGTGATGGGGGCCCTGTCCTGCCGAGAACCCATCTTCGCACTTGTTGACGGATGGCGGGACGCGGGGCCGTTCTCCGAGACGGCCGATCGACCGTACGGAGGGTCCCGGACGGGCGGGAACGCGACGGGGACGGCCCCGGGCACGCAGCCCGGGGCCGTCCCGTCACGCGGGGTCACACGGTGCTCAGAGCTCGCCCTCGGCGGCCCGCTCGGCCAGGCGCACCAGGGTGCGGACCGAGGAGCCGGTGCCGCCCTTGGGGGTGTAGCCGTACGGGGCGCCCTCGTGGTAGGCCGGGCCCGCGATGTCCAGGTGGGCCCAGGCGATGCCCTCGCCCACGAACTCCTGGAGGAAGAGGCCGGCGACCAGGCCGCCGCCCATCCGCTCGCCCATGTTCGCGATGTCGGCGGTGGGGGAGTCCATGCCCTTGCGCAGGTCCGCCGGGAGCGGCATCGGCCAGGACGCCTCGCCGACCTCCTCCGCGATCTCGTGGATCGTGGAGCGGAACTCGTCGTCGTTGGCCATGATGCCGAAGGTGCGGCTGCCGAGCGCCATCATCATCGCGCCGGTCAGGGTCGCCACGTCGACGATCGCGTCCGGGTTCTCCTCGGAGGCGCGGGTCAGCGCGTCGGCCAGGACGAGGCGGCCCTCGGCGTCGGTGTTCAGGACCTCGACGGTCTTGCCGCTGTACATGCGCAGCACGTCGCCCGGGCGGGTGGCGGAGCCGGACGGCATGTTCTCGGCGAGCGCCAGCCAGCCGGTGACGTTGGCCTCCAGGCCGAGGCGGGCCGCGGCGACGACGGTGGAGAACACGGCGGCGGCGCCGCTCATGTCGCACTTCATCGTCTCGTTGTGGCCGGCCGGCTTCAGGGAGATGCCGCCCGAGTCGTAGGTGATGCCCTTGCCGACCAGGGCGAGGGTCTTCTCCGCCTTCGGGTGGGTGTAGGCGACGCGGACCAGGCGCGGCGGGTTCTCCGAGCCGGCGCCGACGCCGAGGATGCCGCCGTAGCCGCCCTTGGCGAGCGCCTTCTCGTCGAGGACCTGGACCTTGAGGCCGTGCTCCTTGCCGGCGGTCTGCACCGTGGCGGCGAAGGCGGCCGGGGTCAGGTCGTTCGGCGGGGTGTTGATCAGGTCGCGGGCGCGGTTGATCTCCTCCGCGACGGCCTGGGCGCGCTCGGCGGCGGCCTTGTGGGCCTTGTCGCGCGGCTTGGCGCCGAGCAGGGCGACCTCGGCGAGCGGCCTCTTCGCGTCCTTGCCGACCTCCTGGTACGCCGTGAAGGCGTACGCGCCGAGCAGGGCGCCCTCCGCCACGGCGGAGACGGCCTCGGCCTCGGCGACCGGCAGGGCGAACGCGGCCTTCTTCGTGCCGAAGAGGGCGCGGGCGGCGGTGCCGGCGGCACGGCGCAGGGTCTCCGTGCCGAACGCCTCGCCGTCGGCGGGGGCACCGCCCAGGCCCACGGCCAGGACGACGGGGACCTTGAGACCGGCGGGGGCGGGCAGCTTGGTCGCCTCACCCTCGGCACCCGAGGCGCCCAGGGTCTCCAGGACGGCGGCGAGCCGGCCTTCGAAGGCCTTGTCCACGGCCTCGGCGCCCGGAGCGACGATCAGCTCCTTCCCGGACTTGGCGACGCCGACCACGAGGGCGTCGGCGCGCAGCGTCGCCGCGCCGGCAGTGCTGAGAGTGAGAGCAGTCACGGTGGTGAATTCTCGCTTCCATTGAGTTCTGTGGCGGTCGAGGGATGGGCCGACCGTGCCCGCCGCATCGTATTTCGGCCCGGAGAGCGCCGGGAACGAGCCTACGCTCGCTCACCCGGTTCGCTCACGGCGGCGTTGATTCACTCATCCGTGGTGTCTCTTTCATGTTTACCGGCCAGGATCGGGCGGCTCCCTTCACACTCGCCTCATTCACGCAAGGGCGACACCCTCGCCTTCGCGCCATCTGCAACATCTCCACAGGTTCGCCCGGTCCCGTCCCGGCCCGGCGCGGTCCTGCAGAGGGGGGAAACCACCGATGGACTCCGGCCGAATCCGTATGCCCGGGAACGCGTCCCGCACCGCCCCGGGCGCCCACGCCTCGCCCCGCACCGCGCCCCGCACGGCCCGGCTCGCGGCCCTCGCCGCCGCCGCGCTCGTCGCCACCGCCGTACCGTCCGCGCAGGCCGCCACCGCCCCGGAGCCCCGGATCGACCTCACCGTCCTCGTCGTCGACGACGGCGGCAGCGCGGTCGGGGCGATCACCGCCGAGCTGAAGGGCTCCGGCGTCCCGTACCGCCGGATCGACCTGAACGACCCGAACCGGCCGCTGGTGAACCAGGCCTTTCTCAGCGAGCCCTCCGACAGCGCGACCGGGCGGCCCCGCGCCAAGTACCAGGGCGTCGTCCTGCCCCACGAGACCGCCTTCGGCCCCGACTCCGCCGAGCAGGCCGCCCTCCAGGCGTACGAGCGGACCTTCGGGATCCCGCAGGTCGACGCCTACACCTGGTCGCACCCGGGCGTCGGCCTCGACTACACGAACGAGGGCGGCACGTCCGGCGTCCTCGACGGGGTCACCACCTCCGTCACCCCCGCCGGGAAGGCGGGCCCCTTCCGCTACCTCGCCGGATCGCTCACCTTCGAGGACAACGACCCGACGGTCGCCGAGAGCTACGGCTACGCGGGCCGCCCCCGCGCCGGCTACACCAGCTACCTCGACCTCCCCGTCGAGGGCGGCGGCCGGGCCAGCCTCGTCGGCGAGTACGCCACCGACGGGCGCCGCGAGCTCGTCGTCACCTTCGCCTACAACCAGTACCAGCGGCAGTTCCGGGCCCTCGCCCGCGGCATCGTCGCATGGCTCACCCAGGGCATCCACCTCGGCCAGAGCCGCAACTACCTCTCCGTCCACGTCGACGACGTCTTCGCCCCCGACGCCCGCTGGGACCCCGCGCTCGACTGCACCCCCGGCGACTTCGACTGCGCCGGCGACGACGGCGAGGGCGCGAACCCGATCCGCATGACCGTCGAGGACGCCCAGTACGCCGCCGCCTGGCAGAAGACCTCCGGCTTCACCCTCGACATGGTCTACAACGGCGGCCAGGGCGAGCAGTGGAAGACCGAGCACGGCGGCGCCGACCCGCTCACCGACCGGCTCGTCGCCGACCGCGCCCAGTACCGGTGGATCAACCACACCTACACCCACCCCTTCCTCGGCTGCGTCCAGGACACCACCGTCGTGCCCTGGCGGTGTGCCGAGGACGCCAGGGGCGCCACCCTCTGGGTCGGCCGCGCCGAACTGTCCGCGCAGATCCGCGACAACCACGACTGGGCCGTCCGCAAGGGCATCGCGGTCGACCGCTCCGAGCTCGTCACCGGCGAGCACTCCGGCCTGAAGACCCTGCCCCAGCAGCCCGTCGACAACCCGAACCTCGCCGGCGCGCTCGCCGACAACGGCGTGAAGTGGACCGGCAGCGACAACTCCCGCGAGCCGCAGCAGCGCACGGTCGGGACCGCGACCGGCGCCGCGAAGACCGTGCCCCGGCACCCCATGAACGTGTACTACAACGTGGGCACCGCCGCCGAGATGGCCGACGAGTACAACTGGGTCTACACCGCCCGCGCCGACGGCGGCAGCGGCATCTGCGAGTCCAACCCCGCCTCCACCTGCCTGCCCGCCCCGCTGCCCGTCGCCACCGGCTACGCCGACCACATCGTCCCGCAGGAGGCGCGCACCGCGCTCTCCCACGTCCTCGGCAACGACCCGCGCCCGCACTACGTGCACCAGTCCAACCTGGCCGAGGAGCGGCTCCTCTACCCCGTCCTCGACCGCGTACTGGCCGACTACCGGGGCCTGTTCGCGCCCTCCGCGCCGCTGGTGAACCCGGCCCAGCGGGACGTCGGCACCGAGCTGACCCGCCGCGCCGCCTGGGACCAGGCCCTCGCCGCCGGAAAGGTCACCGCCTACCGGATCGGCACCACCGTCACCGTCAAGGCCCCCTCCGGCGTCACCGCGCCCGTGACCGCCCCCGAGGGCACCCGCAAGAAGCTGCTCCTCGGCACCACCGCCTTCGGCACGGCCTACGCCGGCGCCCGCTCCGCCTGGACCTCGCCCGAACTGCTCCAGAGCGCCGTCACCCTCACGATCCCGACCACCTGACCCAGTACGTTCCGGGGGGAACCGCACATGCCGAGCAGTGGCCGTCACGTCACCATGCTCACCGAAGGCACCTATCCGCACGTCCACGGCGGGGTCAGCACCTGGTGCGACCAGCTCGTCCGGGGCATGCCCGAGGTGGACTTCGACGTCCTCGCCCTCACCGGCAGCGGACGGGAGCCCGTCACCTGGGACCTGCCGTCCAACGTCGTCCGGCACACCGCGTTCCCCCTCTGGGGCCCGGCGCCCGCCCGCGCGCGCCGGGCCCCCCGGGGAGGGGAGCGCCGCCGCTTCCTCGACACGTACGAACGGCTCCTGCTCTCCCTGCTCGACCCGGGGACCGGCTACGACTTCGGCACGAGCCTGTACGAACTGGCCGCGCTCGCCCGGCGGGGACGGCTGACCGCCGCCCTGCGCTCCGAGGCCGCCCTGCGCTCCCTGATGTGGACGTGGAGCATGCCGCACCTGCCGACGCGCGCGGCCCGGCCCACCGTCCACGACGCCCTCACCGCCACCGACCTGCTCGAACACGCCCTGCGCCCGCTCGCCGTCCGGATATCCCCCGGCGGTGTGGCGCACGCCGTCTCCAGCGGCCTCGCCACGCTGCCGGCCCTCGCCGCGCAGCACTTCGAAGGGGTCCCCTTCCTGCTGACCGAACACGGCATCTACCTCCGCGAGCGGTACCTCGGCTACCGCACCGACACCCAGCCCTGGCCCGTCAAGGCCCTGATGCTCGCCTTCTACCGCGAGCTCAACACCCTCGGCTACCGCAAGGCCGACCTCATCACCCCCTGCAACCAGTACAACCGGCGCTGGGAGGAGCGCGGCGGCGCCCCCGCCGACCGCATCCGCACCGTCTACAACGGCGTCGACCCGGCCCTCTTCCCCGAGGCCGGCCCCGAGCCCGCCACCCCCACCCTCAGTTGGTGCGGACGCGTCGACCCCATCAAGGACCTGGAGACCCTGATCCGGGCGTACGCGATCTGCCGCGCCGAACTCCCCGCGCTGCGACTGCGGTTGTTCGGGCCGGTGCCCGCCGGGAACGAGGACTACCGGACCCGTCTGGAGAAGCTCGCCGCCGAACTGGGCGTCACCGACGGGGTCTCCTTCGAGGGCCGCGTCTCCGACGTGCCCTCGGCCTACGCGGCCGGCAGCGTGGTCGTGCTCTCCTCCATCAGCGAGGGCTTCCCCTTCTCCCTCATCGAGGCCATGTCCTGCGGCCGCGCCACCGTCTCCACGGACGTCGGAGGGGTGCGGGAGGCCGTCGGCGACACCGGACTCGTCGTCCCGCCCCGCGAACCGGCCGTCATGGCCGCCGCCCTCTCCGCCCTCCTGCGCGACGGCGCCCGCCGCGCCGAACTGGGCCGCCTGGCCCGGCAGCGGGTCGTCGACCGCTTCACCCTGAACCGCTCGGTGGACGGCTTCCGCCGGATCTACCGCGAACTCGCGGGCGCGGACTCGTCCCCCCGCCCCGACCCGCAGCCCTGGACGGTCCGGATCCCCGCCCCCCACCGCACCCCGGCGGACCTCGTGACGGGAGGCACCCCGGCGTGAGCGGCTCCCTGTGGCTGAAGCCCCCGAAGGAGGGGGCGACCCTCCCGGCGATCCCGAGACCCCGCCGGGAGGGGGCGCCGAAGACCCCGCACGTGTCGAAGACCCCGCACGTGTCGAAGACCCCGCACGTGTCGAAGGACCCGCACGTGTCGCAGACCCCGCACGCATCGAAGGACCCGCACGCATCGAAGTCCCCGCACGAGGAGAGCGCCCCGGACCCGGACCTCGCCCCCGACCCCCTCGACGCGCTCGCCGAGCGGCTCGACGGGTTCGTCGCCGCCGCCGTGCACCCCGACGAGGTGGCCGCGCTCCTGGAGTCCGACGGCATGACGGACGACCACATCCGGCTCGCCTACGGCCGCACCGACTCCTTCGCCCTCGCCGAGGACCTCTACGCGCGCGTGGCCCGGCGCCACCCCGCGCCCGAGGCGCCGCCCGCCGGGACCCGGTTCGACGGCCTCGCGCACTGCCTCCTGCGCGGACTCGTCTTCGCGCTGCCCGGACTCGCGTACGTCCTGGCCGCCCCGCTGCTCGCGGGGGAGCACGGCCGGTTCGGGCTGCCCGGCGGCACGGTCCCGCTGCTCGCCGGGGCCGTCACCGGCTGGGTCTGGAACCAGGCCCTGTCCCACCGCGCGTACACCTGGCTCGGCCTGGGCGACCGGCCCGCCGCCGCCCGCGCCCTGCTGGCCGGCGCGCCCCCGGGCGCCCTCGCCGGGACGGGCGTCGCCCTCGCGGTCGCCGCGCCCGGCGAGATACCGGCCGCCGTCTTCGCCGCGGGCCAGGCGCTCTACCTCGCCGCCGCGACCGTCCTCCTGGTCCTCGGCCGCGAACGGGCCCTGCTCGGCGCCCTGGTGCCGCTCGCCGGAGCCGTCCCCGCCTTCCGCTGGGACCTGCCCGACCCCCTGCGGACCGGTCTCCTCCTCGCCTCCCTCGCCGCGACCGCCGTCCTCGCCGCGCTCGCGCTCCGGCCGGGCCTCCCGCGGGCGGCGGCGGGCCGCGGCGGACCCCCGCGCGCGGCCTCGCTCCCGTACGGGCTCTTCGGCCTCGGCAGCGGCCTGCTCGTCCTGCACGCGGGCACCGGCACCACGCCGGTGAGCGGCGCGGGGGCCGTCGTCGCGCTCACCCTCTCCATGGGGCCCGCCGAATGGCTGCTGCACCGCTTCCGGGGCGAGAGCCTGACCCGGCTGCGGACCCTCACCACCGCCCGCGAGTTCCGGCGGGCGGTCACCGGCACCCTCGTCCTCTGCGTCGGCGGCTACCTCACCGTCCTCACCGCCCTCCTCCTCGCCGTCACCCTGCTCTGGCCGGGTGCGCCCCGGCCGGAGCCCCCGGACCTGCTCGCCCTGCTCCTCGTCGGGACCGCGCTCTGGCTCGGACTGCTGCTCCAGGCCTTCGGCGCGGTGCTCGGCGCCGCCACCGTCTGCCTGCTCGCGGCGGCCGCGCAGACCGCGCTGCCCGCGGCGGGCCCGGCGGCGACCGGGGGAGCGGCGGCCGTGCTCGCCGTCCTCACCTGTGTTCTGCTGGTACGACCGACCGCCCACCGCTAGGGGTGTCCTGTCGGCCGGGCCGGACGCCGCGAGCCCGGCACGATCGACAAGACACCCCCAATAAGGAACGCGATGACGACCCCGTCCCTCCTGGTGCCGTTCTACGAGCACCCGGCCGAACGCCCCGACGCCTGGGCGGCGCTCGTCGGCGCGGCGCCCTCCCTGTACGGCGTCGTCCTCAACCCGGCGAGCGGCGCGGGCCCGGCGCCCGACCCGGCGTTCGCCGACGCCGCCGGGAGGCTGCGCGCGGCCGGCGTCCGGGTCCTCGGCTACGTGGACACGGCCTACGGGCGCCGCCCGCACGCCGAGGTCGTCGGCGAACTGCTGCGCCACCGCGACTGGTACGCCGCCGACGGCGCCTTCCTGGACCAGGTGGCGACCGCGCCCGGCGCCCTCGCCCACTACCGCCGGATCGCGGTCGCCGCCCGGGCCGCCGGAGCCGCGACCCTGGTCTTCAACCACGGGGCCCACCCGGACCCCGGCTACGAGGCCCAGGCGGACCTGCTCGTCACCTTCGAGGGCCCCTGGGACACCTACCGCACCCTCGACCTGCCGGTCGCCGCCCACTACTGCCACCTGGTCTACGCCGCCCCCGCCGGGTTCCGCCCCGCCACCCCCGTGCACTGCGCGGTGCCCGGCGCGGGCACGCACCCCTGGGGCAGCCTCCCGCACCTCCCGGAGCCCGCCCGATGAGACGACTGCCGTTCCTGCTCGCGGGGCTGCTGCTCCTCGCCACCGCCTGCACGACGACGGCCCCCGACCCCGCCCCCGACGCCAAGCGGGCGCAGGAGCGCTGGCGGCCGGGGCCCGGCCTCGCCTGGCAGTGGCAGCTCAGCGGCCGGCTCGACCCGGCGGTCGACGTCCCCGTGTACGACATCGACGGCTTCGACCACCCGGCGTCCGCCGTGGAGGACCTGCACGCCCGGGGCCGCAAGGTGATCTGCTACCTCTCCACCGGCGCCTGGGAGGACTTCCGCCCCGACGCCGGCCGCTTCCCGAAGGCCGTGCTCGGCGGGGGCAACGGCTGGAAGGGCGAGCGCTGGCTCGACGTCCGCCGCACCGACGTCCTCGGCCCCCTGATGGCCGAACGCCTCGACATGTGCCGCGCCAAGGGCTTCGACGCCGTGGAACCCGACAACATGGACGGCTACAAGAACCGCACCGGCTTCCCCCTCACCGCCGCCGACCAGCTCCGCTACAACCGCCTGATCGCCCGCCTCGCCCACGAGCGCGGCCTCGCGGTCGGCCTGAAGAACGACCTCGACCAGATCCCGGAGCTCCTCCCGGACTTCGACTTCGCGGTCAACGAGCAGTGCGCCGAGTACGAGGAGTGCGACCGGCTCACCCCGTTCGTGCGGGCCGGCAAGGCGGTCTTCCACGTCGAGTACGAGCTGACGACGGACCGGTTCTGCCCGCGGTCCCGCAGGCTCGGCCTCAGCTCCATGCTCAAGAAGTACGAGCTCGGGGTCTGGCGCAGGCCCTGCTGAGGCCGGTCAGCCCAGCGTCAGCGCCACCAGGGCCGCCGTCGCCGCCGCCTCCTCCACCGCGCCGAACACGTCGCCCGTCACCCCGCCGAAGCGCCGCACGCACCGGCGGAGCAGCAGCGCCGCCGCGCCCAGGGCGGCGCCGGCCGCCAGGACGTTGCGGACCGCGTCGTACGGCGAGAGCAGCAGGCCCGCCCCGGCGGCCAGGACCAGGAAGGCGGCCGTCACCAGCGTCGCGGAGCGGACCGGGACCGTCGCGGCGACGATCGCGCCGAGCCCCTCGGGGCGGGCCGCCGGGACGCCGTGGCGGGAGGCGTGGGTGAGGGCGAGGCGGGCGGCGGTGGCGGCGAGGACGGCGGCGACGGCGCCGTGCGCCCAGCCCTCCCCGTACAGGTGGAAGAGCGCGGCGACCTGCGCGAACAGGACGAGGACCACGGCGATCACACCGAACGGGCCGATGTCCGACTGCTTCATGATGCGCAGCGCGTCCTCGGCCGGCTTGGCGCTGCCGAGGCCGTCGGCGGTGTCCGCGAGGCCGTCGAGGTGGAGGCCCCGGGTGAGGACGGCGGGAACGGCGGCGGTGACGACGGCCGCGAGCAGCGGACCCGAGCCGAGCAGCAGGAAGGCCGAGCCGAGCGCGGCGGAGGCCAGGCCGACGGTCAGCCCGGCGAGCGGGGCGCAGAGCATGCCGGCGCGCGCCGCGTCCCGGTCCCAGCGGGTGATGCGGGCGGGGAGCACCGTGAGGGTGCCGAAGGCGAAACGCAGGCCGTCCATCCGGGCAGGGTAATCGCCGGTTCCGGACGGTAGATTGCGCATACCGCGCATTTCGGAAGGGGGTGGCATGGGTCACTGGTTCTCGCGGAACATCCTCGAACCGGGGAAGCTCCCGCTGCTCCTCGCCCTGACCTCATTTGTCGTGACGTTCCTGGTCACCCGGACCATCACCCGCCTCATCCGGGCGGGGAAGGGCCCGTTCGGAAACGTCTCCTCGGGCGGGCTCCACATCCATCATGTCGTGCCCGGCGTGGTCCTCTCCGTGATCGGCGGCTTCGGCGCGGTGGGGAGCGGCCGGCACGGCGTCGGCGCGGCCGTCTTCGCCGTCGTCTTCGGGATCGGCGCGGGGCTCGTCCTGGACGAGTTCGCGCTGATCCTCCACCTCGACGACGTGTACTGGAGCGAGGACGGCCGCAAGAGCGTCGAGGTGGTCGTGCTCACCGCGGCCCTGGTCATGCTCGCCCTGAGCGGCTTCTCGCCGCTCGGCGTGAACGACGTGTCCGAGGACGAGCGCCAGGACCGGGCGACCTTCATCGTCACGATCGTGCTCAACTTCCTCTTCATCCTGGTCAGTCTGGTGAAGGGGAAGTTCCGGATGGCCGTGATGGGGGTCTTCGTGCCCTTCGTGGCGATCGTCGGCGCCGTCCGGCTCGCCCGCCCCGGCTCCTGGTGGTCCAAGCGCTTCTACCGCCGCCGCCACCGGGCCAGGGCCCGCTCCCGGCTCCGCACGTACCGCCACGACCGGCGCTGGACCAAGGTCCGCCGCCGCTTTCAGGACCTGATCGGCGGCTTCCAGGAGCGCGTCTCGGGGCCCGGCTCGGCCCCGCCCTGACGCCGCTCGCGCCGGGCCAGGACCGCGATCAGGACGAGGACGGCGGCGATGGCCGCCAGGTGCTCCTTGCCCGCCAGGTTCGGCTTGATCGCGACCTCCACGACCATCGCGAGGACGACCAGGCCGCCGGTCCAGTGGGCGCGGTAACGCCAGCAGACGTAGACGGCGAGGCCCACGACGGCCGCCGACGGGCCGGTGTCGACCACCAGCGCGTCGGAGGCCGGCAGGCCGAAGGGGCTGTCCGGGCCGATCGCGATGCCCACGCGCGCGTAGAGCGTGCCGGCCAGCGTCGCCAGATAGGCGACGGCGAGCGTCCGCCACCGGCCGAGGCAGATCTCGGCGATCCCGAACACGAGCAGCACCTGCGCGAGGGCGCCCCAGACGGGCAGGTCGAGCGCGGGCACGAAGAGCGAGAGGGGGGTGCGGAGCAGCGCGAGCCAGAGCGGGTCCTCGGCCCGGACGAAACCGATGTCGTGGACCGGCCCGTAGCCCCAGTCCTGGTTCTGCACGAGCTGGAACAGGGCCGTGAGGCAGACCGCCGCCAGCGTCATCGGTATCGCCCGCCACCTCTTCGTGACGAGCGCCGTCCGCACGGTGGTGAACAGCGGCCCCCACTCGCGGCGGGCGAACCGCCGGGTGCGCCCTCCCCGGCCGGGGAGGCCGCCCCGGCTTCCCCGGCCTCCCCGGGAGGACCCGCTCAACGCCCGCCCTCCAGGTGTCTGCGGTGCAGCCACTTCGGCAGCCCCGGGGCCTCCAGGAACCCTTCGGCCCGTCCGGCGGCCAGGCCGATGCGCAACAGGTCGGCGCTCTTCTCGAAGAGCATGAAACGGGGCTCCCAGATCGGTCGGTACTTGGCGTTGGCGCGGTACAGCGACTCGATCTGCCACCACCGGGAGAAGAAGCTGAGCAGCGAACGCCACATCCGCAGCACCGGCCCCGCCCCCAGCTTCGAGCCGCGTTCGAAGACGGAGCGGAACATCGCGAAGTTCAGCGAGACCTGAGTGATCCCGATCTCTCCGGCGCGCTGGAGGAGTTCGATGACCATGAACTCCATCAGGCCGTTCTCGGCCTCCCGGTCGCGGCGCATCAGGTCGAGCGAGAGGCCCCGCGGCCCCCACGGCACGAAGGAGAGCAGGGCCCGCAGTTCGCCCTGCCCGTCGGTGCACTCCAGCATCACGCAGCGGCCGTCCCCGGGGTCGCCGAGCCGGCCGAGCGCCATCGAGAAGCCGCGCTCGGTCGCCCCGTCCCGCCAGTCGTCCGCCTTGCGCACCAGCGCGTCCATCTCCTCGGCGGGGATGTCCTCGTGGCGCCGGATCCGCACCTCGTACCCGGCCCGCTTGACCCGGTTGAAGGCCTGCCGGACCGTCCGCATGGCCCGCCCGTCGAGCGTGAACTCGCCGGTCTCCACGATGGCCTCGTCACCCAGCTCCAGGGCGTCCAGGCCGTGCCGGGCGTAGATCACCCCGGCCTCCTCGCTCGCGCCCATCACCGCCGGGATCCAGCCGTGCTCGCGCGCCTCGGCCAGCCAGGGTTCGATGGCGCCCGGCCAGGCCTCGGGGTCCCCGATCGGATCGCCGGAGGCCAGCGAGACCCCGCCGACCACCCGGTAGGCGACGGCCGCCTTCTCGCTCGGCGACCACACCACGCTCTTCTCGCGGCGCAGCGCGAAGTAGCCGAGCGAGTCGCGGTCCCCGTACTTGTCGAGCAGGGTCCGCAGCCGCCTCTCGTCCTCCTCGGTCAGCGGGTCGACGGCCCGGCGGGAGCGGAAGGCGGCGAGGAGCACCGCGAAGAGCAGCAGCGTGGACAGGACGTTGATGGTGACGTCCACCCAGCCGGGGGTGTCGATCCCGGTGAAGCGCGAGTCGTCGGAGGCCAGCGTGACCAGGCGCATCAGGCCGTAGCGCCAGCGGTCCAGGAAGGTGGAGTGGCCGGAGGAGGTGTTGGTGACGGTCACCAGGACGGCGGCGAGCAGCGAGGTGACGAGCAGTCCGCCGACCGCCACGGCCGCGGCGAGCAGCGGGTTGGAGCGGTCGCCCTTCGCGTAGAACTCCTTGCGGCCGAGCAGCAGCGCGAGCACGAACGCGGCGGTCAGGACCAGCGAGACCCAGTTCTGGGCGTGCTGCCGGATCTCCGGGAAGAACATCACCAGGGCGAAGAGCAGCAGGAAGAGCCCGCCGAGCACCAGGTTGAGGATCCATGCCGCCCGCTTGCGGCGGCGCATGGTGATCGCCAGGAAGAGGGTGAAGACCCCCGAGGCGAAACCGGCCGTCAGCAGGTACGGCGTGAAGTAGTCGTCCTCGTTGTGCCGGCGCAGGTCCTGTCCGAACGAGACCCAGACGGCACCCAGGAAGTTGATGAACGTGACGACGCGCAGGTACCAGACGGCGAACGCGGCGCTGCGCCGCGAACGGGCGGTGGTGCCCCGGGGCGCTTCTTCGGCGGACAAACGGACCTCTCCCATGAAAAGCGATCATATGGGGCACCGCTTGTCGCGCGGCGACGCCGGAGGCGGCCGCACGCGCGTCGCGTACGGCCGCCCCGGAGACGATCTGAATCCGCCGTGCTCCCCGTCAGGCCCCGGGAGTCCCCGGGGTCTCGCCGCCGTCGTCCGGAGTGGTCGGTTCCGGGCGCTCGGGCAGCTCCGCGGCGAGCGCCGCCGCGGCCTGGACCAGGGGAAGCGCGAGCAGTGCCCCGGTTCCCTCACCCACATGGACGCCGTGGTCGAGCAACGGGTTGAGCGCCATCCGGTCCCATGCCTTCGCCTGCGCCGGCTCGCCGCTCACCTGGCCCGCCAGCCACCAGTCCGGCGCCCGGAACGCCGCCCGCTGCGCCACGAGCGCGCAGGCCGCCCCGACCACGCCGTCCAGGATCACCGGCATCCGCCGCACCGACGCCTGGAGCAGGAAACCGGTCATGGCCGCCAGGTCCGCGCCGCCGACCGCCGTGAGCAGCGCCGACTGGTCGCCGAGGACCGGCCGGGCCCGGCGCAGCGCGTCCCGGATCGCCGCGCACTTGCGCATCCACGCCAGGTCGTCGATCCCGGCGCCGCCCCGGCCGGTCACCACCGAGGCGTCCGTCCCGCACAGGGCCGCGACCAGGGTGGACGCCGGGGTCGTGCCACCGACGCTCAGGTCCCCGAGCACCACCAGGTCGGTGCCCGAGTCCGCCTCCTCGTCCGCGATCGCCACGCCGAGCCGGAGCGCGGCCGCGGCCTCCTCGGACGTCAGCGCGTTCTCCACGTCGATGCGGCCGCTGCCGCGCCGGATCCGGTGCCGCACGACCTCGGCGGGCAGCAGCTCCGGGTCGCAGTCCAGACCGGCGTCCACGACCCGCACCGGCACGTCCATCGACCGGGCGAGCACGGCCACCGGGCTCGCCCCGTCCAGGACCGCCCGCACCAGCTCGTGCGCGGTGCCGGCCCGGCGCCCCGACACGTCCAGCGAGGCCACCCCGTGGTCGCCCGCGAACAGGACGACCTTCGGCTGCTCGATCGCCCGCACCTTCACCGAGGCCTGCGCGGCGGACAGCCACTCGCCCAGCTCGTCGAGCCGCCCGAGCGCCCCCGGCGGCACCACGAGCCGCTCCCGGCGCTCCTCGGCGTCACGCCGTATCCCCCCGTCGGGGCGCTCGATCAGATCGGAGAAGTCGTCCAGGTTCACGGTTCCGCCTTGAGACACATCAGCCAGGGCCATCGGTGATCGCACCCTACCCGCGCAGTACGAGCGCCTGCCCCGCGACCACGAGCAGCACCTGCTCGCACTCGTCCGCGAAGGACGCGTTCAGCCGGCCCAGCTCGTCCCGGAACCGGCGCCCCGACGCCGTCGCGGGCACCACGCCCGAGCCGACCTCGTTCGTCACCGCCACCACCGTGCGGCGCGCCGCCCGCACCGCCGCCACCAGCTCCGCCGTCCGCTCCCGCAGCGCCTTCTCCCCGCCGTCCGCCCACGCCCCGTCGTCCCAGGCGCCGACCTCGTCCATGACGTGCGTCAGCCACAGCGACAGGCAGTCGATCAGGAGCGGGGGCCCGTCCTCCGCGAGCAGGGGCACGAGGTCGCAGGTCTCGGCGGTACGCCACGAGGACGGCCGCCGCTCCCGGTGCAGGCCCACCCGCTGCGCCCACTCCGGGTCCCCCTCCCGGGACCCGCCGGTCGCCACGTACAGCACCTCGGGGAAGGTCTCCAGCCGCCGCTCGGCCTCCACCGACTTGCCCGACCGGGCCCCGCCGGTCACCAGGGTCCGCCGGGGCACGTCCGGCACCTCGTGGTACTCGCCCGCGTACAGCGTCGCCCCGTCCGGCACCGCCCGCGCGCCCGCCGCCGCGAGCCGCCGGTCCAGCGCGGCGCCCGCCGGCGCGTCGTGGTCCAGGTGCGCCGCGATCACGTCCGTGGCCGGGCCGACGGCCCCGGTCGCCCGCAGCCGGGCGAGCCCGTCCGGACGGCCCGTCACATCGGCCACCACCACGTCGTACGGCGCCCGGTGGTCCTCGCCGAGCCCGGCCGGGGCGCCGCCCGGCGGCAGGTAGAGCAGCCGTTCGCCGTCCGGCGAGGTCACCTCGTAGCCGGTGCCGGGGGAGTCCATCGGCACCGCCCGCACCCGGTGTCCGCTGATGAGCGTCAACTCCCGTCCGTCCGGCACCCTCCCCGCCGTCGGCAGTCCGGCGGGGAGCTCCACGGCCGGTCCGTCGTGCGGATGCGTGAGCAGCACCTGCCGGACGCCCACGAGCGAGTGCCCCGACCGGGCCGCCGCGAGGGCGGCCCCCGGGGTCAGATCGAGCAGCAGGGCCCCGTCCACGAGCAGCGCGGTCGCGGCACGCGCGCGTGGCCCCCGGGAGAGCGCGCACACGGCGCAGGGGCAGTCGGGACGGGGGAGGCCGAGCGGGGCGCCGGTGCCGAGCAGAGTCAGTTCCACCCTCAGATCCTCCCGCGCCACCGCGAGGCGTGCGCGCCCGGCTACGCTGCGGGCAGGAAACCGATCATCCGGTGAGCGCCAGGAGGCGGACATGGCATGGACGTGGCGGTTCGAGAAGTCCGACGGCACCGAGGTCGAGCCGGTGGTGACACCCGAGGAGTTCACCACCCAGGGCGACGCGGAGAGCTGGATCGGCGAGCACTGGCGTGACCTCCTGAGCGGCGGCGCCGACCAGGTCACCCTCTCGGAGGACGGCACGAAGATCTACGGCCCGATGCCCCTGAACGCGGAGGGCTAGGGCACCCGGCGCCGGGGAGGGGGGTGCGGGGCCTTCGGGCCCGGCACCCCCCTTTCGCGTCGGCTACATCTCGCCCAGCACGACCTCGGTCTTCTCCGTCTCCGTGCCCCGCACGTACGTCACCGCCACCTTCTCGCCCGGCTTCCGCGAGGCCAGTGCCTCCGACAGGGAGGTGATCGTGGTGATGTCGGCGTCGCCGAGCCGGGTGATCACGTCGCCCGGCTTCAGGCCCGCCTCGCCCGCCGCCCCGTTCGCCGGCGCCTCGACCACCGCGACGCCCGCCGGCTCGTAGTCGTCGTCCAGGACCGTGCGCCCGGTGATGTTCAGGGCCGCCCGGCCCGAGTCCGTCACCTTGCCGTCCTTGATGATCTGGTCCGCGACCGTCCGCACCATCGACGCGGGGATGGCGAAGCCGATGCCGGGCGCCGAACCGCCGCCCAGCTCCGGGTCGGACGCCGCCAGCGTCGGGATGCCGACGACCTGGCCGTCGAGGTTCACTAGGGCGCCCCCGCTGTTCCCCGGGTTGATCGCGGCCGACGTCTGCACCATGTTCCCGATGGTCGCGCCCGTGCCGCCGCCGGCCCGCCCCTCGCTGACCGTCCGGCCGGTGGCCGAGACGATCCCCTGGGTCACGCTGCCGGAGAGGCCGAGGGGGGAGCCCATCGCGAGCACGATCTGCCCCATGTCGACCGTCGAGGAGTCCCCGAACTCCGCCGCCTTCAGCCCCTGCGGCACGGTCTCCAGGCGGATCACGGCGAGGTCCTGCTCGGGATAGGAGGAGACCAGCCGCGCCGTCACCGGCTGCCCGCCGGTGGCCGCCGTGACCTTGAAGCTCTTCTCCTGGCCGACCACGTGCGCGTTGGTGACCACGTGCCCCTTGGTGTCGTAGACGACCCCCGAGCCGAGGCTGTTCGCCGCGTCGATCTGCACGACCGACGGCAGGACGTCCTTGATGACGGCCCGGTAGTCGTCCTCCAGCTCGTTCGCGGAGCGCGGCGCCGCCGCCTGCGTCGACCGCCCGGGACCCGCCGCGTCCCCGGCGGAGGAGCAGCTCCCGACGAGCGCGGCGGCGCACGCCCCGGCGGTCAGCGAGAGGAGGAGACGACGGGTACGGGCGCGGGCGTGGGCACGGGATACGTCCATGTCCGGAGTATCCGTTCCGTCCCCGCCCCGGGCCCGGCGAGCGCACCCGATCAGGGGGCGCCCCGGCTCCCTCGCCCCGGGCCCGCTACCCCCGCACCCCGCACAGGTGCAGCAGCGTCGCTATCCGCCGGTACGGATCCGTCCGCCCCGCCCGCTCCTCGGCGGCGAAGAGCCGGTTCAGCTCGTCGGCGGCCGGCAGGCCCAGCTCGGCGGGGACGCCGTCGGTGAAGACCCGCACCCCGTACCAGGCGTGCAGCGGCGCCGCGATCCCCGCGAGCGTCGCCGTGAGCGCGTCGAGCCGGTCGGCCCGCACCTTCGCCCCGCCGTCGTCGGTGTAGACGTCCGAGTCGAAGCCCGCGAGCGCCCCCGCCCAGTCCCCGGCGAGCCCCGGCCGCATGGCCAGGGCGTCGGCGTTCCGCACGACCAGGGAGAGCAGGCCCCCGGGGGCCAGCATCCGGGCCAGGCCCGCGAGCAGCGCGTCCGGCTCGTCCGCGTACATGAGCACGCCGTGGCAGAGGACCACGTCGAAGCTGCCGGGCAGGAAGTGCACCCCGGTCTCGCGCCCGTCCCCCTCGATCATCCGGACCCGCTCGCGGATCCCGGCGGGCTCCGTCGCCAGCGACTCGCGGGCCGCCTTCAGGAGCTCGGGATCGGCTTCGAGGCCGGTCACGGTGTGACCGGCCCTGGCCAGGCGCAGGGCCTGGGAGCCCTGCCCCATGCCCGCGTCGAGGATCCTCAGCCGCTGCCCCACCGGGTACCGGGCGGTTATCTGCTCGTCGAGCTGGCGCGCGACGATCTCGTGCCGGATGGTGTCGCGCAGCCCGCCCGTACCGGCGGGCCAGTGCGTGACGGCGGGCAGCACGGGCCCTGCCGCCTCCGACGCGGTCCCCTCGAACGCGGGTCCGCCGACCTCCGAGCGGTCGGCGCTCAGGGCCGCTCTCCGCGCTTGACCTGCGGCTTCGGCAGCCGCAGACGGCGCATCTGGAGCGTCCGCATCAGACCGTAGGCCACGGCTCCGCGCTTCGGCTCGTTCGGGAAGCGGGCGTTGAGCTGCTTCCGGAGCCGGATCGAGATGCCGATCGAGTCGATGACGATCAGGATGATCACACCGAGCCACAGGAGCAGCGAGATGTTCTGCAGCGCCCGGTTGGCGTTGCCGAACAGCGACAGCACGAGGATCACCACGGCCATCGGCAGGAAGAACTCGGCGATCGCGAACCGCGAGTCCACGAAGTCGCGCACGAAGCGGCGCACCGGACCCTTGTCGCGGGCCGGCAGGTAACGCTCGTCGCCGCTGGCCAGCGCCTCGCGCTGACGGGACAGGTCCGAGCGGCGTGCCTCGCGCTGGCGCTTGGCGGCCTCCTTGCGGTCGAGCGGCACCGTCGAGGCGCGACGGCGCTGGGTCTGCGCCTCGCTCCGCTTCGGCGTCGGGCGGCCCTTGGGGGCCTCGGGGTCGCGGGGCTGCTTGGTGGAGAGGTCCGCCGTCACCTTGTCGGTGGGGGCCTTCTCGTCCTTCGAACGGCTACGGAACACAAAACCCAAGGGTACGGGGTGGGGGGCATGAACCCCATGCCGGGCGGGAACGATCCGCTAACGGACTGCGTCCTGGCCGGTACGTACGGGGGAAGGGCGCGGGTTTCCCCGGACTCCGCCTCCTCCCTGCGCGGGAGGGGACGCCGCACGCAGTCGTCCTCGGGGAGGAGCGCATCCCGCTCCGAACAGTGCGGTAATGGAGTCGGGGCCCGTACTGTGGACCTTGTTGGAGAGCTGGAGCCGAGTCCGTCAGAAGGGGGCGCGCGAAGCCCATGAGCGGTGTCATGAAGCGTATGGGGATGATCTTCCGCGCGAAGGCGAACAAGGCCCTTGACCGGGCCGAGGATCCGCGCGAGACGCTCGACTACTCCTACCAGAAGCAGTTGGAGCTGCTGCAGAAGGTGCGACGGGGCGTCGCCGACGTCGCCACCTCCCGCAAGCGGCTCGAACTCCAGTTGAACCAGTTGCAGGGGCAGTCCGCCAAGCTGGAGGACCAGGGCCGCAAGGCGCTGGCGCTCGGCCGCGAGGACCTGGCGCGCGAGGCGCTGTCCCGGCGGGCCGCGCTCCAGCAGCAGGTCAGCGACCTGGAGGTGCAGCACCAGACGCTCCAGGGCGAGGAGGAGAAGCTCACCCTCGCCGCCCAGCGTCTCCAGGCCAAGGTCGACGCCTTCCGCACCAAGAAGGAGACGATCAAGGCGACCTACACGGCGGCCCAGGCCCAGACCCGGATCGCGGAGTCGTTCTCCGGCATCTCGGAGGAGATGAGCGACGTCGGCCTGGCGATCCAGCGGGCCGAGGACAAGACCGCCCAGCTCCAGGCGCGCGCCGGCGCGATCGACGAACTGCTCGCCTCGGGCGCCCTGGACGACCAGTCCGGGCTCGCGAAGGACGACATCCAGGCGGAGCTGGACCGGCTCTCCGGCGGTACGGACGTCGAGCTGGAGCTCCAGCGGATGAAGGCCGAGCTGGCCGGCGGCCCGTCGGCGCAGCAGCAGGCGATCGAGGGCGGCAACGGCACGGCGGCCCCGCAGCACCAGAACCAGCAGCAGTCCCACCCGCGCTTCGAGAAGTAGCCCTCGGCTCTCCGGCGGAACCGGAAGGACAGGACGCGTCATGATCGTACGGATCATGGGGGAGGGCCAGTGGAAGCTGGCCGACAGCCACGTCACCGAGCTGGACGGGCTCGACGACGAACTGCTCGCGGAGATGGAGACCGGGGACGCGGACGGCTTCCGGCGGACGCTCGGCGCCCTCCTCGACGCCGTCCGCCGCCTCGGCGAGCCGCTCCCGGACGAGGACCTGGAGCCGTCGGAGCTGATCCTCCCGTCCCCGGACGCGAGTCTCGAAGAGGTCAGGGCGATGCTCTCCGACGGCGGCCTCATCCCGGGCTGACCCCACCACCACGAAGGTCCCGGCCCCCTCGGGGGACCGGGACCTTCGCGCTGCCGGGGGCCCGGACCCCGCGCCCCGCAACCGGACCCGCGCCCTCCGCCCCGTACCGTTGCCTCCCGTGACCCCCACCGGATCCGCCGCCGGCGCCCTCTCCCTCCGGCGGCTCGTCGACTGGTTCCGGACGCATCCGCTCGCCTTCGACGCGACGCTCGCGTTCGGCGTGCTCGTCTGCATGATCGCCGGGTCCTTCACCGACCCGCACGGCAGCCCGAACGGGCCCACCTTCGGCGACCGCGCGCCCGACGCGTACAGCGTGCTGCTCATGGTCGCCGGAGCCGTCGCCCTGGTGCTGCGCCGCCGCGAGCCCTTCGCCGTGCTCTGCCTCACCGCGGCCTTCACCCTCGTCGAGCTGATCGACGACAGCAGGCCCGCCCCCATCTCCATGAGCGTCGTCGTCGCGCTCTGCACGGTCGCCGCGCGCACCGACCGGCCCACCACCTGGCGGGTCGGCCTCGCCACCATGACGGTCCTCACCGCCGCGGCCATGGTCTTCGGCCCCACCCCCTGGTACGCGCAGGAGAACCTCGGCATCTTCGCCTGGACCGGCATGGCGGCCGCCGCCGGGGACGCCGTCCGCAGCCGGCGGGCCTTCGTGGACGCGATCCGCGAGCGCGCCGAGCGGGCCGAACGCACCCGCGAGGAGGAGGCCCGGCGCCGGGTCGCCGAGGAACGGCTGCGGATCGCCCGCGACCTCCACGACGTCGTCGCCCACCACATCGCCCTGGTGAACGTCCAGGCCGGAGTCGCCGCCCACCTCATGGAGAAGCGCCCCGACCAGGCCAAGGAGGCCCTCGCGCACGTCCGCGAGGCCAGCCGCTCCGCCCTCGACGAGCTGCGCGCCACCGTCGGCCTGCTGCGCCAGTCCGGCGACCCGGAGGCCCCCACCGAGCCCGCCCCCGGCCTCGCCGTCCTCGACGGGCTGCTCGACAGCTTCCGCAAGGCCGGCCTCCCGGTCGCCCTGGCCCGCGCCGACGGCGACGGACCGCTGCCCGCCGCCGTCGACCTGGCCGCGTACCGGATCGTGCAGGAGGCCCTGACCAACGTCCGCAAGCACGCGGGCCCCGACGCCGAGGCCGAGGTCAGCGTCGTGCGGGTGGGACGCACGGTCGAGATCACCGTCCTCGACGACGGCACCTCCCCGGCCGCCCCGGACGGGGCCCCGGCCGGCGGCCACGGCCTGCTCGGCATGCGCGAGCGGGTCGGCGCGCTCGGCGGCACCCTGACCGCCGCACCCCGCTACGGCGGCGGATTCCGTGTCCAGGCGATACTGCCCGTGGCCCTCCGCACGGGAGAGGGCGAGGGGGAGGACGCGTGACGATCCGGGTGCTGCTCGCCGACGACCAGGCCCTGCTGCGCAGCGCCTTCCGGATCCTGGTCGACTCCGAACCCGACATGGAGGTCGTCGGCGAGGCGCCCGACGGCGCCCGGGCCGTCGAACTGGCCCGCGCCGAGCGGCCCGACGTCGTCCTGATGGACATCCGCATGCCGGGCACGGACGGCCTCGCCGCCACCCGCGCGATCACCGCCGACCCCGGCCTCTCCGGCGTACGGATCGTCATGCTCACCACCTTCGAGGTCGACGAGTACGTCGTGCAGTCGCTGCGCGCCGGGGCCTCCGGCTTCCTCGGCAAGGGCGCCGAGCCGGAGGAGCTGCTCGGCGCGATCCGGATCGCCCACGCCGGCGAGGCGCTGCTCTCCCCGGCCGCCACCAAGGGCCTGATCGCCACCTTCCTCGCCCAGGGCCCCCGGGACGACGGCACGGGCGCTGCCGGAGAGGAGGTCCGGGCCCGCTCCGAGCGCCTCGCCGCGCTCACCGCCCGCGAGCGCGAGGTCCTCGTCCTCGTCGCGGGCGGCCTGTCCAACGACGAGATCGGCCGGCGGCTCGACGTCAGCCCGCTCACCGTGAAGACCCACGTCAACCGGACCATGGCCAAGCTCGGCGCCCGTGACCGGGCCCAGCTCGTAGTCACGGCCTACGAGTCGGGACTGGTACGCCCGAGGGTGGAGTGACCCGGAGCGCGGGCGTACTCCGAACGCGGTATGCGCGGCGTAAAGAAGTGCGCCCGGGGGCCGAGGACTTCCGGCGGTGGATGCCCGATCGTAGGGGCGGGGGCGTCTCGGGCCGGTCGAAGGCCGGGACGGGGCCGCTCCCGACCGCCGACGCGTACGCCACGGAAGAGAGACCCATCCCATGTCCTGGCTGTCCAGATTCAGCCTCGCGCAACGGGCCCTGATCGGGCTGACGTCCCTCGTCGCGATCGTGTTCGGGGCGATCGCGATACCGCAGCTCAAGCAGCAGCTCCTCCCCTCGATCGAGCTGCCCGTGGTCTCGGTCCTCGCCCCGTACCAGGGCGCCTCTCCCGACGTGGTCGAGAAGCAGGTCGTCGAACCCCTGGAGAACGGCCTGAAGGGCGTCGACGGCCTCACGTCGGTCACCTCCACCGCCTCCGAGGGCATGGCCCTCGTCATGGCCTCCTTCGACTACGGCGACGAGTCGACGAAGCAGCTCGTCGCCGACGTCCAGCAGGCCGTGAACCGCGCCCGCGCCCAGTTGCCCGACACGGTCGACCCGCAGGTCGTGGCCGGTTCGACGGACGACATGCCGACCGTCGTCCTCGCCGCCTCCTCCGACAGGGACCCGCAGGCCCTCGCGGACCTCCTCGACCGGACCGTCGTGCCCGCCCTCCAGGACGTCGAGGGCGTCGGCCAGGTCTCCGTCAGCGGCGTCCAGGACCTCCAGGTCTCCGTCACCCCCGACGAGCGGAAGCTCGCCGCCGCCGGCACCACCACCATGAAGCTCGCCGAGGCCCTGCGCTCCGCCGGCGGCACGGTGCCCGCCGGCTCCTTCACCGAGGACGGCAAGAGCCGCACGGTCCAGGTCGGCGGCGGCTACACCTCCCTGAAGCAGATCGAGGACCTGCGCATCCCGTCGGCCGCCCCCGGCGAGAGGAAGGCCGTCCGCCTCGGCGACGTGGCCACCGTCCGCCAGGAGGAGTCCCCGCGCACCTCCCTCACCCGCACCAACGGCCGGCCCAGCCTCGCCGTCATGGCCACCATGGACAAGGACGGCAGCGCCGTCGCGATCTCCGACGCCGTCGCGGAGAAGCTGCCCGGCCTGCGCCGCGACCTCGGCGCGGGCGCCGAGCTGACGGTCGTCTCCGACCAGGGCCCGGCCGTCGCCAAGGCCGTCTCCGGCCTCACCACCGAGGGCGCCCTCGGCCTCGTCATGGCCGTCCTGGTGATCCTGGTCTTCCTCGCGTCGATCCGCTCGACCCTGGTGACCGCGGTCTCCATCCCGCTCTCGGTCGTCCTCGCCCTCCTCGTGCTGTGGACCCGCGACCTCTCGCTCAACATGCTGACGCTCGGCGCGCTCACCATCGCCATCGGCCGGGTCGTCGACGACTCGATCGTGGTCCTGGAGAACATCAAGCGCCACCTCGGCTACGGCGAGGAGCGCCGGGAGGCGATCCTCACCGCGGTCCGCGAGGTGGCCGGCGCCGTCACCTCCTCCACCCTCACCACCGTCGCCGTCTTCCTGCCGATCGGCCTGGTCGGCGGCATCGTCGGCGAGATGTTCAGCCCCTTCTCGCTGACGGTCACGGCGGCCCTGCTCGCCTCCCTGCTCGTCTCCCTGACGGTCGTCCCCGTCCTCTCGTACTGGTTCCTGCGCGCCCCCGAGGGCACGCCGGAGGACCTGGCCGAGGCCCGCAGGCGGGCCGAGGAGGCGGAGGAGAAGAGCCGCCTCCAGCGCCTGTACGTGCCGGTCCTGCGGTTCGCGACCCGGCGCCGGCTCGCGAGCCTGGGCATCGCGTTCGCCGTCCTGGCCGTCACCTTCGGCATGACCCCGCTCCTGAAGACGAGCTTCTTCGACCAGGGCGACCAGGAGGTCCTGAGCATCAAGCAGAAGCTGGCGCCCGGCACCTCCCTGAGCGCCTCCGACGAGGCCGCGAAGAAGGTCGAGGGCCTCCTCGCGAGGACCGAGGGCGTCAAGGACTACCAGGTCACCGTCGGCTCGTCCGGCTTCATGGCGGCCTTCGGCGGCGGCACCGGCGCCAACCAGGCCTCGTACCAGGTCAGCCTGGAGGAGTCCGCCTCGTACGAGAAGACGCGGGACGCCCTGGAGAAGGGGCTCGCCGGACTCGACGGGATCGGCGACACCACCCTCGCGGCCGGGGACGGCTTCGGCGGCCAGGACCTGAGCGTGGTCGTCAAGGCGGCCGACCCGGAGGTGCTCGCGCAGGCCGCCGAGCAGGTCCGGGCCGCGGTCGCCGGGATCGAGGGCGTCACCGACGTCCGGAGCGACCTCTCGCAGTCCGTCCCGCGCGTCTCCGTCACGGCGAAGCCCGCCGCGGCCGACGCCGGCTTCGACCCCGCCTCGCTCGGCATGGCCGTCGCCCAGGCCGTCCGGGGCACCCCGGCCGCCAAGGCGACCCTCGACGACACCGAGCGGGACGTCCTCGTCACCCCGGCGAAGCCCGCCACCACCCTGGCCGAGCTGAGGGCGCTGCCCCTCGGCCCGGTGCGGCTCGGCGACGTCGCCACCGTCGAACTGGTCCCCGGCCCGGTCTCCATGACCCGGATCGACGGCGCCCGCGCCGCGACGGTCACGGCCAAGCCGGTCGGCGACGACACCGGGGCGGTGAGCGCCGCCCTCCAGCGGAAGATCGACGGGCTCGACCTGCCGGCGGGCGCCACCGCCACCATCGGCGGCGTCAGCGAGGACCTGAACGAGACCCTGCTCAACATGGCCCTGGCCATGCTCGCGGCCGTCGCGATCGTCTTCATGCTGCTCGTCGCGACCTTCCGGTCGCTGATCCAGCCGTTGATCCTGCTGGTCTCCATCCCGTTCGCCGCGACCGGCGCGATCGGTCTGCTCGTGGCCACCGACACCGCGATGGGCGTTCCGGCGATGATCGGCATGCTGATGCTCATCGGCATCGTCGTCACCAACGCGATCGTCCTGATCGACCTGATCAACCAGTACCGGGAGCGGGGCCTCGGCATCGTCGAAGCGGTGGTCGAGGGCGGCCGGCACCGGCTCCGCCCGATCCTGATGACCGCCCTGGCGACGATCTTCGCCCTGCTGCCGATGGCCCTCGGCATCACCGGCGAGGGCGGCTTCATCGCCCAGCCGCTGGCCGTGGTCGTGATCGGCGGTCTGATCACCTCGACGCTCCTGACCCTGCTCCTCGTCCCGACGCTCTACGCGATGGTCGAGCTCCGCAAGGAGCGCCGCGCGAAGCGGAAGGCGGAGAAGAGGGCCGCGAAGAAGGAGGCGGAGGGCGACGGCACGACGCACCACCCGGAGCAGCCGGACGTCTCGCCGCTGGACGCGACCCTGCTGAACCTCCTGGACTGAGTCCGGCACGCACGAAGGGCGCCCCGCTCGTGTCGCGGGGCGCCCTTCGGCGTACGTACGGGAGTACGGGGGGGAATCGTTACGGCAGCGCCAGCATCCGCTCCAGCGCCAGCTTCGCGAAGCTCTCCGTCTCCTTGTCGACCTGGATCCGGTTGACGAGGTTGCCCTCGGCCAGGGACTCCAGGGCCCATACCAGGTGCGGCAGGTCGATGCGGTTCATGGTCGAGCAGAAGCAGACCGTCTTGTCGAGGAAGACGATCTCCTTGCCCTGGTCGGCGTACCGGTTCGCCAGGCGCCGGACGAGGTTCAGCTCCGTGCCGATCGCCCACGTGGAGCCGGCCGGGGCCGCCTCCAGGGTGTTGATGATGTACTCGGTCGAGCCCACGTAGTCCGCGGCGGCGACGACCTCGTGCCGGCACTCGGGGTGGACCAGCACGTTCACGCCGGGGATGCGGGCCCGCACGTCCTCGACCGACTCCAGCGAGAACCGGCCGTGCACCGAGCAGTGGCCCCGCCACAGGATCATCTTGGCGGCGCGCAACTGCTCGACGGTGAGGCCGCCGTTCGGCTTGTGCGGGTTGTACAGGACGCAGTCGTCCAGGGACATGCCCATGTCGCGGACGGCGGTGTTGCGGCCCAGGTGCTGGTCCGGCAGGAACAGCACCTTTGTCGTGCCGGGCTCTCCTTGCTCGAAGGCCCAGTTCAGGGCCCGCTCGGCGTTGGACGAGGTGCAGATCGTGCCCCCGTGCTTGCCGGTGAAGGCCTTGATGTCGGCCGAGGAGTTCATGTACGAGACGGGCACGACCTGCTCGGCGATCCCGGCCTCGGTCAGTACGTCCCAGCACTCGGCGACCTGCTCGGCGGTGGCCATGTCGGCCATCGAGCAGCCGGCCGCCAGGTCGGGCAGGACGACCTTCTGGTCGTCACCGGTGAGGATGTCGGCCGACTCCGCCATAAAGTGCACGCCGCAGAAGACGATGTACTCCGCCTCCGGCTTGGCGGCCGCGTCGCGCGCGAGCTTGAAGGAGTCGCCGGTGACGTCGGCGAACTGGATGACCTCGTCGCGCTGGTAGTGGTGGCCGAGCACGAAGACCTTGTCCCCGAGCTTCTCCTTGGCCGCGCGGGCGCGTTCCACGAGGTCGGGGTCGGAGGGCGAGGGCAGATCGCCGGGGCACTCCACGCCGCGCTCGCTCTTCGGGTCGGCCTCGCGGCCGAGCAGGAGGAGGGCGAGCGGCGACGGCTGGACGTCGAGCTCATGACGGGGATGGGCCGTGGTCACGTCACGCACCCTTTCTTCGGGGAACCTTTTCGTCTAAATGACGCTATCTATCATAACCCCTTCACGTCACGTTGACGATGTCCATAGTGTCGATGTGACGAATTCGCCTTCCGCAGGGCTGGACAGGGTGTGCGAGCATGAAAGGAGGAAAAACCCACTCGGCCCGGAATGAATCCGGGGCACCGTCGGTTTCCACCGTCGGCAAGCAGTCTCCGTACACACCGGGAGAGAAGCAGATGTCCGTATCGGACGAGAAGACCACTGTCAGCGACGGCATCCTCCTGTCCGACGCCGCCGCGGCCAAGGTCAAGGCCCTCCTCGACCAGGAAGGCCGCGAGGACCTGGCCCTGCGCGTCGCCGTTCAGCCCGGCGGCTGCTCCGGCCTGCGTTACCAGCTCTTCTTCGACGAGCGTTCGCTCGACGGCGACGTCGTGAAGGACTTCGACGGGGTCAAGGTCGTCACCGACCGCATGAGCGCCCCGTACCTCGGCGGTGCCTCGATCGACTTCGTCGACACCATCGAGAAGCAGGGCTTCACCATCGACAACCCGAACGCCACGGGCTCCTGCGCCTGCGGTGACTCGTTCAGCTGAGGCTGAGTCGTACGCGTGAGTGAGGGCGGGCCCCGGAAGAGATTCCGGGGCCCGCCCTCACGCGTGTCCGGGCTTCCGCGCTTCCGCGCGGACGGGGACGTCAGCGGCGCGGCACCGTCTCGCCGCTCGCCGCGTCCACCACCGGCCGCGAGCCGAGCGGGGCGTCCAGGTCCACCGTCTTCACGACCTCCACCGCCATGGCCACGCACATCCTGCCCGGCTCGGTCGGGGTCTCCTCGATCCGCAGGGCGACCCGCTCCGGGGTCTCCTCCGCCGTGACCGCGTACGTGCTGCACACCCCGCCCCAGAAGGCGACCGTCAGCTTCCGGCCGCCGTCCCCGGCCTCGTACGACTGGACCTGCCGGGCCGGCGCCGTGCCCTCGCCGGACGACGGCGGGGTCGTCGCCGGCGGCGCCAGGTACCGGTCCTCGACCGCCGTGCGCACCACCGTGTACGGCGCCGCGTCCGCCGGGTCCGCCGTGAACAGCCACGCCGGTACGAGCAGCCGCTCGCCGGACACGTCCTGCGCGGCGAGACCGAACACCGCGCCCGTCACCGGCACCTCGACCGGCACGGCCGGATCGACGATCGCGTGGCAGGGCGGCACCTCCTCACCCGTGGGCTTCCCGGCACCCGGGACCTCCTCCGTGCCCGGCTTCCCGGCACCCGGGACCTCGCCCGCCCCCGGCTTCCCGGCGCCCGGGGCCTCCCCGTTCGGGACGGGCGTGGCGCAGCCGCCGATGCCGATCGGACCCGTGCCCTTCGAGTCCTCGTTCAGCTCCGCGAGGGCCTTCGCCGCCCCCACCACGGGGTACGCGGCACCCTCGGCCGGCTCCTTCAGCATCCCGCTGCCGCCGGAGATCCGGCCGTCCGGCTCGACGTGCAGCCCCGTCGACCAGCCGTAGGTCGGCAGGCCGCCCACCACCGGCTCGGCGTTGACCACCCGGACGGACCCGTTCATCACCTGACCGGCGGACACCTTCGCGTCGTCCTGGCCGAGCGCCTTCAGGACGGGGGCGGCCGCCGCCTTCGCCGCCGCCTCGCCGACCGGCGAGCCGCCGCGCGGCTTCTTCGCCTCGCCCGGGGGCGGACACGCCTTGCCCTTGAGGCAGGTGTCGCCGACCGGACCGCCGTCGTACCAGGAGTACGTCCAGTTCCCCGGGGCCTCGCGCGCCACGTCGAGGCGCGGGCCCGAACCGTCCTTCTCGGGCGCGATCGACCAGACGTCGCCCGCCAGGACGGCACGCCCGGAGATGCCGAGCGCATCGGCCAGCCTGGTCACCTCCGCCGAGGTGACCAGGCCCTCGGGCCGGTGGACCGCGGCCGAGGAGGGCCCTTGGGGGAGTGGGCCCTTGGCTTTGTAGACGGTCCCGCGCGGACCGCCGCCCGGATCGGGCTCGCCCGGCGCGATCCCGGGACCCCCGTCCGTACCGCCGTCGCCCCCGAGGCGCAGGGGCGGCGGGGGACCGGCCGCGTCGGCGGACCGGCTCGCGCCGTCCGCGCCGCCGTCACCGGACGCCGCGGTGGCGAGGTAGACCCCGCCGCCCCCGGCGAGCAGCACGCCCGCCGCCACCGAGGCGGTGAGCAGCGTCCGCCGCCTCCGACCGTTCTCCGTACCGCTCACGGCTCAGCTCCTTCGGCCCTTGGTGCCCTGTGGAAGACACCGGTGGGACGGAGCGGACGCCCGGACGGTTCCGTCAGCCGCCGTACTCGGCGGTGGCGTCGATCAGCCGGGCCGAGGCGGCCGGCACCACGACCCCGTTGATCAGGGCGGGGGAGACCGGAGCGGGCTCCGGCGCCGCCGGGGCCACCCAGTGCGGGGCCATCCGGGCACCGGCGCCGCGCAGCTCGGCGAGGCTGAACTCGGACTCGTGTCGCTCGCGGGGAGCGGGGTAGAGACTCATGGGCGCACCGTACGCACCACCGGCCCGCGGAGAAAAGGCCTACTCTGGGGTAGTTTCCACTGTTCGGCAGGGCCGCCTCCAGCGGGTAGCGTGAACTGTCATTACCGCCTTCCCGCAGGAGCGCCCGCCGTGCGTATCGCAGTCACCGGCTCCATCGCCACCGACCACCTCATGACCTTCCCCGGCCGGTTCGCCGACCAGCTCGTGGCCGACCAACTGCACACGGTCTCCCTCTCCTTCCTCGTGGACAACCTGGACGTGCGCCGGGGAGGCGTCGCCGCCAACATCTGCTTCGGCATGGGGCAGCTCGGCAGCCGCCCGCTCCTGGTGGGCGCCGCGGGCTTCGACTTCGACGAGTACCGGGCCTGGCTCGACCGGCACGGCGTCGACACCGGCTCGGTCCGCATCTCCGAGGTCCTGCACACCGCCCGCTTCGTCTGCACCACGGACAAGGACCACAACCAGATCGGCTCCTTCTACACGGGCGCGATGAGCGAGGCCCGGCTGATCGAGCTCAAGGCCGTCGCCGACCGCGTGGGCGGCCTCGACCTGGTCCTGATCGGCGCCGACGACCCCGAGGCGATGCTCCGCCACACCGAGGAGTGCCGCACCCGCTCCATCCCCTTCGCCGCGGACTTCTCGCAGCAGATCGCGCGCATGGACGGCCAGGAGATCCGCACCCTCCTCGACGGCGCCACCTACCTCTTCTCCAACGAGTACGAGAAGGGCCTCATCGAGTCCAAGACGGGCTGGACCGAGGCGGAGATCCTCTCCCGCGTCGGCCACCGCGTCACCACCCTCGGCTCGCGCGGCGTGCGCATCGAGCGGGTCGGCGAGGACCCGATCGAGGTCGGCTGCCCCGAGGAGACGGCCAAGGTCGACCCGACCGGCGTCGGCGACGCCTTCCGGGCCGGCTTCCTCACCGGTCTGGCCTGGGGCGTCGGCCACGAGCGCGCCGCGCAGGTCGGCTGCATGCTGGCCACGCTCGTCATCGAGACCCTGGGCACCCAGGAGTACACCCTGGGCCGGGTCAACTTCATGGAGCGCTTCACCAAGGCGTACGGCGACGAGGCCGCCGCCGAGGTCCACGCCCACCTGGTCTGACGCCCGTCCCCGCCGGGCCCGGGACGCCCCGGGCCCGGCGGGAGCCACCAGGGGGTGTCCGGCGGATCACGGCCGGACAGGCCCTGGGGGCCCGCGCGGTCAGGACACCCGCCGCACCACGTACGCCCGGCCGCCCTCCGGCGCGTCCCCCTCGCCCACGTACTCCTGGCCCCGCATCTCGCACCACGCCGGGATGTCCAGGCGGGCCGCCTCGTCGTCCGCGAGGACCGTCACCGTGCCGCCCACCGGCACGTCGCCGATCACCTTCGCCAGCTCGATCACCGGGATCGGGCAGCGCCGCCCCAGCGCGTCCACGACCAGGGGGCCGGGGCCGGCCGCCGGGGCCGCGGCGGGGGAGGCCGGGGCGCCGAGCCGTTCCCGCACCCCCGCCACCACCCCCGGCAGCACGTCGAGGAAGCGGTCCACGTCCTCCGCCGCCGTGCCGGCGGGCAGGGACACCCGGACGTTCCCCTCGCTCAGCACCCCCATCGCGCGCAGGACGTGGCTGGGCGTCAGCGTCGAACTCGTGCACGACGAACCGGACGAAACGGAGAAACCCTCCCGGTCCAGCTCGTGCAGCAGCGTCTCCCCGTCGACATAGAGACAGGAGAAGGTGACGAGGTGGGGGAGCCGGCGCACCGGGTCGCCCACCACCTCCACGTCCGGCACCAGCTCCGGCACCCGCGCCCGGATCCGGTCCACCAGGACCCGGAGCCGAGCCCCCTCGGCCTCCGCCTCCGCCCGGACCGCCCGCAGCGAGGCCGCCGCCGCCACGATCGCCGGCAGGTTCTCGAAGCCCGGCGCCCGGCCCGACTCCCGCTCGTCCGACGGCCCTTGCGGGGCGAACCGCACCCCCTTGCGCACGGCGAGCAGCCCCACCCCCGCCGGACCGCCCCACTTGTGCGCGCTCGCCGCGAGCAGCGACCAGCCGCCCTCCACCGGACCCCAGCCGAGCGACTGGGCCGCGTCCACGAGCAGCGGCACGCCGAGCCCCCGGCAGGCCTCGGCCACCTCGGCCACCGGCTGTCCGGTCCCCACCTCGTGGTTGGCCGACTGGAGACACGCCAGGGCCGTCCCCCCGTCGAGGGCCGTCGCGAAGGCCGCCGCGTCCACCGCGCCCGACCGGTCCACCGGCACCTCGGCCACCGTCCCGCCCGCCGCCGCGTGCGCCTCGGCCGCGTGCAGGACGGAGGAGTGCTCGACCGCCGACACCACGAGCCGGTTCCCGGCGCGCCGGCGGCCCGCGAGCGCCCCGGAGACCCCCGCGTGAACCGCGCGCGTCCCCGAAGGAGTGAACACGAGCTCGTCCGGGCGACAGCCCACCGCCTCCGCCGCGGCCTCCCGCGCCGCGTCGAGCAGCAACCGGGCCCGCCGCCCCTCCCGGTAGAGCCGGGCCGGATCGGCCCAGCCCTCGTCCAGGGAGGCGAGCAGCGCCTGACGGGCGACGGGGTGCAGCGGGGCGGCGGACGCGGCGTCGAAGTACGGCATCCACCCACCGTAGAACGTGCGCCGCCCCCGTCGGCCCGGGGCCCGCCCCCGGGAGCCCCCGCCCCCGCAGCCCCCTGCCCGCCCCGCCCCGGCGTGTCCCCGCCCCCTCCTCCCCGCCGGTCTCCGTGAGCCCCCGTCAGAACACCCGTCCGGCCCGTCGCCAGGCCGCCGGACGGGGGCACCGCACCCCCCTCCGGAACCCCGGACTCCACCCCTTCGGGGAGTCGGACGGCGCGTTGGGCACCCTCCCCGCGCGACCCCAAATAGCGTCCAGTAGGGTTTGGTCCGCATAAACATCCAAACCCCTGCCCGCGGCACGGGGCGGCGACCGACCAGCGAGACGGACGGCCGTGGCCGACCAACGCGGGCCGAGACTCTCGGGAAGGCGCTACGTGAGTCCCAACGGCTCCGACCGCTCGTCGCGGCGCCCGATGCGGCGGAAGCTGCCGCAGGTGCTGACTGCGGGCCTGATCCTGGCGACAGCCACCGGCTGCTCGTACAACTGGGAAGACTTCCCCCGCCTTGGTATGCCCACCCCCGTCACGGAGGAGGCTCCTCGGATCCTCTCCCTGTGGCAGGGCTCCTGGGCCGCTGCCCTCGTCACCGGTGTACTGGTGTGGGGCCTGATCCTGTGGTCGGTCATCTTCCACCGGCGCACCCGCACCAAGGTCGAGGTACCTCCGCAGACCCGTTACAACATGCCCATCGAGGCGCTGTACACGGTCACCCCCCTCATCATCGTCTCGGTGCTCTTCTACTTCACCGCGCGCGACGAGTCGAAGCTCCTCGAGCTCTCCGACAAGCCCGCCCACACCGTCAACGTGGTCGGCTACCAGTGGAGCTGGGGCTTCAACTACGTCGAGGACGTGCCCGGTGTGAAGGGCGACGCCAAGACGGACAAGAACCTCGCCGCGATTCCGGACAAGTTCATCGACGACTTCCCGGCGAACGCCGGCGGCGTCTACGACGCCGGCATCCCCGGTGACCGGAACCCGCAGACCGGCAACCCGGGCCCGACCCTGTGGCTGCCCCTGGGCGAGAAGGTCCGGTTCGTCCTGACCTCCCGCGACGTCATCCACTCCTTCTGGGTGGTCCCCTTCCTCATGAAGCAGGACGTCATCCCGGGTCACACCAACTCCTTCGAGGTGACCCCGACGCGTGAGGGCACCTTCCTCGGCAAGTGCGCCGAGCTGTGCGGCGTCGACCACTCCCGGATGCTCTTCAACGTCAAGGTGGTCTCCCCGGAGCGCTACCAGCAGCACCTGAAGGAGCTGGCCGAGAAGGGGCAGACCGGCTACATCCCGTCTGGCATCGAGCAGACGGACCCGGCCAGGAATGCGGAGAAGAACACACTGTGAGCATCCACAACGAAACCCAGGGTGCCGCCGCCGTCGAGGGCTCGTACGAGAACGAGCTGCCCGTACGGCGCAAGCAGCCCGGCAATGTCGTGGTGAAGTGGCTGACCACCACCGACCACAAGACGATCGGGACGATGTACCTGGTCACGTCGTTCGCCTTCTTCTGCATCGGCGGCCTCATGGCGCTCTTCATGCGCGCCGAGCTGGCCCGTCCGGGTACGCAGATCATGTCGAACGAGCAGTTCAACCAGGCGTTCACGATGCACGGCACGATCATGCTGCTGATGTTCGCGACGCCGCTGTTCGCCGGATTCGCCAACTGGATCATGCCGCTGCAGATCGGCGCGCCCGACGTGGCGTTCCCGCGGCTGAACATGTTCGCCTACTGGCTGTACCTCTTCGGCTCGATCATCGCGGTGGCCGGCTTCCTCACCCCGCAGGGTGCGGCCGACTTCGGCTGGTTCGCCTACTCCCCGCTGTCGGACGCCGTCCGCTCGCCGGGCGTCGGCGCCGACATGTGGATCATGGGTCTGGCCTTCTCCGGCTTCGGCACGATCCTCGGCTCGGTCAACTTCATCACCACGATCATCTGCATGCGCGCCCCGGGCATGACGATGTTCCGCATGCCGATCTTCACCTGGAACGTGCTGCTGACCGGTGTCCTGGTCCTGCTCGCCTTCCCGGTCCTGGCGGCCGCGCTGTTCGCCCTGGAGGCGGACCGCAAGTTCGGTGCCCACGTCTTCGACGCGGCCAACGGCGGAGCCCTGCTCTGGCAACACCTCTTCTGGTTCTTCGGACACCCAGAGGTGTACATCATCGCCCTGCCGTTCTTCGGCATCGTCTCCGAGATCATCCCGGTCTTCAGCCGCAAGCCGATGTTCGGCTACATCGGCCTGGTGGCCGCGACGATCGCGATCGCCGGTCTGTCCGTGACCGTGTGGGCCCACCACATGTACGTCACCGGCGGCGTGCTCCTCCCGTTCTTCTCCTTCATGACGTTCCTCATCGCCGTACCGACCGGCGTGAAGTTCTTCAACTGGATCGGAACGATGTGGAAGGGCTCGCTGTCCTTCGAGACGCCGATGCTGTGGACGATCGGCTTCCTGATCACCTTCACCTTCGGTGGTCTGACCGGCGTCATCCTGGCCTCGCCGCCGATGGACTTCCACGTCTCCGACTCGTACTTCGTCGTGGCGCACTTCCACTACGTGGTCTTCGGCACTGTCGTCTTCGCGATGTTCGCCGGCTTCCACTTCTGGTGGCCGAAGTTCACCGGCAAGATGCTGGACGAGCGGCTCGGCAAGATGACGTTCTGGACGCTGTTCATCGGCTTCCACGGCACCTTCCTGGTGCAGCACTGGCTCGGTGCCGAGGGCATGCCGCGTCGTTACGCGGACTACCTGAACGCCGACGGCTTCACCGCCCTGAACACGATCTCGACGATCTCCTCCTTCCTGCTCGGCCTGTCGATCCTGCCGTTCTTCTACAACGTCTGGAAGACCGCCAAGTACGGCAAGAAGATCGAGGTCGACGACCCGTGGGGCTACGGCCGTTCGCTCGAATGGGCGACGTCCTGCCCGCCGCCGCGGCACAACTTCCTCACGCTGCCGCGCATCCGCTCGGAATCCCCGGCGTTCGACCTGCACCACCCCGAGATCGCCGCTCTCGACCAGCTCGAGAACAAGCCGCACGAGGCCGAGGCCCTCTCGGGCAGCAAGGAGGCCGGCAAGTGAAGATCCAGGGCAAGATGTTCATCTGGCTGAGCGTCTTCATCCTTGCCATGGCGATCCTGTACGGCGTCTGGTCCAAGGAGCCGGTCGGCACGACGGCGCTCTTCCTGGCCTTCGGCCTGGCCATCATGATCGGCTACTACCTGGCCTTCACGGCCAAGCGGGTCGACGCCATGGCGCAGGACGACAAGGAGGCCGACGTCGCGGACGAGGCCGGTGAGCTGGGCTTCTTCGCCCCGCACAGTTGGCAGCCGCTCTCGCTCGGCATCGGCGGCGCGCTCGCCTTCCTGGGCGTCGCGATGGGCTGGTGGATCCTGTACTTCTCCGCCCCGCTGGTCCTCGTCGGCCTGTTCGGCTGGGTCTTCGAGTTCTACCGCGGCGAGAACCAGAACCAGTAGCGGCACCCCGCTCCGCACCGGAGCGCACCGAGGGGCCCGGGCACTTCGTCACCGAAGTGCCCGGGCCCCTCTTTTGCAGCACTCGGCGCGCCCCCTCCGAGGATTGTTCTTACGGTGAGGTCATGAACGACACGCCGCGCATTCGGACTGTTCTGAGCTGCACCCTGTTGGCCGTGACCGTCACCGCGGGCGCCACCGCGTGCTCCGGATCGGACGACCGCCCGCTGACGGTGAAGGCGTACGACGCGGCGGACCAGCTCGCCGTCGGCCTCCCCGCCGACGGGGCCAAGGCGGACCCCGAGAAGCCCCTGGAGATCAACGCCAAGGGCGACGAGGGCCGGATCACCGACGTCACCGCCGTCGACGCCGCCGGGCGCCACCTGGCCGGCGAGCTCACCGCGGACGGACGGCGCTGGCGCTCCACGGCCACCCTGGCGGCCGGCGCCCGCTACACGGTCCGGGTGGCCACGGAGGACGGGGACGGCGCTCCCGGCGCCCGTACGTTCACGTTCGAGACGGCCCCGGCGAAGCGGGCCCTGACCGCGACCTTCGGGCCGGAGGCGGGCACGTACGGCGTCGGACAGCCGATCACCGCCGACCTCAGCCTCCCCGTCAAGGACCGGGCCTCCCGCGCGGTCGTCGAGCGGGCCCTCAAGGTCCGCTCCACCCCCGCCGTCGAGGGCGCCTGGTACTGGGTGGACGACAAGAAGCTGCACTTCCGCCCGAAGGAGTACTGGCCCGCCGGCGCGCGTGTCACGGTCAGCGGCAACCTGGACGGCCTCAAGGTCGGCGACAAGCTCTACGGCGGCGAGTCCAAGCCGCTGGAGCTCACCATCGGCGACCGGATCGAGGCCGTCGCGGACGCCGGGACGCACCAGATGACGGTGAAGCGCAACGGAGAAGTGATCAACACCATTCCGGTGACCACCGGCAAGCCCGGCTTCGACACCCGCAACGGCGTCAAGGTGGTGCTCGGCAAGGAGTACTACGTCCGGATGCGGGGCACCACCGTGGGCATCGCGGAGGGCAGCTCCGAGTCGTACGACCTGCCCGTGTACTACGCCACCCGGGTGACCTGGAGCGGCGAGTACGTGCACGCCGCGCCCTGGTCGGTCGGCTCGCAGGGCGTGGCGAACGTCAGCCACGGCTGCGTCGGCATGTCGATGGACAACGCGGCCTGGTTCTTCAAGACCGTCCGGGCCGGCGACATCGTGCAGACCGTCAACAGCGACGGCGACACGATGGAGCGCTTCGGCAACGGCTTCGGCGACTGGAACCTGACCTGGGACAAGTGGCGCGAGGGCAGCGCCCTGGCGGAGGCCGCCGGCGAACCGGTGGTCTCCACCGAACAGGCCCGCCTGCGGCCCTCCCTCTGACCGGCTCCGGGGCCGCTACCCGCTCACGCGCCGATCGAGAGGCGGGAGCGCAGCAGGGAGGCCAGGGACGCCGCGAACTCGACCGGTTCCACCGGAAGGGTGACCGCGGCGTCCGCCCGGCTCCAGGTGGCCAGCCAGGCGTCCTGCGGGCGCCCGATGAGCAGCAGCACCGGCGGGCACCGGAAGACCTCGTCCTTGATCTGCCGGCAGACCCCCATGCCGCCGGCCGGCACGGCCTCGCCGTCCAGGACGCAGACGTCGACGCCGCCCTCGTCCAGGCGCTTCAGGACCGCGGGCAGTGTGGCGCACTCCACGAACTCGACCGGGGGAACGTCGGCCGCGGGCCTGCGTCCGGCCGCGAGCCGCACCTGCGCGCGCGTGTTCGCGTCGTCGCTGTAGACCAGGACCGTGGCACTCGACTGCATCGTTCCTCCGTGGGGAAGTCCGTGGGAAGGTCGTCGTCCGACGCGGCGGATGCTACTCCGGTCCACAGCCCGTCAACACCCGTTCAACACCTGTTCGAAGGGTCCCCCGGGGGCTCCGCGCTGGGCCGTTCGGGCTGGACACACCCCCCTGACACTCCGAACGGCACCCCCCGGAGTGAGGGCGGGATAAGCGACCGACATAATGTCGGTCGTGGCGACAGTAACGACAGTAGAAACAGGGCACGCACACCCGTCGGTCAATCGACCGAACCTCACCAGCGTCGGAACCATCATCTGGTTGAGCTCCGAGCTGATGTTCTTCGCGGCCCTCTTCGCGATGTACTTCACCCTGCGATCGGTGACGGGTGCCGACTTCTGGGCGGAAAAGGCCTCGGCCCTGAACTTCCCGTTCTCGGCCACCAACACCACGATCCTGGTGCTCTCCTCCCTCACCTGCCAGCTCGGCGTCTTCGCCGCGGAGCGGGGCGACGTGAAGAAGCTCCGGACGTGGTTCATCATCACGTTCGTGATGGGTGCGATCTTCATCGGCGGCCAGGTCTTCGAGTACACCGAGCTGGTCAAGAAGGACGGGCTCTCCCTGTCCTCGGACCCCTACGGCTCGGTGTTCTACCTGACCACCGGCTTCCACGGCCTGCACGTGACGGGCGGTCTCATCGCCTTCCTGCTGGTCCTCGGCCGGACGTACGCCGCCAAGAGGTTCACCCACGAGCAGGCAACCGCCGCCATCGTCGTGTCCTACTACTGGCACTTCGTCGATGTCGTCTGGATCGGCCTCTTCGCCACGATCTACATGATCAAGTAATCGGTCCCGCCGACCCGGCGGACCGAGACATCCAGCAAGCATCGACGCAGAAGATCCTGACACCGGGGTAATCCGTGAAAAAGCTCTCCGCACGACGACGCCATCCGCTGGCGGCGGTCGTCGTCCTACTTCTCGCGCTGGCGGCCACGGGGGGGCTGTACGCCGCGTTCGCGCCCGCGGGCACGGCGAAGGCCGACGAGACCGCCCAGTCCCTCGCCATCGAGGAGGGGAAGAAGCTCTACTCCGTCGGCTGCGCAAGCTGCCACGGAACCGGCGGTCAGGGCACCTCTGACGGCCCGTCCCTCGTCGGCGTGGGTTCGGCCGCCGTGGACTTCCAGGTCGGCACGGGCCGCATGCCGGCCCAGCAGCCGGGCGCCCAGGTCCCGAAGAAGAAGAACATCTACTCGCAGGCCGAGATCGACCAGCTCGCCGCGTACGTGGCCTCCCTCGGTGCCGGTCCGATCACGCCGACCGGGAAGCAGTACGACCCCGCGGGCGCCGACGCCGCCCGGGGTGGCGAGCTGTTCCGCACCAACTGTGCCCAGTGCCACAACTTCACCGGTGAGGGTGGCGCGCTGACCCACGGCAAGTACGCCCCGAGCCTCGAAGGCGTGAGCCCGAAGCACCTCTACGAGGCCATGCAGACCGGCCCGCAGAACATGCCCTCCTTCCCGGACACGACCATGCCGGAGAAGGAGAAGAAGGACATCATCGCGTACGTCCAGGCCGTCAACAGCGAGAAGGCCGACAGCCCGGGCGGTCTCTCGCTCGGTGGCCTCGGCCCGGTCTCCGAAGGTCTGTTCGGCTGGATCTTCGGCCTGGGTACGTTGATCGCAGTTGCCATCTGGGTCGCGGCCCACACCGCTAAGGCCAAGAAGTCATGAGTAGCCAAGAGATTCCAGAAGAGAACCTGCCGGCAGTGCAGGACACCGCGCACGGCGCGGTGAAGGTCGCCGACGACCCGTTCGCCGACCCGGGGCTCCCGCCCCACAAGCCCCGCATCCAGGACATCGACGAGCGGGCCGCCCGCCGGTCCGAGCGCGCGGTCGCCTTCATGTTCACGCTGTCGATGCTGGCCACCGTCGGCTTCATCGCCTCGTACGTGATCTTCCCGGTCGACAAGATCGTGTACATCTGGCCCTTCGGCCGGGTGTCCGCGCTCAACTTCTCCCTGGGCCTGACCCTCGGCGCGGCCCTCTTCTTCATCGGCGCGGGCGCGGTCCACTGGGCCCGCACCCTGATGTCCGACGTCGAGGTCGCCGACGAGCGTCACCCGATCGAGGCGTCGCCCGAGGTCAAGGCGAAGGTCATGGCGGACTTCGCGGCCGGTGCCGCCGAGTCCGGCATGGGCCGCCGCAAGCTCATCCGCAACACGATGTTCGGCGCGCTGGCGCTCGTACCGCTCTCCGGCATCGTCCTGCTGCGCGACATGGGCCCGCTGCCCGAGAAGAAGCTCCGGGCCACGATGTGGGCCAAGGGGCTCCAGCTCATCAACATGAACACGCACGAGCCGCTGCGTCCCGAGGACGTCGCGGTCGGTTCGCTGACCTTCGCGATGCCCGAGGGCCTCTCGGAGCACGACCACGACTTCCAGACCCAGATCGCCAAGGCCGCCCTGATGATCGTCCGGATCCAGCCGGAGGACATCAAGGACAAGCGCGAGCTCGAGTGGTCCCACGAGGGCATCGTCGCGTTCTCGAAGATCTGCACCCACGTGGGCTGCCCGATCTCCCTGTACGAGCAGCAGACGCACCACGTCCTCTGCCCGTGCCACCAGTCCACCTTCGACCTCTCCGACGGCGCCCGCGTCATCTTCGGCCCGGCCGGTCACCCGCTTCCGCAGTTGCGGATCGGCGTGAACGACAAGGGCTTCCTGGAGGCGCTCGGCGACTTCGACGAGCCCGTCGGTCCTGCCTTCTGGGAGCGCGGATGAGCACCGTGACCGATACGAAGAAGAAGGCGCCCGCCGGTGAGCGGGTCGCCGACTGGGCCGACGGCCGCCTGGGGATCTACACGCTGGCCAAGGCCAACATGCGGAAGATCTTCCCGGACCACTGGTCCTTCATGCTGGGCGAGGTCTGCCTCTACAGCTTCCTCATCATCATCCTGACGGGCGTCTACCTGACGCTGTTCTTCCACCCGTCGATGAACGAGGTGGAGTACGCGGGCCCGTACGTCCCGCTCCAGGGACAGCTCATGTCCGAGGCGTTCAACTCGACCATGCACATCTCGTTCGAGGTGCGCGGCGGTCTGCTGATCCGGCAGATCCACCACTGGGCGGCGCTGATCTTCCTCGCCGGCATGTTCGTGCACATGATGCGCGTGTTCTTCACCGGCGCGTTCCGCAAGCCGCGTGAGATCAACTGGCTGTTCGGCTTCCTGCTGTTCTTCCTGGGCATGTTCACCGGCTTCACCGGTTACTCGCTCCCGGACGACCTGCTCTCCGGCACCGGTGTCCGCTTCATGCAGGGCGCGATCCTGTCCGTGCCGGTCATCGGCACGTACCTCTCGATGTTCCTGTTCGGAGGGGAGTTCCCCGGCGGCGACTTCGTGGCCCGGTTCTACTCGGCGCACGTGCTGCTGCTGCCCGGCATCATGCTGGGCCTGGTGGTCGCCCACCTCATCCTGGTGTTCGTCCACAAGCACACGCAGTTCGAGGGCCCCGGCCGCACGAACAAGAACGTCGTCGGCATGCCGCTGCTGCCCGTGTACATGGCGAAGGCCGGAGGCTTCTTCTTCCTGGTCTTCGGCGTCATCGCGGTCATCGCGGCGATCGCCTCGATCAACCCGATCTGGGCGCTCGGCCCGTACCGTCCGGACCAGGTGTCCACCGGCGCCCAGCCCGACTGGTACATGGGCTTCGCCGAGGGCCTGATCCGCGTCATGCCGGGCTGGGAGATCAACCTCTGGGGCCACACCCTGGTCCTGGGCGTGATGATCCCGCTGGCGATCTTCCCGGCGGTCCTCGCCGCGATCGCGGTCTACCCGTTCATCGAGTCCTGGATCACCGGCGACAAGCGCGAGCACCACATCGCGCAGCGCCCGCGCAACGCTCCGACGCGCACCGCCTTCGGCGTCGCCTGGATCACCGCGTACATGATCATGCTCGTGGGTGGTGGAAACGACCTCTGGGCGACCCACTTCCACCTGTCGCTGAACTCGATCACCTGGTTCGTGCGGATCTTCTTCTTCGCCGGTCCGGTCATCGCCTTCATCGTCACCAAGCGGATCTGCCTCGGCCTCCAGCGCCGGGACAGGGACAAGGTGCTGCACGGCCGCGAGTCGGGCATCATCAAGCGCCTGCCGCACGGCGAGTTCGTCGAGGTCCACGAGCCGCTCAGCCAGGGCGAGCTGCACCGCCTCACGGCGCACGAGCAGTACGAGCCCGCCGCGCTGCCGCCGGCCGTCGACGAGAACGGCGTCGAGCGGAAGGTCGGCCGCCTGGAGAAGCTGCGGGTCAAGCTCAACAAGGGCTACTACGGCGAGGACAGCCAGATCGCCAAGCCCACCGTCGAGGAGTACAAGGAGATCCAGAGCGGCCACGGCCACCACTGATCACCCGACCCTCCCGGCTTTCCGGAAGTCGCCACGGCGAGAGCCCCGTCCATTCGATGGACGGGGCTCTTCGCCGTCCCCGGGGGTCGATAGGGTGGGCCCGTATCCGTACGTGACCGACGCCCAGGAGCTGCCATGAGCGCTGCGATCCCCGCTGGAGGACCTACCACGGCGGGCCGCTCCTGGCCCGTCGTCCTGGACGGCCTGCTGTCCGGCCGCGACCAGAGCGCCGAGGACACCGCCTGGGCCATGGACCGCATCCTGCGGGGCGAGGCCACCGACGCGCAGATCGCCGGCTTCGCGGTCGCCCTGCGCGCCAAGGGCGAGACCGTCGAGGAGATCGCCGGCCTCGTCCGGACGATGTACGAGCACGCCAACACGATCGAGGTGCCCGGCCCCTCCGTCGACATCGTCGGCACCGGCGGCGACGGCGCCAAGACCGTCAACATCTCCACCATGTCGGCGATCGTGGTCGCCGGCACCGGCGCCAAGGTCGTCAAGCACGGCAACCGGGCGGCCTCCTCCGCCTCCGGCGCCTCCGACGTCCTGGAGAAGCTCGGCGTCAACCTGGAGCTGACCCCGCGGCGGGTCGCGGAGGTCGCCGAGGAGGCGGGCATCACCTTCTGCTTCGCGGTGAAGTTCCACCCGGCGCTGCGGCACGTCGCCGCGGCCCGCAAGGAGCTGGGCATCCGGACCACCTTCAACTTCCTCGGTCCGCTCACCAACCCGGCCCGCGTCCGGGCCCAGGCGACCGGCGTCGCCGACGCCCGGATGGCCCCGATCATGGCCGGGGTGCTCGCCGAGCGCGGCTCCTCCGCCCTGGTCTTCCGCGGCGACGACGGGCTCGACGAGCTGACCACCACGGCCACCTCGCGGGTCTGGGTGGTCCGGGACGGCGCGGTGCGGGAGGAGGCCTTCGACCCCCGGGACGCCGGCATCGACCTCGTGCCCGTGGAGGCGCTGCGCGGCGCGGACGCCTCGTACAACGCCGACGTGGCCCGCCGGCTGCTCGCGGGGGAGACCGGCCCGGTGCGCGACGCGGTGCTCCTCAACTCGGCGGCGGCCCTCACGGCCCTCGCCCCGGGCGACGGCACCCTGGTGGAGCAGATCCGCGCCGGCGTCGACCGGGCCGCCGAGGCGATCGACTCCGGCGCCGCCCGCCGGGCCCTGGAGCGGTGGATCGCCGTCAGCAACGCGTAGTGTTCCGGCCATTGGCCGTACGACCCCGGTCCAGCATGCGGACCGGGGTCTTGCGCGACGGCGATCATGTGGCAGGATGCTCTTCAGGTCACGAGTGACAGCGTTTTGGCCCCGGCTTGCTGTCCGGCAACCCTCCGTCCGTGGCGGGGTGCCCCGGGTGATGACCAGGCCGTAGGCAGCGAGGTCTACGGCAAGCGCGGACCCCTCGAACACCAGGGGTCCTGGTCTCTCGAGGAGCTTTTTCCGTGAGCAAGCGAATGCGATAGGGCGAGTCCGCCCCTTCTTCACCCTCGGATCAGGGTCCCTTCCGCGTACCCCCACGTCTTCCGAGGCCTCACCCGTACCCCGCCGCGTCCGGCCGCGTACGGGATCCACCGAAGCCATTCCGCACCGCCCGCCGGGAGATACCGCCATGTCCGCACGCCCGAACGCCGCCGCCACCGCCGTCACCACCGTCGTCGCCGAGGCCGTCGAGACCGCCACCGAGTCCGCCGACCCCTGCTGCGCCGCCCCGCTGCCCGTCCTCGGCCGGGACGTGACCGTCCCGCTCGTCACCGGCGGCGAGGTGACCTACGCGGCGCTCGACTACGCGGCCAGCGCCCCGGCCCTCCAGCGGGTCTGGGACGACGTCGCCGCGTACGCCCCGTACTACGGCAGCGTCCACCGCGGCGCCGGCTACCTCTCCCAGCTCTCCACCGACCTCTTCGAGAACAGCCGCGCCACCGTCGCCGAGTTCCTCGACTGCCGCCCCGGCGACCAGGTCGTCTTCACCCGCTCCACCACCGACTCGCTCAACCTGCTCGCCGCCGCGGTCCCGGCGGACTGCCAGGTCTTCGTCTTCGAGACCGAGCACCACGCCTCGCTGCTGCCGTGGGGGTCCCCCCACGCCCCTGGGCGTGGGGGGAGCGACGCCCGGGTCACCTATCTCGACGCGCCCCGGACGCCGGCCCGTGCCGTCGAGATCCTGGAGCGGGCGCTGGCGGCCCGCGACCCCCACGGCCCCGCCCTGGTCTGCGTCACCGGCGCCTCCAACGTCACCGGCGAGCTGTGGCCGGTGAAGGAGCTGGCCGCCGCCGCGCACGCCCACGGCGCCCGGATCGTGCTCGACGCCGCCCAGCTCGCGCCCCACCACCCGGTCTCCGTGACCGAGCTCGACGTGGACTGGGTCGCCTTCTCCGGGCACAAGCTGTACGCGCCCTTCGGCTCCGGCGTCCTCGCGGGCCGCGCCGACTGGCTCCAGGATTCCCAGCCCTACCTCGCGGGCGGCGGCGCCTCCCGCAAGGTGGCGCGTCGGGCCGACGGTGGTGTGGACGTGGAGTGGCACACCACCGCGGCCCGGCACGAGGCCGGTTCCCCGAACGTCATCGGGGTCTACTCGATCGCCTCCGCCTGCAAGGCCCTCACCGAGGCCGGCTTCGACGCCCTCGTCGCCCGCGAGGACCACCTGATCGCCACGGTCCGCGCGGGCCTGGCCGAGGTCCCCGAGGTCCGGGTGCTCTCGCTCTTCGGCGACGACGCCCCCCGCGTCGGCGTCATCTCCTTCGTCGTGGAGGGCTGGAACAGCTCCCACTTCGCCGCCGCGCTCTCCGCCGAGTACGGCATCGGCGTCCGCGACGGCCTCTTCTGCGCCCACCCGCTGGTCCGCACCCTGCTCGGCAGCGACCCGCAGGACCCGGGCGAGTGCGGCGCCCCCGAGGCGGCCCCCGGCGAGCGGTCGCTCAACGCCATCCGGGTGAGCTTCGGCGCCGGTACGCCCGACGAGCACGTGGAGCGGTTCGTCGGCGCCGTGAAGGAGCTCGTCCGGAACGGCGCCCAGTGGAAGTACCGCACCGAGGACGGCCGCTGCGTTCCCGACCGCGGCTGATCGCTCACTCGTACGGGTGAAGGGGCCTCCCGACCGGGAGGCCCCTTCGCCGTTTCCGTGCGCGCGGAGCCTCAGGACTCCAGACCGATGGCGAAGGCCGCCTCCAGGTCGTGCTGCGAGTACGTGCGGAACGCGACGTGCGTGTCCGTGGCCTCGACGCCCGGGATCTTGCTGATGCTGCCGGGGATCACGTCCGCGAGGTCGTCGTGGCGCGGCACCCGGACCATGGCGATCAGGTCGTACGTACCGGTCACCGAGAAGACCTCGCTGACGCTGTCGAGCGCCGCGATCGACTCGGCGATCTCGGGGATGCGGTCCACGCTGGTCTTGATGAGCACGATCGCGGTGATCACGGCTGGCTTTCTCCCTCGGTCGCCGCGGCTGGGGCTTTCACTCTATCCCCACCCCGGTAGCGCACCCAGGCGTAGAGGAAGCCGATCGCGAAGCCCACCACGTGGGCCAGATAGGCGACGCCGGGCCCCGCGCCCGCCGCCCGCGCGGCCATCCACTGGAGCGTGAACCAGAAGACGAGCACGATCCAGGCGGGGAAGCGCAGCGGCAGGAAGAAGAGGAAGGGGAAGAGGCTGGTGACCCGGGAGCGCGGGAAGAGGAAGAGGAAGGCCCCGAGCACCCCGGAGATCGCCCCCGACGCCCCGACGAGGGTCTGCTCGCTGTGGGCGTGCGCCGCCGCGTACCCGGCGAGGGCGAGGTAGCCCGTGCCCAGGTAGAAGAGGGCGTACGCGAACCGGCCCATGCGCTCCTCGGCCATCGCGCCGAAGACGTACAGGAAGAGCATGTTCCCCAGGAGGTGGAGCCAGCTCCCGTGGACGAAGAGCGCGGTGAGGGGGGTGAGCAGGGCGCGCGGTTCGCCGCCCATCAGCTCGGCGGGGACGACCCCCCAGCGGCGGAAGTACGAGCCCTGGGCCGCCAGGAGCGCGTCCCCCGTGCCGTACACCGGGTTCAGTCCGGAGACCGGGCCGAACAGGAAGAGGAGGCAGCAGGCGGCGATCAGGCCGTACGTCACCGCGGGCCCGCCGCGGACGCCCCGCCAGGCGCCCGTCACCGCGCTTCGCCAATCGATCACGGACCGATCATGGCGCACCCGGGACGAAGGGGACAGAGCGCCTCGCCGTGCCGCCGCCGGGCCGTGAGGCCGTAGGGTTGCGGGCAGTACGACCGCAGTTCGACGGCGCACCGCGGCTCCCGCACCTGAGTACCACGCAACAGGAAGAAGGACGGCTCGATGACGACGGTTCCCCTGCCGACCGCCGAGACCCGCTGGCGCTGCACGCTCTGCGGCAACCTCACCCGCTTCGACGTGACCCGCTCGTCCAAGGTCGTGGAGTACGTCCATCTGGACCTCGCCGGGGAGCCGACGGTCGAGGAGCGGCAGGTGGTCAGTGAGACCATCGAGTCGGTCCGCTGCCGCTGGTGCAACGCGGTGGACCAGATCGAACTGGTGGACAGGCCGGGCGCCGCCTCCTGAGGGACGGCGCGGACGACATAGGGGTGACGGATCGTGGAGCAGCCCGCGCACGGTGGAGAGCCGGCCGGCGCGGCAGGTGACGCTGCCGAGACGCTCGACCACCCACTGCCGGAAGGCGTACGGCGGCGGGTCGTCGCGCTGGTCGCGGACGCCTTCGGCGGGCTGACCGTCGCGGAGCTGCCCGCGCCCCTGCGGCAGTACGCCCGGTTCACCGCGAGCCGGCGGGCCAAGTTCGCCGGCAACGCGATGGCCGCCGCCCTGGAGAGCGACCCGCTCTTCCGGCAGCGGATCGGCGAGCGGCTCAAGCAGGGCCAGCCCGAGCTGGCCGGAGCCGTGGAGGGCGGCACCCCGCCCGCGGCCGCCGACCCCGTCGACGTGGCGGCGGCCGCCTACGTGCTGCGTCCGCCCGGCTGGGTCAAGCTGGTCGCCGCCGCCGGCGAGGAGGCCCTGCGGGTCGACGCCGAGCGGGCCTACGAGGCCGGCCGGCGCGAACTGGAGCGGCTGCGCGAGGAGCTCGCCGCCGCCCGGGACCGTTCCAGGGGCGAGACCGAGCAGTTGCGGCACGACCTCGACGCGGCCCGCAGGGAGGCCGAGTCGCTCCACCGCAAGCTGCGCAGCGCGCAGAGCGACGTGAAGCGGGGCGAGGCCGCGCTGCGCAGGGCCCGGGGCGAGATCGAGGCCGCGCGGGCGGAGGCGGCGGCCCAGGTGTCGGCGGCCGAGAGCGAGGGCCGGCGGCTGCGGGCCCGGCTCGGCGAGGTCGAGGCGGCCCTGGAGGCCAGCCGCAGGACCGCCCGCGAGGGGCGTTCGGTGGAGGACATGCGGCTGCGGCTGCTGCTCGACACGGTGCTCGACGCGGCCCAGGGGCTGCGCCGCGAACTCGCGCTGCCGCCCGTCTCGACGCATCCGGCGGACACCGTGGACGCGGTGGAGCCGGGGCGGATGTCGCCGAAGGACATCGCGGCGCGGGCGCTCTCCGAGACCGACCCGGCGCTGCTCGACCAGCTCCTGTCGCTGCCGCAGACGCACCTGGTCGTCGACGGCTACAACGTCACCAAGACCGGCTATCCGACGATGCCCCTGGAGAAGCAGCGGCTGCGGCTGCTCGGCGGGCTCTCGGCCCTCGCGGCCCGCTCGGGCGCCGAGGTCACCTGCGTCTTCGACGGGGCGGAGCTGGCGGCCCCGGTGCTCCTCGCGCCGCCGCGCGGGGTGCGGGTGCTGTTCTCCAAGCCGGGTGTCACGGCCGACGAGTTGATCCGGCAGCTCGTGCGGGCGGAGCCGCCGGGGCGGCCGGTCGTGGTGGTCTCCACGGACCGCGAGGTGGCCGACGGGGTGGCGAAGGCGGGGGCGCGGCCGGTCGCGTCCGTCTTGTTGCTGAAGCGGCTTTCGCGGCTCTCGTAACGCCTCGCAACTCCTGGCCCTTATGCCCGGATTGTGGACGGCGGACCGTCAACCGCCCCTCACTGCCCGTGCGATGTATGTAAATAATGTGGTGTGCGAGCGAGATTTTCTCCGGTGGGATTTGAATGATCACAACTCGGTCACTAGGGTCAGGGCTCGAACCTTCGCGCGGTTGATCACCCATCCGGGGTGACGGCGGAGGAACCGCCTGCCCCTGACCGGCCGGGCGGCTCGAGGAAGAAGGAGATCGCCTTCGTGGCGTCCCACCGTCGACCCAAGCAGCCGAGCCGCGCCCGTGTGACCGTGCTCACCGTGACCGCGGCCGCGGCCGTCGCCCTCACCGCCCAGTCCGGCGCCCAGGCGGCCCCCGCCAAGCCCAAGATCGACGAGGTCAAGTCGAAGGTCGACGCGCTGCACCACGAGGCCGAGGAGGCCACGGAGCAGTACAACCAGGCCGACGAGCGCCGGGGCAAGCTCCAGAAGGAGATCGGCGAGCTCCAGGACAAGGTGGCCCGCGGTCAGCAGGAGCTCAACACCCTGCGCGACAAGATCGGTTCGGTCGCCAGCGCCCAGTACCGCTCCGGCGGCATCGACCCGGCCCTCCAGCTCTTCCTCTCCGGCGACCCGGACACCTACCTCGACAAGGCGTCCGCGATCGACCAGTTGAGCGCCCAGCAGGCCGACGTGCTCACCGCGATCCAGGCCAAGCAGCGCACCCTCTCCCAGCAGCGCGCCGAGGCCTCCGAGAAGCTCGGGGACCTGGAGTCCGTCCGCAAGTCCCTCGGCGACAAGAAGCGCAAGTACCAGGGCAAGCTGGCCGAGGCCCAGAAGCTCCTCAACACCCTCACCGCGGCCGAGAAGGCCCGGATCGCGGAGGAGGAGAGGGCGAAGGAGCAGCGCGCCAGCCGCGCCGCCGGCGAGCGGCTCGACCTGGGCAACGAGGCGCCCGCGAGCGGCCTCGGCGCCGCCGCGCTCAGCGCCGCCTCCACCCGCGTCGGCATGCCGTACGTCTCCGGCCACGAGGGCCCCTCCTCGTTCGACTGCTCCGGCCTCACCCAGTGGGCCTACGGCCAGGCGGGCGCCCGGCTCAGCCGCGTCACCTACACCCAGCAGAACGACGGCACCAAGATCGGCCGCAGCCAGCTCAAGCCGGGCGACCTGGTCTTCTTCAACAACCTGTCGCACGTGGGCCTGTACGCGGGCAACAACACCGTCCTGCACGCCCCCTACCCGGGCGCCAACGTCCGCTACGAGGCGATGGGTTACCTGGGCTCGTTCCAGTTCGGCGTCCGCATCGGAGGCTGACCCCGCGACCCGCCGCCGCATGCCGCCCGAACGGGTGGTTCACGGCGACGCACGCTGACCCGACGCCCCGCCGGTGACCTGTGTTCTCCGGCGGGGCGTCACTTTGTGTGCCCGGCGCCCTCGTTGGACGGAGAGTGATCAGCGGCTACTGTCTGCCGCGCCAGTCTGCGTCGAGCCGAACGGAGCGCGATCCGTGGCGTCCCACCGCCGACCCGCCCGGGTCACCGTCCTCACCGCCGCCGCCGCCGCGGCCACCGCGGCGGCGTCCCTCGGGGCCGTCCCCGCGAGCGCCGACCCCGGGGCCGCCCGGACCACGGTCGACCGCCTCTTCGAGGAGGCCGAGCGGGCCACGGAGAGCTACAACGAGGCGGACGAGAAGGCGGACGCGCTGCGCCGCACGGTCTCCCGGGCCCGGGACGGCCTCGCCCGCGGCCAGGAGCGCGTCAACCGCATGCGGGGCGTCCTCGGTTCGGTCGCCGGGGCCCAGTACCGCTCCGGCGGCATCGACCCCGCCCTCGCCCTGTTCCTCTCCTCCGACCCGGACAGCTACCTCGAACGCGCCTCCGCCCTCGACCGGCTCACCGCCCGCCAGGGCGCCGCGCTCGGCGAACTCCTGCGGGAGCAGCGCCGGCTCGGCCAGCAGCGGAGCGAGGCCCGCACGGTCCTGGCCGAGCTGGAGCGCAGCCGGACCGAGGTCGCCCGCCACAAGCGCACCGTCGAGCGGAAGCTCGCCGAGGCCCGCCGGGTGCTCGCCTCCCTCGCCGCCGAGGAGCGCGCCGACTTCGAGGAGCGCGCCTCCCGCACCGGGGGCCGCGAGGACGCCCGCACCGGCGGCGCCCCCGGCGGACCGGCCGGGGAGACGATGCCCGCCGCGGACGCCGGCCCGGTCTCCTCGCGGGTCGCCGCCGCCGTGGCCGCCGCCCGGGGCGCGGTCGGCAGGCCGTACGTGTGGGGGGCGACCGGCCCCTCCGCCTTCGACTGCTCCGGCCTGATGGTCTGGTCCTACCGCCAGGCCGGGATCAGCCTGCCGCGCACCTCCGCCGCCCAGCGGTACGCGGGCCGGCAGGTGCCGCTCTCGCAGGCGCGGCCGGGGGACCTCGTGACGTACCGCGGCGACGCCAGTCACGTGGCGATGTACGTCGGGAACGGACAGGTCATCCACGCCCCCTACCCGGGCGCCCGGGTCCGCTACGACCCGGTGAACATGATGTCGCACGTCACGGTCACCCGGGTCTGAGCCGGACCGCGCGGGCCCCCGCCCCGGAGGCCGCCCCCGCCGTCCGGACCGTACGATCGGAGGCGTGGCGGGTCAGGGATACGGAGCGCGACGGCCGGCGGTCTTCTGCCTGCTGGCCCTGCTGCTCGCCCTGACGGGCCTCGTCGGCTGCACGGAGACCGGGCCCGCCCGCGCGACCACGCGGGAGGTCCAGACGCTCCTCGACGAGCACGCCAGGGCCCTCCTCGCCCGCGACGAGCCCGGCTACCGGGCCGCCCTCGACCCCGCGTACGCGCCGGCCGCCCTCACCGTCTACCGGCGGCTCGCGGCGGTCCCGCTCGACGGTTGGTCGTACGAGGTCACCGGCGTCGAGCGCACCGCCCCCGACCGGGTCACCGCCCGCGTCGACCTCGGCTACCGGCTCAGGGGCCACGACCGGCGGCCCGTCACCGGCGCCCGCGTCCTGGACCTCACCGAGCGGGACGGACGCTGGTACGTGACCGGTGACCGACCCGCGCCGGGCGCGCCCCGGCAGTTGTGGGAGCAGGGCGACGTCACGGTCGTGCGGGGCGCCCACGCGCTGGTCCTGGGCGTCGGCCAGCAGCGGGCGCGGCTCCGGGAGATCGCGGCGGCGGCCGACCGGGCCGTCCCCGCCGTCGCCGCGGCCTGGCCCGAGGACTGGGCCCGCCGGGTGGTCGTCCTCGTCCCCGGCACCCTGGACGCCATGGGGGAGCTCCTCGGGGCGCCGGGGGACTCCTACCGGGGGATAGCGGCCGTCACCACGGGCGAGACCAGGGGCGGGGCGGACGCGCCCGCCGACCGGGTGATCGTCAACCCCGACGCGTACGGGGTCCTCGGCGACTTCGGCCGGCAGCTCGTCCTCACCCACGAGACCGTCCACGTCGCCACCCGCGCCCACACCACCCCGTCGACCCCGGTCTGGCTCTCCGAGGGCTTCGCGGACTGGGTGGCCTACCGGGACGCCGACCGCACCCCCGCGCAGGCCGCGCCCGAGCTGCGCCGTGCGGTCCGGGACGGCGAACCGCCCGTCCGGCTCCCGGAGGACGCCGACTTCGCCTTCGGCGGGGACGCGGAGGCCCTGGCACGGGCCTACGAGGGCGGCTGGCTGGCCTGCGAGCTCATCGCGGAGCGCCGGGGCGAGGAGGAGCTGACCGCGTTCTACCGCGCGGTGGGCGCGCACCCGGGCCGGGAGGGGGCGGTGGAGAACGCGCTCCACGACGTCCTGGACACCACCCCGGAGGAGTTCACCGAGGACTGGCGCGCGTACGTGAAGGAGCGGCTCGGCTAGGGCCTGTCCGGCGGATCAGGGTCGCGACCCCGGCCATGGTCCGCCGGACAGGCCCTGGGGGTCCGGCCGACGCTCAGCGGAGCGAGCCGGACAGGGTCTTCTCGCGGTCCGTTCCGGCCGGCTGCGCGGGGACGGTCGCGGCGGCGAGGCGCGGCTCCGTGACCGTCTGCCGCCACAGGATCCGGCAGGCGAGGACGGCGGCGGCGATCAGCAGGCCGTTGCGCGTGAAGAGGACCGCCATGCCCAGCGGATCGCTCCGCGTCACGTGCCAGAACCACACCGGGAACTCGAACTGCGTCACCGCCGTCGCCCAGACCACCAGGTGCGCGGGCCGCTCCATCCGGCTCGACCGGAAGGCCAGGCACACCGCCGCCAGACCGACCAGCCACAGCATGTACTGCGGGGAGAGCACCCGGCTCGTCAGCGTGAAGAGCAGCACCGCCACGAAGGCCGCGTCCGCCACCGTCGACGAGACGAACCGGCGCGCCCTGATCCGCCAGAGCAGCAGCCAGCCGAAGGCAGCGATCGTCACCGCCATCGCGGCTGTCGACACCGCCGGCACGTACGGGCCGAGGAACTCCACCGAGCCGTAGTTCATCCGCGCCTCGCCCTCCCAGCCGAAGTGCCGCAGCACGTGGAAGACGGTCGCGCCCAGCGACTCGACCTCGGTGCCCCGGTCCCGCTGGAAGGAGAGGAAGGACAGCGCCCCCGGCCTCCACAGCACGCAGAGCAGCAGCACCCCGGCCGCCGCGCCCGCCGCCGCCGACCAGGAGCGGAACGCCGCCCGCCCCTTCGGGGTGCCCACGAGCAGCAGCGCCGGCCACACCTTCAGGACCGCACCGAAACCGGCGAGCGCGCCGAGCACCCGCGGGCTCCGGCCGGCCGCGAGCAGCCCCGCCACCGCGACGGCGGTCACCATCACGTCGTACCGGGCGTACGCGGTCGGGCCGAGCAGCGCGACGCCCGCCAGCCAGATCCAGGCGCCCCGGGACGTCCGGCCCGCCCGGCGGCCCGTGTACAGGAGCAGCCCGAAGACCAGCGCGTCGCAGAGCAGGGCGAGGACGAAGAAGGCGGCCGCGTAGCCGAGGAACGGCAGCAGGTCGGGGGCGAGCATCACGAACGCCGCCGCCGGCGGGTACTGCCAGGTGACGTCGTCCAGCGGGTACGTGCCGTCCCGCAGCACCTCGTACCAGCCCCGGTAGATGTTCTCGACGTCGAACGCGATGTCCGGCCCCGGGACCTCCACGACGTCGAACACGCACAGCAGGAGGAGGATCCGGGTGAGGCCCCAGAGGCCGACGGGAAGCCACCGGCCCGTGCGCGACCCCTTCCCCACTGCGCCCGTCGTCACTGACTCGTCCTCGTCCGGTCGGCCCGCTCGCGCGGGGGAGTGGTGGTGCCGGGCTGCGGGTGCGATCGCGTACTGTCGGCCACGATGCACAAGACCCTGATCGTAACCAACGACTTCCCGCCGCGTCCCGGGGGAATCCAGGCCTTCCTGCACAACATGGCCCTCCGCCTGGACCCCGAACGGGTCGTGGTCTACGCCTCCACCTGGAAGCGCGGCCGCGAAGGGGCCGAGGCCACGGCCGCGTTCGACGCCGAACAGCCCTTCACCGTGGTCCGGGACCGCACCACCATGCTGCTGCCCACCCCCCGGGTCACCGCCCGCGCCACCGCGCTGCTGCGCGAACACGACTGCGCGTCCGTGTGGTTCGGCGCCGCGGCCCCGCTCGGCCTGATGGCCCCCGCCCTGCGCCGGGCCGGCGCCCGGCGCCTGGTCGCCACCACCCACGGCCACGAGGCGGGCTGGGCCCAACTGCCCGCCGCCCGGCAGTTGCTGCGCCGCATCGGCGAGGGCACCGACACGATCACCTACCTCGGCGAGTACACTCGTTCCCGGATCGCCTCGGCCCTCACCCCCGCCGCCGCCGGCCGGATGGTCCAGCTCCCGCCCGGCGTCGACGAGAAGACCTTCCACCCCGGCTCCGGCGGCGACGCGGTCCGCGCCCGCCTCGGGCTCAGCGACCGGCCGGTCGTCGTCTGCGTCTCCCGGCTCGTCCCGCGCAAGGGCCAGGACACCCTGATCAGGGCCCTGCCGGGCATCCTGCGCCGGGTCCCGGACGCGGTCCTCCTGATCGTCGGCGGCGGCCCGTACGAGAAGGACCTGCGCCGCCTCGCCGAGGAGACGGGCGTGGCCGGATCCGTACGCTTCACCGGCGCCGTCCCCTGGGCCGAACTGCCCGCCCACTACGGGGCCGGAGACGTCTTCGCCATGCCCTGCCGCACCCGGCGCGGCGGCCTCGACGTCGAGGGCCTCGGCATCGTCTACCTGGAGGCCTCCGCCACCGGACTGCCCGTCGTCGCGGGCGACTCCGGCGGCGCCCCCGACGCCGTCCTCGACGGCGAGACGGGCTGGGTCGTGCGCGGTGAATCGCCGGAGGAGACCGCCGACCGCGTCGCCACCCTCCTCCTCGACCCCGGACTCCGCGCCCGCATGGGCGAGCGGGGCCGGGCCTGGGTGGAGGAGAAGTGGCGCTGGGACCTGCTCGCGGAACGGCTGCGCGCACTGCTCTGAGCGGTACGGACGTCATGCGAGGAGGCCCGGACGAATCGTCCGGGCCTCCTCGCGCACGCCTCGGGCTCAGCCCCGGTAGATCGCCTCGATCTCGTCCGCGAAGTCCTTCGCCACCACGTTCCGCTTCAGCTTCAGGGACGGGGTGATGTGCCCCGCCTCCTCCGTGAACTGGGCGGGCAGCACGCGGAACTTGCGGACCGACTCGGCCTTGGACACCGCCGCGTTGCCGTCGTCGACCGCCCGCTGGACCTCCGCCAGGAGCTCCGGGTCGTCGCGCAGGGACGCCGCCGTCGCACCGGCCGGCTTGCCGTGCTCGGACGCCCAGCGGCCGAGGAACTCCTCGTCCAGGGTGACGAGCGCGCCCACGAACGGACGCCCGTCGCCGACCACCATGCACTCCGCGACCAGCGCGTGCGCCCGGATCCGGTCCTCGATGACCGCCGGGGCGACGTTCTTGCCGCCCGCCGTCACCAGGATCTCCTTCTTCCGGCCGGTGATCGCCAGGTAGCCGTCCTCGTCGAGCGTGCCGATGTCGCCCGTGTGGAACCAGCCGTCCGCGAGCGCCTCGGCCGTCGCCGCCTCGTTGTTCCAGTACCCCGTGAAGACGTGCTCGCCGTGCAGCAGCACCTCGCCGTCGTCGGCGATCCGCACCACCGAGCCCGGCAGCGGCTGGCCGACCGTGCCGATCTTCTGCCGGTCCCACGGGTTGAACGCGGTCGCCGCGCACGACTCCGTCAGGCCGTAGCCCTCCAGGACGGTGAAGCCGATGCCCCGGAAGAAGTGGCCGAGCCGCTCGCCCAGCGGCGCGCCGCCCGAGATCGCGTGCTCGCCGCGCCCGCCGAGGACCGCCCGCAGCTTGCCGTAGACCAGCTTGTCGAAGACCTTGTGCTTCAGCCTCAGGCCGAAGGACGGACCCTGCGGGGTGCCGAGCGCCCGGCTGTACGCGATGGCCGTGTGCGCGGCCCTGTCGAAGATCTTGCCCTTGCCGTCGGCCTGCGCCTTGGCCCGCGCCGAGTTGTAGACCTTCTCGAAGACCCGGGGCACGCCCAGGATCAGCGTGGGCCGGAACGAGGCCAGCTCGTCCGTGAGGTTCTTGATGTCCGGGACGCAGCCCAGCTTGATCGGCGCCATCACGGACGCCACCTCGACGAGCCGCCCGAAGACGTGCGCGGCGGGCAGGAACAGCAGCACCGAGCACTCGCCGGTGCGGAAGAGGGGCTTCAGCCGCTCCACCACGTTGCCGCACTCGGCGAAGAAGGCCCGGTGGGTCAGGACGCAGCCCTTGGGGCGGCCCGTGGTGCCCGAGGTGTAGACGATCGTCGCCGGGTCGTCCGCGTTCGCCGCCGACATGCGCGCGTCGAGCAGCTCGTCGGAGACGCCGGCCCCGTCGGCGGTGAGGCGCGCGACCGCGTCGTCCTCGATCCGCCACACGTTCGTCAGCTCCGGCAGGTCCGCCCGGACCGAGGCCACCGACTCCTCGTGCGCCGCGGTCTCCACCAGGACGGCGGTCGCGCCCGAGTCGCCCAGGATCCACTGGATCTGCTCCGGCGAGCTGGTCTCGTACACCGGCACGGTCACGCCGCCCGCGCTCCAGATCGCGAAGTCGAGGAGCACCCACTCGTAGCGGGTGCGGGAGAGCAGCGCGACGCGGTCGCCCGGCTCCACCCCCGCGGCGATCAGGCCCTTGGCGGCCCCGCGGACCTCGGCGAGGAAGGCGGTGGCGGTGACGTCCGTCCAGACGCCGTCGACCTTGCGCCCCATCACGGCGACGTCTGGGTGCTGGGAGGCGTTGCGGCGGATGAGATCCGTCAGGTTGCCGTCCGCGGGGACCTCGTACAGGGCCGGAAGGCTGAACTCGCGCAAGACTGCTGCTCCTCATCGGGCGCCGGCGCCACGGCTCTGTGTGATGCACCGGTGTAGTCCATATTCGGTCAGGTGCTCAGTGGGGGTGAGCACGACTGGACTGCCCGGACGTTACCCATCAGTACATGGTTCTCGATAGGGGGTCCCGGCCAGATGTTCCGTGCGTCACACACGCATGACGGTGCTCCGCGAACAGTAGTCCACCGGTTTCCCGACGCGGAAGTAACCGCAGGTAGGGGGGTTGGGAGCCGGTCCGGGAGCCGGTTCCCGGGCCCGTCCCCGGGGTGCCCCCTAAGGTGGCCCCATGCGAGTCCATGTGGTCAGTGACGTGCACGGCAACGCCGGCGACCTCGCCCGGGCGGGGGAGGGCGCCGACGCCCTGATATGCCTCGGCGACCTGGTCCTCTTCCTCGACTACGCCGACCACGGCAGGGGCATCTTCCCCGACCTCTTCGGCGTCGAGAACGCCGACCTGCTCGTCGAGCTGCGCACCGCCCGCCGCTTCGACGAGGCCCGTGACCTGGGCCGCCGCCTCTGGGCCGAGCTGGGCGTCGACCGCACCACCGCCATCGAGGCCGCCGTGCGCCGCCAGTACGCCGAACTCTTCGCCGCCTTCCCCACCCCGACGTACGCCACCTACGGGAACGTGGACATCCCCCGGTTCTGGCCCGAGTTCGCCCGGCCCGGGACGACCGTCCTCGACGGGGAGCGCGTCGAGCTCGGCGGCCTCGTCGTCGGCTTCGTCGGCGGGGGCCTGCGCACCCCGATGCGCACGCCGTACGAGATCTCCGACGAGGAGTACGCGGCGAAGGTCGAGGCGCTCGGCGAGGTCGACGTCCTCTGCTCCCACATCCCGCCCGAGGTGCCGGACCTGACCTACGACACGGTGGCCCGCCGCTTCGAGCGCGGCAGCCGGGCCCTGCTCGACGCGATCCGGCGCACCCGGCCGCGCTACGCCCTCTTCGGCCACGTCCACCAGCCGCTGGCCCGGCGGATGCGGATCGGCGCGACCGAGTGCGTCAACGTCGGCCACTTCGCCTCGACCGGCAGGCCCTTCGCCCTGGAGTGGTGACCCCCCGGCCCCCGGCCTTCGCGTACGGGGCCGGGCCCGGGGCGCGATAGCCTGCCATCGGCACGTCTGTGCCCCTTGACTTCCGCCGGACCGCACAGTGGAGGAGCCACCGCGATGGCCGAACACACCAGCTCGAGCATCACCGTCGAGGCGGCGCCGGCCGACGTCATGGGCGTGATCGCCGACTTCGCCCGCTACCCCGAGTGGACGGGCGAGGTGAAGGAGGCCGAGGTCCTGGAGAAGGACGCCGCCGGCCGCGCGGAGAAGGTCCGGCTGCTCCTCGACGCGGGCGCGATCAAGGACGACCACACCCTCGCGTACACCTGGACCGGCGCCGACGAGGTCAGTTGGACCCTGGTCAAGTCCCAGATGCTCCGCTCCCTCGACGGCTCCTACCGCCTGACCCCCCTCGACGGCGGCGAGCGCACCGAGGTCACCTACCAGCTCACCGTCGACGTCAAGATCCCCATGCTCGGCATGATCAAGCGCAAGGCCGAGAAGGTCATCATCGACCGCGCCCTGGCGGGCCTGAAGAAGCGCGTGGAATCCGGCGCGTAGACGCTGCGCGGCGGGGCGGGGCACGGCTCCGGGGGTACGGCCTCCGGGCGGGCCCCGTGCCGGGCGGGTCCCATGTCGGACGGGCCCCGCATCGGGGGGTCTCCGTGTCGGGCGGGCCCCGTGCCGGGCGGGTCTCCGTGCCGGGCCGGACCCGCGCCGGGTGTGCCGTCGGCGCAGGGGCGGAGCCCGGCCGGGGCGAGGCCCCGGGGGCGAGGGCGGGTGCCGTCACCGCGTCCGGACGGATGCCGCCTCCGGCTCGGGGCCGAGCCTCGTCGGACCGGACCCGCGTCGGCCCGGGGACACGGTCTTCCGTTTCCGGACGGGCCCGGCCGCCGGGCCGACGCGGTGCGTTCCGGTGCCCGGGGCCGGTGCGCCCTCGGTTCCGGGACCGTCGGGCCCGGTCCCCGGTCGCGTCCCGTGAGGGCCTCGTCCCGGGGGTCCCGGACCCGACCCCGCCGGAGGCGGGTAGCGTCCTCCGCATGCGGATCATCCTTGTCACCGGCCTCGGCGGCGCCGGGCGCACCACCGTCGCCGCCGCGACCGCCCTCGCCGAGGCGCGGGCCGGGCGGCGGGTGCTGCTCGTCTCCGAGGACGCCGAGGGGCTGCCGGACGGCGGCGGCCTCCGTGTGCTGCGGCCCGAGCCCGCCGCCGACTTCCGCCGCGAGTTCCTCGCCCTCCAGGCCCGCTCCGGCGTCGCCCTCGACCTGCTCGGCGCCGCGCCCTTCGAGGACGCCGAGCTGACCGAGCTGCCCGGCAGCCGCCCCTTCGCCCTGCTGCGGGCCCTGCGCGAGGCCGCCGGCGGCGACCACGAGCTCGCCGTCGTCGACCTGCCCCCGCTCCCCGAGGCCCTCGCCGTCCTCGCGCTCCCCGAGCAGCTCCGCCGCTACCTGCGCCGGCTCCTGCCCCCGGAGCGGCAGGCCGCCCGCGCCCTGCGCCCGATGCTCGCCCAGCTCGCCGGGGTCCCCATGCCCGCGCAGTGGCTGTACGAGACCACCGCCCGCTGGGAGGCCGAACTCGCCGCCGTCCAGGCCGTCGTCGAGGACCCCGCCACCACCGTACGGCTCGTCCTCGAACCCGGGCCCGCCGCCGCCCGCGCCCTGCGCACCGCCCGCCTCGGCCTCGCCCTCCACCGCCTCCGCCTCGACGCCGTCGTCGCCAACCGGCTCCTTCCCGCCGGCTCCGAGGACCCCTGGCTCGCCGGACTGACCGCCGAGCAGCACCGGCACCTGGCGGAGCTCCGTACTGCCGGCGCCGCGCTCCACGAGCTCCCGCACCTCGGCCGCGCCCCGCGCGGGGCCGACGACCTCGCCCTCCTCGCCCCCGCCCCGGCCGCCGCCGCGCCCGGCCCCCTGCCCGACTGGACCGTCGAGGACCGGCGCGAGGCGGACGGCGTGCTGGTCTGGCACCTCCCCCTGCCCGGCGCCGTCAAGGAGGAGCTCTCCCTCGTCCGGCGCGGCGACGAGCTGCTCCTGACCGCCGGACCGTTCCGCCGCGACCTCCCCCTCCCCGGCGCCCTGCGCCGCTGCACCGTCACCGGCGCCGGCCTCGTCGACGGCGACCTCCGCGTCCGCTTCACCCCCGACCCCGGGCTCTGGCCCCGTACGCCCTGACGCCCGTGTACCGTCGAAGTACAGCCGACTGAGGAGTGCGCCATGAGCGATCCGGACGCCTGGGCCGAGGCGTGCGCCGAGGACCTGGAGGCGGAGAAGGCCCGCCGCCGGGCCGAGCGCGGGGCCGGCCCCGGATCGGCCGCCGAGGAGTTCCGCAAGCTCTTCGACGCCGTCGCGGGCAAGGTCTCCGAGGGCTTCGGCAACCCGCTCCTCACGGGGCAGGCCGTGCGCACCGTCCAGCAGCTCGTCGACCAGGCGAAGGCCGCCGTCGAGCCCGTCGTCGAGCGCAACCCGCAGGTCTTCGACCACCTCGCCGCCGCCGGCAACGAGATCCTCGCCGCGTACCGCTCCGCCGTCGAGGGCCACGAGACCCGCTGGACCCGCGAGGAGACCCCCGCGGAAGAGCCCCCGCGGACGCCCCGCGAGGACGGCGAGGGGCCCGGAACCGGCCAGCACATCGACCTGGATTGATCAGGACGCGCCTCCCCCTCGGGTACGGTGGGCCCTAGCGGGGCTCGACCGAAAACTGAGGGACACATGGGACTCACCATCGGCGTCGACATCGGCGGCACGAAGATCGCGGCCGGCGTGGTCGACGAGGAGGGCAACATCCTCGACACGCACAAGGTGCCCACCCCGCCGACCCCCGAGGGCATCGTCGACGCGATCAGCACGGCGGTCTCCGAGGCCGGCACGGGCCACGCGATCGAGGCCGTGGGCATCGGCGCCGCCGGCTACGTCGACGACAAGCGCGCCACCGTCCTCTTCGCGCCGAACATCGACTGGCGGCACGAGCCGCTCAAGGACAAGGTCGAGCAGCGCGTCGGCCTGCCCGTCGTCGTCGAGAACGACGCCAACGCCGCGGCCTGGGGCGAGTACCGCTTCGGCGCCGGCCAGGGCCACGAGGACGTCATCTGCATCACCCTCGGCACCGGCCTCGGCGGCGGCATCATCATCGGCAACAAGCTGCGCCGCGGCCGCTTCGGCGTGGCCGCCGAATTCGGCCACATCCGGGTCGTCCCCGACGGCCTGCTCTGCGGCTGCGGCAGCCAGGGCTGCTGGGAGCAGTACGCCTCCGGGCGCGCCCTCGTCCGGTACGCCAGGCAGCGCGCCAACGCCACCCCGGAGAACGCCGAGGTCCTGCTCGGCCTCGGCGACGGCACCCCCGAGGGCATCGAGGGCCGGCACGTCAGCCAGGCCGCCCGCGCCGGCGACCCGGTCGCCGTCGACTCCTTCCGGGAGCTGGCCCGCTGGGCCGGTGCCGGCCTCGCCGACCTGGCCTCGCTCTTCGACCCCTCGGCGTTCATCGTCGGCGGCGGCGTCTCGGACGAGGGCGACCTCGTCCTCGACCCGATCCGCAAGTCCTTCCGGCGCTGGCTGATCGGCGGCCAGTGGCGGCCGCACGCCCAGGTCCTCGCCGCCCAGCTCGGCAACAAGGCCGGCCTGGTCGGCGCCGCGGACCTGGCCCGCCAGGGCTGACCCGTACGGAAGCATCCGCGCGGAGCCGTACGACGACCGCCCGCCGCGTCCCCTCGGACCCGGCGGGCGGTCGTCGTATGTTGACCCCCATGGCGATCACCGAACTGCCCAACTCCCGCACCGAGGAAGACGGTTCGGCCGTCCTCCGGGTCCTGAGCTACAACGTCCGCTCGATGCGCGACGACGAGGACGCCCTCGCCCGGGTCATCCGGGCCTGCGCCCCGGACGTCGTCTTCGTCCAGGAGGCCCCGCGCTTCTTCCGCTGGCGCAAGCACGCCGCCCGGCTCGCGGCCAAGAGCGACCTCGTCGTCCTGAGCGGCGGCGCCACCGCGGCGGGGCCCCTGCTGCTCTGCTCCCTGCGAGCCACCGTGGAGCGCACCGAGGACGTGCTCCTCCCGCTCACCCCCGGCCTGCACCGCCGGGGCCTGGCCACGGCGGTCGTCCGCTTCGCCGGGGCCCGGGTCGGTCTGATCAGTTGCCACCTGAGCCTGCGGAAGGACGAGCGGTACGCCCAGGCCGGCATGGTCCTCGACCGGGTCGCCGCCCTCGGCACCCCGTACGCCCTCGTCGCGGGCGACCTCAACGAACGGCCCGGCGGCCCCGCCTTCACCCGGCTCACCGAGCGGCTCCGGGACGGCTGGGCCGTCAGCCCGTGGGGCGGCGAGCACACCTCGACCCCCGAGGACCCCCACCAGCGCATCGACGCGGTCCTGGCCACTCCCGGGATCGAGTTCCTCGGCTGCGGGGTCCCGACGGACCTGGACCCCGCCGACCTGAAGGCGGCCACCGACCACCTGCCGGTCCTCGCGGCGGTCCGGGTGCCCGCCGCGCAGGACCGGGGGTCCTTCTAGACGACCGCCCCGCGACCCGGGTCGTCGAAGCCGTCGTCATCGTCGTCGTCGTGCTTCATGCGGGCGACCAGGGTCGCGAAGCCGCCCAGGAAGCCGCCCACGCAGAGCGTCGTCAGCCACCAGGTCATGTCCCACTGGAGCAGCACGGTCACGAGCAGCAGGACCGGGCCGCCGATCACGCCGAGCCAGGCGAACTTGGCCGTCGCGTCCGCCTCCGGCAGCGGGGGCGGCTCCGGCGGCACGAAGTGGCCCTCGTCCGAGCCGTCGGCGCCCTCCTCGGGCTCGGCGGGGGAGTAGTCCCGGGGGCCGGCGGGCCGCACCCCGGGCGCGAACACGATCGAGCCGCCGAGCACCGGCTTCTCCGAGCCGGCCCCGTCCGCCCGCTCGTCCGTCCCCGCCTCCTCGTCCGATCCGGAAGCACCGGAAGAAACGCCGGACGCGCCGGACGTCCCGGAAGCACCGGGTGCCCCAGAAGTACCGGAAGCACCGGACGCCCCGGACACCTCAGACGCACCGGAAGCACCGGCCGTCCCGGCTCCGCCGTCCTTCTTCGGCTTCCAGACCAGGTCCGGCTTCCCGGCCGCCCCCGGCGCGGGCGCGGCCCCGCCCTTCCCGTCCCCGGCCTCGTTCACGTCCTCCGGCTCCGGCAGCGACAGGTTCTCGATCGGCCGGAACGGCTTCGTCCCCGGCGGGTCCGCGGGCTCCTCGCCGTACCCCGCGACGATCGCGGCCCAGGCCGCCTCCTCGTCGATGGGCTGCGGCTCCCGGTCTCCGCCGTCCTGCTGCTCAGCCACCGCTCCTGCTCCCCTTCCCGCCGACCGGTTCCGGCGCGAGACGCTCGACGAGGGCCCAGCTCTCGTCGAAGATCCGCTCCGCGTCATGGTCCAACGTCGCCACGTGGTAGCTCTGTTCCAGCAGGACCTCCCGGACGTCCGTCGAGGAGACCCGGCTCAGGATCCTCGCCGAGTCGGCCGGCGGCACCACGTGGTCCTGGGGGCTGTGCAGCAGCACCAGCGGCTGCGTGACCTGCGGCAGCTCCCGGTCGACCGTACGGAAGAACTGCCGCAGGGAGTGCGCCGAGTGCAGCGGCACGCGGTCGTAGCCGACCTCGGTCACGCCCTCCTTGGCGATGTCGTTGGCCACGCCCTTCGTGGTGGGGACCAGGTGCCGGACGACCGGCAGCGCGTGCGCGGCCACGCCGTGCACCTTGTTCCCCGGGTTGACCAGGACGAGCCCCCGCACCGCGTCCCCGTGCCGGGCGGCGAGCCGCAGCGCGAGCGCCCCGCCCATGGAGAGGCCGAAGACGAAGACGGTCCCGCACCGCTCCCGCAGCTCGCGCAGCGCCCGGTCCACCTCGGCGTACCAGTCGTGCCAGGTGGTGATCCGCATGTCCTGCCAGCGGGTGCCGTGCCCCGGCAGGAGCGGCACCGACACCGACAGGCCGCGCCCGGCCAGGTACTCGGCCCACGGGCGCATCGACTGCGGGGAACCGGTGAATCCGTGACAGAGAAGGACGCCGACCTCTCCGCCCTCATGGCGGTACGGCTCGGCTCCGGGAAGGACCGGCACCGGGGTCTCCTGTTCGCTCGGCTTCGCGTTCGCCCCCGGACGCGTCCCCGGGGGCGCCCTGGGTGCGCCTCCGGTGCGCCGAAGCGACGGAAAATGGGGAAGGGACTTCACCGTACGCGACCGGACCGACACCGACCAGGGCCGTAGCGGGGGGCGTACGCCGGTACGGGATAAAGTCGGGGCCCTACGGCACACGGAAGGCATGGCGAGTTGATCTACGGCGCAATGAAGTTCTCCCTCGGCGGGTCCCTGAAGCTCGCCTTCCGGCCCTGGGTGGAGGGCCTGGAGAACGTTCCCGCCGACGGCCCCGCCATCCTGGCGAGCAACCACCTGTCCTTCTCGGACTCCTTCTTCCTGCCGGCCGTCCTGGACCGCAAGGTCACCTTCATCGCCAAGGCCGAGTACTTCACCACCCCCGGCGTGAAGGGCAAGCTCACCGCCGCCTTCTTCAAGGGCGTCGGCCAGCTCCCGGTGGACCGCTCGGGCGCCCGGGGCGCCGGCGAGGCGGCCATCAGGGCCGGCATCGAGGTCATCGAGGGCGGCGGCCTCTTCGGCATCTACCCCGAGGGCACCCGCTCGCCCGACGGGCGCCTCTACCGGGGCAAGCCCGGCGGCCTGGCCCGGGTCGCCCTGGCCACCGGCGCGCCCGTGATCCCGGTCGCCATGATCGACACCGAGAAGATCCAGCCGCCCGGCAAGCTCGTCCCCAAGCTGATGCGCCCCGGGATCCGGATCGGCAAGCCGCTGGACTTCACCCGCTACCAGGGCATGGAGGGGGACCGCTTCATCCTCCGCTCGGTGACCGACGAGGTCATGTACGAGATCATGAAGCTGTCCGGCCAGGAGTACGTCGACATCTACGCCACCGCCGCCAAGCGGCAGATCGCGGAGGCGGAGAAGGCGGCCAAGGAGGCCGTGAAGGCCGAGATCGCCGCCCGCGAGGAGTCGGGCGCGTAAGCGGCACCGCCCCGCGAGGATTCCGGGGCGCGGAAGGACCACCCCGTCGGGGGTGCCGGGGGCGGGGGAGAGATGGCCGAGCGCGAGCGCGTCGTACGCATGTCGGTCGAGCAGCCGCTGTGGCGGGCGCTGACCGGGTACCGCGTCCTGACGATGGTCTACGCGGTCCTGATCTTCGTCTTCGGCCACGAGCGGTACGAGCGGCCCTGGGTCGGCGTCGTCTACCTGGCGGTGCTGTGCGTCTGGAACCTCGCCACCCTCCCCAAGGTGGCGAACGCGGCCGGGTGCACCCGGCGCTTCCTGGGCGCCGACCTCGCCGTCGCCCTCACCGGCATCCTCCTCACCCCGCTCGCCGACGCCCACGCGCAGTCGGTCGACGGCTCCACCCTGCCCTCCATATGGACCGCGGGATCCGTCCTCGCGTTCGCCATCAAGGGCGGCTGGCGCTGGGCCGGCTTCGCCTCCTCCCTCGTCGCCGTCGCCAACGTCGTCGAGCGCGGCCACCCCACCCGGGACACCGTCCACAACGTGATCCTGGTCTGGGTCGCCTCCATCGCCATCGGGTACGTCGTCGAGGTCGCCCGCGCCTCCGAGCGCACCCTCGCCCGCGCCCTGGAGATCGAGGCCGCCACCCGGGAGCGGGAGCGGCTCGCCCGCGACATCCACGACGGCGTCCTCCAGGTCCTCGCGATGGTGCAGCGCCGCGGCACCGCGCTCGGCGGGGAGGCCGCCGAACTCGGCCGGATGGCGGGCGAGCAGGAGGTGGCCCTGCGCACCCTGGTGGCGGGCGGGCTCGCCCGGCCCAGCCTGGTCTCCGAGGACGAGTCCGAGGGGGCCGTGGTCCGGGTCGTCGAGGTGGACGACGAGGCCGACGACTCGGCCCCCGTCGACCTGCGCACCCTGATCGCCCCGCGCGCCGGGTCCCGGACCACCCTCTCCGAGCCGGGCGCGCCGGTCCTCCTCCCGCCGCCCGCCGCCCGCGAGCTGGCCGCCGCCGTCGGCGCCGCCCTGGACAATGTGAGGGTCCACGCGGGCGAGGACGCCCACGCCTGGATCCTGATCGAGGACTGGTCCGACGAGGTGGTCGTCACCGTCCGGGACGACGGGCCCGGCATCCCGGACGGCCGCCTCGCGCAGGCGGAGGACGAGGGCCGGATGGGCGTCGCCCTCTCCATCCGGGGGAGACTGCGGGACCTGGGCGGCAGCGCCGAGGTCGTCTCGGTCCCCGGGCAGGGCACGGAAGTCGAGTTGAAGGTCCCACGGGGGAAGGCGGGAAAGCAGTGAACGAGCAGCCGATCAGGGTCATGGTCGTCGACGACCACCCGATGTGGCGGGACGCGGTCGCCCGCGACCTGGCCGAGTCCGGTTTCGACGTGGTCGCGACCGCGGGCGACGGCGAGCAGGCCGTGCGGCGCGCGGCGGCGGCCGCCCCCGACGTCCTCGTCCTGGACCTGAACCTGCCGGTCAAGCCCGGCGTCCAGGTCTGCAAGGAGCTCGTCGGGGCCCGGCCGGACCTCAGGGTCCTCGTCCTCTCGGCGAGCGGCGAGCACGCCGACGTCCTGGAGGCGGTCAAGTCCGGCGCCACCGGCTACCTCCTGAAGTCCGCCAGTACGGAGGAGCTGATCGACGCGGTGCGGCGCACGGCCGCCGGCGACCCCGTCTTCACCCCCGGCCTGGCCGGCCTGGTCCTCGGCGAGTACCGCCGGCTCGCCTCCGAGCCCGCCCCGGCCGCCGGCGGCGACGAGCCGAGGGCCCCGCAGTTGACCGAGCGCGAGACCGAGGTCCTGCGGCTCGTCGCCAAGGGCCTCAGCTACAAGCAGATCGCCGAGCGCCTGGTCATCTCGCACCGCACGGTGCAGAACCACGTCCAGAACACCCTCGGCAAGCTCCAGCTCCACAACCGGGTGGAACTCGTCCGGTACGCCATCGAGCGCGGCCTCGACGACGCGTAGAAACCCCCGGGGACCCGGCCCCCGGGACCCGGCGCGGTGGCCACGGGGGCCGTATATTCACGCGTACGAGACGTACGCGTGCGTATACGGCCCGTCACCGCGAGGGACCGCAGAGAGCGGACAACGAGGGGAAACCGTGGAAATCCTGGCATTCGGCGTGCAGGCGGACGAAAGGCCCCTCATCGAGCGGGCCTTCGAGGGGTACCACGACGTCCACTGCCTGGACGTCTTCCTCACCGAGGACACCGCCCGCATCGCGGCCGGCTACGAGATCATCTCCACCAGCGTCAACGCCGTCCTGGACCACCGCGTCCTCCAGACCCTCGCCGCCGGCGGCACCCAGATGATCGCCCAGCGCTCCACGGGCTTCAACAACATCGACCTGGAGGTCGCCGAGCGCCTCGGCCTCACCGTCGCCCGGGTGTCGTACTACTCGCCGTACTCCGTCGCGGAGTTCGCCTGGACCCTCGCCATGGCCGTCAACCGCCGGATCGTCCGCGCCTCCAACCGCACCCGCGACTTCGACTTCCGGCTCGACGGGCTGATGGGCCGCGACCTGCGGGGACGTACGGTCGGCGTCCTCGGCACCGGCAAGATCGGGGAGGCCTTCACCCGGATCGCCCACGGCTTCGGGATGAAGCTCCTCGGCTGGGACGTCGCCGAGAACCCGGCCTGCGTCGACCTCGGCATGCGGTACGTCGGGAAGGAGCGGCTCTTCGCGGAGGCGGACCTGATCAGCCTCCACGTGCCGCTGCTCCCCGCCACCCGGCACCTCGTCGACGCCACCGCCCTCAAGGCGATGAAGGACGACGCCATCCTGGTGAACTCCAGCCGCGGCGGGCTCGTCGACACCGAGGCCCTGGTCACCGAGCTGCGCGCCGGGCGCTTCGCGGGCGTCGGCCTGGACGTGTACGAGGCGGAGGCCGGGCTCTTCTTCCTCGACAAGTCCCTGGAGGTCGTCGAGGACGACACCCTGGCCCGCCTGGTCACCTTCCCGAACGTGGTGGTCACCTCCCACCAGGCGTACTACACGACGGACGCCGTCGGCCAGATCGTCGACACCACCCTCCGCAACGTCCTCGACTACACGGCGGGCCGGCGCGGCGAGAACGTCCTGGTCCCCAGGACCGGCTGACCCGGCCGCCGGGCCCCGGGGACCTCCGGGCCCTCAGACCAGCACGCCCGCGAGGAGCGAGGCCGTCAGGGCCGCGCCCTCCGTCGTCAGGACCGACTCGGGGTGGAACTGCACCCCGGCGAAGCCGGGCCCGCGCAGGGCGTGCACCTCGCCGGTCCCCGGGTCGCGGCTGACCTCGATCCGGTGCAGCGCCAGCTCCTCGGCCGCCCGGTCGTCGCAGCGGGCGGTGAAGCTGTTGTAGAAGCCGACCGTCCGCTCCTGCCCGAAGAGGTCGATCCGCACCTGGGCGCCCTGGAACGGCACCCGCTTGCGGACGATCTCCAGGCCCAGCTCGGCGGCGATCAGCTCGTGGCCGAGGCACACTCCGAGCAGGCCGTGGCGGTGGTCGCGGACCAGGTCGGCGGTGAGTCCGCGCAGGAACCGCATCTTCGGGTCGGCCGCGTCCGAGGGGTCGCCGGGCCCCGGGCCCAGGACGACCGGCCCCTCGTGCGCGAGCGCCAGCTCCCGCAGCCCCGGCTCGTCGTACCGGAGCACCGACACCTCCAGACCGGAGGAGCGCAGGACGTGCGCCAGCATCGCGGTGAAGGTGTCCTCGGCGTCCACCACGAGCGCGTGCCCGGACAGCTCGGCGGACCGCACCTGCATCCTCAGCCAGAACGGCGCCAGGTCCGCCCGGCGCGCGTCGAGCGCGGCCCGCACCCGGGGGTCGTCGGCCAGTCGGGGGGCGACGGGGCCCTCCGCCGCCGGCCGGCCCTCCCGCACGCCCAGCGCGGTGAGGATCCCGGCCGCCTTGGCGTGGGTCTCGGCGACCTCGCCCGCCGGGTCGGAGTGCCGGACGAGGGTCGCGCCGACCGGCACCCGCAGCCGCCCGTCGGCGGCGATGTCGGCCGTACGGATCAGGATGGGGGAGTCCAGCGTCTGGGCGCCGGTCCCGTCCGTGCCGAGCAGGGCGAGGGCCCCCGCGTAGTAGCCGCGGCCCCCGGCCTCGTGGCGCTCGATCACCCGGCAGGCGTTCTGCACCGGCGACCCGGTCACGGTCGCCGCGAACATCGTCTCCCGCAGCACCTCCCGCACGTCCAGCGAGGACCGGCCGCGCAGCTCGTACTCGGTGTGGGCGAGGTGGGCCATCTCCTTCAGGCGCGGGCCGATCACCACCCCGCCCCGGTCGCCCACCGTGCACATCATCTTCAGCTCCTCGTCCACCACCATGGACAGCTCCTCGGTCTCCTTGCGGTCGCCGAGGAAGGCGAGCAGGTCCTCCGGGGTGGGGGCGGCGCCGGCCGGGTAGCGGTACGTGCCGCTGATCGGGTTCATCACGACCGTCCCGCCCGACATCCGCACGTGCACCTCGGGGCTGGCCCCGACCAGCGTCCGCTCCCCGGTGTGCACGACGAAGGTCCAGTACGCGCCCCGCTCGCCCGCGAGCAGCCGCCGGAACAGGGCGAGCGCGTCGGCGCGCCCGAAGCCCGGGACCTGCCCGGTGTAGGTGCGCCGGATGACGAAGTTCGCGCCCTCGCCGGAGCCGATCTCCTCGTCGATCACCCGCCGCACGGTCTCCGCGTACTCCTCGTCGGAGACGTCGAACCCGCCCGCCTCGACGGCCACGTCGTGCGCCGGGAGTTCCGCCAGGACGGCCGCGAGCGGCAGCTCGTACGTCTCGTCGGGGACGAGCACGGAGAGCGGGGTGCCGTCGTCGCGCACGTCGAAGCCGCGTTCCCGGATCTGCCGGAAGGGCACGAGCGCGAGCGTCGGCAGCGGGCCCACGGGCAGCTCCGCGAGGCGCTCGGCCTCGTGGACCCGGCCGATCAGCACCTCGACGGTGTCGTGGTCGCGGCCCGGGGTGCGCCTGCGCAGCAGGGCGAAGGGAGGGCAGGAGTCGTCGAGCAGACGGGAGAGGTCCATGGGGTCCGTCGTTCCTTCCGGTGGGAGTGCGGAGAGGAACGGCCCCGGATACGGGAAAGGCCGCCCCTCGGGCGGCCTTCGCGTGTGTCGGTGTACGCGCAGTCAGTGGGCCGCCGGATGAGCGGTCCACCACCAGTCCTGGTTCAGGGGCGCGTGCATGCGAGCACTGTAACCCGGCCGGGCACGGAAACGGGGCCCGGTCCACACCGCGGACGGTGCGGGCCGGGCCCCGGAGCGGTCCGGCCGTGCGGTCAGAGGACCAGGTCGTAGACCTCCCAGCCGCCGCCGACCTTCACCCGGGGGGAGAAGAGCGTGCTCGTGCCGGTGCCCGGGAAGGTCCAGAGCGCGCCCGAGGCCTCGCGCGCGACGAAGTCCGCCCTGCCGTCCAGGTTCAGGTCGCCCGGACCGATCAGGCCCCGGTAGGCCTGCCAGCCGTTGCTGATCTTCAGCCGGGGCTGGAAGAGCGCGCTCGTGCCGGTGCCCTTGAAGATCCACATGCCGCCGGTGGTGTCGCGGGCCATCACGTCGGGCTTGCCGTCACCGGTCAGGTCGCCGGTGCCCACCAGCTCGTCGTAGAGGGTCCAGCCCGCACTGACCTTCACCCGCGCGGCGAACGGCGTCACCGGGTCGCCGGTGCCCTTGAACAGCCACAGGACGCCGCTCTTCTCGCGCGCCAGCAGATCGGCCCTGCCGTCGCCGCTGATGTCGCGGACGCCCACCATCCTGTCGTAGATCTGCCAGCCGGCGCTGACCCTGACCCTCGGCCTGAACGGCACGGACGGGTTCCCGCTGCCCGGGAAGTACCACGTGACGCCGGTGGTGTCCCGGGCGAAGACGTCCCCGGTCCCGTCCGCCCGCAGCGCGGTCATCGGGGTCACGGTGTCGTACGTGTTCCACCCGGCGCTGATCCGGTACCGCGCCAGGAACGGCGCGGAGGCGTTTCCGCTGCCCTGGTGCTGCCAGAGGACGCCGGAGGTGTCCCGGGCGAGGAGGTTGTAGCGGTCGTCCGCGGCGACCGGGGCGGCGCCGGGGGCCTCGGTGACCTCGCTCTGCCTCACCCAGACGATCTTGTGGTGGAAGCGGATCGGCACGTACAGGGTGGATCCGACGACGTTCTTCTGGGCGGAGCCGAACCACTCGTCGCCCCGCACCGCCGGACCGGCCTTCGCGTAGGCCTGGCCGGGGGCGAAGGCGAACCTGGTCAGGGAGGCGCCGTCGTCGGCCGGGGGCTTCAGGCCCGCGGCCGTGTAGGCGGCGGTCTCCGGGAAGGAACGGCCGTAGACCGCGGCGGCGGACAGGCCCGGCGCCACCTTCACGGTCGTGGCGCCGGGCACCGGGACGGTGTACTGGCCGCCGGGGTTCTGGAACCAGGCCTTCTTGCCCGCGTACCAGATCGCCGTCCAGTCCCCCCGGGTCTCGGCCACGACGTACTGGCCGCCGGCGCGGACCTTGTTGCCGTAGTTCGAGCCCAGGGTCCACAGCGACGAGAAGTAGGGGTCGACGAGGGTCGCCGAGGCGGCCGACGGCTCCGTGTGGAGGTAGACGAAGTTCGACGGCCGGGGCGAGGCGTTCACGACCTTCTTGGTGGCCTCGTCCTCGTAGGCCAGCTCCGGCTGGTTCGCCGTGGTGAACGGCGGCACCACGCGGACCACCTGTCCGGCCCGGAGCAGACCGCCCGCTCCCTTGTCGCCCTGCGGGGCGCCCAGGAGGGACATGTAGTGGTTCCAGTCCCAGTACGGGCCCGCGTCCCAGTGGAGGTCCTTGACGCCGGCGTCCGTCTGGAGCGCCACCTCGTCGTGGCCGATGATGTGCTCGCGGTCGATCGGCACGCCGTACTTCTGTGCCAGGAACTTCACCAGCTCCGCGGAGGAACGGTACTGCGGCTCGGTGTACCAGCTCCCCTCCTTGATGGCGAAGCCCTCGTGCTCCACACCGATGCTGTGCATGTTGTGCGTCCAGTTGCCCGCGTGCCACGCCAGGTGCTTGTTCTCCAGCATCTGGGTGACCTGGCCGTCCTGGGCCCGGATCAGGTAATGGGCGCTGCCGAGCCCCTTCGGGTCGGTCAGCACGTCGAGCGCGCCCTGATAGGGGCCCTCGGTGTCGTGGATGACGATCTGGCGGATGTCCGTGCCCTGGTTCGGGCGGTCCCCCGGGGTGTAGTTGCGCGAGCCGGCGGGGTCCGTCCTGACCGGTACGAAGACGCAGTTCAGGCCCGCGGGGCACTCGGGGGTCGGGACCGTCGCCGTGCTCGCGAAGCTCGCCGCCAGGGGGACGTTCGCCGGCTTGACCGGCTCCGCCGACGGATCGGCCGGCAGGGCGACCGGCTCGCCGTCGAGGGTGACCGCCCGCTCGCCCTCCCTGATCGACTCGAAGACGCGCTTCGCGAAGAGGTCGGCGCCCTTCTTCTCCGGCGACTGGCTGTAGCGCGCCACGGCCGGGTACCAGTCGCCCGGCTCCCCGGACAGCTCGGCGCCCGCCTGCTTCTGGTAGTCGGCGAGCAGCGCGGCACCGGCCCGGATGGAGGCGCCGGTGTCGTTCCGGACGGCCTCGGTGGAGCTGCCGATCAGCTCGGCGGCCTCGTCCAGGGTGTGCAGGCGCGGGTCGTCGGTGTCGACGAGCGCCTTCTCCAGGATGCGCCGGACCTGCTCGCGGTCGAACTTCTTCGCGATCTCCGGCCGGCCGGAGCCGTCGAAGTGGTCGATCTGCTCGTCGGTGACCTCCCGCGCGACGTCCCCGGGCTCGACCTTCGTGAGCCCCATCACGTTGTACGCGCCGGTCGTGCTCGGCTCGCCATCGTGCGACTCCCAGCGGGTCTGCTGGTACGACACCGCCATCAGCACGCTCTGCGGCACGTCGAACTCGCGCGCCGCGCTCGCGAACTGCTCCTGGAGCGAGGCGCCCCCGGACGCTGCGCCCCCGGACGCCCCTCCCAGGAGGCCGGGGGAGGCGACCGCGAGGCCGCCGATCGTGGCCGTGGCGGCGACCGCGGCCGCCGCTCCGTAGAGAAGACGTTTCTTCCTGCGGTCCCTGCGGTGTCTCCGGCTCACGCCACCCACCCCTGTGTTCACCTGTGTTCGACCGTGTTGTCGAGAACTGTGTCGTCGAGAAACGGGCCGAGATTAGCACCGCTCACCGACATGAAGATCAGCGGCCGACATTCCGGGCAGTCGTCTCAGCCACTGGTCGGTGGGACAGGACCGGACGAAGAACCCCGTAATGTGGTCCGTGTGACCGTGAACGCTGATTCCCACGCCGTCGCCGAGGCGACCTGGCGAGACCTGCCCGCGGCGCAGCAGCCCGAGTACCCCGATGCCGAGGCTCTGCGCGATGTGATCGCGGACCTCGAGTCGTATCCTCCGCTCGTCTTCGCCGGCGAGTGCGACCAGCTACGCGCCCGGATGGGAGCCGTCGCCCGTGGCGAGGCGTTCCTGCTCCAGGGCGGCGACTGCGCCGAGGCCTTCGACGCCGTGTCCGCCGACCACATCAGGGCCAAGCTCAAGACGCTGCTCCAGATGAGCGCCGTCCTCACCTACGCGGCCTCCGTGCCCGTGGTGAAGGTCGGCCGCATCGCCGGACAGTACTCCAAGCCCCGCTCGAAGGGGACCGAGACCCGCGACGGCGTGACCCTGCCGACGTACCGCGGCGACTCGGTCAACGGCTTCGACTTCACCGAGGCCGCCCGCGTTCCGGACCCCGAGCGCCTGAAGCGGATGTACAACGCCTCCGCCTCCACGCTCAACCTGGTGCGCGCCTTCACCACCGGCGGCTACGCCGACCTGCGCCAGGTGCACGCCTGGAACCAGGACTTCGTGAAGTCGTCCCCCTCGGGCCAGCGCTACGAGGCGCTCGCCCGCGAGATCGACAACGCCCTGAACTTCATGAAGGCCTGCGGCACCGACCCGGCCGAGTTCAAGGCCGTCGAGTTCTACGCCTCCCACGAGGCGCTGCTGCTCGACTACGAGGGCGCCCTGACCCGTACGGACTCGCGCACCGGCAAGCTGTACGACACCTCCGGCCACATGGTCTGGATCGGCGAGCGCACCCGCCAGCTCGACCACGCCCACATCGAGTTCGCCTCGCGGATCGCGAACCCGATCGGCATCAAGCTGGGCCCGACCACCTCGGTGGACGAGGCGCTCACGTACATCGACCGCCTCGACCCGGAGCGCGACCCGGGCCGGCTGACCTTCATCGTCCGCATGGGCGCCGACAAGGTCCGCGACAAGCTCCCCGAGCTGGTCGAGAAGGTCACCGCCTCCGGCGCGGTCGTCGCCTGGGTCACCGACCCGATGCACGGCAACACCTTCGAGGCCGCCTCCGGCCATAAGACCCGCCGCTTCGACGACGTCCTCGACGAGGTCAAGGGCTTCTTCGAGGTCCACAAGGAGCTGGGCACCCACCCCGGCGGCATCCACGTCGAGCTCACCGGTGACGACGTCACCGAGTGCGTGGGCGGCGGCGACGAGATCTTCGTCGACGACCTGCACCAGCGCTACGAGACGGCCTGCGACCCCCGCCTGAACCGCAGCCAGTCGCTCGACCTGGCGTTCCTGGTGGCGGAGATGTACCGCGATCAGTAGGTGGTTTCCTACGACGACGGGGCGCGGATCCTTGTGATCCGCGCCCCATCCTCGTTTTCGGGTCTTTTACGGCCCCGGTCCTGCGGGTAAGGTTAGGTTAACCTAAACGATCTCGGCGGGAGGTGAACCGCGTGTACGTCTGCTCATGCTTCGGTGTCACGGAGAAGCAGGTCAAGGAGCACGCGGACGCGGGCGCCTGCACGCCCCGGCAGATCGCCTCCGCCTGCAAGGCCGGCACGGACTGCGGTTCCTGCGTCCGCCGCATCCAGGCCATTCTCGGGCGCGGCAACTGCCCCCGGCGCGACCTGGTGGACCGGGGTGTTCCGGCCCTGGCGGCCGAGACCGCCGTCGCTCCCGCCGCCGTCCTCGGCGAAGCCGCCTGACCCGGGGCCGTCCGGCCGCCGCGGGGACTCAGCTCGGCTGCTCGATGAGCGTCGAGATGTAGAGCGCCTCGCCCAGCGACTCGATCAGTTCGAGCTGCGTGTCCAGGTAGTCGATGTGGTGCTCCTCGTCCGCGAGGATCTCCTCGAAGAGGTTGGCGGACGTGATGTCCCCCTTGGCGCGCATGACCTCGATGCCGCGCTTGAGGCGGTCGATCGCCTCGACCTCGACCTGGCGGTCCGCCTGGAACATCTCGGTGACGGTCTGGCCGACCCGCACGTGGAAGAGCCGCTGGTAATTGGGCAGGCCGTCGAGCATCAGGATGCGCTCGGTCAGCTTGTCCGCGTGCTTCATCTCGTCGATGGACTCTTCACGGGTGTACTTGGCGAGCTTCGTCCACCCCTTGTTGTCCTGGATGCGGTAATGCAGCCAGTACTGGTTGATGGCGGTGAGCTCGCCGGTCAACTGCTCGTTCAGGAACTCGAGGACCTCGGGGTCGCCCTGCATCGCACAGGCTCCTTCCACTTCACACGGTGTGTCCACGCCATAACTGGGCAGGATGGCCGCATCCTCGCACCCCGAATGGGGGGCGTCCAGTAAGTGCAGGCTTAGTGGGAGTTGCCCCAATGGTGTCGTCGGAGTGGTCGCCTGGTCATGACCATCCCTTGCGGTCTGTCACCATGGATGACATGGGTCAGCCGGAGAGCGGAGTACACCGGGAAGCGGGTCGGTCGGGCCGTTCGCCGGACCTCCCGCCGGGACAGCGGATCCAGCGCGGCTGGCCGGTCACCCACTACGGGCCCGTCCCCAAGTTCAAGCCGGACCGCTGGGAGTTCCGCGTCTTCGGGGCGACGGCCGACGGCGACAAGCGCTGCTGGAACCACGAGGAGTTCTCGGCCCTGCCGTTCTCCACGGTCGTGGCCGACCTGCACTGCGTCACGAAGTTCAGCATGCTCGGGGCCGAATGGGGCGGCGTCCCCGCCCGGACGATCCTGGAGCTCGCCCCGCCCGCGCCCCAGGTCACCCATGTGATGGTCTGGGCCGAGTACGGCTACAGCGCCAACATGCGGCTCGCCGACTTCGCCTCGGACGGCACGATCTTCGCCACCCACAAGGACGGGGAGCTGCTCACCGCCGAGCACGGCTTCCCGCTCCGGCTCGTCGTCCCCCACCTGTACGCCTGGAAGGGCCCGAAGTGGGTCCGGGGCGTGGAGTACATGGCCGCCGACCGGCGCGGCTTCTGGGAGGAGCGGGGCTACCACAACCTCGGCGACCCCTGGCGGGAGCAGCGCTACTCGTACCAGGAGGAGCCGGGGGACGGCCCCGAGCTCTGACCCTGCCGGCCGCTCCTCGGGGGTGACTCTCAGGGGCGCAGCTTCTTCAGGAGGTCCACGTCCGCCCGGTGCCCCTCCTTGCCGCCGGGCGTCTCGATGACCAGCGGCACCCCCTCCGTCGCCGGGTGGCGCAGCAGCTCCCGGAAGGCGTCCTCGCCGATGTGACCGGCGCCGATGTTCGCGTGCCGGTCCTTGTGGGCGCCCACCACGTCCTTGGAGTCGTTGGCGTGGATCAGCTTCAGCCGTCCCGCGCCGACGGTCTCCACGAGCAGGTCGAGGGTCTGCGCCGCCCCGGACGGGCCCGTCAGGTCGTGCCCGGCGGCGAACACGTGACACGTGTCCAGGCAGACGCCCAGCTTGGGGTGGCGGTCGAGGGCGTCGAAGTACGGGCCGAAGTCCCAGGTCCGCGAGCAGAGCGAGGAGCCCTGCCCGGCCGTCGACTCCAGGAGCAGGTCCGGGTCGTCCGGGTGCGTCAGCTCGTCGAGCAGCGGCAGCAGCCGCTCCCGCACCTGGGCGAGCGCCACCTCGCGCGGCCGGCCGCCGGTCGCCGAGCCGGTGTGCACCACCACGCCCTTCGCGCCGATCTCCCGGCCCCGGCGCAGCGAGTGCCGCAGCGACTCCACCGACCTCTCCGCGGTGGCCTCGGTGTGCGAGCCGAAGTTGATCAGGTAGGGGGCGTGGACCCAGGCCGAGAGCGACGCCTCCGCGCACTCGGTCCTGAACCGCTCGTCCTGGGCCGGATTGCCGGCCGGGGTGGCCCAGCCGCGCGGGTTGGCGACGAAGACCTGCACGGTCTCGGCGCCCAGCTCGCGGGCGTAGCCCAGGCCGACCGTGGCGAGACCGCCGGCCACGGGGACGTGGCCGCCGACGGGGTTGCGCATGGGTGTCTACAGTCCCTTGATCGTGAGGATGACCGTGGAGCCCTCGGGGGCGGTGGAGCCGCCCTCCACGGACTGGCTCGCGACCGTGTCGCCGAGGTACGGGAAGGACTTCTTCAGCTTCACCTCGAAGCCCGCGTCCTCCAGGGCGGTGCGCGCGTCCGCGGTCGTCTCGCCGGTGACGTCGGGGACCTCGACGAGGGCGGGGCCCTTGGAGACGGTGAGGGTGACGGTGTCGCCCTCGGCGGCGCGGCTGCCCTCCGGGAGGGACTGGGCGGCGACCGCGCCGGCGTCCTCGGGGGAGTCGACCCGCTCGGGGGCGACCCGGACGGTGAGCCCGGCTTCCTGGAGCGCGGCCGTGGCGTCGGCGACGGTCTCGCCGGTCACGTCGGGCACGTCGATCGGGGCGCCCTTGCTGACGACCAGGGCGACCGCCGAGTCGGGGGCGCGCTCGGTTCCGGGCTCGGGGTCGGAGCCGATCACGGCCCCCTTGGCGACGGAGTCGCTGAACTCGCGGGTGACCACCCCCGGGGCCAGCCCCTCCTCCTCCAGGGCCTTGCGGGCCTCGGCGAGCGGCTTGTTCCGGAGGTTGGGCACCTTCACGATCTCGGGGCCCCGGGAGAGGGTGAGGACGACCGTGTCGTTGCCCCGCAGGCGCTCGCCGGGGGCCGGGTCGACGGCCATGACGGTGCCGCGCTCGTACACGTCGCTGAAGGCGCGCCTCGTCGTGCCGACGTCCAGACCGGCGTCGGTGATCCGCTTCGTCGCGGCGGCCTCGGTCTGGCCGAGGACGGCCGGGACGCGGGTGAACTGGCCGGAATTGATGTACCAGACCCCGGCGCCCAGGCCGAGGACGAGCAGGACGGCGGCGATCACGAGCAGCGGGCCGCGCGGGGGCAGCCGGCGGGCGCCGGGGACGGTGGGGGCCGGGGGCGGCTCGGGCGCCGGCATCCGGCCGGTGTGCCGCACCTCCCGGACGTCGTCCTCCGGCGGCGGGAGGTCGATCACGCTGGTGCGCTCCTCGGCCGGCACGGCGCGGGCGATCACGCTCGTCCGGTCCTCGGCCGTGTCCCGGGCGCCGGGCCGTGCCTGCGGCGGCACCGCGTCCAACTGCGCGTCGGTGAGCGCGGCGCGGGCCTCCAGGACCAGGCCGAGCAGGGCGGCGGCGTCGTGCGGACGTGCCTCGGGGGCGCGGGCCGCGGCGGCCGCGACCAGCCCGTCGAGCTCCGGGGCCAGGCCCGGCACGGCGGCCGAGGGCGCGGGCACGTCCGTGTTCAGGTGCCGGTAGAGCACCTGGGCGGGCGTGTCGCCCGCGTGCGGCTTGGCGCCCGTCAGCATCTCGTACAGGACGACGCCGCAGGCGTACACGTCGGCACGGGTGTCGGCGGTGCCGTGCTCGATCTGCTCCGGCGCCAGGTACGAGACCGTGCCGAGGACCGAGCCGGTGGTGGCGGTCGCCGAGCCCACGGCCCGTACGAGACCGAAGTCCGCGACCTTCACCCGGCCGTCGTCCCCTATCAGGACGTTCTCCGGCTTCATGTCCCGGTGCACGAACCCGGCCCGGTGCGCGGCGCCGAGCGCGGCGAGCACCGGCTCCAGGATGTCGAGCGCGGCCCGGGGCGCCAGGGCGCCCCGCTCGCGCAGCACGTCGCGGAGGGTGCAGCCGGGCACGTACTCCATCGCCAGGTAGACGTACGCGCCCTCGGCGCCCTGGTCGAAGACGCCGACGACGTTGGGGTGGGCGAGCCGGGCCACCGACTTCGCCTCGCGGATGAACCGCTCGACGAAGACGGCGTCGGCCGCGAGCTGCGGGTGCATCACCTTGAGCGCGAGGACGCGGTCGAGGCGGGTGTCGACGGCCCGGTAGACCGTGGCCATCCCGCCGACGGCGATGCGCGCGTCGACGCGGTAGCGGCCGTCGAGCAGCCGCCCGACGAGGGGGTCCTGAAGGGTCGTGTCCACGGCGACGAGTCTACGAGCCGCGCACACGCGTCCGGTGCGCCCGCCCCGTACCGCAGCAGACCTGTGACGAGCCCCGGAGGGCCCCCGGCCTCAGAACGCCGGGCGCTCCGGATCGAGCCGCGCCCGGCCCTCCACCGGCGAGGACGCCTCCGCGAAGTGGCGGCGCGGGATCCGGCCGGCCCGGTGGGCGAGCCGGCCCGCCTCGACCGCGTGCCGCATCGCCGAGGCCATCAGGACCGGTTCCTGCGCCCGGGTGACGGCCGAGGCCAGCATCACCGCCGCGCACCCCAGCTCCATGGCGAGCGTCGCGTCCGACGCCGTGCCGGCCCCCGCGTCCAGGATCACCGGCACCCCCGCCCGCTCCACGATGAGCCGGAAGTTGTGCGGGTTGCGGATGCCGAGCCCGGAGCCGATGGGGGAGCCGAGCGGCATGATCGCCGCGCACCCCACGTCCTCCAGCTTCCGGGCGAGGACCGGGTCGTCGTTGGTGTACGGCAGGACGGTGAAGCCGTCGTCGACCAGGGTCTCCGCCGCGTTCAGGAGCTCCTCGCCGTCCGGCAGCAGGGTCCGCTCGTCGGCGACGACCTCCAGCTTGATCCAGTCGGTGCCGAGCGCCTCCCGGGCGAGCCGGGCGGTCAGGACCGCCTCGCCGGCCGTGAAGCAGCCGGCCGTGTTGGGCAGCACCCGGATGCCGAGCCGGTCCAGGACGGAGAGGACCGAGCCCCGCACGGTCGGGTCCAGGCGCCGCATGGCGACCGTGGTCAGCTCCGTGCCGCTGGCGACCAGGGAGCGCTCCAGGACGTCGAGGCTGGGCGCCCCGCCGGTGCCCATGATCAGGCGGGAGGAGAACTCCGTACCGCCGAGGACGAACACGTCGTCGGACATCGCGCTCAGCCCCCCTGCACCGCGGTGAGGACCTCCACCCGGTCCCCGTCGCCGAGGAGCGTCGCCGCCCACTCGCCGCGCGGGACCACCGTCTCGTTGACGGCGGCGGCCACCCCGGAGGGGGCCGCGGTCAGGGTCGCGACGAGGGCGTCGAGGGAGACGGGGCCGGAGAGCGCGCGCGCCTCCCCGTTCACGGTCACGGTCACGGTCGCGGTCACGTCGTTGGCGGGCGGGTTCGCGCTCATGCGGGCTGCTCCTGACGTACGGGAGGGGTGGAGGAGAAACGGCGGGGGGTGAAGGGGCGCGCCTCGTCGGGCAGGGCGCCCGTGGTGAGCACCTCCGCCATGACGTCGCCGGTGACGGGGGTGAGCAGCACCCCGTTGCGGTGGTGGCCGGTGGCCATCAGCAGACCGGGCAGCGCGGTGGGGCCGAGCAGCGGGGCGTTGTCCGGCGAGCCGGGGCGCAGCCCGGCCAGGGTCTCGGTGAGCGGCAGCTCGGTGATTCCCGGCACCAGCTCGTGCGCGTCGCGCAGCAGCTCGTACACCCCGCCCGCCGTCACCGTGGTGTCCCAGCCGAGCTCCTCGCTGGTGGCGCCGACGACCAGCTCGCCGTTCTCGCGCGGCACCAGATAGACGTGGCTGCCGCGCACGACGGCCCGGACGGTCCGGGAGAGGAAGGGGGCGTACGCGGGGGGCACCCGCAGGCGCAGGACCTGGCCCTTCACCGGGCGCACCGGCGGGAGCACCTCGTCGGGCACCCCCGCGAGCCGCCCGCTCAGGCTGCCCGCCGCGAGCACGGTCTGTCCCGCCGCCAGCTCCCCGCCCCCGGCGAGGACCGCGCCGCGCGCCCGGTCGCCCCGCACCGCGAGCCGTTCCACGAGCGTCCGGTGGAAGACCACGCCGGCCCGCTCGCAGGCGACGACGAGCGCGGCGGCGAGCCGGCGCGGGTCCACCTGGTGGTCGCCGTCGACCCGGAGGCCACCGCGTACCCCCGGCGCCAGCATCGGTTCGAGGCGGCGGCACTCGCGGCCGCTCAGCCACTCCGAGGCGAGCCCGCAGCGCACCTGCAGGGCGTGCAGCTCGCGCAGGTGCGCCCGGTCGTCGGCGTCGAGGGCGACGGCGAGGGTGCCGCAGGCGCGGTGCCCGACGTCCAGCCCGGTCGCCTCCTCCAGCTCGGCGACGAAGGCCGGATAGCGGGCGGCGGAGGCGAGGTTGAGCCCGAGCAGGGTCTCCTCGCCGTAGTGCAGCTCGGTCACGGCGGCGAGCATCCCGGCCGCGACCCGCGCGGCCCCGCCGCCCGGCTCGGGGTCGACGACGGCGGTGCGCAGCCCGCGCAGCGCGGCCCGCCAGGCCGTGACCAGGCCGATGATGCCGCCCCCGACCACGAGGACGTCGACCCCCCGCACGTCGGAGGCCTCTCGGACATCGGAAGAACGCATGGGCGTCCAGCCCCTCCCTTCGCCGGCATGACCCGGATCAGGTTCGTACGGTCGGAGGCCGGTCAGCCTCCCTCTCAGCCCGGTGCGTCCGGGCTCCCGCGAGTGCTTTACGCCCGCCAGACTAGCTTCCGCCGCCCACCCGTCACGAGGGGGCCGTGGACCCCACCCTTCCTGACGCACCGTCAGGTACGTAAGGTGGCCGTGTGAGCGAGCAGAAGCAGACCCAGCGGCGCGTCGTGGTCGTCGGCGCCGGAATGGCGGGCGTCCAGACCGCCGTCGCCCTGCGCGAGCAGGGCTTCACCGGCCCCGTGACCCTCGTCGGGGCCGAACCCCACCAGCCCTACGACCGGCCCCCGCTCTCCAAGGCGGTCCTCCTCGGGAAGGCCGAGGGCTCCGCCTTCGAGGTCGACTTCGAGGACCTCGGCGTCGAACTCCGGCTCGGCGTGGACGTCACCGGGCTGCGCGCCGCCGACCACGAGGTCGACACCGAGGCCGGGCCCGTCGCGTACGACGTCCTGGTGATCGCCACCGGCGCCCACCCGGTCACCCTGCCCGGCTCCGGGGGCGTCCCCGGCGTCCACCTGCTCCGCACCCTCGACGACGCCGTCCGCCTCGGACCCGTCCTGGAGCGCCGCCACGCCGTCGTGGTCGTCGGCGCCGGCTGGATCGGCGCCGAGTTCACCACCGCCGCCCTCGGCGCCGGCTGCGCCGTCACGGTCGTCGAGGCCGCGGACCTCCCGCTCGCCGGCACCCTGCCCGCCGAGGTCGCCGCCCCTATGGCCGACTGGTACGGGGCGAACGGCGCCGAACTCCTCACCCACGCGCGCGTGGACACCGTCGAACCCGGCCGGGTCCGCCTCGCCGACGGCCGCGAACTGCCCGCCGAGGCCGTCGTCGTCGGCATCGGCGCCCGCCCCGCCACCGGCTGGCTCGCCGGCTCCGGCATCGCCCTCGACCCGGGCGGCGCCGTCACCGCCGACGACCGGCTGCGCACCTCCCTGCCCGACGTGTACGCGGTCGGGGACTGCGCCTCCTTCCCCTCCGCCCGCTACGGCGAGCGCCTCCTCGTCCACCACTGGGACAACGCCCTCCAGGGCCCGCGGGCGGTCGCCGCCGCGATCACGGGCGCCGACACCGGCCCGTACGACCCCGTGCCGTACTTCTGGTCCGAGCAGTTCGGGCGCTTCGTCCAGTACGCGGGACACCACGCGGGCGCGGACGAGCTGCTGTGGCGCGGCGACCCGGCGGACGAGGCCTGGTCGGTGCTCTGGCTGCGCGCCGGGGTGCCGGTGGCCCTCCTCGCCGTCGGCCGTCCCCGCGACCTGGCCCAGGGCCGGAAGCTGATCGAGGCCGCGACCCCGGTCGACCCGGCCCGCGCGGCGGATCCGTCCGTACCCCTGAAGGCGGCGGTCCGATAGGGGCGTTTCGTCCGATCGGCGTGATACCTCCCGGGCCCGACTACCGGCTGTCGGTCCGGGATGGCAGGCTTGTCACGTGACCGAGATTGACGCAAAGACCGATGCTCTCGTCCCCGCCTGGCTCTACCTGCCCGACATCGCGGAGATGCTCGACGTCGAGGTGACGCGCGTGCGGCAGCTCGTCAAGGAGGGCCAGCTCATCGCCGTGCGCCGCGGAGAGAACAACGCGCTCCAGGTGCCCGCCGCCTTCATCCAGGGCGACAAGGTCGTCAAGGGCCTCGCCGGGACCCTGACCCTCCTGCGGGACGACGGCTTCACCGACGAGGAGATGCTGGAGTGGCTCTTCACTCCGGACGAGAGCCTGCCGGGCACGCCCGCGCAGGCGCTCGGCGAGAACCGCGGCACGGAGGTGAAGCGCCGCGCCCAGGCGCTCGCCGTCTGACGCGCCGCACCGCCTGACGCGCGCGGCCCGACACGCGCGGCCCGACGGACGCCTCCCGGCGCCCCGGGGGCCGGCGCGCGTCGCCCGGCGCGCGCACCGAAGACACCACCAGCCGGTGTCGCGGCGCCGGTCCCCGCCGACCGGCCGCCGCGACACCGGCGACACCGACGGGGGGACCCACCCATGCCCACGCCTCGCGAGCGGCTCGCCGACGCCCGGCTCTACCTGTGCACCGACGCCCGGAAGCGCCAGGGCGACCTGCCCGCCTTCCTCGACGCCGTGCTCTCCTCCGGCGTGGACGTCGTCCAGCTCCGCGACAAGGGCATGGAGGCCGCCGAGGAGCTGGAGCACCTCGCCGTCTTCGCCGAGGCCGCCCGCCGGCACGGCAGGCTCCTCGCCGTCAACGACCGGGCGGACGTCGCCCACGCCGTCGGCTCCGACGTCCTCCACCTCGGCCAGGGCGACCTGCCCGTCCCCGCCGCCCGCGCGATCCTCGGCGACGAGGTGCTGATCGGGCGGTCCTGCCACGCCGAGGACGAGGTGGCCGCGGCCGCCGCCGAACCGGGCGTGGACTACTTCTGCACCGGCCCCTGCTGGCCCACCCCCACCAAGCCCGGACGGTACGCGCCGGGGCTCGGCCTCGTGCGGTACGCGGCCGGCCTGGCCCAGGACCGCCCCTGGTTCGCCATCGGCGGCATCGACGAGGCCAACCTCAACGAGGTCCTGGACGCGGGAGCGCGCCGGATCGTCGTCGTCCGGGCGATCACCGAGGCCGACGACCCGGCCGCCGCGACCGCCGCCCTCGCCCGGCGCGTCCGGGAGCGCGCCGAGGGCTGAGACGGGCCGGGCGGTACGAGACCGGACCGGGACGCGCCCAGGACGGGACGCGCCCAGGACCGGACGCGCCCGGGACCGGTCCGGGCCGGGATCCGGACACGTCCGGACCGGGCCGCCCGGAAAGTGTCCGAAAAAGTGTCCACCGATCGGACAACCCGCACACGGCCCGACGCACCCCGTCTAACCTGCCCGTATGGCCCTTGGTACCGCTTCCGTCCGCTCGGACCGCGCCCGCACGGTCCGCGACATCCTCGCCTCCGGCGGCACGTCGTACTCCTTCGAGTTCTACGCGCCCCGGACCGAGAAGGGTGAGCAGAGCCTCTGGAAGGCCATGCGGCGGGTCGAGGCGGTCGGCCCCAGCTTCGTCTCCGTGACCTACGGCGCCGGCGGCACCACCCGGGGCGGCACCGTCAAGGCCACCCAGAAGATCGCCTCCGACAGCACCCTGACCCCCGTCGCGCACCTCACGGCCGTCGGTCAGTCCGTCGCCGAGCTGCGCAACATCCTCGGCCAGTACGCCGACGCCGGCATCCGCAACATGCTCGCCCTCCGCGGCGACCCGCCGGGCGACCCGCTGGGCGAGTGGATCGAGCACCCCGAGGGGGTCCGGTACGCCGCCGACCTGGTCCGGCTGATCAAGGAGTCGGGCGACTTCTGCGTCGGCGTCGCCGCCTTCCCCGAGATGCACCCCCGGTCCACCGACTGGGACACGGACGTCCGGCACTTCGTGGACAAGTGCCGCGCGGGCGCCGACTACGCCATCACCCAGATGTTCTTCGACCCGGAGAACTACCTGCGGCTGCGCGACAGCGTCGTCAAGGCGGGCTGCGAGACTCCGGTCATCCCCGAGGTCATGCCCGTCGTGAACGTGAAGACCCTCGACCGGCTGCCCCAGTTGAGCAACGCCGCCTTCCCGGCGCGCGTGAAAGAGCGCATCCTCGCCGTCAAGGACGATCCCGCCGCTGTACGCTCCATCGGTATCGAGTTCGCGACGGAGTTCTGCGCGCGTCTGCTGTCCGAGGGCGTCCCCGGACTGCACTTCATCACGCTCAACAGCTCCACCGCGACGCTCGAGATCTACGAGAATCTCGGACTGCACCAGCAGTCGTGACCGGTCGTACCCGCCCCGACCCGCGGCGGTGACCGCGGAGAGGGGCGGCGGGGCATGGGGTGGACGGTCCTCTACATCGCGTTCGGCGTGGTCGCGCTGTGGCTCCTGGGGGAGGTGCTCCTCCAGTACAAGGCGCGGCTGCGCTGGCGCCTGCTGGCCTTCTGCGGCTTCCTCGGCGTGGTCCTGGGCGTCCTGCTGCCCTCGGTCCCGGTGATCGTCGCCGGCGCGGTCGCCTTCGCCGTCGGCCAGACCTACGTGACGCTCTCGTTCCGCCGCGGCTTCTCCACCGGCTGGGCGATCGGCGGCAGTCCGGGCGCGAGCCGCCGCCGCAGGTCCGGCGCGCCGGACCGGGTCGGACCCACCCTGGAGGTCACCGGGCTCTCGTACGACGAGCCGGGCGCCGGCCGGGGCCCCGGGGAGCACCCGGAGGCGGCGGCCGGGAACACGGCGGTCTACGAGCCCCTGCCGATGCCCGACGACACCGGCCAGTACGGGGTCTACGACACCGGCCGCGACACCGCCCCCGCCGCCGGCGCCGGCCACGACCCGGCGGCCTACGCCCCCTACGCGGCGGGATACGACCAGCAGGGGTACGACCAGCAGGGATACGAGCCGCAGGGGTACGAGCAGCCCGTCCACCAGCAGGGGTACGACTACGGGACCGCCGGACAGCAGCAGTACGCCGCCTACTCCGACCCGTACATCGGTCCGGGCACGGACGCCCAGCAGTACGGCTCGTACTACGGCGACCCCTACGCCCCCTCGTACACCTACGACACCCCGCCCGGCGGGGTCTGGGTCCCGCAGCAGCGCGACACCGAGCCGGACCCGCAGCAGCAGGCCCCGGGGCCGTACGGCCCCGGACCGCACCAGGACGATCCGCAGCAGTACCGGTACTGAGCCCCGCGCGGCCCGCGGTCCTGCCGCGGGCCGCGGAAGGTCACGACGGGCCGCGGAACGTCACCGCGAGCCGCGGAAGTCCGCGCCCTCCACGATCAGCCCCGCCACCAGCGCGCCCGACATGCCCGCGTGGGCGAGCCCGCCGCCCGGGTGCGACCAGCCGCCCGCGAAGTACAGGCCCGGCAGCGCCGAGCGGTTGTCCGCCGGGAGCAGCCGTCCGCCCGCCCCGGCGAGCGCGGGCCCGGGCACCTCGGCGGAGCCGGTGTCCCGCCGCACGTCCTCCGGGGTGCGGACGTGCCGCCACAGCAGCCGCTCCCGAAGGCCCGGCACCGCCCGCCCGGCCGCCTCGACCATGCCGTCGGCGCACGCCTCCCCCTCCCGGCCCGCAGCCGTCCGGACGGTCGCCGTGACCGTCACCGCCTCGTGGTCCGCGTCCGGGCGCAGCGCCGGGTCGTCCGGGCGCAGTACGGTCACCGTCGGCCGCCCGCCCTCCGCGTGCACGACCGTGCGGTGCACCGCGTCCGCCTCCCGGGGGCCGCGCAGGGCCAGACAGACCGTCACCCGGCCGGTGCCGAGGGCCTGGTGGCGCGGCGCCCCGCCGGGGTGGAGCGCGGGCACCGGGGCCCCGGAGACCACGTGGTCGGCCGCGACCTCCTCGCCCCCGGCCAGGCGCACGCCGACCGCCCGGCCGTCCTTCTCCAGGACCTCCTCCACCGGCGCGTCGAAGACGAACTCCACCCGCCGCTTCCGGCACCGCTCGTACACCGCGTCGGCCAGCGCCCGCAGGCCCCCGGCCACGTACCAGCTCCCGAAGGTCTGCTCCATGTACGGCAGGACGGCGGCCGAGGCCGGGGCGTCGGCCGGGTCGAAGCCGTACGCCCACGCGTACGCGTCGAGCAGGGCGGCGAGCCGGGGATCGCGCAGCTCCCGCGCCCCCACCCGGGCCAGGGTCGTCGTCGGGCGCCGCAGCAGGCCCGCCTTCGGGGCCGGGTACGGCTCGCGGGCGAGCGGCGCCGGGTCGGCCGGCTGCGGCTCCTCCAGGAGCGGCCGGCGGGTGCGGTCCCAGGCCTCGCGGGCCCGCGTCAGGACGTCGCCCCAGCGCTCGCCCGCGCCCGCCCCGAGCGCCGCGTCCAGGGCGGCGACCGTGCCGGCCCGGGAGGCGTTCGGCAGGTCCACGCGCGTGCCGTCGGCGAAGACGTGACGGGCCGCCGGGTCGACCTGCGTCAGCGTGACGCACCGCTCCAGGGGCTCCTTGCCCGTCTTCACGAACAGGTCCCGGTAGACGGCGGGCAGGTGCAGCAGCCCCGGGCCCGTGTCGAAGGCGAAGCCGTCCCGTGCGTACCGCCCCACCGCGCCGCCGTGCGTCGACCCCCGCTCGTACACCGTCACCCGGTGGCCCGCCACGGCCAGCCGGGCCGCCGCCGCCATGGCGCCGAGTCCCGCGCCGATCACCACAATCCGTGCCATGCGGGCGAGCCTATCCGGCACCCCCGGAGAGGCCGGGGGAGGAGGTCAGAAGTGCCGCGACCCGTCGTCGGGCGGGGGAGGGGCGTGGGCCCCGGCGGCGAGCCGCCGCTCCTCCCGGCGCTGGGACCTGCGGCGCAGGAAGCGGCGGATCCGCTGCGCGAGGAAGACCACCACGGCCAGGCCGAGCAGCAGCAGGACGCCCGCGACGACCGCCGCCGCCACCGGGTGGAAGAGCGCGAAGGTGACGACCGCCGCCACCCCGAGGTCCTCCGCCAGGCTCACCCCGACGTTCGAGAACGGCTCCGGCGAGGTGTTGACCGCCATCCTCGTCCCCGCCTTGACGACGTGGCTCAGGAGGGCCGTCGAGCCGCCGACCGCGCCCGCCGCCAGCTCCGGCAGCGACCCGTTCTGCCCGGCGAGCAGGGCGCCGACGACGGCCCCCGCGACCGGCCGGATCACGGTGTGGACGGAGTCCCACATCGAGTCGACGTACGGGATCTTGTCCGCCACCGCCTCGCACAGGAACAGCACGCCCGCGACGACGAGGACGTCGGTGCGCTGCAGGGACTCGGGCACCTCGTCGGTCAGCCCGGTCGCGCCGAAGAGGCCGAACAGCAGGACCACCGCGTACGCGTTGATCCCGCTCGCCCAGCCGCTGGTGAACACCAGGGGAAGTACGGACACGTCCGCGATCGTAACCAGGACTGAGTATCCGTACCCAGGGCGCGGGATGAGTAGGTGAGCGGATGGGCCGGACGGGACCCGCGGGAGAGGGTGGAGCCCACGGAAGGGGCGCGGCTCCGGAACCGCCGGCACGGGGCGGCGGAACGGGGCCGCGCGCCTGCCGGCACGGGGGACACGGGGGTGCGCCCTTCCGGCCGGGGGACGCGGAGAGGCCGGTGCGGTGAGGCTCGGGAGGATCGAGCCCCACCGCACCGGCCTTCTTCCGTGCGCGGGTGTTCTCCGTCCCCACGCGCGCGTGGAGGAGCGGAGGACCGGTCAGCGGCGCCCGCCCACCCGGCCGTGCAGCAGCCGGGAGAGGGCCGCGTGCACGTCGTCGAGCGACCGCTCGCTCTGGAAGGCCTGCCAGTCGAGCGCGGCCACGAGCACCATGCCGACGAGCGCCGCCGCCGTGAGCTGGACGTCGATCTCCTCGCTCAGCTCCCCGGCCTCGACCCCCTCGCGCAGCACCCCCTCGACCACCGCGACCGCCTCCTGGCGGACCACCAGGAGCGTGGAGTTCCAGGCCCGGTTGGTGCGCCAGAGCTCGGCCACGTAGAGCTGGGTGAAGGCCGGGTAGCGGTCGATGAAGACCAGGCCCGCCCGGATCATCGCGTCCAGCGCGTCGACCCGGCTCCCGCCGCGCCCGGCGGTCTCCTCGGCCGCCGTGCGCAGGGAGGCGGTGAGCAGCGACACCCCGTGGCGCAGCAGCTCCTCGAAGAGCTCGGTCTTGCTCTTGAAGTTGTAGTAGACCGTGCCCTTGGCCACGCCGGCCCGCTCGGCGATCTCGTCCACCGTCGTCGCGGAGAAGCCCTGCTCCGCGATGAGCGTCACGGCCGCTTCGTAGAGCTTCGCGCGCGTGGCCCGGCGTCTGGTGCTGCTGCTGTCCATGGGGTCGATTCTCACAGGTGTCACGGGTGGCACCGGCCCGGTGTCACAGGGTCAGTTCGGGGTGGAGCCGGTCCATCGTCCAGACCTGCCGCCTGCGGGCCGAGACGGCCGTCAGGGCCAGGGCGCCCACGGTGAACGCCGTCAGGACCGCGCAGGACTGCCAGACGGGTTCGAGCCCGCCGCCCGTGATCAGCCGGCGCAGCGACTCGACCACGTACGTCATGGGCAGGAAGGGGTGGATCGCGTTGAAGAAGGGCGGGCTGGTCTGGACGGGGTACGTGCCGCCCGCCGAGGTGAGCTGGAGCATCAGGGCGGCGAGCACCAGGATCCTGCCCGCCGCGCCGAAGCGGGCGTTGAACCACTGGACGATCGCGGTGAAGCAGCAGGCGACCAGGGCGAGGAAGCCGATCGTGCCGGCGGCCCGCGCCATCTGGAGGCCGATGCCCCAGTGGAGGACCGACATCAGGGCCGCGACCTGGAGGATGCCGATCGCCGCCACCGGGAGCCAGCCCGCCAGGGCGATCCGCCAGGCGGAGCCGCCCGCGGCGAGCGCGCGCCGGTTCAACGGCTGGATGATCATGTACGCGACCATCGCGCCGACCCAGAGGGAGAGCGGGATGAAGTACGGGGCGAAACCGGTGCCGTAGTTCGGCGCCTTGTGCATCGACTGCGAGGCGAGCCGCACCGGGTCGGCCATGACCTCCGTGCGCCGGTCGCGGTCCTGCCGGTCGTAGTCCGGGATCTGCGCGACCCCGTCGCGCAGCCCGCCGGCCAGCTCGCCGGAGCCGTCGGCCAGCTTGAACAGGCCGCCGTCCAGGTCGCCGGCGCCCTTCTTGAGCTTGCCGACGCCGGCGTCCAGGTTCACCGAGCCGGTCTTCGCCTCGGTGATGCCGGTGTGCAGCCTGTCGGCGCCCGCCGCGACCTTCTTGGCGCCCGTGTTCAGCTCGTTGATCTTCCGGATGGCGTCCTCGACGTCCTCGTCGAGGTGCGGGGCGCGGGCGGCCAGCTCGTCGGCCTGCTTCTTGAGCGTGACCAGGCGCGCGTTCAGCTTCTTCAGGTCGCCGTTGCCGTCCTTGGTCAGCTCGTGCACGTCGTCCGCGATGACGGCCACGTCACCGGCGGTGACCGCGGCCCGCTGGAGCACCTTGCAGATCCGGGCGTCGGGGTCCGGGACCTCCACGCACGCCTCGCGGTGCAGGGCGGTCATGTCCTCGTCGGCCTTGTGCGCGGCGGTGCGGAGCTGGGGGCCCCGCTTGACCAGGACGTCCAGGTTGTGCTGGACGGCGGTGGCCGAGTCGGAGACGAGCCGGGCGGTGTCGCGGATCGACTTGCCGTTGTTCGCCAGGTAGGGACGGACCTTGTCGGCGGTGCCGTTCACCTTGTCGGCGAGCGTCTGGGTGCCGTCCGCGACCTTGCGGGAACCGTCCTCCAGGTCCTTGGCGCCCTTGTCGAGCTTCTTCAGGCCCGCGGCCAGGTCGCCGCTGCCGGTCTTGGCGTCCCCGAGTCCGTCCGCCAGGCTCTTGGAGCCCTTCTTGGCCTTGTCCACGCCCTGCTTGAGGTCGGCGGCGCCCTTGGCGGCCTTCTCGGTGGCGTCGTGGATGTCGGAGAAGGAGATGAAGATCTTGTCGAGGAAGGTCCGCGAGGACTTGGTGGAGGCCGCGGTGCGCACCTCGGAGAAGACCGTCCGGGAGATCTGCCCGACGATGTAGTTGTTGGCGTCGTTCGTGCGCACCCGCAGGGCGCCGGTCTCGGGGGAGTCGCCGGAGCTGGAGGCGATGCGCGAGCTGAAGTCGCCGGGCATGGTCAGGGACAGGTAGTACGTCCCGTCCTCGACGCCCCTGCGTGCCTCCTCGTCGCTGACCCGGTGCCACGCGAAGGTCTTGCTCTCCAGGAGCCCCTTCGTGATGTCGTCGCCCGCGGTGATCCTCTTGCCGTCGGCGGTGGCGCCCCTGTCCTCGTTCACGAGGGCGACGGGGATCTTGTCGAGCCTGCCGTACGGGTCCCAGAACGAGTACAGGTACAGGGCGCCGTACAGCAGCGGCAGCAGCAGGACCGCGACGAGCGCGGCGCGCGGCAGCTTGCCCCTGCCGAAGCGCCTCAGCTCAAGAGCGGCCAGTTTCGGCGAGCGCATCGGCCGCCCCCTCCTCGGTCGTGGACGCGGTGGCGCCGGTGGCGGTGTCGGTGTCGCCGTCGGTACGGGGTGCCTCGGCGGCGTCCTCCGGGCCGGCGGCCTTCGGCGCGTCGGCGGTCTTCTCCGCGGAGACCTTCGCGGGAGCTTCGGGAGCTTCGGGAGTTTCGGGGGCTTCGGGAGCCTCGGAGGTTTCGGATGTCTCCGGCGCTTCCTGCGCTTCCTGCGCCTCGGGCGTCTCCGTGGTGATCCGCAGCGCGCCCTCCGGGGCCTCGCTGCAGACGGCGAGGACGGTCGTCCCGGTCGCGGTCAGGGAGCGCAGGAGCGTCCAGGCCTCGGCCCGGGCGGAGTCCGAGAGCTTCAGGTCCGTGTCGTCCACGGCGAGCAGCCGGGGGCGCCCGATCAGGGCGAGGGCGATCGAGAGCCGCAGCGCCTCGAACCGCTCCAGGTCCCGCACGGAGGTCCGCCCGCCCTTCGGCAGGGCGTCGAGGTCGAGCCCCGCGGCCGCCACGGCCTCCTCGATCCGGGCCCGCGCCTGCGCCGCCCGCGTGCCGGGGCGCCGCAGCAGCGCCCGTACGGAGCCGTCGAAGCGGTGCTGGAGCAGTGCCCGCTCGTGCAGGTGCTCGGCGACCGTGAAGGCGGGGTCGAGCTCGTTGACGCCCGGGACCTGGCCCAGCGCGCTGATCCGGCGCACCGCGGCCATCTTCCGTGGCAGCGGGAGGCCGCCGACCTCGGCGTGTCCCTCCTTGGCCTTCATCCGGCCGGTGAGCGCGAGGAGCAGACAGGTGCGCCCCGAGCCCGAGGGCCCCTCGATCGCCACGAGCGCGCCCGGCTCCGCCCGGAAGGACACCTTCCGGAAGGCCCAGCCCCGCGGTCCCTTCAGTCCGAAGCCGTCCGCGACGACGGCGGCGCCGTGCGATTGTTCCTCGGCTTCCGTGCCCACGGACTCACCCCCCACTCCCCATTTTTGAACTGACTGGTCAGTTCAAAAGCTACCCCCGCGTCGGATCCTTCGCAAAACCGCAGGTCAGCTTGATTGTCAGTGGGGCTGGGCACGATAGACACATACGGCCACAGTGCCGTCACGCGACGACAGGAGGCTTCGTCATGGCACGTCCATCCGCAGCAGCCGCACCCAGGCGCCACCCCGTCCCCGTGCACTCCGGACCCGCGTCCGACATCCACCCCGTCTCCCGCCGCACCGCCGCCCCGCCCGCCGCCCTCGACCTCCTCGCCAAGTCCCGCGCCGGCCTCGCCGAGGCCGCCGCCCTCGACCGCCCCCACGAGCGGTACGCCACCGCCCACCTCGCCGCCCTGCGCGCCGCGGCCGCCGTGCTCGCCGCCCGGGGCACGCCCGATCCCGTACCCCGTCGCAAGGAGCGGATACGCACCGCCTGGGAGCTCCTCGCCGAGCTGGCGCCCGAGCTCGCCGAGTGGAGCGCCCACTTCGCGGCCGGCGCACCGCGCAGGGCCCGTGCCGAGGCGGGCATCACCAGCGCGGCCACCCCGAGGGAGGCCGACGACCTCCTCAGGGACGCCGCGCACTTCTCCCGCCTGGTCGAGCGGCTGCTCGCCCTCCGGCCGGTGCTGTCCCGCGGCCCCGGGAGCGACGACGCGGGAGGATGATCCGAAAGGCGGGACCGAGGCCATAGGGTGGGGAGGTCCGTACCCGTCACCGAGGAGTCAACAGCCGTGCCGGACCCTTCCCCCGCCTTCGGTCGAGAGGCGACCTCACGCCCGTCGCGCGCCTCCCTGCGCACCGCCGTCGTCTGGGACGTCCTCAAGGACGCCCTGGACCGCCGGGTCGGGGCCACCGGGAAAGACGGTCTCGACGTCCTCGACACGGGCGGCGGCTCCGGGAACTTCGCGGTGCCGGTGGCCCGCCTCGGCCACCGGGTCACCGTCGTCGACCCCAGCCCCAACGCGCTCTTCGCGCTGGAGCGCCGGGCCGCCGAGGCCGGCGTCGCCGACCTCGTCACCGGCGTCCAGGGCGACGTCCGGGGCCTCTTCGACGTGGTCGGGCGCGAGGGGTACGACGCCGTGCTCTGCCACGGCGTCCTGGAGTACGTCGACGACCCCGCCGAGGGCGTGCGCAACGCGGTCGCCGCGCTCCGGCCCGGCGGCAGCCTCAGCCTGCTCGCCGCCGGGGTCGGCGGCGCCGTCCTGGCCCGCGCCCTCGCCGGGCACTTCACCGAGGCCCGGCACGCGCTCACCGACCCGGCGGGCCGCTGGGGCGCGGGCGACCCCGTGCCCCGGCGCTTCACCGCCGAGCAACTCGCCGAGCTGGCCGACGGGGCCGGCCTGGAGGTCGGCGCCGTGCACGGCGTCCGGGTCTTCGCCGACCTCGTCCCCGGCGTCCTCGTCGACACCGAGCCGGGCGCGGCCGAGGCCCTCCTCCGCCTGGAGGCGGCCGCCGCGGAGCTGCCCTCCTTCCACGCCGTGGCGACCCAACTGCACGTCCTCGGCGAGAAGCGGACCTGATCCCGGGGTCACCCGTTCGGCGGTTCGGGCCGCGGCGCCCCATGGAGTACGCCACAGCACGCCCGGTGCGGGCCCCGGCCCCGTATGATCGGGGGACACCATCCGGCATGACGGACGGGGCCCCGGGGAATCAACGCCTCAGCAACCGATCCGCATGGCGGCCCGGATTGGCTATTCGGCATTGTGGGCGGGTTTCACGGGGGCGATTCCCTGCCTATCCTGAAAGGGCCGCAAACCGGTCGCCCCCGCGGCCGACGACTAGGAGGACTCCGTGCCGCTCTCGGAGCACGAGCAGCGCATGCTCGAGCAGATGGAGCGAGCGCTGTACGCCGAAGACCCCAAGTTCGCGACAGCGCTCGAGGGAAGCGGACTGCGTACGTACACCCGGCGACGGGTTTACCAGGCAGTCGCCGGCTTCCTGGTGGGTATCGCGCTCCTCATGGCCGGAATGGTCGCACAGCAGATCTGGATCAGCGTGGTGGGATTCCTCGTCATGCTGGGCTGCGCGGTCCTGGCGGTCACCGGATGGCGCAAGGCGCCGAAGCCGGGTGAGCAGCAGGCTGCGGGTGGACCGGCGGCCGGCGGCCGCCAGACCCGGCAGCGACGCCCCATGATGAACCGGATCGAAGAGCGGTGGCAGCGCCGCCGTGACGAACAGGGCGGCGGCCACTGACGGCCCCCTGAGCGGAAGCCCCGCCCCCTCCGACGAACCGAGCCCCGCAGGGCCGCGCTCCCGAGCGCGGCGGCCCCGCGGGGCTCGTTCGTGTTCCGGGCCCACGGGCCACGGGGGAGGGGGGGGGGGGGGGCCCGGCCCCCCCCCCCCCCCCCCCCCCCCCCCCGCGCCCCCCCCCCCCCCCCCCCCGGGCCCGGGGGGGGGCCCCCCCCCCCCCCGGGCGGGGGGGGGGCCCCCGCGCCCCCCCCGGA
>NZ_JBIAEA010000002.1:884433-1101320 GCF_042868165.1 Streptomyces sp. NPDC007872
CCCTCCTACCACCGGCCCCCGCCGGGGCCGGCCGCCCTCGGGGGGCGGCCCGGGGGGGGTTGTGGTTGTTCGGGCCCCCGGGCCCCGGGGGGTGGGGGGGCGGTCCGCACGCCCCACACCCCCTCCCCCCCCCCGAGCGGCTCCCTCAGCCCGCCCCGTGCGGGGCCCGGCGGAAGCGGGCCGTCAGGGCGCCGCGGCGCTCCGACCAGCGGGCCGTCGTCTCCGCCCAGCGGGCCGAGGCCGCCCAGCGGACCCGGACCGCCGAGCGGGGGGCGAGCAGGGCGCGCAACCGGGTGCGACGGTCCGCGCCCGCGTGGAAGCCCGCCCGGACCCGCCCGGCCTCCTCGGCCAGGTCCGCGACCGGCTGCGGCCGGGGCGCGTACAGCACCTCCTCCACCGCCCGCGCCACCCGGTGCACCGCGTCGGTGGACTCGCCCCGCAGCTCGCCCAGGCGCACGATCCGCGCCGCCGCGCGCCGGGGCGTCTGCGACTCGTCCGGCTCGACCCCGTAGTCCCAGGCCGTGTCGTTGACCTCCCGCCAGACCGCGAGCGTCCGCGCCGCCGTCCCTCCGGCGCCCCGCGCCGCGACCCGGCCGGGCCGTCCCCCGGCGGGTGCCGCTCCGGACGGCGCCGTCTCCTCCGGGTCCCACGACCCGGCCGGCCCGAGCCGCCGGGAGCGGGTCCGGATCCGCCAGAACAGCGGAAGCAGCGGCAGGACCAGGAGCGCGACCACGCCCAGGACGACCAGGGCCGTGTTCAGCGGGTCGGGACCGGAGTCCTCCGGGGCCGCCCCGGCCACCGCCGGATCCGGGCCGCAGTCGCCGAGCTTGCGCATCTGCGGCGTGCAGCCGTCCGAGGCGCTCGGCGCGGCGGACGGCTGCGCCGAGGCGCTCTGCTGCGGCTGCGCGGGCGCGGTGGCCGAGCCCGAGGGCGTGGTCGCCCGGGCGTACGCCGGGGTGGAGCCCCGCGCCGGGGTCGGCTCGAACCGCGTCCAGCCCGCCCCCTCGAAGTACAGCTCCGGCCACGCGTGCGCGTCCCGGATGCCGACCGACACCGATCCGTCGGTCTGCGGCGTGCCCGGCATGAAGCCCACGGCCACCCGGGCCGGGATGCCGAGCGAGCGGGCCATCGCCGCCATCGAGAAGGAGAAGTGGACGCAGAAGCCCTCCTTGTCCTTCAGGAAGCGGGAGACCGCCTGCACCCCCGTGCCGGACTTCACGTCCACGTCGTAGCGGAAGCCGCCGTCCCGGGCGAACCAGTCCTGGAGCCGCACCGCCCGCTCGTAGTCGTTGCGCGCGCCCTCGGTGACCTTCAGGGCCGTCGCCCTCACGTCGGCCGGCAGCGACGGGGGCACCTTGGTGTACTCGGCGCGCAGCTCCTGCGGGGCGGGTCCGGCGGCGGCGAGCTGCTCCGCCGTCGGCCGCACGTCCAGACTGGCCACCTGGTAGCGGGCGCCCCGGGTGGTCTGCTTGCCGTCGCCGACCAGCATCCGGCCGGCCGGCTCGTACCGCCAGTTCCCCTCGACGTCGACCCGGGCGGCCGGGTACGGCATGGGCAGCCACTTCTGCTCGTAGTTCCCGGAGGCGACGAAGTTGCCGGTCACCTCGGTGACCCGGACGTCCTGCGCGAGCCCCTCCGGCCACGGGAGCCGCTCCGGCACGTCCACGATCGGACGGACCGAGGACTTCCACGACAGGCCGTCGAACTGGTCGAGCGCGACGAGGCGCAGGTACATGCCGCTGGTGTCGGTGGCGTTGGTCCGGTAGCGCAGGACCTCCCGGTCCTCCTGCTGGCGCAGGTCGTCCTGGAGGGAGACCAGGGGGTTCACGGTGGAGATCGTGCCGCCCCCGCCGCTGCCCCCGGACCCCTCGCCGCCCCCGCCGTTCAGGAGGAGGCCGCCGTTCAGACCGGGCAGCGCGAACGGCACCACGAGCGCGACCCCCATGGCCACGGCCCCGATCCGGCGCCCGGTGCGGACCGGCGCGAAGGACGGACCGCCGCTGCCGACGGTGGTGCCGGGCCGGCCGGTGCGCTGGGCGCCGCCGAAGACCCGCCCCCACTGCGAGAGCCGGTCCCGGCCCTCGGCGAGGAGCAGCAGCAGATAGCCCGCCCCCGCCAGGAGGAACCAGAGCCCGCCCGCGCCGCCGCCGGAGAGGCCCGCCGCCACCGAGTACAGGGCGAGCAGCGGCAGACCGGCCGGGGCCGCCCTGCGGAAGGTGACCGCGAGGGCGTCCACCAGGATCCCGATCACGACCACGCCGCCGACCAGCATGAGCCGGATGCCCTCGGTGTCCGGCGCGGGGACCGCGTACCGGCCCACGTCCTCGGCGCCCGTCCGGAACAGCTCGGCGGCGTACGTCACCGCCCGCGGCCCCGGGAAGAGCCAGAGGACCGCCTGCTCGCGGGCGAAGAGCGCGGTCAGTGCGAGCAGCGCGACCACGGCCTGGGCGGCCGGGGTCAGGGACCGGGCCGGCGCCGCCCGCCGGACCAGCGTGCCCGTTCCGCTCACCAGGGCGAGCACGAAGGCCGCCGTGAAGATCCAGGTCGCCGGCTTCACCAGCGGGAGCAGGGCCCCGGCCGCCATCAGGGTGGCGGCCCAGGAGGCCAGCGTCAGCCGTGCGCGCCCGCTCATGCCCATCCTCCGTAGGGGGTGTCGGCGGCGGCCTCCGCGCGGACGCCGGCCGCCTGCTGCCACAGATCGGCGAGCCGCGCCCCGGGCGGGGCGGCGATCGCCGTCCAGCCCGCCTCGCGCAACTGCCGCAGACGCTTCTCGACCGCCCCGGAGACCGAACCGCCGGTCAGCCAGGCGCCGGAGTCCAGGACGAAGGCGACGGCCGCGCCGGTGCGCCCGTGCATCCGGGCCACGAGCGCGGCCTGCTCCTCGTCGAGGTCGCCGAAGAAGGCGACGAGCAGCCCGTCGCCGCCGGTCCGCAGCACGTCGGAGGCGCGCGAGAGCCCGGCCCCCTCGGAGTGGTCGACGACCGCGAGGGTGTCCATCATCAGACCGGCCGAGTCCGCCGGGTCCTGCACCGAGCCGCCGAAGCCCTCGGCGCCCTCGCCGGGGACCGCGCTGCCGGTGTCGGTGAGCAGCCGGACCGTGTAGCCGCGCTCCAGCATGTGGACGAGCGCGGAGGCGGCGCCGGAGACCGCCCACTCGAAGGCGGAGTCGGGCCCCGCGCCCCGGTAGGCGACCTCGCGGGTGTCGAGGAGGACGGTGCAGCGGGCGCGCTGCGGCTGCTCCTCGCGGCGGACCATCAGCTCGCCGTAGCGGGCGGTGGAGCGCCAGTGCACCCGGCGCAGGTCGTCGCCGTGGCGGTAGGCGCGGGGGATGACGTCGTCGTCGCCGGCGAGGGCGAGCGCCCGCCGCTGCCCCTCGCCGTACCCGGCGGACTCGCCGAAGGGCCCGACCGGCGGCAGGGCCTCGGTCCTGGGCACGACGGTGAGGGTGTCGTACGCGCTGAAGGAGCGGGTCAGCTCGCACATCCCGAAGGGGTCGCTCAGCCGCAACTGGAGCGGCCCGAGCGGGAAGCGTCCGCGCAGGTCCGAGCGGACCCGGTAGGACACCTCGCGCCGCCCGCCCGCCTCGACCCGGTCGAGGACGAAACGCGGGCGGGACCCCAGCATGTACGGCACGTGGTCCTGGAGCATGAGCAGCCCGGTGGGCAGCTTGGAGACGTTCTCCATCCGCAGCCTGACCCGGGCCTCGGTGCCCGTCTCCACCCGCTGCGGGGTGAGCAGGCGCGAGGTCGCGACCCGGTAGCGGGTCCGGTGCAGCACCAGGACGCAGATCAGCGGCAGGACGGCGAGCAGCAGCCCGACGCGCAGCAGGTCGGCCTGGCCGAGGACGTACGCGCAGACGGCGGCGGCCACCCCGGCGGCGAGGAAGGAACGGCCGCGGGTGGTCAGGCCGCTCAGGGCGGCCCGCAGCCCGCCCCGGTCGTCGTCGCCCCGCTGCCCGTCCGGCACGGCGGCGCTCGTCATCACAGCCGCCGGGCGCCGGGCTGCTGGCCGTAGAGCGGCCCGGCGGGCGGGGCCGCGGCCGGTACGGGGGTGCGCTGCAGGATGTCCTGGACGACCTGCTCGGCGGTGCGGCGGTTGAGCTGGGCCTGCGCCGTCGGCAGCAGCCGGTGGGCGAGGACGGGCGCGGCGAGCTCCTGGAGGTCGTCGGGCAGCACGTACGCGCGGCCGCTGAGCGCGGCGGAGGCCCGCGCGGCCCGCAGCAGGTGGAGGGTGGCCCGCGGGGAGGCGCCGAGCCGCAGGTCGGGGTGGGTGCGGGTGGCGGCGACGAGGTCGACCGCGTACCGGCGCACGGCGTCGGCGACGTGCACCGCGCGCACCGCCTCGATCAGCTTCAGGACGTCGTGGGCGTGCGCGACCGGCTGGAGGTCGTCCAGCGGGTTGACCGCGCCGTGCACGTCGAGCATCTGGAACTCGGCCTCGGCGCTCGGATAGCCGATGGAGACCCGGGCCATGAAGCGGTCGCGCTGGGCCTCGGGCAGCGGGTAGGTGCCCTCCATCTCGACCGGGTTCTGGGTGGCCACGACCATGAACGGGCTGGGCAGCTCGTACGTCTGCCCGTCGATGGTGACCTGCCGCTCCTCCATGGACTCCAGGAGCGCGGACTGGGTCTTCGGCGAGGCGCGGTTGATCTCGTCGCCGATCACGATCTGGGCGAAGATCGCGCCCGGCTTGAACTCGAACTCCCGGCGCTGCTGGTCGAAGATCGACACGCCCGTGACGTCCGAGGGCAGCAGGTCCGGCGTGAACTGGATGCGGCGCACCGAGCAGTCGATGGACCGGGCCAGGGTCTTGGCCAGCATGGTCTTGCCGACGCCGGGCACGTCCTCGATGAGGAGGTGCCCCTCGGCGAGCAGCACGGTCAGCGAAAGCCGTACGACCTCGGGCTTGCCCTCGATCACGCTCTCCACCGACCTGCGGACGCGCTCCACAGTGGCGGTCAGATCAGTGAGGCTCGCTCGATCGTCATAGGTCGTCACCCGGCCCTCCTCGGCCTTCCGAAACACATGGACACCCGCCCCCGGTGGGATCTTCGTGAGGTGTCCACCCGGGCATTCTTGTTGGCGCGGCCGGGTCGTGTCACTCGGCCGCCGGCAAGTACGGAGGAAATGCCGGAGTTTCGACCGTTAAACCCGGTCGGCGGCGCGGGTCCGCGCGGCCCGGCGCGGGACGGGGCGGGGAGCGTCAACGGGCCGCTGTGTGAGGTGACCCACAGGAGGGAGAGACGCGCCCCGAACGAGTGAGCCGCCCGGAATGTCCGACGGAACCGCCGGGGCCGTGCGACGCGCCAGCGGGTTGATTGACCGGCGGGTCCCGTGGACTAAAGTGACGCGAAGTTCACGGAGACAACGAGCGATTTCCGCGGTTTCTCCCCCATGTGCGCGGCGGTACCCACGGCTCGGCCTCCTCCCGCTCGCCGGTCGGCCGACGCGCCCTTCCGGCGCCGGACGACCGCTTCTCCCCAGCGAGCGGGCGGGGACCCGGCGGTACGTGCCCCCGTGCCCGAATTGAGAAGGCGCATTGAGCAACGACCGACACGTCCCGGTGATGCTCCAGCGGTGCCTGGACATGTTGGCCCCCGCCCTGGAGCGCCCCGGCGCGGTCGTCGTCGACTGCACCCTGGGGCTCGGCGGCCACAGCGAGGCCCTGCTGAAGCGGTTCCCCGAGGTGCGGCTCGTCGCCCTCGACCGGGACAAGGAGGCCCTGCGGCTCTCCGGCGAACGGCTCGCCCCCTACGGCGAGCGGGCCACCCTCGTCCACGCGGTGTACGACGAGCTGCCCGAGGTCCTCGACCGGCTCGGCATCCCGCGGGTGGACGGCGTCCTGTTCGACCTGGGCGTCTCCTCCATGCAGCTCGACGAGGCCGACCGCGGCTTCGCCTACGCCCAGGACGCCCCGCTCGACATGCGCATGGACCAGTCGACCGGCATCGGCGCGGCCGAGGTGCTCAACACCTACCCGCCCGGCGAACTGGTCCGCATCCTGCGCGCGTACGGCGAGGAGAAGCAGGCCAAGCGGATCGTCTCCGCGATCGTGCGCGAGCGCGAGAAGGAGCCGTTCACCACCAGCGCCCGGCTCGTCGAGCTCATCCGCGACGCCCTGCCCCAGGCCGCCAAGCGCACCGGCGGCAACCCGGCCAAGCGCACCTTCCAGGCCCTGCGCATCGAGGTCAACCACGAGCTCGACAGCGTCGAGAGGGCGATCCCGGCGGCCGTGAAGGCCCTCGCCGTCGGCGGCCGGATCGCCGTCCTCTCGTACCAGTCCCTGGAGGACCGGATCGTCAAGCAGGTCTTCGCGGCCGGCGCGGCCACCACCGCCCCGCCCGGCCTGCCGGTCGTCCCCGAGAAGTACCAGCCCCGGCTGAAGCTGCTCACGCGCGGCGCCGAGCTGCCCACCGAGGAGGAGGTCGCCGAGAACCGGCGCGCCGCCCCGGCCCGGCTGCGGGGCGTCGAGCGCATCCGGGAAGACGTCCTGTGAGCACGGCGAAGGGGCCCCTCAAAGGGCGGGCCGCGCGGCTCGGACGGCTCATGCCGTCCGGTCCCAGCACGGCCGCCCGCACACCCTTCGTCCTGCTCGTCGTCGTGCTGCTCGGCGGCGGCCTGATCAGCCTGCTCCTGCTGAACTCGGCGCTCAACCAGGGCTCCTTCAAGCTGAACGAGCTGAAGAACGAGACCACCGAGCTCACCGACGAGGAGCAGGCGCTCCAGCGGGACGTGGACGACTACGCGGCCCCCGACGCCCTGGAGCGGCGGGCCCGCGAGCTCGGCATGGTCCCGGGCGGCAGCCCCGCCTTCCTCGGCCCGGACGGCAGGGTCCTCGGCCGCCCCTCCGCCGCCCCCTTCCCGACGGCGAACCCGGTGCCGACGGCCTCCGCCACCTCCCCGGAGCCGCCGACGGGCACGGCCGGCACCGGCACGGACCCCACCGGCACCGGCCCGGCGCCGACCGCGCCCGCGTCCCCCGCAACCGCTCCCACGACCTCCGGCAGGTGACCGAGCAGTGCCCCCCCAGGAGCCCCCGCGCCGCCGCGTCCCCGGTCCCGCCCGGCCCGCCCGGCCCCGGCCGGGCCGGGCGGCCTCCGTCGGCACCCGCACGGCCCGCCCCGCGCCGCGCCCGGCGGCCGGGGCCGGGCGGCCCGCGCCCCGGCCCCCGGCCCGCAGGCCCCGCACCATCAAGCTCGGCAGCCCCCGGCCCCGGCTGCGCCTGGTCTCCCTCGGCCTGACCCTCGTCATGCTGGTCTTCGTCGTCCGGCTGCTCCAGGTCCAGGCCGTGGACGCCGACGCGTACGCGGCCAAGGCCGACAAGTACCGCTTCCAGGAGTACACGCTCTCCGCCGAGCGCGGCGAGATCACCGACCGCAACGGCATCGCGCTCGCCGCCAGCGTCGACGCGTACGACATCACCGCCGACCCCAAGCTCTTCACCCCCGAGGAGAGCAAGGTCGCGGACGCCCCCGAACAGGCGGCCGCCCTCCTCGCCCCGATCCTCGGCAAGCCGCCCGCCGAGCTCGCCAAGAAGCTCCGCACCCCCAAGTCCCGCTACACCCTGCTCGCCCGCAAGCAGACCCCCCAGGTCTGGAACCAGATCAAGGACCTCAAGAAGGTCTACGGACAGAAGTCCCAGCCCGCCGCCGGGGGCAACGGGATCAACCTCCTCGGCGGCGTCCTCAGCGAGCCCAGCACCAAGCGCGTCTACCCGAACGGCGAACTCGCCGCCGGGATACTGGGCTACGTCAACGCCGAGGGCCGGGGCGCCGGCGGCCTGGAGTCCATGCTCGACCCGCGGCTCGCCGGCAAGGACGGCAAGATCCGCTTCACCCAGTCCGGCGGCCGCCAGGTGCCCACCGCGGGCTCCCAGGGCACCCCCGCCGTCCCCGGCTCGAACATCGAGCTGACCATCGACCGGGACATCCAGTGGGCCGCCCAGCAGGCCATCACCGAGCAGGTGAAGAAGTCCAGGGCCGACCGCGGCTACGTCATCGTGCAGGACACCCGCACCGGCGAGGTCCTCGCCATGGCCAACGCCCCCGGCTTCGACCCCAACGACCTCTCCGCCGCCAACGCCGCCTCCATGGGCAACGCCGCCCTCCAGGACGCCTACGAGCCCGGCTCCACCAGCAAGGTCATGTCCATGGCCGCCGTCCTGGAGGAGGGCAAGGCCGCCCCCGACACCCACGTCACCGTCCCCAACCGGCTCCACCGCGGCGACCGGCTCTTCAAGGACGACATCGACCACCCGACCTGGTACCTGACGCTCAACGGCGTCCTCGCCAAGTCCAGCAACATCGGCACCATCCTCGCCACCGGCCGCCTCGGCGCCACCCAGGCCGAGTCGAACAAGGTGCTCCACTCCTACCTGCGCAGGTTCGGCATCGGCAGCCCCACCGGCCTCGGCTACCCCGGGGAGACCCCCGGCATCCTCGCCGGGCCCGGGGACTGGTCCACCTCGCAGCAGTACACGATCCCCTTCGGCCAGGGCCTCTCCCTCAACGCCATGCAGGCCGCCTCCGTGTACTCGACCATCGCCAACGGAGGCGTACGGGTCGCCCCCACCCTCGTGCGCGGCACCAAGGGCCCCGACGGACGCTTCGCCCCGGCCCCCCGGCCCGAGGAGTCCCGGGTGGTCAGCGAGAAGACCGCCAAGACCCTCGCCGCCATGCTGGAGTCCGTCGTCGACGACCGGGAGGGCACCGGCACCCGCGCCGCGATCCCCGGCTACCGCGTCGCCGGCAAGACCGGCACCGCCAACCGCGTCGACCCCGAACTCGGCCGCTACAAGGGCTACACCGCCTCCTTCGCCGGCTTCGCCCCCGCCGACGCGCCGCGCGTCACCGTCTACTGCGCCATCCAGAACCCCACCAAGGGAAGCTACTTCGGCGGCCAGATCTGCGGACCCATCTACAAGAAGGTCATGGAGTTCGCCCTCAAGACCCTCCACATCGCCCCCACGGGCAGCGGCCCCGCCCGACTGCCGGTCGTCTTCGATCCCACCCCGTGACACTCCGGGAGCACCAGTGACAACGATCACCCCCCATTCCGGGAACCGGAAATCGAACTCCGGCGAGGCCCCGGCCTCTTTTGGCCCCCCACAGGGTGGGCCCGGTACGCTCACCGCCGTGCCACACGCTGATCAGTACCGAACCACCCCGCCACGGCCGGAGCGGGTCCGCCCGACACCCCTGGGCGACCTGGCCGCGCACCTGGGGACCGACACCCCGGGCGACGCCGAGATCTCGGGCATCACCCACGACTCCCGGGCCGTGCGCCCGGGGGACGTCTACGCCGCCCTGCCCGGCGCCCGCCTCCACGGCGCCGACTTCGTCGCCCAGGCCGCCGGACTCGGAGCCGCCGCGATCCTCACCGACCCGGCGGGCGCCGAACGCGCCGCCGCCACCGGACTGCCGGTCCTGGTCGTCGAGGACCCGCGCGCCCGGATGGGCGAACTCGCCGCCGAGATCTACGGACGGCCCGGCGCCGACCTCCTGCGGATCGGCATCACCGGCACCTCCGGCAAGACCACCACGGCCTACCTGGTCGAGGGCGGCCTGCGCGGCGCCGGACGGCGCACCGGACTCGTCGGCACCGTCGAGATGCGGATCGGCGACGAGCGCATCAAGTCCGAGCGCACCACCCCCGAGGCCACCGACCTCCAGGCCCTCTTCGCCGTCATGCGCGAACGGGGCGTCGAGGCCGTCGCCATGGAGGTCTCCAGCCACGCCCTCGTGCTCGGCCGGGTCGACGGCTGCGTCTTCGACGTCGCCGTCTTCAACAACCTCAGCCCGGAGCACATGGAGTTCCACTCCGACATGGAGGACTACTTCCAGGCCAAGGCCGGGCTCTTCACGCCCGAGCGCAGCCGCCTGGGCGTGGTCAACCTCGACGACGCGTACGGCCGCAGGCTCGTGAAGGAGGCCGGCGTCCCGGTCCTCACCTTCTCCGCCGAGGGCCGCGCCGACGCCGACTGGCGCGCCGAGGACCTCGTCCTGGGCTCCCACGACTCGACGTTCACCGCCGTCGGCCCCCGGGGCGAGCGGATCCCCGCCACCGCCCCGCTGCCCGGCCCGTTCAACGTCGCCAACACCCTCGCCGCCATCGCCGTCCTCGCCGCCGCCGGCCTCGACCCGAAGGCCGCGGCCGAGGGCGTCGCGGCCGTCCCCGGCGTCCCCGGCCGCCTGGAGCGCGTCGACGCCGGCCAGCCGTACCTCGCGGTCGTCGACTACGCGCACAAGACGGACGCCGTCGAATCGGTCCTGCGCTCCCTGCGCGAGGTCACCGAGGGCCGGCTGCACGTGGTCATCGGCTGCGGCGGCGACCGGGACGTCACCAAGCGCGGCCCGATGGGCGCCGCCGCCGCCCGGCTCGCCGACACCGCCGTCCTGACCTCGGACAACCCCCGCTCCGAGGACCCCCTCGCCATCCTCACCGCCATGTTCACGGGCGCCGCCGGGGTCCCCGCGGAGGAGCGCGGCGAGGTGCTCGTCCTCGCCGACCGCGCCGCCGCCATCGCCGCGGCCGTCGCCCGCGCCCGGCCGGGCGACACCGTCCTGGTCGCGGGCAAGGGACACGAACAGGGCCAGGAGATCGCCGGGGCCGTCCGCCCCTTCGACGACCGCGAGGTCCTGCGCGCCGCGATCCTCGGCCGGAAGACCCCGGCCGCCCCGCCGACCAGCAGTGCCGAAGCCAGCCACCAGAACAGTCAGGGATGAAGCAGTGATCGCCCTCTCCCTCGCCGAGATCGCCGAAATCGTCGGCGGGCAGGCGCACGACATACCGGATCCGGCCGCCCGGATCACCGGGCCCGTCGTCATCGACTCCCGCGAGGTGCGGGCCGGCAGCCTCTTCGCCGCCTTCGCCGGTGAGCGCGTCGACGGCCACGACTACGCGGCGCGCGCCGTCGAGGCGGGTGCCACGGCCGTGCTCGCCGCCCGCCCCGTCGGCGTGCCCGCGATCGTCGTGGACGACGTCCAGACCGCCCTCGGGGCCCTCGCCCGAACGGTCGTCGAACGCCTCGGCACCGATGTCGTCGCCCTCACCGGATCGGCGGGCAAGACCTCCACCAAGGACCTGATCGCCCAGGTCCTGGAGAAGCACGCCCCCACCGTGTGGACGCCCGGTTCGCTCAACAACGAGATCGGCCTGCCCCTCACGGCGCTCCGCGCGACCGACGAGACCCGGCACCTGGTCCTGGAGATGGGCGCGCGCGGAATCGGCCACATCCGCTACCTCACCACCCTCACCCCGCCCCGCATCGGCCTCGTCCTCAACGTGGGCTCCGCCCACATCGGCGAGTTCGGCGGCCGGGAGCAGATCGCCCTGGCGAAGGGCGAGATGGTCGAGTCGCTCCCGACCGAGGCCGAGGGGGGCGTGGCGGTCCTCAACGCCGACGACCCCCTCGTGCGCGCGATGGCCGACCGCACCAAGGCCCGCGTGACCCTGTTCGGAGAAGCGGACGAAGCGGCCGTACGTGCCGAGAACGTCCACCTCACCGAGACCGGGAGGCCCTCTTTCCGCCTTCACACACCCACCGGGTGCAGCGACGTGACCTTGCGCCTGTACGGTGAGCACCACGTGTCGAACGCGCTCGCCGCGGCCGCCGTCGCGCACGAGCTGGGCATGCCTGTCGAAGAGATCGCCACCGCGCTCTCCGAGGCCGGCTCCCTGTCGCGCTGGCGCATGGAGGTCACCGAGCGTCCGGACGGCGTGACGATCGTCAACGACGCCTACAACGCGAACCCCGAGTCCATGCGGGCCGCCCTGCGCGCGCTCGCGGCCATGGGCCGGGCCGCACAGGCCCGGGGGGCCCGTACGTGGGCGGTGCTCGGCAAGATGGCCGAGCTCGGGGACGCATCGCTCGTCGAGCACGACGCGGTCGGACGGCTCGCCGTCCGGCTCAACGTCAGCAAGCTCGTGGCGGTCGGGGACAGGGAAGCGTCCTGGCTGCAACTGGGCGCATATAACGAGGGTTCGTGGGGTGAGGAGTCGGTGCACGTGTCCGACGCGCAGGCGGCGGTCGACCTGTTGCGCAGTGAGCTGCGCCCGGGGGACGTCGTCCTTGTGAAGGCTTCCAGGTCGGTCGGTCTCGAACAGGTCGCCCTGGCTCTCCTCGACACCGAGGGCGAGGTCACCGGCCGATGAGGCAGATCCTCTTCGCGGGGGCCATCGGGCTCTTCCTGACCCTGATCGGCACCCCGCTGCTCATCAAGCTGCTCGCGCGCAAGGGGTACGGGCAGTTCATCCGGGACGACGGCCCGCGCGGCCACGCCGGGAAGAAGGGCACGCCCACCATGGGCGGCATCTCCTTCATCCTGGCCACGCTCATCGCGTACGCGCTGGCCAAGGTCATCACCGGTGAACCCGTCTCGTACTCCGGCGTGCTCGTCCTCTTCCTGATGGCGGGCATGGGCCTGGTCGGCTTCCTCGACGACTACATCAAGATCGTCAAGCAGCGGTCGCTCGGTCTGCGGGCCAAGGCGAAGATGGCCGGACAGCTCATCGTGGGCATCGCCTTCGCGGTGCTCGCGCTCCAGTTCTCCGACTCGCGCGGACTCACCCCGGCCTCCGAGAAGCTCTCCTTCATCACGGACTTCGGCTGGACCATCGGCCCGGTGCTCTTCGTGGTCTGGGCGCTCTTCATGATCCTGGCCATGTCCAACGGCGTGAACCTGACGGACGGTCTGGACGGCCTGGCCACCGGCGCCTCCGTGATGGTCTTCGGCGCGTACACCTTCATCGGGCTCTGGCAGTTCCAGGAGTCCTGTGCCAACGCGCTGACCCTCACCAACCCCAACGCCTGCTTCGAGGTCCGCGACCCGCTGGACCTCGCGGTCGTGGCCTCCGCCCTCATGGGAGCCTGCTTCGGCTTCCTGTGGTGGAACACCTCGCCCGCCAAGATCTTCATGGGCGACACCGGCTCGCTCGCCCTCGGCGGCGCCCTCGCCGGCCTCGCCATCTGCTCCCGCACGGAGCTCCTCCTCGCGCTGCTCGGCGGCCTGTTCGTGCTGATCACGATGTCCGTGGTCATCCAGGTCGGCTCGTTCAAGATGACCGGCAAGCGCGTCTTCCGGATGGCCCCCCTCCAGCACCACTTCGAACTCAAGGGGTGGTCCGAGGTCCTGGTCGTCGTCCGGTTCTGGATCATCCAGGGCATGTGCGTGATCGTGGGCCTGGGCCTCTTCTACGCGGGATGGGCAGCGGACAAGTGACAGAACGGCTCGACTGGAACGGCAAGAACGTCACCGTCGCGGGACTCGGCGTCTCCGGCATCCCGGCCGCCCGCGTCCTGGGCGCCCTCGGCGCGCGCGTGACCGTCGTCAACGACGGCGACGACGAGCGCTCCCGGGCCCAGGCGGCCGCACTGGAGGCCGAGGGGATCACCGTCCGCCTCGGCGACGGCGACACCCTGCCGACCGGCACCGAGCTGATCGTCACCGCCCCCGGCTGGCGCCCCGACAAGCCCCTCTTCACGGCCGCCGCCGAGGCGGGCGTGGAGGTCTGGGGCGACGTCGAACTGGCCTGGCGGCTCAGGGGCCCCGGAGCCGCCCCCTGGCTCGCCGTCACCGGCACCAACGGCAAGACCACGACCGTGCGGATGCTCGCCTCGATCCTGGAGGCGGCCGGACTGCGGACCGCCGCCGTCGGCAACATCGGCGTCTCGCTCCTCGACGCCGTCCTCGGCGAGCGGGAGTACGACGTGCTCGCCGTCGAACTCTCCAGCTACCAGCTCCACTGGGCGCCCTCGGTCCGCGCCCACTCGGCCGCCGTCCTCAACCTGGCGCCCGACCACCTCGACTGGCACGGCTCCATGGAGGCGTACGCCGCCGACAAGGGCCGGATCTACGAGGGCAACCGGATCGCCTGCGTCTACAACACGGCCGACAAGGTGACCGAGGACCTGGTCCGCGAGGCCGACGTCGAGGAGGGCTGCCGCGCGATCGGCTTCACCCTCGGCACCCCCGGCCCCTCCGAACTGGGCGTCGTCGAGGGCCTCCTCGTCGACCGGGCCTTCGTCGAGAACCGGCGGGAGAACGCCCAGGAGCTGGCCGAGGTCGCCGACGTGCAGCCCCCGGCTCCGCACAACATCGCCAACGCCCTCGCGGCCGCCGCCCTGGCCCGCGCCTTCGGCGTCGACGCCAAGGCCGTACGGGACGGCCTGAAGGCCTTCCGGCCCGACCCGCACCGCATCGAACGGGTCGAGGAGGTCGGGGAAGTCACCTACGTCGACGACTCCAAGGCCACCAACACCCACGCGGCGGAAGCCTCGTTGGCGGCCTACGACCCGATCGTCTGGATCGCCGGCGGCCTCGCCAAGGGCGCGACCTTCGACGAGCTCGTCCAGAAGTCCGCGCAGCGGCTGCGCGGGGCCGTCCTGATCGGCGCCGACCGGGCCCTGATCCGCGAAGCCCTGGCGCGACACGCCCCGGAGGTCCCGGTGGTCGACCTCGACCGGACCGACACTGGGGCGATGTCCGAGGCGGTCCGCGAGGCGGCCCGGCTCGCCCGCCCGGGGGACACGGTCCTGCTCGCCCCGGCCTGTGCCTCGATGGACATGTTCACCAACTACAACGAGCGCGGCGAGGCCTTCGCGGACGCGGTCCGCGCCCTCGCCGCCGCCGGGGACGCCTGACCCGACCAGTGGGAGGGTCCGGCCGCACCGGACACGACCGGAGGGGACGGCGACCATGCCGAGCAAGACCGCCGGGACGCGCCGGCCCTCCGCCGCACGCGGCGGGGGGCGGGCTCCCGCGCCCCCGCGGCGGGCGCGCGGCGGAGGGATCCGGGGACTCCACGAGCGGGCCAGGAAGGCCTGGGACCGCCCTCTCACGGCGTACTACGTGATCATCGGCGCCGGGATGCTCATCACCGGCCTCGGGCTCGTGATGGTCTACTCCGCCTCGATGATCACCGCGCTCCGCTACGAGCTGGTGCCCTCCTACTTCTTCCGGAAGCAGTTCTTCGCCGCGCTCCTCGGCACCGGACTGCTCTTCCTGGCCTCCCGGATGCCGGTGAGGCTGCACCGGGCGCTCGCCTACCCGATCCTGGTCGGCGCGGTCTTCCTGATGGCCCTCGTGCAGATCCCCGGGATAGGGCACGCGGTCAACGGCAACCAGAACTGGATCTCCCTCGGCGGCCCCTTCCAGCTCCAGCCCAGCGAGTTCGGCAAGCTGGCGCTGATCCTGTGGGGCGCCGACCTGCTCGCCCGCAAGCAGGACATGCGGCTCCTGACCCAGTGGAAGCACATGCTGGTGCCGCTGGTCCCGGGCGCCTTCATGCTGCTCGGACTGATCATGCTCGGCGGCGACATGGGCACCTCGATCGTCCTCGCCGCGATCCTCTTCGGCCTGCTCTGGACGGCCGGCGCGCCCACCCGGCTCTTCGTCGGGGTGCTCACCGTCGCCGGCGCGATCGGCGTGCTGCTCATCAAGACGAGCGCCAACCGCATGAAGCGCTTCCAGTGCATCGGCGCGTCCGACCCCGGCGGCGACGGAGCCCCCTGCCTCCAGGCCGCGCACGGAATCTATGCTCTGGCGTCGGGCGGATGGTTCGGATCCGGGCTCGGTGCGAGCGTGGAGAAATGGGGCCAACTGCCCGAGGCGCACACCGACTTCATCTTCGCGGTCACCGGTGAGGAACTGGGCCTCGCGGGGACGCTGTCGGTACTCGCCCTGTTCGCGGCTCTAGGCTATGCGGGTATCCGCGTGGCCGGAGGCACGGAGGACCCCTTCGTGAGGTTCGCCGCGGGAGGTGTGACCACCTGGATCACGGCGCAGGCCGTGATCAACATCGGTGCGGTGCTCGGCCTGCTGCCGATCGCCGGTGTCCCGCTCCCGCTGTTCTCCTACGGAGGGTCGGCCCTGCTGCCGACCATGTTCGCCGTCGGGCTCCTCATCGCCTTCGCGCGACAGGAACCCGCCGCGAAAGCGGCCCTGGCCATGCGCCGCCCCGGTTGGGGCAAGCGGGTCGGGAAGAGATGGAAGTCGATGCGACGGCGCGTGAAGAAGCGTCCGTCCGGAGAGCGGTGAATTTCGGTGCATGTCGTACTCGCCGGTGGGGGGACCGCCGGCCACATCGAGCCCGCGCTCGCCCTCGCGGACGCCCTGCGCAGGCAGGACCCCAGCGTGGGGATCACGGCGCTCGGCACGGAGAAGGGTCTGGAGACCCGCCTCGTGCCCGAGCGGGGCTACGAGTTGGCGCTCATCCCCGCCGTACCGCTGCCCCGCAAGCCCACCCCCGAGCTGATCACCGTCCCCGGGCGGCTGCGCGGCACGATCAAGGCGGCCGAGCAGGTCCTGGAGCGCACCAAGGCGGACTGCGTGGTCGGCTTCGGCGGCTACGTGGCCCTGCCCGGCTATCTGGCCGCCAAGCGGCTCGGGGTGCCGATCGTGGTCCACGAGGCCAACGCCCGGCCCGGCCTGGCCAACAAGATCGGTTCGCGGTACGCGGCCGGGGTCGCCGTCGCCACCCCGGACAGCAAGCTCCGCAACGCCCGCTACATCGGCATCCCGCTGCGGCACACCATCGCCACCCTCGACCGGGCCCGGGTGCGCCCCGAGGCGCGCGCCGCGTTCGGGCTCGACCCGAACCTGCCGACGCTGCTCGTCTCGGGCGGCTCGCAGGGCGCCCGGCGCCTCAACGAGGTCGTCCAGCAGGTCGCCCCGGTGCTCCAGCGCTCCGGGATCCAGATCCTGCACGCGGTCGGCCCGAAGAACGAAATGCCGCGCGTCGACAACATGCCCGGTATGCCGCCGTACGTACCGGTACCGTACGTGGACCGGATGGATCTCGCGTACGCCGCGGCCGACATGATGCTCTGCCGCGCGGGCGCGATGACCGTCGCCGAGCTCTCCGCCGTCGGGCTGCCCGCCGCCTACGTCCCGCTGCCCATCGGCAACGGCGAACAGCGGCTCAACGCCCAGCCGGTGGTCAAGGCCGGCGGCGGGCTCCTCGTCGACGACGCGGAGCTGACGCCGCAGTGGGTGCAGGGCAACGTCCTGCCCGTACTGGCCGATCCGCACCGGTTGTACGAGATGTCCCGCGCCGCCGCCGAGTTCGGTCGCCGGGACGCCGACGACCTGCTCGTCGGCATGGTGTACGAGGCGATCGCCGCCCGCCGCCAGGCGTAGCGCGGCGCTCCGGACGGAAGGCAGGAGGCGCCGGGTGGCAACCGCACCGACGACCGCCGAGAGGGGCGGCGCACGCGGGTCGAAGGGGCCGTCGGACGGTCCGTCCCGGCAGGGCGCCCGGAATCGAAGGTTCCGGGTGCCCGCGCCCCGGCTCCTGCTCTCCGCGCTCGGCCTCGCGGCGGTCGCCGTCGGCGTCCTCTGGGCGCTCTACGGGTCGGACTGGTTCCGTGTGGAACGTGTGAAGACTTCCGGCACGCGGGTCCTGACCGCGGCCCAGGTCGAGAAGGCCGCGGCCGTCCCGGCCGGCGCCCCGCTCGCCTCCGTCGACACCGACGCCATCGTGGCCAGGACCCGGCAACTGCTGCCCCGGATCGAGTCGATCGAGGTCGTGCGGTCCTGGCCGCACGGAATCGACCTCCGGGTGACGGAACGGCAGCCGGCCCTGCTCATCGAAAAGGGCGGAAAGTTCACCGAAGTGGACAGGAGCGGCGTGCGGTTCGCCACCGTCGCCACCGCCCCCCGGGGCGTTCCCCTGCTGGTCCTCGACGCCTCGTCCTCCCCGAGCCTCCGCCGCTTCGGCACGGACCGGCTGCTCGGGGAGGCGGTCCGCGTCCGGGGCGAACTCCCGGCGGAGGTCGCCCGGGACACCCGGGCCGTCCGCGTCACCTCGTACGACTCCGTCACGCTCGAACTGACCGGCGGGCGCACCGTCCTCTGGGGCAGCGGCGAACACGGCACCGCCAAGGCCCGGGTCCTCACCGCCCTCATGAAGGCCGTTCCCAAAGCGGGGCACTTCGACGTAAGTGCCCCCACGGCCCCCGCCGCGTCGGGGAGTTGACGGGCATCAGCGCTGGCCAGCACCCTGGTTGGCCAGCGCTACGGGTGATCACATAGGGTGAAAAGAAAAACGGGAGGTTCGGCGTGTTCGTTGAACGTGCGCCACTTGTCGACTTAGTGTCCTGTTCGGAAGAGTCCAGCGAACAGAGACACTGGTAACCCTAAACTTCAACGTTAGGGTTTGGGTCGGCGTTTCGGACCGTCCCAATCGGCATCCGTCGTCGCAGCGCGGTCAACCGCGCGGTGGCGACACGTAACTCGAGGCGAGAGGCCTTCGACGTGGCAGCACCGCAGAACTACCTCGCAGTCATCAAGGTCATCGGTGTCGGCGGCGGTGGTGTCAATGCCATCAACCGAATGATCGAGGTCGGTCTCAAGGGCGTCGAGTTCATCGCGATCAACACCGACGCGCAAGCGCTGTTGATGAGCGACGCCGACGTCAAGCTCGACGTCGGCCGTGAACTCACCCGCGGCCTCGGGGCCGGGGCGAACCCGGCCGTCGGTCGCAAGGCGGCAGAGGACCACCGTGAGGAGATCGAGGAGGTCCTCAAGGGGGCCGACATGGTCTTCGTCACCGCCGGCGAAGGCGGCGGCACCGGCACCGGCGGCGCCCCCGTCGTCGCCAACATCGCGCGCTCGCTCGGCGCCCTCACGATCGGCGTGGTCACCCGCCCGTTCACCTTCGAGGGCCGTCGCCGCGCCAACCAGGCGGAGGACGGCATCGCCGAGCTCCGCGAAGAGGTCGACACCCTCATCGTCATCCCCAACGACCGGCTGCTCTCGATCTCGGACCGCCAGGTCTCCGTGCTCGACGCCTTCAAGTCGGCCGACCAGGTCCTCCTGAGCGGTGTCCAGGGCATCACCGACCTCATCACCACCCCGGGTCTGATCAACCTCGACTTCGCCGACGTCAAGTCGGTCATGTCCGAGGCCGGTTCGGCCCTCATGGGCATCGGCTCCGCCCGCGGCGACGACCGCGCGGTGGCCGCCGCGGAGATGGCGATCTCCTCGCCGCTCCTGGAGGCCTCCATCGACGGCGCCCGCGGCGTGCTGCTCTCCATCTCCGGCGGCAGCGACCTCGGCCTCTTCGAGATCAACGAGGCGGCGCAGTTGGTCAGCGAGGCGGCCCACCCCGAGGCCAACATCATCTTCGGCGCCGTCATCGACGACGCCCTGGGCGACGAGGTCCGGGTCACCGTCATCGCGGCCGGCTTCGACGGCGGCCAGCCGCCGGCCCGCCGGGACAACATCATCGGCTCGGTCTCCGCCAAGCGCGAGGAGCCCGCCCCGGCGCCCCGCGCCACCGAGACCTCCCGCCCGCTGGGCGGCCTCGGCACGGTGACCCCGCGCGAGGACCCGGCCCCCGCGCCGGTCGAGCCCCCGGCCCCGGCCGTCAACGAGGCCCCGCTGACCCCGGCACCGCCGGTGGTCCCCCCGGCCCGTCCGTACGCGGACAGCCAGGCCGAGGAGCTGGACGTCCCGGACTTCCTGAAGTGATAGGATGTCGCTTCGACGCGAACGGCGCGCACTTCGCCTTCACCGACCGGTGGGGCGGGGTGAGCGCCGTTCCGTACGAGGAGCTCAACCTCGGCGGCGCGGTGGGCGACGACCCCGGGGCCGTGCTCGCCAACCGGTCGCTCGCCGCCGGGAGCCTCGGGCTCGACCCGGCCCGGGTGGTCTGGATGAACCAGGTGCACGGCGCCGACGTGGCCGAGGTCGAAGGCCCCTGGGGCGACGCGGAGATCCCCTCCGTCGACGCCCTCGTCACCGCCCGGCGCGGGCTCGCCCTCGCCGTCCTCACCGCCGACTGCGTCCCGGTCCTGCTCGCCGACCCCGTCGCCGGGGTCGCGGCCGCCGCCCACGCCGGACGGCCCGGCATGGTCGCCGGGGTCGTCCCGGCCGCCGTGAGGGCCATGACCGGCCTGGGCGCCGACCCCGCCCGGATCGTCGCCCGCACCGGACCGTCCGTCTGCGGACGGTGCTACGAGGTGCCGGAGGCGATGCGCGCCGAGGTCGCGGCCGTCGAGCCGGACGCCGCCGCGGAGACCTCCTGGGGGACCCCCGCCGTCGACGTCGCCGCCGGAGTGCGCGCGCAGCTCGCCCGGCTCGGGGTCCGGGACGTCGAGGACGCCGGGATCTGCACCCTGGAGTCCCGCGACCACTACTCGTACCGCCGCGACCGCACCACGGGGCGACTCGCGGGATATGTCTGGTTGGACGCCGATTCCTCCCGGGGCGCGGCCCCCGGATCCCCGGCAGGAAAGAGCTCATGACGGACCGCACGGCGGAACTCGCCGAGAACCTGGCCCGGGTGGAGGCGCGCATCGCCGCCGCCTGCACCGCCGCAGGGCGCGCGCGCGAGGAGGTCACCCTGATCGTGGTGACCAAGACCTACCCCGCGAGCGACGTGAGAATCCTCCACGGCCTGGGCGTTCGGCACGTCGCCGAGAACCGGGACCAGGACGCCGCGCCCAAGGCGGCCGCCTGTGCCGATCTCGACCTCACCTGGCACTTCGTGGGCCAGTTGCAGACCAACAAGGTCAGGTCCGTGGCCGGTTATGCCGATGTGGTGCAGTCCGTCGACCGCCCGAAGCTCGTCTCCGCCCTCTCCGCCGCCGCGGAGGGGAAGGGGACCGAACTCGGCTGCCTGATCCAGGTCGCGCTCGACGCGGAGGCCGGCGAGCGCGGCGACCGCGGCGGCGTGGCGCCGGACGGGATCGAGGAGTTGGCGGCGGCCGTGGACGCCGCCCCCGGGCTGCGGCTCGACGGCCTGATGACGGTCGCCCCGCTCGCCGGCCCGTACGCCGGCGAACCCCGCGCGGCCTTCGACCGGCTGATGGATTTGTCGACTGCCCTGCGCGCGACCCGTCCGACTGCGAACATGGTGTCGGCAGGGATGAGCGGAGACCTCGAAGAGGCCGTCGCCGCCGGGGCGACACACGTACGCGTCGGTACGGCGGTACTCGGAGTCCGCCCGAAGCTCGGGTAACGTCGCGAAGCAAGTCGGACCACAGCAGAAAATATGGTCATTCCGCAGAACGGCGGGACGGCCCGTGGATCGCCGGCACTTGGTGACAAGGCCGATCCACCACAGAGCGGAGGAATCGGAGAATGGCCGGCGCGATGCGCAAGATGGCGGTCTACCTCGGCCTCGTGGAGGACGATGGGTACGACGGCCGGGGCTTCGACCCCGACGACGACTTCGAACCCGAGCTGGAGCCGGAGCCCGAGCGCGACCGGCGTCACGTTCCCCCGCGACAGGTGGAGCACGAGGAACCGGTACGCGTGGTGAAGCCCCCGGCGCCCCGGGAGCCCGTCGCCCATTCCGTCCCGGTACTCGCCGAAAGCGGACGTCCGGCCCGAATTGCCCCCGTGGCATCCATCACACCCGAACGCCCGAGCCTGGAGAAGAACGCACCGGTGATCATGCCCAAGGTCGTGTCCGAGCGGGAGCCCTACCGCATCACCACGCTGCACCCCCGGACCTACAACGAGGCCCGTACCATCGGGGAACACTTCCGTGAGGGCACCCCCGTGATCATGAACCTCACGGAGATGGACGACACGGACGCGAAGCGACTTGTCGACTTTGCCGCCGGACTCGTCTTCGGGCTCCATGGCAGCATTGAGCGCGTGACGCAGAAGGTGTTCCTGTTGTCTCCTGCTAACGTCGATGTCACGGCGGAGGACAAGGCCCGGATCGCAGAGGGCGGATTCTTCAACCAGAGCTGAGAACACAGGAACCGGACGGACCGGTCGCGAGGGCGGCCGGACGAGCGAGAGCACGCAAGCCAGGGGAGAGGGAAACGCGGGATGGGCGTCGCACTACAGGTGGTCTACATCGTGCTGATGTGCTTCCTCGTCCTCCTGATCGTCCGGCTTGTCATGGACTACGTCTTCCAGTTCGCCCGTTCATGGGAACCCGGTAAGGCGATGGTGGTCGTCCTTGAGGCCACTTACACTGTCACCGACCCACCGCTCAAGCTTCTGCGGCGGCTGATCCCGCCGCTGCGTCTCGGGGGCGTGGCACTCGACCTGTCCTTCTTCGTTCTGATGATCATCGTCTGGATCCTGATCTCCCTCGTCAGCAGCTTCGCGAGGTGAGTGAGGTGCGTGTGGACGATACGGTCTTGCCGACTGCCGACGACTACGTAGAGGTGAAGAAGAGATGCCGCTGACTCCCGAGGACGTGCGGAACAAGCAGTTCACGACCGTCCGCCTTCGAGAAGGCTATGACGAGGACGAGGTCGATGCCTTCCTCGACGAGGTCGAGGCCGAGCTGACCCGCCTGCTTCGCGAGAACGAGGACCTGCGCGCCAAGCTGGCCGCCGCGACGCGCGCCGCCGCGCAGAACCAGCAGCAGCAGGGCATGCGCAAGCCCCCGGAGCAGCAGGATCGTCCCGTCGGTCCCGGGGCCCCGGTCCCCGCCGCCATATCCGGACCGCCGGTCCAGCAGCAGCCGCCGCAGATGGGCCCGCCGCAGTTGCCTTCCGGTGCTCCTCAGCTTCCCGCCGGCCCCATGCAGGGCGGCCCCATGCAGGGCGGGCCCATGGGTCCCGGCCCGATGCAGGGCGGCCCCATGCAGGGTGGACCGATGGGTCCCGGCCCGATGCAGGGCGGTCCGATGGGCCACCCGCAGCAGATGCAGCAGCAGCCCGCGCAGGCTCCGGGCGGCGACAGCGCCGCGCGTGTCCTCTCGCTGGCCCAGCAGACCGCCGACCAGGCGATCGCGGAGGCCCGTTCCGAGGCCAACAAGATCGTCGGCGAGGCGCGCTCGCGCGCCGAGGGCCTGGAGCGGGACGCCCGCGCCAAGGCCGACGCCCTGGAGCGGGACGCGCAGGAGAAGCACCGCGTCGCGATGGGCTCCCTGGAGTCCGCCCGCGCCACCCTCGAGCGCAAGGTCGAGGACCTGCGGGGCTTCGAGCGCGAGTACCGCACGCGCCTGAAGTCGTACCTGGAGTCCCAGCTCCGCCAGCTCGAGACCCAGGCCGACGACTCGCTGGCTCCGCCGCGGGCCCCGGCCGCGGCCTCGCTGCCGCCGGCTCCGTCGATGGCCTCGGCCGGCGCCGGTGCCCCGTCCTACGGCGGCGGCACGATGGGTGGCGGCCCGTCCATGGGCGGCGCCCCGTCCTACGGCGGCGGTCAGCAGCAGATGTCCCCGGCGATGACCCAGCCGATGGCTCCGGTCCGTCCGCAGGCACCGCAGCCGATGCAGCAGGCTCCGGCGCCGATGCGGGGCTTCCTGATCGACGAGGACGACAACTGACGGCGGGCGATCGCGCGACGAGCGCGTAGCCGTCGGCAGGCTACGAGGGCCGGCTCCCGGGAAACCGGGGGCCGGCCCTTCGTCGTGTGTGGAGACGTGCGGGCTCGGGAGCGCCTGCGGCGGGCCCTTCCCCCACCCCGCCCCTTCCCGAAACCGGGGCTCCGCCCCGGGCCCCGGAGGAGACACGGGGCGGAGCCCCGGCCCCTGAACGCGGCAGCTTCGCGCCGCGAAGGCGCGCGTCGCCCCCCCCGGCGGGGTTTCGGGAAAAGACGGGGCGGGGGAAAGCGAAAGGCCCGGCCCCCGGAGCAGGGGGCCGGGCCTTTCGCCGTGCCGGTTACGCCTTGCGGAGGCGGAACGTCAGGCCGAGGGAATCGTCCGTGAACGGGGCGCCGTAGGTGTCGTCGGCCTCGCCGTTCGCGTGGTCCGTCGCCAGGACCTCGTCCGCGATGAGGGCCGCGTGGGCCGCCAGGGCGTCCGTGGTCTCCTCGGAGGCCGCGGTCCAGCGCAGGGCGATCCGGTCGGCGACGTCCAGGCCGCTGTTCTTGCGGGCCTCCTGGATCAGCCGGATCGCGTCACGGGCCAGGCCCGCCCGGCGCAGCTCCGGGGTGATCTCCAGGTCCAGGGCGACCGTCGCGCCCGCGTCCGAGGCGACCGACCAGCCCTCGCGGGGGGTCTCCGTGATGATGATCTCCTCGGGGGTGACGGTGATCGTCTCGCCGTTCACCTCCAGGCTCGCCCCGCCGGAGCGCAGTGCCAGGGAGAGGGCCGCCGCGTCCGCCGCCGCCACCGCCTTGGCCACGTCCTGGACGCCCTTGCCGAAGCGCTTGCCCAGGGCCCGGAAGTTGGCCTTCGCCGTCGTGTCGACCAGCGAGCCGCCGACCTCCGAGAGGGAGGCGAGCGAGGAGACGTTCAGCTCCTCCGTGATCTGGGCCCGGAGCTCGGGGGAGAGCGCCGCGAAGCCGTTGGCCGCGACCAGGGCGCGGGAGAGCGGCTGGCGGGTCTTCACACCGGACTCGGCGCGCGTCGCCCGGCCCAGCTCGACCAGGCGCCGGACGAGCAGCATCTGCTCGGAGAGCGTGCCGTCGATCAGCGTGGCGTCCGCCTCCGGCCAGGTGGCCAGGTGGACCGACTCCGGGGCGTCCGGGGTCACCGGGACCACCAGGTCCTGCCAGACCCGCTCGGTGATGAACGGGGTCAGCGGGGCCATCAGGCGCGTGACCGTCTCCACGACCTCGTGCAGGGTCCGCAGGGCCGCCTTGTCGCCCTGCCAGAAGCGGCGGCGGGAGCGGCGCACGTACCAGTTGGACAGGTCGTCGACGAACGCCGACAGGAGCTTGCCGGTGCGCTGGGTGTCGTACGACTCCATCGCCTCGGTCGCCTCGGCCACCAGCGTGTTCAGCTCGGAGAGCAGCCACTTGTCGAGGACCGTGCGGTCGGCCGGGGCCGGGTCCGCCGCGCTCGGCGCCCAACCGGCCGTGCGGGCGTACAGGGCCTGGAAGGCGACCGTGTTCCAGTACGTCAGGAGGGTCTTGCGGACGACCTCCTGGATCGTGCCGTGGCCCACCCGGCGGGCCGCCCACGGCGAGCCGCCGGCCGCCATGAACCAGCGGACCGCGTCGGCGCCGTGCTGGTCCATCAGCGGGATCGGCTGGAGGATGTTCCCCAGGTGCTTGGACATCTTGCGGCCGTCCTCGGCGAGGATGTGGCCCAGGCAGACCACGTTCTCGTACGACGACTTGTCGAAGACCAGGGTGCCGACGGCCATCAGCGTGTAGAACCAGCCGCGGGTCTGGTCGATCGCCTCGGAGATGAACTGCGCCGGGTAGCGGCTCTCGAACAGCTCCTTGTTCTCGTACGGGTAGCCGTACTGCGCGAACGGCATCGAGCCCGAGTCGTACCAGGCGTCGATGACCTCGGGGACGCGGGCCGCCGTCTTCGAGCAGTCCGGGCACGGGAACGTGACCGCGTCGATGTACGGGCGGTGCGGGTCCAGGCCCGACTGGTCGGCGCCGGTCAGCTCCGTCAGCTCGGCGCGCGAGCCCACGCAGGTGAGGTGCCCGTCCTCGCAGCGCCAGATCGGCAGCGGGGTGCCCCAGTAGCGGTTGCGGGAGAGCGCCCAGTCGACGTTGTTGGTCAGCCAGTCGCCGAAGCGCCCGTGCTTGACCGACTCCGGGAACCAGTTGGTCTTCTCGTTCTCCGCGAGCATGCGGTCCTTGACCGCGGTCGTGCGGATGTACCAGGACGGCTGCGCGTAGTAGAGCAGGGCCGTGTGGCAGCGCCAGCAGTGCGGGTAGCTGTGCTCGTACGCGATGTGCCGGAAGAGCAGGCCGCGCGCGTCCAGGTCGGCGGTCAGCTTCTCGTCGGCCTTCTTGAAGAAGACGCCGCCGACCAGCGGCACGTCCTCCTCGAAGGTGCCGTCGGGGCGGACCGGGTTCACGACCGGCAGGCCGTACGCCTTGCAGACCTTGAGGTCGTCCTCGCCGAAGGCGGGGGACTGGTGGACCAGACCCGTGCCGTCCTCGGTCGTCACGTACTCGGCGTTGACGACGTAGTGCGCCGGCTCCGGGAACTCGATCAGCTCGAACGGGCGCTCGTACGTCCAGCGCTCCATGTCCTTGCCGGTGAAGGTCTCGCCGGTGGTCACCCAGCCCTCGCCGAGCGCCTTGTCGACCAGCGGCTCGGCGACGACGACCTGCTCGTCGCCGTCGGTGGCGACCACGTAGGTGACCTCGGGGTGGGCGGCGACGGCCGTGTTGGACACCAGGGTCCACGGGGTCGTCGTCCAGACCAGGAGCGCCGCGCGGCCGGCCAGCGGGCCGGAGGTCAGCGGGAAGCGGACGTAGACCGAGGGGTCGACGACCGTCTCGTAGCCCTGCGCCAGCTCGTGGTCGGAGAGGCCGGTGCCGCAGCGGGGACACCAGGGGGCGACCCGGTGGTCCTGGACCAGCAGGTCCTTCTCGAAGATCTGCTTCAGCGACCACCAGACCGACTCGATGTACGAGGGGTCCATGGTCCGGTACGCGTCGTCGAGGTCGACCCAGTAGCCCATCCGGGTCGTCAGCTCGGCGAAGGCGTCGGTGTGGCGGGTCACCGACTCGCGGCACTTCGCGTTGAACTCCGCGATGCCGTAGTCCTCGATGTCCTTCTTGCCGGAGAAGCCGAGCTCCTTCTCGACGGCGAGCTCGACCGGCAGGCCGTGGCAGTCCCAGCCGGCCTTGCGGGCCACGTGGTAGCCGCGCATGGTCCGGAAGCGGGGGAAGACGTCCTTGAAGACGCGGGCCTCGATGTGGTGGGCGCCCGGCATGCCGTTGGCGGTGGGCGGGCCCTCGTAGAAGACCCACTCGGGGCGTCCCCCGGACTGCTCCAGGGTCTTCGCGAAGACCTTGTTCTCCTGCCAGAAGTCGAGCACGGCGTGCTCGAGGGCGGGCAGGTCGACCTGGGCGGGCACCTGGCGGTACTGCGGCGGTGTCATGCGGCGGACTCTCCTCCGGACGGACGGTTCTGCTTCCGTCGGAGGGACGAGAGCGCTGCTCCCGCGGTACCACCCTCCTTGGCTCCGGACGTGACCGCCCCGAGCCCCCTCATTGGGGTCGCGACGCCGGGTCTAGTCACCGCGCCCGTGGGGCGGCTTTCTTCCGGCGGCTCCGGGGTGATGCTTCACATCGGGCTCGCCCCCGGGCTCTCACCGTCCCCGGGTCGCTCATGGCTGCGTACGACGCTACTCGTCCCCATCCAAGCCTTTCGCTGAGCCCAGTGTACGGGCCCCGGGGAAGGAGGGCGGACCGGTTTTCCCGTGACCCGAATGGCCACACGGCGGGCGCCCGACCCGGGGTGGGGCCATGTGGGGGAGGGGCGGGGCGGATAACCGGGCGGGGAGCCGGGCACAACGGATGCAGGCAGCCCCGGCGGGGAGCGGGGGCGGGTGGGAACGGCGGCGTGCCCCGTTGCCGCGGGCCCCGGGCCGATTTATCGTCCCAGCACGATTCGCGAGCAAGATCACAAAATGTGAAGGGGCCGCGACATGGTGGCGAAGAAGACCGCCGCGAAGAAGACCACGGCCGGGAAACGGACGGCGGTCGCCGGGCGCCCCGCGGTCGCGGAGGAACCGCCGGCCCCCGGGAGGAAGGGGACCGGCGGGGCGGACGCCAAGAAGGCGGTCGCGAAGAAGGTGGCGGCCGCGAAGAAGACGGTCGCGAAGAAGGCCGCGGCGGCCAAGAAGGCCGTCGTGGAGAAGACGGGAGCGGCGGCCCCCGCCGACCCCGCCGCCCCGGGCGCGCCCGCCGAGAAGGCCGGGGCGAAGAGGGCGGCCGCGGGCAGGGCGCCCGCGCGGAAGCAGACAGGAGCCAGGACGGTGGCAGCGAAGAAGACCGCGGGTGGCGTCACGACCGTCGACGACGGGGTCGCGGTGCCCCCGGCCCGTACCGGCGAGCTCGCGGTCCGGCCGGGCGAGGACCCGTGGACGCCCGAGGAGGCCGCCGAGGCCCGCGACGGGCTCCAGGCGGAGGTGCTGCGGCTGCGCAGCGAGCTCGCGCACTCCCAGGAGGAGCTGACCGGCCTCATGCGGGACTCGGGCGACGGCGCCGGGGACGACCAGGCCGACACCGGCACCAAGAACATCACCCGCGAGCACGAGCTGGCCCTCGCGGCCAACGCCCGGGAGATGCTGGAGCAGACCGAGCACGCCCTGGAGCGGCTGGACGCCGGCACGTACGGCCTGTGCGAGGTGTGCGGCAAGCCGATCGGCAAGGCCCGGATGCAGGCCTTCCCGAGGGCCACCCTCTGCGTCGAGGACAAGCAGCGCCAGGAACGACGCGGCTGAGCCGGGCGGCGCGGGGCGCCGGGGCGGCCCGGCCCCGGCGCGGGGCGGCGACGGTGGGGGCCGGACACCCGGCCGCGGCGGGCGTCCCGGCGGGGCCGGGTGGCGCCGGGACGGGCTTCCCGGTGGTGCGGCCGGGGTGGCGGCGGTGCTGTCCGGGCCCTCCGGTCGCGGCGGCGGGCGTCCCGGCGGGGCCGCGTCCGGGGTCCGGAGCGAGGCGGGCGGGGCGGCGACGGTGCGGGCCTTCCGGCGGTGCGGCCGGAGCGGGGCGGCCGCGGTGCGGGTCTCCCGGCGGTGCGGGCCGGCGGCGGTCACGGGCCGGGATCCGGGCGCCGCGCGGTCGGCGGTCTCGGCTGACGGTGTCGTACGCCTGTGCCGTACCCTCGGTGCACGGTCAGGCATCGAGGTCGAGGGACTCACTCACGTGGCAGAGGCGGAGCGCATCATCGGTACGCCGGATTCAGCAGGGGCGGACGAGCCGGCCGCCTCCGACGGCACGGAGGTCCCCGCGGAGCGTCCCCGCGGCAGGCGCAGGATCGTCGCCCTGTTCGTGGTGGCCGTCCTGGCCTACCTGCTCGACCTCGGCAGCAAGATCCTCGTGGTCGAGAAGCTGGAGGGCCGCGACCCGATCCCGGTGATCGGCGACCTGCTCCGCTTCGACGCCGTCCGGAACCCCGGCGCCGCCTTCGGCATGGGCGAGGCCTTCACGATCATCTTCACCTGCATCGCCGCCGCCGTGATCGTCGTGATCGTCCGGCTCGCGCGCAAGCTCTACAGCCTGCCCTGGGCCATCGCGCTCGGCCTGCTGCTCGGCGGCGCGCTCGGCAACCTCACGGACCGGATCTTCCGCTCGCCGGGCGTCTTCGAGGGCGCGGTCGTCGACTTCATCGCCCCCGCGCACTTCGCCGTCTTCAACCTCGCCGACTCGGCGATCGTCTGCGGCGGCATCCTCATCGTGATCCTGTCGTTCCGGGGCCTGGACCCGGACGGGACCGTCCACAAGGACTGACAAGGCATACTCGACGGGTGAGTACGAGTCCCGAGATCCGCACGCTGCCCGTTCCCGACGGCCTGGAGGGCGAGCGCGTCGACGCCGCCATCGCCCGCATGTTCGGGTTTTCCCGCACGAAGGCGGCCGAACTGGCCGCCGCAGGCAAGGTCCAGGTCGACGGCTCCGTCGTCGGCAAGTCCGAGCGGGTCAGCGGCGGCGCGTGGCTCGAGGTCGAGATGCCGGGCGCGGCCGCGCCCGTGCAGATCGTCGCGGAGCCCGTCGAGGGCATGGAGATCGTCCACGACGACGACGACATCGTCGTGATCACGAAGCCGATCGGCGTCGCCGCCCACCCCAGCCCCGGCTGGACCGGCACCACGGTCATCGGCGGTCTCGCCGCCGCCGGCTACCGCATCTCCACCTCCGGCGCCGCCGAGCGCCAGGGCATCGTGCACCGCCTCGACGTCGGCACCTCCGGCCTGATGGTGGTCGCCAAGTCCGAGTACGCGTACACCTCGCTCAAGCGCCAGTTCAAGGAGCGCACGGTCGACAAGCGCTACCACGCGCTCGTCCAGGGCCACCCCGATCCGATGAGCGGCACCATCGACGCCCCCATCGGCCGGCACCCGAACCACGACTACAAGTGGGCGGTCACCGCCGACGGCAAGCCCTCCGTCACGCACTACGACCTCATCGAGGCCTACCGCTCGGCCTCGCTGCTCGACATCAAGCTGGAGACGGGCCGCACCCACCAGATCCGGGTGCACATGTCCGCCCACCGCCACCCCTGCGTCGGCGACCTCACCTACGGCGCCGACCCGACCCTCGCCAAGCGCCTCGGCCTGACCCGGCAGTGGCTGCACGCCGTCCGCCTCGGCTTCGAGCACCCGGGCGACGGCTCGTGGGTCGAGTTCGCCAGCACCTACCCCGAGGACCTCCGGAAGGCCCTGGACCGGATCGAGGCGGAGAGCCGGTGACCGCCGCGTACGACGTCCGCGAGGTCCTGGGCGACGCGGACCGGGAGGCCTGCTTCGCGGTCCGCCGCGAGGTCTTCGTCGAGGAGCAGGGCGTCCCCAAGGAGCTGGAGTACGACGCGTACGACGCGACCGCCGTGCACGTGCTCGCGGTCCGCGCGGACGGCCTCCCGCTGGGCACCGGGCGCCTGCTGCACGACGCCGACGCGGCCGGCAAGACCGGCGGCGACGCCTCGGTGGGCTCGCTCGGCCGGCTCGCGGTCGCCAAGGCCGCGCGCGGCCTCGGGGTCGGCGCGGCCCTGGTCCGGGGCATCGAGGACGCGGCGCGCGAGCGCGGTCTGGCCGCCGTCGACCTGCACGCGCAGACCCACGCCCTCGGCTTCTACGAGCGGCTCGGCTACGAGGCGTACGGCCCCGAGTTCCCGGACGCGGGCATCCCGCACCGGGCCATGCGGAAGGCCCTGTAGCACCCTCCCCGGGCCGCCCGCCGCGGCGCCCCGGGGACAACACGTGTGAAAAGAGGCCCACGTGGCAGGCTGAGCCCGTGGATCAATTGGCCCTGCTGTTCCTGCTGCTCCTCGGCGCGCTGCTCACCGTCCCCCTCGGCGAGCGGCTCGGGCTGCCCGCGCCCGTCCTGATGACCCTCGTCGGGATCGTGCTGGCCTTCCTGCCCTTCGTGCCGAACGTCGAGATCCCGCCGGAGTACATCCTCCCGCTGGTGCTGCCGCCCCTCTTGTACGCGGCCGTGCAGCGGACCTCCTGGCGCCAGTTCGCGGCCAACAAGCGGCCCATCTTCCTGCTCGCGGTGGCCCTGGTCTTCGTCACCACGGCCGCCGTCGGCGCCGTCGCGAACGCGCTCGTGCCCGGCATCCCGCTGGCCGCCGCGATCGCGCTCGGCGCCCTCGTCGCGCCGCCGGACCCGGTCGCCGCGACCGCCGTCGCGGGCTCGCTCGGGCTGCCCCGCCGGCTCGTGTCGATCCTGGAGGGCGAGGGGCTCTTCAACGACGTCACCGCGATCGTGCTCTACCACGTGGCGATCGGCGCCGCCGTCAGCGGCTCCTTCTCCTGGCCCGGGGCGGTCGGGGAGCTGATCCTCTCGGCCGTCGTCGCCCTGGTCGTCGGCCTGGGCCTCGGCTGGCTCTCCAACAAGCTCATCGGGGTCCTGGGCGACGCCACCCTCCAGACCGGCCTCACCCTCCTCGTCCCCTTCGTGAGCTACGTGCTCGCCGAGGAGCTGCACGGCTCCGGCGTCCTCTCCGTCCTGGTCACCGCGCTCTTCCTGGCCGAGCACGCGGCCGACGCCGACGACGTCATGGGCCGGCTCGCCGGGCAGACCTTCTGGGAGATCGTCGACACCCTCGTGACCGGCATCGCCTTCGGCCTCATCGGCCTGGAGGTCGTCCACGTCTTCGGGTACGCGGACGGGCACGTCCTGGAGATGCTCGGCTGGGGCGCCGCCGTGGCGGGGACGGTCGTCGTCGTCCGGCTGCTGTGGCTGCTGCCCGCCACCTGGCTGGCGCAGAAGCTGCACACGCTCCGGGACGTGGACGAGGAGATCCCGGTGAGCTGGCGGGAGACCGTCGTCATGTGGTGGGCGGGGATGCGCGGCGTGGCCTCGGTGGCGCTGGCGCTCGCCATTCCGCTCACCACCGATGACGGGAAGCCCTTCCCCGGCCGCGCGGAGATCGTCTTCATCGCCTTCTGCGTGATCCTCACCACCCTCGTCCTTCAGGGGCTCACCCTGCCCGCCCTGGTCCGGCGGCTCGGGGTGAAGGCGGACGCCGAGGCCGAGCGGGCCCTGGAGCGCGAGCTCGCGGTCCGGGCCGCGAAGGCGGCCAAGCGGCGGCTCAAGGAGATCGAGGAGGTCGAGGACCTGCCGGAGGAGGTGCAGGAGCGGCTCCAGCGCGGCGCCTTCGACATCGGGGCGCGGATCAGCCCCGACATGGTGGACGACGAGCGGCGGGCCGCCTTCGCGGAGCGGGTGAACCGCTTCAAGGCGGTCCAGCGGATCCAGAAGGAGCTGATGTCGGCCGCCCGGCACGAGGTCCTGGCGGCGCGCAGCGAACCGGGCGCCGACCCCGAGGTGGTGGACCGGGTGCTCCGCCAGTTGGACGTGCGCAGCATGCGGTGACGCGGGCGGCACGATCCGGCGGGGGAGCGGGCCCGGCTTGCGGGGCGGGTCCGTGCCGGGTGGCAGGATGGCGCGCATGGACATCATGCTTTTCCACTCGGTATACGGTCCGCGCCCGGCCGTGGAGGCCGCGGCCGAGCGGCTCCGGGCCGCCGGGCACCGGGTGTGGACACCGGACCTCTTCGACGGCTGGACCACCGAGTCGGTCGAGGAGGGCATGGCGAAGCGGGACGAGATCGGCAAGGACGAGCTGCTCAGGCGCGCGATCCTGGCCGCCGCCCCGTACTCGGAGCGCGGCCTCGTCTACGCCGGCTTCTCGCTGGGCGCGTCGGTCGCGCAGACCCTGGCCCTCGGCGACGAGAAGGCCCGCGGCCTCCTGCTGCTGCACGGCACCTCGGACCTGGCGCCGAACGCGTCGGTGGACGAACTCCCCGTACAACTGCACGTGGCCGAGCCCGACCCCTTCGAGACGGACGACTGGCTGTCCGCCTGGTACCTCCAGATGGGCCGGGCCGGGGCGGACGTGGAGATCCACCGCTACCGGGGCGCCGGGCACCTCTACACGGACCCGGAGCTGCCGGACTGGGACGAGGAGGCGGCCGGGCGGACCTGGTCGGTGGCGCTCGCGTTCCTGGAGGACCTGGAGGACGGGGCTTAGATCCCGTCCGGACGTGCCCGAGGGCGCGGCGGGAGGCCCTTCCCGTCGCGCCCTCGGCGTGTTCCGGTGTGCCGGCGGGCCGGGTCAGCCCGCGCGGTACGCGCTCCAGTGCTGGCTCATCCGGGACACCTGGCCCGCGGTGAACTGGTACATGCAGGAGTCGTACGTGTAGTCCATGAAGTTGTGGATCGGGTCCGCACCCGTCGCGGTGCAGGTGTCGCGGCCGGTCGGGCACTCGTACGCCGGGCTCGACTCGGCCGGGGTGTCGGACACGGAGTCGCCGCTGCCGCCGCAGCCGCCCTGGAAGGTGTGGTAGAGCCCCATCCAGTGGCCGACCTCGTGCGTACCGGTGTCGCCCTGGTTGTAGTTGGCCGCCGAGCCGCCCGGGAGCGAGGCGTCCAGGACGACGACGCCGTCCATCTTCGGGCTGGACTTGTACGAGGACGGGAAGGTCGCCCAGCCGAGGAGGCCGCCGCCCAGCTTGGCGGTGTAGAAGTTCAGCGCGCCCGCGCCGCCCTTGCGGAGCGTCTGCTTCATCTGCTTCTCGGCGCTGGAGCCGGAGGACAGGTTGTACCAGGTGGAGTTGTCCGTGTAGTCCGTTCCGGCCAGCGTGAACTGGAAGTTGGTGTTCACGTTGCCGGTGCCCTGGCCGCCGTAGGCCGCGTTGAGGACCGCGATCTGGCTGTTGATGGCACTGGCGGAGAGCTTGCCCGTCGTCCCGGAGTGGATGACGTGGAAGTAGACGGGGATGGAGACCGCCGCGGCGGCCCGGCCCGAGGCGGCGGCCCGGCCGGCGTCGGTGCGGGCGGCCGGGGTGAGCGCCGACAGTCTCTTCTTCAGGTCGGCGTCCATCGCCTTGGCCTGGGCGGCCGAGAGCTCGTTCGGCTCGGCGGCGTGGTGGTCGGCGCCGCGCGCCTTGCGGGCGCCGGAGACGGCGCCGTCGGCACACTCCTCGGCGGAGGCGCCGGCGAGGGTGGTGGTGGCGGCACCGGTGGCCACGGGGGCCGAAAGCGGTGCGAGGGCCAGGGTTCCGGCCATGACGGCGGTACCGATGACACGACGGGACGTACGCGGGGATATACGGGCAAGAGCACGCATGGTGACTCCTCGTGGGGGGTGAGCGGGGGAACTTCCTCCGCCACGCCGGGGAGATTACGCGTCCATGTCAGCCGTCGTTGAGGAGTGATCAGGCCCAATCATCCGTGGGGCAATTCGGTGCAACGGGAAGAAAATCTTCCGCGCCTTCCGGAGTTTGAGACGTCGACGTCATGACCGGAGGGACGGAGGCGGGTGGTGTGTCCGGATTCGATCGCTGGAACTGGCCACCCGCCGTAGCCGTGTGATCTCCCGTTAACAGAAGAGATCATGGCTGAAAACCGCCCCTCGGAGAGGAGTCAGAGGACCGGCTGGTACACCCGCTCGACACGCTGCGTTCCGCTCTGCGTCCGGTACGAGCGCGCCCAGGCCGTCGTCGCGGCCGGGTCCGTCTTGTCGGAGACCGTGTAGTAGTCCATCTGCGAGCGGGCGGCCGTCACGTCGAGCACGCCGTAGCCGTGGTGGTCCATGTCCACCCACTTCACGTGGCGGTTGGCGGCCTTCACGGCGGTCACGGCCACCGCCGAGAGCGTCCCCGGCGCCACGTGCAGCAGGTCGTCCAGGTTGTCCGAGGTCACCGAGGTGACCACGAACTCGGTCGCCGCCGGGGCCGAGAGCGGATACGTCGCGGCCTTCACCGGTACGTCGTTGGCCCAGGCCATGTGGATGTCACCGGTCAGGAAGACCGTGTTCCGGACACCCCGTGAGGTCAGGTGCGCGAGCAGCTCCCTGCGGTCGTCCGTGTACCCGTCCCACTGGTCCACGTTGACCGCGAGCCCCTCCTTCGGCAGGCCCATCAGCTCCGCGAGCGGCTCCAGGAGGTGGGCGGGCAGGGCGCCGAAGGCGACCGGCGAGATCATCACCGAGGTGCCGACGAGCTGCCAGGTCGCGTCCGAACCGGCGAGCCCCGCCTTGAGCCAGTCCAACTGGGCGCGGCCGGTGATGCTCCGCTCCGGGTCGTCGACCGCGCCGCTGCCCGTCTTCGCCTGCGCCGAGCGGAACGAACGCAGGTCGAGCAGGTGCAGATCGGCCAGCCTGCCGAAGCGCAGGCGCCGGAAGACCGTGCCCTCGGTGGAGGCCCGGACCGGCATCCACTCGAAGTACGCCCGCTTGGCGGCCGCGACCCGGGCCGCCCACGCGCCCTCGGCGCCGGGGGTGTGGTTCTCGGCCCCGCCCGTCCAGGCGTCGTTGGCGAACTCGTGGTCGTCCCAGATGGCGATCACCGGGTGCGCCGCGTGCAGCGCCCGCAGGTCGGGGTCCGTCTTGTACTTCCCGTGCCGGGCGCGGTAGTCGGCGAGCGAGACGATCTCGTGGCGCGGCTCGTGGGTCCGGACGGTGTACTTCGCCTCCGGGTAGACCCCGCTGGCGTACTCGTAGAGGTAGTCGCCGAGGTGGAGCACCGCGTCCAGGTCGGCGCGGGCGGCCAGGTGGCGGTAGGCGGAGAAGTGCCCGGCCTCCCAGTTCGCGCAGGAGACCACGCCGAAGCGGACGCCGGGCGCGGCCGCGTCGGCGGCCGGGGCGGTGCGGGTGCGGGCGGCCGGCGAGACCACGCCGTCCGCGGTGAAGCGGAACCAGTAGGCGGTGGCCGGACGCAGGCCCCGGACGTCCGCCTTCACGGTGTGGTCTGCGGCGGCGGCGGCCGTGGTCGTGCCCGAGGCGACGACCCGGGCGAAGGCGCGGTCCTCCGCGACCTCCCAGTCGACCCGCACGTCGGGGCCGAGGCCGGAGCCGGGCACGGCTTCGGGGACGGGGGTGAGGCGCGTCCAGAGCAGGACGCCGTCGGGCAGCGGGTCGCCGGAGGCGACGCCGTGGAGGAAGGCGGGGGCCGCGGTCCCGGCGAGGGCGGGGGAGGCGGCGCCCAGGAGGGCGGGCGCGGCGACGGCGGTGACGGCGGCGGCCTTCACGACCGTGCGGCGGGTGGGGGCGGAGGAGAGGGAGCGACTGGTCACGGGCAGTCAGATTACTGACGGGTATGCCCCGGGGGCAGGCGAAATCCGGAAGTTCGCCGACTGGTCGTCCCCGGGACGCCCGGGTTCCTCCTGCCGGGCCCGGCTCCGGCGCGCCCCGGCCCCGGACCGATCGGTCCGGGGCCGGGAAGGCGCTGCGAAGGAGGGGCGGGTCCGTCAGCCCTTGAGGGCCGTCGTGATCGCCGTCGTGAACTCCTCCGGGGTCATCGGCGGGTTGTCGGTGCCCTGGACCGTCACCGGCTTGCCGTCCATCTTCAGCGTCGGCGTGCCCTTCACCCCGCTGTCGTCGAAGGCCTGGGACATCCTCATCGCCCAGGCGTCGAAGGTGCCCTCCTCGACGTTCTCCTTGAACGCGGCGTTGCCCTTGAGCGCCGGCACCGACTCCGCGACCTCCAGGAGGTAGGAGTCCTTCGCGAACTTGTCGTCCTTCTCCTCCGGGTGGAACTTCGCGGAGTAGAGCGCGGACTTGTACGTCAGGAAGGCCTCGGGGCTCACGTCCAGGGCCGCGCCGAGGGCCGAGAGCGCGTTCTTCGAGCCCTCGCCCGGCACGGCGTTGTCGATGAAGGTCGCGCCGACGTACCGGATCTTGTACTTGCCGGCCTCGACGTCCTTCTCGATCGTGGAGCCCACGGACTGCTCGAAGGTCGCGCAGACCGGGCAGCGCGAGTCCTCGTACAGCTCCAGGGTCTTCTTCGCGGACGCCTTTCCGACGACGACCGTCGTGCCGTTCGTCCCCGAGGTGTTCTTCGGGGCCGTGACGGTCGTCGCCCCGGCCGCCGCCTCCCACCGGGAGGGCTTGCCAGCCTGCACCACCGCGTAGCCGACGCCGCCCGCGACGGCCAGGACGGCCACCGCCGAGCCGGCCACGACGAGCTGCCGGCGCGCCCGCTCCTTCTTCGCCTGCCGCTCGCGCTCCTCGCGCAGCCGCTCGCGGGCGGCCGCCTTGTTGGCATGGCTGTTGCGTGCACTCATGATCGTTTCCTCCGTGGGAACCGTGAAAAGGGGGGAAGGGAGCCGCGGGGCCCGCTCAGACGAGAGCGGGACCCGGACGCGGCGGCCCCCGCCGCCCCACGGAGTGCACGAGGAGCCGGGTGCGCGAGGACCGGGGCCGGTCCCCGGGACGCCCGGTGCGCCGGGGCGCCGGACCACCCGTGCGGAAGAAGGCCGCCACGAGCAGCAGCGGCCGGAACGCGAAGGCCTCCACCGCGCCGACCAGCCGGGCGAGGGCCCGCTCCCCGCCGTGCAGCCAGCAGGCCGCCGAGAACCCGACGCCCACGTGGGCCAGGAGCAGCAGCCACGGCAGCGCCGGGTCGGGGGAGGAGAGCAGGGCGGTCGCGCCCCCGCCCTCCGGGACGGCCACGCCGGGCAGCGGCGCCCCCACGGCGCCGCCGCAGAAGACCTCCACGCCCACCGCGCGCAGCGACCCGGCGACCGGGCCGCCGGCGGGGCCGTAACAGACGGCCTGACCGCTGGTGAAGAGCGTGTCGGCCGCCAGCTCCAGCGGGACGAGGAGCCCGGCGATCGGACCGAGGCCGCGCTCGCGGCCCGCCAGCGCGTACGCCACGGCGAAGACGCCGGCGGCGACCGGGACGACCGTGCCCACCGGCAGCGGCGCCCCCGAGAGCAGCACGTGGGAGGCCACGGACAGCGTCACGACCAGTGCCGTGAAGAACGCCGCCCGCAGCGCCCTGAGCTGCGTCCCTGCCGTGTCCATCGCCCAGGAGTGTCCCACGCGGGCGCGTAAGGGGTCGCTAAAGGGAAGCTGTGGACGGTCCCGCCGGCCCCTGGAGCCCCGGGATCCGGTCGTTGCGGAAGAGGTCCACGAAGATCTGGTGGTCCGCCCGGGCGCGGGCCCCGTAGGAGTGCGCGAAGTCCACGAGCAGCTCCGCGAAGCCCTCCCCGTCGGCGCCGATCGCCGCGTCGATGGCCCGCTCCGTCGAGAACGGCACGAGGGAGTGGCCGCTGGAGTCGTCCGCCGCCGCGTGCATGGTCGCCGTCGCCCGCCCCAGGTCCGCCACGGTCGCCGCGATCTCGGCCGGGTCGTCGATGTCCGACCAGTCCAGGTCCACCGCGTACGGCGAGACCTCCGCCACCAACTGTCCCGCGCCGCCCAGCTCCGTCCACCCCAGCCAGGGGTCCGCGTGCGCCTGGAGCGCCCGCTGCGAGATCACCGTCCGGTGCCCCTCGTGCCGGAAGTACTCCCGTACCGCCGCGTCGGTCACGTGCCGGGAGACCGCCGGGGTCTGCGCCTGCTTGAGGTAGATCACGACGTCGTTCTCCAGGGCGTCGCTGTTGCCCTCCAGGAGGACGTTGTACGAGGGGAGGCCGGCCGAGCCGATGCCGATCCCGCGCCGCCCGACCACGTCCTTCACCCGGTACGAGTCGGGGCGGGCCAGGCTGGACTCCGGCAGGGTCCCCAGATAGGCGTCGAAGGCCGTCAGGACCTCGCGGCGGGTGGCCGCGTCCAGCTCGATCGTGCCGCGGCCCGCCGAGAAGCGGCGCTCGAAGTCCCGGATCTCGGTCATCGAGTCCAGGAGCCCGAAGCGGGTCAGCGACCGGGCCGTGCGCAGGGCGCCGAGCAGCGGCCCGTCGGCGGTCTCCAGGGTGAAGCCGGGCGCCTCGTCCGCCCCGGCGCCGGTCGCCAGGGAGTGGATCCGCTCCCGGTAGGCGGCGGCGCAGATCCGCACCAGCCCGGTGATCTGCGCGTCGCTGAGCGCCTTGGCGTAGCCGATCAGGGCGAGCGAGGCCGCGAGCCGCTTCAGGTCCCAGGTGAAGGGGCCCACGTACGCCTCGTCGAAGTCGTTGACGTTGAAGACCAGGCGCCCGTTGGCGTTCATGTACGTGCCGAAGTTCTCGGCGTGCAGGTCGCCGTGGATCCAGACCCGGCCGGTGCGCTCGTCCAGGTAGGGCCCGCCCCGGGCCTCCCGCTCCAGGTCGGCGTAGAACAGGCACGCGGTGCCCCGGTAGAAGGCGAAGGCGGAGCCGGCCATCTTCCGGAACTTGACGCGGAAGGCCGCCGGGTCGGCGGCGAGCAGCTCGCCGAAGGCGGTGCCGAAGACGGCGAGGATGTGCTCACCGCGCTCGGCGGCGGTGGGCTGGGGGACCGGCATCGGGGTGCCTCCTGGTACGGGACGTGCGGGAAGAATGTTCACGACAAATGGGACAGGTGTTCCCCGCCTCACAACGCGCGACCCTAGCCCCCGAGTGCCCCGCGCGACCCACCCGCCCGACTAGACTCCGACACCGTCCCCCGCAGACTGCCCGCAGCCTGTCACCCCCCCCACCCGTCGCCCGACCGCCACCCCTGTACGAGGCGCTTCGCGCCACAGAATTTCCCGGAGGCCTCCCGCCGTGACCAAGCCGCCCTTCACGCACCTCCACGTCCACACCCAGTACTCGCTGCTGGACGGTGCCGCGCGGCTGAAGGACATGTTCGACGCGTGCAACGAGATGGGCATGTCGCACATCGCCATGTCCGACCACGGCAACCTGCACGGGGCGTACGACTTCTTCCACACGGCCAAGAAGGCCGGGGTCACGCCGATCATCGGCATCGAGGCGTACGTCGCCCCCGAGTCCCGGCGGAACAAGCGCAAGATCCAGTGGGGCCAGCCGCACCAGAAGCGGGACGACGTCTCCGGTTCCGGCGGTTACACCCACAAGACGATCTGGGCGGCGAACGCCACCGGACTGCACAACCTCTTCAAGCTCTCCTCCGACGCCTACGCCGAGGGCTGGCTCCAGAAGTGGCCCCGGATGGACAAGGAGACCATCTCCCAGTGGTCCGAGGGCCTGATCGCCTCCACCGGCTGCCCCTCCGGCGAGCTCCAGACCCGACTGCGCCTCGGGCAGTTCGACGAGGCCCTGAAGTCCGCCTCCGAGTACCAGGACATCTTCGGCAGGGACCGGTACTTCCTGGAGCTGATGGACCACGGCATCGAGATCGAGCACCGGGTCCGCGACGGACTCCTGGAGATCGGCAAGAAGCTCGGCATCCCGCCGCTCGTCACCAACGACTCGCACTACACCTACGCGCACGAGGCGACCGCCCACGACGCCCTGCTCTGCATCCAGACCGGCAAGAACCTCTCCGACCCGGACCGCTTCAAGTTCGACGGCACCGGCTACTACCTGAAGTCCACGGACGAGATGTACGCCGTCGACTCCTCCGACGCCTGGCAGGAGGGCTGCCGCAACACCCTCCTGGTCGCCGAGCAGGTCGACACCACCGGCATGTTCGAGGCCAAGAACCTCATGCCGAAGTTCGACATCCCCGAGGGCTACACCGAGGTCACCTGGTTCCGCGAGGAGACCATGCGGGGCATGCACCGCCGGTTCCCCGGCGGCATCCCCGAGGACCGCATGAAGCAGGTCGAGTACGAGATGGACACCATCATCTCGATGGGCTTCCCCGGCTACTTCCTCGTCGTCGCCGACTTCATCATGTGGGCCAAGAGCCAGGGCATCGCCGTGGGCCCCGGCCGTGGCTCCGCGGCCGGCTCGATCGTCGCGTACGCCATGGGCATCACCGACCTCGACCCCATCCCGCACGGCCTGATCTTCGAGCGCTTCCTCAACCCCGAGCGCATCTCCATGCCCGACGTCGACATCGACTTCGACGAGCGCCGGCGCGTCGAGGTCATCCGGTACGTCACGGAGAAGTACGGCTCCGACAAGGTCGCCATGATCGGCACCTACGGCAAGATCAAGGCCAAGAACGCCATCAAGGACTCCGCGCGCGTCCTCGGCTACCCGTACGCCATGGGCGACCGGCTCACCAAGGCCATGCCCGCCGACGTCCTCGGCAAGGGCATCGACCTCGACGGCATCACCAACCCCTCCCACCCGCGCTACAGCGAGGCGGGCGAGATCCGGGCGATGTACGAGAACGAGCCCGACGTGAAGAAGGTCATCGACACCGCCCGGGGCGTCGAGGGCCTGGTCCGGCAGATGGGCGTGCACGCCGCCGGCGTGATCATGTCCAGCGAGCCGATCGTCGACCACGCCCCGATCTGGGTGCGGCACACCGACGGCGTCACCATCACGCAGTGGGACTACCCGCAGTGCGAGTCGCTCGGCCTCCTGAAGATGGACTTCCTGGGCCTGCGCAACCTCACCATCATGGACGACGCCGTCAAGATGGTGAAGGCGAACAAGGGGATCGACCTCGACCTCCTCGCCCTGCCGCTCGACGACCCCAAGACCTTCGAACTGCTCCAGCGCGGCGACACCCTCGGCGTCTTCCAGTTCGACGGCGGCCCCATGCGCTCGCTGCTCCGGCTGATGAAGCCCGACAACTTCGAAGACATCTCCGCCGTGTCCGCCCTGTACCGGCCGGGCCCGATGGGCATGAACTCGCACACGAACTACGCCCTGCGCAAGAACAAGCAGCAGGAGATCACCCCGATCCACCCCGAGCTGGAGAAGCCGCTCGAAGAGGTGCTCGCGGTCACCTACGGCCTCATCGTCTACCAGGAGCAGGTGCAGAAGGCCGCCCAGATCATCGCCGGCTACTCGCTCGGCGAGGCCGACATCCTCCGCCGCGTGATGGGCAAGAAGAAGCCCGAGGAACTGGCGAAGAACTTCACCATCTTCCAGGCCGGCGCCCGCAAGAACGGCTACAGCGACGAGGCCATCCAGTCCCTCTGGGACGTCCTGGTCCCCTTCGCCGGCTACGCCTTCAACAAGGCGCACTCCGCCGCGTACGGCCTGGTGTCCTACTGGACCGCCTACCTCAAGGCCAACCACCCGGCCGAGTACATGGCGGGGCTCCTCACCTCGGTCAAGGACGACAAGGACAAGTCCGCGGTCTACCTCAACGAGTGCCGCCGCATGGGCATCAAGGTGCTGCCGCCCAACGTCAACGAGTCCCAGTCGAACTTCGCCGCCCAGGGCGACGACGTGATCCTCTTCGGCCTCACCGCCGTCCGCAACGTCGGCACCAACGTCGTCGAGTCGATCATCAAGACCCGCAAGTCCAAGGGGAAGTACTCCTCCTTCCCCGACTTCCTCGACAAGGTCGAGGCCGTCGTCTGCAACAAGCGGACCGTCGAGTCGCTGATCAAGGCCGGCGCCTTCGACGAGATGGGCCACACCCGCAAGGGCCTGGTCGCCCACCACGAGCCCATGATCGACAACGTGGTGGCGGTCAAGCGCAAGGAGGCCGAGGGGCAGTTCGACCTCTTCGGCGGCATGGGCGAGGAGACCAGCGACGAGCCCGGCTTCGGCCTGGACGTGGAGTTCTCCGACGTCGAGTGGGAGAAGTCCTACCTGCTCGCCCAGGAGCGCGAGATGCTCGGTCTCTACGTCTCCGACCACCCGCTCTTCGGCATCGAGCACGTCCTGTCCGACAAGACGGACGCGGCGATCTCCCAGCTCACGGGCGGCGAGCACAGCGACGGCGCGGTCGTCACCATCGGCGGCATCATCTCCGGCCTCCAGCGCAAGATGACCAAGCAGGGCAACGCCTGGGCCATCGCCACCGTCGAGGACCTGGCCGGCTCCCTGGAGTGCATGTTCTTCCCGGCCACCTACCAGTTGGTCTCCACCCAGCTCGTCGAGGACACGGTCGTCTTCGTCAAGGGCCGGCTCGACAAGCGCGAGGACGTGCCCCGGCTCGTCGCCATGGAGCTGATGGTCCCCGACCTGTCGAACGCCGGGACCAACGCGCCGGTGATCCTCACCATCCCCACCGTCAAGGTGACCCCGCCGATGGTCAGCAGGCTCGGCGAGATCCTCAAGCACCACAAGGGCAACACCGAGGTGCGGATCAGGCTCCAGGGCCCGCGCAAGACCACCGTGCTGCGGCTCGACCGGCACCGGGTGACGGCCGATCCGGCGCTCTTCGGCGACCTGAAGGTGCTGCTCGGCCCGTCCTGCCTGGCGGGCTGACCTCCCCCGCTCACGCGCAAGGGGCGCGCCCGTCGTCACGGGCGCGCCCCTTTGCCGTACGCGAAAGCCGTCAGTTGTGGCCGAAGCGCTTCTGGCGGCCCTTGCGGGCGACGTCGCTCGGGAGGACCTGGGACGCGCGCTGCGCGGCCTCGGACTCCATCGACGACTGCTGGGCCTGCTGGGCGCCGCGCTCGGCCGGGGACTGCTTCGGACCGCGGTTCTGGTTCCGGTTCTTGGCCATGGTGATGCCTCCTCAAGGGAATTAGGGGCCAGGGCCGCTGTCAGACTCACATACGGGGTGAAACGCCGCATTTTGGATCATTACGGAGGGTCAGGGCCCGCCGGGCGGGACATCCGCCACGCCGATGATCCAGTTCCGGCCGTCAAGCCGTCGGCGGTCGGGCAGACTCGAAGGAAACCCGGAGCAACTTCCGATCCCGAGTCCGACCCCCAGGGCCGAAAGAGGGTGGAACACGTGGACCGCTGCGTCGTCCTGGTGGACGCCGGCTACCTGCTGGGCGCCGCCGCCAGTCTCCTCGCCGGGGAACCGGCCCGTTCCCGGATCACCGTCGACCACGCCGCGCTGATCCAGCAGTTGCGCCAGCGGGCCGAGGCCGAGACCGCGCTGCCCCTCCTGCGGATCTACTGGTTCGACGGCGCGCCCGACCGGGTGCCCCAGCCCGAGCACCGCAGACTGCGCGTGATGCCCCGGGTCACCGTCCGGCTCGGCGCCCTGACCAGGAGCGAGGGGCGCTGGGCGCAGAAGGGCGTCGACGCGGCCATGCACACCGAGCTGACCGAGCTCGCGAGGAACAGGGCCTGCTCCGACATCGTGCTCGTCACCGGCGACGGCGACCTGCTGCCCGGCCTCATGTCGGCCAAGGAGCACGGCGTCGCCGTCCACCTCTGGGCCGTCCAGGCCGCCGACGGCGACTACAACCAGTCCGAGGACCTCGTCGCCGAGGCCGACGAGCGGCGGGTCCTCGACCGGACCTGGATCACCCGCGCCGTCCGCGCCAAGGACCTCAACGGACTCTGCGCGCCCCCGCCCGCCCCGCGCCCCGAGATCGCCGCCATCCTCTCCGCGCCGCTGCCCGAGGCCGCCCTCGCCGCCTCCGCCGAACGGGCCGCGGAGGCCGCCGCCGCGGCGGCCGTACGGAACGTGAGCGCGGCCCCGGCCGGGACGAACGGCTCCTCCGGCCCCTCCGACGACGGCCACGAGCACGCCCACGACCGCGCCGGGGAGAACGGCCGCGCCCCGGCCCAGGGCCGGGGCGTCCCCACCCCCAAGGACCTCGCGGGGCTGCGCGCCCCCGCCGTCAACGGCTCCCACGGGATCCACGGCTCCCACGGCGCCTCCGCGCCCCAGAGCGCGAGCGCGCTGCGCTGGTCCTCCGACCGGGGCTGGGTCGAGCGCCCCGCCCCCCTCGGCGAACCGCCCGAGACCGCCTCCCTGCCCACCCTCGCCGCGCTCACCAGCGCCGAGCAGCGCTGGGCCGACCGCGAGGAGGACATCACCACCGTCGGCGGCGACCCCTTCGAGGTCGGGCAGGTGTTCGCCCGCCGCTGGATGGAACGCCTCCCGGAGCAGGGTCACGTCCAGAAGCTCTCCACCCTCTACCCCCGCATCCCGCACCGCATCGACGGCGAACTCCTCCGCTACGCCGCCCGCTTCGGCCTCCTCGCCCACAAGGACGACCAGATCGACGAGCACGACCGGTACGCGATCCGGGCCGGTTTCTGGCGCGAGATCGACGTCCGCGCCGCCGCCGAACACGCCCCCGCGCCCGGAGCGGGCCCGGCGACCCCGTAGGCTCTTCCCCCGTGAGTACGGTGTGCGCGGTGCGGGATCTGGTCAAGACGTACCCCGCCACGCGCGGCGGGCGCGGTGCGCCGGCGACCCCCGAGGTGCGGGCCACCGACGGGATCAGCCTCGACGTGCGCGGCGGGGAGATCTTCGGGCTGCTCGGCCCCAACGGGGCGGGCAAGTCCACCCTCGTCCGCCAGGTCACCGGGCTCATGCGGCCCGACTCCGGCTCCGTCGAGCTCCTCGGCCACGACCTGGTCCGCCACCCCGAGCGGGCCTCCCGGCTCCTCGCCCACCTCGGCCAGGAGTCCACCGCCCTCGACGAGCTGACCGTCTCCCTCGCCGCCGTGACCACCGGCCGGCTGCGCGGCCTCACCGCCCGCGACGCGCGCGCCGAGGGCGACGCCGTCCTGGAGGAACTGGGCCTCACCGCGCTCGCCGCCCGGCCCCTCAAGAAGCTCTCCGGCGGACAGCGGCGCCTCGCCTGCGTCGCCGCCGCCCTCGTCGGCCGGCGGCCCGTCCTCGTCCTCGACGAGCCCACCACCGGCATGGACCCGGTCGCCCGCCGCGCCGTCTGGGCCGCCGTCGACCGGCGGCGCGCCGAACACGGCACCACCGTGCTGCTCGTCACCCACAACGTCATCGAGGCCGAGACCGTCCTCGACCGGGTCGCCGTCCTCGAACACGGCCGGGTCATCGCCTGCGACACCCCGGCCGGGCTCAAGGAGCGCGTCGCGGGCGAGGTCCGCGTCGAGCTGGTGTGGCGCGAGACCGCCCCCCTCCACCTGCCCGAGGTCGCCGCCCTGCGCGGCCTCGCCCAGGAGACCGGCCGGCGCTGGGTCCTGCGGCTCGCCCCCGACGCGGCCCGCGCGGCCGTCGCCACCGTCACCGGCGGCGCCGCCTTCGCCGCCCTCGACGACTTCACCCTGGCCACGCCCAGCCTGGAGGACGTCTACCTCGCCCTCGGCGGCGCCACGGAGGGCACGGAGGGGCTGGTGAAGGCGTGACCACCACGACACCCGGCTCCGCCGGGACCGCCGGGACCTCCGGCTCCGCCCCGCTTCCCGGCTCCGCCGGGGCTTCCGGCGCGCGTGGCCTCTCCTGCGCGGTACGCCGCTCCGGTGCTTCCGGTGCCGCCCGGCCTCCCGGCGCCCGGGGCGCCGCCCGCGCCCCGCACGCTCCCCTCCCCATCCCCGGAGGGCACCGCGTTCCGTACCCGCACGTGACCGTCAGGAGCTGTCCGCAGTGAGCACCGTGCCCGCCGAGGCCCTGCCGACCCGCGCGCCGGACGTCCGGTCGTACGACGAGGGGGCCGCCCCCGCACCCCTCGCCCCGGGCGCCCGGCTGCTGCCGTCCCTGGCCGCCGTCTACCGCGCCCAGCTCTCCCGGGCCCGCGTCGCCCGCATCCCGCTGCTCTTCGTCGCCACCTTCCAGTCCATCGGGATCATGGTCCTGATGCGCGGGGTCGTCGACGGCGGCTCCGAGGCGCGCGCCGTCGTGGCCGGTTCCACCGTCCTCGTCGTCGCCTTCGTCGCGCTCAACCTGCTCGCCCAGTACTTCGGACAGTTGCGGGCCACCGGCGGCCTCGACCACTACGCCACCCTGCCGGTGCCGCCCGCCGCCGTCGTGCTCGGCGCGGCCGGGGCGTACGCCTCCTTCACCGTCCCCGGCACCGCCTTCACCGCCGTCGCGGGCTCCCTGCTCTTCGGCCTGCCGCTCACCCACCTGTGGATCCTGGTCGCCGTCGTCCCGCTCTCCGGCGCCGCCCTCGCGGGGCTCGGCGCGGCCCTCGGGCTCCTCGCGCCCCGACAGGAACTGGCCACCCTCCTGGGCCAGCTCGGCATGTCGGCGGCGCTGCTCCTCGGCGTGCTCCCGGCGGAGCGGCTGCCCGGGCCCATCGGCTGGGCGCGGGACCTGCTGCCGTCGACGTACGGCGTGGAGGCCCTGGCCCACGCCTTCGACCCGCGCCCCGACTGGGCGGCCGTCGCCCTGGACCTCGCCGTCTGCGGCGCGGTCGGCGTCATCTCGCTCGCCGTCGCCACCCGGGCGTACCGCAGGGCCGCCGTCCGCTGAGGCGGGCCACCGGCACACCTGGCACGATGGCGGGGTGACCGCACCCCTGACTCCGCCTCACCAGCCGCAGCCGCACGACCCCGCCTGGCCCCCGCCGCCCCCGCCGACGTCCGGCCAGGACGGGGACCCGATCACGGCGGCCGAGGTCATCCAGGGCGTCCTGGTGACCGCCGTCTCGGCGGTCGCGGGAGCGCTGCTCGGAGTGCTGTGGCTGAACCTGGCCCCCCGCGTCCTGCTCGTCTCCGACGGCAAGGGCGTCTACCTCCAGAACTCCGAGGGGGAGTCGGCGATCGGCGCGGACGGCACGTTCGTCCTCCTCGCCCTGGCCTTCGGGGCGGTCGCCGGAGTCGTCGTCTTCCTGCTGCGCCGGCGGGGCGGGATCCCGCTGGTCCTCGGCCTGGCCGCCGGCGGCGTCCTGGGCTCGCTGCTCGCCTGGGGCCTCGGCACCCACTTCGGCCCCACCTCGGACGTGGTCGCCCACGCGAAGGCGGTCGGCCCCCGCGTCGCCTTCGAGGCCCCGCTGGAACTGAACCTGGGCGCCGCCGCGCTCCTCGCCTGGCCGCTCGCGGCGATGATCGCGCACCTGTCCCTGACGGCCGCCTTCGGCCCGCGCGACCCCGACCCCTGGGAGCACCCGGAGGCGCTCTGACGCACCGGCCCCGTCAGGCGCGGCCGATCGGGGCCACCACCGCCGAGGTGAGCGCGGCGAGGTCCGCGGGGGAGAGCTCGACCTCCAGGCCGCGCCGCCCCGCCGAGACGCAGACGGTCGCGTGGTCCGAGGCCGAGGCGTCGAGGACGGTACGGAGCCGCTTGCGCTGCCCCAGCGGGGAGATGCCGCCCCGTACGTAACCCGTGGTGCGCTCGGCCGCCGCCGGATCGGCCATCGTGGCGCGCTTGCCGCCGACCGCCGAGGCCAGCGCCTTCAGGTCCAGTTGGCCCGCCACCGGGACCACCGCGACCGTCAGCTCGCCGTCGACGTCCGCCACCAGCGTCTTGAACACCCGGTCGGGGGAGACGCCCAGGGCCTGCGCCGCCTCCTCGCCGTACGACGAGGAGGCCGGGTCGTGCTCGTACGCGTGCACCGTGAAGGACGTGCCGGCCTCCGTCAGGGCCACCGTCGCCGGAGTGCCCCCGCCGTTCTTCTTCTGCTTCTTCGCCACGCGCTCCTCCTGGGTTCCTTCGCGGCCCGCTGCTTCCCCGGCCGTCTCTCCCCGCCTCCGGCCGGACCCGGTCCGGCTCAGTTCGGGTACGTCGGGGCCTGCGTCAGGTCCACCACCGGCAGCGACGGCAGGTGCCGCAGGACCGCCGTCTCCCTGCGCAGCAGAGCCAGCTCCTCGCGCAGCCGCGTCGCCGTGTCCGGGGCCTGGAGCAGCCGCTGCTTCGACGGCGTGTCGAGCACCGCCGCCGCCGCGACCAGGTACGACACCACCGACGGGTCGTCCGGCAGCTCGCTCGTGGTCAGCGAGCGCTCCCGGGCCCCCGCCAGCCGCTTCTGGTAGCTCCGGAAGGCCCGCAGCACCCCCTCGGCGAGCGTGCCCGCGTCCTCGCCCGGCTCCTCCGGGATCTCCTCGACCTCGGCCGTCAGGAACGGGCCGCCGGCGTCGACCGAGAGCAGCCTCACCCGGGTCGTGCCGGTGGTCATCACCTCGAAGCTGCCGTCGGCGCGCTCCCGGATGCTCGCCGCGTCGGCGACGCAGCCCACCCGGTGGAAGGACTGGATCGGGTCGGGGCCGAAACCCGCCGCCGGACCCTTCTCGGGCAGCGCCGTCGGATCCGGCATCCCGGGCGCGGTCGGCGCGACCTCGCGGCCGTCGCGGATCGCGACGACGGCGAAGCGGCGCGGCTCCGACTCGTCGATCGTGAGCAGTTCGCGCATCATGGCGCGATAACGCTCCTCGAAGACGTTCAGAGGCAGCACGAGGCCCGGGAACAGCACCGTGTTGAGCGGGAAGAGGGGCAGGCGAGCGGTCACAGCCGCCAGCCTAATGGCCGACGGGCCCGCCCCGTCCGGCCCGTCCACGACCGGGCGTCCACAGGGGCGTCCGGCGGGCCACCTCGCACCGCGTCCGGTCCCTCGCCGTCAGGAACCGGAGGAGGGGGTCCTCCCTGCCCGGGCGGGGCCGGGAGCCCGGGGGAGGGCCCTCCGGCGCGGCGTCCCGCGCGGACCCCCAGGGGAACGAGGTCGCGCAGGGGCCGATCCGGCCGAACTCCTCCAGCGCCTCCGTCCACCGCCCCCGCTCCATCAGCACGTGCGCGAGCAGGTTGCGGACCCCGGCAGGCCACGGGTCGCCCGCCGGGAACGCCGCCGACAGGGCCAGGGCCCGGTCCGCCGCCCGGTCGAGCACGGCCGGCGGCGCGGACCCGTCCTGCCCCGGCGGCACCCGCAGCGCCTCGTGGGCGGCGTGGACCGGCAGCGCCCGCACGAGCGAGTCCGGGGCGGCGTCGTCGGCCGCCCGCTCGGCGAAGTCGAAGGCGGCGCGGCGCGAGCCGTGTCCCTGGGCGGACAGGTACTTCAGCGCCGCGACGTGGCAGCCGTAGTGGCGCGGGGAGCGGCGTACGGCCTGCTCCCAGAGCGACTCGAAGACGGCGGGCCCCGCCTGCGCCCCGCGCGCGTGGTCCAGGGCGAGCCGCCACGGCACCGGGTCGTGCGGGGCCGTCTCGGCGACCCCCCGCACCAGCGGCTCGATGTCGCGCAGGAGCTCGGCCCGCGCCGGCGACCCCCACGCCCTGCGGACGGCGAGCTGCGTCGTGACGAGGAGGGCGTCCGAGTCCTCGGGCGAGCCGGAGAGCCACTGGAGCAGCCAGTCGTCCCTGTGCTGGGCGAAGGTGGCGAGCCGGACGACGTACCGGTCGCGGTCCTCCCACTCGGCGGCGTCCCGGGCGGTGGCGAGCAGCTTCGCCGCGGGCTCGGGGTCGCCGAGGGCGGCGGCGACCAGGGCGGGGGCGAGCCGCTCGTCCGGGGCGTCGAGCAGCACGTCGTCGTCCGGCACGAGCCCGGCGGCGAGCCGCGGGGCGTGCCGGGCCGAGCGGGCGGCGCCTACCAGGGCGCGAAACAAGGACATGGCATGACGTATTGTCCCCCGTCACCCCCTGCCGCCGCAGCCGTCCCGGCAGGTCGTGACAGCTCCCTCACCCCGCCGTGACAGCTTCCACACGCCTGCCGCGCCCGGCTCCGCGTCCTGCCCGCGCCTTTACCGCTCCCGCCTCCGCGTCCCGGCGCGAGGAATCCCTCCCCGCCCCCTCACCCCCTGCTCAGCAGGCGGGTCGCGCCCGCCGCCACCGTCGTCGCGAGGATCCAGCCCAGCAGGACGAGCACCGCCGCCACCCACTGCCACACGCCTTCGAGGCGCCAGTAGCCGTCCTGGCCGAGGTTGATCACCGGCAGCAGCAGGTCCAGGGCGTACAGCGGGCCGTTCCACTCGGGCGCCTCGTCCGCCTTCAGCGGGACCGGCCGGTAGTGCGAGAAGGCCACCGTGCCCGCCGCCCACAGCACCGCCATCCACAGCGCCGCCCGGCCCGGCCGGTAGCCGTACGCCACCGTCCAGTCCTGGAGGTGGCCCCAGAGCTTCCCGGCGAGCGGCAGCGTCTCCCGCCGGCGCCGCTGCTTGGCGAGCAGCACCTCCCGCGCGTCCGCGTCCTCGCCGCTGTTGCGCAGCACCGTCGCGAGGCGTTCGTACGGCTCGGGGGCGTACTCCGGGGTCGCCGCCGCCACCCACTCCAGGCGCAGGGCCAGCGGGAAGCGCTCGTACGGCACGAGGTTCTCGTAGACGAAGCCGCCCATCGCGAGGCCGCCGGGCCCCGGCCAACTGCTCCACAGGTCGATCAGGGTGACGATCCTGGCGCCGTTGAGCACCACCCGCCCCTCCTCCGGGCGCTCGCCGTTGAACCGCAGCTCCGGGGTGACGATCCGGCGCAGCGACACCTCCTCCCGGCGCGCGCCGTCGAGCAGGAACCGGGCGTGCTTCAGGTCCACCGCGTCGCCGAACCGCCCGTCGTCGAGCCGCACCCCGCCGTGGAACTCGACCGGCTTGCGCAGCGTGCCCCGGGCGGGCGTCAGCCCGTACGGCGGGGTGGCCGTCGAGCCGTCCGCCGTCCCCGCCGCCCCCTCGTACACCCAGGCCGCGTTCAGATAGAGCGAGCGCTCCACCGTCAACTGCGGCGCGTTGAGCGCGCGGCGGCCCTGGGCCCCGCGCAGCACGCTGCCCCGCAGGCTGAGCGAGACCCCGACCTGGGCCCCGCGCAGGCTCAGCTCGCCGTACGTCTCGATCAGCTCGGCCTGGAGGTCCTGCGCCACCACCATCCCGTCCGCCGCGATCGCCCGTCCCCGCCGGTCCGGCCACACCTGGATCTGGTTGATCAGCAGGTCCGTGCCGATCTGGGCGTCCGTCAGACGGATGCCCCACCGCACCCGGCAGCGCGGCAGGTGCAGGTCCCCCTCCGTGTGCAGCCGGGCCGCCTCCAGACGCGGCAGCGCGCACTCGACCATCCGCAGGGTGCCGAACCGGGCCTCGGGCACCACCATCTCGCCGTCGAACCGGCACCCCTGGAGCTCCACGTACGGCCCTATCGTCCCGCCCGCCAGGTCCAGGACGCCGGTGATCCTGGCCCCGCGCAGCTTCAGCGCGGCCACCCGGCCGGACCGGGCCGCCGGTCCGGAGAGCAGCAGCAGCGCCATCACCTCGGCGCGGACGCTCCGCTCCTCCCCCCACTCCCACGCCCCGAACGGGTCGTCCCGCTCCGCGACCCCCTCCGTCAGGTCGCACGTCCTGCCCACCCGGAACGCCCGCCACAGGGCCCGCTCCGGACCCGTGAGGCCGTCCGGAATCCCGTCCTCGTGCGGCTCGGTCACTGCCGCCCCCTCGCTTTCCACGATCCGCATCCACGATTCCGCTCTGCGGGATTCATGGATTCGTACAGCCGTTCTTCCCGCTGTGTGACGGGCTGAACGCTAACGGTCAGGAGTGGCGACAAGACGCCAGTGTGGTGTGTATCAGCCAGTGATACGGGCGTCCGGCGCCGTGGGGCGTCTGAGAGAATTGACCCGTGATCTCTCGAATCGATCTGCGCGGCGAGGCCCTCCCCGAGGGTTCCGCCCTGCGTGACCTGCTGCCCCGTGCCGAGTTCGACGTGGAAGCCGCCCTGGAGAAGGTGCGGCCGATCTGCGAGGACGTACGGCATCATGGCGCGGCCGCGGTGATCGACTACGGGGAGAAGTTCGACGGCGTCCGCGTCCCGGGCCTGCGCGTCCCCGCCCAGGAGCTCACCCGCGCCCTCGACGAGCTCGCCCCGGCCGTCCGCGCCGCCCTGGAGGAGTCCGTCCGGCGCGCCCGGCTCGTCCACCGCGAGCAGCGCCGCACCACCCACACCACCCAGGTCGTGCCCGGCGGGACCGTCACCGAGAAGTGGATCCCCGTCGAGCGCGTCGGCCTGTATGTGCCGGGCGGCCGCTCGGTCTACCCGTCCTCCGTCGTGATGAACGTCGTCCCGGCCCAGGAGGCCGGCGTCGAGGGCGTGGCCGTCGCCTCGCCCCCGCAGAAGGAGTTCGGCGGCCTGCCGCACCCGACGATCCTGGCCGCCTGCGCCCTGCTCGGCGTGGACGAGGTCTACGCCGCCGGCGGCGCCCAGGCCATCGCCATGTTCGCGTACGGCACCGAAGACCGCGGGGACGAGCCCGGCTGCGCCCCCGTCAACCTGGTCACCGGCCCCGGCAACATCTACGTGGCCGCCGCCAAGCGCCTCCTCAAGGGCCGCATCGGCATCGACGCCGAGGCCGGACCCACCGAGATCGCGATCCTCGCGGACTCCACCGCCGACCCCGTGCACGTCGCCGCCGACCTCATCAGCCAGGCCGAGCACGACCCGATGGCCGCCTCCGTCCTCGTCACCGACTCCGAGGAACTGGCCGAGGCCACCGAGGCCGAGCTGAAGACCCAGGTCGCCGCCTCCAAGCACGTCGACGACCGGATCGTCCCGGCCCTGGCCGGCCGCCAGTCCGCGATCGTCCTCGTCCGCGACCTCGCCGACGGCCTCAGGGTCGTCGACGCGTACGGCGCCGAGCACCTGGAGATCCAGACCGCCGACGCCGCCGCCGTCGCGGACCGCGTCCGCAACGCCGGAGCGATCTTCGTCGGCCCCTGGGCCCCCGTCTCGCTCGGCGACTACTGCGCCGGCTCCAACCACGTCCTGCCCACCGGCGGCTGCGCCTGCCACTCCTCGGGCCTCTCCGTGCAGTCCTTCCTGCGCGGGGTGCACATCGTGGACTACACCCGCGACGCCCTCGCGGACGTCGCCCACCACGTGGTGACCCTCGCGGAGGCCGAGGACCTGCCGGCCCACGGCGCCGCGATCAAGGCACGTTTTGCCGGAGGCGAACCGGATCAGCACAGCGGGTGGAAGGTGCCGGAGAGCAAGTGACCGCAGACCGAGTGACCGCAGACCGGCCGACCGGAACCGGCGTGACCGGAATCGACGACCTGCCCGTCCGGGACGAGCTGCGCGGCAAGTCCCCCTACGGCGCGCCCCAGCTCGACGTCCCCGTCCAGCTCAACACCAACGAGAACCCCTACCCGCTGCCCGAGCCCCTCGTGGCCCGGATCGCGGAGCGGGTCGCCGAGGCCGCCCGCGGCCTCAACCGCTACCCCGACCGGGACGCGGTCGAGCTGCGCACCGAGCTCGCCCGCTACCTCACCCGCACCGGCGGGCACCCGGTCGCCGTCGAGAACGTCTGGGCGGCCAACGGCTCCAACGAGGTCCTCCAGCAGCTCCTCCAGACCTTCGGCGGCCCCGGCCGCACCGCGATCGGCTTCGAGCCCTCGTACTCGATGCACGCCCTGATCGCCCGCGGCACCGGCACCGGCTGGCTCTCCGGCCCCCGCAACGAGGACTTCACCATCGACGTGGCGGCCGCCGGGGAGGCGATCGCCGAGCACCGCCCGGACGTCGTCTTCGTCACCTCGCCCAACAACCCCACCGGCACCGCCGTCGACGCCGACACCGTCCTCGCCCTGTACGAGGCGGCCCGGGCGGCCGGGCCGTCGATGGTCGTCGTGGACGAGGCGTACGTCGAGTTCAGCCACCGCGACTCGCTGCTGCCCCTCATCGAGGGCCGCCCGAACCTGGTGGTCTCGCGGACCATGTCCAAGGCCTTCGGCGCCGCCGGACTCCGCCTCGGCTACCTCGCCGCCCACCCCGCCGTGGTCGACGCCGTGCAGCTCGTCCGGCTGCCGTACCACCTCTCCGCCGTCACCCAGGCCACCGCGCTCGCCGCCCTGGAGCACACCGACACCCTCCTCGGGTACGTCGAGCAGCTCAAGGCCGAGCGCGACCGGCTCGTCGCCGAGCTGCGGGCGATCGGCTACGAGGTCACCGAGTCCGACGCCAACTTCGTGCAGTTCGGGAAGTTCCCCGACACCCACGCCGCCTGGCAGGCGATCCTCGACCGGGGCGTCCTGGTCCGGGACAACGGCGTACCGGGATGGCTGCGCGTCACCGCCGGCACCCCCGAAGAGAACGACGCGTTCCTCGACGCGGTCCGTGAATTGATGAAGGAGCAGGAACGATGAGCCGCGTAGGCCGCGTTGAGCGCACCACCAAGGAGACCTCCGTCGTCGTCGAGATCGACCTCGACGGCACCGGGAAGGTCGACGTGTCGACCGGGGTCGGCTTCTACGACCACATGCTCGACCAGCTCGGCCGCCACGGGCTCTTCGACCTCACGGTCAAGACCGAGGGCGACCTGCACATCGACTCGCACCACACCATCGAGGACAGCGCCCTCGCCCTCGGTGCCGCCTTCAGGCAGGCCCTCGGCGACAAGGTCGGCATCTACCGCTTCGGCAACTGCACCGTCCCGCTCGACGAGTCGCTCGCCCAGGTCACCGTCGACCTCTCCGGCCGCCCGTACCTCGTGCACACCGAGCCCGAGAACATGGCGCCGATGATCGGCGCGTACGACACGACGATGACCCGGCACATCTTCGAGTCCTTCGTCGCCCAGGCCCAGATCGCGCTGCACATCCACGTCCCGTACGGGCGCAACGCCCACCACATCGTGGAGTGCCAGTTCAAGGCCCTGGCCCGCGCCCTGCGCTACGCCTCCGAGCGCGACCCGCGCGCCGCCGGCATCCTCCCCTCCACGAAGGGCGCGCTCTAGTCGTGAACGGCCTGTCCACCATCCTGATCGTCGTCGGGCTGTTCCTGCTCGGCGGCATCTACTCCTTCGCCAAGCAGCAGATGCCCAAGGGCGTCATCGTGCTGCTCTCGATCGGCGCCGCGATGTGCCTCGCCGCCGGCGTGCTCCGTCTGGACGTGTGGTCATGAGCGCCCCCGGAAGCCCCGTGAAGGGGAGCCCCAAGAAGGTCGTCGTCTTCGACTACGGCTTCGGCAACGTGCGCTCCGCCGAGCGCGCCCTCGCCCGGGTCGGCGCCGACGTCGAGATCACCCGCGACTACGAGCGCGCCATGAACGCCGACGGGCTCCTCGTCCCCGGCGTCGGCGCCTTCTCCGCCTGCATGCAGGGGCTCAAGCAGGCCCGCGGCGACTGGATCGTCGGCCGCCGCCTGGCCGGCGGCCGGCCCGTCATGGGCATCTGCGTCGGCATGCAGATCCTCTTCGCCCAGGGCATCGAGCACGGCGTGGAGACCGAGGGCCTCGACGAGTGGCCCGGCACGGTCGAGCCGCTGAACGCCCCCGTCGTTCCCCACATGGGCTGGAACACCGTCGACGCCCCCGCGGACAGCGAGCTGTTCGCCGGGCTCGACGCCGACGCCCGCTACTACTTCGTGCACTCCTACGGGGTGCGCGAGTGGACGCTGGAGATCGGCAACCCCCACATCCGCGCCCCCAGGGTCAGTTGGGCCACCCACGGTGAGCCCTTCGTCGCGGCCGTCGAGAACGGCGCCCTGTGGGCCACCCAGTTCCACCCCGAGAAGTCCGGCGACGCCGGAGCCCAGCTCCTCACCAACTGGATCGGAACCCTGTGAGCAGCACGCTTGAACTCCTCCCCGCCGTCGACGTCCGCGACGGCCAGGCCGTCCGCCTCGTCCACGGCGAGTCCGGCACCGAGACCTCCTACGGCTCCCCGCTCGAAGCGGCCCTCGCCTGGCAGAACTCCGGCGCCGAGTGGCTGCACCTGGTCGACCTCGACGCGGCCTTCGGCACCGGCGACAACCGCGAGCTGATCGCCGAGGTCGCGAAGGCGATGGACATCAAGGTCGAGCTCTCCGGCGGCATCCGCGACGACGCCTCGCTCGCCGCCGCCCTCGCCACCGGCTGCACCCGCGTCAACCTCGGCACCGCCGCCCTGGAGACCCCCGAGTGGGTCGCCAAGGTCATCGCCGAGTACGGCGACAAGATCGCCGTCGGCCTCGACGTGCGCGGCACGACCCTGCGCGGCCGGGGCTGGACCCGCGACGGCGGCGACCTGTACGAGACGCTGGCCCGCCTCGACTCCGAGGGCTGCGCCCGCTACGTCGTCACCGACATCGCCAAGGACGGCACGCTCCAGGGCCCCAACCTGGAGCTCCTGAAGAACGTCTGCGCGGCCACCGACAAGCCCGTCGTCGCCTCCGGCGGCGTCTCCTCCCTGGACGACCTGCGGGCCCTGTCCGGCCTGGTCCCGCTGGGCGTCGAGGGCGCGATCGTCGGCAAGGCGCTGTACGCCAAGGCCTTCACCCTCGAAGAGGCGCTCGCGGCGGTGGCGTCGTGACCTCCGGCGTCCGCAGGGTCGTCACCGGGGCACCCTGGGAGGAGCAGTTCGGCTACTCCCGCGCGGTCGAGCTGCCGAACGGCACGGTCCTGGTCTCCGGCTGCACCTCGGTGGTCGACGGCCAGATCGCCGACGGCGCCCCGTACGACCAGGCGGTCAACTCCTTCCGGGTGGCCTTCGGCGCGCTGGAGCAGCTCGGCCTGGGGGCCGAGCACGTCGTCCGCACCCGGATGTACCTCACGCACGCCCGGGACGTGGAGGAGGTCGGCCGCGCCCACAAGGAGCTGTTCGACGCCGTCCGCCCCGCCGCCTCCATGATCATCGTCTCCGGCTTCGTCGACCCCCGCCTGGTCGTCGAGGTCGAGGTCGAGGCCTACCGGAGTGAGGGTTCATGAGCCTCGCCGTACGCGTGATCCCCTGCCTGGACGTGGACAACGGCCGGGTCGTCAAAGGCGTCAACTTCCAGAACCTGCGGGACGCGGGCGACCCCGTCGAGATGGCGAAGCTGTACGACGCCGAGGGCGCCGACGAGCTGACCTTCCTCGACATCACCGCCTCCTCCGGCAACCGCGAGACCACCTACGACGTGGTGCGCCGCACCGCCGAGCAGGTCTTCATCCCGCTCACGGTCGGCGGCGGCGTGCGGTCGGCCGAGGACGTCGACCGGCTGCTGCGGGCCGGCGCCGACAAGGTCGGCGTCAACACCGCGGCCATCGCGCGCCCCGAGCTGATCCGGGAGATCGCGGAGCGCTTCGGCCGCCAGGTGCTCGTCCTGTCCGTGGACGCGCGCCGCACGGAAACCGGCTCCTTCGAGGTCACCACGCACGGCGGCCGCAAGGGCACCGGCATCGACGCCGTCGAGTGGGCGCACCGCGCCGCCGAGCTCGGCGCGGGCGAGATCCTGCTCAACTCGATGGACGCGGACGGCACGAAGGACGGCTACGACACCGAGATGATCGCGGCCGTGCGCAAGCACGTGACCGTGCCGGTGATCGCCTCCGGCGGCGCGGGGAAGCTCTCCGACTTCCCGCCGGCCGTCGCGGCGGGCGCGGACGCGGTGCTCGCGGCCTCCGTCTTCCACTTCGGCGACCTGCGGATCGGCCAGGTCAAGGAGACCCTGCGGGAGGCGGGCCACCCGGTCCGCTGAGACCCGGTTCCGCTTCCTGGAAGGGCCCCTCCGGGGGCCCTTCTTCGCACCAGTACGTGCAACATTCCTTTCGCAATTTCTGTTGCGCAACTTTTCCTTCGTATCTAGGGTCATGGTCATGACCTCACCGGAGAACCGCCGGATCACCGACCTCGGCACCCTCAAGGCCGTCTCGCACCCGCTGCGGATGCGCCTCTACCGCGCCCTCTTCACGGCCCGCACCGCCACCGCCTCCCAGCTCGCCGACCAGGTCGACGAGGCCGTCTCCCTCGTCAGCTACCACCTGCGCAAGCTCGCCGAGCACGGCCTCATCGAGGAGGCCGGGTCCCGGTCCACGGACGGCCGCGAACGCTGGTGGCAGCCCAGCTCGTACGGCTTCGGCATCCACGACGAGGACATGCGCCACGCCCCCGAACTCGTCGCCGCGAACGCCGCCTTCAGCCGTACGGTCGAGGCGCAGCGCGGCGAGATGCGGGCCCGCTTCCTCGACGAGCGGCACACCTGGTCCGCCGAGTGGCGCGCCGCCTCCACCAGCTCCGAGTGGCTGCCCCGCCTCACCGCCCCCGAACTCGCCGCGCTCGCCGCCGAACTGGACGCCGTCGTCAAGAAGTACGACCAGCGGGCCCGCGCCGCCGAAGAGGCCGGCGACACCGCGGGGCGCGAGAACGTCGCCGTCCACATCAACGGCTTCCCCTACCGCGCATGAGCGCCGCCGTCCTCGCCGCCGCCCCGCCGCGGCCCGCCCACCGCGACCCCCAGGTCCTCCGCTGGCTCGGCGCCTACACCGCCTCCACCGTCGGCGACAGCGTCTACTACCTCGCCCTCTCCTGGGCCGCCGTCAGCAACGGCAGCCCCGCCCGGGCCGGTCTCGTCATGGCCGTCTCCGCCGTGCCCCGCGCCCTGCTCCTGCTCTTCGGCGGGGTGATCGCGGACCGGCTCGGCCCGCGCCGGGTCGTCCTCGTCTCCGACACCGTCCGCTGCCTGGTGACCCTCGGCCTCGCCGCCGTACTCCTCGCCGCCTCGCCCGGCCTCTGGCTGCTCACCGCCGTCGCGCTCGTCTTCGGCGCCGTCGACGCCGTCTTCCTGCCCGCCGTCGGCGCCCTCCCGCCCCGGATCGCCGCCCACGACCAGCTCGCCCGCGTCCAGGGCCTGCGCGGCCTCGCCCACCGCATGGGCTCCGTCCTCGGCGCCCCGCTCGGCGGCCTCGCCGTCGCCACCGGCGGCCCCGCGAGCGCCTTCGGAGCCGCCGGAGCGCTCTTCGCCCTCTCGCTGCCCCTGCTCCGCGCCCTGCGGCTCCGCCCGCTGCCCACCGGGGAGAAGCCCGGGAGCCCCGTCCTGCGCGACCTCGCCGACGGCCTGCGCCACCTCCGCGGGCACCGGGTCCTCGGCCCGCTGATGATCACCATCCTCCTCGCCGACCTCGGCTTCGTCGGGCCCCTCAACATCGGTCTCGCCCTCCTCGCGGAACAGCGCGGCTGGGGCGCCCCCGGCATCGGCTGGCTCCTCGCGGGCTTCGGCGCCGGCGCCGGGGCGGCCTCCCTGCTCCTCGCCGTCCGCGGCCGGCTGCCCCGGGCGGGCGCCACCCTCGGCTGGACCATGCTCCTCGGAGCCGCGGCCGTCGCCGTCCTCGCCTTCGTGCCCCGGCTGCCCGCCGCCGTGGCCGTGGCCGTCGCCGTCGGACTGCTCGCCGGGGTCTCCGGAGCGCTGTGCCACGCCCTCGTCCAGACCGAGTGCGACCCCGCCCACCTCGGCCGGGTGAGCGCCGTCTCCAGCCTGGGCAGCCTCGGCCTCGCCCCGCTCGGCATGCCGCTCACCGGCGCGGCGGCCGGCCTGTGGGGCACCGGCCCGGTCTTCGTCGCCGGCGCCGCCGTCTGCGCCCTCTCCGGCGCCTTCGCCCTCACGGTCCCGGCCCTGCGCCGCGCCGAACTGCCGAGGTAGCGCCGGGCCGCCGCCCCCGGAAGCGCGGAAGCGGCACCGGGCCGCCGGACAGGCCCTAGATCCCCAGCCGCTTCGTCTCCCGCAGCCGCTCGATCGCCTGCGGTTCGCCGTCCAGCGCCACCTTCGCCGCGTCCTGCCGCCCGTACAGGTACATCGTCAGCTCGCCCGGCTCCCCGGAGGCCGTCACCACCGGGGTGCCCTTGCGGGCGACCACCGTCTGCCCGTCCGGGCGGCGCAGCACCAGGCCCACCGGGACCTTGCGGCCGAGCAGCCGGGCCGTGCGCTCCAGGCGGGACCAGAGGGCGTCCGCGAAGACCGGGTCCAGCTCACGGGCCGACCAGTGGGGCTGGGCCCGCCGCACGTCCTCCGCGTGCACGTAGAACTCGACGACGTTCGCCCCCTCGTCCACCTGCTTGATCGTGAAGGGCGAGAACTTCGGCGGGCCCGTGCGGATCAGCCGGATCAGCTCGTCGTACGGCCGGTCGGCGAACTCCGCCTGCACCCGGTCCTGCCGGTCCTTCAGCGCCGGTACGAGCGAGCCGGCCGCCGCGTCCGGGCGCCGCTCCCGCACCACCAGATGGGCCGCGAGGTCCCGGGTCCGCCACCCTTCGCAGAGCGTCGGCGCGTCCGGACCGGCCGCCTCCAACAGATCAGCCAGCAGAAGCCGTTCACGTTTGGCATGGGTCGACATGTCCGCCAGCGTACGGCGGACGCCGACGGTCCGCCCAGTGGACGTCCGCCGGACACCGCCCCAGGGCGCGGCACAATGGCGCCATGAGCAGCAATCTCGACCCGGCCCTCTCCGCCCGCCTCAAGCGCAGCCCGGACGGACTCGTCCCCGCCATCGCCCAGCAGTACGACACCGGCGAGGTGCTGATGCTCGGCTGGATGGACGACGAGGCCCTGCACCGCACCCTCACCACCGGCCGCTGCACCTACTGGTCCCGCAGCCGCGGCGAGTACTGGGTCAAGGGCGACACCTCCGGCCACGTCCAGCACGTCAAGTCCGTCGCCCTCGACTGCGACGCCGACACCCTCCTCGTCAAGGTCGACCAGGTCGGGGCCGCCTGCCACACCGGCGCCCGCACCTGCTTCGACGCCGACGTGCTCCCCGTATCCCAGTAAGGTCCGGTGCCATGGATCTCGAGACCTTCCGCAAGCTGGCGGCCGACCGCCGCGTCATCCCCGTCAGCCGCAGGCTCCTCGCGGACGGCGACACCCCGGTCGGGCTCTACCGCAAGCTCGCCGCCGAACGCCCCGGCACCTTCCTCCTCGAATCCGCGGAGAACGGCCGTAGCTGGTCCCGCTACTCCTTCATCGGGGTCCGCAGCGACGCCACGCTGACGGTGAAGGACGGCGAGGCCCACTGGCTCGGCACCCCGCCCGTCGGCGTCCCCGTCGACGGCGACCCCCTTCAGGCCCTGCGCGCCACCGTCGAGATCCTCCACACCCCCCGCGACCTCGCCTCGGGCATGCCCCCCTTCACCGGCGGCATGGTCGGCTACCTCGGCTACGACATCGTCCGCCGCCTGGAGAAGATCGGCGAGCACGGCCGCGACGACCTGGAGCTCCCCGAGCTCACCATGCTCCTCACCAGCGACCTCGCGGTCCTCGACCACTGGGACGGCTCGGTCCTCCTGATCGCCAACGCGATCAACCACAACGACCTGGAGACCGGCGTCGACGAGGCGTACGCGCACGCCGTCGCCCGCCTCGACGCCATGGAGGCCGACCTGGCCCGCCCGGTCGCCACCGCCCCCACCGCCCTGCCCGCCTCCGAGCTCCCCGCGTACTCGGCCCTCTGGGGCGGTCCGGCCTACCAGGAGGCCGTCGAGGACGTGAAGGAGCGCATCCGGGCCGGCGAGGCCTTCCAGGTCGTGCCCTCGCAGCGGTTCGAGACTCCCTGCACCGCCTCCGCGCTCGACGTCTACCGGGTCCTGCGGGCCACCAACCCCTCCCCGTACATGTACCTCTTCCGCTTCGAGAACGGCTTCGACGTCGTCGGATCCAGCCCCGAGGCCCTCGTCAAGGTCGAGGACGGACAGGCGCTCCTGCACCCCATCGCCGGCACCCGGCACCGGGGCGCCACCCCGCAGGAGGACCACGACCTCGCCGAGGAGCTGCTCGCCGACCCCAAGGAGCGCGCCGAGCACCTCATGCTCGTCGACCTCGGCCGCAACGACCTCGGCCGGGTCTGCGCGCCCGGCTCCGTGGAGGTCGTCGACTTCATGTCGATCGAGCGCTACTCCCACGTCATGCACATCGTCTCCACCGTGACCGGCCGGGTCGCCGAGGGCCGCACCGCCTTCGACGTCCTCACCGCCTGCTTCCCCGCCGGCACCCTCTCCGGCGCCCCCAAGCCGCGCGCCATGCAGATCATCGAGGAGCTCGAACCCTCCCGGCGCGGCCTGTACGGCGGATGTGTCGGTTATCTCGATTTCGCCGGCGACGCGGACACCGCCATCGCCATCCGCACCGCCCTGCTCCGCGACGGCACCGCGTACGTGCAGGCCGGGGCGGGTGTCGTCGCCGACTCCGACCCGGTCGCCGAGGACGACGAGTGCCGCAACAAGGCCGCGGCCGTGCTCCGGGCCGTCCACACCGCCAACCGGATGAACGCCTCCTGAGCCCGTAGGGGATAGTGGGGTGCGTGAGTGCCGTACCCGTACCCCAGCCCCGGGCCGCCCGAGCGGCCGCCCCCTCCGGTGGCCGTCGCAGCCTGGCCGCGGCCCTCCTCCTCGGCGCCCTCGGCGCCACCGTCGTCCTGCTCTCCGCCGGGCAGATCTGGGCGGAGGGCACCGCGGCCGTCGGCGGCGGCAGCGTTCCCGTCGAGGCCGACGGCGGCACCGTCACCGGCGTGCCCACCGCCCTCGCGATCGTCGGCCTCGCCGCCCTCTTCGCCGTCTTCGCGGTCCGCCGCACCGGCCGCGCCCTCGTCGCCGCGCTCCTCGCGCTGAGCGGCGCGGGCGCCGCGCTCGCCGCGGTCCTCGGCGCCTCCGACCGGACCGCCCTGGACGCCGAGGCCGCCCGCATCAGCGGCGACACGGCCGCCGCCGTCGCCGGCCTCACCCACACCGCCTGGCCGTACGTGACCGCCGCGGGCGCCGCCCTCATCCTGCTCGCCGGCCTCTTCGCGCTCCGCTTCGGCAAGAACTGGCCGGCCATGGGCGGCCGCTACGAGCGCGCCGGCGCCCCGCGTACCGGACGCAAGGCCCCCGCCGCCACCGACCCCGACCGGCCCGAGGACCTGTGGAAGGCCCTGGACCGCGGCGAGGACCCCACCCGGAGCTGACCGGGCCGGGGCGCCGACCGCGACGCGTGATCGTCCCGGTACCCCCGATTCATCCTCGCGCGCCCGCGTGCGGGACAATGAGCGCCGAGCGTCCGCGCACGCGTGACCTCACCACCGAGCAACAGCAACGAGGAGCAACTCATGGCGGGCAGCGCCCACGGACACACCCCGGCCGCCTGGACCGGTGTCATCATCTCCTTCATCGGCTTCTGCATCGCCGGGGTCTTCATGGTGGCCGCCAACGTGCCCGGTTTCTGGGCGGGCATCGCCGTCGTCCTCCTCGGCGGCGTCGTCGGCGGAGCGATGAAGGTGGCGGGCCTCGGCATGCCGAAGCAGTCGGCCGACGTCGTCGCCGCCCGCGAGGCCGCGACCACCACCGCGCGGGCCCGTTCCTGACGCGACCCCACGCACCCGAGGGCGCGGCCCGGCGACGCCGGACCGCGCCCTCGCGCGTGGAGGGGCCCGGGCCGGCTTCGTGAGGGGAGGGGGCCGGCCGGGCTCGCGCGCGAGGGATCGGGCTGCGCCCTCGCGCGCGAGGGGCGAGAATCACCGCGTGGACCCGTACCCGACGCCCGAACCCGCGACCGACACCGCCCACCGCACCCGGTCGGCGGAACGGACGGACACGAATGTCCCGGCCCCGTCGGCCGGGAACCTGTCCGCCCCGGATCCGGCCCCGTCCGTCACGGGCACCCGCCCGGACCCGTCGTGGGAACCCCCGCCCGGTACCCCCTGGCCCGGGCCCCCCGCACCCCCCTCCCCGCCCCGGTCGCGCGCCCGGCGCCTGCTCGCGCCCGTGGGGGCGGTCGCCGGGGTCGTCGCGGCGTTCGCGTACGTCGGGGCCGTCGACCCCAACGAACCCGGGCACTACCCGGTCTGCCCCCTGCTCCGCTTCACCGGCGTGTACTGCCCCGGCTGCGGCGGACTCCGCAGCGCCCACGCCTTCGCCCACGGCGACCTCCCGGCCGCCCTCGGCTCCAACGCCCTCGCCGTCGTCGGCTACGGCGTGTTCGCCGTCGTGGCCGTCCTGTGGCTGGTTCGCGCCTACCGGGGCGTACCGGCGCGGCTCTCGGTCCCCCCGAACTGGTGGTGGGGGATCGGGGCCGTCCTCGCCCTTTTCACCCTGGTCAGGAACCTTCCCCTCGGCTCCGCGCTGGCCCCGTGAGGACCCGCCGGAACCCCGGCGGGACGTCCCAGCAGATGGGACGCCGCTCCGGCCGATGCGATTCCCGGGCCGTCCTGCGGATAGGATCGATGTGGCTGAACCTGGTTCATCATCACCGTCCCGGAAGGGGGCCCCTCGCGTGAGTGTGCTCGACGAGATCATCGAAGGCGTGCGCGCCGACCTCGCAGAGCGGCAGGCGCGGGTCACCCTCGACGAGCTCAAGGAGCGCGCCGCCAAGGCGCCGCAGGCCAAGGACGGCGTCGCCGCACTGCGCGGCGACGGCGTCAAGGTGATCTGCGAGGTCAAGCGCTCCAGCCCGTCCAAGGGCGCGCTCGCCGCGATCGCCGACCCGGCCGGACTCGCCGCGGACTACGAGGCGGGCGGCGCGGCCGTCATCTCCGTCCTCACCGAGGAGCGCCGCTTCGGCGGCTCCCTCGCGGACCTGGAGGCCGTCCGCGCCAAGGTCGACATCCCGGTCCTGCGCAAGGACTTCATCGTCACCGCGTACCAGCTCTGGGAGGCGCGGGCGTACGGAGCGGACCTCGCGCTCCTCATCGTCGCCGCCCTGGAGCAGGAGGCCCTCGTCTCCCTCGTCGAGCGGGCCGAGTCCATCGGGCTCACCCCGCTGGTCGAGGTGCACGACGAGGAGGAGGTCGAGCGCGCCGTCGACGCGGGCGCCCGGATCATCGGCGTCAACGCCCGCAACCTCAAGACCCTCAAGGTCGACCGCTCCACCTTCGAGCGCGTCGCCCCCGAGATCCCGGCGCACGTCGTCAAGGTCGCCGAGTCCGGCGTCCGCGGGCCGCACGACCTCATCGCGTACGCCAACGCCGGCGCCGACGCGGTCCTCGTGGGCGAGTCCCTGGTGACCGGCCGCGACCCGAAGGCCGCCGTCGCCGACCTGGTCGCCGCCGGCGCCCACCCGGCCCTCCGCCACGGCCGGAGCTGACCGGACCGTGAGCCCCCGCCACGACGCGCCGACACCCCCGGGCCACGCCGCCCGGGGGAACGTCGCCGTGCCGTCGGCACCCGGGCGCCGCGGCCGGCTCCGCACCGCCGCGGCCCCCGTCCCCGCACACGCCCCCCTGGCCCGGGGCTGCCGCCCGCGCGGCTGCCGCGCGCCCGCCCGGCGGGTCCTCGGCCGCCGGGTGCGGTACGTGATCGGTGACGAGCCCGGCCAGGTCAACGGCATGCGATGGCGCCCGCGCCTCGCGCGCGACGCCCACGCCTAGCGCCTCCGGCTCTCCTGCACCCCGCCCGTATGGGGTGGGTCCGCGCCACGCGGCCCTCGCCCCGCCAGGGCGGGCGCCTTCGTCACCGCCCCTCCGTGTGCCCGCCCTCTCCCAGAGGGGGACCCCCACGCCCCAGCGGAACGACTGCCCGCAACGGGGGGGCGTACCGATGGCCCGCGACGGGCGCGGCGGCCCCGTAACCGGTGCCCGGCAACGGCAACCGCCACCGGCGGTGGCAACCGCACCCGCACCGGCGGCGGCAACGCCGTACGTGAGCGGCGCGCGCATACCGTGACCATCACCCACACGTATCCCGGGGCACCCGCCCCGCGAGGAGCAACCGCATGTCCAGCGAGTTCTTCATTCCCGACCCGGACGGTCAGGTCCCCACCGCCGAGGGCTACTTCGGCGCCTACGGCGGCAAGTTCATCCCGGAGGCCCTCGTCGCCGCCGTGGACGAGGTCGCCGTCGAGTACGACAAGGCCAAGTCTGACCCCGAGTTCGCCCGCGAGCTCAACGACCTGATGGTGCACTACACGGGCCGCCCGAGCGCCCTCACCGAGGTGCCCCGGTTCGCCGGGCACGCCGGCGGCGCCCGGATCTTCCTCAAGCGCGAGGACCTCAACCACACCGGCTCGCACAAGATCAACAACGTGCTCGGCCAGGCCCTCCTGACCAGGCGCATGGGCAAGACCCGGGTCATCGCGGAGACCGGCGCCGGGCAGCACGGCGTCGCCACCGCCACCGCCTGCGCCCTCTTCGGCCTCGACTGCACCATCTACATGGGCGAGGTCGACACCCGGCGCCAGGCGCTGAACGTCGCCCGGATGCGGATGCTCGGCGCCGAGGTCGTCGCCGTGAAGTCCGGCAGCCGCACCCTCAAGGACGCCATCAACGAGGCGTTCCGCGACTGGGTCGCCAACGTCGACCGCACGCACTACCTCTTCGGCACCGTCGCGGGACCGCACCCCTTCCCCGCCATGGTCCGCGACTTCCACCGCGTCATCGGCGTCGAGGCCCGCCGCCAGATCCTGGAGCGCGCCGGACGCCTCCCCGACGCGGCGATCGCCTGCGTCGGCGGCGGCTCCAACGCCATCGGCCTCTTCCACGCCTTCGTCCCGGACGCCGGGGTGCGCCTGATCGGCTGCGAGCCGGCCGGCCACGGCGTCGAGACCGGCGAGCACGCGGCCACCCTCACCGCCGGCGAGCCCGGCATCCTGCACGGCTCGCGCAGCTACGTCCTCCAGGACGACGAGGGCCAGATCACCGAGCCGTACTCGATCTCGGCCGGCCTCGACTACCCCGGCATCGGCCCCGAGCACGCCCACCTCAAGGACAGCGGCCGCGGCGAGTACCGGGCCGTCACCGACGACGCCGCCATGCAGGCCCTGCGCCTGCTCTCCCGCACCGAGGGCATCATCCCGGCCATCGAGTCGGCGCACGCCCTCGCCGGGGCCATCGAGGTCGGCCGGGAGCTGGGCCCCGAGGGCCTCCTCGTGGTCAACCTCTCCGGGCGCGGCGACAAGGACATGGACACCGCCGCCCGCTACTTCGGCCTGTACGACACCGACGCCGAGGTCGCCGCGGACGCCGGCGCCGACGACACCGCCGAGATCGAGGGGGACGCCAAGTGAGCGGCAACATCGACCTGCTGAGCGACACCCTCGCCGCGGCGAAGGCCGAGGACCGGGCCGCGCTCATCGCCTACCTCCCGGCCGGCTTCCCGACCGTCGACGGCGGCATCTCCGCGATCAAGGCCGTCTTCGACGGCGGCGCCGACGTCGTCGAGGTCGGCCTCCCGCACAGCGACCCCGTCCTCGACGGCCCGGTCATCCAGACCGCCGACGACATCGCCCTGCGCGGCGGCGTCCGGATCGCCGACGTCATGCGCACGGTCCGCGAAGCCCACGAGGCCACCGGGAAGCCGGTCCTCGTCATGACGTACTGGAACCCGATCGACCGCTACGGCGTCGAGCGCTTCACCGAGGAGCTCGCCGCGGCCGGCGGCGCGGGCTGCATCCTGCCCGACCTGCCGGTCCAGGAGTCCGCGCTCTGGCGCGAGCACGCCGACAAGCACGGTCTCGCGACCGTCTTCGTCGTCGCGCCCAGCAGCAGGGACGAGCGCCTCGCCACCATCACGGCCGCCGGGTCCGGCTTCGTCTACGCCGCCTCCCTCATGGGCGTCACCGGCACCCGCGAGTCGGTCGGCGAGCAGGCGGCCGACCTGGTCCGCCGCACCCGCGCCGCCGTCGAGCCCGGCCGCACCCTCCCGGTCTGCGTCGGGCTCGGGGTCTCCGACGCCGTCCAGGCCAAGGAGGTCGCCGCCTTCGCCGACGGCGTCATCGTCGGCTCCGCCTTCGTGAAGCGGATCCTCGACGCCGGGGGCGACGAGGCCGCCGGACTCGCCGCCGTAAGGGAACTGGCGGCCGAACTCGCCGAGGGCGTCCGCCGGGATCCGTAACCCGTCCGGGTGGATCTGGGACCGGGGAGGCGCGCCCGCGCCTCCCCGGTTCGTTGACCGGGGCGTGAGCCAGAACAACCGTGGTGACGGTAACCGGAGCGCGCGCGAGCGCCTTCAGCAGCAGCGCGAGCGCGACAAGTCCCGTGAGCGCCGGCGGCGCGTCCTGATCGTGTCGTCGGCGGTGGTCGGCGTCCTCGCCCTGGCCGCGGTCGTCGGCGTGATCGCCGCGAACGCCGACAAGGACGGCGGGTCCGACAAGGCCGGCCCGGTGGTCGCGCCGTCGACCTCCGTCGACGGCGACAAGCCCGCCATCCCCACCGGCCGGCCGGACGCCCCCGCCACCCTCCAGATCTGGGAGGACTTCCGCTGCCCGGCGTGCGCCCAGTTCGAGAACGTCATGCGGGACTCCATCCACGAGCTCGAGGCCTCCGGGCAGCTCAGGACCGAGTACCACCTCGCCACCCTCATCGACGGGAACATGGGCGGCAGCGGCTCGCTGCGCGCGGCCAACGCCGCCGCGTGCGCCCAGGACGCCGGGAAGTTCACCGCGTACCACGACACGCTCTACGTCAACCAGCCGCAGGAGACCGACGACGCCTTCGGCAAGAACGCGCGGCTGATCGAGCTGGCGGCGAAGGTGCCCGGCCTCGACACGCCGGCCTTCCGGAGCTGCGTGGAGGACGGCACGCACGACAGTTGGGTCGTGAAGTCCAACGAGGCCTTCCAGAAGGGCGGCTTCCGCGGCACCCCGACCGTCCTCCTCGACGGAGAGTCGATCTTCCCGACCAAGGGGAACGAGCAGCTCTCCCCGGAGAACCTGAAGAAGTGGGTTGCCGAGGCCGGCAAGGGCAAGAAGCCCGGCACGGCCTCCCCGTCGGCCGGCTGAACCGCCCCCGGCGGGCCCCCGTCCACCGGGGTTAGTTACCCAGACGTTGCCGGGCGGGCTGCCGTCGTGCCCGCCCGGCAGGGTAGCGTCGGACCTGCCATGGACCTTGCCTACATTCCCAGCCCGTCGACCGGCGTGATCCACCTCGGACCGATCCCGCTGCGCGGCTATGCCTTCTGCATCATCATCGGTGTCTTCGTCGCCGTCTGGTACGGCAACAAGCGCTGGATCGCCCGGGGCGGCACCGCCGGAACCGTGGCCGACATCGCCGTCTGGGCGGTGCCCTTCGGCCTCGTCGGCGGACGCCTCTACCACGTGATCACCGACTACCAGCTCTACTTCAGCGAGGGTGAGAACTGGGTCGACGCCTTCAAGATCTGGGAGGGCGGCCTCGGCATCTGGGGCGCCATCGCGCTCGGCGCGGTGGGCGCCTGGATCGGCTGCCGCCGCCGGGGCATCCCGCTCCCCGCGTACGCCGACGCCATCGCGCCCGGCATCGCCCTCGCCCAGGCCATCGGCCGCTGGGGCAACTGGTTCAACCAGGAGCTGTACGGCCGGCCGACCGACCTGCCCTGGGCCCTGAAGATCACCGAGAGCGCGAACCGCGAGGCCGGGACCTACCACCCGACCTTCCTGTACGAGTCGCTCTGGTGCGTCGGCGTCGCCCTCCTGGTCGTCTGGGCCGACCGCCGCTTCAAGCTCGGCCACGGGCGCGCCTTCGCGCTCTACGTCGCCGCGTACTGCGCGGGCCGCGGCTGGATCGAGTACATGCGCGTCGACGAGGCGCACCACGTGCTCGGCCTGCGCCTGAACGTGTGGACGGCCATCGTCGTCTTCCTCCTCGCGGTGGTCTACATGGTGGTCTCGTCGCGGGTCCGGCCGGGACGCGAGGAGATCGTGGAGCCGAAGGCGGAGAAGAAGCCGGAAGGGTCCGCCGGGTCTGCGGAGAAGGCGGAGAAGGCCGAGAAGGCCGAGAAGGCCGGGGAGCCCGACGGCGACGCCGACGCCGGCGAGGGCGTGAAGCCGGACGCCTCCTCCGACGACGCCGTCGACCTCGGCAAGGACATGGAGCACGGAGCCGGGAAGAGCTGACCCCGCGCCCCCTCGCAGCGGTCGGAAGGGCCGCCGGAGCCGAAAGGTTCCGGCGGCCCTTCCGCGTGCGGGGGTACGAGTCATCCGGTACGGACCACCCGGTACGGGTCATCCGGCCCGTGCGGCGAGGGCGAGGGTCCGGCGCGCGCCCTCCACCACCGCCGCGTCGACGAACCGGCCGTCCGGGAGGGCCAGCGCGCCCCGCCCGGTCGCGGCGACGATCTCCCGGGCCTCGTCGACCTCCTCCGGGGTGGGGAGGTAGGCGCGCTCGATGACCGGGAGCTGGCGGGGGTGGATGGCCGCCCGGCCCAGGAAGCCCATCGCCCGGCCCCGGGCGCAGTCGGCGGCCAGCCCCTCCAGGTCGCGGACGTGCGGGTGGACCGACTGGGCCGGGGGCGGCAGGGCGGCCGCGCGGGCCGCGACCACCAGCCGCCCGCGCGACCAGTCGAGCCCGCCGTCCTCCCGTACCCCCAGGTCGGAGCGGAGGTCTGCCTCGCCGAGTCCGATCCCGCGCACGGCGGGGTGGGCGGAGGCGATGGCGTACGCGTTCTCCACGGCGAGGGCGCTCTCCAGGAGCGGGTACAGGGGGAGGCCCGGGGCGAGGCCGGCGATCCGGTGGATGTCAGTGGCGTGTGTCACCTTGGGTACACGGAGACCGCAGAGGCCGGGGAGGGGGGTCAGGACGGGGATGTCGAGCGGGGTGTGGACGCGGACGTGGACCGGGACGGGGTGGACGTCCGCGAGCAGATCGGCCGTCGCCTCCAGGGCGTACGCCTTGCGGTGCGGGGCGACCGCGTCCTCCAGATCGACGATCACGACGTCGGCGCCGGAGGCCAGGGCCTTGCGGACGACCTCGGGCCGGTCGCCGGGCGCGTACAGCCAGGTGAGCGGGGTGTGCGGTCCGGCGGTGCCGCTCGCGACGGGCGCGCCGGTCCGCTCGCGGGGGCCGCTGACCCGGCCGAGGTTCCGGACGCCGTGGGGGCCGCTCATACCGCCCCCTGCGCGCGGAGGGCGCCGATCTCGGCGGGGCTGAGGCCCAGCTCGGAGAGGACGGCGGCGGTGTCGGCGCCGTGCGGGCGGCCGGACCAGCGGATGGCGCCGGGGGTCTCGGAGAGCCGGAAGAGGACGTTCTGCATCCTGATCGTCCCCAGCTCGGGGTCCGGCACCTCGGTGACGGTGCCGAGCGCCTGGTACTGCGGGTCGTCGAGGACGTCCCGGACGTCGTAGACGGGGGCGATGGCCGCCTCCGCCTTCTCGAAGGCCGCCATGGCCTCGTCGCGGGTGTGGCGGGCGATCCACGAGCCGACCGCCTCGTCCAGGACGTCTGCGTGCGCGGCCCGGCCCGTGCCGTCGGCGAACCACGGCTCGTCGATCAGCTCCGGGCGGCCGACGAGGTTCAGGACCCGCTCCGCGATCGACTGCGCGGAGGTGGAGACGGCGACCCAGGAGCCGTCGGCGGTCCGGTAGGTGTTGCGCGGGGCGTTGTTGCGGGAGCGGTTGCCGGTGCGGGGCTGGACGTATCCGAGCTGGTCGTACCAGAGGGGGTGGGGGCCGATGACGGAGAGCATCGGTTCGATGATGGCCATGTCGACGACCTGGCCGCGGCCGGTCGTCGTCCTGGCGGTGAGCGCGGTCATCACGGCGTACGCGGTGGCCAGGGCGGCGATCGAGTCGGCCAGGCCGAAGGGGGGCAGGGTCGGGGGGCCGTCGGGCTCGCCGGTGATGGCGGCGAAGCCGCTCATCGCCTCGGCGAGGGTGCCGAAGCCGGGGCGGTGGGAGTACGGGCCGAACTGGCCGAAGCCGGTGACGCGGGCGAGGACCAGACGCGGGTTGGCGGCGGAGAGCTCCTCCCAGCCCAGGCCCCAGCGCTCCAGGGTGCCGGGGCGGAAGTTCTCCACGATCACGTCGGCGTCGGCGGCGAGCGCGAGGAGGGTGTCGCGGCCGCCCGGCGTGGACAGGTCGAGGGTGATCGTCCGCTTGTTGCGGCCCAGGACCTTCCACCACAGGCCGATCCCGTCCTTGGCGGGGCCGTGGCCGCGGGACGGGTCGGGCTTGCGGGGGTGCTCGACCTTGACGACGTCGGCGCCGAAGTCGCCCAGCATCATGGCGGCGAGCGGCCCGGCGAAGAGGGTCGCGAGGTCCAGGACCCGCAACCCCCGGAGGGGCGGAGCGGCGGGGGCGGAGCCGTCGGCGTCCGGCGCGGTGGCGGGCGGGGTGTCCGGCGCGTCTTCCTGCGTGTCTTCCGGCGCGGCCTTCGGGGTGGGGAGAGTCGTCATACGGGATCGGCCTCCAGGGAGTCGGGGGAGCGGAAGGCCGCTTCGATGTCGACGCGGTACGGCATCGAGGTCGACGCGCCCTCGCGCCGGACGGAGAGCGCGGCGGCGGTCTGCGCCCAGGCGAGCGCCTCCGGGGCGGGGCGGCCCTCGCCGAGGGCGACCGCGAGGGCGCCCACGAAGGTGTCGCCCGCGCCGGTGGTGTCCACGGCCCTGACCCGGCGGGCGGGCACGGTGACCGGGTCGGCGCCGCGCGCCGCGTACAGGCTGCCGGCCGCGCCCAGGGTGATCACCACCTCGGGGACGTCCCGCAGCAGGGCCTCGGCGGCGGCACGCGGGTCCGTGCGGCCGGTGAGCGCGGCGGCCTCGTGCTCGTTCGGCACCAACAGGTCGGTGACGGCGAGGAGTTCGGGAGGGAGGGGCTGTGCGGGGGAGGGGGTGAGGACGGTGCGGACGCCATGCCGGCGGGCGGCCGTGGCGCCCTCGACGACGACGGGGAGGGGGAGTTCGAGCTGGAGGAGCAGGGAGTCGGCGGTGCCGATGAGGGCCTCGTCGCCGTGGGTGAGGGAGGTGACGGTGCCGTTGGCGCCGGGGACGACGACGATCGCGTTGCCGCCCTCGTCGTCCACGACGATGTGGGCGGTGCCCGAGGCCCCCTCGACGGTGCGCAGCAGGTCGGTGTCCACCGCGCAGTGCTCCAGGGTGGCCCGGAGCCGCGCGCCGAAGCCGTCCGTGCCGACCGCGCCGATCATCGCGACCTCGGCGCCGGCGCGGGCGGCGGCGACGGCCTGGTTGGCGCCCTTGCCGCCGGGGACCGTGCGGAAGGAGCGGCCGGTGACGGTCTCGCCGAGGGCCGGGGCCCTCGGCACGTAGGCGACGAGGTCCATGTTCGTGCTGCCGAGCACGACGATGCTGGTCATGGGCGTACTGCCTCCAGGTGTGTCAGTGCGGCCAGGGTGTCGAAACCGATGCCGTCGAAGGACGGGACCGAGGTCGCGAGGCGGTTCTTCAGGGGGGAGGTCCAGCGCTCCGGCAGTCGGTCGGGCCGGCCGGCGAGCAGCCCGGCGACCGAACCGGCGGTGGCGCCGTTGGAGTCGGTGTCCCAGCCGCCCGAGACCGCCGCGCAGACCGAGCGGGAGAAGTCGCCGTCGGCGTGGGTGAGGGCGGCGGCGAGCAGGGCGGCGTTGGGGACGGCGTGCACCCAGTGGTACCCGCCGAGTTCGGCGTGCAGTCGGTCCACGACGGCGTCGAAGTCGGTGTGGGCGCGGGCGGCGTCGATGCCGAGGCGTACGGCTCCGGCGAGGCGGGAGCGCGGCGGGACTACGGCGAGACCGGCGGCGAGCGACCGGTGGACGTCGGCGGTGCCGGACGCGGCGGCGGCGACGGTGGCGGCGACGAACATGGCGCCGTACACGCCGTTGGCGGTGTGGGTGAGCACCGCGTCCCGGTGCGCCTGCGCGGCGGCGGCGACCGGGTCGCCCGGGTGGGTCCAGCCGTGGACGTCGGCGCGGATCTGGGCGCCGATCCACTCGCGGAAGGGGTTGCGGCGGACGGCGGTCAGCGGGGGTTCGATCCCGTCGAGGAGGTTGCGGTAGGCGACGCGCTCGGCCGTGAAGGTGCGGCCGGCGGGGAGTTCGTCGAGCCAGAGGCGGGCGACGTCGGCGGTGGTGAAGCCGCGGCCGTACCGCTGGAGCAGGAGGAGGTTCAGGAGGGGGTAGTTGAGGTCGTCGTCCTCGGGCATGCCGTCGATGTTCTCGGCGAGGGAGGTGGGGGCGGAGCGCCGGTTCCAGGGGTGGGCGGCGAGCAGCTCGGGAGGCACGCCCCGGGCGGTGAACCAGGTGGTGAGGGGCCAGTTGCCGGTGGCGCGGGCCAGGGCGCGGATCGCGGGGAGGGGGAGCTTCTCGACGGGTTTGCCGAGCAGGCACCCGACGGCCCGGCCGAGCCAGGCGGCGTGCAGACGGGGGAGGAGGGCGGGGTCGTCGGCGGGCCGGTCCCCCGGGCCTGGTGAGGTAGGGGCGTCTCCGGGGCCGGGGAGCCCGCCGGACCGGTTCCCCGCGTGCGGTGAGGCGGGGGCGTCTCCGTGCTCGGGGAATCTGCCGGATCCGGAGAGCCCGCCGGATCCGGGGAGTCCGCCGGATCCGGGGGCCGTGCCCGGTGCTTCGTGCGGGCGTGGGGAGGCGTCCGGCATTGGGTGCGGCGGGGCCGGGGCCGCGCCGCCTCCGTAGGGGGAGCCCGGCAGCGGGGTCCGGGGCCGCCCGCCGTCCTCGGTTCCGGCGTCGCCGTGAGGAGGTCCGGAGGGCGCGGCGGTCAGGGCCAGGATGTCCGGGAGGGCGGTCGGTTCGTGTTCCGCGAGGGGGCTCGGGAGGGCGGCCAGGGCGTCCAGGAGTTCCTCCGCCAGGGGGCGCAGGTCCGGGCGGGGGGTCGCGGAGGCGCCGGCCGCGTCCGGGGCGGGCGGGCCGCCCGCCGCCGCCCAGCGGGCCGCCGGGGCGCGGGCGTCGCGGCCGTCCTCCGCCGCCTGCCGCAGCTCGTGGCCCACCAGGTCCTCCGGCTGCACCCAGGTCACACGGAGGTTCACCGGTCCGCGCTCGTCAGCGCCGCGAACGCCGACTCGTGCGCCCGGCGCGCCTCCGCGTCCCGCGCGAAGACCTCGCGGGCGACCCCGGCCAGGGCCCGCGCCGGGGCGTGCAGGTCGAGGCGGCTGGCCTCCGCCACCCGCTTCGCCCAGTCGGCGGGCACGGCCGCCTCGCCGTGCAGCGCGCCCACGATCGCGCCCGCCATCGTGGCGATCGAGTCGCAGTCCCGGCCGTAGTTGACCGCGCCCAGGACCGTGCGCCGGAAGTCGCCCCCGCCGACGAGCAGCATCCCCAGGGCGATCGGCAGCTCCTCGATCGCGTGGAGCCGCGAGGGCCGCCGGGCGCCGAGGGAGGGCGCGCGGTAGTCGGGGCCGACCGTGTCGAAGGGGGCCACCGCCCCGCGCAGCGGGGCGAGGGCGGTCTCGAAGTCCGTGTGGCGGGCGGCCGCCTCGGCCACCGCCTCGATCGCCGCCTCCGTGCCGTCCTTCGCCAGGGCCAGGGCCGCGTCCACCACCGAGACCGGCGTCGCGCCCGGCACGCAGGCCGCCGCCACCGCCGCGGCGAACACGCCCGCCGCCTCCCGCCCGTACGAGGACTGGTGCGCGCCCGCCAGGTCGAGGGCCTCGGCGTAGGCGGCCGGCGGGTTGGCGGCGTTGACGAGCCCGACCGGTGCCATGTACATCGCGGCGCCGCAGTTGACGATGTTGCCGCTGCCGGCCTCGCGCGGGTCCACGTGGCCGTAGTGGAGCCGGGTCACGATCCACTTCTCGGCGAGGAAGATCCGCTGGAGCGGCAGCGCCTCGGCCTCCAGCTCCGGGATCCAGACGGGGGAGTTCATGAGCTCGGGGACGAGGTGGTCCGCGACCGCGTACGCGTCGAGGTGGCCGCGGACCTTCTCGTACACCCGGATCAGGGTGTGGGTCATCAGGGTGTCGTCGGTGACGTGTCCGTCGCCCTTGTGGTACGGCGCGATGGGGCGGGCGGTGCGCCAGGCGTCTCCGTTCCAGGGGCCGACGATCCCGGTGACGCGGCCGCCGTGGCGCTCCAGGATCTGCTCGGGGGTGTAGCCCTCGACGGGGCCGCCGAGCGCGTCGCCGACGGCGGCCCCGAGGAGGCTGCCGGTGATCCGGTCATCCAGGGTGGGAACGCCCGGAACGGTCGGTGCGGTCGGCGTGCTCGGCGCGTTCGGTGTGCGTACAGCCGGGTTGGGCACGTCCAGTGTGGGTTCCATGCCGGAATTGTCCACCTGGGGCGGCCGGTTCCGTGGCTCCGAGCAGCCCGGCGAGTTCCACCAGGTCGGTCCCCGCGAGCCGGGGCAGCGCGCAGCCCGCGAGCCGCCGGCAGGCCTCGCGCCAGCTCGCCGGGATCGAACGTCCGCCGCCGAGCGCACCGGTGAGCGCGCCCGCGAGCGCCGGGGCCGAGTCCGCGACCCGGGAGAGGCAGGCGGCGGCCGGGACCGCGGCCGTCGTCTCGCCCCGGGCGGCCAGGGCGAGCGCGAGGGCGACCGGGACGGTCTCGGCGGCGGCGACGCCGTAGCTGTAGACGTGGTCCACGATCTGGTGCTCCAGGAGCGGGACGAGCGCGAAGGCCGAGTCGGCGGTCCGGGCGAGCTCCACGGCGTGCCGGGCGTTGCGGCCGATCTCGGTGGCGGGCGGGAGTTCGGCGAGCGCCGCCCCGACGGACTCCTCGACGGTCGCCCCGCCGAGGGCCGCGGCGACGGCCGCCGCCGTCGCGCGGGCGCCGTGGACGCCGTCGCCGTCCTGGGTGTACCGGGCGTCGAACTCGGCGAGTTCGGCGGCGGCGCGCGGATCGCCCGGGTGGACGAGGGCCAGGACGGCGGCCCGTACGCAGGCGGCGTCGTCGAAGTAGTGCGGGTTGTCGTGGCCGGTCGCGGGCGGGCGCAGGCCGGTGGCGAGGTTGCCGAGTCCGGCGCGGACGGAGATCCGGGCGCGGAGGGGGAGCACGGCGGACTCGACCTCGGGGGCGCGCTCCGCGGCGGCCGCGACCTGTCCCGCGAGGGCGTTCCAGGCCAGGTCGACGGCGGCGCGGAGCCGGCGCTCCGGGGGCAGCCCGGCGAGGGCGGGGGCGGTGGAGGCGAGGATCGCCTCGGCGGTGAAGACCGCCCACTCGGCGTCGTCGGAGGGGCCGAGCCGGAGCGGCTCGGGGGGCTGGTTGAGGGCGATGGGGACGGGGAGGGTGGTCGTCGCGTTCTGCTCCGCGAAGGTGTCGAGCTCCCGGGTGAGGCGGCGGGTCCACTCGGGCATCCGGGCGGCCCGGTGCCGGGCGGCGGGCCATCCGGCGGCGTCGCCCGCGGCGAGCCCGAGGAGGAGGCCTTCGATCGCGTCGCGGCTCACGGTGACCCGGGCGGGGACCTGGGCGGTCGGCGGTTGGGGCCGGGCGGTGGGCGTCGAGGTGCGGTTGTGTGCGCCCCGCACCGGGGGTGCCGTCCGGTCCTCGCGGGCCTCGTCCAGGAGGCCGGTGCCCCGCACCGGGTCCTGTGCCCGCCCTCCCTCGGAGGAGGGGCCCCCACGCCCAGCGGGACGACTGCCCACGGGGGTGGTGGCGGTGCCTGTGCCTGTGGTGGTGCCCGTGTCCGGGGTGGTGGCGGTGCCTGTGCCTGTACCTGTGGTGGTGCGCGTGTCCGGGGTGGTGGCGGTGTACGTGCCCGGCGCCGTGCTGTCCACAGGGGTGGCGGCGGTGCCCGCACCCGGGCCGGTGCCCATGGCGGTGGGTGCGGGCGGGGTGGTGCCGCCCCCGGGATCGGTGGCGCCGGGGGCCGGAGCCGTACCCGCGAAGGGGGCGGGAGCTCCCGCGGCGGAGGCGGCTGCCGGGGTGCTCGGGGTGGCGGCCGTGCTCATGGTGGTGCCGGGGGTGGCCGGGGTGGCGGCCGTGCTCATGGTGGTGCCGGGTGCGGCCGGGGTGGCGCCCGTGCTCATGGTGGTGCCGGGGGTGGCCGGGACCGTGTCCGTGCCCACGGACGTGCCGGGTCCCGCCACCGTCGCCCCCGCCCCCACTCCCGGCGGGGCCGGCGGGTTCGCGTTCGGGGTCACGCCGCCTCCTCCGGGGTCAGCAGGTCCGCGATGTCCAGGACGTGGTAGCCGCGCATGGAGGGGAGGCAGCTTCCGGTGACCGGGGTGATGGCGGTGGCCCACTCCGCCGGGATCGCGCGGGCGCCCGACATCGCGCCCGCCAGGGCGCCCGCGACCGCCGCCGTGGTGTCGGCGTCGCGGCCCATGTTGACGGCCGTCAGGACGGCCGTGCGGAAGTCCCCGCGGGCCGCCGCGAAGGCGCCGAACGCCAGGCCCACCGCCTCCGGGGCCAGGTCCGTCCACGGGTAGCCGCCGATGACGACCGCCGAGCGGACCTGGCGTTCGCGGGCGAGCGGGTCCGGCTGGACCCGCTGGGCCGCCACGACCGCGCGGCGCAGCGAGCGGGCCGTCCAGGAGTCCATCGGGACGGCGGAGAGGGCCGCCGCGATCACCGACGTCACGCTCGCGCCCGCCATCGCCGCCGCGACCCCCGCCGCGACCGCCTGGCCGCCGTAGATGCCCTCGCCCTCGTGGCTGACGCTGCCGTCGATCGCGACGAGCCGGGCCGCCTCCGCCGGGCGTCCGGCGGCGAACACCCCGAACGGCGCCGCGCGCATCGCGAGGCCGTCGCTCCAGGCGTGCCGGTGCTGCGCGGAGATGGGCGCCGCGAGTCCCCGCCGGAGGTTCTCCAGCGTGCCCCGCTCCGAGAAGCCCGCGCCCCGGAAGGGCCCTTCGTCGAGGTCGGCGATCCAGCGGTGCCAGGCCCGTTCGACGTGGCGGACGGTGAGGGCCGAGCCGTGCCGGGCGAGCAGCAGCCCCGAGAAGACGGCGTACTCGGTGTCGTCCGTGCCCGCCGGGCTCTCCGTCACGAAGCCCTCGATCCGGCCCCAGCGGCGGCGGATCTCGGAGGGCCGCATGTTCTCGGCGGGCGCGCCGAGCGCGTCGCCGACGGCGAGGCCGAGGAGCGCCCCCCTCGCCCGCTCCCGCGTGTCGCATGCCGTGGTGGTGACCATGTGCGGCGGCTCCTTCCTCCGGGAGGCGCACCGGTGGCGCCCCGTTGCCTGGATCTGTGCCACCAGCGCCCGCGAACTCGCCGAAGAAACGTCTCTGTCACCCGCCTGACACCCTGCCAGGAACCGGTCGGGACCCGGTCAGGGCCCGGTCAGGACCCGGTGCGCCCGGTCAGGCAAGCCTTGGTAAGTACGGCCTGCCTTGCTGGCGCGCCCCTTACATCGAGCGTACTTTCGAGGGTAGTCGAGGGGAGGCGGGCCCGTCCCGGTCCGCCGTGAAGAGGGGAGCACCATGTCCATCGTCGAGGCCCAGGCGCCACTGCACGAGGCCCACCGCGACAACCACACGCACCGCGACGTGAACGGCGGCTGGCTGCGTCCGGCGGTCTTCGGCGCGATGGACGGACTGGTCTCCAACCTCGCCCTGATGACCGGCGTCGCCGGCGGCGCGGTCTCCGCCGGGACCGTCGCCGTCACCGGCCTCGCGGGCCTTGCCGCCGGCGCCTTCTCCATGGCCGCGGGAGAGTACACCTCCGTCGCCTCGCAGCGCGAACTCGTCCAGGCCGAACTGGACGTGGAGCGGAGCCAGTTGCGCAAGCACCCCGTCGACGAGATGGAGGAGCTCGCCGCGCTCTACGTCTCCCGGGGTGTCGAGCCCGCCCTCGCCCGCGAGGTCGCGATGCAGTTGTCGAAGGACCCCGAGCAGGCCCTGGAGATCCACGCCCGCGAGGAGCTCGGCATCGACCCCGACGACCTGCCGTCGCCCGCGGTCGCCGCGGTCTCGTCGTTCGGCTCGTTCGCCCTCGGCGCGCTGCTGCCCGTCCTGCCGTACCTGCTCGGGGCCACCGCCCTCTGGCCGGCCGTACTGCTCGCCCTCCTCGGGCTCTTCGCCTGCGGCGCCCTGGTGGCCCGGGTGACCGCGCGCGGCTGGCTCTTCAGCGGACTGCGCCAGCTCGCCCTCGGCGGCGCCGCCGCGGCCGTCACGTACGGGCTCGGCATGCTCTTCGGCGCCGCGCTGTAGCCCTTCCGGACGGCCCCCGGCCCCACCTTTCGCACACAGAAGCCGCACATCGCCTGTGACGTATCTCCCTGGCCCGATCCGCCGTCGCGATGAGACACTATGCGCAGCGCCACATACATAGCCGGTTACCCGGCGGTTTCGAACCCGTGACCAACGGGAAAGAGGCATGAGCGCCAGTGGGCAACGAAGCCCACCCGGCGACGGTTCGCCGGAGGTCCGGAGTCCCTTCGGGCCCCCTCGATCCGTCCCCCGCGGGACAGTGCCTGTCGCCGCGCCCCACAGGTGAACCAGTACCACCGCTGCGTGTCGGCGGTGTCCGCATGTTGGAACGAGCTATCCGCTTCGCGAGAAGCCAGCCATCATGTAACCTGCACGAAATTTCGCGGAGGGCCAACGTCGTCCCTCGGCAGTTGCATATGCCACGACGACGACGGGAGAGCCGATGCGTTCCGACGCCTGGTCGCCCATGGACGGTCGCCCCGCTCCGCAGGGGATGTACGACCCCCGTAACGAACACGACGCCTGCGGCGTCGGGTTCGTGGCCACCCTCACCGGTGTAGCCAGCCACGCGCTGGTGGAGCAGGCGCTGACCGTACTGCGCAACCTCGAGCACCGCGGCGCCACCGGCGCCGAGGCCGACTCCGGTGACGGCGCGGGCATCCTGCTCCAGGTCCCGGACGCCTTCCTCCGCGAGGTCGCCGGATTCGAGCTCCCCGAGGCCGGCGCGTACGCCGTCGGCATCGCCTTCCTCCCCGAGGACGGCATCGACGCCACCGTCGCGACGATCGGGACGATCGCCGCCGAGGAGGGCCTGAACGTCCTCGGCTGGCGCGAGGTCCCCGTCGCCCCCGAGCTGCTCGGCGCCTCCGCCCGGTCCACCATGCCGGTCTTCCGCCAGCTCTTCGTCGCGGACGCGGACGGCGCGGCCACCGGCATCGCGCTCGACCGCAAGGCCTTCGTCCTGCGCAAGCGCGCCGAGCGCGAGGCCGCGACGTACTTCCCGTCGCTCTCCGCCCGCACCCTCGTCTACAAGGGCATGCTGACCACCGGCCAGCTCGAACCCTTCTTCCCGGACCTGTCGGACCGCCGCTGCGCCACCGCCGTGGCCCTGGTCCACTCCCGGTTCTCCACCAACACCTTCCCGAGCTGGCCGCTGGCCCACCCGTACCGCTTCGTCGCCCACAACGGTGAGATCAACACCGTCAAGGGCAACCGGAACTGGATGACGGCTCGCGAGGCCCAGCTCGCCTCCGACGTCTTCGGCGACCGCCCGCTGGACCGGATCTTCCCGATCTGTACCCCGGACGCCTCCGACTCGGCCTCCTTCGACGAGGTCCTGGAGCTGCTCCACCTCGGCGGCCGCTCCCTGCCGCACGCGGTCCTCATGATGGTCCCGGAGGCGTGGGAGAACCACGAGACCATGGACCCGGCCCGCCGCGCCTTCTACCAGTACCACTCCACGATGATGGAGCCCTGGGACGGCCCGGCCTGCGTCACCTTCACCGACGGCGTCCAGGTCGGCGCGGTCCTCGACCGCAACGGTCTGCGCCCCGGCCGCTACTGGGTCACCGACGACGGCCTCGTCGTCCTCTCCTCCGAGGTCGGCGTCCTCGACATCGACCCCGCCAAGGTCGTCCGCAAGGGCCGCCTCCAGCCCGGCAGGATGTTCCTCGTCGACACCGCCGAGCACCGCATCGTCGAGGACGACGAGATCAAGGCCGCCCTCGCCGCCGAGAACCCCTACGAGGAGTGGCTGGAGACCGGAGAGATCGAACTCTCCGACCTCCCCGAGCGCGAGCACGTCGTCCACACCCACGCCTCGGTCACCCGCCGCCAGCAGACCTTCGGCTACACCGAGGAAGAGCTCCGCGTCATCCTCGCCCCGATGGCCCGCACCGCCGGCGAGCCCCTCGGCTCCATGGGCACGGACTCCCCGATCGCGGCCCTGTCCGCCCGCCCGCGCCTCCTCTTCGACTACTTCACCCAGCTCTTCGCGCAGGTCACCAACCCGCCGCTCGACGCCATCCGCGAAGAGCTCGTGACCTCCCTGCGCTCCTCGCTCGGCCCCCAGGGCAACCTCCTGGAGCCGACCTCCGTGTCGTGTCGCAGCGTCACCCTGCCCTTCCCGGTGATCGACAACGACGAGCTGGCCAAGCTCGTCCACATCAACGCCGACGGCGACATGCCCGGCATGAAGGCCGCGACCCTCTCCGGCCTCTACCGGGTCTCCGGCGGCGGCGACGCCCTCGCCGCCCGCATCAAGGAGATCTGCGCCGAGGCCGACACCGCCATCGAGGGCGGCGCCCGCCTCATCGTGCTCTCCGACCGGCACTCCGACGCCGAGCACGCCCCGATCCCCTCGCTGCTGCTCACCGCGGCCGTCCACCACCACCTCATCCGCACCAAGCAGCGGACCAAGGTGGGCCTGCTCATCGAGGCCGGCGACGTCCGCGAGGTCCACCACGTCGCCCTGCTCATCGGCTACGGCGCCGCCGCCGTCAACCCGTACCTCGCCATGGAGTCCGTCGAGGACCTGGTCCGCGCCGGCACCTTCATCGAGGGCCTGGAGCCCGAGCAGGCCATCCGGAACCTGATCTACGCCCTCGGTAAGGGCGTCCTCAAGGTCATGTCCAAGATGGGCATCTCCACCGTCGCCTCCTACCGCGGCGCCCAGGTCTTCGAGGCCGTCGGCCTCGACGAGACCTTCGTCGCCACGTACTTCAACGGCACGGCCACCAAGATCGGCGGCGCCGGCCTCGACGTCGTCGCCAAGGAGGTCGCCGCCCGCCACGCCAAGGCGTACCCCGCCTCCGGCGTCCCCTCGGCGCACCGTGCCCTGGAGATCGGCGGCGAGTACCAGTGGCGCCGCGAGGGCGAGCCGCACCTGTTCGACCCGGAGACCGTCTTCCGCCTCCAGCACGCCACGCGCAACAAGCGGTACGACATCTTCAAGAAGTACACCGACCGGGTGAACGAGCAGTCCGAGCGGCTGATGACCCTCCGCGGTCTCTTCGGCTTCGCCGCCGAGGGCCGCACCCCGATCCCGATCGACGAGGTCGAGCCCGCCTCCGAGATCGTCAAGCGCTTCTCCACCGGCGCCATGTCGTACGGCTCCATCTCCAAGGAGGCGCACGAGACCCTCGCCATCGCCATGAACCGGCTGGGCGGCAAGTCCAACACCGGCGAGGGCGGCGAGGACCCGGACCGCCTGTACGACCCGGAGCGCCGCTCCTCCATCAAGCAGGTCGCCTCCGGCCGCTTCGGCGTCACCAGCGAGTACCTGGTCAACGCCGACGACATCCAGATCAAGATGGCCCAGGGCGCCAAGCCCGGCGAGGGCGGCCAGCTCCCCGGCCACAAGGTCTACCCGTGGGTCGCCAAGACGCGTCACTCGACGCCCGGCGTCGGCCTGATCTCCCCGCCGCCGCACCACGACATCTACTCCATCGAGGACCTGGCGCAGCTCATCCACGACCTCAAGAACGCCAACCCGGTCGCCCGCATCCACGTGAAGCTGGTCTCCGAGGTCGGCGTCGGCACGGTCGCCGCGGGCGTCTCCAAGGCCCACGCGGACGTCGTCCTCATCTCCGGCCACGACGGCGGCACGGGCGCGTCCCCCCTGACGAGCCTGAAGCACGCGGGCGGCCCCTGGGAGCTCGGCCTCGCCGAGACCCAGCAGACCCTGCTGCTCAACGGCCTGCGCGACCGGATCGTCGTCCAGACCGACGGCCAGCTCAAGACCGGCCGCGACGTCGTCATCGCCGCGCTGCTCGGCGCCGAGGAGTTCGGCTTCGCCACCGCGCCGCTCGTCGTCTCCGGCTGCATCATGATGCGCGTCTGCCACCTCGACACCTGCCCGGTCGGCATCGCCACCCAGAACCCGGTCCTGCGCGACCGCTTCTCCGGCAAGGCCGAGTACGTCGTCAACTTCTTCGAGTTCATCGCCGAGGAGGTCCGCGAGCTCCTCGCCGAGCTGGGCTTCCGCACCCTCGAAGAGGCCGTCGGCCACGCCGAGCTGCTCGACACCAGCCGCGCCGTCACCCACTGGAAGGCCCAGGGCCTCGACCTGGAGCCCCTCTTCCACGTGCCGGACCTCCCGGAGGGCGCGGTCCGCCACGCCCTGGTCGAGCAGGACCACGGCCTGGAGAAGGCCCTCGACAACGAGCTGATCCAGCTCGCCGCCGAGGCCCTGAACGCCCCCTCCGCCGAGCAGGCCCAGCCGGTCCGCGCCCAGGTCGCGATCCGCAACATCAACCGCACGGTCGGCACCATGCTCGGCCACCAGGTCACCAAGAGGTTCGGTGGCGCCGGCCTGCCGGCCGACACCGTCGACATCACCTTCACCGGCTCCGCCGGCCAGTCCTTCGGCGCCTTCCTGCCCAGCGGCGTCACCCTCCGCCTGGAGGGCGACGCCAACGACTACGTCGGCAAGGGCCTCTCCGGCGGCCGCGTGATCGTCCGCCCCGACCGGGGCGCCGACCACCTGGCCGAGTACTCCACCATCGCGGGCAACACCATCGCGTACGGCGCGACCGGCGGCGAGCTGTTCCTCCGCGGCCGCACCGGCGAGCGCTTCTGCGTCCGCAACTCCGGCGCCCTCGTCGTCTCCGAGGGCGTGGGCGACCACGGCTGCGAGTACATGACCGGCGGCACGGCCGTCGTCCTCGGCGAGACCGGACGCAACTTCGCGGCCGGCATGTCGGGCGGCGTCGCCTACGTGATCGACCTCGACCGGGACAACGTCAACTCCGGGAACCTGGGGGCGATCGAGGCCCTGTCGGACACCGACAAGGCGTGGCTGCACGACGTCGTGCGCCGTCACCGCGAGGAGACCGGCTCCACCGTCGCCGAGAAGCTCCTCGCCGACTGGGACGCCGCCGCGGCCCGGTTCAGCAAGATCATCCCCACCACGTACAAGGCAGTGCTCGCCGCCAAGGACGCCGCTGAGCTCGCCGGTCTCTCCGAGGCCGAGACCACCGAGAAGATGATGGAGGCGGCGACCCATGGCTGATCCGAAGGGCTTCCTCACCACCGGCCGCGAGGTCGCCGAGACCCGTCCCGTCGCCGAGCGCGTCCGCGACTGGAACGAGGTCTACGTCCCCGGCTCCCTGCTGCCGATCATCAGCAAGCAGGCCGGCCGCTGCATGGACTGCGGCATCCCGTTCTGTCACAACGGCTGCCCCCTCGGGAACCTGATCCCCGAGTGGAACGACTACGCCTACCGCGAGGACTGGTCGGCGGCGCAGGAGCGCCTGCACGCCACCAACAACTTCCCGGAGTTCACCGGCCGCCTCTGCCCGGCGCCCTGCGAGTCCGCGTGCGTGCTCGGCATCAACCAGCCGGCCGTCACCATCAAGAACGTCGAAGTCTCCATCATCGACAAGGCCTGGGACGCCAACGACGTCAAGCCGCAGGTGCCCGAGCGCCTCTCCGGCAAGACCGCCGCCGTCATCGGCTCCGGCCCGGCCGGCCTCGCCGCCGCCCAGCAGCTCACCCGGGCCGGCCACACCGTGGTCGTGTACGAGCGCGCCGACCGCATCGGCGGCCTGCTGCGCTACGGCATCCCCGAGTTCAAGATGGAGAAGCGGCACATCAACCGCCGCATCGAGCAGATGCGCGCGGAGGGCACCAAGTTCCGCACCGGCGTCGAGGTCGGCCGCGACATCACCGCCACCGACCTGCGCAAGCGGTTCGATGCGGTCGTCATCGCCGCCGGCGCCACCACCGCCCGCGACCTGCCCGTCCCGGGCCGCGAGCTGAACGGCATCCACCAGGCGATGGAGTACCTGCCGCTCGCCAACAAGGTCGTCGAGGGCGACTTCGTGGCCCCGCCGATCACCGCCGAGGGCAAGCACGTCGTCGTCATCGGCGGCGGCGACACCGGCGCCGACTGCGTCGGCACCGCCCACCGCCAGGGCGCGGCCTCGGTCACGCAGTTGGAGATCATGCCCCGCCCGGGCGAGGAGCGGAACGCCGGCCAGCCCTGGCCGACCTTCCCCATGCTGTACAAGGTCACCTCGGCGCACGAGGAGGGCGGCGAGCGGGTGTACTCCGTCTCCACCACCCACTTCGAGGGCGACGAGGACGGCAACGTCCAGTCCCTCCACCTCGCCGAGGTCGAGTTCGTCGACGGCAAGCTGACCCAGAAGCCGGGCACGGAGCGGAAGATCCCCGCCCAGTTGGTCACCCTCGCCATGGGCTTCACCGGCACGGACGTCCAGAACGGCCTGGTCGCCCAGTTCGGCCTGGAGCTCGACGAGCGCGGCAACATCGCCCGTGACGCGGACTTCGCCACCAACGTCGACGGCGTCTTCGTCGCCGGCGACGCGGGCCGCGGCCAGTCGCTCATCGTCTGGGCCATCGCCGAGGGCCGCTCCGCCGCCCGCGGCGTGGACCGCCACCTGACCGGCGCCAGCTCCCTGCCGGCCCCGATCCGCCCGACGGACCGTTCGCTGATGGTCTGATCCGGCCGGATCACCCCCTGAACGTCCCGTACAACGACGTACGGAACTGAGCGCGGCGCCCCCCGACATGTCCCCGACCGGACGACTGGGTGGGCGCCGCGGCGCGTCCGGAGCCTGCCGTACGCTCGACCGCACGCCGGACACGGCGACGTACGAGGGGGAACGCCCATGGCACTGAGCCTGCGGAAGGTCGAGGAGACCGCGCCCGCGCTGGTGAGTCTCTACAAGTCGGCGGGGGAGTCGCTGCGGCGGCACGGGATCGACGGGCAGCGGGCCGCCGTCTACCTGGTCGTCGACTACTCCGGGTCGATGAGGCCGTACTACAACAGCGGCGCCGTGCAGGCGCTCGCCGACCGGGTGCTCGGGCTCTCCGCGCACCTCGACGACGACGGGCGGGTGCCCGTGTTCTTCTTCTCCACCGACGTCGACGCCGAGACCGAGATCCGGCTCGACGACCATGCCGGGCGGATCGACCGGATCGTCGCCGGGCTCGGGCACATGGGGAAGACGAGCTACCACCTGGTCATGGACGCGGTCATCGACCACTACCTGGACAGCGGGTCGACCGATCCCGCGCTCGTCGTCTTCCAGACCGACGGCGGGCCGACCAGCAAGCCGGCGGCCGAGCGGTACGTGTGCAAGGCGGCCCGGCTGCCGCTCTTCTGGCAGTTCATCGGCTTCGGCGACCCCGACAGCCGGCAGTTCGACTTCCTGCGCGGACTGGACGAGCTCGACGTCCCGGCGAAGCGGCCCGTCGACAACGCCGGGTTCTTCCACGCAGGGAAGGACCCGGACCGGGTCCCGGACGGCGAGCTGTACGACCGGCTCGTCTCCGAGTTCCCCGCGTGGCTCGCCGCCGCCCGGGCCCGGGGCATCGTCCGGGGGTGACGGGCCGGAAAGCAGTGGCCGCCCTCCCGGCCCGGCGGGGATCATGGCGCCATGACCTCTCTCGTACGCCACGTGACCATCGACTGCGCCGACGCCTACGCCCTCGCCTCCTTCTGGGCCCGGGTCCTCGACTCCGCGCTCTCCGACGACGACAAGCCGGGTGACGAGGAGGCGCTCGTCGAGTCGCCCGGGGCCTCGCTCCTCTTCATCCAGGTGCCCGAGCCGAAGGCCGTGAAGAACCGGGTCCACCTCGACCTCCAGCCGCAGGACCGCACCCGCGACGAGGAGGTCGAGCGGCTGATCGGCCTCGGCGCGACCCTGCTCGACGACCGCCGGAACCCGGACGGCACCGGCTGGGCGACCCTGGGGGACCCCGAGGGGAACGAATTCTGCGTCGAGCGCGGCCGGGCGGAGCGCGAGGCCGCCACCGCCTGACCCCGGCGCGACAGGGGGCGGGGGACGGAAGGAAACCCGACAGGAGATGTCGGGTTTCGCGTGTTCCCTGGAACCATGGGAGACCACGGAACCACCTGGGCGGCCTTCGAGGCCGCCGAACCCGCCCTCGCCGCGACCGTGCGCGAGCGCTTCGGGCAGCACACCCACCACGTCCTCGCCACCCTCCGGAAGGACGGCTCGCCGCGTCTCAGCGGCATCGAGGCGGACTTCCGCGACGGCGAGCTGTGGCTCGGCATGATGCCGAACTCCCGCAAGGCGCTCGACCTGCGCCGCGACCCCCGGTTCGCGCTGCTCGCCAACCCCGGCCCCGGCACCGGCATGGGCGGCGGGGACGTCCGGATCTCCGGACGGGCGGTCGAGGTCACCGACCCCGGGGCCCTGGAGCGGTACGCCGCCGTCGCCGGCGCGCCCCTGCCCTTCCACCTCTTCCGGGCGGAACCGGCCGAGGTCGTGCGCACGTGGGTGGACGGCGAGGAGATCGCCTTCCGCAGTTGGGTGCCGGGGCGGCCCGCGTGGACCACCCGGCGCGGCAACGACGACGCTCCGCCCCGCCGGGACGCCCCCGGCCTGTGAAGTGGGCCACGTCGGGGGCGGCTGGGCTGGGCCGATCCGTCCGGGCATCGGGCGGGCGGGGCGGGAAGGTCCCGGGGCGCACTATTGTTCCGGTAGAGAGACGACCGGAGCCGTACCACGTGTTCCGGACAGAGCAGCCGGGGCCCGCATCGCGCAGGTGCGGGCCCCCGCTGCGCCGCGCACCGGCCAGAAGGGCTCGGCGGCGCACCGGCCAGAAAGGCACGAATGACCCGCTCCGAGCGCCCCCACAAGCGCGGCCCCCGCACCGCGCAGGCGAAGTCCACGTCCCAGCCGAAGGCCTCCCGGGGCGGCCGCCGCCCCGCCGCGCCCCCGCCGCCGAGCGAGTTCACGCCGCCGGTGTCGCTGACGCCCGCGCTGCCCCCGGTGGCCTCCTTCGCCGACCTCGACATGCCCGAGGGCCTGCTGCGGACCCTCGGCGAGCAGGGCGTGACGGAGCCGTTCCCGATCCAGGCCGCGACCCTGCCGAACTCGCTCGCGGGCCGCGACGTGCTCGGCCGGGGCCGCACCGGCTCCGGCAAGACCCTCGCCTTCGGCCTCGCCCTGCTCGCCCGCACCGCGGGCCGCCGCGCCGAGCCGACCGCGCCCCTCGCCCTCGTCCTGGTGCCCACGCGCGAGCTCGCCCAGCAGGTCACCGACGCCCTCACCCCGTACGCCGGCGCCCTGCGGCTGCGGATCACCACCGTCGTCGGCGGCATGTCGATCACCCGGCAGTCGTCCGCGCTGCGGCGCGGCGCCGAGGTGCTCATCGCCACGCCCGGCCGCCTCGCCGACCTCATCGACCGCGGCGACTGCCGGCTCGACCAGGTCGCCGTCACGGTCCTCGACGAGGCCGACCAGATGGCCGACATGGGCTTCCTGCCCCAGGTCACCAAGCTCCTGAAGCAGGTCGAGCCGGGCGGCCAGCGCCTGCTGTTCTCGGCCACCCTCGACCGGAACATCGACCGCCTGGTCAAGATGTTCCTCGACGACCCGGTCGTGCACTCCGTCGACCCGTCGGCCGGCGCGGTCACCACCATGGAGCACCACGTCCTGTACGTGGCCGACGAGATCGACAAGAAGGCCGTCACCCTGCGGATCGCGGCCCGCGACGGGCGCACGATCCTCTTCCTGGACACCAAGCGGTCCGTGGACCGGCTGGTCAAGCGGCTCCTCGCCAACGGCGTGCGGGCCTCCGGCCTGCACGGCGGGCGCTCGCAGCCGCAGCGCAACCGCACCCTGGACCAGTTCAAGAACGGCCAGGTCACCACGCTCGTCGCGACGAACGTGGCGGCCCGCGGCATCCACGTCGACGACCTCGACATGGTCGTGAACGTCGACCCGCCGATGGACCACAAGGACTACCTCCACCGCGGCGGCCGCACCGCCCGCGCCGGCGAGTCCGGCAGCGTCTTCACCCTGGTCCTGCCCGACCAGAAGCGCGACATGGGCCGGCTGATGTCCAACGCGGGCATCAGCCCCCGCACGGCGCAGATCAAGTCCAGCGACGAGGAGCTCGCCGAGCTCACCGGCGCCCGGGAGCCCTCGGGCGTCCCGGTCGTCATCGAGACCCCGCAGCCCACCCCGCCCCGCAAGCCGGCCGGCTCCGCCGCCGGTGGCGGGAACGGGGGCGGCCGCCGCCGTCGCCGCCCGGCCGCCGGAAGCACCGGCGCCGCCTCCGGCACGGGCACGGGCGGGGGTCGCGCTTCCGGTACGGGCGGGGGCCGCGGCTCCGGTACGGGCGGGGGCCGCGCTTCCGGTACGGGCCGGGGCGCGGGCACCGGCCGCACCGCCGCGTCCGCCTCCACCTCCGCCGGATCCGGTCGCGGCGGGCGCCGGACCGCGGGCACGGGCCGCCCCCGCGGCCCCCGGCAGCGGCCGGCCGACAACACGTAACCCCCTACGGGGTCCGGAAGCGGGGGGGGGGGGGGGGGGGGCGCCGCCCCCCCCCCCCCCCCCCCCCCCCCCCCCCCCCCCCCCCCCCCCCCCCGGCCCCGCCGCGCCCCCCCCGCCCGCGGCCCGGGGGGGGGGGGCCCCCCGCCCCCCCCCGCTTCCTTTCACCGCACGCGCCCCGTCTTCACAGGTCCCGTACGTACGGGAACGACCGGTCAACATCCGGGGAACGGAAGGCCGTCGGGGTTCCCGGCGGGTGTCTACGCGCATCATCATCACAGGCATGCGCATCCCCCCTCGGTTCACCCTCGCCGGCGGTGCCGCCACCGCCCTCCTGTCCTCCCTCCTCCTCGGCGCCCCGGCCACCGCCGCCCCGGCCCCCGCGCCCGCCCCCGCCGTCGCGGTCGTCGCGGCCGTCGGGGAGATCTGTTACTCCGCCCTCCCCTCCCAGGCCCACACCACCCTGGACCTGATCGACGCGGGCGGCCCCTTCCCGTACGGCCAGGACGGATCCGTCTTCCAGAACAGGGAGGGGATCCTGCCCGCCCGCACGTCCGGCTACTACCACGAGTACACGGTGAAGACCCCGGGCTCCACGACCCGCGGCGCCCGCCGGATCGTCACCGGGAACGCGGTGGAGGACTACTACACCGCCGACCACTACGCCTCGTTCGACCTGATCGACCACGGCTGCTGAGGAGCGTCCTCAGCTCCTGCGCGGGGCCGTCCACTCCAGGCGGGTCCTGACCCGGGGGTCCCGGACGTGTTCGAGGGCGGCGAGCGCCGTCTCGCGCGCCGCGCCGTCCGCCTCGCCGTCCGCGAGGACCGCCGCGAGCGCGTCGACGGCGCGCGGGTCCTGGCGGATCGCGAGCCCGCGCGCCGCCTCCGCCGCCGTCTCCGGGTCCGCGTCGTCGAGCCGCTCGGCAAGCCCCTCCCGTACGAGCGGGGTGTCGTCGGGCAGTTCGGCGAGCGCGAGCGTCGCCCAGTCCCGCACCCGGGCGTCGCCGTCCCGGCTCAGCGCGAGCAGCACCCCGAGGGCCTCGACGTGCCCGGCCGGGACGATTCCGGCCAGGGCCCCGGCGACGGCCCCGCGCACCACCGCGTCGGGATGCCCGGCGGCCGCGAGCAGTTCGGGCACGGCCGCCGGGTCCGCGCACTCCCCGAGCGCCGTCACCACCGACAGGGCGGGCTCCCGCGCCGGGCCCGCGGTGTTCGACGGCTCCGCCGCGAGCCGCCGGAGGACCGGCACGGCGCTCTGCGCGAAGCCCGGCAGGGCGCCCAGGACCCGCGCGCCGAGCGCCCGCCGCAGCGGGTCCCGGTAGGCGCACCAGCCAGCCGCCGCCACGAAGGTCTCCTCGTCGTCCCGGCCCGCCAGTTCGGCCACCGCCGTCGTCCAGTCGTCGAGCGCGGGATCGCCGCAGCGCAGCGCCCGCGCCGCCAGCTCCTCGACGGGGGTGCGCAGCCCGAGCGAGGCCTCCAGGAGCGTGGCGATCGCCGCGTGCCCGGTCTGCCGGTCGTCGCCGCGCCCGGGAGCGCCGTCCTCCCGCAGCAGCTCCACGACGACCGTGGTCCCGCCGTCCTCCCGGACCCGGCGGACCACGGCCTCGTACGTCTGCCCGCCCTCGTTCCCCGCGACGAGCCCGCGCCGCAGCTCGGCGGCGATGTCGGCGCCGATCCACCGCCGCGCCTCCCGCAGCGCGGCCTCCCGGCCGCCCGCCTCGTGGTCGAGGAGCGCCCGCACGCAGGTGGTGGAGCCGCGCCGGGCGGCGGCGAGCAGCGGGACGAGCCCGTCGGGGCCGCGCCGGTCGGGGTCGGCGCCGTGCTCCAGGAGGAGCCGCGCGACGTCGGCGTATCCGAGCCGCAGGGCCCAGGCCAGGGCCGTGAAGCCGTACGCCTCCTCCTGGTCCGGCTCCGCGCCCGCCGCCAGCAGCGCCCGCACGGTCCCGGTGTGCCCGCCGCAGGCCGCCCCGCACAGCGGCAGGTCGCCGTCCTCCTCGCCGCTGCCCCGGCCGGGATCCGCCCCGGCGGCGAGCAGCACCCGTACGATTCCGGCCTCGCCGCCGACGGCCGCCCGGTACAGGGCGGTCTCCCCGTCCTCCCGTCCCTCGGGGTCGGCCCCGCCCCGCAGGGCCCGTACGGCCCCGTCCTCGTCCCCGGCCCGGATCGCGTCGAACAGCGTGCTCATGCACCGACCCTGACCCGCCGTCGGCACATGGCGCAAATCGATTCCCGGAAGGGCAGGCGCACGGGGTTCAGGACGCGCACTCCAGGACCGTGCCGCACACCCCGCACCGGGCCCGCAGCGTCCGCCCGGCCGGGATCCGCAGCCGCCGGCGGCAGACCGGGCAGGAGAAGGAGACGCCGGTCGCGGGTGCCCCGCCGTCGAAGGCGTACGGGGCGCCCTCGCCGGCCCGGCCCCGGCGCCGCTCCCAGGCGTACCGGCGGCGCGCGACCGGACCGGCCCCGGCGAGCGGCGGCGCCGTCCGCTCCCGGCGGGCCTCCGCCCGGCCCCGCACCCACGCCTCGTACGCCACCTGGCTGGTGAACCACGGCGACGGGTCCTCGCCGAACAGCTCGGCCCGCTTGGCGAGGACGTAGCCGAACTCCTCCGGCGTCAGGTAGCCGAGCCGCTGGCGCTCGACGCCGTCCTCGCGGTACGCGTCGAGCAGCAGCCATCCGGCGCCCAGGTAGGCGGCGGTCACGTCGGTGAGGATCTCGTTCTCGGCGGTGCCGGGGAAGCGCAGGCCGAGCCGGTGCAGGAGCACGTGGGTGATCTCGTGGGCGAGGACCGCGCCGATGTCCCTGCGGCGGGTCCGGAACCGCTCGTGGACCTCCACGGAGTACTCCGGTCCGGGGGCGAGTCCGATGCTGCCGGCGTGCTCCATCGGCCGGAAGTCCACCGTCACGCGCGCGTCGGGCAGCCCCAGGTGCCGGACGAGGGCGCGGGCCACCCGCCGGGTGCCCGGGCGCAGGTCCTCACCGTCGCCGAGGGCCACGTCGTCGGCGGTCACGCTGGCCGGAAAGCGGCGTATGCCCACGGGGGAGAGGCGGCGGTGGAGCGCGGTGAGCGAGGCGTCGACCACGGCCCGGTGCGGGAAGCCGTGGATGACACGGTCGGCCTCTTGACGGTGCGGCATGCGGGCTCCCCCCTCCCGCCCACTGTACGGTCCCTCACATCCGGAGCTGGCCGAAAAGGCTTCCTTGTGACGGAGGTTGAGCGCTGTTCATAATGCGGACCACGCCTTGACGAGCGCATGTCACGAGTCGTCGAGGCCGACCCCCCACGAGAGAAGGCAGACACGTGAAGAAGAACAGAATGGTCCGCGCGCTCCAGAAGCTTGCCGCGGCCGGCGCCGTCGTCCTCGCCGCCGTCAGCCTCCAGCCCACCACCACCGCCTCCGCCGCCCCGGCCCCCGTCGTCGGCGGCACCCGCGCCGCCCAGGGCGAGTTCCCCTGGATGGTCAGGCTCTCCATGGGCTGCGGCGGCTCGCTGATCAGCCCGCAGGTCGTCCTCACCGCCGCCCACTGTGTGAGCGGCTCCGGCAACAACACCGGCATCACCGCCACCGCCGGAGTCGTGGACCTCCAGAGCGGCAGCGCCATCAAGGTCAAGTCGACCAAGGTCCTCCAGGCCCCCGGCTACAACGGCAAGGGCAAGGACTGGGCCCTCATCAAGCTCGCCAGCCCCATCACCTCCCTGCCCAACCTGAAGCTCGCCGAGACCACCGCCTACAACACCGGCACCTTCACGGTGGCCGGCTGGGGCGCCGCCCGCGAGGGCGGGGCGCAGCAGCGCTACCTGCTCAAGGCGAACGTCCCGTTCGTCTCCGACGCCTCCTGCCAGTCCGCCTACGGCAGCGACCTCGTCCCCGGCGAGGAGATCTGCGCCGGCTACTCCCAGGGCGGCACCGACACCTGCCAGGGCGACTCCGGCGGCCCGATGTTCCGCAAGGACAACGCCGGGGCCTGGGTCCAGGTCGGCATCGTGAGCTGGGGCGAGGGCTGCGCCCGCGCCGGCTACCCCGGCGTCTACACCGAGGTCTCGACCTTCGCCGCCGCGATCAAGTCCGCCGCCGCCACGCTGTAGCGGCACCCCGTGAACGGGCGCTCCGGGGCGGCCTCGGCCCCGGAGCGCCCCTCCCGTACACCGGGCCGGTGTGGGCCGGCCCGGTGTGCACGGACCCCTCCCGGGAGGGAAGGGGATCACACCGGGTCCAGCACCACCCCGGCCCCGGCCTCCCCCTCCAGTTCGAGGACCCACACCTCGTTCGCCCCCTCCCTCAGCACCGGACCCGGGACGAACAGCGCCTCCTGCGGGCCGGCCGACCAGTAGCGGCCCAGGCAGAAGCCGTTCACCCAGACGAAGCCCCGGGTCGCGCCCGGCAGCCGCAGCACCGCGTCCCCCGCGCCCGCCACGTCGAGGGCCGTCCGGTAGAGCCCCGGACCGCCGCCCCGGCCCGCGCCCGCCACGCCGGAGGTCCCCCGCAGGAGCCCCGGCCCGGAGCCGGCCTCCCCGGAGCGCACCTCCTCGAAGCACACCTTGTCGACCGCCGCCGCCTCGACCGCGTCGAGCCGCAGCCCCCGCGCCCGCACCCCGTGCAGGTACTGCCGCTCGTGCCGTACGCCCCCGGTGATCCCCTTCGGCTCCCCGAGCCGCGGCCCGTAGTTGACCCGGCCCAGGGACTCCACCCACAGGTCCACCACCGCCGGACCCGCCACCGGCTCCGCGAGCGCCACGTCCTCCCCGCCGCTCGTGTCCAGGACCCCCGCGAGGGCCCCGTCCACGTACACCACCGCCCGGTCCCGCAGCCCCGTCACCCCCAGCGGATACGGCTGCCGGGGACCCGGCACCGCCACCCGGTAGCGGACCAGGCCCCGGTCCACCCCCAGCTCCTCGAAGGTCGGCGGCACCGCCGCCACCACCTCCTCGTCGCCGAGGACGTCGAGCACCGCGTCCAGCGGCGCCCACCCGTCGAAGCCGCCCCGCACTGGGGCCGCGAGCCGGGCCGGGGGCTCCGGCACCTCCGGCAGCGGCCCCTGCGCGTACTCCGCGAGCACCTCGCGGAAGCGCCGGAACTTCTCCGTCGGCCGCCCCGCCTCGTCCACCGGAGCGTCGTAGTCGTACGAGGTCACCGTCGGCCGCAGCGGCCCGTCGTGCAGCTCCCCGTCCCGGTTCGCCCCCGCCCAGCCGCCGAAGTTCGTCCCGCCGTGCGCCATGTACACGTTGACCGAGGCCCCGCACTCCAGGACCTCCCGCAGCGCCGCCGCCGCGTCCGCCGCGTCCCGCACCGCGTGCTCCGTGCCCCAGTGGTCGAACCAGCCGCACCAGAACTCCATGCACATCAGCGGCCCCGACGGCTGGTGCCGCCGCAGCGCCGCGAAGCCCTCCCGCGCACCCGAGCCGAAGTTCGCCGTCGCCAGCACCCCCGGCACCGAACCGCCCGTCAGCATGTGGTCCTCCGGGCCGTCCGAGGTGAACAGCGGCACGACCACCCCGCACTCCCGCAGCAGCCCCGCCAGCCACTCCAGATACACCGGATCGCTGCCGTAACTCCCGTACTCGTTCTCCACCTGCACCAGGACCACCGGCCCGCCCCGGTCCACCTGCCGCTCCACCACCTGCGGCAGCAGCCGCCGGAACCAGGACTCCACCGGCGCCAGGAACTCCGGGTCCCGGGTCCGCACCCGCCGCCCGAGCGGCCCGGTCAGCCAGTGCGGCAGCCCGCCGTTCTCCCACTCGGCGCAGACGTACGGCCCCGGGCGCACGATCGCCCGCATCCCCGCCCGCCCCACCGCGTCCAGGAACCGGCCGAGCGCCGCCACGTCCCCGTACCGGCCGGGCTCCGGCTCGTACAGGTTCCACGGGACGTACGTCTCCACGCAGTCGAGGCCCATCGCCCGCAGCATCCCCAGCCGGTGCTCCCAGCGGCCCTCGTGCACCCGGAAGTAGTGCAGCGCCCCCGACAGCAGCCGCACCGGCCGCCCGTCGAGCAGGAAGTCCTCGTCACCCACAGCGAACGTGCTCATGGGCACCACCTCACCCCCTGGCGGCGAACCCGTCCATGGACAAAGATCGTCGCAGTTTGGACGTTAGGGCCCGCGCGTCCGGGGCCCCGGGGAAGGGGCACCACCGCATGTACCACACCTGGATGCGCTACTTCACGCCCAGCCCCGTCCACCACCGCCTCGGCCTCGTCTGCCTCGGCGTCGGACTCCAGCACGGCACCCTGCCCACCGTCGGGCCCCGCACCCTCGACCACCACGTGGCCGTCGTCGTCTCCGCCGGCGCCGGCTGGTACCGGGGCGCCGACGGACGGCGCACCGCCGTCACCGCCCCCGCCCTGATCTGGCTCACCCCCGGCACCCCCCACCACTACGGCGCCGACCCCGGCACCGGCTGGGACGAGGCCTTCGTCGACTTCTCCGGACCCGCCGCCGCCACGTACACCGAACTCGGCTACATCGAACCCGACCGGCCCGTCGTCCCCCTCTCCGACGCCGCCCCCGCCCGCGCCGCCATCGCCCGGATCGCCCGCGCCGCACGGCCCGGCAACCCCCTCCTGGAGGTCGAGACCGGCGCCGCCGTCCACGAACTCCTCGTCGCCCTGCGCCGCGCCCGCGCCGACACCAACGCCGACGGCGACCCCGTCCTCACCGCCCTCGCCCGCGACGCCTTCCAGCCGCTCTCCGTCGCCGAGCACGCCGCCCGCCACGGCATGACCCCCGCCGAACTGCGCACCGCCGTCCGCCGCGCCGCCGGGTGCAGCCCCAAGGACTACCTGCTCACCGTCCGCCTCGGCCGCGCCAAGGAACTCCTCGCCGCCACCGAACTGCCCGTCTCCGCCGTCGCCCGCCGCGTCGGCTACGACGACCCCGCCTACTTCTCCCGGCTCTTCACCCGCCGGGTCGGCACCGCCCCCATCCGCTTCCGCGAGCAGCAGGGCCGGTCCGTGCCCGGCGGCTGGAGCAACCGCGTCCCGGATCCCGAACACCCGCCGACGATCCTCCCGCGCTCCGTCTAAGCTCGCAGGTCATGAGCGACTCCACCCCGGCCTCCACCCCGACCCCGGCACCGGCCTCCGCGCCGACCCACGCGCCGACCCCGGCACCGGCCTCCGCGCCGACTCACGCGCCGACCCCGGCCCCGGCCGCCGGAAAGACCCAGGCCGCCGACGAAGCCGTACGCGCCGAGCTGTCCCGGCTGCGCGACAGCATCGACAACATCGACGCGGCGGTCGTGCACATGCTCGCCGAGCGCTTCAAGTGCACCCAGCAGGTCGGCGTCCTCAAGGCCGAGCACCACCTGCCGCCCGCCGACCCCGCCCGCGAGGCCCGCCAGATCACCCGCCTCCGGGAACTCGCCGAGAGCGCGAAACTCGACCCGGCCTTCGCCGAGAAGCTCCTCAACTTCATCATCGCCGAGGTCATCCGCCACCACGAGACGATCGCGGACGGAACGCGCTGACGGAACGCGCCGGAGGAGAGCCCCCGCAGGTCACGCCCCGGCAAGGTTCTCCCCGCACCCCTGCCGGAGGCCCCGGGCATCGGGCAGCATAGGGCCCATGTCCGTACTGACGCGCGACGAAGCGCAGACCCGTGCCCAGCTCCTCGACGTCCACCACTACCGCGTGGACATCGACCTCACCACCGGCGCCGAGACCTTCGAGTCCACCAGCACCGTCCGGTTCACCGCCCGCGCCGCCGGGGACACCTTCGTCGAGCTCAAGCCCGTCACCCTGCACTCCGCCACCCTCGACGGAGAGCCCCTCGACCCCGCCGCCCTCGACGGCAACCGGCTCCCGCTGAGCCTCACCGAGGGCGAGCACGAGCTGCGCGTCGCCACCACCATGCGCTACTCCCGCACGGGCGAGGGCATGCACCGCTTCACGGACCCCACCGACGGCGAGTCGTACGTCTACACCCAGCTCTTCATGGAGGACGTCCAGCGCGTCTTCGCCGCCTTCGACCAGCCCGACCTCAAGGCCGTCTTCGAGGTCGCCGTCACCGCCCCCGACGACTGGACCGTCCTCGCCAACGGCATCACCGAACGGCAGCCCGACGGCACCTGGAGGGCCGCCCCCACCCCCCTCCTCTCCACCTACTTCGTCTGCGTCGCCGCAGGACCCTGGCACTCCGTCCGCACCGAACACGCCGGACTCCCCTTCGGCATCCACTGCCGCCGTTCCCTCGCCCCCCACCTCGACGCCGACGCCGACGAGATCCTCGCCGTCACCAGGGCCTGCTACGACCGCTACCACGAGAAGTTCGACGAGCCCTACCCCTTCGACTCGTACGACCAGGCCTTCGTCCCCGAGTTCAACGCCGGCGCCATGGAGAACCCCGGCCTCGTCACCTTCCGCGACGAGTTCGTCTTCCGCTCCGCCGTCACCGTCACCGAGCGCCAGACCCGCGCCATGGTCATCGCCCACGAGATGGCCCACATGTGGTTCGGCGACCTCGTCACCCTGCGCTGGTGGGACGACATCTGGCTGAACGAGTCCTTCGCCGAGTACATGGGCTACCAGACCGTCAACGAGGCCTGCTCCGACCTCTTCCCCGACACCTGGATCGACTTCGGCGTCACCCGCAAGGCCTGGGGCTACGAGGCCGACCAGCGGCCCTCCACCCACCCCGTCGCCCCCGACCCCGAGGCCGTCCCCGACACCGCCTCCGCCCTCCTCAACTTCGACGGCATCTCCTACGCCAAGGGCGCCTCCGCCCTCCGCCAGCTCGTCACCTGGCTCGGCGAGAAGGACTTCCTCGCCGGCATCAACATCCACTTCGCACGGCACAAGTTCGGCAACGCCACCCTCGCCGACTTCATCGACAACCTCGCCGCCGCCACCGACCGCGACGTCCACGCCTGGGCCGAGCAGTGGCTGCGCACCACCGGCGTCGACACCCTCACCCCCCGCCTCGACGGCGAGGGCCTCCACTGGAACCTCACGGTCGACCGCGACGGCGCCCGCCCCCACCGCATCTCCGCCGGCCTCTACGACCGCGACCCCTCCGGCGACCTCGTCCTGCGCGAACGCCGCGAACTCGACGTCCCCCAGGACGCCCCCGCCGAACTCACCGGCCCCCGCCCCGCCCTCGTCGTCCTCAACGACGAGGACCTCACCTACACCAAGCTCCGCTTCGACGAGGTCTCCGGGGAGTCCGCCCTGCGCGGCCTCTCCCGCATCCCCGACCCGCTCACCCGCGCCGTCGTCTGGAACGCGCTGCGCGACCGGGTCCGCGACGGCGACCTCGCCCCCGCCGACTACCTCGAAGTCGCCCTCGCGCACCTCTCCGAGGAGACCGAACTCGCCCTCGTCCAGGGCGTCCTGGCCTTCGCCCGCCACCAGATCGCCGACCGGTACGTCCCCGTCGGCGAGCGCCCCGCCGCCCTCGCCACGATCTGCGAGATCGCCCGCGCCCTGCTGCGCCGCACCGAGGACGGCGAGGCGCCCGGACTGCGCCTCACCGCCGTCCGCGCCTTCGTCGACAGCGCCACCACCCCCGACAAGATCGCCTCCTGGCTCGACGAAGGCACCGTCCACGGCGGCCCCGAACTCGACCCCGAACTGCGCTGGCGGATCCTCGCCCGGCTCGCCGTCCTCGGCGCCACCGACGAGGCCGCCATCACCGCCGAACTGGAGCGCGACCCCAGCGCCACCGGCCAGGAGGGCGCCGCCCGCTGCCGTGCCGCCCTGCCGACCCCCGAGGCCAAGGAGGCGGCCTGGTCCGCCCTCTTCGACTCCGACGACCTCTCCAACTACCTCTTCACCGCCACCGCCCAGGGCTTCTGGCAGCCCGAACAGGCCGAACTCGTACGGGAGTACGTGCCCCGCTTCTACGAGGCGGCCGCCGCCCTCGGCGACCGGCGCGGCCCCGCCATGGCCGAGGCCGCCGGCCGCCACGCCTTCCCGGCCCACGCGGTCGACGCCGACTCCCTGGCCCTCGGCGAACGCCACCTGGCCGACACCCCCATGATCCCCGCCCTCCGCCGCAAGCTCGTCGACCAGCTCGACGACCTGCGCCGGGCCCTGAAGGTCAGGGAGGGCTGAGCCGCCACGGTGCGGGGACCGGCCCCCGGTCCCCGCACCGACCGCCTCCGAAACACCACCCCGTGTCCCCCGTTCGGGTCACACCCCGGCACTCTCCGGACAAACCCCCGCACCCCCCGGCACCCTGTCGTCCATGCGTGCCGCACCCCCACCCCTCGCCGGAGGCGTCCCCGGCGCCGACGCCCTGCGGCCCCTCCTGGGCGCCGTCCTCGACGCCCTGCGCACCGGGGCCGAGGAGCGGGGCGGGCCCCTCCCGGCCGGGGGACCGGAGGCGGTGGCCCACCGCACCGCACGGCTCGGAGCCGTACTCCCCGAGACCGGGACCGGCCCCGACGAAGCCCTCCGCACCCTCGTCCACGCCCTCGCCGCCGGCGCCGCCGACCCCGCCGACCCGCTCTGCGCCGCCCACCTCCACACCCCGCCCCTCGCGCTCGCCGCCGCCGCCGACCTGGCCGCCTCCGCGCTCAACCCCTCCATGGACTCCTGGGACCAGGCCCCCGCCGCCTCCGCCCTCGAAGCCCTGGTCACCACCGCCCTCGCCGCCGAGATCCACCCCGGCGCCCCCCGCCCCGACGCCCTCGTCACCACCGGCGGCACCGAGTCCAACCAACTCGCCCTCCTCCTCGCCAGGGAACGCCTCGCCGGGGAACGCCTCGCCGGGGAACGCCTCGCCGGGGAACGCCACGCCGGGGAACGCCACGCCAGGGAGCACCGCACCGGAGAAGGCCCCACCAGGGAGCGCCACGCCCGGGACCGCCGCACCGGGGAAGGCCCCCTCCGCACCGTCGTCGGCGCCAACGCCCACCACTCCTTCCGGCGCGCCGCCTGGCTCCTCGGCCTCCCCGCCCCCGTCGTCGTCCCCACCCCCCGGGGCGTCCTCGACCCCGCCGCCCTCCACGCGGCCCTGACCGACACCCCCGGCCCGCTCCTCGTCGCCGCCACCGCCGGCACCACCGACGAAGGCCTCGTCGACCCCCTGCCCGCACTCGCCGACGTCTGCGCCGCCCACGGCGCCGACCTCCACGTCGACGCCGCCTACGGCGGCCCCCTCCTCTTCAGCCGCACCCACCGCCCCCTCCTCGCCGGCCTCGACCGCGCCCGCACCGTCACCGTCGACCTCCACAAACTCGGCTGGCAGCCCGCCGCCGCCGGACTCCTCGCCGTCCGCGACACGACCGACCTCGCCCCCCTCGCCCACACCGCTGACTACCTCAACGCCGACGACGACACCGACGCCGGCCTCCCCGACCTCCTCGGCCGCTCCCCGCGCACCACCCGCCGCCCCGACGTCCTCAAGGCCGCCGTCACCCTCCGCGCCCTCGGCCGCACCGGCCTCGGCGCCCTCGTCGACACCTGCATGGAGCTCGCCCAGGACCTCGCCGACCGCATCGAGAAGACCCCCGCCCTCGACCTGCGTGCCCGGCCCGTCCTCACCACCGTCCTCTTCCGCCCCCACGACGCCGACGACACCACCGTCGCCGCGATCCGCCGCACCCTCCTCACCGGCGGCCGGGCGGTCCTCGGCCGGGCCCGCGCGGACGGCCGCCTCTGGCTCAAGGCCACCCTGCTCAACCCCCACGCCACCCCCGACGACCTGGACCAGCTCATCACCCTCGTGGAAGGCAGCGCTCACCGATGACCGGCAGCACCCCCGAACAGGACACCGACCGGCCCCCGCACCCCCGGGACACCCCGGCCCCCGACCGCCCCCACGACCTCGTCGGCATCGGCATCGGCCCCTTCAACCTCTCCCTCGCCGCCCTCGCCCACGGCGTCCCCGGCGGCCTCTCCACCGCCTTCTACGAACAGCGCCCCGCCTTCCACTGGCACCCCGGCCTCCTCATCGACGGCGCCACCCTCCAGGTCCCCTTCCTCGCCGACCTCGTCACCCTCGCCGACCCCGCCAGCCCCTGGACCTTCCTCAACTACCTCAAGAGCCGCGAGCGCCTCTTCCCCTTCTACTTCGCCGAGAAGTTCCACATCCACCGCGCCGAGTACGACGCCTACTGCCGCTGGGCCAGCGAACGCCTCCCCGGCCTCCACTTCGCCCACCAGGTCGACTCCGTCCGCTGGAACCCCGAACGGCGCCTCTTCGAGGTCGACTTCGCCCAGCTCGACCCCGACGGCGAGACCGAGGCCCTCGGCCGCACCTACACCCGCAACGTCGTCCTCGGCGTCGGCACCGAACCGTACGTCCCCGAACCCCTGAAGCCCCTCGCCGACGCCCCCGGCGTCCCCGTCGTCCACTCCGCCGACTACCTCACCCACCGCGAGACCCTCCTCGCCGCCGGACACGTCACCGTCATCGGCTCCGGCCAGTCCGGCGCCGAGATCTTCCTCGACCTCCTGCGCGCCCGCCCCGCCGGAGCCGAGGGCATCCACTGGCTCACCCGCACCGAGGCCTTCGCCCCCATGGAGTACTCCAAGCTCGGCCTCGAACACTTCACGCCCGACTACACCCGCTACTTCCACGCCCTCCCCGAGCAGGTGCGCGACGGCCTCGTGCCCCGCCAGTGGCAGCTCCACAAGGGCATCGACGACGCCACCCTCACCGCCATCCACGACGAGCTCTACCGCCGCACCCTCCACGGCGGCTGGCCCGACGCCGTCCTCACCCCCGGCGTCCGCGTCCGCACCGCCGGCCGCGTCGCCACCACCCGCGTCGAACTGCACCTGGAACACGTCCAGCAGTCCGCCCGCACCCGCCTCACCACCGACGCCGTCGTCCTCGCCACCGGCTACCGCGAACGCCCCCTCGACCGCCTCCTCACCGGCCTCGACCCCTACCTGCGCCACGACTCCGCCGGCCGCCCCCGCGTCGACGAGCAGTACCGCCTCGTCCTCGACCCCTCCGTCACCGGCGCCGTCCACGTCCAGAACGCCGAACGCCACACCCACGGCGTCGGCGCCCCCGACCTCGGCCTCGCCGCCTGGCGCAGCGCCACCATCCTCAACGCGATCACCGGCAAGGAGCCCTACCCGCTGCCCCGCCGCACCGCCTTCACCAGCTTCGGCCTGGAAACACGAGAGGCGCCCGGCATCCCGGCCCAGGGCCGGAAGCTGACGCCTCTCGTCCAGCACTGACGTACGGATCAGAACACCGGCACGCCGTCCCGGGTCAGCTTCCAGTCCACCGACGCGAACTGCCCCGGGTCGACCGTCCCCTTCGCCCGCACCCACTGGATGATCGTGTTGCGGATCTCGTCCGAGTTCGCCCAGAGCTGCTGCGCGCTCGCCACGTGCGGGAACGCGCCGCCGCCGCTCGCCCGGTAGTTGTTCACCGCCAGGACGAACCTCGCCGCCGGGTCCAGCGGCTTCCCCTCGAACGACAGGTTCACGATCCGCGACCCGGCCGGCTTCGCGATGTCGATCTCGTACGTCAGACCCGACACCGCGTCGTAGTTGTAGTCCGGCGTGTTGTCCGCGTTCGTCAGCTTCGCCGTGTCGACCGGGGCGCCCGCCGGGGTCCGCACGTAGTACCGCGCCGAGAACTCCAGGTAGTCCTTGAGCTGGGCGCCCGTCAGCAGCCGCGCCTCCAGGGTGTTCTCGAACGGGTACAGACCCGCCGCGTCCTTGATCGTGACCTGACCGGCCGGGATCCGGGCCGTACGGGAGAAGCAGGAGGCCTGCGAGAGCACCGGCAGACCCGCGTACGCGCCGCCCGCGAGCGCCGCCCTCACCGTCTCCGCCTGCACCGCGTTGATCAGGTCGATGATCGGCTCGTCCTTCCACGGCGCGTCGGCCGTGGTCATCGCCGCCACCGAGGTGCCGATGACCTGGTTGACGTACGCGACGACCTTCCGGTGCTCGTCGGAGAGCAGCCGCACGATCGTCCGGTCCTCCTCCACCGTGTTGGAGTTCAGGACCTGCGCGCCCACCTTCTCGACGCTCCAGCGGCCCTTCTCCCACACCAGGTCGAAGTCGAAGAGGGTGAGGCGCTGGCCCCACTTCAGCGGCTCGGAGAGGACGACGTCCTTGCCGGTCGCCTCGTTCTTCACCCGGTACTCGGGGATCTCGGTGTGCGCGTGCCCCACGAGGATCGCGTCGATGCCCGGCACCTGCTCGGCCACGAGCCCGGCCGCGTTCTCCACGTACGGCAACTGGTCACCGTACGAGGACGTGCCGCTGGAACCGGAGTGCGCCGAGACGACCACCACGTCCGCGCCCATCGAGCGCAGCTTCGGCACCCACTTCGCCGCCTGCTCCTCCAGGCCCGGGAAGACCATCTTCCCGCTGACGTTCGCCTTGTCCCAGATCGCGATCCCCGGGTTGGTGAGACCGAGCACGGCCACCTTCACGCCCCGCCCGCAGGGGGTCCGCAGCCGGTGCATGCTGTACGGGGCGAACGCCGGCCGCAGGGTCTTCGCGTCGAGCGCGTTGGCACCGAGCAGCGGGAAGTCGCACTGCTCCTCGAACTTCCGCAGCACCGGGATGCCGTAGTTGAACTCGTGGTTGCCGAGCGCGGCGGCGTCGTAGCCGATGGCGTTCATCGCCTGCGCCATCGGGTGGACGGGGCCGCGCCGCGCGGTGATCGGGTCGACCTTGGCGTAGTAGTACGACAACTGGGTGCCCTGGATGGTGTCACCGGCGTCGATGAGGAGCGTGTTGCGCCTCCCCTTCGCCTCGCGCACCTGCTCGACGAGCGTGGAGATCTTCGCGAGGCCGACGTCGTTGTGCGCCTTGTCGTCGAACTCCTTGTCCGTGAAGTAGTCCCAGTTGAAGACGTTCCCGTGCAGGTCGGTCGTCCCCATGACGGTGAAGGAGTACCGCGCGGCCGGCTTCGGGCGGTGTCCGTGCCCGGGTCCGTGGGCCTCGGCCGGGGCGACGGCCCCGGCGGTGAGGGCGGCCCCGGCCCCGACGGCCACGGAGCCCTCCAGGAAGGTCCGGCGGTTCAACGGCATGTGCTTCTCCTCGGTTCGATGGCGTCGCTCAGGTGCACAACGCGCGTAGATTCTGGCCCAGGAGACCCGTCCGCAACAGGCCCGGCGGGTTACGGAGTGGAAAAGTGTTCGACGGGCGCGGGCCGCGGGACAGTCCGAAACGGACCGGGGAAGCACCGGAAAACGCTCATCGGAGCGCCCCGCCGCACAGATTCAAGTCTTGTCAACAACCTTTCACGGAAAGGTTGTTGAGCGGACATGACGGACGGATTCGCTACCCGTCGGTAAGCCCTAGGCTCGTCCCATGCGCCGAGCGAAAATCGTTTGTACCCTTGGGCCCGCCACCGAAACATACGACCAGATCAAGGCATTGATCGAGGCCGGAATGGACGTCGCCCGCCTCAACCTCAGCCACGGCACCTACGCCGAGCACGAGGAGCGCTACCAGCGCGTCCGCAAAGCCTCCGACGAGACCGGCCGCAGCGTCGGCGTCCTCGCCGACCTTCAAGGCCCGAAGATCCGCCTCGGCCGCTTCCGCGAAGGCCCCGTACTCCTTGAACGCGGCGACGAATTCACCATCACCGTCGAACCCGTCGAAGGCGACCGCCACACCTGCGGCACCACCTACCCCGGCCTCGCCGACGACGTCACCACCGGCGAACGCATCCTCGTCGACGACGGCCGCGTCACCCTCGAAGTCACCGCCGTCGACGGCCCCCGCGTCCGCACCCGCGTCGTCGAGGGCGGCATGGTCTCCGACCACAAGGGCCTCAACCTCCCCGGCGTCTCCGTCTCCGTCCCCGCCCTCTCCGACAAGGACGTCGAAGACCTCCGCTGGGCCCTGCGCACCGGCGCCGACGTCATCGCCCTCTCCTTCGTCCGCAGCGCCCGCGACATCGACGACGTCCACCGCATCATGGACGAGGAAGGCCGACGCCTCCCCGTCATCGCCAAGGTCGAGAAGCCCCAGGCCGTCGAGAACATCGACGAGATCGTCGCCGCCTTCGACGGCATCATGGTCGCCCGCGGCGACCTCGGCGTCGAAATGCCCCTCGAACAGGTCCCGATCGTCCAGAAGCGCGCCGTCAAACTCGCCAAGCGCAACGCCAAGCCGGTCATCGTCGCCACCCAGATGCTCGACTCCATGATCGACAACTCCCGGCCCACCCGCGCCGAGGCCTCCGACGTCGCCAACGCCGTCATCGACGGCACCGACGCCGTCATGCTCTCCGGCGAGACCAGCGTCGGCCGCTTCCCCGTCGAAACCGTCCGCACCATGAGCCGCATCGTCGAAGCCGCCGAAGAGGACGTCCTCGCCAAGGGCCTCCCCCCACTGACCGAACGCAACAAGCCCCGCACCCAGGGCGGCGCCGTCGCCCGCGCCGCCGCCGAAATGGGCGACTTCCTCGGCGCCAAGTTCCTCGTCGCCTTCACCCAGTCCGGCGACACCGTCAAGCGCCTCTCCCGCTACCGCTCCCCGATCCCCCTCCTCGCCTTCACCCCCGACCCCGCCACCCGCTCCCAGCTCAACCTCACCTGGGGCGTCGAGACCTTCCTCGGCCCCCACGTCGACTCCACCGACGCCATGGTCGCCCAGGTCGACGAGGAACTCCTCCGCATCGGCCGCTGCGCCAAGGGCGACATCGTCGTCATCACCGCCGGCTCCCCGCCCGGCGTCGCCGGCTCCACCAACCTGGTCCGCGTCCACCACATCGGAGAGCCGCTGACGTAACCCCGCCCCGTCAGCACGTTGCTCACGGCGATCCGGGGGTAGCGTCCTCGGCATGGACCTTCGCACCACCGTCGAGCGCGCCCAGCGCCTCAAGCAGCTCCACGCCGACCACCAGCCGCTCGTGCTGCCGACCGTCTGGGACGTCTGGTCCGCGCGGACGGCGGCCGACGCCGGATTCCCCGCGCTGACGGTCGGCAGCCACCCGCTCGCCGAGTCCCGCGGAGCCGACGACCACGAAGGACAGACCTTCGAAGAAGTGCTCGCCGCCGTCCGGCCGATCATCGCCGCGGTCGACGTCCCCGTCTCCGTCGACCTCGAAGCCGGATACGGACAGAAGCCCGCCGACCTCGTCGCAGGACTCGTCGAGATCGGCGGCGCCGGCCTCAACATCGAGGACACCGTCCACTCCGACGGCGGACGCGTCCGCGACACCCGGGAACACGCCCACTACGTCGCAGGACTGCGCGCCGCCGCCGACGACGCCGGCGTCCCGCTCTGGATCAACGGCCGCACCGACCTCTTCCTCCACGCCGAGGACCCCTCCGCCGTCCTCGACGAGGCCGTCGAACGACTCCGCGCCATGGAACGGGCCGGCGCCGACAGCGTCTACCCCGTCCGCATCCAGGACGACGACGACCTCCTCACGGCCGTGATCGACGCCGTCACCGTCCCGGTCAACTCCACCGCCCACCCCGTCAAGCACGACCTCGCCCGCTTCCGCCGCCTCGGCGTCGGCCGCATCACCTACGGCCCGCTGCTGCAACTCGCCACCACGGACGCGATGAAGGACATGCTCAAGCCCTGGGCACCCTAGGGCCTGTCCGGCGGACGCCGAAACGCCACCGCGCCCCGCGTCCTTGACGGACACGGGGCGCGGTGGCACGGGGTGCGGCCTCCGTCAGGTGCGGTAGGCGTAGTACGCGGCGTTCGGGTAGGCCGAGATGATGCTCGTCACCGACCGGCGCAGGGTGTTGGTGGAGTGGTACGTCAGGTACGGCACGCCGTTGCGACGCGACGTGACGATCATCGTGTGGTCCTTCGACCCGTCCTTGTCGAAGTCCACCTGGAGGACGTCACCGACGTCCAACTGGTAGACGTTCGCCAGGCTGGTGGTCCGCTTCGAGTTCTGCGCGAACCAGGACCACTCGTTGACGCCGATGAAGGAGTGCGACTGGATGTCGGCCGTCCCGAACCAGCGCGTGTAGTCGTACACGTAACCCGGCACGTGCTTCCAGCCACCGGCCTTGAGGGACTGGCTGACGAAGTTGGTGCAGTCACCACCCGCGCCCGACCCGTTGAAGTTCGGGTAGGCCGGGTTGTAGTTGCTCCAGTACTTCTCCGCGTACGCGGCCATCGCCTGGTAGTCGTACTCGCCGCCCGTCAGGTTCTTGGGGGCGGCCGGCGGACGCTTGGTGATGGCGGCGCGGGGCGCCGACGGAGTGGTGGTGGTGGCCTTGGCCGCCACGGTGGCCGTCATCGGCCGGGCGAGCTGATTGACCGCGAGGTAGCCGTCACCGGTCTCACGGATCTTCGTGAGCTGCCAGGAGCCCTTCTTGTCCGCCTTGAAGGTCAGCTCGTGATGGGCCTCGAAACCGGTGGTGCCCGGCTCGCCACCGGTGACCTTCGCATAGGTCAGCGTGGTGTTCTCGGTGACCGTGACGACGGCCGTGCGACCCTTGACGTTCGTACGGTCCAGCCTGACCGTGGTGCTGCCGGCACTGTACTTCTCGCCGCTGCGCGCCAGCCGGTTCTTCCGGTCGCCGAGCTGCCTCAGGGCGGCGTCCTCGGTACGGTCGATGCCGGAGGAGAGCTCCACCTTGCCCGAGAAGCCCTCGGTGAGGGCCTTCCCGCCACCGTGACGCGGCCGGTCGACCAGCGCGTTGGTGCGGTCGGTGAAGACCGCGTCGGCCAGACTCTGGAAGGCGGCCCTGGTCTTGGCGTCGACCTGGGGCTCGGCTGCCGTGGAAGCACCCGCGTTCCAGTTGGGCAGCAGCGCGGCACCCGCGACGGCCGACGCGGCGGCCGCCGTGAGTATCGACGCCCGTCGTCGAGTGTGCTTCAGTTTTCTTGACTTCACTGGCGTTTCCCCTTTGTCCCCGGCGCAGAACGGCCGAGATAAGCGGCATTTTTACACGCCCTGTGCAGCTCTTGTGAAGGAGGTGGCGCCATCGGCGCGGACGGGCCGCCCGGCCACCACCCCGTGTGCTACCCGACGACCGCCGGCCACCCGCCCCCGGACCGCCCCGGTCACTTCACGACGCTGGACCAGTCCGGCGACTGGGCCGGATCGAGACTCCGCAACCGCTCCAGCGTGGAAGGCTTCTGAACGTCCATCCAGTCGGCCAGCTCCCTGAAGGACACGCACTTCACGTCCTTCTTCGTGCACACCTTCTCGATCATCTGGTCGACGGCCTTCATGTAGATGCCGCCGTTCCACTCCTCGAAGTGGTTGCCGATGAACAACGGAGCACGACTGCCGTAGTACACACGGTCGAACCCCGCCATGTAGGTGTTCAACGTCTCCTGCTGCCACTGCGGGTACTTGGCCGGGTCACCCTCGGTCTCCCCCTCGGACTGGTTGTAGAGGAAGTTGAAGTCCATCGACAGACCCTGGTACTTGCCCCCCTCGTAAGGGAGCATCTGCAACGGAAAGTCCCATATGCCGTTCTTCTTCTTCGGCCATATCTGGAAATCACCGGCAGAACTGGCGTCATAACGCCAACCCAACCCCTTCGCCGCCTGCAACAGATTGGCCTGACCCTCCAGACACGGCGCACGACCACCCACCACCTCACGACGGATGTCGAACGGCAACGGCGCCAGATCCGTCCTCCCCGTATTGGTCTTCCACTTCTCCACGAAGCCGTAGAACTGCTCGATCTCGCTCTTCCACTCCGACACGCTCCAATCGCCACCCCCCTTCGCACCACAGAAGTGCCCGTTGAAGTGGGTACCGATCTCGTTCCCGTCCTTCCACGCCCCGGCAAGCTGCTCCAGAGTGGTATAGACGTGCTCGTCCGTGGGAAAACTGATCGCCGCACTGCCCCGATCGTGCTGCGGCGGGTCGTACAACTCCTTCTTGCTCTTCGGCAACAGATAGATGCCGGTCAAGAAGAAGGTCATGTGGGCATCGTGCCTGTTCGCCATCTCCCGATAATGCGCGAACAACCCGTCGTCACCCTGCAGAGCACCGTCCCAGGAGAAGACGACGAACTGCGGCGGCTTCTCGCCCGGCTTGAGCGGCCGCACCTCCAACTTCCCCTTCTGCGGACCCGTGTACGACGTCGAACCGTCACCGATCACCTCGACCCGACCGTCCCACGCCGCCTCCCCCGAAGCCCCCGGCAACGGCTTCCGCTGCGCACCATCCGCCGCGGACCCCGCCGGAGCCGCGTCATCCCCACCCGACAACACCAGATAACCGGCGAGAACGGAGACGACCACGAGAAACGCCGCCACCGCGAGCACCCCGTTACCGACGGGCAACCCCGTGACGACGGGAAAACGGCGGCGCGCGGGAGCCTTGCGGCGACGACCCGACGGTTTGTTCATCTGCGGCTTCATCCTTCGAAGACGGAAAGGGGACGACAACGAACGCGACGGCGATCAGCCGGCATGACCCAGGGCCCGCGCCCAGATGCCGTACGGAACGCTGTCGGAGGCCGTACCACCCAACCCCTCCAACGGCAGCGGCTCAAGACTCTTGGCCAGATCGATGCGATAGACCACGACCGCCGTGGACACCTTCTTCTCGGTGCCCACGTACCAGGCGGCGGTGTCGTCCTCGGTGGTACCCACCTTCCCCGCGACCGCGCCACCGGCAGCCGCCGCAGCCTCCGGATGGGCCGTACGGAAGGCATCGGTCAACGCGGACTGCACCGCCGCGGCCGTCTCCACGTCCACCGCCCGCCGCGCACCCGGAACGTCCGCGGCCACCTCGTGGCCATTGCGGGTCACCTTGAGAATGGCGTACGGCTCCGTGTGCCGACCCTCCGCCGCGAACGTGGCGTACCCACCGGCCATCCGGATCGCACTGGGCGTCGAACTGCCGGCGGACAACGCGGGCACCTGAGCACCCAGACTCGAAGGCAGCAACCCGGCCGCCCTGGCCGTCGCGCGAACCTTGTCCAGACCGGTGTCCATACCGAGCTGCATGAACGTCGTGTTGACCGACAGCGCGAGCGCCCGGTGCAGCGAAATCTGCCCGTACGACCGCCCACCGTCGTTCTTCGCGGCCACCTTCCGACCGCTGCGGTCCCAGTACGGCCCCTCCGGCGTGGTCACCGGCACCTTGTCGTCCCCGGTGTACAACGTCTCACCCGTCACCGGCTCGGGAGCACCGTCCCGGCTCTTGCGCACACCGTGCTCCAAAGCGGCCGCGTACACGAACGGCTGGAACGCCGACCCCGCCCGCACCGTGGTCGCATTGGACTCGTTGTAACCCTGCTTACGGTGATCAGGACCACCGTGAATAGCCAGAATGCGCCCGTCCGCGGCCACCGAAGCAGCACCGTAATGCACGTGCTTCGCCGCCACCGGATTCTTCTTGCGCGCCTCGTCCCGAGCCCTGTTGACGGCCTTGGTGAGCTGATCCACACGCTTCTTGTCGAACGTGGTGTAGATCTGATACCCACCCCGGTCGAAATCCTTGTCCGAGATGTGCGCCGTCTTCTTGGCGTACTGAGTGGCGAGCTCCACCAGATAGTCACTCTGCTCACCGGTGTTGTAGAGCGGATTGCTCTCCAACGGCTCCGGGAAAGTCCGGTAACCGGCCCGCTCCTCCGGCGACAGCTTGCCGATCTCCACCATCCGGTCGAGCGTCCACCGCCACCGCTCCACCGCACGGGCCCGGTTGTTCGCACTGAGCGTCGGATCGTACAACCCCGCCCCCTTCAGCAGGGAAGCGAGGAAGGCGGCCTCACTGGCGTTGAGCCCACTCACGTCCTTGCCGTAGTACGCCTGAGCCGCCCGCTGGATCCCATAGGTACCGCGACCGAACCAACTGGTGTTGAGATACCCCTCCAGGATCTCGTCCTTGCTCATCTTGTTGTCGAGCTTGAGGGCCATCATGGCCTCGGTGAACTTGCGGCTGTAGGTCTGCTCCTGGCTCAGATAGACGTTCTTGACGTACTGCTGCGTGATCGTCGAGCCACCCTGCGTACTGCCCTGCCCGAGGGTCCGGAAGACCGCACGACTCAGACCCTTGAACGAAATGCCCGGATCGCTGTAGAAACTCTCGTTCTCGGCCGCGAGCACCGCCCAGCGCACGTCCTCCGGCACGTCCTCCAGCTCCACCGCCTGCCGCTGCACCCAGCCCGTACGGGCCATGGGCGTCCCGTCGGCCCAGAAATAGACGTTGTCCTGCTGCGTGGCGTACGTGTTCAGGTTCTCCGGAATGTCCGTGACCGCATAGGCGAAACCCAGACTCAGGAAACCCAGACCGAACGAAGCGAGCACCGCACCCCCGGCCTGCCGCCAGGAAGGCACCCAACGCCTCCAGCCCACCCGCCCCGGCCGGGGATAACGCGGCCGCACACGGCGCACCCAGGAACCGGCCACCACGGCGACGGCCACGACACGGGCGACGAACGCCGGCCGGGACGCCTTCCGGCGCCGCCCCGCACCCGCCCGACGGGACGCACGGGACCCCGGGGAAACCGCCGGAGAGCCACCGGACGACCCGGACCCCTCCGGCTCTCCCGCGTCGGAGGGCGCGCCGGCGGCGTCATCACGCCCCCCGCCGGGTATCCCGCCCTCGGGTATGCGGAGCTGCATGGTCTCGTCGGGCGACAACCGCACCCCGAGAAAACGCCTGCCCCCCGAGGGACCCGGCTCCGCGGGGGCCCCGTCGCCACCCTGCGCGTGCCCTCCCCGCCCCGTCTCGGTCACGACCGGCCTCCCTCCATGCTCCCCGTTGCGCGCGCAGGCAGGCAGTACGGATGCAGGAGGGCTTGATCCGGTTGCCGTTATGGCGGTCGCAAACCCTGATCCCCCCGACCCCACGTGACCGCGGCGCCCCCAAATTACCAGCGCCCTTCGCACGATCTCCACGGGGTGTTCGGACGAATCGGTCACACCGGGACCGGTGGAGACCTACCGTCTCACCCCTTGGGCCCCACATGAAGATCCATGAGCGCGACGGAGGCCCTGCGGGCGACGGAGACGTTGTACGGCCTTCCGTTGCGGACGCAGCGCGTCCACTCGACGCCGAGCGCGTCGAGGGTGTCGGTGTAGAGCCGCCGGATGTCGTCCGAGACGTTGGTGAAGAAGTACCGGGGGTACTCGTACCGCTTGCGCTCGCCGTTCACGACGCGGGTGGTCCAGTTGGTGATCCGGCACCCGTCGGAGTGCACGAGCCCACGAACGAACGCCCAGGGGTGGGCGTCGACGACCGCCTGCTGCCAGGATTCCAGGACGATGCGACGCTCGTGCTTCTTGCCGGGGCCGTGCTGGGGGAAGAGGCAGACGAGGTGCAGGGAATACACCTTGAGGTTGTGGCACCCCTTCTTGCGAACGCGACACGTGGCATTGTCCGGAAGGACCCGTCGCATTGCGGCTTCGGCCTCGTCCTGAATCCCCGGCCGAGTGTCATCGAGGGTGATCATGAGACTTGGCACCCGGTGTCCCGCGTAGTGACTGATGTGACCGTCGCCGAGGTAGAGCCCGAGTAGATACGCGTATGCCGCTTCGTCCAGTTCTCGTCCGTCGCAGCGAGGACATCGGGGATCGGGCCGCCCCGGACACTCGCCGCGCTTCGCGCGGTCCAGGTGCTTCCAGTAACTGACGGTCCCCGCCGGAACGTCGAGCTCGCGAGCCACATCCGCGTTCTTGGCGCCGCCCCGCAGCAGTGCGAGCGCCTGCTGTCGTACTTCTGTGCCGTGGAACTCCATGCGAACACCCTCCGCAACGAAGCCTCGCGGCGCGTAGCGAAAAGCGGACGTTCACGCGAAGGTGAACGTCCGCTTCAGGGATGTGTGCCGGGTGCGGGACTCGAACCCGCAAGCCCTCACGGGCAGATGTGTTTGAGACATCCGTGTATGCCATTCCACCAACCCGGCAGATCGCCAATCGGAGTGTACCCGGTCACTGGCGGGGCCAGCAGCTAGGTAGGCTTCTTCGTGCAGCGCACTGCCCCGCAACGAGGAGTCCCCGTGACCGCCCCCGAGTCGCCCCAGCCCGCCGACGACGCCGAGGCGCCGCACGTTCCGCCGCTGACGACCCGTGTCGTCATCGCCGAGGACGAGGCCCTGATCCGCCTCGACCTCAAAGAGATGCTCGAGGAAGAGGGCTACACGGTCGTCGGCGAGGCCGGGGACGGCGCCAAGGCCGTCGAGCTCGCCCGCGAGCACCGCCCGGACCTCGTCATCCTCGACGTGAAGATGCCCGTCCTCGACGGCATCTCGGCCGCCGAGAAGATCGCCGGCGAGTCCATCGCCCCCGTCCTCATGCTCACCGCGTTCTCGCAGCGCGAGCTGGTCGAGCGGGCGCGGGACGCCGGTGCCATGGCGTACCTGGTGAAGCCGTTCAGCAAGAGCGACGTGGTGCCGGCCATCGAGATGGCCGTCTCGCGGTTCGCGGAGCTGCGGGCGCTGGAGAAGGAGGTCGCCGACCTCTCCCAGCGGCTGGAGACCCGGAAGTTGGTGGACCGGGCGAAGTCGGTCCTGCAGACGCAGTACGGCCTGTCGGAGCCCGCCGCGTTCCGGTGGATCCAGAAGACGTCGATGGACCGCCGCATGTCGATGCAGCAGGTGGCGGAGGCGGTCATCGAGGACGCCGAGGAGAAGAAGGCGGCCAAGAACAAGGAGCAGTGACCGGCTCCGTACGTACGGGAGAAGGCCCGCCCCCACGGCGTTGTGGGGGCGGGCCTTCGGCTTCCGTGGGGTCGGGGAGGGTCAGTCCTCGCCGAGGTACGCCTTGCGGACGGACTCGTCGTGGAGCAGGTCCTGGCCGGTGCCGGACAGGACGACCTTGCCGATCTCCATGACGTGGCCGTGGTCGGCGAGGGCGAGCGCGGCCTGGGCGTTCTGCTCGACGAGCAGGATGGTGGTGCCCTGGGCCTTGAGCTCGGCGATGGTCGCCATGATCTTCTGCATCATGATCGGGGAGAGGCCCATGGAGGGCTCGTCGAGCATGAGCAGTTTGGGCTGGGACATGAGGGCCCGGCCCATGGCGAGCATCTGCTGTTCGCCGCCGGAGAGGGTGCCGGCGGCCTGCTTGCGACGTTCGCCCAGGATGGGGAAGAGGTCGTAGGCGCGCTGGACGTCCTTGGCGATGCCGGGGCCGTCCTTGCGGAGGAAGGCGCCGAGGAGGAGGTTCTCCTCGATCGACATGCGGGGGAAGATGTGCCGTCCCTCGGGGGAGTGGGCGAGTCCGAGGGAGACGATCTTGTGGGCGGGGATCTTGCGGAGGGACTTGCCCTCGAACTTGATCTGGCCGCCGATCGGCTTGAGGAGGCCGGAGAGGGTCCTCAGGGTGGTGGTCTTCCCGGCGCCGTTGGTGCCGATGAGGGTGACGACCTCACCGGCGTCGACGGAGAAGGAGATGCCCTTGACGGCCTCGATCTTTCCGTAGGCGACGCGCAGGTCCTCGACTTCGAGCAGTGCGGTCATGCGTCGTTCTCCTTGCCCGAAGCAGGGTCGTGCGGGGTGTCCTCCGAGGCGGGGTCGGAAGCCGGTGCCTCGGGGGGCTCGGGGGTCTCGTCGGCGGAGGCCTCGGGGGTCTCGTCGGCCGTGTCGGCCTCGGTGGTCTCCGGGGTGGTCTCCGCCGCGGGGGCGGGGGCCGGGGCCGGGTCCGACTCGACGGGCTCGCCCAGGTACGCGGCGATGACCCGCTCGTCGCTCTGGACGGTCTGGCTGTCGCCCTCGATCAGCTTCTGGCCCTGGACGAGTACGGCGACCCGGTCGCAGAGGTTGAAGATGAAGCGCATGTCGTGCTCGATGACGAGGACGGCGACGCCCATGTCCCGGATGGCGAAGATGAGTTCTTCGGCGGCCCGGGTCTCCTGCGGGTTCATGCCGGCGGTGGGCTCGTCGAGGAGGATGAGGCCGGGGTCGCTGGCGAGGGCGCGGGCGATCTCCAGCTTGCGCTGCTCGCCGTAGGGGAGGTTCTTGGCGAGGTGCTGGGCCTTGTCCTGGAGGCCGATGAACTCCAGGAGTTCCATGGCGCGCTGGGACGCCTCGGCCTCGGCCTTCCGGAAGCCGGGGAGGCGGAGGAGGGCGGACCAGAGGCCCTGCTTCATCCGGGTGTGGCGTCCGACGAGGACGTTCTCCAGGACGGTCATGTTGTGGAAGAGGCGGATGTTCTGGAAGGTGCGCGCGATGCCGGCGGCGGTGACCTTGTAGGAGGTGGGCGGCAGGACCTTGCCCTTGTAGCGGACTTCGCCCTCGGTGGGGACGTAGAGGCCGGTGAGGCAATTGAAGAAGGTGGTCTTGCCGGCGCCGTTGGGGCCGATGAGTCCGACGATCTCGCCGCTGTTGACGGTGAGGTTGACGTCGCGGACGGCGGTGAGGCCGCCGAAGCGCATGGTGACGCCGCGTGCGTCGAGGACGGTCTCGCCCGTGGTGGGGGCGGGGGTGGTGTCGGCGGTCTTGGTGGTGGTGGTCATGGTTCAGGCACCTGCCTTGGCGAGCGTGGCGGGCGTCTCGTCCTTCTCGTGGAACTCCAGTTGGTTGCGCCGGTTGGCGATCATGCCTTCGGGGCGGAAGCGCATGAGGAGGATCAGCGCGACGCCGAAGGCGAGGAGCTGGAACTCGCCCATGAACTGGAGCTTGTTCGGGATGAGGAAGAGCAGCGAGGCGCCGACCAGGGGGCCGCTCATCGTGCCCATGCCGCCGAGGACGACGGCTGCGAGCAGGAAGGCGGAGTTGGGCGGGATGGGGCCGGCGAAGAGGTACTGCTCGGGGGTCACGGTGTAGGTGACGTGGGCCTGGACGGTGCCGGCGAGGCCGGCGAGCGCGGCGCCGAGGGCGAAGGCGATGAGCTTGACGCGGAAGCCGTTGATGCCCATGGCGAGGGCGGCGGTCTCGTCCTCGCGGATGGCGACCCAGGCGCGGCCGATGCGGGAGTCGCCGCTGCGCCGGAAGACCAGCACGACGACCACCATGATCAGCAGCATGAGGAAGAAGTAGTTGGCGAAGCGTCCGATGGTGAAGCCGGCGATGACGTGTTCGGCGCCGAAGTCGAATCCGAAGATGTTGAGGTTCGGGATGGACGCGATGCCGTTGGAGCCGTTGGTGATGTCGGGGCCGGAGGTGCCGTCGGTGTTGTTGACGGCGATGCGGAAGATCTCGCCGAAGCCGAGGGTGACGATGGCGAGGTAGTCGCCGCGCAGGCGGAGGGTGGGGGCGCCGATGAGGACGCCGAAGACCAGGGAGGCCGCTGCGCCGACCAGGACGGCGGCCCAGAAGGGGAAGTGGACGCCGAAGGGGGAGGTCGGGGCGCCGGAGACGAGGGCGGCCGCGTAGGCGCCGACGCCGAGGAAGGCGACGTAGCCGAGGTCGAGGAGGCCGGCGAGGCCGACGACGATGTTGAGGCCCAGGGCGACGGTGGCGAAGATCAGGATGTAGACGCCGAGGGTCGCGTACTGGTCGTCGGTCTGGGTGAAGGGGAAGAGGGCGGCGGCGGTGAAGGCGCCGGCGATGGTGAGGTTCTGGTGCTTGCCGGTGAGCTGGGTGGCCTGCTGGACGAGTCCGGACTTGTTGACGGCGGCGAAGCCGATGCCGGTGGTGATCAGGAAGCCGAGGAACAGCTCGTCGTACTCGGTGCCGACGCCGTAGGTGAAGATGCCGAGGGCGACGGCGAGGACGCCGGTGATGATGAGGATCTCGACGGAGGAGTGCAGCGGGGGGAGCCGTCGCACGGGGCCGGTGGCGAAGGCGGCCTTGAAGGTGGTCCAGCCGTTGCCGGCCTGGTGCTTGAACTGGTCCCAGCCGGTGTCCTCGGGGTCCTTGGGGAGGAGCTTGGGCCGCTCGAAGGGGAGGGCGAGGGCGCCGAGGAGGGCGATCAGGGAGGCGAGGGCGACGACGGCGCCGCCGGGCTCCAGGTTGATCGGGCCGCCGAGGGTGATGCTGATGGCGCCGACGGTGAACCAGGCGATGGCGAAGTTGGCGATGGCGGCGAGCCGGAGGGCGGCGTCGCCGCCGGCGGGGGTGAGCCAGCGGGTGCCCTTGACGCCGTAGGTGGAGAGGGCGAAGAGGGTGGTGAGCAGGCCGGTGACGAGGACTTGGAGCTGGAGGCCGCCGGGGGAGCCGTAGAAGGTGAGGTCGCCGGGGAAGCTGGGGGTCCAGGTCCAGGCGAGGAAGCAGCTCGCGACGGTGAGGGCGCCGCCGCCCGCGGTGAGGAGGCGGGCGGTCTTGGCGGGGATGAGGCCGATGAGGCCGGTGGCTTCGGCGGGCTCGGGGGCCGCTGCTGCCTGGGGGTTCTCGGAGATGGTGGTCATGGTGCTCACGCCCTGTCCGCGACGCGCTCGCCGAGGAGGCCTTGGGGCCGGGCGAGGAGTACGACGATGAGGAGTACGAAGGCCCAGACGTCGGCCCAGGACTGGCCGCCGAGCTGCTCCATACCGGGGATGTGGCTGATGTAGGCCGTCGCCATGGTCTCGGCGATGCCGAGGACGACTCCGCCGATCATGGCGCCGTAGATGTTGCCGATGCCGCCGAGGACGGCGGCGGTGAAGGCCTTGAGTCCGAGGAGGAAGCCCATCTTGTAGTCGACGACGCCGTACTTGAGGCCGTAGGCGACGGCGCCGACGGCGGCCATCGCGGCGCCGAGGGCGAAGGCGATGACGATGATGCGGTCGGTGTTGACGCCCATGAGCTTGGCGGTGTCGGGGTCCTGGGCGGTGGCCTGCATGCCGCGGCCGGTGCGGGTGCGCATGACGAAGAAGGCGAGGAAGGCCATGCAGATGGGGGCGGCGACGAGGAGGAAGACGTCGCCGGTCTGGATGGTGATCGGGCCGAGTTCGATGGCGCCGCCGGGGATCTGCGGGAAGGTGCGGGCGGACTTGGCCTCCGGGTACAGCGACCAGACGAGCTGCTGGAGGGCGAGGGAGAGGCCGATGGCCGTGATGAGGGGGGCGAGGCGGGGGCCGCCGCGGAGCGGGCGGTAGGCGAGTCGTTCGGCGCCGACGGCTATGGTCGTCGCGACGAGTACGGCGCCGATGATCATGAGGGGGAGTGCCACCCACATGCTGGTGCCGCCGGGAAGGATGAGCCAGACCGTGAGGGCCCCGAAGCCGCCGGTCATGAAGATCTCGCCGTGGGCGAAGTTGATGAGCTGGACGATGCCGTAGACCATCGTGTAGCCGACGGCGACCAGCCCGTACATGGATCCCAGTAGCAGGCCGTTGACCAGCTGCTGCGGCAGTTCGTTCACCGCATTGTCCTCCGAGACTTTCGACGGATGTGACACCGCGCGGGGAGCCTGGTGCGGCGCCCCGCGCGGTGAGGGTGGTGCTGGGTGTGGGGTGGGGTCAGCTACCGAAGGTGCCGGACTTGACGGGCTTGAACGCGCCGCCCTGGACCTTGTAGACGGTGAGCTGCTTGTTGGTGGTGTCGCCGAACTCGTCGAAGGAGACCTTGCCGGTCACGCCCTCGAAGGAGACGCCCTGGAGGGCCTCGACGACCTTGGCGCGGGCGCCGTCGGGGAGCTTGCCGCCGTTGCCGTCGACGACCTTCTTGACGGCCTCGATGATGGCCCAGGTGGAGTCGTAGGAGTAGCCGCCGTAGGCCTCGTAGGCCTCCTTGTAGTTCTCGGCCTTGTAGTTGGCCAGGAACTCCTTGGCGGAGGCGAGGGTCTCGATCGGGGCGCCGACGGAGGTGGCGAAGTCGCCCTCGGCGGCGGTGGCGCCGGCGAGCTTCACGTACTCGGGGCTGTAGAGGGCGTCGCCGCCGACGACGGTGACCTTGGCGCCGGCTTCCTTGATCTGCTTGGCCAGGGGGCCGGCCGCGGGGTACTCGCCGCCGTAGTAGACGACGTCGGCGCCGGAGCTCTTGACCTTGGTGGCGACGGCGGAGAAGTCCTTGGTGTCGGGGTTGATGTGCTCGGTGCCGAGGACCTTGCCGCCGAGCTTCTCGAACTCGGTCTTGAAGGTGCCCGCGAGGCCGGCGCCGTAGGTCTTCTTGTCGTCGATGATGAAGGCCTTGGTCTTCTTGGCCTCCTTGACGACGTACTGGGCGGCGAAGGGGCCCTGGATGGCGTCGGTGGTGGCGGTGCGGAAGTACGACTTGTAGCCGCGCTTCTTGTCGCCGGTGCTCCAGTTGACGCCCTGGCTCAGGGCGGGGTTGGTGTTGGCCGGGGAGACCTGGGCCAGCTTGGCGTCGTCGAAGACCTTCTGCATGGATTCGGCGACGGAGGAGTTCAGGGGGCCGACGACGCCGAGGACGGTCTTGTCGGCGACGAACTTGGTGGCGTTCTGCTGGCCGGCGGAGGGCTGGGCCTGGTCGTCGAGGGACTCCAGCTTGAAGGTGACGCCCTTGACGTACTCCTTCTTGTTGGCCGTCTTGACCGCGAGGTCGGCGGAGTTCTTGATGCCGAGGCCGAGGGCGGAGAGTTCACCGGTGATCGGCGCGTCGAGGCCGATGGTGACGGTGACGTTGCCGCTGTCGCCGTTGCCGGCGCCGCCCTTGTCGTCGCGCGAACCACAGGCAGTGAGGGTGAGCGCTCCCGCGGTGACCGCGGTGGTGAGTATGAGCAACGAACGGTTTCGCACGAAGGGTCCTTTCCCTGGCGCGGCCCCCTCGGACGAGGTGGTGCCGTGAAGCTGCGGAGCGAGGGGTGCCGTTTTGGAACGCCGGGCCGTACTGGGTTGGTACAGGGCCGTGCAGTAGGACGCGCCCGGCGGCGCGGTGACTGGCGGTGACTCTAAGCGCAGGTGGGGAGGGTCGGGGAGCGGCGAGGTCAGGATGTGACTGTCTTGTTATGCCGACGGGGAAAGAGTGTGCGCGACGGGTGGGCAAATCGGGGCAAAGGTGTTCTTTACGCGGTGTTCACATAGTGAGAACGCGCAGTTCCGCTAAGGGGCTTGAGTGATTCTTGGTCCTGACCGGCGCCTCGCGCGACTCTCCGGATATCGGACAGTGGCAGAAACCTCAGCGGACGAACCGGCGCCTCCGGTTCGGGAGGTTCCCCCTCGCGCGAAGATCACGGAGAGTGATCGGCGGCGAGGCGGGAACGGCGGAGGGGACGACACCCGATGGTTGTCGTCCCCTCCGCCGTTCCCGCCCGCGCGGGTCTCAGGCGTCCGCGCCCGCCCCCGCGTCCGGGACGTTCTCCGCGTCCTTGGCGGTGACCTCGCGCAGCATGCAGGTCAGGCGCGCCGAGCAGACCCGCCGGTCCTGCTCGTCGGAGATCACGATCTCGTACGTGGCGGTGGACCGCCCGCGGTGCACCGGGATCGCCACGCCGGTCACCAGGCCGCTGCGGACCCCGCGGTGGTGGGTGCAGTTCAGGTCGACGCCGACCGCGATCCGGGAGACCCCGCCGTGCAGCATCGACCCGACGGAGCCCAGCGTCTCGGCGAGCACCGCCGACGCCCCGCCGTGCAGCAGCCCGTACGGCTGCGTGTTGCCCTCCACCGGCATGGTGCCCACGACCCGCTCGGCCGAGGCCTCCAGGATCTGCACGCCCATCCGGTTGCCGAGGTGCCCCGCGGAGAAGAGGGCCGGGAGGTCGACGCCGAGCGCCGCGTACTCGTCGATGACCTCCTGCGGGAACTTCACGTGCTGCTGCTCACCCATGGCCCGGCTCCGTTCGTCTTCGTGCGGCTCTGACCGGCGCGATCCGGCCGATCGCGCTGGTCGCGCCGATCGCGCTGGTCGCGTCGCTTCCACCTGAGCGTACTAAGCGTTCGCTCAGGTGGAAGGGGATTGTTCCAGACGGACGATCACGGACTTGCTCGCGGGGGTGTTGCTGACGTCCGCCGTCGACTCCAGCGGCACCAGGACGTTCGTCTCCGGGTAGTAGGCCGCCGCGCACCCCCGGGCCGTCGGGTAGTGCACCACCCGGAAGCCGGGCGCCCGCCGCTCGACGCCGTCCCTCCACTCGCTCACCAGGTCCGCGTACGCCCCGTCGGCCAGGCCGAGGGCCGCCGCGTCCTCCGGGTGCACCAGGACGACCCGGCGGCCCCCCTTGATGCCCCGGTAGCGGTCGTCCAGGCCGTAGATCGTGGTGTTGTACTGGTCGTGCGAGCGCAGCGTCTGGAGGAGCAGCCGGCCCTCCGGCACCCTCGGGTACTCGACGGGCGCGGCCGTGAAGTTGGCCTTGCCGGTCTTCGTGGGGAAGCGGCGCTCGTCGCGCGGGGCGTGCGGCAGCGCGAAGCCGCCCGGGTCCGCCGCGAGCCGCGCGTTGAAGTCCTGGAAGCCGGGCACCACGCGCGCGATGCGGTCCCTGATCCGGGCGTAGTCGGCCTCGAACTCCTCCCAGGGCGTGGCCGATCCGTCGCCGAGGACCGCGCGGGCCGTCCGGGCCACGATCGCCGGCTCGGACAGCAGGTGCGGGCTCGCCGGGGGCAGGTTGCCCCGGGAGGAGTGCACCAGGCCCATCGAGTCCTCGACCGTCACGAACTGCCGTCCGGCCTTCTGGACGTCCTTGTCGGTGCGGCCGAGGGTGGGCAGGATCAGCGCGCGCGTGCCCGTCACCGCGTGCGAGCGGTTCAGCTTCGTCGACACGTGGACGGTGAGCCGGGCCCGGCGCATCGCCGCCTCCGTCACCTCCGTGTCGGGCGTCGCCCCCACGAAGTTGCCGCCCATCGCGAAGAACACCTTCGCCTCGCCGTCGCGCAGCGCCTGGATCGAGCGGACCACGTCGAAGCCGTGGTGGCGCGGCGAGACGATCCCGAACTCCTTGTCCAGGGCGTCGAGGAACGCGGGCGCGGGGCGCTCGAAGATGCCCATCGTCCGGTCGCCCTGCACGTTCGAATGGCCGCGGACCGGGCAGACGCCCGCGCCCGGCCGCCCGATGTTGCCGCGCAGGAGCAGCAGGTTGACCACTTCGCGGATGGTGGGCACGGAGTGCTTGTGCTGGGTGAGGCCCATCGCCCAGCAGACGATCGTCCGCTCCGAGGCGAGGACCATCTCCAGGGCCCGCTCGATCTCGGAGCGCTCCAGACCGGTCGCCGCCAGGGTCTCGTCCCAGTCGGCCTCCTCCGCGGCCGCCGCGAACTCCTCGTACCCGTGGGTGTGTTCGCGCACGAACTCCTCGTCGACCGCTCCCGGGGTCGCCAGGACCAGCTTGTTGAGGAGGCGGAAGAGGGCCTGGTCGCCGCCGATCCGGATCTGGAGGAAGAGGTCGGTGAGCGCGGCGCCCTTGAGCATGCCGCGGGGGGTCTGCGGGTTCTTGAACCGCTCCAGGCCGGCCTCCGGCAGCGGGTTGACCGAGATGATCCGGGCGCCCGCGGCCTTCGCCTTCTCCAGGGCGGACAGCATCCGTGGGTGGTTCGTGCCCGGGTTCTGCCCGGCCACGACGATCAGGTCCGCCCGGTGCAGGTCCTCCAGGGAGACGCTGCCCTTGCCGACGCCGATGGTCTCCGTCAGGGCCGAACCCGACGACTCGTGGCACATGTTGGAGCAGTCCGGCAGGTTGTTCGTGCCGAACTCGCGGGCGAAGAGCTGGAGCAGGAACGCCGCCTCGTTGCTGGTGCGGCCCGAGGTGTAGAAGAGCGCCTCGTCGGGGGAGTCCAGGGCCCGCAGCTCCTCGGCGAGGATCCCGAAGGCCCGCTCCCAGGTCACCGGCTCGTACCGGTCGCCGCCCTCGGGAAGGAGCATCGGCTGCGTGATGCGGCCCTGCTGGCCCAGCCAGTACCCGCTGCGCTCCGCCAGGTCCGCGACCGGGTGCGCGGCGAAGAACTCCGGGGTGACCCGGCGCAGGGTCGCCTCCTCGGCGACGGCCTTCGCGCCGTTCTCGCAGAACTCCGCGACGTGCCGCCTGTCCTCCTCGGGCCAGGCGCAGCCGGGACAGTCGAAGCCGTCCTTCTGGTTGACCCTGAGGAGGGTCCGCGCGGTGCGCAGGGACCCCATCTGCTCCCGGGCGATCCGCAGGGTGTGCCCGACGGCGGGCAGCCCGGCGGCGGCGTGCTGCGGCGGCGTGACCTGCGGTGCGTCCTGGACCGGGTCACCGGCCGGCGGCTTGCTGACCATCGCGCTCTCCCTTGAGCGGTCGTCCTGCGGCGTACGTCTCCGATCCTGTCACGCGCCACCGACAGCCCGGCACCCCGGCCGGTGAGGAGGGGATTGTCGGTGGGCCGTGGCAGGATCGTCCCGTGGCCCAGACAGCATCGAAGAACACCGCAGACACCCGCCCCCGCCTGCTCCTGATGGACGGGCACTCGCTCGCGTACCGGGCGTTCTTCGCGCTGCCCGCGGAGAACTTCACCACCGCGACCGGGCAGCCGACGAACGCGATCTACGGGTTCGCCTCGATGCTGGCGAACACGCTGCGCGACGAGGCCCCCACGCACTTCGCGGTCGCGTTCGACGTGTCCCGCAAGACCTGGCGGTCCGAGGAGTTCCCCGAGTACAAGGCGAACCGCTCGAAGACCCCCGACGAGTTCAAGGGGCAGGTCGAGCTGATCGGCGAGCTGCTCGACGCGATGCGCGCGCAGCGCTTCGCCGTCGACGGCTTCGAGGCGGACGACGTCATCGCCACCCTCGCCACGCAGGCCGAGGCCGAGGGCTTCGACGTGCTGATCGTCACCGGCGACCGGGACTCCTTCCAGCTCGTCACCGACCACGTCACCGTGCTCTACCCCACCAAGGGCGTCTCCGAGCTGACCCGCTTCACCCCGGAGAAGATCCAGGAGAAGTACGGCCTGAGCCCCTCGCAGTACCCCGACTTCGCGGCCCTGCGCGGCGACCCGTCGGACAACCTGCCCGGCATCCCCGGCGTCGGCGAGAAGACCGCCGCCAAGTGGATCAACCAGTTCGGCTCCTTCGACCAGCTCGTCGAGCGCGCCGACGAGGTCAAGGGCAAGGCCGGGCAGAACTTCCGCGACCACCTGGAGTCGGTGCGGCTCAACCGGCGCCTGACCGAGATGGTCCGGGACGTCGAGCTGTCGAAGACGGTGGCCGACCTCGCCCGCGAGCCCTACGACCGGACGGCCGTCGCCCTCGTCCTCGACACCCTGGAGATCCGCAACCCCTCGCTGCGCGAGCGGCTCCTCGCCGTCGACCCGGGCTCCGCCGAGGAGGACGCCCCGGCGCCCGCCGCGGGCGTCGAGCTCGACGCCTCCGTCCTGGCCGCCGGCGAGCTCGCCCCCTGGCTCGCCGAGCACGGCACCGGGCCCCTCGGCGTCGCCACCGTCGACAGTTGGGCGCTCGGCACCGGAAACGTCTCCGAGGTCGCCCTCGCCGCCGCCGGGGGGGCCGCCGCCTGGTTCGACCCCAGCGAGCTCGACGAGACCGACGAGCGGGCCTGGGCCGCGTGGATCTCCGACCCCGACCGCCCCAAGGTCATGCACAACGCCAAGGGCGCCCTGCGGGTCTTCCCCGAGCACGGCTGGAGCGTCGCGGGCGTCACCATGGACACCGCCCTCGCCGCCTACCTCGTCAAGCCCGGCCGCCGCTCCTTCGCCCTGGACGCGCTCTCGATCGAGTACCTCGGGCGCGAGCTGGCCCCCGCGGCCGCCTCCGACGGGCAGCTCGCCTTCGGCGCCGACGACACCGCCGAGGCCGAGGCCCTCATGGCCCAGGCCCGCGCCGTCCTGGACCTCGGCGGGGCCTTCGACGAGCGGCTCGGCGAGGTCGGGGCCCGCGAGCTCCTCCACGAGGTCGAGCTGCCCACCTCCGTCCTCCTCGCCCGCCTGGAGCGGCACGGCATCGCCGCCGACCGCGAGCACCTGGAGGCCATGGAGCAGCAGTTCGCCGGCGCCGTCCAGCAGGCCGTGAAGGAGGCGCACGCCTCCGTCGGCCACGAGTTCAACCTCGGCTCGCCCAAGCAGCTCCAGGAGGTCTTCTTCGGCGAGCTGAACCTCCCGAAGACCAAGAAGACCAAGACCGGCTACACGACCGACGCCGACGCGCTCGCCTGGCTGGCCGGCCAGACCGAGCACGAACTGCCCGTGATCATGCTCCGTCACCGCGAGCAGGCCCGGCTCCGCTCCACCGTCGAGGGCCTGATCAAGACGATCGCCGCCGACGGCCGGATCCACACCACCTTCAGCCAGACCGTCGCCGCCACCGGCCGCCTGTCCTCCACCGACCCCAACCTGCAGAACGTGCCGGTGCGCACCGACGAGGGCCGGGCCATCCGGCACGGCTTCGTCGTCGGCGAGGGCTTCGAGGCCCTGATGACCGCCGACTACAGCCAGATCGAGCTGCGGGTCATGGCCCACCTCTCCGAGGACGAGGGCCTCCTGGAGGCCTTCACCTCCGGCGAGGACCTGCACACCACCGTCGCCTCCCAGGTCTTCGCCGTCGAGCGGTCCGCCGTCGACGCCGAGATGCGCCGCAAGATCAAGGCCATGTCGTACGGCCTGGCCTACGGCCTCTCCGCCTTCGGCCTCGCCCAGCAGCTCACCATCGACCCGGCCGAGGCCCGGATCCTGATGGAGACCTACTTCGAGCGCTTCGGCGGGGTGCGGGACTACCTGCGCCGGGTCGTCGACGAGGCCCGCGCCACCGGCTACACCGAGACGATGCTGGGCCGCCGCCGCTACCTGCCCGACCTCAACAGCGACAACCGCCAGCGCCGCGAGGCCGCCGAGCGGATGGCGCTCAACGCCCCCATCCAGGGCACGGCCGCCGACATCGTGAAGGTCGCCATGCTGAACGTCGACCGGGCGCTCACGGAAGCGGGCCTCACCTCCCGGATGCTCCTCCAGGTCCACGACGAAATCGTGCTCGAACTCGCCCCCGGCGAGCGCGAGCAGGTCGAGGCCCTGGTCCGCGAGCAGATGTCCGGCGCGGCCCACCTGCGCGCCCCGCTCGACGTCTCCGTCGGCGTCGGCCGGGACTGGGACTCCGCCGCGCACTGACGCGCACCGCCCCCGGTCCCGTACGGCTCCCGTACGGGACCGGGGGCGGGCGGGCGGCCGCCGTGCGGGCCCCGGGGGTGGGGCGGTGTGCGCCGGATGGACCACTCCGGAGGGCGTTCCGGCGCCCGGGCTCACGAAACTGAGCAGCATGATCACGAGCTGCCGCGCCCGCCTTCGCGCCTGGGCCCTGCTCGGAGCCGTACTCGGGGCATCGGGCGCCGTCTGGCCCGCCGAGGCGCACCGGGCGCCCGCACTCTGCACCTCGTCCCGCGAACCGACCCTCGCCTCCCGCTTGTCCCAGGACATCGCCAAGGCCCTCAAGGGCCGCGACGGCACGGTCTCCGTCGCCCTGCACGACCCCGCGCGGGGGCTGCGCTGCCGGCTCGACGACACCCTGGTGTACGACTCCGCCAGCATCGCCAAGGTCCTCGTCCTGGAGGCCGTCCTCGGACGGGCGGCGGAGCTCGGCCGCGCGCCCACCCGCCTGGAGTCCCAGCGGATGAGGGCGATGATCACCCGCTCCGACAACAAGGCGGCCGGCGAACTGTGGCAGGGGCTCTCCCGCGCCCGCCTCACCAGGGTCCTGCGCGACGTCGGGGCCAGGGACACCGTCCCGGGGCACGGCGGCTACTGGGGACTGACCCGCACCACCGCCCGCGACCAACTCGCCCTCCTCGCCGCGGTGTCCCGCCGCGCCGAGGCGCTGTCCCTGATGGGCCAGGTCGTCCGCGACCAGGCCTGGGGCGTCACCTCGGGCGCGCCCCGCACGGTCAAGGTCCACCTCAAGAACGGCTGGCTGCCCCGCGCCACCCACGCCTGGCGCGTCCACAGCGTCGGCGTGGTGCGCGCGGCCGCGGGCAAGGGGAAGGGCGGGGGAGGGGACGGGGGCACTGGGGCGAGTACGGTCGCAGGCACGGGTGCAGGGATCGGTACGGGCGCGGGTACGGGAGCGGGTGCGGGTGCCCGGGTGGGCGGTGCCTCCGCGACCGACTACCGGCTGGCCCTCCTGAGCCACGGCAACCCCACCATGCGGTACGGCATCCGGACCCTGGAGGGGGTCGCCCTGGCCGTGCACCGCAGACTCTCCGGGAGCGCGGCGGCCCGCGACTTCACGCCCCCGGAGGAGGTCAGCGAGGTCCCGGACGGGAGCGCTCCGGCCGGGACGCCGGGGCCTCCGCCTCCGCGTCCGGGAGAGCCGGGGCCCCCGCCCCGGGAGCGGGCGGCGCTCCAAGGAGCCGCGCCCCCGCCCCGTACAGCACGAGCCCGACGGCGAGTCCGGCGCCGGCCCCGAAGCACGCCGTCGGGATGACGTCCAGGGGCGTCTCGATCCGGTCCCAGCCCCAGTACGCGGCCCAGCGCAGCACCCGGTGGGCGATCCCGGCGAGGACGCAGCCGCCGACGAGCCCGGCCGCGACGAGCCGCCCGCGCCGGTCCGGGACCGGCACGCCGGCGGGGAGCCCCGCCCCGGGCGCGGTGGCGCGCAGCGCCCGGGCGGCGAACCGTCCGAGGAGCAGCAGGGCCAGCGCCGAACCCCCGTACTGCGCGTAGAGGTAGACCGGGAAGCCGGCCACGATCTCGCCGAGGAAGGGGATCGCGCGGGTGCCCCAGCGGTCGAGGTGGGTGAAGGAGTCCCACACCACGTGGGTCGTGGCGCCGAGCACCGCCGAGAGGAAGAACCACGCCGCGAGCGCGGCCGGCCGCCGCTCCCGCCAACGGCGGCCCACGACGAGCCCGTACACCCTGCCCCGCCACCGGGCGGGCAGCAGCGCCACGAGCGGTTCGCGCACGGTCAGCCACAGGCCGACGAGCACGGCCGTGATCAGCACGTCGGCCGTGACGATCCCGGCGGGGGAGTGCGTGACGTCTCCGAAGGCCATCGCGGCGGGGAACGCCGTGGCGGCGAAGTAGGTCATGTCGGGTGCGAAGGAACCCGCGACGAGGGCGGACGCGACCAGCGGCCCGCGCGCGGTCCCGTTCCGGCGCAGCCCGGGCAGCACGGCGGCGGCATGGCTCAGCGTGAACGGCAAGGGGGACTCCCGGGGTTCGGACGGCGACGGCCCGTAGGGGGACGGCCGACGGTCCATGATCGGTCGCAGTGCAAGAGGCGACGGGCACCCCGATCGGTTCCCGCCCCCGTTGGGTCGGCAGGCGGCCGAGAGGTGACGAAAGCGTGAAACACGGTCACCGGCCGGTACTCGGCGGTACGGAGTTGGCATAGGGTCGCCGGAGGCCGCGCGCGGGGAGCGCGGGGCCGCAGTCGATCGGGGAGGAAACGACGCATATGGCACCGGACATGGGACGCCGGCTGCGCAGGGGGGCCACCAGTGGGGCGGTCGTGGCCGCGGCGGTCGCCGCGCTCGCCGCATCGCAGGCACCGGAGGCGATCCAGCCGACCACGGACAACGCCGGCGGCGACCGCGCCGTCGGCGCGGGGGAGACCGCCCCGCCGTCCGGCGAGGGCTCCGCGACCGGTGACTCGCCGTACTACACGGAGCTGCCACCGCTGAACAAGCCGGGCAAGCCCACGGTGAGCATCGCCCTGCCGGTGGTCACCGGCCCCGCCGAGGCCGGCATACCCGCGTCCGTCCTCTCCGCCTACAAGCGGGCCGAGCAGTCGATCCGCTCGACCGACCCCCACTGCAACCTGCCGTGGCAACTGCTCGCCGGCATCGGCAAGGTCGAGTCCGGGCAGGCGCGCGGCGGCCGGGTCGACGGCAACGGCACGACCACCTCGCCGATCCTCGGCCCCGCCCTCAACGGCGTCGGCTTCGCCAACATCTCCGACACCGACGGCGGCGCCTACGACGGCGACAAGGTCCACGACCGCGCCGTCGGCCCGATGCAGTTCATCCCGTCCACCTGGGCCACGTGGGGCCAGGACGCCAACGGCGACGGGAAGAAGGACCCGAACAACATCTACGACGCGGCACAGGCCGCCGGTCTCTACCTCTGCGCCAATGACCGCAACCTCGCGCTCAGGGCCGACCTCGACCGCGCGATCCTCAGCTACAACCGCTCGACCGAGTACCTGAACACGGTCCTGTCCTGGTTCGAGTACTACAAGCGCGGCACCCACCAGGTCCCGGACGGCACGGGCGTGCTGCCGGTCGACCGCAGCGACGTCCGCCGCCCGGGCATCTTCCCGAACCCCACCAGGCCGTTCCCGACCGCGCCGACGTCCCCCTCCCCGACGCTCCCCGCGCCGGAGCCGAGCGCCCCGAACCCGAAGCCGTCCACGCCCGGGGCGACCAAGCCGCCGACCGTCCCGACCAAGCCCCCCACCACCGACCCGACGCCGCCCGCCCCTTCGCCGGCCGGGAGGGTGGCGGAGCTCACGGTCGCGGCCAACGGCCAACTCACCGCGACCACCGACAGCGACTTCGCGAAGACCCCCCGGGTCGCGGCGCTCGACGCCTCGGGCAAGCCGGTCGCCAAGGTGAGCGTCCGCTTCGAGATCGTCGGGAGCACCGACACCCGCTTCGCCGGGGGCAAGACCGTCGTCACCGCCACCACCACCGCGTCCGGCGTCGCCTCCTCCCCGGCGCTGCGGGCCGGCGAGGAGACGGGATCGTTCAAGATCCGGGCCACCGTCGTGGGCCGGACCCTGGGCGCGGCCGAATTCGCCGTCTCCGTCACGGAGCGCCGGGCGGACACCCTCGTCCGCGTCGGCGACGCCGCCCTGTCGGCCGCCACCGGCACCGCCTTCGACCAGCAGGTCCAGGTAAAGGCCACCCTCAAGGAGGCCCTCGCCCCCGGCGTGCCCGTCACCGCGCGGATCGTCACCGCGCAGACGGACGAGGAGGCGAGCGCCGAGGGCCCGACCTTCAAGAGCACGTCCTCCCGCACCGCCACCTTCCGGACCGCCACGGACGGCACCCTCACCCTCGCGGCGGGCGACCTCCTCGCGGGCGACAAGGCGGGCACGTACTTCCTCGAGCTGACCACGCCCGGCGGCGGCGCCCTCTTCGTCGAGCTCAAGGTCACCGAGCCCACTCCCACGCCCCCCACCTCCACTCCGGAGCCGAAGCCCTCCGAGAGCGGTACGCCCGAGGCCTCCCCCTCGCCGTCCACCTCTCCCTCCTCGTCGTCCTCCACGCCGACGGACTCCTCCACCTCCACCGGCACGCCCAAGGGCTGATCACCGCCCCGAGGCCCGACCACTGCCCGAGGACCGATCGCTCCCGAGGCCTGATCACCGCATCCGCAGGCCGATCAGGGCTCCGGGGCCCGGCCGCCTCGCCCGAGGCACCGGCCCGGCCGCACCGCGCCGCCCCTTCCGTCCGCACCGGGCGAGGGGCGGCGCTTCGCGTTCCCCGGCCACGTCCCGCCCCGCCGCCACCACGGGGTCACCGCTCCCTTCCGAGCCGCGCGCTCGTGTGCCGGGTCGCCACCGCCGCGGACGGGTCCTCCGGCCACGGGTGCTTCGGGTACCGTCCCCGCAGCTCCGCCCGCACCGCGCGGTAGCCGTCCCGCCAGAACGACGCCAGGTCGGCGGTCACCGCCGCCGGCCGCCCGGCGGGGGAGAGGAGGTGGACGAGCACCGGGACCCCCGCCACCCGGGGCGTCTCGGCCAGACCGAACATCTCCTGGAGCTTCACCGCGAGCACCGGCCGGTCGCCCCCGTACTCCACCCGTATCCGCGAACCGCTCGGCACCTCGATCCGCTCCGGCGCCAGCTCGTCCAGCCGACCCGCCTCGCCCGACGCCCACGGCAGCAGCCGCCGCAGGGCCTCGCCGGCGTCGATCCGCCCCAGGTCGGCGCGGCGCCCGGCCCGGGACAACTCCGGCTCCAGCCACTCCCCGGCCCGGTCGACCAGCGCCTCCTCCGACACGTCCGGCCACGGCCCGCCCACCTCCCGGTGGAGGAACGCCAGCCGCTCGCGCAGCTCCCCGGCCTCCCGGCTCCACCGCAGCAGTCCCGGCCCCTCGCGCCGCAGACCGTCGAGCAGCGCCTCCCGCACCAGGGTGCGATCCGCCCCGGTGCCCAGCGGCCGGACCGTCAGCTCGACCGCGCCCAGCCGGTCCACCGAGCGCGCGACCACGTCCCCGTCCTCCCAGCGGACCTCCTCGCCGGTGGACCGCAGGTGCCCGGCCGCCCGCCGCGCCACGGCCTCGTCCACCACCGCCGCGAGCCGCACCCGGGCCGTGGCGTCCCGCGCCGTGCGGTCCGCCACCGCCACGGCCAGCCACGGCGCGGACCGCAACCCGGATCCCTCGGCGAGCCGCGCCCCGCTCCCCGACACCATCAGGAAGCCGCCCTGCTCCCGGGCCCTGGCCACCCGCTCCGGGAAGGCGAGCGCCGTCACCAGACCGGCCACGGCGTCCTCACCCTCCCCGACCGCCGAGGCACCCCCGCCTCCGCCCTTGCCTCCGGCGCCCCCGCCCCCGGTACCTCCGGCGCCCCCGCCCCCGGTCACCACCTCGCCGGCCGCCCGCTCCAGACGGCGCGCCTCCGCCCTCCACCGCGCGCCGTACCCGTCCGAGCCCCGGCGGGCCGCCCGCCAGGCCGCCACCAGGTCGTCCCCGTAGTCGCGCGGCGGCTCCTCGCTGAGCAGCGCGACCACTTCGGCCGCCCGCCGGACCCCGACCTCCGGCGCCCCGTCCAGCAGGGCACGGCCCAACCGGGGATGGAGCCCGAGCCGGGACATCCGTACCCCGCGCTCCGTGGCCCGGCCCGCCGCGTCCACGGCCCCGATCGACCCGAGGACCGAACGGGCCGCCTCCATCGCCCCGGCCGGCGGCGCGTCGAGCAGCGCGAGGCCCCCGGCCGTCGGGTCGCCCCAACAGGCGGCCCGCAGGGCGAAGTCCGCCAGGTCCGCGATCCTGATCTCGGGCGACGGGAACCGCGCCCGGCCGCCGTCCTCCGCCTCCGCCCAGCAGCGGTAGACCACACCGGGCGCCTCGCGTCCCGAGCGCCCGGCCCGCTGGGTCGCCGCGGCCGCCGACACCGGAACCGTCGCCAGCGACCCGAGCCCCCGGGCGTGGTCCGTCCGCGGCTCCCGCGCGAGCCCCGAGTCGACCACGATCCGCACACCCGGAACCGTCAGGCTCGACTCCGCCACCGCCGTCGCGAGCACCACCCGGCGCCGTCCGCCCGGCTCGGTGCCCCGCAGCACCGCGTCCTGCACCGCCGCCGGAGCCCGCCCGTGCAACTGGAGCACCTCGGCGTCCAGGTCGGACAGCAGTCCCGCCGTCCGCGCGATCTCTCCCGTGCCCGGCAGGAAGCAGAGGACGTCGCCCCCGTGCCGCTCCAGGGCGAGCCGGACCGTCGCCGCCACGTGGCGCAGCAGCGCCGGATCCACCCAGGTGCCGTGCGCGGGCCTGATCCCGGCGGGCGGCGGGGCGAACCGGACCGCGTAACCGTGCCCCCCGCCCACGCTCCGCACGACCGGCGCGGGTCCGCTGCCGTCGAGCACCGTGAGCAACCGGGACCACGCCTCGGCGTCGCTCGTCGCCGAGGCCGCGATCAGCTTCAGGTCCGGCCGCAGGGTCGCCCGTACGTCCACCAGGAAGGCCATGGCCGTGTCGGCGTCCAGGTGCCGCTCGTGGCACTCGTCGAGCAGCACCACGTCGACGCCCGCCAGCTCCGGATCCCGCTGGAGCCGTTGCAGCAGGATGCCCGTGGTCACCACTTCGACCCGGGTCGCGGGACCGGTCCGCCGCTCGCCGCGCACGGAGAAGCCGACCGCACCGCCGACCTCCTCGCCGAGCAGCCACGCCATCCGCCGGGCCGCCGCCCGCACCGCCATCCGGCGCGGCTCGGCCACCAGCACCCGGCGCGCCGGCCCGTCCCCCATGAGACCCGCGAGGGCCAGTGGCACCAGCGTCGTCTTGCCGGTGCCGGGAGGAGCGGACAGCACCGCCGCGCCGCGCTCCGCGAGCGCGGAGAGCAGCTCGGGGACGGCATGGCGGACGGGGAGACGGTCGAGCGCTTCGTTTCGGATCACGCACTCAGTCTCGTACGCGCGAGAAAAAGGCGAGCCCCGTTGTCCACAGGGCCCACCTGTAAGTACGTAAGTAAGACTGGTGGAGCCTGGGTAAGGCTGGCGGAGCCGGCAGGGCCGGCAGGGCCGGCAGGGGCGGCAGGACCGGCAGAGCTGACAAGACCGGCGCCGCCCCTCCCCCCTCTACTCCGCCCGCTCGCACACGAAGATCGCCGTCCCCGGGATCAGGTTCCCCCGCAGCGGCGACCAGCCGCCCCACTCCTGGCCGTTCCAGGCCGGCCACTCCGGCTCGACCAGGTCCACCAGGCGGAACCCGCCGGCCACCACGTCCCGCACCCGGTCCCCGAGCGTCCGGTGGTGCTCCACGTACACCGCCCGCCCCTCCTCGTCCTGCTCGACGTACGGCGTGCGGTCGAAGTAGGAGGCCGCGACCGAGAGCCCCTCGGGCCCCGGCTCGTCGGGGAAGGCCCAGCGGATCGGGTGCGTCACCGAGAACACCCAGCGCCCGCCCGGCCGCAGCACCCGGCGCACCTCCCGGAAGACCCGGACCGGATCGGCGACGAACGGCACCGCCCCGTACGCCGAGCAGGCCAGGTCGAAGGAGCTGTCCCGGAACGGCAGCGCCCCGGCGTCGGCCTCCACCAGCGGCACCCCGTCACCGATCCGCAGCGCGTGCTGGAGCTGCCGGTGCGAGAGGTCGAGCGCCACCGGCCGCGCGCCCTGCGCCGCCAGCCACCGCGAGCACTGCGCCGCGCCCGCGCCGATCTCCAGCACGTCGAGGCCCTTCAGCGAGGCGGCCGGACTGAGGAGCCCCGCCTCGGCCTCGTCGAGCCCCTCGGGCCCCCACACGAACCGGTCGTCGCCCAGGAAGGAGCCGTGCTCGCTCTGGTACTCGTCGGCGTTCCGGTCCCACCATCCGCGGCTCGCCCGGCTGCTCTCCGCGTCCCCCGCGTCACGCCGGGTCGCCTCCGCCCCGTCGGCCTCGCCCTGGACCGCGTCTTCGCGTCCGTACTCTTGGTTCATCTCGCCCGCCGATGTAGTTTGCGCTCAGTACCGCCGTGCGGCGGACCACGCCGAAACGGCGTGGATGGACATGAGTGGCGCCGGAGTTGAGCCGATCTGCCCCGGGTGCGCGCTTCGCGCATTGACCCTGTCCGGCCGCTTCCGTATGCTAAAGGTTGCGCTGCGGGTCTGCGTGCCTCAGACGGAGCAGGCCGCGCTCGTACCTGGTATATGTCCCCTCGGTTTTCGAGGCTCCTCCCGTTCGCGGGCAGGGAGTTTCATTGGCTGTCCGGCTTCTTGGTGCGATACGGGCTCTCGGCGTAGCAGTACCTACGACTTTCTGTCCGTAACCGGAGCCCTTTCCCACATGACGAGCAGCACCGAGACCACCGCCACCACCCCGCAGGTTGCGGTCAACGACATCGGTAACGAGGAAGCCTTCCTCGCCGCGATCGACGAGACGATCAAGTACTTCAACGACGGCGACATCGTCGACGGCGTCATCGTGAAGGTCGACCGGGACGAGGTCCTGCTCGACATCGGTTACAAGACCGAAGGTGTCATCCCGAGCCGCGAGCTCTCGATCAAGCACGACGTCGACCCGAACGAGGTCGTCAAGGTCGGCGACGAGATCGAGGCCCTGGTCCTCCAGAAGGAGGACAAGGAAGGCCGCCTGATCCTCTCGAAGAAGCGCGCCCAGTACGAGCGCGCCTGGGGCACCATCGAGAAGATCAAGGAAGAGGACGGCATCGTCACCGGTACCGTCATCGAGGTCGTCAAGGGTGGTCTCATCCTCGACATCGGCCTCCGCGGCTTCCTCCCGGCCTCCCTGGTCGAGATGCGTCGCGTCCGCGACCTCCAGCCCTACGTGGGCAAGGAGCTCGAGGCGAAGATCATCGAGCTGGACAAGAACCGCAACAACGTGGTCCTGTCCCGCCGTGCCTGGCTGGAGCAGACCCAGTCCGAGGTCCGCCAGACCTTCCTCACGACCCTCCAGAAGGGTCAGGTCCGCTCCGGCGTCGTGTCCTCGATCGTCAACTTCGGTGCCTTCGTGGACCTGGGTGGCGTCGACGGTCTCGTGCACGTCTCCGAGCTGTCCTGGAAGCACATCGACCACCCGTCCGAGGTCGTCGAGGTCGGCCAGGAGGTCACCGTCGAGGTTCTCGACGTGGACATGGACCGCGAGCGCGTCTCCCTGTCGCTGAAGGCGACCCAGGAGGACCCGTGGCAGCAGTTCGCCCGGACCCACCAGATCGGTCAGGTCGTCCCGGGTAAGGTCACCAAGCTGGTTCCGTTCGGTGCGTTCGTCCGCGTGGACGAGGGCATCGAGGGTCTGGTCCACATCTCCGAGCTGGCCGAGCGTCACGTGGAGATCCCGGAGCAGGTCGTCCAGGTCAACGACGAGATCTTCGTCAAGGTCATCGACATCGACCTCGAGCGCCGCCGCATCAGCCTCTCGCTGAAGCAGGCCAACGAGTCCTTCGGTGCCGACCCGGCCTCGGTCGAGTTCGACCCGACCCTGTACGGCATGGCCGCGTCCTACGACGACCAGGGCAACTACATTTACCCCGAGGGCTTCGACCCCGAGACCAACGACTGGCTCGAGGGCTTCGAGACCCAGCGCGAGGCCTGGGAGACCCAGTACGCCGAGGCGCAGTCCCGCTTCGAGCAGCACCAGGCCCAGGTCATCAAGTCCCGCGAGGCCGACGAGGCCGCCGCTGCCGAGGGTGGCACCGCCGCTCCGGCCGGTGCCCCGGCGGGCGTGTCGGGTGGCTCCTACTCCTCGGAGTCGGACGACAACTCCGGCGCCCTGGCGTCGGACGAGGCGCTTGCCGCCCTGCGCGAGAAGCTGGCCGGCGGCCAGAGCTGAACAGGCTCTCCGCTGAGCGCTAGCCGCTAGCGAGACCGAGGCCCGTTCCCCTCCGGGGGAGCGGGCCTCGGACGTTTTCCCGGCCCCCGCGTACGGCCCTCCTGCACGGCCCCCTGTGTAGGGCCCCGTCGCGTATGGCCCCGCACACGGCTCCGTGTCGCGTACGGGGCTCATGCGCGGCCCGCACACCGCTCAGGGCGTGACGGCGATGTTCGTCAGGCCGTTCCCGCCGGTCACCGTGTTCGAGGCGTACACCGTGGTCCGGCACGAGGCGCTCTGGTTGGTGACGTGGATCGCGAGCCGCTGCGGCCCGGCCGCGCCCGTCAGGTTCGCGCGGTTGCCGCGGAAGACCGTCCCGCAGCCCCAGCCGGCCTGCTGGCTGTGGGTCTCGAAGCCGTTGTTCGTCGTGTTCACCCCGGTGTTGTCCTCCACGAGGACGTCGTTGCCCTTCACGTCGACCCAGGAGTCGTCGTAGTTGGCGCCGGTCAGCCCGCGCCCGTCGAAGGTGTTGCCGACGATCCTCGCCCCGGTCGTGCCCTCCTTGACGTCGACGCTCTCGCCGCCGACGTCCGGCCCGATCACGTTGTCCAGGATCTGCGCGCCGTCGCTCTTGTCGCTCAGGCTGTTGGCGGTGCCGACGTACACCCCCTCGCCCATGCCCCGGCCGTCGTTCCCGGTGTCGTAGATCCGGGAGTTCTTGAGGACCCCGTTCTTGCTGGAGTTGCGGAAGTGCACGCCCTCCATGTCCAGGTCGTGCACGGTCACCCCGTCGATCACCACGCCGTTCGCGGAGTCGGCCATGATCCCCTTCTGGCCGCCGGTCACCGTCACCCCCTTCACCGTCCAGTACGAAGCGCCGTTGAGGTGCAGCCCGTAGCCTCCGCCGGCGGTCAGCACCGCGCGCGAGGAGCCGGTCAGGGTGATCCGGGCGGACGAGGTGCCCGGCGTGGTGGCCTTGAAGTTCCCGGTGTACGTGCCGTCCGCGAGGTGGATCGTGTCGCCGGGGCGCGCGGCGGTGAGCGCCGACTTGAGCTGGGCCGCGGTCGTGACCTCGATGGTTGCCGCGGCGGCCGGGGAGGTCACGAGGGGGACGGCGAGGAGCGCCGGGAGGAGGGGGAGGAGCAGCGTTCGAGGGCGCATGGGGGTGCCTTCCGGGGCAGGAATGGGGGTGTTCCTGTATGTGCACGGGGATCGAGAGGCTGAACGCGACGCTGTCGGGAGACGGTAGGGAGCAGCCCCGACCGTGTCAAGGTCTGGACTAGTGGCCCGAGTTCGGGCCGTTCCGTCGAAAGATCACGGGCTCCGGGAATGGCGGCGCGGCCCGGCGCGTTCCCAGAGGGAACACGAGGAGGAGCGGTAATCGTGCTTGATCCGCAGGATTTGTACGAATGGGACCCGAAGGGCGTGGCCGTCGTCGACATGGCTCTGGCGCAGGAGTCGGCCGGCCTGGTCATGCTGTACCACTTCGACGGCTACATCGACGCGGGTGAGACCGGTGAGCAGATCGTCGAAGGCCTGCTCGACACCCTTCCGCACCAGTTGGTGGCCCGCTTCGACCACGACCGGCTCGTGGACTACCGCGCCCGCCGCCCGCTCCTGACCTTCCGGCGCGACCGCTGGACCGCGTACGAGACGCCGTCCATCGAGGTGCGCCTCGTGCAGGACGCCACCGGCGCCCCCTTCCTCGTCCTCTCCGGTCCGGAGCCGGACGTGGAGTGGGAGCGGTTCGCCGCCGCCGTCCGGCAGATCGTCGAGCGCCTCGGCGTGCGCCTCTCCGTCAACTTCCACGGCATCCCCATGGGCGTGCCGCACACCCGCCCGGTCGGGCTCACCCCGCACGGCAGCCGCACCGACCTCATGCCCGGCCACCGCAGCCCCTTCGACGAGGCCCAGGTCCCCGGCAGCGCCGAGTCCCTCGTCGAGTACCGGCTCACCGAGGCCGGCCACGACACCCTCGGCGTCGCCGCCCACGTCCCGCACTACGTGGCCCGCTCGGCCTACCCGGACGCGGCCCTGACCGCCCTGGAGGCCGTCACGGCCGCCACGGGGCTCGTCCTCCCCGGTGTCGCCCACTCCCTGCGGACGGAGGCCCGCCGCACCCAGACCGAGATCGACCGCCAGATCGGCGAGGGCGACGAGGAGCTGGTGGCGCTCGTGCAGGGTCTCGAGCACCAGTACGACGCGGTGGCCGGGGCCGAGACCCGCGGCAACCTCGTCGCCGAGCCCGCCGACCTGCCGTCGGCGGACGAGCTGGGCCGCGAGTTCGAGCGCTTCCTCGCGGAGCGGGAGGGCGACGCGTAGCCCCGCCGGGGCAGGCCCTAAGCTGCCGCTCATGCTGAAGGTGGGCCTGACCGGCGGGATCGGCGCCGGCAAGAGCGAAGTGTCACGACTGCTCGTCTCGTACGGGGCCGTCCTCGTCGACGCGGACCGGATCGCCCGCGAGGTCGTGGAGCCCGGCACCCCGGGGCTCGCGGCCGTCGTGGAGGCCTTCGGCGACGGCGTCCTCACCGCGGAGGGAACGCTCGACCGGCCGAAGCTCGGCTCCATCGTGTTCGCCGACGCCGACCGCCTGGCCACCCTCAACGCCATCGTCCACCCCTTGGTCGGAGCCCGGTCGGCGGAGCTGGAGAGCCGGGCGGAGGCCGGGGACGTCGTCGTCCACGACGTCCCCCTGCTCACCGAGAACGGGCTCGCGCCGCTCTACGACCTGGTCGTGGTCGTGGACGCGTCCCCGGAGACCCAGCTCGACCGGCTCGTACGGCTGCGGGGCATGGACGAGTCCGAGGCCCGGGCCCGGATGGCGGCCCAGGCCACGCGCGCGCAGCGGCTGGCCGTCGCGGACCTCGTGATCGACAACGACGGACCGCTCGACGCCCTCGAACCGCAGGTGCGGAAGGTCTGGGACGAGCTGGCCCGGCGGGCCGCGTCCTCCGTTTAGGATCCGTCCGGCGGGCCGCGTCTTCCGTTCGGGGCCTGTCCGGCGGGCCGCGTCCTCCGCGTGGGGCCCGTCCGGCGGGTCCGGACGGAATGCGGCCGCCGGGTCCGGTGTTCAACCACCGAACGAGGGGAAGGATGCCATCGTGGCCGACAGCAACCCGGAAACGCACGTCATCGACTTCCGCGCCGCGGAGCAACTGCTGGCCGCGCGGGACCCCCGGGGCGCCGTGAAGCTGCTGGACTCGGTGATCGCCGCCCACCCCGAGAACACGGCCGCGCGCCTGCTGCGCGCGCGGGCCTTCTTCGCCGCCGCCCAGTTGCGCCCCGCGCAGCTCGAGTTCGAGCTGGTCCTGGAGCGCGAGCCGGACAACGCCTTCGCCCACTTCGCCCTGGCCCGCACCTTCGAGCGCTCCGGACAGACCGACCGGGCCACCCGGCACTTCCGCCTGGCCGCCGCGCTCGACCCCAAGCCGGAGTACCTGCAGGCGGCGGGCTTCGACTCGCGGAACTGAGGACGTACCGGAGATCCGGAAGGGTGCTCAGCGCTTCCCGCCGCCGCGGCCGGGGTCGTACGGAGGGACGTCCCGGCCCGGCTGCCAGTGCGGTCCCTGCCGCATGCGGCGCACCACGAGGGCCAGGTCGACCAGGACCACCAGGAACAGCACCCCGCAGGCCGCGGCCCAGCCGGGCCGGCCCACCAGGGCGAACGCGACCGTGCCGAAGGCCGCCCACAGCAGTCCCCACACGCTCAGCCAGAACCGCATCCGCAAGGGGCTGCGCGCGGTCACCGGCTCGCTCCCGGTCCGCATGGCGCTCATGCCTCCCGTCCACGTCTCCCGCGGGGTTCTCCGGACACCTCCAGCATGGACCCGCCCCGGACGGAAAGCGAAGGAGAGCCGGACGGGACCTAGTGGATGACGCTGTAGCTGCGCCAGGGGAGGGTTTCCGGGACGATCTCGTCCGTGGTGTCGGACGGCAGGTAGGTGGAATCCTTGCCCCGGCAGTCGAGGGTCGGGTACAGCACGATGTCCACCAGGGTGTTGTTCTCGACCCTGGTCGCGCCGGACGGCGCCAGGCGGTGGCAGCCCTTCACCGAGGGGCTCGTCACCGTCACGCCCACCTCGCGCTCCGTCTCGTACGAGATCGTGCCCACGGCGGTGCGGCCGAGGCCCGAGCAGCCGGCGACGGCGAGGGTGAGCAGCACGGCCCCGGTGGCGGTCGTGAGACGCCGGCGAACGGACATGGCGGTTCCTCTTCTGTCGAGTGGGTGTCGGACGGATGCGGGCGGATGTCGGGCGACCGCCGGGCCGAGGCGACGGCGACGGACGGCGACGGATGGTGACGGACGGCGGCGAGCGGCGGCGGACGGTGCCCCTCGGGCCCGTCCCCGGTCCAGGCCCACCCTCCCGCCGGGCGGGCCCCGTGTCATCCGCTGCTGGGCCGCCCGGGGGAACCGCCCGGCGACCGCACACGGACCGGCGGTCGGACTCGCGCCCGGACCGGTGGTCGGATCGGCGCCCGGACCGGTGGTCGGACCGGTGGCCGGGCCCGTTGTCAGTCCCCACCCGTAAGGTCGGAGGTCCACGTCGGAGCTCGTCGGAGTTCCGGCACGCGGCGGAGGGCCGGGGGAGGGGAGCGGAGCCGTGACACACACCTGGAGCACCGGCGCCGCCGTCTTCCTGCCCGCCGCCCTTCCCCGCGAGGGCCGGATCGCCTTCTGGGCCCCCGACGGCGGCGCGCTGCCGGACCCCGGGACGGTGGCCGGCGCGGAGCGCGTCGCGCTGACCGTGGCCCGGCGGCACGGCAACGGCGCCCGGAGCCGCGAGGTCCCCGCCGTCACCCTCCCCGTCGAGGCCGCCCTGCCCCACCTCGTCGCGGCCCGCCACCACCCGGTCGCCCACCCCGCCACCGCCGGCTGGGGCGCCGCCGCCCTGCACGCCCTGCACCTGACCGCCCGGGGACGGCTCCTGCCGGGACTCACCGCCGACGACCTCGACGCCTGGCGGGCCGGGCCCCTGCACGCGGACGACATCGCCCATCTGCGGGCCGTCGCCGCCGCCCTGCCGGCCGAGGCGTACGCCGTGCCCGTCCCCGGCCGCGGACCGTTGCGGCTGCCCGACCCCGAGGCCCTCGTCCGCGCCTTCCTCGACGCCGTCGCCGACGCCCTGCCCCGCACCCCGGCCGCCGCCCACGCGGTCGGGGCGCCGTTCGCGGCCCGCGCCCCGCAGCACCTGCCCCGCGCGCGTGCCTGGGCCGCCGAGGCGGCGGCCGGAATGGACGCCGGGGTCCGCGTCTCGCTCCGCCTCGACCTGTCGCCGTACGAACTCTTCGACATCGGCGCCCCCGGCGAAGGGAGCGCGGAGAAGAGCGGCGGCGAGCGGCACGCGGCCGCCGCGCTCCTCCAGGTCCACAGTCTCGCCGACCCCACCCTCGTCATCGACGCCACGGACCTGTGGGCGGGGGAGGGCGAGCACTTCGGCCCCCGCGCGCGGATCGACGCCGTCCTGGCCCTGCGCCGCGCCGCCCGGGTCTGGGCCCCACTGGCCCGGCTCCTGGAGCGGGACGTGCCCGACGTCCTCGCCGTCACCGAGGACGAGCTGTACGAGCTGCTCGGCCCCGCCGCCGCCCGGCTCGCCGACGCCGGGGTCGCCGTCCACTGGCCGCGCGAGCTGGCCCGTTCGCTCAGCGCCTCCGCCGTCGTCCGCCCGGCGCTCGCCGCCCCCGGCTCCGCGACCGACGGCACCTCCTTCTTCGACAGCGAGGAGCTGCTGCGCTTCGACTGGCAGGTGGCCCTCGACGGAGATCCGCTCACCGAGCGCGAGATGGACCTCCTGGCCGAGGCCCACCGGCCCGTCGTGCGCCTCCGCGACCAGTGGGTCGTCGTCGACCCCGACCTGGTCCGCAAGGCCCGCAAGCGGGAACTCGGCCTGCTCGAACCGGTCGACGCACTCGGCGTCGCCCTCACCGGCACCGCGGAGGTGGACGGCGAGACCGTCCCCGCCGTCCCCGTCGGAGCGCTCGCCGCCCTCCGCGACCGGCTCCTGGCCGGACCCGAGGACGTGCAGGCCCCGCCCGGCCTCACCGCCACCCTGCGCGACTACCAGCTCCGGGGCCTCGCCTGGCTCGACCTGATGACCTCGCTCGGCCTCGGCGGCTGCCTCGCCGACGACATGGGCCTCGGCAAGACCGTCACCCTCATCGCCCTCCACCTGCGCCGCGCCCGCCGCGCCCCCACCCTCGTCGTCTGCCCGGCGTCCCTGCTCGGCAACTGGCAGCGGGAGGTGCGGAAGTTCGCCCCCGACGTGCCCGTGCGGCGCTTCCACGGCGCCGACCGGGACCTGGACGGCACCGGGGGCGGCTTCGTCCTCACCACCTACGGGACCCTGCGCACCAGCGCCGCCCGACTGGCCGCGCACGAGTGGGGGATGGTCGTCGCCGACGAGGCGCAGCACGTCAAGAACCCGTTCTCCGCGACCGCCAGGGCGCTGCGCGAGATCCCCGCGCCCGCCAGGGTCGCCCTGACCGGCACACCCGTGGAGAACAACCTCTCCGAGCTGTGGGCCCTCCTCGACTGGACCACCCCCGGCCTCCTCGGACCGCTCAAGGCCTTCCGCTCCCGGCACGCCAGGGCCGTGGAGAACCACGAGGAGATCGAGCACGACGAGGCCGTCGAGCGGCTCGCCCGGCTCGTGCGCCCCTTCCTGCTGCGCCGCCGCAAGTCCGACCCCGGCATCGTCCCCGAGCTGCCGCCCAAGACGGAGTCCGACCACCCCGTCCCCCTCACCCGGGAGCAGGCCTCCCTCTACGAGGCGACCGTCCGCGAGACCATGGCGCGGATCGAGGAGTCCGAGGGCATGACACGCCGCGGCCTGGTCATGAAGCTGCTGACCTCCCTCAAGCAGATCTGCAACCACCCCGCCCAGTTCCTCAGGGAGGAGGCTCCGCGCGGCCCCGGCACCGCCCGTCTCGCCGGCCGCTCGGGGAAGCTCGCCCTCCTCGACGAGCTGCTCGACACGATCCTCGCCGAGGACGGGTCCGTGCTCGTCTTCACCCAGTACGTGGCGATGGCCCGGCTCCTCGCCGACCACCTGGCCACGCGCGGCGTCCCCGCCCAACTCCTGCACGGCGGCACCCCGGTGGCCGAGCGGGAGCGGATGGTCGACCGCTTCCAGGACGGCGAGGTCCCCGTCTTCCTGCTCTCCCTGAAGGCCGCGGGCACCGGCCTCAACCTCACCCGGGCCGGCCACGTGATCCACTACGACCGCTGGTGGAACCCGGCCGTCGAGGAGCAGGCCACCGACCGCGCCTACCGCATCGGACAGACCCAGCCGGTGCAGGTCCACCGGCTGATCGCCGAGGGCACGGTCGAGGACCGGATCGCCGAGATGCTCCGCGCCAAGCGGGCCCTGGCCGACGCCGTCCTCGGCTCCGGCGAGGCCGCCCTCACCGAACTCACCGACCGGGAGCTCGCCGACCTGGTGTCCCTGAGGAGGCCCTCGTGAACCGCGCCCGGGCCGCGCGCGGGACCGCCCCCCGCCACGACGACCGCCGCCGCTCCTTCCCGCAGGTCGCGCCCCGCGAGGCCCCCGACGGGCGGTTCGCCGCCACCTGGTGGGGAAACGCCTGGGTCGAGGCCCTGGAGGACGCCGCCCTCGACCCGGCCCGCCTCGCCCGCGGCAAGGCCTACGCGGGACGCGGCCACGTCGACGCGATCACGGTCACCCCCGGCCGGGTCGTCGCCTACGTCCACGGCAGCCGGCCCCGCCCGTACCGCACCGAGATCAGGATGCGGATCCTCGGCGACGACGGCTGGGAGGAGTTCCTCGACGGGGCCACCGCGCGCCCCGACCACATCGCCGCCCTCCTCGACAAGGACGTGCCGCACGCCCTTGAGGCGGTCGCCGGGCTGCTGCCCGCGCCGGGCGACCTCGTCCCCGACTGCTCCTGCCCGGACGACGGCTACCCCTGCAAGCACGCCGCCGCCCTCTGCTACCAGGCCGCACGGCTCCTCGACCAGGACCCGTTCGTCCTCTTCCTGATGCGCGGCCGCGGTGAGCAGGAGCTCCTCGCCGAGCTGACCCGGCGCAACGCGGCCCGGTCCGCCGCCGAGACCGCCGCCGCCCCGCCCCCGATGTCCACCGTCCCGGCCCGCACCGCCCTCGACGCCGCCACCGGCACCGGACTCCCGCCGCTGCCCGCCCCGCTGCCGCTCCCCGACCGGCCCGGACGCCCGGCCGTCTTCCCGCCCGACCCCGCCGCCCCCGACCCGCTCGCGCTCGACCTCCTCGCCACCGAGGCCGCCGCCCGCGCCCACGCCCTCCTCGCCACCGGCCTCGACCCGGTCGCCGCCCTCACCCCCTGGCAGGACGCGGTCCGGCTCGCCGCCGCGCACCCCGGCTCCGGGCTCACCGCCTCCACCCGCGCCCTCTACCGCGACCTGGCCCACGCCCTCGACCGCACCCCCACCGACCTGGCCCGTGCCGTCGCCGCCTGGCGGCAGGGCGGCGCCGAGGGCCTCGCCGTCCTGGAAGAGGCCTGGGACCCGCCGGCCGGCCCGTTCGACCGGGCCAGACCCGCGCTGCTCGCCGCCGGCCTCCCCGCCCGCCCCTGGCGCAACCGCCTCTCGGGCCGGTCCCTCCAGCTCCGCCTCGGCCGGGACGGCCTCTGGTACGGCTACGAGTCGGACGCCGACCGCGAGGACTGGTGGCCGCGCGGCGACCCCGGTTCCGACCCGGTCGACACCCTCGACGGTCTCCTGGGACGGTGAGTCCACACTCGAACAGGCCCCACTCGTTGGGGTGAAACCCTCCGGTGGCCGGATCCGGCGCACACGTCCGCCGCGTTGATTCGGGTACGGGCGACTGCCCGTGCACACCTCCGGAAGGCAGGAAGCCATGAGGCAGATTCGCCGAAGTGGTCTGGCCACACTGTTGGTCACGGGCGGGGCGCTCGCCCTCTCGGTGGGCGCCGCGCACGCCGACGCCGGCGCCCAGGGCGCCGCGGTCGGTTCGCCGGGAGTCGGTTCCGGCAACACGGTTCAACTGCCGGTGCACGTCCCGGTCAACGTCTGCGGCAACACGGTCAACGTCGTCGGGCTGCTCAACCCGGCCTTCGGCAACAACTGCGCCAACGTCTCCGACGAGCCCGCGGGTTACGGGTCGGACGAGGACGGCGGCGGCCGCTCCCACTCCCACAAGGACGAGCCCGGCACCCCGCGCGGCGGGGAGCAGGCCGGCGGCTCCCACGGAGGCGGCGCCCAGAGCGGCGGCTCCTCCAACGGCGGCGGCTCCACCGCCGAGGGCCAGACCCAGGGCTCGCCCGGCGTCCTCTCCGGGAACGGCCTCCAGCTCCCCGTCGACCTCCCCGTGAACGTCAGCGGGAACTCGGTCAACGTGGTCGGCATCGGCAACCCGTCCTTCGGCAACACCGCGGTCAACGGCCCCGCGAAGCCGGCCCAGCCGATCGAGACGCCGACGCCGCGCCCGCAGACCCCCGTGCGGAACATCCCGGTCCCGCAGGCGCAGACCGAGTCGCCCGCGCCCGCCCCCGTCCCCGCCCCCGTCCCGGCCCCCGCGCCGCAGGGCGAGAAGAGCGAGGCCGCGCTGGCCCACACCGGTTCGTCGGACGTCATCGGCTACGCCGCCTCGGGCAGTGCCGCGCTGCTCCTCGGCGGCGCCCTGCTGTACCGCCGCGCGCGCCGCGCCGGAGACCGGGCCTGAGGGGACGCTCCGCGCGGCGGGACCGGCGCGCACTGACGCCCGAGCCGTCAGCCGCGCGCTTCCCCGTCGCCGCCGCGCCAGGCCCGGAGCACCGCCTCGATGGCGGGCGCGACCCTCGTCCGGGCCTGGTGACGCGGCACCCCCTGCATCAGCAGGGTGTCGTACGGGGTGTCGACGTGCCGTACGCCGGCCCGTACCGCGGCGGTCACCGCACCACGGTCGAGCGAGCGGCCCGCGGCCGTGCGCCCCACCCGCCCGCTGCCCTTCGCCGAGGCGTGGGCGGCGATCTCGTCGGCCCGGTCCGCCGGACAGGCCGGGAAGAGCCGCAGGATCTCCGCCCGGAGCGCCGCGGTGATCCCGGCGTCGAGGACCGCCCGCCGCTCCGCGTCCCGGGCCCGCCGCCTGGCCCGCGCCTCCGCGTCCGCCAGGCAGGTCCGCTCCGCCCCGGCCAGCGCCGCCTCCTCGACGAGGAGGCCCTGGCGCTCGTACCGCGTGCGGCGCCGGTTGTGCCGTACCACCACCGCCCAGAGGGTGCTGGCCTCGCGGGCCCGCCGGGTGAGGGCGGTGTCGCCCCGGGGCAGGAAGACCAGGTGCCCGAGGTCGGCGCAGTCCAGGCAGACCGGCGCGTTGAACTCCAGGACCATCCGCTCCAGCGGCCCCCGGTGGCACTCCGAGCAGCGGCGGCGCTTGAGCGGTTCGACGACGACCGGCGCGACGAGGTCCATGCCCGCCCCCGTCAGCGGACGCCGGGCGCGGCGGCGGCGACGAACAGGGCGAGGGCCTCCTTCGCCCGCTCGGAGCGGCGGGCGCGGTCCGCGGTCCCCACCGCCTCGTGCATGCAGTGGGTCTCCTCGAAGGCCCTCTCCGCCAGGCGCCGGGTCTCGGGGTCGTCGCACACCAACTGGACGCGGAAGAGGGCCTGCCGGGCGGTGGTGCGCTGCCGGTAGGAGGCGTAGCGGGACTCCTCGGCCTCCTCCGAACCGGGCTCCTCGACCGTCCGGAACCAGCGGTCGTTCTGGCTGTGCCGGTAGTCGACGACCGCGCCGGCGAAGGCGCTGTAGGTCGCGATCCGCTCCTGCCGGAGCTGCTCGGACCGGGCGAGCGCGGCCGTGCGCTCGGCGGCCCGCCCCTGGAACCAGTGCGTGAAGACGACACCCAGCAGGGTGCCCGCCACGGCTATCAGTGCGGCGTCCATGACCGGCCGCCCTCCCGTTTCCCTCGGCCTCTCGGACCCCTTGATCATGACAGCCGGGAGGGCCCGCGTCACCGCCCGTGTCCGCTACTGCCGGTATCCGCTCAGGAAGCGGCCGATGCGGCTGATCGCGGCGTCGAGGTCGTCGGCGTACGGCAGGGTGAGGATGCGGAAGTGGTCCGGGCGCGGCCAGTTGAAGCCGGTGCCCTGGACGACCTGGATCTTCTCCCGGAGCAGCAGGTCGAGGACGAACTTCTCGTCGTCGTGGATCCGGTGCACGGCCGGGTCGAGGCGCGGGAAGGCGTAGAGGGCGCCCTTCGGCTTCACGCAGGAGACGCCGGGGATCTCGTTGAGCTTCTCCCAGGCGCGGTCGCGCTGTTCGCGCAGCCTGCCGCCCGGGGCGGTCAGCTCGTGGATCGACTGGCGGCCGCCGAGCGCGGCCTGGATGGCGTACTGGGCGGGGGCGTTGGGGCACAGGCGCATGGAGGCCAGCATGGTCAGGCCCTCCAGGTAGTTCGCGGCGTGCCGCTTCGGACCGGTGACGACCAGCCAGCCGGAGCGGAAGCCGGCCACCCGGTAGGTCTTGGAGAGGCCGCCGAAGGTGAGGATCACCAGGTCGTCGGCGAGGGAGGCGGCCGGGTGGTGGACGGCGTCGTCGTAGACGATCCGGTCGTAGATCTCGTCGGCGAGGACCATCAGGCCGTGGCGGCGGGCGAGGTCGAGGATCCCCTCGACGATCTCCTTCGGATAGACCGCGCCGGTGGGGTTGTTGGGGTTGATGATCACGACGGCCCGGGTCCGGTCGGTGATCTTCGACGCCATGTCGTCGAGGTCCGGGTACCAGTCGGCCGACTCGTCGCACAGGTAGTGCACGGCCTTGCCGCCCGCCAGGGTGGTGGCGGCGGTCCAGAGCGGGAAGTCGGGGGCGGGGATCAGGACCTCGTCGCCGTCCTCCAGGAGGGCCTGCACGGCCATGGAGACCAGCTCCGACACGCCGTTGCCGAGGAAGACGTCGTCGACGTCGACCTCCGGGAGGCCCATGGCCTGGTAGCGCTGGGCCACCGCGCGGCGGGCGGAGAGGATGCCGCGCGAGTCGGTGTAGCCGTGGGCCTTAGGGAGCATCCGGATCATGTCCTGGACGATCTCCTCGGGCGCCTCGAAGCCGAAGAGGGCCGGATTGCCCGTGTTGAGGCGCAGGACGCTGTGGCCCGCCTCCTCCAGGGCGTTGGCGTGCTCGATCACCGGGCCGCGGATCTCGTAGCAGACCTCGTTCAGCTTGCTCGACTGCCGGAACTCCATGTCCGACCTCCCCAGTTCCAGGAATCAGCGCCACTCGGCGATGCTTGGTTTTACCAAGTTCGAGCTTGGAAAGTCCAACGACATGTCTAGACTGCGTCGCATGCCACGTCAGTCACGCCGCAGTTACGACCAGCACTGCGCCGCCGCGCGCGCCCTCGACCTCGTCGGCGACCGCTGGACCCTGCTCGTCGTCCGCGAACTCCTCGCCGGGCCGCGCCGCTACACCGACCTCCACGCCGACCTGCCCGGCGTCAGCACGGACATGCTGGCCGGCCGCCTCAAGGACATGGAGGGCGCCGAGCTCGTCACCCGCCGCCGACTGCCCCCGCCCGCCTCGGCGTCCGTGTACGAGCTCACCCCGCGCGGCCGGGACCTGCTGCCCGTCCTGCGCGCCCTCGCCGCGTGGGGGGCGCCCGACCTGGGGGAGCCGCGGCCGACCGACGCCGTGCGCGCGCACTGGTACGCGATCCCGCTCCTCGGCCCGCTCGCGGAGCTGGGCCCCGGGACCGTCCAGGTCACCCTGGACGAGGGGGAGTTCCACGTACGGATCGGGGCCGACGGCGGCGTCGCGTACGGGGACGGCCCGGCGGAGGCCCCCGACGCCCGGCTGCGGACCGACGCGGCGACGTGCCGCGCGCTCGCGGACGGGGAACTGACGCTCGCGGAGGCGGTCGCGTCGGGGCGCGCGGAGCTGGAGGGGACGGGGCCGGTCCTGGTCGGGGCCCCTGGCCTCACGTCCTGACGGACTCCGCCTCCAGGGTCTTCGCCAGGCGGTCGCGGGCCGCGGTCTGCGCCGCGATCCGCGCGTCGAGCACGGCCAGCCGCTCGCGGGCGATCTCCAGGCCGCGGGCGGACGGCGGGGCGGAGGGCACGTCCCCGTCCAGGCAGGAGCGGAAGGCGGACACGTCGTCCAGGGTGAGCCCGGCGTCCAGCAGGTACCGGATGTTCGCGACCCGCGTGACGGCGCCCTCCTCGTACACCCGGTAGCCGTTGGCCGCCCGGGACGACGTGACCAGACCCGCCTTCTCGTAGTGCCGCAGGGCCCGGGCCGACACCCCGGTCCGCCGGGCCAGTTCGCCGATGCGCAAGGACGCCACCTCCCCGCACAGTCGTACCACGGCCCGGCGGGCCGCCCCTCAGAGGACCAGCGCGCCCCCGTCGACGGGCAGGACCGCGCCGGTCGTGAAGGAGGCCTCGGGCGCGGCGAGGGCGGTGATCGCCCACGCGACCTCCTCGGGCCTGCCGAGCCGCCCCAGCGGAACGTGCGCGAGCTGCCGGGCGCGCACTTCCTCCCGCCGCTCCGGGGACAGGCCCGCGTGCCGGCCGATCGGGGTCTCGACCGGCCCGGGGGCGACCGCCACCACCCGGACTCCGGCCGGTGCGAGCTCCACGGCCCAGCAGCGGGTCAGGGTCTCCAGGGCGCTCTTGGTCGCCGGGTAGAGGGAGTTGGCGGGCCAGCCGCGCTGCCCGACGGTCGTCGACACGTTCACCACCACGCCCCGGGACTCCCGGAGCGCGGGGACGGCGGCCCGGGTGAGCAGGAGCGGGGCGACGAGGTTCGTCTCCAGGAGCGGGGTGATCACGGAGCGGTCCAGGGTGCCGAGCGGGCCGCCCGTGGCGATCCCGGCGTTGTTGACGAGGACATCGAGGCGGCCGTGGGCACCCAGGGCGGCCCGGACGATCTCCTCGGCGGCGCCCTCCGCCGTGACGTCGGCGGCGAACGGATGGATTCCGGAGTGCCCCTCGGCGGTCTCCCGCAACGGCTCCTCCCCGCGGCCGACGGCGACGACGGTCGCCCCCCGCTCCGCGAAGGCCCGCGCGGTGGCCCGGCCGATGCCGGTGCCCGCGCCCGTGACGACGACGACCCTGGTGGGTGTGGTGGTGTCCATGAATCCGATGGTCGAACGCTGACGCCAGTGACAAGGTCAAGCCATGACACCGCACGAACTGTGGACGGCCCTGCCGCAGGACGTACGCGAGCGCGTGGACGCGCTCGTCGTCCGGCGCAGACAGATCATGGCCGTCAAGGAGATGCGGGAGTCCGGGGTGGCGCCCCGCCCCGGCCTGCGCGACTGCGTCGACCTCGTCGCCGCACGCATGGAGATCCTCGCCGACCGGCTCGTACCGCTGCCGTCCCAGGACGTGGACGCCCTCGCCGGACAGGCCGCCGCGCTGCCCGGACCGCCCGTCGCCCTGGAACTGGGGTGGGACGGCGACACGCAGGGCTGGATCCTGGTGCTCGGCGCCGTCCTGCCCGGCTCGTCCGGGCGGCCGCACGCACTGGCGCAATGGCAGGAGACCGTCTGGACGGAGCCCCTCGCCACCGCGCGGGCCCTCGCGGACCGGCTCGGCGTGCCGCTGCGCGGCCCCGGTGACGACGGTCCGCCGCGCGTACGGGCAGAGTGAGGGCATGCGGTACGAGGCGATCACCTGGGACAAGCTGGCGGAGGCGCTCGCCGGACGCGTCGACGCGTCCGCCCCCGGCGACGGCGGCGCGTGGCTCAAGGTCGGCATCGACGGGCCGCCCGCCGCGCCCGGCGCCGAACTCGCCGCCGCGCTGGCCGGGGCCCTGCGGACGCGCGGGCGTCCCGTCCACCTGGCGGGCACGGACGGGTTCCTGCGGCCCGCCTCCCTCCGGTACGAGTACGGCAAGCAGGACCCCGACGCGTACTACGGCGGGTGGACCGACACCGGGGCCCTGTGGCGGGAGGTCTTCGGCCCGCTGGAGCCCGGCGGCACCGGGCGCGTGCTGCCCGACCTGTGGGACCCGGCCACGGACCGCGCGACCCGCAGCCCGTACGTCACGCTGCCGCCCGGCGGGGTCCTCCTCCTGCACGGGCCCTTCCTGCTCGGCCACTGGTTCCCCTTCGACCTCACCGTGCACCTGCGGCTCTCGCCCGCCGCCCTCGCCCGGCACACGGAGGAACCCTGGACCCTCCCGGCCTTCGCCCGGTACGAGACGGAGGTCGACCCGGCCGGAACGGCGGACGTCGTCGTACGCGCCGACGACCCGCGCCACCCGGCCTGGACGGGACTCGGGCGGTAGGGCCCGGCGGTGGGGGACACCGCGCCGGCTTCCGACCCCCGGCCTTCCGGACCCGAATTCCGAGCCCCGGCCCTCCGGACCCGCACCCCGGCTTCCGGCCCCCGGCCTCGAACCCCCGGCCCCGAGCCCCGAACCCCGGCCCTCCGGGAGCGCGCCTCAGCCGTCCGTCGGTGCCGCCGGCGGCCTGCCGCCCACCACGGTGACCGCCTCCGCGCCCGCCCGGCACCCCGCCTCCGCCGCCCTCACCGGGTCCGCGCCCGCGAGCCTGGCCGCCAGGAACGCCCCGGTGAACGCGTCGCCCGCGCCCGTCGAGTCCACCGGCCGCGCCGGAGGCGCCGCCACCCGCGCGGTGACCGCGCCGTCCTCGGCGACCAGCGCGCCCGCCGCCCCGAGGGTCACCACGACCAGCGGGAAGCGCCGGCTCAACTCGGCCGCCGCCCGCTCCGGTTCGGCGCGGCCGGTGAGCGCCCGGGCCTCGTCGGCGTTGGGCAGCAGCACCTCGGCACCTTCCACGGCCACCAGGAACCGGTCCGCGCCGAGCGCCACCAGGAACCCCGCCGAGGCCGGGTCCACGCTCACCGGAACCCCCGCCTCCGTGGCGTCCCGCAGCGCCCGCAGGGCCGTTTCGCGGCTCGGACCGGCGAAGAACAGGTACCCCGAGAGGTGCAGCCGGGCCACTCCGTCGAGCAGTCCCGGGGACCAGTCGGCGGGGGAGAGGCGCAGCGCGGCACCGCTGTCGGTCAGGAAGGTGCGCTCCGCAGAGGCGTCCACGAGCGCGATGACGGTGGCCGTCGCCGCCTCCGCGTCCCGGACGAACAGGGGGCGCACGCCCGCCGCCCGCAGCGCCCGCTCGTGCCAGTCGGCCGCGTCCGCCCCCACCCGGCCGAGCAGCCGCACCTCCCCGCCGGAACGTGCCGCCCAGCAGGCCGCGTTGGCCCCCGCGCCGCCCGGCAGGGTCCGGATCTCCGCCGCCGTGTCCGTGGCCGGTGCGAGCGGGGTCCGGTGCCGGGCGACGACGTCCGTGACCACGTCCCCGACGACGAGCAGTGCGCGCCGGGCGCGGCTCACCGGCTGCCCGTGCCGCGCGCTTCCGTGCCGTCGTGCGGTCCCCCGCGTATCCCCGTGCCGCCGACCGCCCCTCCCGCACCGCGTATGTCCGCACCGCCTGTGTCCGCACCGGGTATGTCCACCCCGTACGCCCCCGCGATCCTCGCCGCCAGCCGCACGTTCCCCCGTATCGCCGCCAGGTTGGCCTCCAGGGACGCCCCCTCCGTGTGCACCGTCAGGTATTCGAGCAGGAACGGCGTCACCGCCTGGCCCGTGATCCCCTTCTCCTTCGCCGCCGCCAGGCCGTCCGCGAGCACCCGGTCGTGCAGCCCGGGATCCAACTGCTCCGCCTCCGGCACCGGATTGGCCACGACGAGCGCCGCCCGGGGGCCTTCGAGCCGGTCCTGCGCGCGCAACACCGCCGCCACCTCCTCCGGCGTCCGCAGGGTCCAGTCGACGGGCTCGCCCGAGGAGGAGAGGTAGAAGCCGGGGAAGTGCTCCGTGCCGTACCCGACGACCGTCACCCCCAGGGTCTCCAGGCGCTGGAGCGTCGCGGGCACATCGAGGATCGACTTGACCCCGGCGCAGACGACGGTGGTCCCGACCCGGGCGAGCAGCCGCAGGTCGGCGGACTCGTCCTGCGTCTCGCTCCATCCGCGGTGCACCCCGCCGAGGCCGCCCGTCGCGAACACCCGGACGCCCGCCGCGTCCGCGAGCCAGGCCGTCGCCGAGACCGTCGTCGCACCGGTCGCGCCCGTCGCCAGGGCGGGGGCCAGGTCGCGGTGGCCCAGCTTCCGCACCGTCGGGTCCTCGGCGATCCGTATCAGCGCCGCCTCGTCCAGGCCCACCCTGGCCGTGCCGTCGACCACGGCGATCGTGGCGGGGACGGCGCCCCCGGCCCGTACCAGCTCCTCCAGCTCACGGGCCACCGCGAGGTTGCGCGGACGCGGCAGGCCGTGGGCGATGAGCGTCGATTCCAGCGCGACGACGGGACGGCCTTCGTGGAGCGCCTCCCGTACCTCTTCGGACACGTGTGTGGACATGCCCCATTCCTGGCGCACCCGGGAACCCCGCAAACCTCGGTGGCGACCTCCCGCCAACTCCTCCGGCTCCCCTCCGGATCCTCTCCCGATCTCCCTGCGGATCCTCTCCCGATCTCCCTGCGGATCCTCTCCCGATCTCCCTGCGGATCCCCCTGCGGAATCCGTCACGGACCGCCCCCGGCGACCGCCCCCGATCGCCGCGACGCCCTTGCGGCACCGACCCGGAGCGGCGGTACGGATTCCGTCGACACCGTCGGCCCCGGGCATCGTCCCTGGTGGGAGCCGTGTCCTCCAGGTGGTCCCGCCCTCGGAAGGCCTCCGGATCCCCGCTACAGTCACCGCCCATGACGACACACGACCAGCCCTCCTTCGCCGTCCACATCCCCGACGCGGAGCTCGAAGCGGAGCCGCTCGACCCCGCCCAGATCGTCTCCGGCGCGCCCGAGGTGACGGGCAAGGTGCTGTGGGAGTCCGCCGACGGCAAGCAGGTGCGCGGCATCTGGCAGATCACGCCCGGCGTCGTCACCGACACCGAGGCCAACGAGCTGTTCGTGGTGGTCTCCGGCCGGGCGACCGTCGCCGTCGAGGGTGGCGACACCCTGGAGATCGGCCCCGGCGACGCCTGCGTGCTGCGCGAGGGCGACCGGACCACCTGGACCGTCCACGAGACCCTGCGCAAGGCGTACCACATCAGCCTCTGAGGTATCTGAGGCCTCCCGAACCTCCGGAGCCTCCTCCCCGGCGGCGCCGCGCTGACGGAGACGCCTTCCGCGGGCCCGCTCAGGCCTTCCGGAGGACGCCCCGCAGGGCGAGCGCCGCCATCGGAAGGAGCAGACAGGCGGCGATCGCGTTCAGCGGTCCGTAGCCCACCTGCGAGACGATCAGGCCCGCCGCGAGGCCGCCGACCCCGGCGGCCGTGTTCATGATGAAGTCGGAGAACCCCTGGACGGCGGGCCGGGCGGCCTGCGGCACCGAGTCCGTGAGCAGTGCCGAACCGGACACGAGCCCCGCCGACCAGCCCAGGCCGAGGACGAAGAGGCCCAGGGCGACCCGGCCGTGGCTCGCCCCCGCCGTGCCCGCGACGAGCGCCGCCGTGCCGATGAGCCCGACCGCGAGCCCGATCACCGAGAGCCGTCCCAGTCGGTCGGACAGCCGGCCCATCACGGGGGAGAAGGCGTACATGCCCGCGATGTGCCCGCTGATGACGAGGCCGATCAGCCGGATGTCCGCGCCGTGGTGGGTGAGTGCCACCGGGGTCATCGACATGATCGACACCATGGCGGTGTGCGAGCCTGCGACGGTGACCAGGGCGAGACGGGCCTTCGGGGACTCCCGCACCGCCCGCATCCCGGCCCGCAGGGAACGGCCCTCGACCGTCGCCTCCCCGCCCGGGTCCCCGTCGGCCAGCGCGCGGGCGGTGAGGAGCGGGTCCGGGCGCAGCAGCAGGGCCACCACGGCCGCGGCGAGCACGAAGACGCCGGCGGCCCAGACGAAGGGACCCGCCGCGGCCGGTACGCCCAGGCCCGCGACGCTCTTCCCGGCGGGCGCCGCGACGTTCGGCCCGAGCACCGCCCCGATCGTGGTCGCCCACACCACCGTGGAGATGGCCCGGGCCCGGTGGTCCGGCTCGGCCAGGTCGGCGGCGGCGAAGCGGGCCGCCAGGTTCGCCGAGGAACCGGCGCCGAAGCCGACGAGCCCGACGAGCAGCAGGGGGAAGCTCCCGACGACCGCCCCGAGCACCACCACGCAGGCGCCCACCGCCCCCAGCAGGTACGCGAGGACGAGCCCCGCCCGGCGCCCCCGCGAGGCCATCAGGGCGGCCAGCGGCATGGCGAGCAGCGCGGGACCGGCCACCGTCGCCGTCGACGCCAGACCGGCCAGCGCCTCGGTGCCGCCGATCTCCGTGGCCAGGACGGCGGCGAGCGCGACCCCGATGGCGATGCCGAGGCCGCCGAGGATCTGGGTGGCGATCAGCACGGCCCGGACGCGCCGGCGCAGTGCCAGCAGCCCGGCGGCGGTGACGGGAGTGTGGGCGGAGGCGGATATGCGGCCGGGCAGGGTGGGGTCGGGGGCACCGGGGGTCTGGGTCACCGACGAGAGTGTGCCAGCCGTCCCACCTGATGGGAACGCCTCTCCGCCGGCGGCGACCTTCCGAACGGCGCCCCTCTGAACGGCGCCCCTTCGAACGACGCCCCTTCGAACGGCGACCCTGAGAATGACGCCCCTCAGAGCAACGCCGTCAGAGCAACGCCCCTCAGAACAGCGGTGCCGGCAGCACCCCCTCCAGGGCCAGCAGCCGCCGCTTCGTCTCCAGGCCGCCCCCGAAGCCGCCGAGCCCGCCGTCGCTCTCCACCACGCGGTGGCACGGCACCACCACCGGCAGCGGATTGGAGCCCATCGCCGCCCCCACCGCCTGCGCGGCACCCGGCTGCCCCACGCGCCGCGCCAGCTCCCCGTACCCGACGACCGTCCCGTACGGGACGCCGGTCGCCAGCTCGCGCAGCACCTGCCGGTTGAACCCGCTCGTCAGGCTCCAGTCCAGGGGCAGGTCGAGCTCGTCCGGGTCGCCCGCGAAGTACCGGCCGAGCCGGCGTATCGGCTCCGCGAGCAGCCCCGAGGCGCGCTCCACCGGCTCCGCGCCGAGCCGGGCCGCCAGCCGGTCGGGCATCCGCTCCCGGCGCGCCGCGTCCGCGTGGAACCCGACCCGCACGAGCCCCCGTCCGGTCGCGGCGAGGAAGAGCGGCCCGACGTCGCTCTCCACGACCGCCCACTCCACCGGGACGGCCCGCTCCCCGGCCGCGGCCCCCGTCGCCGGGCCCCTCTCCGGCACCGCTTCGATGTCCATGCCGACCACGCTACGACCCCCCACCGACAACCCGGACCCGAGCGCGGGAGCGGCTGTGGAAAACCTCCGGGGCCGGCCCCAAGATCACGACCCGGTCTCGCTCCGGCCTCGCGCAGGAAAAATCCCCGGTCACATGGTCGCCGCGACTTCCGCGCGCCATAATCTCGCCCCGGGGGAGTAGGAGCCGGCGGAACCGACTGTTTTCGGCCGACGTCGCACCAGGGGTGGAGGACACAGCTCATGCAGGGCACGGTCGACGGATTCAGCTACGGCCTCGTCACGCCGGTGGCCTCCTTTCTCATGGCCTGCCTCGGCGGCGCCCTCGGCCTGAGGTGCACCACCAGATCCCTGCGCCACCGCGACACCTTCAAGGCGGGCTGGCTCGTCCTCGGCGCCACCTCGATCGGCACCGGCATCTGGACCATGCACTTCATCGCCATGATGGGCTTCTCGGTCCAGCAGGCCCCGGTCGACTACGACCGGCCCATCACCTTCGCCAGCCTGGGCGTCGCCATCCTCATGGTCGGCATCGGCATCCTCATCGTCGGATACCGCGGGGCGACCGCCCTGACCCTGGTCACCGGCGGCACCATCACCGGTCTCGGCATCGCCACCATGCACTACCTCGGCATGGCCGGCATGCGCCTCCACGGGCGCGTCGAGTACGACACCGCGACCGTCGCCCTCTCCGTGGTCATCGCCGTCGTGGCCGCCACCACGGCCCTCTGGGCGGCCGTCTCCGTGCATGGATTTCTGGCCAGTCTCGGTGCGAGCCTGGTGATGGGCGTCGCCGTCAGTGGTATGCACTACACCGCCATGGCGGCCGTCAGCGTCCACCTGAACGGCGCCGGAACCCCCGCGGCCGCCACCGCTCCCGCCACCTCGCTCCTCCTGCCGATGCTGATCGGCCCGGCGGTCTTCCTCATCCTGGCCGCCGTCGTCGTCATGTTCGACCCGCTGCTCGTGATGGGGGACCCCGAGTGGCGGCGGGCCCCGGCCCGGGCCGTGCACCGTCCGGGCGTGCCCGCCCCGCGCCACGTGCCGACCCACTACGGCGAGCCCGCCGGCCGGTCCGCCCGCCCCGCCCGCCGCATGCCCGGCCGCGCCACCCGCAGGGCCGCCGCGGTCCACGGAGTGCACCGCTCCCAGGACTGGTGAGGGGCCGCCCGGAGGCCCTGCGGTGAGCCGATCGCCACCCGAGTGTCAGTGCCGGGTCGTACGGTGGTTGCATGCGGCCCGTTTCCAAGATCGAACGTACGGTGGCGCCCTTCGAGGTCGTCAGCTCCTACCAGCCCAGCGGCGACCAGCCGACGGCCATCGCCGACCTAGAGCGCCGGATCCGCGCGGGCGAGAAGGACGTCGTGCTCCTCGGTGCCACCGGCACCGGCAAGTCGGCGACCACCGCGTGGATGATCGAGAAGCTCCAGCGCCCCACCCTGGTGATGGCGCCGAACAAGACGCTGGCCGCGCAGCTCGCGAACGAGTTCCGCGAGCTCCTGCCCCACAACGCCGTCGAGTACTTCGTCTCGTACTACGACTACTACCAGCCCGAGGCGTACGTCCCGCAGTCGGACACCTACATCGAGAAGGACTCCTCGATCAACGAGGAGGTGGAGCGGCTCCGCCACTCCGCGACGAACTCCCTGCTCACCCGCCGGGACGTGATCGTCGTCGCCTCCGTCTCCTGCATCTACGGCCTCGGCACGCCCCAGGAGTACGTGGACCGGATGGTCCCGCTCAAGGTCGGCGAGGAGATCGACCGCGACCAGCTCCTCCGCCGCTTCGTCGACATCCAGTACACCCGGAACGACCTGGCGTTCACCCGCGGCACCTTCCGCGTCCGAGGCGACACCATCGAGATCTTCCCGGTGTACGAGGAGCTCGCCGTCCGCATCGAGATGTTCGGCGACGAGATCGAGGCCCTCTCCACTCTCCACCCGCTCACCGGCGAGGTCATCAGCGAGGACGAGCACCTGTACGTGTTCCCGGCCAGCCACTACGTGGCGGGACCCGAGCGCATGGAGCGGGCCGTCAACGACATCGAGCGCGAGCTGGAGGGCCGCCTCGCCGAGCTGGACAAGCAGGGCAAGCACCTGGAGTCCCAGCGGCTGCGCATGCGGACCACGTACGACATCGAGATGATGCGCCAGATCGGCTCCTGCTCCGGCATCGAGAACTACTCGATGCACTTCGACGGACGCGAGCCCGGCTCCGCGCCCAACACCCTCCTCGACTACTTCCCCGAGGACTTCCTGCTCGTCATCGACGAGTCCCACGTCACCGTGCCGCAGATCGGCGCCATGTACGAGGGCGACGCCTCCCGCAAGCGGACCCTGGTCGACCACGGCTTCCGGCTGCCCTCGGCCCTCGACAACCGCCCGCTGAAGTGGGAGGAGTTCCAGGAGCGGATCGGCCAGACCGTCTACCTCTCCGCGACCCCCGGGACGTACGAGCTCTCGCGCGGCGACGGCTTCGTCGAGCAGATCATCCGCCCTACCGGCCTCGTCGACCCCGAGGTCGTCGTCAAGCCCACCGAGGGCCAGATCGACGACCTGGTCCACGAGATCCGGCTGCGCACCGAGCGGGACGAACGGGTCCTCGTCACCACCCTCACCAAGAAGATGGCCGAGGACCTCACCGACTACTTCCTGGAGCTCGGCATCCAGGTGCGCTACCTGCACAGCGACGTCGACACCCTGCGCCGCATCGAGCTGCTGCGCGAGCTGCGCGCCGGCGAGTACGACGTCCTCGTCGGCATCAACCTCCTCCGGGAGGGCCTCGACCTCCCCGAGGTGTCCCTGGTCGCCATCCTCGACGCCGACAAGCAGGGCTTCCTGCGCTCCGGCACCTCCCTGATCCAGACCATCGGCCGTGCCGCGCGGAACGTCTCGGGCCAGGTCCACATGTACGCGGACCGGATCACCCCGGCCATGGAGCAGGCCATCGACGAGACCAACCGGCGCCGCGAGAAGCAGATCGCGTACAACACGGAGCACGGCATCGACCCGCAGCCGCTCCGCAAGAAGATCAACGACATCGTGGCGACCATCGCGCGCGAGGAGATCGACACCGAGGAACTGCTCGGCACCGGCTACCGGCAGGCCAAGGAGGGCAAGGGCGCCAAGGCCCCCGTCCCCGCGCTCGCCGCGCACGCCCCCAAGGGCCGGGGCAAGGGCGGCAGGGCGGGCTCCACGGTCGAGCTCGGCGACCGGCCCGCCACCGAACTGGCCGCGATCATCGAGGAGATGACGGACCGGATGCGCGCCGCCGCCGCCGAGCTCCAGTTCGAGGTGGCGGCCCGGCTCCGCGACGAGGTGGGAGAGCTGAAGAAGGAGCTGCGTCAGATGAAGGAGGCGGGCCTCGCCTGACCGGAGGCGGTCCGGTGTGTTGCAAGACCGACACAAAACCGGACCGCCCCTCCGCGCCGTCAGTGACCCTGCGTAGGGTGCTGACCAACCGCACGCACCGGACAGCGGGCGCGGGGGAACGCAACGAGAGGGGCACGCGCGTGACCGTGAACATGACCAAGGGTCAGGCCATCAGCCTGGAGAAGAAGGGCGGGGGCAGCCTCACCCAGGTGCGGATGGGGCTCGGCTGGCAGGCGGCGCCGCGCCGCGGTCTCTTCGGCTCGCGCACCCGCGAGATCGACCTGGACGCCTCGGCCGTCCTCTTCGCCGACAAGCAGCCGGTCGACGTGGTCTTCTTCCGGCACCTGGTGAGCGACGACGGCTCGGTCAAGCACACCGGCGACAACCTGGTGGGCGGCGCGGGACAGGGCGGCGACGACGAGGCGATCCTCGTCGACCTGGAGCGGATCCCGGTCCACATCGACCAGATCGTCTTCACGGTGAACTCCTTCACCGGCCAGACGTTCCAGGAGGTGCAGAACGCCTTCTGCCGGCTCGTCGACGAGACGAACGGGCAGGAGCTGGCGCGCTACACCCTCGACGGCGGCGGCCGCTACACCGCGCAGATCATGGCGAAGGTGCACCGGGCCGGCTCCGGCTGGCAGATGACCGCCCTGGGCAACCCGGCCAACGGCCGCACCTTCCAGGACCTGATGCCGGCGATCCTGCCGCACCTGTAGGCGGCCCGCGCACCACGCACCCACAGCTCCCGGAGGCAGCAGCCGCCGGGAGCTGTCCCGCATGATCCGCCCGGACCGGCCGCACGGCCCGGGTGCGCACGATCCGTTCGATCCGCGACCGATCCGTCGGCACCACGACGGGAAGAACCGAGGGGACAGAGCCGATGACGGCCGAGCTGGTCCGGGGGCAGAACCACCCCCTGCCCGACACCCGCCTTGAGATCCGGGTGTCGGCCGGTCATCCGGTCCTCGCCGGAGCCACCCTCGCCGACGAGGCGGGCAGGATCCCCGGCGCGGAGTGGGTCGCCCACCCCGGCGCGCCCTCGCTCCCCGGCGTCGACGTCCCCGCGGCGGCGGCCGCCGACCACCGGCTCTCCGTCGACCTGGGGGCGATGCCCGGGACCGTCCACCGGATCTCGGTCCTCCTGGCCCTGCCCGGACACGGCGGCGCCACCCGCTTCGGGGCCGTCGCCGCCCCCTTCGTCGCCGTCGCGGGTCCCGACGGCACCGAGATCGCCAGCTACACCCTCACCGGGCTCGACAGCGAGACCGCCGTCGTCGCCCTGGAGCTGTACCGCCGCCAGGGCGCATGGAAGGTCCGCGCCATGGGCCAGGGGTACGAGGGCGGGCTCGCCGCCCTCCTCGGCGACCAGGGCCTGGAGCGGCCCGCCGACGCGGCCGCGGCGATCCTGGCGGCCGCCGCCCCGGAGCCCGCCCCCGCGGCGGCCGCCCCGCAGTCGCGCGTCCCCGAGCCGGAGCGGGTGCCGCGGTCGACGTCCCCGGCTCCGGAATCCGGGCTCCCGGCGGCCCCTGAATCCGGACTCCCGGCCCCGGTGTTTCCTGCCGGATCGGACCACCCCACGCCCCTGGCCACCCCGGTCGTCCCGGCCCCCGCCGCACCGACCGCGTCGGACCCCACGCCCCCGCCCCCGCCCCTCCCGCCGGTCGTCTCCGACCCGACGCCGACCGTGCCGGTGACCCCGCCGCGGGGCACGGACACGCGGACCCCGGGCGGCCCCGTCGACTACTCCCACCCCCGCCGCGGACCGGCCGCGCCGGAGCCGCCGCAGGCCCCGCCCCAGGCGCCGCCCGTGCCGGTCGCCGGGGACGCCTCCGGCTGGTCCATGGACGAGCGCCTGTACAACCAGGTGTGGGGGATGTTCGAGGACCTGGCCCGCACCGCCGCCGCCTACCGCAGCGCCTGCGACTTCGCCGAGTCCCGGCTCGACCGGGAGCTCGACCAGACCCTCTCCGACTACCGCGCCCGGAACGGGGGCGCGAACGACGCCGCCCGGGCGGCGGCCCGGGCCCGGCACGACGAGCTGGTGGAGCGGGCCCGGACGGTCCTGGACCGGGACCTCGCCCAGCTCGCGGCCGAGTCCGAGGTCGTCGAACCGGCCCTGCCGCCCGCCTACGCCCGCTGGGACAACCCCGTCTGGCACGCCTACCGGGTCCCGGCCGAGGAGCCACTGGCCGTCCGGCTCGGCGACCTCCACCTGCCCGAGCGGACCGACCTGCGGATCCCCATGCTCGTCCGGCTGCCGCTGGAGCGGGGGCTGTGGGTGGACAGCGGGCGCGGGCACTCGGAGGCGGCCGGTCTCCTCGACGAGGCCGAGCTGCGGCGGCTCGCCCTGGACAGCGCGGTCGCGCACGCCGCCCGGCTGCTCGCGGCGCACCCGGCGGGCGGCTTCGCCGTCCACGTCCTCGACGCGGCCGGGGCGGGTGCCGCGTCCCTCGCCCCGCTCGTGGAGTCGGGAGTCCTCGCGGCCCCGCCGGCCCGGGGCGCGGCCGGCGTCTCGGCGGTCCTGGAGCAGCTCACCGAGCGGGTCGACCTGCTCCAGATGGCGCTGCGGGGCGGCGCGGCCGACGCGCTGCCGCCCGGTCTGGACACGGCCCGCCAACTGCTGATCGTGCACGACTTCCCGCACGGCTTCGACGACCGGGCGGTCACCCGGCTCCGGTACCTCGCCGACGAGGGGCCCTCGGTCGGCGTCCACCTGCTGGTGGTGGCGGACCGGGCGGACGCGGCCGCGTACGGGCCGCTGCTCGACCCCCTGTGGCGCTCGCTGCTGCGGCTCACCCCCGTCCCCGACGACCACCTCGCCGACCCGTGGGTGGGACACGCCTGGTCGTACGAGCCGCCGCTGCTTCCGCCGGGCAGCGGGGTCCTGCGGCAGGTCCTCGCCCAAGTGGCGGCAGGTCGCCAGGAAGGGCGGTTCTGAGCTGGCGTCTTGATGATCCTTTACCCTGCCCTTTACCTTCTCTTGGTGTTTCGGGTAGTGTTCTTCACGCGGAGGGGAGTACTCCCCAAGCGCGGCGTGCCCGTCAGTACGGAGGGATCCCAGTGATCCGATCCCGGGGCGTCGGCCCGGCGGAGGTCAGCCCGCCGCCCGGGTGGAAGAGACCTCCGGCAGCGACGACGCTGATCAGTAGCCGTACGACGCCGGAGGCGCAATGGACGTTTCAACGACCATGTGGGTCCTGACCATTCTCGGTCTGGGTGCCCTGATCGGTGCCGACTTCTTCATCGGGCGCAAGCCCCATGACGTGTCGGTCAAGGAAGCCGGAATCTGGACGATCGTCTGGATCGTGCTCGCCGCGCTCTTCGGGCTCGGCCTGCTGTTCTTCGGCAACGCCCAGGCCTCCGGCGAGTTCTTCGCCGGATACATCACCGAGAAGTCGCTCAGCGTCGACAACCTCTTCGTCTTCGTCCTGATCATGGCGAAGTTCTCGGTCCCCTCGCACCTCCAGCAGCGCGTGCTGCTCGTGGGCGTGCTGATCGCCCTGGTGCTCCGCGCGATCTTCATCGCCGCAGGCGCCGCGATCATCGCGAGCTTCTCCTGGGTCTTCTACATCTTCGGCGCGTTCCTGATCTACACCGCCTGGAAGCTCATCCAGGAGGCGCGCTCCGACGAGGAGGAGGACGAGTTCGAGGAGAACCGCCTCCTCAAGAGCGTCGAGAAGAAGTTCGGCGTCGCCGACCGCTACCACGGCACCAAGCTCTTCATCCGGGCCAACGGCAAGCGGGTGATGACCCCGCTGATGGTGGTCATGCTCGCCATCGGCACCACCGACATCCTCTTCGCCCTCGACTCCATCCCGGCGATCTTCGGCCTCACCCAGGACCCGTACATCGTCTTCACCGCCAACGCCTTCGCCCTCATGGGTCTGCGGCAGCTCTACTTCCTGATCGGCGGCCTGCTCAAGAAGCTGGTCCACCTCAGCTACGGCCTGTCGGTGATCCTCGGCTTCATCGGCGTCAAGCTGGTGCTGCACGCCCTGCACGAGTCCGGGGTGCACGTCCCGGAGATCTCCATCCCGGTCTCCCTCGCGGTCATCTGCGGTGTTCTGATCATCACCACGATCACCAGCCTGATCGCCTCCAAGCGGCAGGCCGAGCGGGAGGCCGCCCAGAGCGTGGCCGACGCCGAAGGCACCGAGAAGGACAGCATCGGCGCCTGACGCGGCACACACGGCGACGGCCGGCCCGGGATCCCCCTCCCCGGCCGGCCGTCGCCGCTCTTCCACGCCTCACCGGGCCGGTACGGGCTCCTCCACGGCGGCGCGTGCCGGCAGGGTCTCCGGGAGCAGCGCGAAGCAGCCCAGGCTGACCAGGGCCACCAGGGTCAGATAGGCCGCCACGCCCCACGGCGGGCCGGAACCGCCCTCGGAGAGCGCGGTGGCCGCGAGAGGGGTCAGGGCGCCGCCGAGGACGCCCGCGAGGTTGTAGCCGACGGCCGCGCCCGTACAGCGGACCCGGGGCTCGTACAGCTCCGGCAGGTACGCGGAGACCACCGCGAACATCGTGATGAAGGCCAGCAGCGCGCCCAGGAAGCCGAGGAACATCAGCGCCGGCCGCGCCGTGTGCAGCAGCGCCACCATCGGGAACATCCAGAGCGCGCAGCCCGCGCACCCGGCCAGGCAGAGCGTCCGGCGGCCCCAGCGGTCGGCGAGGAGCGCAGCGAACGGGGTGGCCGCGCCCATCACCGCCACCGCCGCCATGACGCAGCCCAGCATCACCGGGCCGCTCAGGCCGAGCCGCCCGGTGCCGTAGGCCAGGGCCCAGGTGGAGACCGCGTAGAAGACGGCGTACCCGACCGCGAGGGCCCCCGCCGTCAGCAGCACGAGCCGCCAGTGGTCCCGGACGACCTCGGCCAGCGGCGCGCCCGCCCGCCGCCCGGCCGCGGACAGCTCCTCGAACTGCGGAGTCTCCGCGAGCGAGGAACGCAGCAGCAGCCCGCCCGCCGCGAGCAGCCCCGCCGCCCAGAACGGCACGCGCCAGCCCCAGGACCGGAACTCCGCGTCGCTCAGCCCGGCCGTGAGCCCCAGCATCGTCCCGTTCGCCAGGAGGAAGCCGACCGCCGGGCCGATCTGCGGGAAGCTCGCCCACAGCGCACGCCGGTGCTCCGGGGCGTGCTCGGCGGTGAGCAGCACCGCCCCGCCCCACTCGCCGCCCAGGCCGAGCCCCTGGAGGAAGCGCAGCAGGAGCAGCAGCGCGGGGGCGGTGACGCCGAGCGTCGCGTACGTGGGGACGCAGCCGACCGCGACCGTGGCGCAGCCGGTCAGGAGCAGCGAGGCGAAGAGGACGGGGCGCCGGCCGTACCGGTCGCCGACGTGGCCGAAGAGGACCGAGCCGAGCGGCCGGGCCACGAACCCGGCGGCGAAGGTGCCGAACGCGGCCAGGGTCCCGGCGAGCGGGGAGAAGGACGGGAAGAAGAGCGGCCCCAGGACGAGGGCGGCGGCGGTCCCGTAGACGTAGAAGTCGAAGAACTCGACGGCGGTGCCGATGAGCGAGGCGGCGGCGATCCGGCCCATCGAGGGGCCGGGGGAGGGCGACGGAGAGTGACGGCGGTGCATGTCCCGCGATCTACCCGCGGGCCACCCCGTCCACGGGGGCGTGCGGAAGCGCGCCGCTGGTGGAGCGCGCGCCCTCCGTCCGCCGTCGGATCACCAGCCGCGCTCGCGCCACTCCGCGAGGTGGGGGCGCTCGTCACCGAGCGTGGTGTCCCTGCCGTGGCCCGGGTAGACCCAGGACTCGTCCGGGAGGGCCTCGAAGAGCTTGGTCTCCACGTCGTGGAGCAGGCTCGCGAAGGCCTCCGGGTCCTTGTGGGTGTTGCCCACGCCGCCGGGGAAGAGGCAGTCGCCGGTGAAGACGTGCGGGTGGCCGTGCGGGTCGTCGTAGACGAGGGCGATCGAGCCCGGGGTGTGGCCGACGAGCCGGCGCGCGGTCAGCTCGACCCGGCCCACCCGGATCGTGTCGCCGTCCTGGACGGGCACGTCGGTCGCGACCGGGATGCCCTCCGCGTCGTACGCGCCCGCGTAGGTGCGTGCGCCGGTCGCGGCGACCACCTCGGCCAGGGCCTGCCAGTGGTCGCCGTGCCGGTGGGTGGTGACGACGGCGGCGATGCCGTCGTCACCGATCAGCGTGAGCAGGGTCCCGGCCTCGTTCGCCGCGTCGACCAGCACCTGCTCGCCGGTCGCCCGGCAGCGCAGCAGGTACGCGTTGTTGTCCATCGGACCGACCGCGACCTTCGAGATCATCAGGTCCGCCAGCTCGTGCACGTCCGCAGGGCCGCCGACCCTCACCACTCCGCTGTACGTCATGCGCTCAGCCTATAGCGGGGGCAGTTCCGGGAGGCCGTCGCCGGAGAGGACGACGAGACGGGCGCCCTTGTCGCCGCGGCCGGACAGCCAGCCGAGCAGTTCGGGGCCGGTGCCGGCGAGGACGACGGGGGTCCCGCCGTCGCCGCCGGTGCGCCAGTCCGGGCCCTCCTCGGGATCGAGCCGGAGGGTCACCGGGGGGACCTCCGGGCGTCCCGACCAGCGGTCGGCGAGGAACTCGATCTCCCGCAGCACGAACTCCTCCGGCAGGTCCTCGAGCTCGTAGCCGGCGCCCAGGTCGACGTGGTGCAGGGCCACCTCCACCCAGCGGCGGAAGGGGACCCGGGCCGCGCTGTCGGTGACGCCGTTGCGCAGCTCGACCGTCCGGCTCCAGTCGGCGGGCCTCTCGCCCACGGCCCGCAGCCGGTCGGCGCTCTCGCGCACGTCGGCGAGCTGTACGTCGAGCGGGCGGTGGGCGTCGCGCTCGATGTCGGCCTCGCGGGTCGCGGCGTCCGCGTACATGGGGCGTCCTTCGAGGACGTTCACCAGGGCGTCGGCGTTGCGGGCGAGATGGGCGAGGACATGGCCGCGGGTCCAGCCCGGAAGCCGTGACGGCTCGGCCGTCGCGGCGTTGTCCCAGGAGGCGGCGGCGTCCAGGAGCCGATCGGTCGCCTCCCGCACGGAAACAAGGTCACGCTCGTGGTCGATCATGGCGCCGACCTTAGCGCCGACCGGGCCGGACCACTCGTTCGGGTGAAGCGGTCTCCGGAAGACCGGGAATCGAATGTACGTGCTATACGCTCGATGGAAGCATCCGGCGTCCCCGGTTGTTGGTGTGTAGGCACATCCGCTCTCTCAAGAAAGGTGCGGACCGGCGTGGCCGACCGTCTCATCGTCCGTGGCGCTCGCGAGCACAACCTCAAGAACGTCTCCCTCGATCTCCCGCGTGACTCCCTCATCGTCTTCACCGGGCTCTCGGGGTCGGGCAAGTCCTCCCTCGCGTTCGACACGATCTTCGCCGAGGGGCAGCGCCGGTACGTCGAGTCGCTCTCCTCGTACGCCCGGCAGTTCCTCGGCCAGATGGACAAGCCGGACGTCGACTTCATCGAAGGTCTGTCGCCCGCCGTCTCCATCGACCAGAAGTCGACCTCGCGCAACCCGCGCTCGACGGTCGGCACCATCACCGAGGTCTACGACTACCTCCGCCTGCTCTTCGCGCGCATCGGCAAGCCGCACTGTCCCGAGTGCCACCGCCCCATCTCGCGCCAGTCGCCGCAGGCCATCGTCGACAGGGTCCTGGAGCTGCCCGAGGGCAGCCGCTTCCAGGTGCTCTCCCCGCTCGTGCGCGAGCGCAAGGGCGAGTTCGTCGACCTCTTCGCCGACCTCCAGACCAAGGGCTACAGCCGCGCCCGGGTCGACGGCGCGACCATCCAGCTCAGCGAGCCGCCGACGCTGAAGAAGCAGGAGAAGCACACCATCGAGGTGGTCATCGACCGCCTCACGGTCAAGGACAGCGCCAAGCGCCGGCTCACCGACTCCGTCGAGACCGCGCTCGGACTGTCCGGCGGCATGGTCGTGCTCGACTTCGTCGACCTCCCCGAGGACGACCCCGAGCGCGAGAAGATGTACTCGGAGCACCTCTACTGCCCGTACGACGACCTCTCCTTCGAGGAGCTGGAGCCGCGCTCCTTCTCCTTCAACTCGCCCTTCGGCGCCTGCCCGGACTGCACCGGCATCGGCACCCGCATGGAGGTCGACCCGGAGCTGATCGTCCCCGACGAGGACAAGTCCCTCGACGAGGGCGCCATCCACCCCTGGTCGCACGGCCACACCAAGGAGTACTTCGGCCGGCTCGTCGGTGGCCTCTCCCAGGCCCTCGGCTTCCGCACGGACATCCCGTACGCGGGGCTGCCGCAGCGCGCCAAGAAGGCGCTGATGCACGGCCACAAGACCCAGGTCGAGGTCCGCTACCGCAACCGGTACGGGCGGGAGCGGGCGTACACCACCCCGGCCTTCGAGGGTGCCGTGCCCTTCGTCAAGCGGCGCCACACCGAGGCCGAGAGCGACTCCAGCCGCGAGCGCTTCGAGGGCTACATGCGCGAGGTGCCCTGCCCCACCTGCGAGGGCACCCGGCTCAAGCCGATCGTGCTCGCGGTCACGGTCATGGACAAGTCCATCGCCGAGGTCTCCGCGATGTCCATCAGCGACTGCGCCGAGTTCCTCTCCCGGCTCACCCTGAGCGCCCGCGACAAGAAGATTGCCGAGCGGGTCCTCAAGGAGGTCAACGAGCGGCTGCGCTTCCTGGTCGACGTCGGCCTCGACTACCTCTCGCTCAACCGGGCCGCCGGGACGCTCTCCGGCGGCGAGGCCCAGCGCATCCGGCTCGCCACCCAGATCGGCTCCGGCCTGGTCGGCGTGCTCTACGTGCTCGACGAGCCCTCCATCGGCCTCCACCAGCGCGACAACCACCGGCTGATCGAGACCCTGGTGCGGCTCCGGGACATGGGCAACACGCTCATCGTGGTCGAGCACGACGAGGACACCATCAAGGTGGCCGACTGGGTCGTGGACATCGGCCCCGGCGCCGGCGAGCACGGCGGCAAGGTCGTCCACTCCGGCTCCCTGAAGGAGCTCCTCGCCAACGAGGAGTCGATGACCGGGCAGTACCTGTCCGGCCGCCGGGCGATCACCACCCCGGACGTCCGCCGGCCGGTGGACCCCGGGCGCCGGCTCACCGTGCACGGGGCCCGCGAGAACAACCTGCGGGACATCGACGTCTCCTTCCCGCTCGGCGTCCTCACCGCCGTCACCGGCGTCTCCGGGTCCGGCAAGTCGACCCTGGTCAACGACATCCTCTACACCCACCTGGCGCGCGAGCTGAACGGCGCCAAGTCGGTGCCCGGACGGCACACGCGCGTGGAGGGCGACGACCTCGTCGACAAGGTCGTGCACGTCGACCAGTCCCCGATCGGCCGCACCCCGCGGTCGAACCCGGCGACCTACACCGGCGTCTTCGACCATGTCCGCAAGCTCTTCGCCGAGACGATGGAGGCCAAGGTCCGGGGCTACCTGCCCGGCCGCTTCTCCTTCAACGTCAAGGGCGGCCGCTGCGAGAACTGCTCCGGCGACGGCACGATCAAGATCGAGATGAACTTCCTCCCGGACGTCTACGTCCCGTGCGAGGTCTGCCACGGCGACCGGTACAACCGGGAGACCCTGGAGGTCCACTACAAGGGCAAGTCCATCGCCGAAGTCCTGAACATGCCGATCGAGGAGGCCCTCGACTTCTTCGAGGCCGTCCCGACCATCGCCCGCCACCTGCGCACCCTGACCGAGGTCGGCCTCGGCTACGTCCGCCTCGGTCAGCCGGCGCCGACGCTCTCCGGCGGCGAGGCGCAGCGCGTGAAGCTCGCCTCCGAGCTGCAGAAGCGCTCGACGGGCCGCACGGTCTACGTCCTGGACGAGCCGACCACCGGTCTGCACTTCGAGGACATCTCGAAGCTGATCAAGGTCCTCTCCGGTCTGGTCGACAAGGGGAACTCGGTGATCGTCATCGAGCACAACCTCGACGTCATCAAGACCGCGGACTGGGTCATCGACATGGGCCCGGAGGGCGGCAGCGGCGGTGGCGTGGTGGTCGCCGAGGGCACGCCGGAGGAGGTCGCCTCGGTCCCGGCGAGCCACACCGGCAAGTTCCTCCGCGAGATCCTCGGCGCCGACCGGATCAGCGACGCGGCGATCCCGACGGCGCGCGGCACGAAGAAGACGGCACCGGCCAAGAAGACGGCCACGGCCGCGAAGAAGGCCGCCGCCACGAAGGCCGCCCCGGCGAAGAAGACGGCCACCGCGAAGACGGCCGCGACCAAGGCGACCGCGACCAAGGCCGCCGCCAAGAAGACGGCCACGCGGGCCCGCAAGGCCTGACCGACCCGTCACCCGGCAGGGCCCCGCCCGGGACCCTGCCGGACCGCCGCGCCCCCGCGCACGGACCCCCGCCGCCCCGGCGCGGGTCCGCGCCGGGGGCGTCGCCGTATCCGCACGTCCTCGTGCGCGTGGCCCCCGGCCCCCGCGACGCCGGAGCGGGGCCCGCCGGTATCGTCGGTTCGGTCACCGCTGGGGTGTCTCGTCCCCGATCTCACCGTGGAGCGCTCATGTCCGGCCAGTCCAGCCGTCGCACCGTACTGAAAGGCGCCGCCCTCGCCGGTGCCGCCGGGCTGGGGGTCGCCGCCTGCTCCACCGAGTCCAAGCTCGGCCACGCCGAGGTCCCGACCCCGACCGCCCCGGTCCCCCTCGGCGCCCCGGACGAGGTCCCCGTCGGCGGCTCCAAGCTCTACCGCGAGCAGCGCCTCGTCGTGAGCTGCCCCGCCAAGGGTCAGTACAAGGCCTTCAGCGCCCAGTGCACCCACGCCGGCTGCGTCCTCGACAAGGTCGAGGAGAACGAGGGCAACTGCCCCTGCCACGGCAGCCGCTTCGACGTGACGACCGGCAAGGCGGTCCGTGGCCCGGCCACCGTCCCGCTGCCCGAGGTCCCGATCCGCGTCGAGGCCGGCCGGCTCGTCGCCGGGCCCGAGACCGCCGAGGCCCCCAAGGTCTGAGGCCTTCAAGGTCCGAGGGCCCCAAGGCCTGGGGGCCCCGGCTCCCAGAAGACCTCGGGCCCTCAGGACCAGTCCCAGTCGATCCCCAGGATCCCCGGGCGCACCCCCTGCTCCAGCAGGTGCACCGTGCGGTGCCGGCCGGTCAGGGTCAGCTCCGCGCGGCCGCCGCGCGGCGCCCCCGCCGAGACCTGCGCGAACCTCCGGCACCGCACCGGAAGCGCCGCCTCGTCGAAGCGCACCTGGAGCACGTACTGCCCGCCCGCGAAGCTGAACCCGCGCACGTACTCCCCGCTCGCCCCCGCCGTACCGTCCTCGAAGCCGTACGAGAAGAGGTACGTGTCCCCGGCCCGCAGCCGCGCGTCGAAGAGCAGCTCCGCGACCAGCACCCCCGTCCCGGCGTGCCACCGCACCCGCCCGGTCCGGCAGTTCTCCACCGCCCGCACCGCCACCCGCGACGGGTCGCAGCCCGGATCCCCGTGGTGGATGGCCAGATAGCGGTCCACCCCGTCCCGGTGCGCCCGCACCACGTGCTGGGACTCGCGCCCCACCAGCTCCCGCCCCGCCCCGATCCGCACCCGCTCGTGGTGCCCCACCGTGTGCAGCCCTCCGTCCGTCGGGCACTCCATCTCCGCGAGCAGCCCCTCGACCGAGCCGGACGCCTCCACCAGCGAGCGGTACGGGCGGCCCGCCGGGCGCTCCGCCTCGGACCGGGCGGCCGTGTCCTCCGAGAGCAGCCGCAGCAGTGAGTTCCCCGGGAGCTGGAGGACCTCCTCCAGGGCCCGGACGGCTTTCAGGGACTCCGGCCGCTGCGGGCGGCGGGCCCCCTGCTGCCAGTAGCTCAGGCTCGTCACCCCGACCCTGACGCCCCGGTGCGCCAGATGGTGCTGGACCCGCTGGAGCGGCAGCCCGCGCACGGCGAGCGCGGTGCGCAGCGCCAGGTGGAAGGGACCGGTGTGCAGCAACTGCGCAAGATCGGCCTCGGTGTGGCTCACGAGGACTCCTCGGTGAACGTTCACGGTGGGGGAGCGGACCGTCGCACCGCCGGGGACGGGCGGGCAGGTGGGCCGAGGGCGTCCGTTCACACCCGGGCCACACCGTTCACAGTCCGATGTCATCCCGCATTGAAGCGTGTTGACCCGGACCGGACAACGGCAGATGCTCCTGACCAGCGTCCGGACGCGCTCCTCCACACCCCCACCCCCACCCGGGAGGAACGCGATGCGCAGAAGAAAGCTGAACCTCGCGGCGCTCGCCGCGGCCGCCCTCTTCCTCGTCCCCACCACCTCGGCGTCCGCCGCGCCGGCCGGTGAGGACGCCTCCGCCCTCGCCGCCAAGCGGCTGAACATCACGATGCAGGCCCAGCAGAAGACCAACTGGTGCTGGGCGGCGGCCGGCAACACCATCGCCACCTGGTTCGGCCGCTCCTACAGCCAGAACCAGTTCTGCAACGCCGCCTTCAACCGGCAGCAGGGCTACGACTGCCCCAACAACCAGGCCACCCTCGGCAACGTCCAGACCGGACTGGGCTGGGCGGGCATCAGCACCGGCTCGTACGTGACCGGCTGGCTGCGCTACCCCACCGTGCAGACCGAGATCAACGCCGACCGGCCGATCGAGACCCGCATCCAGTGGTCCAGCGGCGGCGGGCACATGCACGTGCTCTACGGCTACGACGACGCGAGCAGTTGGGTCTACTGGGGCGACCCCTGGCCCTCCAGCGACCGCTACAACTGGGCCTCGCACTCCTGGTACGTCGACAACAGCTCCTTCTCCTGGACCCACTCGCTCTACCGGATCGGGGCGTGACCACCGTGATCACCGCGACCACGGCACGCGCGCGTGCCACCGCCGCCGGGCTCCTGACCGCCGCGGCCCTCACCGCCCTCGGCACCCTCCCGGCGGCCGCCGCCGAGAGCCTGCCGTCCGCCGCCACCCCCGAGCGGGCCGCCTCCGCGCAGGGGACCCTGGACACCCTGTCCCGGTTCTTCGCCAGCGACGGGGCCGGAGCCGCTCACGACGCCGGGGCCGCTCGTACGGCGGGCGCCCCGGACGCCGGGGGCGCCCCGCGCGTCGAGGGCTCCTCCGTCCCGGTCCGGATCCTCTCCCCGGACTTCGTCGCCGGGAAGGCCGGGGCCCCGGTCGCCCGCGTCGAGTTCCGCGCCAGCCGGGCCGTCGCCCCGGACGGGCGGAAGGCCTCCCTGTGGACGGTCGAGGGCGCGGACGGCTGGCAGGTGGTGAACATCGCCACCGGCGACGACGAGATCCGGTACGCGGAGCAGGGCGGGCGCCTGCTGCCCGGCGGGCTCGTCTTCCGCGAGCCGCAGATCGACGCCTGGTACGTCCAGAAGGGCGCGAAGGTGCTCCCGCTGGACGAGGACGCGGTGCGGGCCGTCGGGAAGAACGGGACGAGCCTTGCCGCCTACCGGGAGCGGGTCGCCCGGGCGTACGGCGACAAGCTCCCCGGCTCCGCCTACGCGAAGAAGGGCGCGGCGGGCGGGTACGGGCCCCAGGCGGCCCCGGCGCGGGAAGCCGTGGCGGCACAAGCGGCTCCCGCGCCGCAGGCCGCCCCGGCGCCCCGCACGGACGCCTCCGGGGCCTCCGCCGCCACCGCGGCCGGCGTCGGCGCCTCCTTGGCCCTCGCCCTGACGGCCGCGACCGCGATACGCCGCCGCCGGGCGGCCGGGAACGTCCCGACGGCCTGACCCGGCCCCGGCCGGCCCCGTGCGGACGGGTCCCCACCCCGTCCGCACGGGGACCGGGCGCACCCGTGCGTCCGGTCGGAGTGTCGGTCCCCGCCAGTAGGGTGGGGACCATGGCAGACCCCTCCAGCTACCGCCCCAAGCCGGGTCAGATCCCCGACTCCCCGGGGGTCTACAAGTTCCGCGACGAGCACCGCCGGGTGATCTACGTGGGCAAGGCGAAGTCCCTGCGCCAGCGCCTCGCCAACTACTTCCAGCCGCTCACGAGCCTGCACCCGCGCACGGCCACCATGGTGACCACGGCCGCCTCCGTGGAGTGGACCGTCGTGTCCACCGAGGTCGAGGCGCTCCAGTTGGAGTACTCCTGGATCAAGGAGTTCGACCCCCGGTTCAACGTCAAGTACCGGGACGACAAGAGCTACCCGTACCTCGCGGTGACCATGAACGAGGAGTTCCCCCGCGTCCAGGTCATGCGCGGCCAGAAGAAGAAGGGCGTGCGCTACTTCGGGCCGTACGCGCACGCGTGGGCGATCCGCGAGACCGTCGACCTCATGCTGCGGGTCTTCCCCGTCCGCACCTGCTCGGCCGGGGTCTTCCGGAACGCCGCCTCGGCCGGCCGGCCCTGCCTCCTCGGCTACATCGGCAAGTGCTCGGCGCCCTGCGTCGGCCGGGTCAGCCCCGAGGAGCACCGCGAACTGGCCGAGGAGTTCAGCGACTTCATGGCCGGCCGCACCGGCACGTACATCCGTCGTCTGGAGAAGCAGATGACGATCGCGGCCGAGGACATGGAGTACGAGAAGGCCGCCCGGCTCCGCGACGACGTCGCCGCCCTGCGCCGGGCCATGGAGAAGAGCGCGGTCGTCCTCGCCGACGCCACCGACGCCGACCTCGTCGCCCTCGCCGAGGACGAGCTGGAGGCCGCCGTCCAGATCTTCCACGTGCGCGGCGGACGCGTCCGCGGCCAGCGCGGCTGGGTCACCGACAAGGTCGAGGCCGTCGACACCGCCGGGCTCGTCGAGCACGCCCTCCAGCAGTTGTACGGCGAGGAGAGCGGCGAGACGGTCCCCAAGGAGGTCCTGGTCCCGGCGCTCCCCGAGGACGCCGAGGCCGTCTCCGCCTGGCTCTCCGGCCGCCGCGGCTCCCTCGTCTCGCTGCGCGTGCCCCAGCGCGGCGACAAGAAGGCCCTGATGGAGACCGTCGCGCGCAACGCCCAGCAGGCCCTCGTGCTCCACAAGACCAAGCGGGCCAGCGACCTCACCACCCGCTCCCGGGCCCTGGAGGAGATCGCCGAGGCCCTGGACCTGGACTCGGCGCCGCTGCGGATCGAGTGCTTCGACATCTCGCACCTCCAGGGCGAGGACGTCGTGGCCTCCATGGTCGTCTTCGAGGACGGACTGCCCCGCAAGAGCGAGTACCGCCGCTTCCAGATCAAGGGCTTCGAGGGCCAGGACGACGTCCGCTCCATGCACGAGGTGATCGGCCGCCGCTTCAAGCGCTACCTCGCCGAGAAGGAGCGGACGGGGGAGTGGGGGGACGGCGAGGTCCCGGCCGAGGACCCCGAGGACGACGGGCGGCCCAAGCGGTTCGCGTACCCGCCGCAGCTCGTCGTGGTCGACGGCGGACAGCCCCAGGTCGCCGCCGCGCAGCGCGCCCTCGACGAGCTCGGCATCGACGACGTCGCGGTCTGCGGCCTCGCCAAGCGCCTGGAGGAGGTCTGGCTGCCCGGCGACGACGACCCGGTGGTGCTGCCCCGCTCCAGCGAGGGCCTGTACCTTCTCCAGCGGGTGCGTGACACGGCTCACGACTTCGCCATCCGCTACCAGCGGTCCAAGCGGACGAAACGCCTCAGGACCGGGCCCCTCGACGCCGTCCCCGGCCTCGGGGAGACCCGGAAGCAGGCCCTGATCAAGCATTTCGGCTCGGTGAAACGGCTCCGGCAGGCGACAATCGAGCAGATCTGCGAGGTCCCCGGCATGGGCCGGAAGACCGCGGAGGCGGTCGCCGTGGCCCTGGCCCGGGCGACTCCCGCCGCCCCCGCCGTCAACACGGCGACGGGGGAGATCATGGAGGACGACGTGGCTCCCGCCCCGGCGGCCCCGGTCGCCCCCGCCGTGGACACGGCGACGGGCGAGATCATGGAGGACGACGCGGACGGCACGGCACGGCCGCGCGCGCACGGCACGACGAGCACCACCGAGAAGACGGAGCAGGACACGTGAGTACGGGCACCAAGGAGATCCCCGGCGACAACGGCGCCGAGGCGGCCATTCCCGAGCTGGTGATCATCTCCGGCATGTCCGGGGCCGGCCGGTCCACCGCGGCGAAGTGTCTGGAGGACCTCGGCTGGTTCGTCGTGGACAACCTGCCGCCCGCGCTGATCCCCACCATGGTGGAGCTCGGCGCCCGCTCCCAGGGCAACGTCGCCCGGATCGCCGTCGTCGTGGACGTCCGCGGCCGGCAGTTCTTCGACAACCTGCGGGAGTCCCTCGCCGACCTCGACGCCAAGCAGGTCACCCGCCGGATCGTCTTCCTGGAGTCCTCCGACGAGGCCCTCGTCCGGCGCTTCGAGTCGGTCCGCAGGCCCCACCCGCTCCAGGGCGACGGCCGCATCACCGACGGCATCGCCGCCGAGCGCGACCTGCTGCGCGAGCTGCGCGGCGACGCCGACCTCGTGATCGACACCTCCAGCCTGAACGTCCACGAGCTGCGCGCCAAGATGGACGCCCAGTTCGCCGGCGACGAGGAGCCCGAGCTGCGGGCCACCGTGATGTCCTTCGGCTTCAAGTACGGCCTGCCCGTCGACGCCGACCTGGTCGTGGACATGCGCTTCCTGCCGAACCCGCACTGGGTCCCCGAGCTGCGCCCCTTCACCGGCCTCAACGAGGAGGTGTCGAACTACGTCTACAACCAGCCCGGCGCCAAGGAGTTCCTGGACCGCTACACCGAGCTCCTCCAGTTGATCGCCGCGGGCTACCGCCGCGAGGGCAAGCGGTACGTGACGATCGCCGTCGGCTGCACGGGCGGCAAGCACCGCTCGGTGGCCACCGCCGAGCGCCTCGCCGCCCGCCTCGCCTCCGAAGGGGTCGAGACCGTCGTCGTGCACCGGGACATGGGGCGCGAGTGAAGCCGTACCGCCGGCGTGCCTCCACCCTCACGGTGCGGCGCACGCTCCGCAGACGCGGCGCCCAGCCCAAGGTCGTCGCGCTCGGCGGGGGCATGGGCCTCTCGGCCTCCCTCGCCGCGCTCCGCCGGATCACCGGCGACCTCACCGCCGTCGTCACCGTCGCCGACGACGGCGGCTCCAGCGGCCGGCTCCGCGAGGAGCTCGGCGTGCTGCCCCCCGGCGACCTGCGCAAGGCGCTCGCGGCGCTCTGCGGCGACGACGACTGGGGCCAGACCTGGGCCCGGGTCATCCAGCACCGCTTCCAGTCCAAGGGCGAGATCAACGGACACGCCGTCGGCAACCTGCTGATCGTCGCCCTCTGGGAGCAGCTCGGCGACCCCGTGCAGGCCCTGGACCTGGTCGGCCTGCTGCTCGGCGCCCAGGGCCGGGTGCTGCCCATGTCCGCCGTGCCCCTGGAGCTCCAGGCCCTGGTCAAGGGCCACGACCCGGAGCGCCCGGACGACGTGGACACCGTGGCCGGCCAGGCCACCGTGGCGCTCACCCCCGGCGAGGTGCAGTCCGTGCACCTCGTGCCGAACGACCCGCCGGCCGTCCCCGAGGCGGTCGCCGCCGTCCTGGACGCCGACTGGGTCGTCCTGGGCCCCGGCTCCTGGTTCTCCTCGGTGATCCCGCACCTCCTGGTCCCCGAGCTCCTCGACGCGCTGGCCGAGACCAAGGCCCGGAAGGTGCTCTCCCTGAACCTCGCGCCGCAGCCCGGAGAAACCGACGGCTTCTCCCCGCAGCGTCATTTGGAGGTTTTGGGGCGACACGCCCCTAAACTCGCCCTGGACGTGGTGCTGGCCGACGAGGCCGCCGTGCCCGACCGCGACTCCCTCGCCGACGCCGCCAAGCGGTTCGGCGCCGCGGTCGAGCTGGCGCCGGTCGCCCGGCCCGACGGCTCCGCGAAGCACGACCCGGAGCTGCTGGCCGCCGCGTACGACCGTATTTTTCGGATGCATGGAAGGATCGGCCCATGGCGATGACGGCAGCGGTGAAGGACGAGATCTCCCGGCTTCCCGTCACCCGGACCTGCTGCAGGAAGGCAGAGGTCTCGTCGATCCTGCGGTTCGCGGGCGGGCTGCACCTGGTGAGCGGCCGCATCGTGATCGAGGCGGAGCTCGACACCGCGATGGCGGCCCGCCGCCTCAAGCGGGACATCCTGGAGATCTTCGGGCACAGCTCGGAGCTGATCGTGATGGCCCCCGGCGGTCTGCGGCGCGGCTCGCGCTTCGTGGTGCGGGTGGTGGCGGGGGGCGACCAGCTCGCCCGCCAGACGGGTCTGGTCGACGGCCGGGGCCGCCCCATCCGGGGCCTCCCCCCGCAGGTGGTCTCCGGGGCCACCTGTGACGCGGAGGCCGCCTGGCGCGGGGCCTTCCTCGCGCACGGCTCGCTGACCGAGCCGGGCCGGTCCTCCTCCCTGGAGGTCACCTGCCCGGGGCCGGAGGCCGCCCTCGCCCTGGTCGGCGCGGCCCGCCGGCTCTCCATCGCGGCGAAGGCCCGCGAGGTGCGGGGCGTGGACCGGGTCGTCGTCCGCGACGGCGACGCGATCGGCGCCCTGCTCACCCGGCTCGGCGCCCACGAGTCGGTGCTCGCCTGGGAGGAGCGGCGGATGCGGCGCGAGGTCCGCGCCACCGCCAACCGCCTGGCCAACTTCGACGACGCCAACCTGCGCCGCTCGGCCCGCGCCGCGGTCGCCGCCGGGGCCCGGGTGCAGCGCGCCCTGGAGATCCTCGGCGAGGAGGTGCCCGAGCACCTCGCCGCCGCCGGCCGGCTCCGCATGGAGCACAAGCAGGCCTCCCTGGAGGAGCTGGGCGCGCTCGCCGACCCGCCGCTGACCAAGGACGCGGTGGCCGGGCGGATCCGCCGGCTGCTCGCCATGGCCGACAAGCGGGCGCAGGACCTGGGCATCCCCGGGACCGAGTCCAACCTCACCGAGGAGCTGGACGACAGCCTGGTCGGCTGAGGCCGATGGCTTTTCGGTCAACTCTTCCCTGCCGGTGCGTTTCTGACGCACCGGCAGTTCTTTTTCCGGCAGGCGCGACGCGCCGGGAGGCACCCTTGACGCCCCCCGGGGCGCCCATGAGTCTGTCGTCTGTCCATCCGCGAGACCCGTTCCATCCGCGAGACCCGTTCCACCCGAGAGATCTGTTCACCTTCGAGACGGACGACACCAAGGGGAGCTCATGGGACGCAGAGCGAGATCGATCCTCGCCGCGGCTTCACTGCTGATCGCCGGAGTGGCGGCGGCGCCCGGCGCCGGAGCGCGGCCGGACGACCGCGACGCCGACGCCCTCTCCGTATGGCACGCCGAGGTCACCCGGGAGCAGGTTCCGCTCCTCCTCGAAGCCGGCGCCGACGCCCACGAACTGACCGAGCGGGTGCCCGCGAAGGGCACCGCCACGGTCGAGCTCTTCCTCACCGGAGCCCAGGCCGGACGGTTGCGCGGCGAGGGCGTCGACCTCGCCGAGCACGCCCTGTCCGACCGGGCCGAGAAGCGGGTCGCCGCCGCGGGCGACGGCGTCTTCCGCCCGTACGGAGGTCCCGGCGGCCTCAAGCAGGAGATCCTGGACACCGCCCGCACCCACCCCGGCCTCACCAAGGTCGTCCCGATCGGCAAGACCCTCAAGGGCCAGGACATCCTCGCCCTCAAGATCAGCAAGGGCGCCGGGCGGAGCAAGGACGGGTCGAAGCCCGCCACGCTCTACATGTCCAACCAGCACGCGCGCGAGTGGATCACCCCCGAGATGACCCGGCGGCTGATGCACCACTACCTCGACGGCTACGGCAAGGACGGGCGGATCACCCGGATCGTCGACACCACCGAGCTGTGGTTCGTGCTCTCCGCCAACCCGGACGGCTACGACCACACCCACGCCGCCCCCGCCGACCGCCAGTGGCGCAAGAACCTCCGCGACAACGACGGCGACGGGCGGATCGGCCCCGGCGACGGCGTCGACCTCAACCGGAACTTCGCCTACAAGTGGGGCTACGACAACGAGGGCTCGTCCCCCGACCCGGCCGACGAGACCTTCCGCGGCAAGGGCCCCATGTCGGAGCCCGAGACCAGGGCCATCGACGCCTTCCAGAAGCGCATCGGCTTCGCGTACGGCGTCAACTACCACTCCGCCGCCCAGCTCCTGCTGTACGGCGTCGGCTGGCAGGTCGCCACCGACACCCCCGACGACGTGGCCCTCAAGGCGCTCGCCGGCACCCCGGAGAACTCCGCCGTGCCCGGCTACCGGCCGCAGGTCTCCTCCGAGCTGTACACCACCAACGGCGAGGCCGACGGACACGCCGCCAACGTCAACGGCATGCAGATGTTCACCCCGGAGATGTCCACCTGCGCCACCGCCTCCCGGGTCGACCCGAACGACGCCTGGAACCCGGCCGACTGCGCCTCCGTCTTCACCTTCCCGGACGACGAGAAGCTGATTCAGGCCGAGTTCGCCAAGAACGTGCCCTTCGCGCTCGCCGTCGCGGAGTCCTCCGCCCACCCGGACCGGCCCGTCTCCCCGGTCGGCGCCGACGCCCCCGACTTCACCCCGAAGGCCTTCGCCACCTCCTACGCCCGGGGCGGGGAGCAGGAGGTCGCCGTCACCGCCCGTAAGTCGCTGCGGGGCAAGACGCTCGAATACCGCGTCAACGGCGGCCGGGTCCACCGCGAGGAGCTCCGCGCCTGGAAGGGCGGCGAGACCTACGGCGGCGAGGACAACCTCTACTTCGACGAGTACCGCGCCGAGGTCGCGGGCGCCCGGCCCGGCGACTCCGTCGAGGTCCGCTTCACCGCCCGCACCCGCGAGGGCCGCGCCACCGCCTCCGCCCCCTTCACCTACGAGGTGGCCGAACGGGCCCGCGGCGACGTCCTCGTCCTCGCCGACGAGGGCGGCACCACCGCCGGGCGCCACACCGCCGCCTACGTGAAGGCGCTCGCCGCCAACGGCCGGAAGGCCGCCGTCTGGGACGTCGCCGTCCAGGGCGCCCCCGACGCCCTCGGCGTCCTCTCCCACTTCGACGCCGTCGTCTGGTACACCGGCGCCGAGCGCCCCTCCGGGGCCGCCGAGCCGGCCGTCCGCTCCTACCTCAACGAGGGCGGCAAGCTGATCAACGCGGGGGAGAAGGCCGGCGGGTCCACCCGGGTCGGCCTCGCCGAGACCGACGACTTCGCCCAGTACTACCTCGGCGCCTACCACCGCGCCGGGCTGAAGAACCCGTCCGCCTTCGCCGGCGCGGGCGCCTTCGGAGGCGTACGGGCCGGTCTCGGCGCGGCCCCCGGCAACCCGCTGGACGACGCCGGCGCGTACACCGTCACCTCCGACACCCTGAAGCCGAAGGACTTCCCGCAGTTCGCGAGCAGCGCCTCCGCCGGCGACTACCCGGGCGTCCGCACCCCCTTCGAGCCCGCCGAGGGCGCCACCTTCGCGGCCGTGAAGCACGCCGACGACACCTGGGCCCGGCTCACCAGGACCGTCGACCTCACCGGCGTCCCGGCGTCCGCGAAGCCCCGCCTGGACTTCCAGGTCAGCCACGACACCGAGCCCGGCTACGACAACCTCGTCGTCGAGGCCCACACCGTCGGCCAGGACGACTGGACCACCCTGCCCGACACCCACGGCGGCACCTCCGCCGAGCCCCCGGCCGACTGCGGCGAGGGCTACTACGTCCGCGCCCACCCCTTCCTCGCCCACTACCTCACCGTCGGCGAGGACGACTGCGCGACCACCGGCACCACCGGCTCCTGGAACGCCTTCACCGGCCCGTCCAACGGCTGGCGGCAGGCCTCCGTCGACCTGAGCGCCTGGGCGGGCGGGAAGGTCGAGCTCTCCCTCTCGTACGTCTCCGACCCCGGCACCGGCGGGACGGGCGCCTTCGTCGACGACGTCCGGCTCGTCACCGGGACCACCACCGAGGCCGAGGGCTTCGAGACCTCCTTCGGCGCCTGGTCCACGCCCGGCGCCCCGGCCGGCAGCCCCGGCAACGGCTCCGACTGGACGCGCTCCGCCGCCCTCTTCCACTCGCGGGCGGCGGTCACCACCCGGGACACCGTCCTCCTCGGCTTCGGCCTGGAGCACGTGCCCGGCACGGCGGAACGGGCCCGGCTTCTCGGCCGCGCCCTCAAGGCCCTCCACCGCTGAGGTCCTCCACCGCCGGGGCCCTCCGCCACTGAGGGCGGCGCCCCGACCGTTTGACGGAGAGTAGTCGGGACAAAAGTCCCAAGGCGGCCCTTACCTGCTGGTAGGTACGGGCCGCCGACCGCTCTTCCTCACTTTCCGGGCTCGCGCGGATGCGCTCGATGTCACTCCGGCGGTTCCGGAGAGGTAGGGTCGTAAGTGGTCGGGGACATCCCAAAAACAAAAATCTCGCCGGCGTCGAACACACCGGCGTACCTAACGAGGAGATCGGTTCGTGACGATCCGCGTAGGCATCAACGGCTTTGGCCGCATCGGCCGGAACTACTTCCGCGCGCTCCTTGAGCAGGGTGCCGACATCGAGATCGTGGCTGTCAACGACCTGGGTGACACCGCGACCACGGCCCACCTGCTGAAGTACGACACCATCCTGGGCCGCCTCAAGGCCGAGGTGACCCACACCGAGGACACCATCACCGTCGACGGCCACACCATCAAGGTGCTGTCCGAGCGCGACCCGGCCGACCTCCCCTGGGGCGAGCTGGGCGTCGACATCGTCATCGAGTCGACGGGCATCTTCACCAAGAAGGCCGACGCCGAGAAGCACATCGCCGGCGGCGCCAAGAAGGTCCTCATCTCGGCTCCGGCCAAGGACGAGGACATCACCATCGTGATGGGCGTCAACCAGGACAAGTACGACCCGGCGAACCACCACGTCATCTCGAACGCGTCCTGCACCACCAACTGTGTGGCGCCGATGGCCAAGGTCCTCGACGAGAACTTCGGCATCGTCAAGGGCCTGATGACCACGGTCCACGCGTACACCAACGACCAGCGCATCCTGGACTTCCCGCACAAGGACCTGCGCCGCGCCCGCGCCGCCGCGGAGAACATCATCCCGACCACGACCGGTGCCGCCAAGGCCACCGCCCTGGTCCTCCCGCAGCTCAAGGGCAAGCTCGACGGCATCGCCATGCGCGTCCCGGTCCCGACCGGCTCCGCCACGGACCTGGTCGTCACCCTGGACCGCGAGGTCACCAAGGACGAGGTCAACGCCGCGTTCAAGAAGGCCGCCGACGACGGCGCCCTCAAGGGCTTCCTGTTCTACACCGAGGACCCGATCGTCTCCTCGGACATCGTGGGCGACCCGGCGTCCTGCACCTTCGACGCCTCCCTGACGATGGTCCAGGACGGCACGTCGGTCAAGATCCTCGGCTGGTACGACAACGAGTGGGGCTACTCCAACCGTCTCGTCGACCTCACCGTCTTCGTCGGCGGCCAGCTCTAAGCTTCGGAGCGGGTTTTCGATGGTGAGCAGGGCTCGGGCAGCGCAACGCCGCGCTGCGCGAGCCCTGTTCGTGTGCTCCACCGCGTACCAAGGAGTCAGTTAACAGATGAAGACGATCGACGAGCTTCTCCACGAGGGCGTCGAAGGCAAGCGCGTGTTCGTCCGCGCCGACCTCAACGTGCCGCTCGACGGCACCACCATCACCGACGACGGACGCATCCGCGCCGTCGTCCCCACGGTCGAGGCGCTCGCCGACGCGGGCGCCCGCGTCGTGGTCGCCTCGCACCTGGGCCGCCCCAAGGGCGCCCCGGACCCGGCGTTCTCGCTCGCCCCGGCCGCCGCGCGCCTCGGTGAACTGCTCGGCGCCGACGTGGCGTTCGCGACCGACACGGTCGGCGACTCCGCCACGGAGACCGTCGCGGGCCTCGGGAACGGGCAGGTCGCCGTCCTGGAGAACCTCCGCTTCAACGCGGGCGAGACCTCCAAGGACGACGCCGAGCGCGGCGCCTTCGCCGACCGCCTCGCCGCCCTCGCCGACCTCTACGTCGGCGACGGCTTCGGCGCCGTGCACCGCAAGCACGCCTCGGTCTACGACCTCCCGGCGCGCCTCCCGCACGCCGCCGGCCACCTCATCGCCACCGAGGTCGGCGTCCTGAAGAAGCTGACGGACGACGTGCGGCGGCCGTACGTGGTCGCCCTCGGCGGCGCCAAGGTCTCCGACAAGCTCGGCGTGATCGACCACCTCCTGGAGAAGGCCGACCGCATCCTCATCGGCGGCGGCATGGCGTACACCTTCCTCAAGGCCCAGGGCCACGAGGTCGGCATCTCCCTCCTCCAGGAGGACCAGATCCCGGCCGTCCAGGAGTACCTGGCGCGCGCGAAGGAGCGCGGCGTGGAGTTCGTGCTCCCCGTCGACGTCCTGGTCTCGCCCGAGTTCCCGGACCTGAAGACCAAGGCCCCGGCGCATCCCACCACGGTCGCCGCGGACGCCATCCCCGCGGACGAGGAGGGGCTCGACATCGGCCCCGAGACCCGCAAGCTCTACGCCTCGAAGCTCGCCGACGCGGCCACCGTCTTCTGGAACGGCCCGATGGGCGTCTTCGAGCACCCCGACTACGCCGAGGGCACCAAGGCCGTCGCCCAGGCACTCGTCGACTCCCCGGCCTTCACCGTGGTCGGCGGCGGCGACTCCGCCGCCGCGGTCCGCATCCTGGGCTTCGACGAGAACGCGTTCGGACACATCTCGACCGGCGGCGGCGCCTCCCTCGAATACCTCGAGGGCAAGACGCTTCCCGGCCTCGCCGCACTGGAGGACTGACCCACCCATGAGCACCCGCACCCCGCTGATGGCGGGCAACTGGAAGATGAACCTCAACCACCTCGAGGCCATCGCCCACGTCCAGAAGCTCGCCTTCGCCCTGACCGACAAGGACTACGACGCGGTCGAGGTCGCCGTCCTGGTCCCCTTCACCGACCTGCGGTCCGTCCAGACCCTGGTCGACGGCGACAAGCTGAAGATCAAGTACGGCGCCCAGGACATCTCGGCGCACGACTCCGGCGCCTACACCGGCGAGATCTCCGGCCTGATGCTCTCCAAGCTGAAGACCGCCTTCGTGGCCGTCGGCCACTCCGAGCGCCGCCAGTACCACGCCGAGGACGACGAGGTCTGCAACGCCAAGGTGAAGGCCGCCTTCAAGCACGGCATCACCCCGATCCTCTGCGTCGGCGAGGGCCTCGACGTCCGCAAGGCCGGACAGCAGGTCGAGCACACCCTCGCCCAGCTCGACGGCGGCCTCAAGGACGTCCCGGCCGAGCAGGCCGAGACGGTCGTGGTCGCGTACGAGCCGGTGTGGGCCATCGGCACCGGCGAGGTCGCCACCCCCGAGGACGCCCAGGAGGTCTGCGGGGCGATCCGCGGCCGCCTCGCCGAGCTGTACTCCCAGGAGCTGGCCGACAAGGTCCGCATCCAGTACGGCGGCTCGGTCAAGTCCGGGAACGTCGCCGCGATCATGGCCCAGCCGGACGTCGACGGAGCCCTGGTGGGCGGCGCCGCGCTGGACGCCGACGAGTTCGTCAAGATCGTCCGCTTCCGCGACCAGTGAGTATGCGGTAGCGGAGTTACGTCGTACCCTTGCGGGGGTCGGGCAGGCGCCCGGCCCCCGTCCGTATAAGTCCGAGGAAGTTGGTCCAGCCGTGGTTATGGGGTTCTCGATCGCCCTGATCGTCTTCAGCGCGCTGCTGATGCTGCTCGTGCTGATGCACAAGGGGAAGGGTGGCGGCCTCTCCGACATGTTCGGTGGCGGCATGCAGTCCTCCGTCGGCGGCTCCTCGGTCGCCGAGCGCAACCTGGACCGCATCACCGTCGTGGTCGGTCTGCTCTGGTTCGCCTGCATTGTGGTCCTCGGTCTGCTGATGAAGTTGGACGGGTAACTCCAATCACTGGACGCGCGTTGGGCCTTACGTAGACTGGGGCATCTTCGAGCACCATCACGCAGGGAGTTACGACCGTGGCAAGTGGCAACGCGATCCGGGGAAGCCGGGTCGGAGCGGGGCCGATGGGCGAGGCCGAGCGGGGCGAGTCGGCGCCGCGCCTCCGCATCTCCTTCTGGTGCTCGAACGGGCACGAGACACAGCCGAGCTTCGCCAGCGACGCGCAGGTCCCCGACACCTGGGACTGCCCGCGCTGCGGCTTCCCGGCCGGCCAGGACCGCGACAACCCGCCGGACCCGCCCCGCACGGAGCCGTACAAGACCCACCTCGCCTACGTGCGCGAGCGGCGCAGCGACGCGGACGGCGAGGCGATCCTCGCCGAAGCCCTCGCCAAGCTGCGCGGCGAGATCTGAGCAGGTGTGACGGTGTGACGGACGGGCCCCGTCCGCGAACTCGATTCGCGGGCGGGGCCCGTCCGCCGTTCCCGGGACCCGTGTCCACCGGGACCGCGCCGGGGCGCCCCGCTCGCCGTCGCCTCGCCGGCCCCTCTGATCAATTAGGTTGGAGGGGCAGCGGGGCAGACACGTACGAGAGAAGTGGGCGATGTCCGAGATGAAGAACGAAGGCCGCACGAGGCTCAACCGGCTGCCCGAGTGGGCGGCCCTCGGCAAGCACCGCGAACAGTTGGGCACGCCCCGACTGCGCGAGCTGTTCGCCGCCGACCCGACGCGCGGCACCGACCTCACCCTGAGGGTCGGCGACCTCTACCTGGACTACTCCAAGCACCTCGTCACCGACGAGACGCTGACCCTGCTGCGGGAGCTGGCCGCCGCCACCGGCGTGGCCGAGCTGCGCGACGCCATGTTCCGCGGCGAGAAGATCAACACCACCGAGGACCGGGCGGTCCTGCACACCGCGCTGCGCGCCCCCCGCGACGCCGTGGTCGAGGTCGACGGGGAGAACGTCGTCCCCGGCGTCCACGCCGTCCTCGACCGGATGGGCGACTTCGCCGAGAAGGTCCGCGCGGGCGAGTGGACCGGCCACACCGGCAGGCCGATCAAGAACGTCGTCAACATCGGCATCGGCGGCTCCGACCTCGGCCCCGCCATGGCCTACGAGGCCCTGCGCTCCTACACCCGGCGGGACCTGACGCTCCGTTTCGTCTCCAACGTCGACGGCGCCGACCTCCACGAGGCCGTCCACGACCTCGACCCGGCCGAGACGCTGTTCATCGTGGCCTCGAAGACCTTCACCACCATCGAGACCATCACCAACGCCACCTCCGCCCGCGACTGGCTCCTCGCCGGTCTCGACGCCGGCCAGGAGGCCGTGGCCAAGCACTTCGTCGCCCTCTCGACCAACGCCGAGAAGGTCGAGGAGTTCGGCATCGACACCGCGAACATGTTCGAGTTCTGGGACTGGGTCGGCGGCCGCTACTCCTACGACTCCGCCATCGGCCTCTCCCTGATGATCGCCATCGGCCCGGAGCGCTTCCGCGAGATGCTCGACGGCTTCCACCTCGTCGACGAGCACTTCCGCACCGCCCCGCCCGAGGAGAACGCGCCGCTGCTCCTCGGCCTCCTCGGCGTCTGGTACGGCAACTTCTTCGACGCCCAGTCGCACGCCGTCCTGCCGTACTCCCACTACCTGTCCAAGTTCACCGCCTACCTCCAGCAGCTCGACATGGAGTCCAACGGCAAGTCGGTGGACCGCGGGGGCGAGCGGGTCGACTGGCAGACCGGGCCCGTGGTCTGGGGCACCCCCGGCACCAACGGCCAGCACGCGTACTACCAGTTGATCCACCAGGGCACCAAGCTGATCCCGGCCGACTTCATCGGCTTCGCCCGGCCCGTCGACGACCTGGAGCCCGGCCTCGTCGCCCAGCACGACCTGCTCATGGCCAACTTCTTCGCCCAGACGCAGGCGCTCGCCTTCGGCAAGACGCCCGAGGAGGTACGGGCCGAGGGCGTCCCCGAGGAGCTCGTCCCGCACAAGACCTTCCGGGGCGACCACCCCACCACCACGATCCTCGCCGACGCGCTCACCCCGTCCGTCCTCGGCCAGTTGATCGCGCTCTACGAGCACAAGGTCTTCGTCCAGGGCGCGATCTGGAACATCGACTCCTTCGACCAGTGGGGCGTCGAGCTCGGCAAGGTCCTCGCCAAGCGGATCGAGCCGGTCCTGACGACCGGGGAGGGCGCGGAGGAGCTCGACAGCTCGACCGCGGGGCTCGTCGCCGCCTACCGCTCGCTGCGCGGCCGGTAGCGGCCATGAGGGGGGAGGACGCGGTGCGGCTGAGGCCGCCGAGGAACGCCGTGGACGGGCGGGCCGTCACCTGGTGGCGGACGCAGCTCCTGGTGGCCACCGCCGTACCGGTGGCCGTCCTGGCCGTCCTCGGCGCGCTCATCGGGCCCGCCAGGACCTGGCTGCTGGTCGCGGCCGGGGCCGTGGCGGCCACGGGCCTGGCCTGCACCGCGCTCCTCCCCGCCTGGTGGTTCCGGGTGCACCGCTGGGAAGCCACCGACGAGGCCGTCTACGTGCGCACCGGGGCGCTCTGGCAGGAGTGGCGGATCGCCCCGATGTCCCGGATCCAGACCGTCGACACCTCGCGCGGCCCTCTGGAGCAGTACTTCCGGCTCGCCACCGTCACCGTGACCACGGCCTCCTCCGAGGGCGCGGTCCGGATCGAGGGCCTCGACCACGAACTGGCCGCCGGCCTCGCGGAACGGCTGACCGCCGTCACCCAGGCCACGCCGGGGGACGCGACGTGAACGAGCCGACGCCCGGGGAGGAGCGGCGGCAGCTCGACGGGCCGGAGGCGGAGGGGGAGCGGCGGCTCGACGCACCGGAGGGGGAGCGGCACCTCGACGGGCCGGAGGCCGACGCGCCCGAGGGGGAACGGCATCCCGACGCGCCCGAGGCAGAGTGGCGGCGGCTCGACCCGCGTACCCTCCTCGCCACCGCCGCCCTCCTGTGCGGAGTGGCCGGCGGCGCCGGGCTCCCCGTCGCCCTCGGCCTCGCCGGCTCCCGGCCGCTCTGGCAGGCCGTCGCCTGGGTCCTCGCCGGAGCCCTCCTCCTGGTCCTCGGCGGCACCGGCGCCGACCGGGTGCGCCTGCTCCGCACCCGCTACCGCGTCGGCCCCGAGCGCGTCGACCTCCACACCGGCCTGCTCCACCTCAAGCGCCGCTCCCTGGCCCGCGAGCGCATCCGCAGCGTGGACCTCACCGCCAACCCCCTCCAGCGCGTCCTCGGCCTGGTCGAGGTCCGCATCGGAACCGGCGAGCACAGCGGCGGCGACGCGGCCCTCGCACTCGAACTGGTCGCCCGCGCCGAGGGCGAACGGCTCCGCCGCGAGCTCCTCACCCGCGCCGCCGCGCCCGAGGACCCCCGCCACGACGGCGCCCTCGCCACCCTCGACCTCCGCTGGATCCGCTACGCCCCCGTCTCCTTCGTCGCCCCCGCCCTCGGCGGCGCCGCCGCCGGAGCGGTCATGCAGGTCAGCGAGTGGTTCGGCGCCCAGGGCGAGGTCATCGACTGGATAGGGGAGCGCTTCAGCTCCGTCGCGATCCCCTGGACGATCCTCTGGCTGCTCCTCGTCGCCCTCGCCGTCGGGGCCGTCGGCGCCCTCGGCCTGTGGGTCGAGATGTGGTGGAACTACCGCCTGGAGCGCGAGCCCGGCGGCACCCTGCGCGTCACCCGGGGCCTGCTCACCGCCCGCTCGGTCTCCATCGAGGAGCGGCGGCTGCGCGGGATCGAGCTCGTCGAACCGCTCGGCGTGCGCCTCTTCGGGGCGGCCCGCGTCGACGCCGTCGCCACCGGCCTCGCCGAGAAGGACGAGGACAAGCACGGCGACCTCAAGAACCTGACACCGGCCGTCCCCCGCCCGCTGGCCGACCGGGTCGCCGCCCGGGTCCTGCGCGAGCCCGGACCGCCCACCGGGGCGCCGCTCGCCGCCCACCCCCGGGCCGCCCGGAACCGGCGGATCCGCTGGGCCCTGTGGAGCGTCCTGACGCCCGCCGCGCTCCTCGCCCTGCTCGGCCTCCTGCTCACCCCGGCCCTGCTGTACGGAGCGGCCGGCTGGACCGCCGTCCTCACTCCGCTCGCCCTGCTCCTCGCCCGCGACGCCCACCGGAACCTCGGGCACGGCGTCAGCGGGGCGTACCTGGTCACCCGTTCGGGTACGGTCCGGCGGACCACGGTCGCCCTCCAGCGCTCCGGCGTCATCGGCTGGACCGTCAAGCAGTCGTACGTCCAGCGCCGCGCCGGCCTCGTCACCCTGACCGCCACGACGGCGGCCGGATCGGGCGCGTACGAGATCCTCGACGCGGGCCGGAGCCAGGGCCTGGCCTTCGCCGCCGAGGCCGTACCGGGGCTCCTCACGCCCTTCCTGGAGCCCGCGAAGGAGACGGAAACGCCGGAGGCCCGGTCCACCGAGGGGTGAACCGGGCCTCCGGAGCCGTACCGACCGGCGGGGATCAGGCCGTGGCCGGCGGGTACAGGCTCCGCGGCAGCTCCGAGGCCGCCGCCGCGTCGAGCAGCCACAGCGTGCGCGAGCGCCCGCGGGCACCGGCCGCCGGGGCCTGCACCTCGCCCGCGCCCGACAGCGCGATCGCCGCCGCCTTCGCCTTGTCCTCACCGGCCGCGAGCAGCCAGACCTCCCGCGCCGCCCGGATCGCCGGGAGCGTCAGCGAGATCCGGACCGGCGGAGGCTTCGGCGCGCCGCGCACCCCGACCACCGTCCGCTCGCTCTCGCGCACGGCGGGCAGCTCGGGGAAGAGCGAGGCCACGTGCGTGTCCGGGCCGACGCCCAGCATCAGCACGTCGAACGCCGGTACGCCACCGTGGTCGCCGGGGCCGGCCGCGGCGGCCAGCTCCTCCGCGTAGGCAGCGGCGGCGGCCTCGACGTCGTCGCCGTACGGCCCGTCGGAGGCCGGCATGGCGTGCACCCGCGCGGGGTCCAGCGGCACCCGGTCGAGCAGCGCCTCGCGGGCCTGGGTGACGTTCCGCTCGGGGTCCCCGTCGGGCAGGTACCGCTCGTCGCCCCACCACAGGTCGAGCCGCGACCAGTCGACCGCGTCCCGCGCGGGCGCCGCACCGAGGGCCGCGAGCAGCCCGTTGCCGTTGCGCCCGCCGGTCAGCACCACCGAGGCGGAGCCCCGGGAGGCCTGGGCGTCCACGATCCGGGTGATCAGCCGGGCCGCGGCGGCCTGCGCCATCAGCTCCTTGTCACGGTGGACGACCAACTGGGGGGCGCTCACTTGGCCGCCGCCTTCCTGGCCGGGGCCTTCTTCGCCGCGGACTTGGCGGCGGGCTTCTCCTCGGAGGGGGCGGTCTCCGGCGCGGTCTCCGCCACGGCGACCCCGACCTCCTCCTCCGGCTCGGGCGCCGTGACCGCCGCCCGCTCGTCGAGCCGCCCGACGCCGAACTTCAGCGCCGCCGCGTAGGTGTCGTCCGGGTCGAGCCGGCGCAGCTCCTCCGCGATCAGCTCGGCCGTGTCGCGGCGCTTGAGCGCCACCCCCCGGTCCGGCTGGCCCTCGATGGAGAGCGTGGCGAGCGACCCGTCCGGCCGGTCGAGCACGATCGGCCCGCAGTCGGTCTCCAGGCGTACGGAGGTGAGGCCGGGCCCCGCCGACTTCGAGCGCCGCACCGGCACCTTCAGCCGGTCCGCCACCCACATCGCGAGCAGTTCCACGCTCGGGTTGAACTCCTCGCCCTCCACCTCGGCGGCGGAGACCTCGCAGACGACCTGGTCGAGCGCGGCGGCCAGCATCGAACGCCACGGGGTGATCCGGGTCCACGAGAGGTCCGTGTCGCCCGGGGTGTACGTCTCCGCCCGCGCCGTCAGCTCCTCGATGGGCTGCTCGGCGGCGTACGTGTCGGTCACCCGGCGCTGGGCGAGCGCGCCCAGCGGGTCCTTCGCCGGGTCGGTCGGGGCGTCCACCGGCCACCAGACGACGACCGGGGCGTCGGGGAGCAGCAGCGGCAGCACCACCGACTGGGCGTGGTCGACGACCTCGCCGTACAGCCGGAGCACCACCGTTTCGCCGGCGCTGGCGTCGGCGCCGAGGCGGACCTCGGCGTCGAGCCGTGCCTTGGCACGGTCCCGCGGCGAGCGCGAGACCCTCTTGATGACGACGAGGGTCCGCGAGGGGTGCTCGCGGGACGCCTCGTTGGCCGCCTTCAGCGCGTCGTAGGCGTTCTCCTCGTCGGTGACGATGACGAGGGTGAGCACCATGCCGACGGCCGGTGCGCCGATCGCCCGCCGCCCGAGCACCAGCGCCTTGTTGATCTTGGAGGACGTGGTGTCCGTCAGGTCGGTCTTCATGGCCGGCGCCAGCTCCTGCCGTCTCGTGCGAGCATCTCGTCCGCCTCGACCGGACCCCAGGTCCCGGACTGGTACTGCGCGGGCTTGCCGTGCTCGTCCCAGAACCTCTCGATCGGGTCGAGGATCTTCCAGGACAGCTCGACCTCCTCCACGCGCGGGAAGAGGTTCGAGTCGCCGAGCAGGACGTCGAGGATGAGCCGCTCGTACGCCTCCGGGCTGGACTCCGTGAAGGACTCGCCGTACGCGAAGTCCATCGACACGTCCCGGATCTCCATCTGGGTGCCGGGCACCTTGGAGCCGAACCGCACCGTCACGCCCTCGTCCGGCTGGACCCGGATGACGATGGCGTTGCGGCCGAGCTCCTCGGTCGCGGTGTGGTCGAAGGGGGAGTGCGGGGCGCGCTGGAAGACGACCGCGATCTCGGTGACGCGGCGGCCCAGGCGCTTGCCGGTGCGCAGGTAGAAGGGGACGCCCGCCCAGCGGCGGTTGTCGATCTCCAGCTTCACGGCCGCGTAGGTGTCGGTCTTCGACTGCGGGTCGATGCCGTCTTCCTGGAGGTAGCCGACGGCCTTCTCGCCGCCCTGCCACCCGGCCGCGTACTGGCCGCGGACCGTGGACGCGCCCAGGTCCCTGGGCAGCTTCACCGCGCCGAGGACCTTGGTCTTCTCGGCGGCCAGCGCGTCGGCGTCGAAGGAGGCGGGCTCCTCCATCGCGGTCAGCGCGAGCAGTTGGAGCAGGTGGTTCTGGATGACGTCTCGGGCGGCGCCGATGCCGTCGTAGTAGCCGGCGCGGCCGCCGATGCCGATGTCCTCGGCCATGGTGATCTGCACGTGGTCGACGTACGACCGGTTCCAGATCGGCTCGAAGAGGGTGTTGGCGAAGCGGAGCGCCAGGATGTTCTGGACGGTCTCCTTGCCGAGGTAGTGGTCGATCCGGAAGACCTCGTGCGGCGGGAAGACCTCGTGGACGACCTCGTTGAGCTCCTTGGCGGAGGCCAGGTCGTGCCCGAAGGGCTTCTCGATGACCGCGCGGCGCCAGGAGCCGTCCTTCTGGTCGGCGAGCCCGTGCTTCTTGAGCTGCTGGACGACCTTGGGGAAGAACTTGGGCGGGACCGACAGGTAGAAGGCGAAGTTGCCGCCGGTGCCCTGGGCCTTGTCCAGCTCCTCGACGGTGGTCTTGAGCTGCTCGAAGGCCTCGTCGTCGTCGAAGTCGCCCTGGACGAACCGCATGCCCTGGATGAGCTGCTGCCAGACCTCCTCGCGGAAGGGGGTGCGCGAGTGCTGCTTGACGGCCTCGTAGACCTCCTGCGCGAAGTCCTCGTCCTGCCATTCGCGCCGGGCGAAGCCGACGAGCGAGAAGCCCGGCGGCAGCAGGCCGCGGTTGGCCAGGTCGTAGACGGCGGGCATCAGCTTCTTTCGGGACAAATCGCCCGTAACGCCGAAGATCACCAGACCCGACGGCCCCGCGATGCGCGGGAGCCGTCGGTCTGCGGCGTCACGGAGCGGATTGCCTCCGTGGACTGCGCTCAAGGTGATTACGCCTCCGAAGGTGCGAGGCGCTTCAGCTCCGCCTCGGTGGACTTGAGCAGGTCGTTCCAGGACGCCTCGAACTTCTGGACGCCCTCGTCCTCCAGGAGCTGGACGACCTCGTCGTAGCCGATGCCCAGCTTCGCGACGGCCTCCAGGACCGCGCGGGAGTCGTCGTACGTGCCCCGGATGGTGTCGCCGGTGACCTCGCCGTGGTCGGCGGTGGCCTCCAGGGTGGCCTCGGGCATGGTGTTGACCGTGCCGGGGGCGACCAGGTCCACGACGTACAGGGTGTCCTTGTACGCCGGGTCCTTGACGCCGGTCGAGGCCCACAGGGGGCGCTGCTTGTTGGCGTGCGCCTTGTCGAGGGCCTCCCAGCGCTCGCCGGAGAAGACCTCCTCGTACGCCTCGTAGGCCAGACGGGCGTTGGCCAGGGCGGCCTTGCCCTTGAGCGCCTCGGCCTCGTCGGTGCCGATGCCGTCCAGGCGCTTGTCGATCTCCGTGTCCACGCGGGAGACGAAGAAGGAGGCCACCGAGTGGATCTTCGCGAGGTCCAGGCCGCGCTCGCGGGCCTTCTCCAGGCCCGCCAGGTAGGCGTCCATGACCAGGCGGTAGCGCTCCAGCGAGAAGATCAGTGTCACGTTGACGCTGATGCCGAGGCCGATGACCTCGGTGATCGCCGGCAGACCCGCCTCGGTGGCCGGGATCTTGATCAGTGCGTTGGGCCGGTCCACCAGCCACGCGAGCTGCTTGGCCTCGGCGACCGTGGCCTTGGTGTCGTGCGCGAGGCGGGGGTCGACCTCGATGGAGACCCGGCCGTCCTGGCCGTCGGTCGCGTCGAAGACCGGGCGCAGGATGTCGGCGGCGTCGCGGACGTCCGCCGTCGTGATCATCCGGATCGCCTCTTCGACGGTCACCCGGCGGGCCGCGAGGTCGGAGACCTGCTGGTCGTAGCCGTGGCCCTCGGAGATCGCCTTCTGGAAGATCGACGGGTTGGTGGTGACACCGACCACGTGGCTCTGGTCGATGAGCTCCGCCAGGTTGCCGGAGGTGATCCGCTGGCGCGAGAGGTCGTCCAGCCAGATCGCGACGCCTTCGTCGGAGAGGCGCTTGAGTGCGTCTGTCATGAGAGTTGCATCTCCAATAAGTCGTACGTATGGGCGTCAGCGCGCGGCGGCGTCGATCGATTCCCGCGCGGCGGCGACGATCGCCTCGGGCGTGAAGCCGAACTCGCGGAAGAGGACCTTCGCGTCCGCCGAGGCGCCGAAGTGCTCCAGGGAGACGATCCGGCCGGCGTCGCCGACGTACTTGTGCCAGGTCAGGCCGATGCCGGCCTCGACCGCGACCCGGGCGCGGACCGACGGCGGCAGGACGGACTCCTTGTACGCCCGGTCCTGCTCCTCGAACCACTCCACCGACGGCATCGACACCACGCGGGTGGGGGTGCCGGCGGCCTGGAGCTGCTCGCGGGCCTCGACGGCCAGGTGCACCTCGGAGCCGGTCGCGATCAGCACGACCTCGGGCTCCGTGCCCTGCCCGGAGGGCCCTTCGGCGTCGAACAGCACGTAGCCGCCCTTGACCGTGTCCTCGTTCGGCGCGTACGTCGGCACGCCCTGGCGGGTGAGCGCCAGACCGTGCGGGGCGCCCTTGCCGAAGACCTTGGTGTGGCGCTCCATGATCTCGCGCCAGGCCAGGGCCGTCTCGTTGGCGTCGGCCGGGCGGACCAGGTTCAGACCCGGGATCGCGCGCAGCGAGGCCAGGTGCTCCACCGGCTGGTGGGTGGGGCCGTCCTCGCCCAGACCGATCGAGTCGTGGGTCCAGACGTAGGTCACCGGCAGGTGCATCAGGGCCGACAGGCGCACCGCGTTGCGCATGTAGTCGGAGAACACCAGGAAGGTGCCGCCGTAGATCCGCGTGTTGCCGTGCAGCGCGATGCCGTTCATCTCGGCGGCCATCGAGTGCTCGCGGATGCCGAAGTGGATCGTGCGGCCGTACTTGTCGGCCTCCGGCAGCGGGTTGCCCTCGGGCAGGAACGACGAGTCCTTGTCGATCGTCGTGTTGTTCGAGCCGGCGAGGTCGGCCGAGCCGCCCCACAGCTCGGGGATGACCGAACCGAGCGCCTTGAGGACCTGGCCCGAGGCGGCACGGGTGGCCACGCCCTTGCCCGGCTCGAAGACCGGAAGCTTCTCGGCCCAGCCCGCGGGCAGCTCGTTGGCCTGGACGCGGTCGAACTCGGCCGCGCGCTCCGGGTTGGCCGTACGCCACTCCGCGAGCTGCTTCTCCCACTCCACGCGCGCCTCGCGGCCCCGCTCGCCGAGCGCGCGGGTGTGCGCGATGACCTCGTCGGAGACCTCGAAGGTCTTCTCCGGGTCGAAGCCCAGGACGCGCTTGGTGGCCGCGACCTCCTCGTCGCCCAGCGCCGAGCCGTGGGCGGCCTCGGTGTTCTGCGCGTTCGGGGCGGGCCAGGCGATGATCGAGCGCATCGCGATGAACGACGGGCGCTCGGTCTCGGCCTCGGCCGCGCGGATCGCCGCGTAGAGCCCGGCCGGGTCCAGGTCGCCGTTCTCCTGCGGCTCGACGCGCTGCACGTGCCAGCCGTACGCCTCGTACCGCTTGATCGTGTCCTCGGACACGGCCGTCTCGGTGTCGCCCTCGATCGAGATGTGGTTGTCGTCCCACAGCAGGGTCAGGTTGCCGAGCTTCTGGTGGCCGGCCATCGAGGACGCCTCGGCGGAGATGCCCTCCTGGAGGCAGCCGTCACCGGCGATCGCGTAGATGTGGTGGTCGAACGGCGAGGTGCCGGCCGGCGCCTCCGGGTCGAACAGGCCGCGCTCGAAGCGGGCGGCCATCGCCATGCCCACGGCGTTGGCGACGCCCTGGCCCAGCGGGCCCGTGGTCGTCTCGACGGCGGCGGTGTGGCCGTACTCCGGGTGGCCGGGGGTCCTCGAACCCCAGGTGCGGAAGGCCTTCAGGTCGTCCAGTTCGAGACCGAAGCCACCCAGGTAGAGCTGGGTGTAGAGGGTCAGGGACGAGTGGCCGGCGGAGAGCACGAACCGGTCGCGCCCGACCCACTGGGGGTCGGCCGGGTCGTGGCGCATCACCTTCTGGAAGAGGGTGTACGCGACGGGCGCCAGGCTCATCGCCGTACCGGGATGGCCGTTGCCGACCTTCTGTACGGCGTCCGCGGCCAGGACGCGGGCGGTGTCTACGGCCCGCTGGTCCAATTCGGTCCACTCGAGGTCTGTGGTGGTCGGCTTAGTGCTCACCCTGGGTCAGGGCTCCTCTCCACATGTTCTGAAGCCGGTGACTGAGGGTGTACCGGCGGTGTCGAGCCTACCCCCGCCGGACGGCCCTCTTTTCGTGCTCATGCCCCTCAAATGAGCGCACATGGCAAGACTGCCGGTGGCCGTGCGACTTCGCCTCCCGAGCGCGGTCCACCCCTGGGGGCGTACCCCTTCAACACGACCCCACCCCCGCGAAGATCGGCGTCTGGGCAACGTCTAGAGTGGCGTGGTACGCGCAAGCTCCACCCCGTTCTCATCCGGGGAGCTTGCTGGGATTTCTCTGTCAGGGGTGTGCGTGACGGCCGTCGAGTCCCGACCCGCAGGGGTCGTCTTGACTCCCAGCCCGGGGGGCCATCGGCCGTTCGGGGCCCGCGTCAAGGCATTCGTGGCGCTGACCAAGCCGCGGATCATCGAGCTGCTGCTCATCACGACCGTCCCGGTGATGTTCCTCGCCGAGCAGGGCGTGCCGAACCTCTGGCTGGTGCTCGCCACCTGCTTCGGCGGCTACCTGTCGGCGGGCGGCGCGAACGCGCTCAACATGTACATCGACCGCGACATCGACGCCCTGATGGACCGCACGTCCCAGCGTCCGCTGGTCACCGGCATGGTCTCGCCGCGCGAGGGCCTGGTCTTCGGCCTCACCCTCGCGGTGGTCTCCACGCTCTGGTTCGGCCTGCTCGTCAACTGGCTCTCCGCCTGGCTCTCGCTCGGCGCGCTCCTCTTCTACGTGGTCGTCTACACGATGATCCTCAAGCGGCGGACCGCGCAGAACATCGTCTGGGGCGGCATCGCCGGCTGCATGCCCGTGCTCATCGGCTGGTCCTCGGTCACGAACTCGATGTCCTGGGCCGCGGTCGTCCTCTTCATGGTCATCTTCTTCTGGACGCCGCCGCACTACTGGCCGCTGTCGATGAAGGTCAAGGAGGACTACGCGCGCGTGGGCGTCCCCATGCTCCCGGTGATCGCCTCCAACAAGGTCGTCGCCAAGCAGATCGTGGCCTATAGCTGGGTCATGGTCGCCGTCTCGCTGCTGCTCACCCCGCTGGGCTACACGGGCTGGTTCTACACCGCCGTGGCGCTGCTCACCGGCGGCTGGTGGCTCTGGGAGGCGCACGGGCTGCTCAACCGGGCCAAGGACGGCGCGACGGGCGCCAAGCTCAAGGAGATGCGCCTCTTCCACTGGTCCATCACCTACGTCTCGCTGCTCTTCGTGGCGGTCGCGGTGGACCCCTTCCTCCGCTGACCCCCGTCAGAACCGCTCGGCCGACGGCCGGGCCGCGTGGGAAACGCCACGCGGCCCGGCCGTCGCCGTTCGATCTACCCGTCGGTAGCATCCTTGCCATGGCAGACACGACGGCAGACACGACGGCAGGCACGAAGAAGGACGAGCGCAGGGTCGCCCGGCTCACCAAGCAGATCCAGGCCTTCTCCAAGGAGCACGGCGGCTCCGAGGGCCACCTGGAGCACATCGGCCAGGCGGGCACCCGGATCGTCCTCGTCGGCGCGGACGGCCTCTGGGGCGACCTCGTCGCCCCGACGTACGCGGTCGCCGAGCAGGCGGCCGAGAAGGCCGGCCTGACGCTCCACGAGGAGTTCGACGGCGAGTTCGCCGCGAAGGTCGTCACCGGTCCGTACGAGTGGAGCCGGATGGCGGGCATCCAGATCGGCGGCCCCTCCGACCGCTGAGGCGGCGGACGCGCCCGTACGCGCCCGTACAAAAGGGCCCACCGGCTCGCGGGAACCGGTGGGCCCTTCTGTGTGCGCGGAAGGCGTACGGGGACGTACGAGGGCGGGCGGGGCCGTCAGGCCGTCGCGAGCTCCGGATCGGCCTGGGCCGGGATCGCCGGCGTGCTCAGCGGGCGCTCGCGCATGCTCAGGGCGAGCCGCAGGACCGCGATCCACATCAGCGAGGAGCCGAGCATGTGGGCGGCGACCAGGAGCTCGGGGACCCCGGTGAAGTACTGGACGTAGCCGATCCCGCCCTGCGCGAGCAGCACGATCAGCAGGTCGCGGGCGCGGGCCCGGGTGTCGTCCGGGGCGTCCACCGCGCGCAGGACCAGCCACATCGCGACCGCGAGGGCGCAGACGATCCAGGCGGCGATCGCGTGCGCGTGCGCGGCGTTCGTCCAGTCCCAGGGCATGCGCGGGACGTCGCTGCTGTCGCCGGCGTGCTTGCCGGAGCCGGTCACGGTGGTGCCGAGCGCGATCAGCAGGCCCGAGGCGACCGTGATCGCCCAGGACAGCCGGCGGACCGGGCGCGGCACGCGCGGGCGGGGGGCGGTGTCGCCCTCGCCGGTCCGGTGCCAGGTGACGACGGCGACCGTGAGCAGCGCGTTCGCGGCGAGGAAGTGGCCGGCGACCGTCCACGGGTTGAGGCCCATCCACACCGTGATGCCGCCGAGGACGGCGTTGCTCATCACGATCCAGAACTGGACCCAGGCGAGCCGGGTGAGGCCGCGCCGGCGCGGCTTGACCGAGCGCACGGCGATGATGGCCCAGCCGACGGCCGCCGACAGGACGTACGTCAGCATCCGGTTGCCGAACTCGATGGCGCCGTGGAGGCCCTGCTCGGGCGTGGCGAAGAGGCTGTCGTCCGTGCACTTGGGCCAGGTGTCGCAGCCGAGACCGGAGCCGGTCAGCCGGACCGCGCCGCCCGTGACGATGATGAGCACGCTCATCACGACGGCGGAGAGCGCGGCGCGCCGGAGCGTCCCGGGGGACGGGGTCCAGCGCCGGGCGATGAGGGCGAGGGGGGTCAGCACGGGCCCTATCGTAGGACGGCGCTTGTGCGCGCTTTCACGAGGGGGGCGTATGTGGCCGAACGGAACCTTACGGTTACTCCCCGGGGAGGGTCACTCCCAGCGGAAGAACCTCGCCGCCGCCCCGAGGCCCAGGACCGCCCACACCGCGAGGACCAGCGCGTCGCCCCACGGCATCGCCGCCCCGCCCTGGAGGACGTCCCGCAGGCCGTCCGAGAGGGCCGCGATCGGCAGCAGGGCGAGCACGTCGCCCGCCGCGCCGAACTTCTCCAGGGGCACGATCACCCCGCCGCCCACCAGGAGCAGCAGGAAGACCAGGTTGGCGGCGGCCAGGGTGGCCTCGGCCCGCAGCGTCCCGGCCATCAGCAGGCCGAGGCCGGAGAAGGCGGCCGTGCCGAGGACCAGGAGCAGCAGCACCGGGAGCGGGTTCCCGTGCGGGGACCAGCCGAGCGCGAGCGCGATCGCGGTCAGGAGCGCGACCTGGAGGACCTCGGTGACCAGGACGGCGAGCGTCTTGGCGGTCATCAGGGCGCGGCGGGGGAGCGGCGAGGCCCCCAGGCGCTTGAGCACCCCGTACCGGCGTTCGAAGCCGGTCGCGATGGCCTGGCCGGTGAAGGCGGTGGACATCACGGCGAGCGCGAGGACGCCGGGGGCGAGGAAGTCGACGGGCTTCCCGGCCCCGGTGTCGACGACGTCGACGGTGGAGAACAGCACCAGGAGCAGCGAGGGGATGATCACCGTCAGGAGCAACTGCTCGCCGTTGCGCAGCAGCATCCTGGTCTCCAGGGCGGTCTGCGCGGCGATCATCCGCCCGACGGGGGCGGCGCCGGGCCGGGGGGAGTAGGTCCCGGTGGACTTCGGGAGAGGGGCTTCCGTGCTCATGACCTCAGCTCCTTGCCCGTGAGCTCCAGGAATACGTCTTCGAGGGTGTGGCGCTCGACCGCGATGCCGTCCGGCATGACGCCGTGCTGGGCGCACCAACTGGTGACCGTCGCGAGGAGCTGCGGGTCGACGCCGCCGGTGATCCGGTACGTGCCGGGGAGCGTCTCCGCCGCGGCCGTGCCGTCCGGGAGCGCCTTGAGCAGGGAGCCCAGGTCGAGCCCGGGGCGGCCGGTGAAGCGCAGGGTGTTCTCGGCGCCGCCGCGGCACAGCTCCTCGGGGCTGCCCTGGGCGGCGATCCGGCCGGCGTCGACGATGGCGACGTCGTCGGCCAGCTCCTCGGCCTCCTGCATGAAGTGCGTGGTGAGGACGGTGGTCACCCCGTCGGCGCGCAGCTCGCGGACCAGGTCCCAGGTGGCGCGCCGTGCCTGCGGGTCGAGGCCGGCGGTGGGCTCGTCGAGGAAGACCAGCTCGGGGCGCCCGACGACGGCCATGGCGAGCGCGAGGCGCTGCTGCTGGCCGCCGGAGAGGCGCCGGTAGCTCGTACGGCCGCAGGAGCCGAGGCCGAGCCGCTCGATCAGGGCGTCCACGTCCAGCGGGTGGGCGTGCAGCTTCGCCATGTGGCGGAGCATCTCGTCGGCGCGGGCGCCGGAGTAGACGCCGCCGGACTGGAGCATGACGCCGATCCGGGGGCGCAGGGCGGCCGCGTCGGCGACCGGGTCCAGGCCGAGGACCCGGACGGTGCCGCCGTCGGGCCTGCGGTAGCCCTCGCAGGTCTCGATCGTGGTGGTCTTGCCGGCCCCGTTGGGACCGAGGACGGCGGTGACGGTGCCGGACCGTACGTCGAGGTCGAGGCCGTCGACGGCGGTCTTGTCTCCGTACCGCTTGACCAGGCCGCGGACCTGGACGACCGACTCGGCCGTGGGCTTCCCGTGCATGCCGGGAAGTCTAGAGAGCGCCCCCGGGTCCCCCGGGCGCGGGGCCCGAAGAGTGGTCGAATTCATCCCACGAATGATCGTTTCCGCAGGTCAGGTAAGGCTTACCTGAGTGACGCACGGCACCGTCCGCGCGGCGGGTGCCGCTTGTCACTCCCCGATTAATTACGCAACAATGGTGTTGTGAAAAACGTGGGAGCGGCTCCGGTGGAGGAACTCGCTACCCGGGAGCGCTCCACGCGCAACCGGGTCGCGCGGTCGATCCTCGACCACGGGCCGTCGACCGTCGCCGATCTGGCCGAACGGCTCGGCCTCACCCAGGCCGCCGTCCGCCGCCACCTCGACTCGCTGGTGGCGGAGAACGTCGTCGAGGCCCGCGAGAAGCGCGTCTACGGCAACCGCGGCCGCGGCCGCCCCGCCAAGGTCTTCGCGCTGACCGACTGCGGCCGGGACGCCTTCGACCAGTCGTACGACTCGCTCGCCGTCGAGGCGCTCCGCTGGATCGAGCGCAACGCCGGGGGCGAGGAGGCCGTCGCCGCCTTCGCCCGGGACCGGATCGAGAGCCAGGGAAGCGCGTACCGCGAGGCCGTCGAGGCGGCCGAGCCCGCGCGGCGGACCGAGGCGCTCGCCAGGGCCCTCACGGCGGACGGGTACGCTGCCACTGCGCGGAACGCGCCGGTCGGCCAGCAGCTCTGCCAGCACCACTGCCCGGTAGCCCACGTCGCCGAGCAGTACCCCCAGCTGTGCGAGGCGGAGACGGAGTTCTTCTCCCGCCTCCTGGGAACGCACGTCCAGCGTCTGGCCACCATCGCGCATGGTGACGGCGTCTGCACCACGTTCATCCCGCACGGCGCCCCACAGACCACCGAATCAGCATCCGCACGTACGGCCGGGAGGAACCCCGCATGACCACCGAGATCAGCCACCCCGAGCTTGAGGGCCTGGGTCGGTACGAGTACGGCTGGGCCGACTCGGACGCGGCCGGCGCCACCGCCAAGCGCGGTCTGAACGAAGACGTCGTCCGCGACATCTCCGCGAAGAAGAACGAGCCCGAGTGGATGCTGAAGCTGCGTCTCAAGGGTCTGCGGCTCTTCGGCAAGAAGCCCATGCCGACCTGGGGCTCCGACCTCTCCGGCATCGACTTCGACAACATCAAGTACTTCGTGCGCTCCACCGAGAAGCAGGCCGCTTCCTGGGAGGAACTGCCCGAGGACATCAAGAACACGTACGACAAGCTCGGCATCCCCGAGGCGGAGAAGCAGCGCCTCGTCGCCGGCGTCGCCGCCCAGTACGAGTCCGAGGTCGTCTACCACCAGATCCGCGAGGACCTGGAGGAGCAGGGCGTCGTCTTCGTCGACACCGACACCGCCCTGAAGGAGCACGAGGAGCTCTTCAAGGAGTACTTCGGCACCGTCATCCCGGTCGGCGACAACAAGTTCGCCTCCCTGAACACGGCCGTGTGGTCCGGCGGCTCCTTCATCTACGTGCCGAAGGGCGTGCACGTCGAGATCCCGCTCCAGGCCTACTTCCGCATCAACACGGAGAACATGGGCCAGTTCGAGCGGACGCTGATCATCGTCGACGAGGACGCCTACGTCCACTACGTCGAGGGCTGCACCGCCCCGATCTACTCCTCGGACTCGCTGCACAGCGCCGTGGTCGAGATCGTCGTCAAGAAGGGCGGCCGCTGCCGCTACACGACCATCCAGAACTGGTCGAACAACGTCTACAACCTGGTGACCAAGCGCGCCGTCGCCTACGAGGGCGCCACCATGGAGTGGGTCGACGGCAACATCGGCTCCAAGGTCACCATGAAGTACCCGGCCGTCTACCTCATGGGCGAGCACGCCAAGGGCGAGACCCTGTCCATCGCCTTCGCGGGCGAGGGCCAGCACCAGGACGCCGGCGCCAAGATGGTCCACATGGCCCCGAACACCTCCTCCAACATCGTCTCCAAGTCGGTGGCGCGAGGCGGCGGCCGCACCTCCTACCGCGGTCTCATCGAGATCGGCGAGGGTGCCCCGGGCGCCAAGTCCAACGTGCTCTGCGACGCGCTGCTCGTCGACACCATCTCCCGCTCCGACACGTACCCCTACGTGGACGTGCGCGAGGACGACGTCTCCATGGGCCACGAGGCCACCGTCTCCAAGGTCTCCGAGGACCAGCTCTTCTACCTGATGAGCCGCGGCCTCACCGAGTTCGAGGCCATGGCGATGATCGTCCGCGGCTTCGTCGAGCCCATCGCCAAGGAGCTCCCGATGGAGTACGCGCTGGAGCTCAACCGGCTGATCGAGCTGCAGATGGAGGGCTCGGTCGGCTAAGGCCCTCCGCCCACCCGCAGCGACCGTTCCCCCGTACGCAGGAAGAGAGCAACACGACAGCCATGGCTGAGGCCCAGAACATCCCGGCAGGTTCGACCACTGCCGGCTCGATCGCGGTGGCCGCCGAGTCCACCGTCGCCACGCGCATGAGCGCGCCCCCGTCCTTCGACGTCGCGGACTTCCCCGTCCCGCACGGCCGCGAGGAGGAGTGGCGGTTCACCCCGCTGGAGCGCCTGCGCGGCCTGCACGACGGCACCGCCGTCGCCTCCGGCGAGGGCGTCGAGGTCGACATCGAGGCCCCCGAGGGCGTCACCGTCGAGACCGTCGGCCGCGACGACGAGCGCCTCGGCAAGGCGGGCAAGCCCGTCGACCGGGTCGCCGCCCAGGCGTACTCCTCGTTCGAGAAGGCCTCGGTCGTCACCATCGCCAAGGACGCCGTCCTCGCCGAGCCGGTCCGCATCGCCGTGCACGGCCGGGGCGGGGTCGCCTTCGGCAACCTGGTGATCGAGCTCGGCGCCTTCGCCGAGGCCGTCGTGGTCATCGACCACACCGGTGACGCCGTCCTCGCCGCCAACGTGGACTACGTCCTCGGCGACGGCGCGAAGCTCACCGTCGTCTCCGTCCAGGACTGGGACGAGAAGGCCGTCCACGTCGCCCAGCACAACGCGCTGGTCGGCCGCGACGCCTCCTTCAAGTCGGTCGTCGTCACCTTCGGCGGCGACGTCGTCCGCATCCACCCGCGCGTGGCGTACGCCGCCCCCGGCGGCGAGGCCGAGCTCTTCGGCCTGTACTTCACCGACGCGGGCCAGCACCAGGAGCACCGCCTCTTGGTCGACCACAACACCCCGCACTGCAAGTCCAACGTGGCCTACAAGGGCGCGCTGCAGGGCCAGGACGCGCACGCCGTCTGGATCGGCGACGTGCTCATCCAGGCCGCCGCCGAGGGCACCGACACGTACGAGCTGAACCGGAACCTGGTCCTCACGGACGGCGCCCGGGTCGACTCCGTGCCGAACCTGGAGATCGAGACCGGCGAGATCGCCGGCGCCGGTCACGCCTCGGCCACCGGCCGCTTCGACGACGAGCAGCTCTTCTACCTGATGGCCCGCGGCATCCCGGAGACCGAGGCCCGTCGCCTCGTCGTCCGCGGCTTCTTCGCCGAGCTGGTCCAGCAGATCGGCCTGCCCGACGTCCAGGAGCGCCTGATCGCCAAGATCGAGGCCGAGCTGGAGGCCTCCGTCTGATGGCCTTCGTCCGAGTCTGCGCGCTGAGCGAGCTCGAGGCCGACACCCCCAGGCGGGTCGAGGTCGACGGCACGCCAGTGTCGGTCGTGCACACCGAGGGCGAGGTGTTCGCGATCAACGACGTCTGCTCGCACGCGAACGTCTCCCTCTCGGAGGGCGAGGTCGAGGACTGCGCCATCGAGTGCTGGCTGCACGGCTCCAGCTTCGACCTGCGCACCGGCAAGCCCTCCGGTCTTCCCGCGACGCGCCCCGTCCCCGTATACCCCGTAAAGATCGAAGGGGACGATGTGCTCGTCTCCGTCACCCAGGAGTCCTGAGTCACCCATGGCTACGCTTGAAATCCACGACCTGCACGTCTCCGTCGAGGCGGAGAACGGCCCCCGCGAGATCCTCAAGGGCGTCGACCTGACCATCAAGCAGGGCGAGACCCACGCCGTCATGGGCCCCAACGGCTCCGGCAAGTCGACCCTGGCCTACTCGCTGGCCGGCCACCCGAAGTACACGGTCACCGGCGGCACCGTCACCCTCGACGGCGAGGACGTCCTGGAGATGTCGGTCGACGAGCGCGCCCGCGCCGGCGTCTTCCTGGCCATGCAGTACCCGGTCGAGGTCCCCGGCGTCTCGGTCTCCAACTTCCTGCGCACCTCCGCCACCGCCGTCCGCGGCGAGGCGCCCAAGCTGCGCACCTGGGTGAAGGAGGTCAAGTCCGCGATGGAGCAGCTCCAGATGGACCCGGCCTTCGCCGAGCGCAACGTCAACGAGGGCTTCTCCGGCGGCGAGAAGAAGCGCCACGAGATCCTTCAGCTCGAACTGCTCAAGCCGAAGATCGCGATCCTCGACGAGACCGACTCCGGCCTCGACGTCGACGCCCTGCGGATCGTCTCCGAGGGCGTCAACCGCGTCCGCGAGACCGGTGAGGTCGGCACCCTGCTGATCACCCACTACACGCGCATCCTGCGCTACATCAAGCCCGACTTCGTGCACGTGTTCGCGAACGGCCGCATCGCCGAGTCCGGCGGCGCCGAGCTCGCCGACCAGCTCGAGAACGAGGGCTACGACAAGTACGTGAAGGGTGGCGCGTCCGCGTGACTTCTGCCCATCAGGGGCTCTCCGGCCTCCTCGACACCGAGGCGATCCGCAAGGACTTCCCCCTCCTGGATCGCACGGTCCACGACGGCAAGAAGATCGTGTACCTGGACTCCGCGGCGACCTCGCAGAAGCCGCGGCAGGTGCTCGACGCGCTCAACACGTACTACGAGCGCCACAACGCCAACGTCCACCGCGGCGTCTACACGGTCGCCGAGGAGGCGACGGCGCTGTACGAGGGCGCCCGCGACAAGGTCGCGGCGTTCATCAACGCACCGAGCCGCGACGAGGTGATCTTCACCAAGAACGCCTCGGAGTCGCTCAACCTCGTGGCCAACATGCTGGGCTGGGCCGACGAGCCCTACCGCGTGGACCACGAGACCGAGATCGCCATCACGGAGATGGAGCACCACTCCAACATCGTGCCGTGGCAGCTCCTCTCGCAGCGCACGGGCGCGAAGCTGAAGTGGTTCGGCCTCACCGACGACGGCCGTCTCGACCTCTCGAACATCGAAGAGGTCATCACCGAGAAGACCAAGATCGTCTCCTTCACCCTGGTCTCGAACCTGCTCGGCACGTTCAACCCGGTCGAGACGATCATCCGCCGCGCCCAGGAGGTCGGTGCGCTCGTCTGCATCGACGCCTCCCAGGCGGCCCCGCACATGGTCCTGGACGTGCAGGCGCTCCAGGCCGACTTCGTGGCCTTCACCGGCCACAAGATGTGCGGCCCGACCGGCATCGGCGTGCTGTGGGGACGGCAGGAGCTCCTGGAGGACCTGCCGCCCTTCCTCGGCGGCGGCGAGATGATCGAGACCGTCTCGATGCACTCCTCGACCTACGCGCCGGCCCCGCACAAGTTCGAGGCGGGCACGCCCCCGATCGCGCAGGCCGTCGGCCTCGGCGCGGCCGTGGACTACCTCTCGGCGATCGGCATGGAGAACATCCAGCGCCACGAGCACGCGATCACCGAGTACGCCGTCCGGCGCCTCCAGGAGGTCCCGGACCTGCGGATCATCGGCCCCACCACGGCCGAGGACCGCGGCGCGGCGATCTCCTTCACGCTCGGCGACATCCACCCGCACGACGTGGGCCAGGTCCTCGACGAGCAGGGCATCGCGGTCCGGGTCGGCCACCACTGCGCGCGGCCGGTCTGCCTCCGCTACGGAATTCCCGCGACCACGCGGGCGTCGTTCTATCTGTACTCCACTCCGGCCGAGGTCGACGCCCTGGTCGAGGGACTGGAGCACGTACGGAACTTCTTCGGCTAGGGGACGCTCGTGAAGCTGGATTCGATGTACCAGGACGTCATCCTGGACCACTACAAGCACCCGCACGGGCGCGGTCTGCGGGACGGCGACGCCGAGGTGCACCACGTCAACCCGACGTGCGGCGACGAGATCACGCTCCGCGTGAAGTACGACGGCTCGCGCATCGCGGACGTGTCGTACGAGGGACAGGGCTGTTCCATCAGCCAGGCCTCGGCCTCCGTCCTCAACGAGCTGCTCGTCGGCAAGGAGCTGGCCGAGGCGCAGCGGATCCAGGGCACGTTCCTGGAGCTGATGCAGTCCAAGGGCCGGATCGAGCCGGACGAGGCGATGGAGGAGGTCCTGGAGGACGCGGTCGCGTTCGCCGGGGTCTCCAAGTACCCCGCCCGCGTGAAGTGCGCCCTGCTGAGCTGGATGGCGTGGAAGGACGCGACCGCCCAGGCACTGGGGGACGACGACCAGAAGTCCGAGAGGAAGTCGGCATGACCGAGAACGCCGGGGCCACCATGAAGCCGGCCTCCGAGGAAGAAGTCCGCGAGGCGCTGTACGACGTCGTCGACCCCGAGCTGGGCATTGACGTCGTCAACCTGGGCCTGATCTACGGCATCCACATCGACGACTCCAACGTCGCGACGCTGGACATGACCCTGACGTCGGCGGCCTGCCCGCTGACCGACGTGATCGAGGACCAGGCGAAGTCCGCCACGGACGGCATCGTCAGCGAACTGAAGATCAACTGGGTCTGGATGCCGCCGTGGGGTCCGGACAAGATCACGGACGACGGGCGCGAGCAGCTCCGCGCGCTCGGCTTCAACGTCTGAGCGGTCCCGCTTCGCACGAACGGCCGTGCTCCCCTGACAGACTGGGGAGCATGGCCGTTCGCATGTACCACCTCGCCGTCGACGCCCACGACCTGCCCGCGCAGGCCCGCTTCTGGGCGGCGGTCCTGGACTGGAAGGTCCTCTACGAGGACGAGCACGAGGTCGTGATCGGGGCCGACGAGCACGCCCTGCCCGGGATGTGCTTCCTGCCCGTGCCCGAGTCCAAGACGGTCAAGAACCGGCTGCACATCGACCTGGCGCCCGACGACCGGGACGCCGAGGTGGAGCGGATCCTCGCCCTCGGGGCGACCCGGATCGACGTCGGTCAGGGCGAGGACGCGACCTGGGTCACCCTCGCGGATCCCGAGGGGAACGAGTTCTGCGTGCTGCGGCCGAAGCGGTCGCTCACGGACTGAGGGACGGCCCGCGTCCTTGAGGGCGGCCCCGCGTCCTGCCGGCCCGTCAGGAGTCGTACGCCCGCGCCTCCGCGGCCCGGGCGAGCACCGGCGCCAGGTTCTCCCGGCGGATCCGCCGGTCGACGTAGAGCAGCCCGGACACCAGCGGCGGGAAGAGCGCGGAGAACACCTGGGCGATCAGCGATCCGGCGACCACGACGAGCACGATCGGCACGACCAGGGCGAGGAGCTCCCCGGTCGACTCCGGCGACGGGCCGCCGGCCAGGGGCACGCTCGCCACCGTGCCGAGCACCTGCTGGAACGCCGCGCTGATGAAGCCCGTGATCACGGCGGCCACCAGCAGGCCGCCGAAGGTCCGCCACCACGCGCCGGTCACCAGGTGCCAGGACCGCCGCAGGGACGCCAGGGCGCCCTGGCGCTCCATCACCGCGACCGTCGGGGCGAAGGCGAACTTCACCCAGAGCCAGAGGCCGAGCGGGGCGACCAGCAGGAGGACGGGGAAGAGCAGCAGCGTCGCGGCCGGGCCGGAGTCCCGGGCGACCATCAGGGCCACCAGGCCGAGGGACAGGCCGAGGAAGAGCAGGACGGGCACCAGCATGGTCAGCGCGGTCAGGAGGACCGTGCCGAGGACCGCGGGCATCCGCGCCCACGCGCGCCCCCACACGGTCCCGAAGACGAGGCGGCCGCCCAGGACCGCCTCCTGGAGGACCACGGGCACCGCCGCCGAGACCACGGCGGTCGCGACCAGCATGACGACCATCGCGACCAGCCAGACGCAGCCGAACGCGATCAGCAGCGGAAGGCCGTCGTCCCACGACGGGTCCACGTCCTCCGGCAGGTCGAACACGCCGGGCACGTGGTCCGCGACGGCCAGGTAGCCGACGCCGGACGCCGCGGCGACCAGCAGGAGTCCGAGCCCGTAGGCGACGGCCGCGACGCCGACGAGCTGCTTCCAGTGGCGTCCGAAGGTGGCGAACGCGGCCGTCAGTATCTCGCCGAAGCCGAGCGGCCGCAGGGGTATCACGCCGGGCTGCGGCGCCGGAGGCGGAGGCGGAGGGAAGTGGCCGTAGCCGTGGGGCCCCGTGGGATAGGTCATGGGCGACACCGTATCGGTCGCGCCACGCACACCCGTACGAAGAAGCGCGGGCATGCGCGAAGGGGTGCGTACGCCCGTACGCATCGGTGTGTACGCCCGTACGCATGAGTGTGTACGCTCGTACGCATGGGTTACGGACTGCTGGCGGGCGCCATAGCGGCGGAGATCCTCGCCACCACCTCGATGAAGTACAGCGACGGCTTCAGCAAGCTCTGGCCCTCGCTCGTCACCGGAGCCGGCTACCTGATCGCCTTCGCGCTCCTGGCGCAGGCGCTCAAGACCCTCCAGGTCGGCACCGCGTACGCCATCTGGTCCGGCGTCGGCACCGCCGCCGTCGCCACCATCGGCGTCCTCTTCCTCGGTGAGACCCTGAGCCTCGCCAAGGTCGCCGGGATCCTCCTCATCGTCGCCGGGGTCGCCGTCCTCAACCTCGGCGGCGCCCACTGATGGCCCGCCCCCGCCGCCACGACCCCGGGCGCCGCGAGCGGATCGTGGACGCGGCCCTCCGGGTCGCCGGACGGTCCGGCATCGCCGGGCTGAGCCACCGCACGGTGGCTGCCGAGGCGGACGTGCCGCTGGGTTCCACCACGTACCACTTCGCCTCCCTCGACGAACTCCTCGTCGCCGCGCTCCGCAAGGCCAACGAGAACTTCGGGCGCCAACTCCGCGAGCGGTCCGCCCTCCTGGGTCCCGACGCCGACCTCGCCGCCCTGCTCGCCCGCTTCCTGGGGGAGTGGCTGGGCGGCGAACGCACCGGCGTGGAGCTGGAGTACGAGCTCTACCTCGCCGCCCTGCGCCGCCCAGCCCTGCGCCCGGTCGCCGCCGAGTGGACCGAGGCCGCCACCGCCGCCCTGGCCCGCCGCACCGACCCCGTCACCGCCCGCGCCCTGGTCGCCCTCATGGACGGCGTCTGCCTCCAGGTCCTGCTCACCGACGGGGAGTACGACGAGGAGTACGCGCGCGTGATGCTGGGCCGGATCCTGGCCCCCGGGGCCCCGGACGAAGCGCCGAAACCCCCGGTCCCGGGCTCGTCCGAATCGACGGCGCGCCCGACCGACACCTGAGACCGGTTGGCCCGGGCGGGGGCCAGCCGGTTAGGTTCTCCGTCATGACCACTGCTCCTCGCACCACCGGCGCCGTCGCCGCCGGCCTCGCCACCATCGCCGGCGACGGCACCGTCCTCGACACCTGGTTCCCCGCCCCCGAGCTGACCGACGAGCCCGGCCCCGCCGGCACCGAGCGGCTCACCCCCGACGCGGCCCTCAACGCCCTCGGCGAGGGCGCCGCCAAGGCCCTCGGCGTGGACGCCCGCCGGGGCGTCGAGGTGGTCGCCGTCCGCACCGTCATCGCCTCGCTCGACGAGAAGCCGCTCGACGCCCACGACGCGTACCTGCGCCTGCACCTGCTCAGCCACCGCCTCGTCAAGCCGCACGGCCAGAGCCTGGACGGCCTCTTCGGCCTCCTCGCCAACGTCGCCTGGACCTCGCTCGGCCCGGTCGCCGTCGACGACGTCGAGAAGGTCCGTCTCAACGCGCGCGCCGAGGGCCTGCACCTCCAGGTGACCTCGATCGACAAGTTCCCCCGCATGACCGACTACGTCGCGCCCGCCGGGGTCCGGATCGCCGACGCCGACCGCGTCCGGCTCGGCGCCCACCTCGCCGCCGGCACCACCGTCATGCACGAGGGCTTCGTCAACTTCAACGCCGGCACCCTCGGCACCTCCATGGTCGAGGGCCGCATCTCCGCCGGCGTCGTCGTCGGCGACGGCTCCGACATCGGCGGCGGCGCCTCCACCATGGGCACCCTCTCCGGCGGCGGCAACGTCGTCATCTCGATCGGCGAGCGCTGCCTGGTCGGCGCCGAGGCGGGCGTCGGCATCGCGCTCGGCGACGAGTGCGTCGTCGAGGCCGGCCTGTACGTCACGGCCGGCACCCGGGTCACCATGCCCGACGGCGAGATCGTCAAGGCCCGCGACCTCTCCGGCGCCTCGAACATCCTCTTCCGCCGCAACTCGGTCACCGGCGCCGTCGAGGCCCGCCCGAACAACGCGGTCTGGGGCGGCCTCAACGAGATCCTGCACAGCCACAACTGAGGCCCCGCGCGGCACTGACCGCCCTCGCCCCGTCACCGGACGGCCGGCAGGGCGGTCAGCCGTTTCCGCGGACGGCCGCGTGCCCGGCGTGATCGACGGGAGACCCCCTCTACAGCGCCGACTCCGCCCGAGCCGGTCGCAGCAGCGCCTCGTGGAGCGCGCGCAGCCCGTCGGCCGTCTCCCGGTCGGCGGGCAGCAGCGGCTCCCGCAGGGGGCCGCCGAGGAGGGCCTTGACGGTCACCGTGCCCGGCAGGCCCGAGGCCATCATCCGCTCGGCGAGCGGCAGCAGCCGGGCGTGGAGCCGGGCCGCCCCGGCGGTGTCGCCCGCGTCGAAGGCGTCGAGGACCTCCCGCAGTCGCCGGGGCGCCACGTTCGCCACCGTACTGACGTATCCGGCGCCGCCCACCGCGTACAGCGGCAGGTTCAGCTCCTCGCAGCCCGAGTAGTACGCGAGCCCGGTCTCCGCGATCAGCCGGGCCGACGAGAGCAGGTCGTACGCGCAGTCCTTCACCGCGACGATCCGCGGGTGCGCGGCGAGCCGCCGCATCGTCGCGGGCTCGACGCGGGTCCCGGTGCGGCCGGGGATGTCGTAGACCATCACCGGCAGGCCGGTCGCGTCCGCCGCCTTCAGGAAGTGCGCCTCCACGGCCGCCTGCGGGGGGCGGCTGTAGTACGGGGTGACGACGAGCAGCCCGTCCGCGCCCGCCTCCTCGGCCGCGCGGGCGAGCCCGGCGGTGTGCGCGGTGTCGGCGCTGCCGACGCCCGCGAGGACCGAGGGGCCGGGGCCGACGGCCTCCCGGACGGCGCGGACGAGCGCGGTCTTCTCGGCGTCGGTGGTGGTCGGGGACTCGCCGGTGGTCCCGTTGAGGACGAGCCCGTCGCAGCCCTCCGCCACGAGCCGGACGGCGAGGGCGCCCGCCGCGTCGAGGTCGAGCGCGCCGGCGGGGGTGAACGGGGTGATCATCGCGCAGAGCGCGCGGCCGAAAGGAGGTGCGGTGGTCATGCCGGAAGTCTGGGCGTGGCGGACGGTGAAGGTCCACTTAGATCTTCTTGGGCGGAAAGGTAAGGGTTGTTGAAGGGTGCGCCCTCGTGCCCGGACGCCCTTGACCTCAAGCATGGTTGAGGGAAGACGGTGGAGTCGTCCGCACGACACGGAGTTCCACGAACGGGAGGCCCTTCCATGCACGCCGTCGCGCACCCCCACGCCCGCCCCGACCTCTACCGCCCCGGAGTCGGCGCCGTCCTCGTCAGCACCTGGCGGGTCGGCACGCCCGAGCGGCAGCGGGCCGCCGTCGAGGCCGTCCGCAAGGCCTGGGAGGGCCGGGAGTGGCCCGACCCGGGACTGCTCTCGTACAGCATCTACGCCGGGACGGACGGGGACGCGCTGCTGCACTACTCGCAGTGGACGGGGGAGGAGGTCTACGAGGACTTCGTCCGCACCCACCGCGACGACCGGAACGCCGAGATCGACGCCGCCGTGCCCGGTATCGAGCGGGTCGTCCTGCACCGCTACGCGCCGCCCCGCCCGGCGGGCGCGCCCGGCCCGGACGCGCTGCCCGGGGCCGTCTCGGTCGTCTCGGTCGTCGAGTCCGGGGACGCGGTGGCCGCCGGCGGGATCGGGACCCACGTCCACCGGTCCGCCGACGGCACCCGCGTGCTCGTCCTCACCGAGTGGGAGGCCGTCCCGCCCGCCGGGCCCGCCGACGCCCGCTGGTACACGCCCGCGCTGAGCCTCGGCGCGGGCGTGCGGTGACCCGCGGGGCGCTTACGGGCGGAAGCGCAGGACCTGCGGGTCGTGGTCGCTGTCCTGGTCGGCGAACTCCGCGTTGATGTGGACGCTGTCGTACGCGAAGTGACGGACCCCCGGGCTGGTCAGGATCTGGTCGAGGACCTGGCTGTTGCCCTGGTACACGTACGAGTAGCGCTCGCTGCGCGGCAGCGACTTCACCGCCGGGTACAGCGCGCCGCCGTCCGTCAGCGCCTTCGTGGTCCCGGAGAACTCGAAGTCGTTGATGTCGCCGACCACCAGCACGTCGGCCTGCTTCTCGACCGCGAGCAACTGCTTCACGAAGCCGTTGACGGCCTGGCCCTGGAGCAGGCGCTTCGCCTCGGAGGAACGGTTCGGCGGCTGGTGGTGGGAGACGATCGACTCGTCCCCGCCCTTCGAACCGAAGTGGTTCGCGATCACGAAGACCGTGCGGCCCCGGAAGACGAACTCGCCCGCCAGCGGCTTGCGGCTGTCCGCCCAGGCCGCGTTCGCCGGGTCGATCCGGCCGGGGGAGACCGTCAGCGCCGCGTGGCCCTTGCGGCCGGTGACGCCGGTCGCGGTGGTGGCGTCGCCGCCCGGGCGGTCCGTGAAGGAGACCCGGGCCGGGTTGAAGAGGAAGACCTGACGGATGTTGCCGCCGGGCTCGCCGCCGTCCTTGTTGTTCTCCGGGTCGACCGAGCGCCACTCGTACGCCGGACCGCCGGCCGCCACGATCGCGTCGGTGAACTTCTTCACCGTCTGACCGGCGCTCACCGTGCCGTCGTTCTTGGCGCCGTTGTCGTCCTGGATCTCCTCCAGGGCGACGATGTCGGGCGAGGCGAGGTTCTCCACGACCGCCTTCGCGAGCGCGTCGAACTTCTCCTGCGGGTCGCTCGGGTCGAGGTTCTCGACGTTGTACGTGGCCACGGCCAGCTCGTTCCGGCGCTGCCGGTCCGTGGTCTCGCGCTCCAGGCCCCGGTCCACAACCGTGCCGAGGGTGCGGGCCGTCAGGGTGTAGCCGCCGTACTGGTTGAAGTCGAGCGGGCCCTCGGTGACGCCGGAGAGCACGTCGCCCACGTTCGCCTTCGGGAACGGCTGCTGGGCGGTCGGGACCAGCGACTGGACCTGGAGGCGGCCGGTGTTCTGGTCCTCGTACGAGCCGTAGACCGTGCCGCCGCGCCGGTTGTCGTTCTCCCGGGGCTTCACCGTGACCCACAGCTCGGAGTACGGGTCGGTGGCGCCGACCACGCGCGAGGAGCCGATCCGGACGTTGGTGCCCTCCAGGGACTCGTAGTAGTCCAGGGCGTACGTACGGGGCTTCAGGGCCAGGCCGTTGATCGAGCCGCCCGCGGCCGGGTCGCCCTCCGGCGCGTACGCGCCGGGGACGGACCGGGAAGAGATCGTCACCGGGGCCGGCACCGGGTTGCCCTGCGAGACGACGGTGACGACCGGCTTGGAGAGCTGCGTCAGCGACTGGTTGCCGGAGGCGAGGCCGCCGGGGACGTACTCGGTGACCGTGCCGTTCACGCTCACCGCGTCGCCGACCGCGACGGTCGGGACGGAGCTGGTGAAGACGAACAGGCCCTCGCTGGTGGCCGGGTTCGCGTCCGGGGTGGGGTCCTGGATCCAGAAGCCGCGCGAGCCGTAGGTGCGGACGCCGGTCACGATGCCCGTGACACCGGTGACCTGCTGCCCGACCAGGGGCGAGACGCGGGTCGTGCCCTGGATGTCGTGGACGCGGACACCGGCGCCGTCCTCGGCGGACGCGCTCGCCGAACCGGCGAGCAGACCGGCGGCCAGGGCGGCGGACACGACGGCGGCGACGGCCGCGCTTCTCGGTATGGAGGAAGACATCAGGGACTCCGGGGGTGCTTGGAGGAACGGCAGATGGATCTACGCGCGTCAATCTCTTGGCAGGGGACCCCACTTGTCAAGGGTCGACGGGTGTACGAAGGCTGACGGAATCGTGAACCGGCGGGCGTCCCCCCGGATGCGTCTACGCTGGGACGGCTCTCCGGGGCGGCTCCTCGCGACCGCCCTCCGAGCCCCTTCCACCCGCTCGCCCCCGTACGCGCCGAGGAGACCCCACCAGATGTCAGCGGACCACCCCACCCTTCCCCCCGTTCGGCTGCGTGCGGACGCGGAGCTGGCGCGGGACGCCCTGGCCGCCCCCCTCCTCGCCGACGCGGCACGGCTCGCCCGCTGGGCCGGGCCGGACACCCGGGTGGACGCGGGCGGCGAACTCGTCGACGAGCAGCTCCCGGCGGCGGCCGAGGCCCTGGGCCTCTCCGCCGACGAGGAGGGCGAGTTCCGGGCGGGCGACGCCTGGCGGCTCGCGGTCGACACCGGCCTCGTGGAGGTCGAGGACGGCGAGGCGGCCGACGGGGACAGGGAGGACGTCCCCGGACGGGCCGGGCCCGGCGAGAACCTGGCGCTCCTCACCGGCGGTGCGCCCCGGGACGTCCTCGCGCTCTGGCTGGACGGCTTCGACACCGTCTTCGCGGACGCCGTCGCGCCCGTCCTCGACGACCTCGACGACCTCATCGGGGAGGACGGCGAGATCGACGTCGACGCCCTCGACTGGGACCCCGAGGCCGAGGCCGAGTTCCTGGAGGGCGTGCTCGGCAACCTCTACCTGCTGACCGTCAGCGAGGGCGGGGCCGGCGAGGGCCCGGTGCCGCTGCCCGCGCTCGCCGCGTCGATGGTCGTCCCCGACGACATGGGCGAGCCCACCGACGACGTCCTGGAGCAGGTCTCCGACGCGATGATGCGGCTCGACGAGCAGTTCCGGCTGCTCGAACCGATCGGGCTCGTCGAGTACCAGCCCCTCGACGAGGCCCTGATGGTCGAGGAGGGCGAGGAGCCCGCCGTCTCCGTCGACGACGAGGACGTCACCCGCTACGGCATGGTCCGGCTCACCCCGCTCGGCCTCTACGGCGTCCGGGCCCGGATGCTGGAGGCCGGCGTCGACGCGCCCGCCGTCGGCGACCTGGCCGGCAAGGGCGCCGACGCCCTCCTCGACGGCATCGCCGGCTACCCGGAGACCGCGGCCCGCGAGGAGACCGCCGCCTGGCTGGCCGGCCGCGACGCCCTCGGCGCGGCCCGCGAACTGCTGCACGCCGCCCGCGGCTCCGACGCGGGCTCCCCGCTCCGCCGCCTCCACTGCCAGCAGACGCTCTCCCTGGTGGGCCCCGAGGCGGAGCCCGCCGTGCGGGAGGTCCTGGACGACGCGGAGCTGGGCGGTCTGGCGCGGGTCTGGCTCGCGGAGCGGGGCGCGACGGACGTGCCCGCTCCGCCGGAGTCGATGATCTTCTGGCTGGCGATCGACACGATCGCGGCCCAGCTCGACGCGGAGGGCGACCTGGAGGAGCTCCAGGAGCTGATCGAGGGCCTCACCGGGCGCCACGGCGGCTTCTTCGAGGCTGCCTGGCGGGTGGAGCACCCGGCGACGGCGGAGGTCCTGGAGGCGATGGGCCGGCTGCACCGGGACAAGGGCGCGGCGAAGGAGGCCCGCAAGGCCGCCTTCAAGGCCCGGTCGCGGTCCGGTTCCTGACCGGACGTCTCTTCCTGTCGTACGTCTCTTCCTGTCGTACGTCTCTTCCTGTCGTACGTCTCTTCGTGTCGTACACCTCTTCGTGTCGTACGCGTCCTTCCGTCGGGGGCCCCGGGGGCCCCGGCGCCCCGCGGGGTTGCCCGGGGGGTGAGTCGGGGGTGGCGGGGGGGCGGGGGGGGGGGCCCCGCCCAACCGCCCCCCCCCGGGGAACCCCCCCCCCAGCCGCGCAAACCCACCGA
>NZ_JBIAEA010000002.1:1101330-1196591 GCF_042868165.1 Streptomyces sp. NPDC007872
GGTTTATTTTGGCTTTGTCGTGGGGTTGCTTTGCTTCGGGGTGGGTCTTTCTGTTTTCTCGGGGGGGGGGGGGGGGCGGGGGGGGGGGCGGGGGGGGGGGGGGGCGGCGGGGCGCCCCGGCCCCCCCGGCGGTGTTCCCGTGGCGTTCAGTCGGTGTTCGCGGAGGCGCGGGAGGGTGGCCCGCGACATCCGGCCACCACAGGGAGAACCCGCCGCCATGCCGCTCAACCGCAGAGAGTTCACCAAGCAGTCCACCGCCGCCGGTGCGGGGCTCGCCCTCACCGGTGTCGTCGGGGCTCTCGCCACCGCCCCCGAGGCGCTCGCGTCCGACGAGCCGCAGGCGCACGGGGCCGGACACGACCACGGACATGGCCACGATCACGGACACGGACACGGCCACGCCCTCGGGTACGGGCCGCTGGTCGCCGACCCGAAGGGGATGCTCGCCCTGCCCGCCGGGTTCTCCTACCGCGTCGTCACCCACAGCGGCGTGACCCGTCTGGAGTCGGGCGAGTTCACCCCCTCCAACCACGACGGCACCGCCGCCTTCGCGGGCCCGCGCGGCACCACGTACCTGGTCAACAACCACGAGCTCAAGGGTCCCCGCGCCAAGTGGACCCACCCCGTCCCGCTCGTCGAGGGCCTCGTCTACGACCCGGCCGCGGCCGGCGGCTGCACCGTCGTCGAGGTGCACCGCGACGGCACCGTGGCCGAATGGGTGGGCCTCGCCGGGACCTCCACCAACTGCGCGGGCGGGCGCACCGCCTGGGGCACCTGGCTCACCGGCGAGGAGAACTCCGACCTCGCCGGCGTCAACGGCATGACCGAGGACCACGGTTACATCTTCGAGGTCGACCCGCGCGACCACCGCGCCAACCGCCACCCGAAGCCGGTCAAGGCCTTCGGCCGGTACGACCACGAGGCCGTCGTCGTCGACCCCGAGCGCGGCCACGCCTACCTCACCGAGGACGCCTCCGGCCCCAACGGGCTGCTCTTCCGCTGGGTGCCGCCGAAGGGCTTCCGGCACGGGCGCGGCAAACTCCGCACCCTCGCGGACGACGCCGGTGCACTCCAGGCCTTCAAGTGCGTCGACTCCGGCGGCCGGGTCGTCGACGACCTCTCCCGCGCCACCCGGATCGGCACCGTCTACGGCGTGGACTGGGTCGACGTCCCCGACCGCGACGCCCGCACCACCCCCGTCCGCAAGCAGTTCGCGGACGGGCAGGTCACCCGCGCCCGCAAGCTGGAGGGCATGTGGTGGGCCGACGGCGGCGCCTACGTCGTCTCCTCCTACGCGCGCGCCGAGAGCCCGGGCGCGGCGCACGACGGCCAGGTCTGGTTCTACGACCCGAAGCGCCGCACCCTCACCCTCAAGGTGCTGCTCGGCGTGAACGCGAACCCCGACGCGGACGGCGCCTACGACGGCCCCGACAACATCACCGTCTCGCCGTACGGCGGGCTCGTCATCGCCGAGGACGGCGAAGGGGTCCAGCACCTCTTCGGCGCCACCGACTCCGGCCGCACGTACCCGATCGCCCGCAACGACCTCAACGGCAGCGAGTTCACCGGCGTCGTCTTCTCGCCCGACGGCGACACGCTGTTCGCCAACATCCAGGACCCGGGCATCATGGTCGCGATCACCGGCCCCTGGCGCCGCCAGCCCCGCCGCTGAGACGGGACAGGGGGTTCCCGGGGGATCCCCGGGAACCCCCTGTCGGGCCGGTCGCTCAGAGCGCCTGGGCGGCCGGCTTCACCATGCCCCGGACGGTCCGCGACTTCACGAACTCGCCCATCGCCGTCATCTCCCACTCGCCGGAGAACTGCCTGATCAGCTTCGCCATCATCACGCCGGTCTGCGGCTCGGCGGTGGTCAGGTCGAAGCGGACCAGCTCCTCGCCCGTCGCCGCGTCGATCAGCCGGCAGTAGGCCTTGGCGACCTCGGTGAACTTCTGGCCGGAGAAGGAGTTGACCGTGAAGACGAGGCCGGAGACCTCGGCGGGCAGCCGGCCCAGGTCGACGACGATCACCTCGTCGTCGCCCGCGCCCTCGCCGGTGAGGTTGTCGCCGGAGTGCTTGACCGAGCCGTTGAGGATGGCCAGCTTGCCGAAGTAGCAACTGTCCAGGTGGTTGCGCTGGGGTCCGTACGCGATGACGGACGCGTCCAGGTCGATGTCCTTGCCCCGGTAGGCGGGTTCCCAGCCGAGGCCCATCTTGACCTGCGAGAGCAGCGGACGGCCGCCCTTGACCAGGGACACCGTCTGGTTCTTCTGGAGGTTGACCCGGCCCTTGTCGAGGTTGATCTTGCCGGTACCGGGTGCGGGAGCGGCGGGGGCGGCCGGGGGAGCGGGCGGGGCCGGGGGCGCGACCCGGGGGTCCGCCGGGGCGGCGGGCGGCGCGGGCGGGGCCGGGGGAGCGGGGGGCGCCGGGGACGCGGCCTGCGCGGCGGGGGCCGGGGGCGCGGCCGGCTCGTCGTCGACCGAGACGCCGAAGTCGGTCGCGATGCCGGCGAGCCCGTTCGCGTAGCCCTGGCCCACGGCGCGGGCCTTCCACGCGCCGTTGCGCAGGTAGATCTCGACGACCACGAGCGCCGTCTCCGTGGCGAGCCGCGGCGGCGTGAAGGTGGCGAGGGGGCTGCCGTCGTCCGCGTTCCGGATCGTCGCCGTGGGCTCGACGCCCTGGAAGGTCCGGCCCGCGGCGTCCGGGCTCGCCGTGACGACGATCCTCTCGACGCCGGCCGGCAGGGCGCCGGTGTCGACCAGGATCGCGTCGGGCGCGGTCCCGCCGCCGGAGCGGTAGGTGACACCGGGCCCGGCCGGCTGGTTGTAGAAGATGAAGTCGTCGTCCGAGCGCACCTTGCCGTTGGCGCCGAGCAGCAGGCCCGAGACGTCGAGCCGCACCGGGGCGGCGACGTCCACCGCCACGCGCGTGGCGGTGAGAGGGATGTTCGAGCCGGGGGTCATAGCGGTCATGCCAGGGCTAACGATCCGGGCCCCTTTGCCGTTCCCTTACCTTCGCCCGGTTCGACCACCCTGGTTACGCGGATGGTTCCGGGCCTGCCGCTCGTTGCCGAAGCGGTACGCGCCCGTCCAGCGGGCCATGACGAGCTGGGCGTCGCCCGACTCCACCTCCGCCAGGAACTTCTCGGCGCGCCCGCCGCGCAGCACGCCCGCGGCGCGGCCCTGGTGGGTGAGGACGACGGAGCCGTCGCCCCGCCGCTCGTACGTGAATCCATGAGGTCGTGGCATGACGGGCATCCTGCCGTTCCCGGTCAGATCCGTCATATGAATATTCTTTCGACCCATGGGTGCTGTGGGGGCCGGGGGAACGACGGTGGGCGCTGTGGGGCGGACGGGGACGGTGGGGCGGACGGGGACGGTGGAGCAGGCGAAGCCGGTGGGGACGGCGGGACCGGTGGGGACGGCGGAGTCCGGGGGGCCGGGGAGACCGGCGGACGGGAGCTCGTTCCGGACGCAGGACGTGGACGAGGCGCGCGAGGAGCTGGACGCGCGGTACTACACGAGCCGCATGGAGCTCGTCGAGCGCCGGGCGCGCCCCTTCGCGGCGCGGTTCGACACCGTCGTCCTCGGACCGCTGGTCATCGGCGACCTGAGCTGCGGGGCCGACGTCCGGATGAGTTTCGGGGAACTGGGCGCCTACCACCTGAACGCCCCGCTCACCGGCACCATGGAGCTGCGCCAGGGCGGCGGCCCGGTCCTCGTCGCGACGGCCGCCGAGGCACTGCTGCTCGACCCGGCGGGGGACACCTTCCTGGACCGCTGGAGCGGCGACTGCCGGACCCTGGCCGTGAAGATCGGGGCGGCCGCGCTGCGCGAGCGCCTCGAACAGCTCATGGGCCGGGCGCCGCGCGGCCCGCTCGCCTTCGAACCCCGGCTCGACATCACGCGCGGCCCCGGCCTGAGCTGGGTGCGCCTCGCCCGCCGGGTCGCGTACGAGACGCTGACCGGGGAGGGCCTGGCCCGGCACGAACTGGTGGCCAGGCCCCTCCAGGAGGCGCTGCTCAACGGGCTGCTCCTGGCCGCCGAGCACCCCTGGCGCGAGGCGCTCGACCGGCCGGGGGAGGCCCGGCGGCCGGCCCCGGTCAAGCGGGCGATGGACGCGGTGCGGGAGCGCCCCGAGCACCCGTTCACCACCACCGAGCTCGCCGCCCTGGCCCGGGTGAGCGTGCGCCGCCTCCAGGAGTCCTTCCGGGAGTACGTGGGGATGTCCCCGATGGCGTACGTACGGGAGGTCCGCCTCGACCGGGTCCGCGAGGAGCTGCGGGCGGCCGCGCCGGGCGAGGTGAGCGTGAGCGAGGTGGCCTGGCGCTGGGGCTTCGGCCACCAGGGCCGGTTCGCGGCGCGCTACCGGGAGAAGTACGGCGAGTCCCCGTCCCGGACGCTGCGGGCGGGGCGCTGAGGGGCGCGGGGCGGGGCGCCGAGGGGGTGCGGGGCGGGAGAGCGGTGGCGGGAGACCGGCGGCGGTATCGCGCCAAAGCCGTCGGCCGGGGCCGGCGGCGGTGTCACCGGCCGGAGCCGGGCCGCCGGAGCCGGGCCGCCGGGGGCGCGCTCCCCGGCCGGGGCGTGCTTCCGCCGCTCCGATCCGTCGCGCATTCCGGACAGGTCCCGCGTTCCGCGGCTCGCGACGATCTTCGGGCGGGCCTACGGTGAGCGGGTCCGGTCCGCCCACGCGGACGGTCACCCGGACCCGGCCGGCTCCCCCGTATCAGTCCGGCCGGGTCCTGCGTACCTCCGTGCGGCGGTTCCGGATCAGACCAGGCCGCCGTTGGCGGTCAGCGACTGGCCGTTGACCCACTGGCCCCCGGGCGAGCAGAGGAAGTCCACCAGGTGCGCCGCGTCCCGCGGGGTGCCGAGGCGGCCGAGCGGGGTCTTGCGCACGACCTCCTCCCGCAGCTCCTCCGACATCCAGCCGGTGTCCACCGGGCCCGGGTTGACGACGTTCGCGGTGACCCCGAGGTGCGCGAACTCGTGGGCGGCCGCCAGGGTGATGCGGTCCAGGGCGCCCTTGCTCGCCCCGTACGGGAGGTTCCCCACGGTGTGGTCGCTGGTCAGGGCGACGACGCGGCCGGTCCCGTGGGTTCCGGCGAAGCGCCGGCCGTACTCCCGTACCAGCAGCCAGGACGCGCGCGCGTTGACCGCGAAATGGCGGTCGAAACTCTCGACCGTGGTGTCGAGGAGACCGGAGTCGACCGACTCGCAGTGGCACAGGACGAGGGCCGTGACCGGACGGCCGAGGCGCTGTTCGGCGGCGTCGAAGACGAGCGCGGGGGCCCCGGGGTCGGCGAGGTCGGCCTCCACCGCCTCGGCGGTCGCGCCCCGGCCGGCCAGGTCGCGGAGGATCGCCTCGGTCGCGCCCCGCTCGACGCCCCAATCCATGCGCAGGTCGTAGGGGGTCCAGTGGGTGAGGACGAGGTCCCAGCCCGAGTCCGCGAGGCGCCGGGCGACGGCCGCGCCGATGCCGACGGTACGGCCGACCCCGGTCACGAGGGCGAGGGGACGGGTCATGCGGCGGCTCTCCTTCGGACGGTACGGGGGCGGGCGCGGGGCGGACGCAGCGGGCCCTTCACCGGGGCCGCCCGCGTGCGGGACCTTCGGGGCCGTGGACACGCTAGGGAGCGGCCTGACGGAGCGTCAAAGGGTTTGTGGGAGCGCTTCCCCGCGGGGGCGGCGGATCCTGGGCCCGGCCGGGACGCCGCCCTGCCCCCGGGCCCGTCCGGTCCCGCCCCGGCCCTCACCAGGCCAGGTCCTCCAGCGCGTCCAGGTCCGGCATCGCCGCCTCCGCCGGTTCGGGGGCGCCCGTGCCCGCCCGCAGCTCGGCCCAGATCGTCTTGCCGCGCCGGCCGTACCGCGTTCCCCAGCGTTCCGCGTACTGCGCGACCAGGTAGAGCCCGCGCCCGCCCTCGTCCGTCGCCGCCGCGTGCCGCAGGTGCGGCGAGGTGCTGCTGCCGTCCGAGACCTCGCAGATCAGCGTCCGGTCGTGGAGCAGCCGCACGCGCACCGGGTCCGCGCCGTACCGTACCGCGTTCGTGATCAGCTCGCTGAGGATCAGCTCCGCCGAGAACGCGAGCCCGTCGAGCCCCCACTCCGACAGCTTCGCCGCCGCCGCGTTCCGCACCGGCGACACCGCCGACGGGTCCCGTGCCACCTCCCACTCGGCGATCCGCTCCCGGTCGAGGAGCCGGGTCCGCGCCACCAGGAGCGCGATGTCGTCGCGCGGCGCGGGCGGGAGGAGCGTCGCGAAGACGTCCGAGCAGGTCTGCTCCGGGCTCCGGTCCGGACGGGCGAGCGCGGACCGCAGCAGCCCGAGCCCCGCGTCGAAGTCCCGCCCCTGGTCCTCCACGAGGCCGTCGGTGAAGAGCACCAGCTTGCTGCCCTCCGGCAGCCGCAGCTCCGTCGACGCGAACGGCGCCTCGCCCAGGCCGAGCCCGAGCGGCAGCCCCGACGCCAGCTCGGGGAACTCCACCCGCCCGTCGGGCGCCACGAGCGCGGGCCCGGGATGGCCCGCGCTCGCCACCGTGCACACTCCGGAGGCCGGATCGTAGATCGCGTACAGACAGGTCGCGCCGGTGATGCCCTCGTCGCGCCGCCGCCCCTCCCCGTCCGTCCCCTCCGTCTCCCGGGCGTCGATCCGCCCCGTCAACTCGTCCAGGTGGCCCAGGATCTCCTCCGGCGGCACGTCCAGGGTCGAGAAGTTGTGCACGGCCGTGCGCAGCCGCCCCATGGCCGCCGCCGCGTGCAGCCCGTGCCCCACCACGTCCCCCACCACGAGCGCCACCCGCGCCCCCGGCAGCGGGATCACGTCGAACCAGTCGCCGCCCACCCCCGCCTTCGCCGGGAGGTAGCGGTGCGCGACCTCCACCGCGCTCTGCTCCGGCAGCACCCGGGGCAGCAGGCTCCGCTGGAGCGACACCGCCATCGCGTGCTCCCGGGTGAACCGGCGCGCGTTGTCGATCGCGACCGCCGCCCGCGCCGCCAGCTCCTCCGCGAACGACAGGTCCTCCTCCCCGAACGGCTCCTGCGTGTCCGCCCGCCAGAAGTTCGCCATCCCCAGGACCACCCCCCGGGCCAGCAGCGGCACCGTGAGCAGCGAGTGCATCCCGTACGCGAGGGCCTGCGCCGCCCCCTCCGGGTCCTGCGCCCGCCAGCCCTCCGCCTCGGCCAGCTCCGGCTGCACCACCGCGTGCCCCGAGGCCAGGGCCATGGCCATCGGAGTGCTGGGCACGTCGAAGCGGACGGTGTCCCCGACCGGCTGGAGCGGCCGGTCCGGCCGCAGCCCGCTCAGCGCCGTCCGCCGCATCTCCGCCGACGCGGCCGCCGTCTCCACGATCTCGGAGGGCTCCTCCCCGCGCAGCACCGGCTCCAGGAGCTCCACCGTGGCGAAGTCCGCGAACCGGGGCACCGCCACCTCCGCCAGCTCCTCCGCCGTCCGCACGACCTCCAGGGTCGTCCCGATCCGGACCCCCGCCTCGTAGAGCAACTGGAGCCGCCCCCGGGCCAGCGCCGCCCGGCCGGACAGCGCGGCCAGCTCGGTGGTGTCCCGCATCGTCATCACGCAGCCGGACTCGGAGCCGTGCGGCAGCGTGGGCCGCACGCTCACCGCGAGCAACCGGTCGCCCGCCCGGTGCACCTCGTCGGTCGCCGCCTCCCCCGACTCCAGGAGCTCGACCGTACGCGGGTCCAGACCCAGCTCCGAGACGTGCCGCCGCTCGGCCTCCGGCCCCAGACCGAGCAGCCGCCGCGCCTCGTCGTTGGCGAGCAGCAGCCGGTGGTCGGAGTCGATGATCAGGACCCCCTCCCGCACGGCGTGCAGCACCGCCTCGTGGTGCTCCTTCATCCGGGTCATCTCGGCCGGCCCCAGGCCGTGCGTCTGGCGCCGCAGCCGCCGGCTCACCAGGGCCGCCCCGCCCACCGCCACCAGGAGCGCGCCGCCCGCCGCCCCGGCGAGCAGCGGCAGCCGGTCCTGGACGGAGTGCGCGATGTTCTCCACCTCGATGCCGCTGGTCACCAGACCGACGATCTTGCCCCGATCGTTCACCACGGGCACCACGGCCCGCACCGCGTCGTTCGGCGCGCCCTCGAAGAGCTCCGTGTACGACTCGCCGTCCACCGCCGCCCGGGAGAGGTCGCCGACCGCCCTGCGGCCGATCAGGTCCGGCTGCGAGTCGGTGTACCGCATCCCGTCCGGGCCCAGGATCGCGATGAAGTCGAGCCGCGTGGCCCGCCGGATCGCCTCCGCCTCGTCCTGGAGCCGCGCCGTCGGGTCGGGCGAGGCCAGCGCCGCGTCGATGCCCGGGGCGTTCGCCAGCGCCTCCGCGACCGCGAGCGAGCGGGCCCGGGCGTCCCGCTCGGTGTCCCGCCGCTCCTGGTAGAAGGTGACGAACAGCGCCGCCACGATCACCAGGAGCGCGATCAGCGCCTCCAGGGCGAAGACCTGCCCGGCGACGCTCCGCAGCCCGGTCTCGCGCCGCTTCTCCTTGCCCCGCCGCGCCCGCCCCCGGTCCCGGCCGGTGCCGGGGCCCGGGCCGTTCCGCCGCTTCCGCGGGGTCATCCCGTGCTCCGGGCGATCAGGAGCGCCACGTCGTCCGGCGCGCCCGGCCGGCGCAGCGCCCGCAGCAGCAGGTCACAGGTCTCCTCCAGGGGACCGCGCGCCTCGTCGAGCAGGCCCACGAGCAGGGCGAGCCGCTCGTCGATCGCCTCGTCGCGGGTCTCGATCAGCCCGTCCGTGTAGAGCACCAGGCGGTCCCCGGGCCGGAACGGCACCCGGGCCGTGCGGAAGGTGCCGCCGCCCACCCCCAGCGGCACCCCGGTCGAGAGCCGCACCAGCTCGGCCGGGCCGTCCACCGGGACCCGCACGGGCGGCAGGTGGCCCGCGTTCGCGATCCGGCACCGCTCCCTGGCCGGGTCGTGCACGGCGAAGAGGCAGGTCGCGATGTAGTGCTCCAGGCCCTCCGTGATCCGGTCCAGGTGCCGCAGCACCTGCGCCGGGGACAGGTCGAGGTCCGCGAACGCGCAGGTCGCCGTCCGCAGCCGGCCCATCGTCGCCGCCGCGTCGATCCCGCTGCCCATCACGTCCCCGACGACGAGCGCCGTCTTGTCGTCGGGCAGCGGGATCACGTCGTACCAGTCCCCGCCGACCTCGCTCGACGCCTGCGCCGGCTGGTAGCGGGCCGCGACCTCCAGGCCCGCCCGCGCGGGCGGCGCCCCCGGCAGCAGGCTGCGCTGGAGCGTCACCGCCGAGTTCCGCACGCTCTGGTACCAGCGCGCGTTGTCGATGCTCACCGCCGCCCGGGCCGCCAGCTCCGTCGCGAGCAGCACGTCGTCCCCGTCGAACGGCAGCGCGTTGCGGTCCCGCTTGAGGTCGAGCGCGCCGAGCACCTCGCCGCGCGCGATCAGCGGCACCGCGAGGTACGAGTGGACCCCGGCCCTGGCCAGCATCTCGGCCGCCTCCGGGCTCCGCGCGATCCGCGGCAGGTCCCCGGGCCCGACCCGCTCCACCAGGACCGGCAGACCGGTGTGCACGCACCGGGTGACCAGCCGGTCCGCCCCGTACATCGCGACCGACCCCGGCGGGTCGGCGGCCGGCAGCGCCTCCGTGGGCCCCGACGCCTTCACCGCGAGCGCGCGGAACAGCGCCGGGCCCTCCTCCTCCGGCGCCCCCGGCCTGCGCAGCGACAGGACGGAGTCCAGGACGTCGACGGCCGCGACGTCCGCGAGCGCCGGCACCACGACCGAGGCCAGCTCGTCGGCGGTCCGCTCCACCTCCAGGGTGGTGCCGACCCGGGCCGAGGCGTCCGCGATGAGCGCGAGCCGCCGCCGGGACCGGTCCGCCTCCGCGTCCGCCCGGTGCCGCTCGGTCACGTCGATCACCGAGGCCGCCACGCCCAGGACCCGGCCCTCGCCGCCTTCGAGGCGGTAGAAGGACACCGACCAGACGTGGTCACGGCCCGGGTCCGCGGGGGTCCGGCCCACCGTGGAGTGGTCGAGCACCGGCTCGCCCGACTCCAGGACCGCCCGCAGCACCTCCTCCACCCCCGGCGCGTCGATCGCCGGCAGCATGTCGGAGATCCGCCGCCCGGTGTGCAGGGCGGCCGGGATGCCGTTGATCCGCTCCAGGGCCGGGTTCACCAGGACGAAGCGCAGCGCGGTGTCGAAGACGGCGAGGCCGATCGGGGACTGGGAGACGAGCCGGTCGGAGAGGGCCAGCTCGGCCTCGACCCGCTCGACGACGGTCCGGTCGGCGGCGATCCCCAGGGCGTAGAGCCCGCCCAGGTCGTCGGTGAGCCGCATATTGCGGAACTCCACCTGCCGGGTGGAGCCGTCCTTGTGCCGCACGGGGAAGGTGCCCGACCAGGCCGTGCCGGCGGCGAGCACCTCGCCGAAGAGGCGCGTCGCCTCCTCGCGGTGGTCGTCGCCGACGATCAGCCGGGCCACGTACTGGCCGAGGGCCTCCTCGGCGCGGAAGCCGAAGAGGGCCTCCGCCTGCGGGCTCCACAGCACGATCCGGCCGCGCGCGTCCACGACGACGGCCGCGACCCCGAGCACGTCGAGCAGCCCCTTGCCGTCCAGGGGCACCCCGACCCGCCCCGCCGTCCCAGGGAAGGAACCGGCCGTCACCCTGCCTCCTCCCGCCGCGCCCGCGCTTTTCCTCCATGCTCCCCGCCCGGAGGCCGCGCCGCACCTAGGGGGCGCCCGCATCCTTCCGCTTCTCGTACCGCAGCGCGAGCCCCGTCACGAGCGCGCCGAGCCCCTCCCACAGGCCCACGCCCAGGAAGCCGGACGGGGCGCGGCCGGTGACGACGGCGAGGGTGAAGACCGCGCAGGTGAGGAGGCGGAAGGGGACCGTCCAGCGGAAGAACGGCTTCCAGTCGGCGAGCGCGGCCAGGACGTAGTAGACGCCCATGTTGAGCGCGGCCATCGAGGAGGCCGTCAGGAAGACCGGGGTGTGGTCGCCGTCCGCCCGCCCGCCGTCGGGCACCGGCTCGAAGCCCATGACCGTGAGCAGGGCGTCCGGGACGACCAGGCCCACCACGCCGAGCGCGGCGGCGAGCACGCCGAAGACCGCCATGGTCCAGCCGGACAGGGAACGGGGCAGACGCACGGGGGTCCTCCGCGAGGCGAGGGCGAACAGGGGGTGCGGGATCGAACGCGCGCTCGGATGCGAGCGTGCCCCTGCATATCGCGTGACGGGGCCCGACGGCCAATCGGGCCCCGCTCACCGTCACTTCGACGCCACCCGCGCCACCGACGCCACGCCGACGTCACCGGCGTCACTTCAGCGCCGCCGCCATCATCTTCTGCGCCACCGGCGCCGCCAGGCCGTTGCCGCTGACCTCGGAGCGGGCCGCGCCCGAGTCCTCGATCATCACCGCGACGGCCACCTGCTTCCCGGTCGAGGAGTCCTTGGCGTACGAGGTGAACCAGGCGTACGGCGTCTTGCTGTTGTTCTCGCCGTGCTGCGCGGTGCCCGTCTTGCCGCCGACCTCCGCCCCGGCGACCGCCGCGTTGGTGCCGGTGCCCTCCTCCACCACGGTCACCATCGCGCTGCGCAACTGCTCGGCCGTCGAGGAGGAGACGATCCGCCGGGTGTCCCCGTCCTCGTACGAGGCGAGCGCGTCGCCGTCGGAGTCCTCGACCCGCGACACCATGTGCGGGGCCGCGAGGAGGCCGTCGTGGGCGATCGCCGCCGACACCATGGCCATCTGGAGCGGGGTGGCCGTCACGTCGAACTGGCCGATGCCGCTGAGCGCCGTCTGCGCCGGGTCCATCGTCGACGGGTACACGCTCGCGTACGCCCGGACCGGGACGTCCAGCCCGGCGTCGTTGAAGCCGAACTTCTCCGCCGTCGCCCGCACCTTGTCCTGCCCCAGGTCGGCGGCCATCTTGCCGAAGACGTTGTTGCAGGAGTACCGCAGCGCGGTGCGGATCGTGGCGTCCTCGCAGGGCGCGGAGGCGTTCTCGTTCCTCAGCACGGTCCGGGTGTGCGGCAGCGTGTACGGGTCGGGGCTCCGCGTCGCCGTGTCCACCGAGCGGTAGAGGCCGTCCTCCAGGGCCGCCGCCGCGACGACCAGCTTGAAGGTGGAGCCGGGCGGCAGCGGCTGCCGCAGCGCCCGGTTGACCAGCGGCTTGTCCTCGTCGGAGGTCAGCTCCTTCCAGGCGGCCCCGTCGTTCGTGCCGGAGATCCTCGACGGGTCGTAGGACGGCGTGGAGGCCAGGGCGAGGATCCGGCCGCTCACCGGGTCGACGGCGACGGCCGCGCCCTTCTTGTTCCCGAGCGCCCGGTAGGCGGCCTTCTGCACGGCGGGGTCGATCGTGGTGACGACCGTGCCCGGCTCCTGCTGCTCGCGGGTCACCGCGTCCAGCGGGTTCTTCAGCCGGTCGTCGGTGCCGTCGAGGACGTCGGCGTAGATGCCCTCCAGTTGGGTGGCGCCGTACGCCTGCGAGCTGTAGCCGGTGACGGCCGCGTACAGCTCGCCGTCCGGGTAGGTCCGCCGGTACGCCAGGTCCGTCCCCTCCGTCCTCTTCGAGCCGGTGACCGGGGAGCCGGCCACGACGATGTTCCCGAGCGGCTGCGCGTACTGCGCGATCGTCTTCCGCCGGTTCTTCTGGTCGTCCGCGAGCGCCTTGGCCTCGTACGCCTGCACCCACGTGGCCCGGCCCAGGAGGGCGAGCACGAGGAGCAGCACGAAGACCGAGGTGTGCCTGATCGTCTTGTTCATCGCACTTGTCGGGACGAACGGACCGGCGGCGGACGTTCCGGATGTGTTCCGTTTCTCAGCGAACCTTCATGTCCGGATCCGTGCGGTCGGCCGTGCGATCATGCGGGAGCCCCGGGAGGGGCCGGAAACGCGGGGGAACGGGGAAGGGGCCGGGCGTGGGCGGAGAGCGGGACGGTTCGTCGGTGCCGGACGAGGTGTGGGAGGAGTTCCTCCGGACCTCGGCCGACGGCGCGGGGGACGCGCCGAAGGAGCCGTCCGCACGCGCCCGCGAGGAGGCGGCCCGACTGCGGGCGGCGCCCGCGCCGTGGCGCGCGTCCGCGTCCGCGCCCGTACGCCCCCGGAGCAGGAGGGGCTGGTACGTGGCGGGCTTCGTGACCGCCCTCGCCCTGCTGTTCGTGGCGGTGGACCCGGGAGGCGTCGTCGGCTGGTCCGGCCACGGGGACCGGGCCGGGGCGCCCCTCGCGCCGGAGACCGCCCGGCCGGAGGAGACGCCCCCCGCCGAACCGGGCGGACGGGCCACGCTCGCCGACCCCTTCCGCGGCTCCCCGGCCGCGCGCTGGAAGAGCGGCACGGCCGGCATCACCGTGCCCGCCGCCGAGGCCACCGGCCGGATGACGAAGGCGGAGGTGGCGCGGGCCCTCACGCGCACGCGTGACTTCCTCGCCGCGTCCGGCCTGGACCCGGCGGTGCTGCGGGGCGCCCGCCCGGAGCGGGCGATCGCCCTGATGAACCCGCGCCAGGAGGACGTCAGGACCTTCGTGTCGACCGCCCTGAGCACCCCCGGCGAGGACCACGACCCGCTGCTGCTCTTCAGCCGCTTCGACCCGGCGCAGGCCCGCCTCGTCGGGGACGAGGTCAGGACCCGGGGCCGGCTCTCCTACCGGGAGGGGAGGCTCGGGGCCCTGGAGGTGACCGCCGACGTCACCTACGTCTACCCGGTCGCCCCGGCCGGCGGCGGCGACGAGGTCGTGCGCGTGATCGCGCGGCGGGAGACCGTGGTGAGCTGGGACGACCCGGCGAAGGCGGCCACGGAGGAGGGGACCTTCACCCTCCTGTCGTACAAGCTCCACATGACCAACGGCGGCTGCGGCGAGTCCACCGGCTACTTCCGGCCACAGTTCGGCGGGGGCGCGCCGGACACGGGCACGGCCACGGACGGCCGCACGATCGACCCCTACGCCCGCACGGAGCCGCTGGGCGAGGACCGGAGCCGGGAGGGCTGCGGGACGGCCACGCGGTCGTAGCGGCCCCTTCCGGGGCCCTCCCCTTCCGTACGGGTCCGGCCCGTACCGGGCTCAGAGCCGCCGGGTCATCAGGGCCAGCCGGTCCCGCGCGGCGAGGAGCGCGTCCTCGATCGACCGTTCGCGGTCCGGGGTGAGCCGCGCCACCGGCACCGAGCAACTGATCGCGTCCCGCGCCGGGGTCCGGTAGGGGACGGCCACGCCGAAGCAGCGCAGCCCCAGCGTGTTCTCCTCGCGGTCCACCGAGAAGCCCCGCTCGCGGACGACCCGCAGCTCCTCGATCAGCTCCTCGCGGTCGGTGGTCGTGTGCGCGGTCGGCGCCGGCAGGGTCTCCGGGAGGAGCTTGCGCACCTGCTCGTCGTCGTGGGTGGCGAGCAGCGCCTTGCCGAGCGCGGTCGAGTGCGCGGGCAGCCGCCGCCCGACCCGGGTGAACGGCCGCAGGTGGTGCGGGGACCGGCGGGTCGCCAGACAGACCACGTCGGTGCCGTCGAGCCGCGCCAGGCCGACCGTCTCGGTGGTCTCGTCCGCGAGCCGGTCCAGGACGGTCCGGGAGGCGGCCACCACCTCGTCGCCGTCGACGTACGCGGTGCCGACGAGCAGCGCCCGCACCCCGATGCCGTACCGGGTGCCGGTCGCGTCCGTCTCCACCCAGCCCAGCTCCACCAGGGTGCGAAGCAGCATGTACAGACTGGACTTGGGGTAACCGACGGCCTCCTGCACGGTGGCCAGTGAATGCGTCCCGGGGCGCCCGGCGAAGTACTCGAGGAGCTCCACGGTCCGCACTGCGGACTTCACCTGCGCCCCGCCCGCGTCGGCACCCGCCATGGTCCTCGCCCCTCTTCCGTCGCCCGCCCCTCCCGGTCGCCCCCGGCCGGACGGGACCCCTTGTGGAGACGGCAGGGCCGTCAATAGAGTCCACCGGATCCGTGTTCATCTGCGGGAACTGCGGTCAGATTAGCGAACAGGGGCGTGGCGGTGGCGGCGGAACCAGTGTGGAGCGTGGACCCCCGGACGGGGAAGCCGCGCGAGCGGGTCGCGGTGGAGGCCACGGCGGAGGAGGTCGACCGGGCCGTCCGGGCCGCGCACGGCACCCTCGGGGCCCTCGCCGACCGGACCGCACGGGCCGCCCTCCTCCGTACCGCCGCCGACCTCCTCGACGAGTCCCGCGACCACGTCGTGGCGGCGGCCGACGCCGAGACGGCCCTCGGGCCCGTCCGGCTCACCGGTGAACTCGCCCGCACCACGGCCCAGTTGAGGTCCTTCGCCGACGTCGTCGAGGAGGGCTCCTTCCTCGACGTCCGGATCGACCTGCCCGACCCCGGGGCCGTCCCGCCCCGGCCCGACCTGCGCCGCTGGAAGGTCCCGCTCGGCGTCGTCGCCGTCTACGCCGCGAGCAACTTCCCGCTGGCCTTCTCCGTCCCCGGCGGCGACACCGCCAGCGCCCTCGCGGCCGGCTGCCCCGTGGTGGTCAAGGGCCACCCCGGCCACCCGGCCACCTCCGAACTCTGCGCCTCCCTCCTGCGCCGGGCCGCCGTCAAGGCCGGCCTCCCCGAGGACGTCGTCGTCCTCGTCCACGGCTTCGACGCGGGCGTCGCGCTCGTACGCCACCCGCTCGTCGCGGCGGCCGGCTTCACCGGCTCCGTGCGCGGCGGCCGGGCGCTCTTCGACGCGGCCGCCGCCCGGCCCGTGCCGATCCCCTTCCACGGCGAACTCGGATCCCTCAACCCGGTCGTGATCACCCCCGCGGCCGCCGGGGAGCGGGCCGCCGCGATCGGCGCCGGGCTCGCCGGCTCCATGACCCTGGGCGCGGGCCAGTTCTGCACCAAGCCCGGCTTCGTCCTGGCCCCCCGGGGCGAGGCGGGCGACCGCTTCCTCGGCGCCCTCACCGCCGGCGTCGGCGACACCGGACCGTCCGTCATGCTCGACCACCGGATGCGGGACGCCTTCGTCGCCGGGGTCGCCGAGCGCGCCGCGCTCCCCGGGGTCGGCGCCCCCGTCACCCCGGGCGCGGCCGGCGCGCACGCCGTCGGCGCCGGCGTCCTCGCCGTCGACGCCGAACGGCTCCTCGCGGGCGGCCACCACCTCCTCCTGGAGGAGTGCTTCGGCCCGGTCACCGTCGTCGCCCGCTACACCACCCGCGAGGAGGCCACCGCCGTCCTCGGCCTGCTCCCGGGCAACCTCACGGCCACCCTGCACACCACCGGGGCGGCCGAGGACCCCGACGCGGCCCCGCTGCTCGCCGCCCTCACCCCGCTGGCCGGCCGTGTCCTCGTCAACGACTGGCCCACCGGCGTCGCCGTCGCCGCCGCCCAGCACCACGGCGGCCCCTACCCGGCCACCACCTCCACCTCCACCTCGGTCGGCGCGACCGCGATCGAACGCTGGCTCCGCCCGGTCACCTACCAGTCGACCCCCGACCACCTCCTCCCGCCGGAACTCCGCGACGGCAACCCGCTGGGGCTGCCGAGGCGCTGAACCCCGGGGCGGCCGGGACGCCAGGGCCCCGGAGCGTCCGGGGCGTCCGCTCTCAGGCGCTCCCCAGGACCACGAGCCGCCGCGTCGCCCGCGTCATCGCGACGTACCGGTCCACCGCCCCCGCGACGCCCCCGCCGAACGCCTCCGGGTCGACCAGGACGACCAGGTCGAACTCCAGGCCCTTCGCGAGCGACGGGGTCAGGGAGCGGACGCGGGGCCGCTCGCGGAACGCGGGGTCGCCGATGACGCAGGCGGTCCCCTCCGCGTGCTCCGCGAGCCAGGCGTCCAGGACCGCGTCCCGGTCCCCGACCGACCCGTACGCGACGGGGATCCCGGTCCTGCGGACGGACACCGGCACGTTGGCGTCGGGGAGCGCGGCCCTGACGACCGGCTCCGCCTCCGTCATGATCTCCTCCGGCGTCCGGTAGTTGATGCTCAGGGAGGCCACCTCGATCCGGTCGAGCCCGACCTGCTCCAGGCGCTCCCGCCACGACTCCGTGAAGCCGTGCCGGGCCTGGGCGCGGTCCCCGGCGATCGTGAAGCTCCGCGACGGGCAGCGCGCGAGCAGCATCCGCCACTCCGCGTCGGTCAGCTCCTGCGCCTCGTCCACGACGACGTGCGCGAACGGACCGGCGAGCAGGTCGGGTTCGGCGGCGGGCAGCGCGCCCTCGTCGATCAGGCTCTCCTGGAGGTCCCGCCCGCGCAGCATCCCCATGGCGCCCTCGCTCTCGTCGATCACCATGTTCTCCAGCAGGCTCGCGGTGACCTCGGCCCGGCGGGCGCGCTCGGCCGCGACGGCGGCCTCGCGCCGGCGCTCGCGCCGCGACGCCTCCGGGTCGCCCAGCCGCCGGCGGGCCGCGTCCAGGAGCGGCAGGTCGGACACCGTCCACGCGCGCGCGTCCGCACGCCCCAGCCTCCGCACCTCCTCCGGGCCGAGCCGGGGCGCGCACAGGCGCAGATAGGCGGGGACCGTCCACAGGTCCCCGACGAGGTCGGCCGCCTCGATCAGCGGCCACGCACCGTGCAGGGCGGCCGTCAGCTCCCGGTCCCGGCGCAGCGACGCCCGGAACTCCTCCTCCGGGACCTCCTCGGCGTGCTTCTCCCGCAGGATCTCGGCCAGTTCCTCCCAGATCTGCTCGCGCGCCTCGTTGTGCGGGGTCCCCGGCTCCGGCGCCTCGAACGCCCGCGCCCAGTCGCGGGCGGTCAGCCGGACCTCGTCCCACGGGGTCGTGACCGTCGTCCCCCCGTCCGGGGGCGTCTCGTAGAACCGGACGGCCGCCTCGACCGCCTCCACCATGTCCACCGAGGACTTCAGGGCGGCCGCCTCCGGGTCGGTCTCGGCCGCCGCCTCCGCCCCCTCGGCGACGAGGTCCCGCAGGACGCAGGTCCGCACCCCGTCCTCGCCGAGGCCGGGCAGGACGTCGGAGACGTAGTCCAGATAGGGCCGGTGCGGCCCGACGAACAGCACGCCGCCCCCGCGCCGCCCGAGGCGCGGGTCCGCGTGGAGGAGGTACGCGGAGCGGTGCAGGGCGACGACCGTCTTCCCCGTACCCGGGCCGCCGTCGACGACGAGCGCGCCCTTGGAACCCGCCCGGACGACGGCGTTCTGGTCGGCCTGGATGGTGCCGAGGACGTCGCGCATCCGGGGCGAGCGCTCGCCGCCCAGGCTCGCGACGAACGCCGACTGGTCGTCGAGCGCCGCGTGCCCTTCGAGGCCCTCGGCGGTGAACACCTCGTCCCAGTAGTCGGTGATCCGGCCGCCGGTCCAGCGGTACCGGCGCCGGCTGACGAGCCCCATCGGGTCGGCGTGGGTCGCCGCGAAGAACGGCTCGGCCGCCGGGGAGCGCCAGTCGACGAGGAGCCGGCGCCCGGCGCCGTCGGTGAGCCCGAGCCGCCCGACGTACACCGGCCCGGTGCCGTCCACCGCATCCGCCCCGTCCGCCGCGTCCGCCCCGACCATCCGGCCGAGGCACAGGTCGAGGCCGAAGCGGCGCAGGGTCCGCAGGCGTGCGGTCAGCCGGTGGATCTCGGCGTCCCGCTCCATCGCCTCGCGCCCGATGCCGCCGGGCGCCTTCCGCAGGGCGTCGAGCCGCCCGGACAGTTCGGCGACGGACCGCCCCAGGCTCTCCGCCACGGCGGCGAAGTGCCGCTCGTCGGCGGCGATCAGCGCCGGGTCGGCCTTGGCGGAGAGCCGCTCGGGAAGGTCGAACGCACGGGTCGCGGCGGTGGGGCCGAGGGGGGCGGGGGAAGAGCTGGGCACGTGGTGGGTCTCCCGTTTCGCAGTGTCCGACCTGGGTCTTCTTCGGTCAGGTCGGCGATTCTGCGGTACGGAGGGGGCCTTGCCGCAAGCCCCCCTGTGCGCTATACCTTGAGAGTGGCGAGAGGAGGGTCCGCTCCCGTACGCGCCACCCCCTCCGATCCGGCTTCAGGCCCGGCGGCGCGGCAGCCGCAGCGAGGCCAGCGCCGTGAGCCCCAGGAATCCGGCACTGATCAGCAGGCTCGTGCCCAGCGCCGACTCCACGGACCGGCCCGCCAGCGAACCGAAGACCGCGATCGCCAGTGCGCCCGCCGTCTGCCGGACCGCGTTCAGGAGCCCCGCCGCCGTCCCCGCCCGCTCCGCCGGAACGGCCTCCATCATCGCGGCGGTCAGCGGCGGCAGCGAGAAGCCCGCCCCGAGCGCCAGCGGCACCAGGAGCAGGGCCTGCACCGGCAGCGGGGTCCCCGCGTCCACGGCGAGCAGCCCGAGGAGTCCGGCCACCCCGACCACCTGGCCCACGACGATCGGCAGCCGCGCCCCGTACCGCGCCGCCACCTTCGCCGACAGCACGTTCACCCCGGCGAGCAGCCCCGTCATCGGCAGGAACATCAGCCCCGCGCCGAGCGCCGAGAGCCCGAGGACCTGCTGGAAGAAGAGGGCGAACACGAAGACCGTGCCGTAGAAGGCCACGCTGTTCGCCGCGCCCGCCGCCACCGTCACCGCCACCGTCGTGTCCCGGAAGAGCCCGAGCGGCACCACCGGATCGCGCCGCCGGGCCTCGACCGCCAGGAACGCGGCGAAGGCGGCCACCGCGACCCCCAGCGCCCACCACCCCTCCGTACCGCCCTCGATGGCGGCGAAGGTCAGCGCCCCGAGCGTTGCCGCCGCCGTCACCTGCCCCGGCAGGTCCAGCGGCGCGGGCCGGCGGGCCGAGCGTGCCACCCGGGCGAGCAGGACGAGCGCGGCGAGGCCGAGCGGCAGGTTGACGAAGAAGACGCCGCGCCAGCTCCAGGCCGTCGTCAGCGCCCCGCCCGCGACCGGGCCGAGCGCCACCGCGGCCGTCCCGCCCGCCGCCCACAGCGACACCGCGCGGGCCCGCCGCCCCGGATCCCCGTACGCCTCCCGTACGAGCGCGAGGGAGGCCGGCAGCATCACGGCCGCCGCCGCGCCCTGCACCGCCCGGGCCGCGAGCAGCGCCGGGAGGCCGGGGGCGAGACCGCAGGCGGCCGAGGCGAGCGTGAAGACGACGACCCCGGCGCCGTACGCCCGGCTCGCCCCGATCCGGTCCGCGAGCGCCCCGCTGGACAGCAGCAGCGCGGCGAGGGCCAGCGTGTACGAGTCGACCACCCACTGGAGGCCGGTCATGCCGGTCCGCAGGTCGGCGCCGACGGCGGGCAGGGCGACGTTGACGACCGAGGTGTCGAGGGTGATGAGGGCGAAACCGAGCATGGCGGCGGCGAGGGCCGGACGGGGGGAGGAAGGGGTCTTGGGGGCAGGCGGGGTCCCGGGCCCGGCAGGGGTTTCGGGCCCGGCAGGGGTCTCGGGAACAACAGGGGCTTCGGGAACAACAGGGGCTTCGCTGCGAACCGTTGAGGGCATGGACCCAGCTTCGTGACCTGCGGACCCGTACAGTAGTGGCCCGAATGCCATACGACCGGAGGTTCTGGCCATGCCGACCGCGTCCCGCGTCCGCCGCGTCGCCGTGATCGCCGCCCCGCCCGTCTCGATGTTCAACCTCGCCATTCCGGAGATGCTGTTCGGCAAGGTCGAGATCGACGGCGGACCGGGGTACGAGACGGTCATCTGCGCCCCCGACCCCGGGCCCGTCACCACCACCGGCGGCCTCGACCTGACGGTCCCGCGCGGGCTGGACGCGGTGGTCGGCGCCGACACGGTGATCCTCGCGGGCAGCGGCTCGTACACCGATCCCGATCCGCGCATCCTCGACGCGCTGCGCGGCGCCGCCGGCGCGGGCAAGCGGATCGCCTCCATCTGCACCGGCGCCTTCGCGCTCGCCGAGGCCGGGCTGCTCGACGGCCGTGCGGCCACGACGTACTGGGCGTACCGGCCGCTGCTCGCCGCCCGGCACCCGGCCGTCGACCTCCAGGACGACGTCCTCTACGTCCAGGACGGTCCCGTCCTCACCTCCTCCGGATACGCGGCGGGCATCGACCTCTGCCTGCACGTCATCCGCACCGACCACGGCGCCGCCGTCGCCAACACGGTCGCGCGGCTCGCCCTCGTCGCGCCCGTACGGCCCGGCGGCCAGGCCCAGTTCACCCAGACCCCGCTGCCGCCCGAGCGCGGGGTCTCCTTCGCCGACACGCGCGCGTGGGCGATGGAACACCTCGACGAGCCGCTCGGCCTCACCGACCTCGCCCGGCACGCGGGGGTCTCCGTCCGCACCCTCTCGCGCCGCTTCCACGCCGAGACCGGGGTCAGCCCGCTCCAGTGGCTGCTCCACCAGCGCGTCGAACGGGCGAAGGAACTCCTGGAGACCACCACCCTCCCCATGGACGCGCTGGCCCGCGCCTGCGGCCTCGGCACGGCGGACTCCCTGCGCGGCCACCTCCTGCGCCGCACCGGCCTCACCCCGAGCGCCTACCGCGCCACGTTCAGCCGTCTGACGCGGAGCGGGGCGGGGGGAGCGGCAGCATGAGTTTCGACATCTTCGTGTGCCGGTTCCAGAACGGCGAGTCGGCGCCCCTGGACATGAGCGCCGCGCGCGAGGTCCTCGCCCCCTACGTGGTGGCACGGGACCTCGGGGAGAACTTCCTGCAGGTGCGTACGGCGGAGAACGAGGAGGCGGGCGTGTACTTCTCCAGCCCGGACAACATCACCTTCAACCGCTTCGGAGGCGGCGGCATCATGGACCTCCTGGCCGCCCTGCTGCGCCGGCTGGACGCCGTGCTCATCGTCCCGGGCGGACCGACCGTGATCCGGCGGGACGAGGACCACGACCTCCTGCCCGCCGCCCTCAGGGACGAGTGGCCCGTCGTCGTGGCCCGCACCGGCGCGGAGATCGACCGGGCGATCCGGGCTTCCTGAAGGAACACGGCGCGACTGCCCTCGTGGTTGGGCTAGGTCGGGGAAGGAGGAGGTCCCGCCCACACATCACGGGGGAGACGCGTGGACGGGGCCGTTCAGAAGGTCAGGAAGGGTCCGGCCCTCCGTCCCAGATGATCGGCACATCGGGACACAGCCTCCGGGCTTCCGCCATGAAGGCATACGCACCCGACCCGCGCGCACCCTCCGCGATCCGCGCTCCGCGTTCCTCCGCGACGTCCAGGGCGAGCCTGTAGAGCGCCGCGAAGGTCTCGTCGGGGGTGAGCCTCCGCTGCTCGCTCACCACGTGCCCCGACCATCCGTGCGGACGCCGGTCCTTCCGTCGTGGTAGGAGGAAGCGCTGCCGCGATACGGGCGGTTGCACGGCTTCACGAGCCGCTGAATCGGCTCGCGTGCGGGAACGAACACGTTCCTACCTTCCGGGCGGGTACTCCTGCCAGTGCTCATGCTCGTCAACCCACCAGGCAACCGCGCATTCGAGACACCGGTACCGCCAACGGGGCAGTCTCGTGGTCGTGTCCGCCGCCTTGGAAAGGACGACTCCCGTCCCGGAACACTTGACGCACCGGACCGCGGGCTTCTGCGTGGTCTCCGACATGCCGGACAGGCTATCGGGGGTGCGTCCCCCCACCGGAATCCTGTGGAGGGACTCACTCCGGCCACTGCGGAGTTGACGCCCTCCTCCGTGCGCATCGCCTCCGCGCCGTCCGGACGGTCGAGGCGAACGCCCTTCTCACGACCAGGCAAGTCGGCCTTCGGTGAACCGGCAGACCGGGGAGTTCCCATCGGCGATCCTCGTCAGCGTCTCCGCCACGGAGTCGAAGTACCGGGCCATCGACTCGTACTCGCCCGTAACCGTGGGGTCACCCACAAACCATCTGCCGACGCGCCCGTCCCGCACGTCGACGAACTTTCCCGTCCAGCCGTCCTGGTCCGACAGGAACGGGATCCACTCGTTGCGCCAGAACGGATCGTCCGGCCGGTCCGGAGGGTCGAATCCACCGGACACGGAGCGGTTCGCGTAGAGCCTCTCCATCGCCCGGATGCCCAGGAAGAAGCTTCCCTCGTCGGGGAACCCGTCGAAGCCGCAGCATGCCACTTCGTCGTCGACGTCTTCCTCCGGCAGATCCAGACTGTTCCGCGACAGCCACGTCCGCAGGTCCCCGTGCAGGGAGATCCCCATCCGTTCCTCGGCCGCCGCGAGCATCTCCTCCGTAGCGGGCCCCGGCAGATCCGCGTGATCGGCCGGTGCGTGCTGCTGAAGAAGACCCATCACACGCGACCAGCTCTCAGCCACACTCATCGCCCTCTGTCCTCCCCACAGAGATGTCCCCGTCCGACTACGCCTCTGCGGAGAGGGGAAGTACCGACCGGAGAACCTTGCGGGGATGGTACTTCGAGCACACGTTCCCTCCCTCCCCGCGATCATCTTCCCCTCCCCGCGCTCGTCTTCCGCCCCGAAGCGCAGGGCCGGCCCCTCGGTGAGCCTTCTCGGAGCTGACGCCCCAGGGCGAGGACGGCTGCGGCGACGACCCGCCTCACACCGCTCCGGTACAGGGAATGAAACGGGCAGGTGGGAGCGTTCCCCTTGCGGAACACCCCGTCTTCACCCCCGTCACCCCCTCGGAGAGAAACCCATGCGCGTCGAGATCTGGAGCGACATCGCCTGCCCCTGGTGCTACATAGGAAAGGCGCGCTTCGAGAAGGGGCTCGCGGCCTTCGCGCACCGGGACGACGTCGAGGTGGTGCACCGGTCCTTCGAGCTCGACCCCGGTCGTGCCAAGGGCGACACGGCCCCCGTCCTGGAGATGCTGGCGAAGAAGTACGGCCGCACCCTCGACGAGGCCCGGGCCATGGAGGCGCACGTCGCCTCCAACGCGCAATCCGAGGGGCTCGGCTACCGCACCGAGGGCCGCGACCACGGCAACACCTTCGACATCCACCGGCTGCTCCACCTCGCCAAGGCGCGCGGCCGGCAGGGCGAGCTCCTGGACCTGGCCTACCGGGCCAACTTCGCCGAGGAGCGCTCCGTCTTCGACGCCGACACCCTGGTGGCGCTCGGCGTGGAGGCCGGCCTCGACGAGACCGAGGTCCGGGCCGTCCTAGCCGACGAGGCCGCCTACGCCGACGACGTACGCCAGGACGAGCGCGAGGCCGCCGAACTCGGCGCCAACGGCGTGCCGTTCTTCGTCCTCGACCGCCGCTACGGCGTCTCCGGCGGCCAGCCCGCCGAGGTCTTCACCCAGGCCCTCGAACAGGCCTGGCAGGGCCGCGCCCTCCAGCCGCTCGGCACCGGCGCGGACGCCGACGCCTGCGGCCCGGACGGCTGTGAGGTCCCCGGGGCCTGAGTCGGCCCCCCCGTTCCCCGGCTCGGATTTCGGCGTCCGCCGACTCCGGGCCGGGCCCCGTACCCCTGTTGACCTGCGGCGATAAGCCGTGCTTGGAAGGTCCCCCAGGTGGGGGCGCGATTGACGGGTGATCGTCGGGAATCCAGGGTGGGGGTCATGGATTCCCTCGACCAGCCTCTCGACCGGCCCCTCGGCGGCGCCGAGTTCGCGCCCAAGAAGACCTATCTCAACACCTCCACCTGCGGGCTCATGCCCCGCCGGACCGTCGAGGCCGTCACCCTCCTCGCCCAGGAGACCGCCGACGGGCGCCCCGGCGGGTCCGGGAGCTTCGAGATCGTCGACGAGGCCCGGGCGACCTTCGCCCGGCTCGTCGGGACCGCCCCCGAGCGCGTCGCCGTCGGCAGCTCGGTCGCCGTGCACTGCGGGATGATCGCCCAGTCGCTGCCCGCCGGGTCCGAGGTCCTCTTCCCCGAGGGCGACTTCTCCTCCGTCATCACCCCCTTCACGATCCGCGGCGACCTCAAGGTCCGCTTCGCGCCCCTGGAGCGGCTCGCCGGGGCCGTACGACCGGAGACCGCGCTCGTCGCCCTCTCCGCCGTGCAGTCGGCGGACGGCCGGACGGCCGACCTCGCGGCGGTGCGGGAGGCCGCGGCCGTCCACGGCGCCCGCACCCTCCTGGACGCCACCCAGGCGGCCGGCTGGCTGCCGCTGCGGGCGGGGGAGTGGGACTACACGGTCGCCGGCGGCTACAAGTACCTGCTCTGTCCGCGCGGCGCGTCCTTCCTCACCGTCACCGAGGAGGCGCAGGACTCGCTCCTGGCCATCCACGCCAACTGGGTCACCGGCGAGGACCGGTGGGCCAACAGCTACGGCCCGGTCCGCGAACTCGCCCGCTCCGCGCGCCGGTTCGACGAGCCGATGGCCTTCCTCTCGTACCACGGGGCGGCCCGTTCGCTCGCCCTCCTCGAAGAGGTCGGCATCGAGCGGATCGAGGTCCACAACAAGGGGCTCGCGGCCCGCTTCCGCGCCGGGCTCCGCTCCCTCGGGCACGCGCCGGTCGAGGACGACTCGACGGTCGTCGCCGTCCCGGGCCTCGGGGACCGCGCGGACGCCCTGGAGCGGGCCGGCGTCCTGCTCTCGGCCCGCGCGGGCAACCTGCGGGCCTCCTTCCACCTGTACAACACGACGGCGGACGTGGACCGCGCCCTGGACGTCCTGGGCGGCTGACGCGGGGGGCGCGGCGGTGAGGGGTGGAGGGGGTGGGACCCAGGGCCCTGCGTCAGGGGCCCGGCGCCCGGGCCCGCCCGTTTCAGCAGGCCCGCGCCCGGGCCCGCCCGTCTCCCGGGCCCGCCCGGCTCAGCAGGCCCGCCCGCCTCAGCAGGCCCCCGCCCCCGGCGCGCAGTCGACCGCCCCCTCCGTCTCCCCGCGCAGGTTCTCCGCGACGAGGCCGAGCAGCCGGGACAGCTCCGCCCCGTCGGTCGTGGAGAGCCCGTCGAGCGAGCACGCCTCCAGGTCCCGCCAGGCGTCCTCGACGCCCGCGCGCAGCGCCTGGCCCTTCTCCGTCGCCTCGACCAGGACCGCGCGCCGGTCCGCCGGGTCCGGGCCGCGCCGCACGTGCCCGGACTGTTCGAGCCGCTGGAGCATCTTCGTGACCGTCGACGGGTCCAGGCCCAGGGACTGGATCAGCTCCGACTGCCGGACCGGCCCGCAGTCCCACAGCCGCATCATCATCAGCTCCTGGCCCGGGTAGAGCCCGAGCTCCCGCAGCCGCCGCCCCATGGCGATCCGGTGCATCCGCGCGACCCGCGCCAGGGCGTGGTTGACGGGCCCGCAGCGCGTGGCGGCGAGCGGCGGCTCGGTACAGACGGGGTCGGTTCCGGACACGGGAGCTCCTCGGGACGTCATCACCCAAAGATTACCTTGGTCGGCCAAGGAATGGGTTACAGTGGCGTCCGGACCAGATACTTGGCCGACCACATAAGTCCGATACTTGGTCGACCACACACTTTGTGGGAAGGGACCGCCATGACCACCGCCTTCGACCCGATCGACCTCGCCGGCACCCGGCTCGCCAACCGCATCGCCATGGCCCCCATGACCCGCAGCCGGGCCGAGGGCGAGAGCCGCACCCCCACCGCGCTCGTCGCGGAGTACTACGCCCAGCGCGCCTCCACCGGCCTCATCATCACCGAAGGCGTCCAGCCCACCGCCATCGGCCAGGGCTACCCCGACACCCCCGGCCTGCACACCGCCGAGCAGATCGCCGCCTGGCGCGAGGTCACCGACGCCGTCCACGCGAAGGGCGGCCGGATCTTCGCCCAGCTCATGCACGCCGGCCGGATCAGCCACCCCCAGGTCCTCGGCGGCGGCCTCCACCCCGTCGGCCCCTCCGCCGTCGCCCCGGCCGGTCAGCTCTTCGCCGGCACCGGCCTCATCGACTTCCTCGCCCCGCGCGAGCTCACCGCCGACGAGATAGCGGAGACGATCGCCGGCTTCGCCACCGCCGCCCGCAACGCCGTCGAGGCCGGCTTCGACGGCGTCGAGATCCACGGCGCCAACGGCTACCTGATCCAGCAGTTCCTCGCCACCGGCTCCAACCACCGCACCGACGAGTGGGGCGGCCCGGTCGAGAACCGCATCCGCTTCGCCGTCGAGGTCGTCAAGGCCGTCGCCGCCGAGATCGGCCCCGAGCGCACCGGCCTGCGCATCTCCCCGGCCAACACCTACAACGACATCGCCGAGACCGACACCGACGCGATCTACCCGGCCCTCGTCGCCGCGATCGACCCGGTCGGCATCGCGTACCTGCACGTCACCGAGGCCACGCCCGAGGTCCGCGAGCTGACCCTCGCCCTGCGCAAGGCGTTCTCCGGCACCTTCGTCCTCAACCCGGCCACCGAGGGCCCGACCGGCCCCGACGCCCTCGCCCTGATCGAGGACGGCACCACCGACCTCGTCGCCTACGGCGCGCTCTTCATCGCCAACCCCGACCTGCCCGCCCGCCTGAAGGCCGGCGGCCCCTACAACACCCCGGACCCCGCCACCTTCTTCGGCGGCGACCACCGCGGCTATACGGACTACCCGGCGCTGTAACTCCCCCCGGGCGTACGTGGGAGGGGCGGGGTCCCGGCACCGGAACCCCGCCCCTCCCGCCGTACCGGAGCCCGTACGGGATCCCACGGACCACCTCGCCGTACCGGAGCCCGTACGGGATCCCGTACGGACCACCCCGCCGTACCGGAAGCCCGTACGGGCTACCGCCAGGCCTCCGTCACCGCCCGGCGCGCGCCCTCCAGGTCCACCGCGCGGCCCGTCTCGCCGAGCGCCGCGCCGAGCGCCGCGAGCGAGGACTGGACGGCGCCCGGGGTCGCGTCCACCCCGTAGTGGTTGACCCGGATCATCTCCCCGGACAGCGCCCCGCCGCCTGCGATCAGCGGCAGCGACGGATCGGCCGCGAGCGCCTTCGCCACCAGCTCGGCGGCGTTCACGCCCTCCGGCGTGCGCAGCGTCGTCGCCACCGGGGCCGCGTCCTTCGCCTCGTACACGTACGGCTCCAGGCCGCCGCCCAGCGCGAGCGCGCCCGCGCGGGTCGCGGCCGCCGCCGAGGCGTGCCGCGCCATCAGCGCGTCCAGGCCCTCCGCCTCGATCCGCTCCACACAGGCCTCCAGGGCCAGCATCTCCAACTGCGCCGGGGCGTGCAGCAGCGTCTTGCGGCCGCCGTCGATCCAGCGCTCCTTCCAGTCCAGGAGCGAGAGGTACGAGCGGCGCGGTGCGGCCGGGTTGGCGGCGAACCGCTCCCAGGCCCGCGCGCTCACCGACACCGCGGACACGCCCGCGGGGCCGCCCATCGCCTTCTGCGCGCCGATGATGCACATGTCCACGCCCCACGCGTCCGGCAGCACCGGCTCCGCGCCGATCGACGCCACCGCGTCCAGGTAGAACAGCGCGCCGTGGGTCCGGACGACCTCGCCGATCTCCGCGACCGGGTTGGTGTTGCCCGTCGCCGCCTCCGCGTGCACCAGGGACACGAAGTCGATCTCCGGGTGCTCGGCGAGCGCCCGCTCCACCTGCTCCGCCGTCACCGCCGCGTGGAAGGGCACCTCCAGGTCGACCACGGTCGCGCCGCAGTCCCGCAGCCAGTTCCCGAAGGTCTGCCCGTACGGGCCGGTGACCACGTTCAGCGCGGTCGAACCGGCCCGCGCCCCGCTCCGGATGCACCCTTCGAGCGGCAGCAGGGCCTCGCCCTGGGTGATCACCACGTCCTGCTCCGTGGAGAGCAGCGCGGCCACCCGCCGCTCGATCGACGCGAAGTGCGCGGCGGTCAGCGGGGCCAGGTCCAGGAGCGGGTGCGTCACGGTCACGGTGGTGCCTTCTCGGGTCGGCGGTACGGGCGTGGCCAGCGTACGCCCACCCCTCCCGCGGGCCCTCGTACAGTGCAGGCATGAGCGATCACGAGGTGTTGCACGTGCGGGGGCGGGTGCTCGTCGGCCCGGAGGACGTACGGGACGAACTCTGGTGCGTGGACGGGCGGATCACCTTCGAGCGGCCCCCGGGGGAGGCCCTGGCGGTGACGGGCTGGGTCCTGCCCGGCCTGGTCGACGCGCACTGCCACGTCGGCCTCGACCGGCACGGGCCCGTCGACGTGGACACCGCCGAGAAGCAGGCCCTCACCGACCGGGACGCCGGGACCCTGCTCATCAGGGACGCCGGTTCGCCCTCCGACACCCGCTGGATCGACGACCGCGAGGACCTTCCGAAGATCATCCGCGCGGGCCGGCACATCGCCCGCACCCGCCGCTACATCCGCAACTACGCCCACGAGATCGAGCCCGCCGACCTCGTCGCGTACGTCGGCCGGGAGGCCCGCCGGGGCGACGGCTGGGTCAAGCTCGTCGGCGACTGGATCGACCGCGAGGCCGGCGACCTCACCGCCTGCTGGCCGCGCCCCGAGGTCGGGGCGGCCATCGCGGAGGCGCACCGGCTCGGCGCCCGGGTCACCGCCCACTGCTTCGCCGAGGACTCCCTCCGCGACCTCGTCGAGGCGGGCATCGACTGTATCGAGCACGCCACCGGGCTCACCGAGGACACCATCCCGCTCTTCGCCGAGCGGGGCGTCGCCATCGTCCCGACCCTGGTCAACATCGCGACCTTCCCGCACCTCGCGGACGGCGGCCAGGAGAAGTTCCCCCGCTGGTCGGCCCACATGCGACGGCTGCACGAGCGGCGGTACGACACGGTCCGCGCGGCCTTCGACGCGGGCGTCCCGGTCTTCGTCGGCACCGACGCGGGCGGCTCCCTCGCCCACGGCCTGGTCGCGGAGGAGGTCGAGGAGCTGACCCGGGCCGGCATCCCGCCGATCGACGCCCTCTCGGCCACCACCTGGGGGGCCAGGGCCTGGCTGGGCCGTCCCGCCCTGGAGGAGGGCGCCCCCGCCGACCTCGTCGTCTACGGCGAGGACCCGCGCGCGGACGTCCGCGTCCTGGCGGCGCCGCGGCGAATCGTCGTCAACGGGCGGATCGTGGGCTGACGGACGGATCGTGGCCTACGGACGGATCGTGGCCTACGGACGGATCGTGGCCTACGGGCCGCGGACACGGGACACCCCCGAGAGACTTAGGTTAGGCTGACCTAAATTAATCCACGGTAACCGAGGGGGGATCACGGTGGGTCACGGCTGGCAGGGCGCCGTCCTCAAGCTGATGCGGGGCAAGGACTTCACGTTCACCGTGACGGGGGTCGAGCGGGTCACCGACGACTACCGCCGGGTGCGCTTCACGGACGGCGGGCTCCTCGCCGCCGCCGGGGTCCACCCGACGATGTGGGTCCGCGTCTGGTTCGACGACGGCGGCAAGCCGCACCAGCGCGCCTACACCCTCGTCGACCCGGACGCGGCGGCCGGCACCTTCGGTCTGGAGTTCGCCCTCCACGACGGGGTCGCGAGCCGCTGGGCACGGGACTGCTCCGTCGGCGACACCGTGGAGGCCACCCTCCAGGGCACCGGCTTCGAGGTCCCCGACCCGCTGCCCGGCCGGCTGCTCGTGGTCGGCGACACGGCCTCCCTGCCCGCGATCAACTCCCTGCTCGACGCCTTCCCCGGCCTCCCGGCCACCGTCTGGTTCGAGACGCAGCGCGCCTCCGACGACGCACTGCCGTTCCGCGTCGACCCCGAGCGGCACGACCTGCGCCGGGTGCCGCGCGAGAAGGGCGGTGCCGCACTGGTCGCCCGCGTGAAGGCCGAGCTGCCCGCGCTCGCCGACCCCGCCTCGTACGTCTGGATCGCCTGCGACACCTCGACCACCCGCGCCCTCGGCGGATACGCGCGCAAGGAGCTCGGGCTGCCCAAGGAGCGCGTCCACGCCCTCGGGTACTGGCGCGACAGTTGAACGCGCCGGGTTGACGGCCCGTTACCCCGACCCGGGACCGGTCGTTCTCACCCCCGCCCACCTCGCGCTCGCCGTTTCCTTCCGGGCCCCCGTCCGGCGCTTCGTGCGAAAGACGCGGGACGGGTGGGAACGGTTGTGGCGAAAAGAATCGAAAATGAACGCGGAAACCCCCCTTTGGGGTGAACTGGCTCCAGGTGACTGCCGGTTCACTCTCCGTGCGTAAAGATTCCGGTGTCCCAGGTCGCCGGGACCGCGCCGAACCACCGTCCCCGTGGTGAGCGGCCGGCGACGCCATGTCTCCTGTGGGGGTTCCACCACCTTGAACAGCAACACCTTCCGCATGCCCGTACGCCGTTCCGCGGCCGCCGCCACCGTCGCCGCCCTGGCCGTCGGCCCGGTGCTCCTCGCGGCCCCCGCGGCGCACGCCACGGGCGGCGAAGGGCGCGCCACCGCCGTCGTCCTGCGGACCGGCCTCGACGTCTCCCTCCTCGGCAAGACGGTGAACGTGCCGGTCCGCGCCTCCCTCAACGAGGTCCGGGCGCCGGAGAGCGAGAACGAGACCGCGCTCTCCGTGAAGGTGCAGGGGGCCGAGAACGGCGAGCCGGTCGACATCCTCAAGGCCGACGTCGCCACCTCCGAGGCCACCGTGGACGAGGAGAAGGCCGAGGGGCACGTCAACCTCGTCAAGGCGCGCGTGCACGTCCCCGGCCTGCCGCTGCTCTCCCTCGTCGAGGTCGAGAAGGTCACCTCCAGGGCGCTGTGCGAGGTGGGGAAGAAGCCGGTGGCCGAGTCCAACGTCCTCGGCCACGTGACCGTCCTCGGCAAGAAGACCACCCTGTCCGCGGGCGGCCGGACCCAGGTCACCGTGCCGGGCGTCGGCGAGGTCACCCTGGACCTCTCCCGCACCTCCACGACCTCCCGCACCGCCGCGGCGACCGCCCTCGAACTCAAGGTGAAGGTCAACCCGCTGGAGCTGGGCGTCGCCGAGGTCGACGGCACCGTGACCCTCGCCGAGGCGACCTGCGAGACGCCCGAGGGCACGGAGCCGACCGGGAAGCCCACGGAGAAGCCGACCGGGAAGCCGACCGAGCGGCCCTCGGAGCAGCCGACCCGGGAGCCCTCCGCCGAGCCGAGCGACGGCGGCGGCATCACCACCGACAATGGCGGCAGCACCCCGACCCAGAACCTCGCCGAGACCGGTGGCAGCTCCACCACCCCGTACATCGCGGGCGGGGCGCTCGCCCTCGTCGTGGCGGGCGGCGGCGCGCTCGCGCTGACCCGTTCGCGCGCGCGTTCGCGCGGCTGACGGCCCGAGGGGGAGGCGCCGGGGGGGGGAAGGAGAACGCCGGGGCCCGGGGAGGGCGGTGGTGACGACACCGCCCTCCCCGGGCCCCGGCCCGTTACCGGGAAACCCCGGCCGGGCCCCGGCCCGTGGAAGCCCGTTCGTGGAAGCCCGTTCGTGGAGGCCTGTCCGTAGACGTCGTCCGTAGACGTCGTCCGTAGACGTCCGTCCGTGGACGTCCGTCCGTAGACGTCCGTCCGTGACAGCCCGTCCGTGACAGCCCGTCCGAAGCGGGCGCCCCGTCTCAGCCGCCCATCAACAGCGCCTGGTCCAGGGCCTGGAGGAAGCGGTTCGTCGTCGCCCGGTCCCGGACCGCGAGCCGCAGCCAGTTCCGGTCGAGCCCCGGGAACGTGTCGCCCCGGCGGGCCGCGAAGCCCAGCGACCGCAACCGCTCCCGCACCGCGTCCGCCCCGTCGATCCGGACGAGCACGAACGGGCCCTCGGCCCCCGCCACCGTCCGCACCTCGTCGAACTCCGCGAGTCCCGCGAGCAGATGGGCCCGCTCCATCCCGATCCGGTGCGCCGCGTGCTCGGCCTCCGCGAGCGCCGCCCGCGACATGCAGGCCTCCGCCGCCACCAGGGCGGGCGTCGACACCGGCCACAGCGGCTGCGCCCGCTCGAGGTCCGCGATCGTCCCGGGCGCGGCGAGCACGTACCCGATCCGCAGCCCGGCCAGGCCCCAGGTCTTGGTGAGGCTCCGCAGCACCACGAGCCCCGGCACGTCCGTCCGCCCGGCGAGGGACTCCCGCTCGCCCGGCACCGCGTCCATGAAGGCCTCGTCCACCACCAGGGTCCGCCCCGGCCGGGCGAGCGCGGCGATCGAGGCGGCGGGGTGCAGCACGGAGGTCGGGTTCGTGGGGTTCCCGACCACCACCAGGTCCGCTTCCTCCGGGACCGCCGCCGGATCGAGGCGGAAGCCGTCCTCCTCGCGCAGCAGCACCCGCTCCACCTCGTGCCCGGCGTCGCGCAGCGCCGCCTCCGGCTCGGTGAACTGCGGGTGCACCACCACCGGCCGCCGCGCCGGCAGCGCCCGCGCGAGCAGTACGAAGGCCTCCGCCGCGCCGGCCGTGAGCAGCACCCGGCTCGGGGGCAGGTCGTGCCGCTCGGCGACCGCGGCCCGCGCGGCCCGGCCGTCGGGGTAGGCGGCGAGACCGGTCAGGGAGTCGGCGATGCGTCTGCGGAGCCAGTCCGGAGGGGTGTCCGACCGGACGTTGACCGCCAGGTCGATGAGCTTCTCGTCCCTGACCTCGGCGTCACCGTGGTGGCGAAGGTCGTGGGCGTCGGTATGCGTGTGCATGTCCATGGCCGCCGTCGTGTGGGGGGTGGGGATGGTGGGGGGTGAGCCAGGCTCGCCAGCGATGTACCCGTGTGACGGGGGCAACAACCGTACGCCCGGGGCGCCTTCGTGCGACCGAACCGGGACGGAAGCGGCGAGAGCGCACGTTGTGCGCCGGGTTTTCCGCTTCGGCACGAGCAGCACGACCCGCGCACGCGCCACGGACGCCTCCGCCCCGCCCCCGCCCGGGGCCGACCCGGTACCCGCCTCCGTGTCCGGGGCCGCGGTCGCCGCCAGCAACGCCCCCGCCTCCGCCACCGAGGCCGTGCCCGTCGCCGCCAGCGGCAGGGCCGACGGGTGCGGTACGGACACGGCCGCCAACTCCTCGGCCGCGAAACCCCGCACGGGCACGCCCAGCACCGCCGCGGCCCCGGCGATCCCCGGCTCCGCCGCCCGCGCGTCGAGCGTGGCCAGCGACCGGACGGCCGTACGGGGCAGCCCCGCCTCCCGCAGGACCGCGTCCACGAGGGCCAGCACCTCGTCCGCCGGGACGCCCGGCCGCGCGCCCACACCGAGGTGCGCGGACGCCTCCCGATCCGGTAGCAAGACCCCATGGCTGTGGTCGTCGCGCTCGGCGCGTTCCTCATGACGCTCTTCGGAGGATGGGTCGCCGGGCGCGTCACCGACCGGCGTCACCTCGTCCTCGGACTCGCCGGCGGGCTCATGCTCGGCGTCGTCGGACTCGACCTCCTGCCCGAGGCCCTGGAGGCCGCCGGGCACGAGGTCTTCGGCGTCCCGGAGGCCCTGCTGCTCTTCGTCGGCGGCTTCCTCTTCGCCCACGTCGTCGAGCGCCTGCTCGCCGTGCGTCAAGCGGCGCACGGGGTCGCGGCCGACGAGAGGGTCCCCCAGGTCGGCCTCACGGCCGCCGCCGCGATGGTCGGCCACAGCCTCATGGACGGCGTCGCGCTCGGCGCCGCCTTCCAGGTCGGCGGCGGCATGGGCGCCACCGTCGCCCTCGCCGTCATCACCCACGACTTCGCCGACGGCTTCAACACGTACACGATCACGAGCCTCTACGGGAACGCGCGCCGCAAGGCCCTCGCGATGCTCGTCGCGGACGCCGTCGCCCCGGTCCTCGGCGCCGCCTCCACCCTGCTGTTCACCCTTCCGGAGGAACTTCTCGGCGGCTATCTCGGCTTCTTCGGCGGCGCCCTGCTCTACCTCGCCGCCGCCGAGATCCTGCCGGAGGCCCACCACGACCACCCCGCCCGCTCCACCCTGCTGTGCACGGCGGCGGGCGTCGGCTTCATCTGGCTCGTGGTGGGGGCCTCCAACGGCTGACCTCACGCGCCCGGACCCTCCACGACCGGACCGCCCGCGACCGGACCGTCGATCGAACCCGCACCCGCGCACCGCTCCACGAACCGCGCCGCCGCCCCGGGCGCGCCCGCCCAGTGCGTGTGCACGTAACTGGCGTGCACCCCGCCCCGTACGAACCCCTCCACGCGACGCTCGGGCTGCCGCAGCCCCCACGCCGCCCGCTCCCCGGCGCCCGGCTCGATCACGGTCCGGTGGAACTCGTGCCCCCGCATCCGCGCCCCGGCCGGCGCGAGGACGCTGTCGCTGACGGCCACCGCGTCCCGGTACCCGAGCGTGAGCCGCTCCGACATGCGCGCGTCGGCGTCGAGCACCCCGCACATGGGCGTGCCGTCCAGGGACCGCGCCAGGTAGAGCAGCCCGGCGCACTCGGCCGCGATCGGCGCCCCCGAGGCGGCGAGCCCGGCCACGGCCTTCCGCAGCGGCTCGTTGGCGGACAGCTCGCCCCCGTACACCTCGGGGAAGCCGCCCCCGATCACGAGCCCGGAGGTCCCCTCGGGCAGCACCTCGTCCCGCAGCGGGTCGAAGGCGACGACCTCGGCACCGGCGGCGGTCAGGAGTTCGGTGTGCTCGGCGTACGAGAACGTGAACGCCGCCCCGCCGGCCACCGCGATCCGGGGCCGGCCCGCGACCGCGCGCCCCACGACCTCCGGCGACCACGCCTCCGCCGACAGCTCCGGCGCCGACCGCGCGAGCGCGAGCAGCGCCTCCATGTCGCACCCGGCCAGGACCTGTTCGGCCTGCGCCGCCACCGCCTCCACGGCGGCGGCCTGCCGCTCGGCCACCGGCACGAGCCCCAGGTGCCGCGACGGCGTCGCCACGGCGGGCGCCCGCCGCAGCACGCCGAGGACCGGCACCCCGGACTCCCCGAGCGCCTCCCGCAGCAGGTGCTCGTGCCGGTCGGTCGCGACCTTGTTGAGGATCACGCCCCCGATCCGCACCTCCGGGTCCCAGGACGCGAACCCGTGCACGAGCGCCGCCACCGACCGCGACTGCGAGGACGCGTCCACGACCAGGACCACCGGCGCCTTGAGCAGCTTCGCCACCTGCGCGGTTGACGCCAGCTCGCCCTGGTCGGCGGCCCCGTCGTACAGCCCCATGACCCCCTCGACCACGGCCAGGTCGCAGCCGCGCGACCCGTGCAGGAAGAGCGGCGCCACGAGCCCCGTGCCGCACATGTACGCGTCGAGGTTGCGCCCCGGGCGGCCCGTCGCGAGCGCGTGGTAGCCGGGGTCGATGTAGTCCGGGCCGACCTTGTGCGGGGAGACGGCCAGGCCGCGGCCCGCGAACGCGGCCATCAGGCCGGTCGCGACCGTGGTCTTGCCCGCGCCCGAGGAGGGCGCGGCGATGACGAGACGTGCTACCACTCGATGCCCCGCTGGCCCTTCTGACCGGCGTCCATCGGGTGCTTGACCTTGGACATGTCGGTGACGAGGTCCGCGAAGTCCACCAGCTCCCGGGGCGCGTTGCGGCCGGTGATGACGACGTGCTGCTGACCGGGCCGCCCCCGCAGCACCTCCACGACCTCGTTCACGTCGATCCAGCCCCAGTGCAGGAGGTAGGCGAACTCGTCGAGGACGTAGAACTTGTACCTCTCCTCCGCGAGGTCCCGCTTGACCTGCTCCCAGCCCTCGCGCGCCTTGTCCTCGTGCGACTGCTCGCCCTCGGCGACCTCGCGCTGGATCCAGGACCAGCCCTCGCCCATCTTGTTCCAGGTGACCGTGCCGCCCTTGCCGGTCTCGCCGAGCGCCTTGAGGGCGTTCTCCTCGCCGACCTTCCACTTGGCGGACTTCACGAACTGGAACACCCCGATCGGCCAGCCCTGGTTCCAGGCGCGCAGCGCCATGCCGAAGGCGGCGGTCGACTTCCCCTTGCCGACGCCCGTGTGCACCATCACCAGCGCGCGGTTGCGGCGCTGGCGGGTGGTCAGACCGTCGTCGGGAACGACGGTCGGCTGTCCCTGCGGCATTAAGCGGCCCTCCTGGATGCCTGTGCTGCGTGTCCTGCCTGTACGTCCCTGACGAGGCCGGCGATCGAGTCGGCGCGCAGCTCGTCCAGCGTCACGGCGGTGCCGCCGAGTTCACGCGCGAGCTGTCCCGCGAGCCCCAGCCGCACCGGGCCGGTCTCGCAGTCCACGACGACCGACGCCGTGCCCTCGGCGGCGTGCAGCCGCGCCGCGCGGGCGGCGAGCGCCACCGGGTCGCCGGCCGCGCGCCCCCCGGTCGCCCGCCCGTCGGTCACCACGACGAGCAGCGGGCGGCGCGAGGGGTCCCGCAGCCGCTCGACCCGCAGCACGTCGTGGGCCTTGAGCAGCCCGGCCGACAGGGGCGTGCGCCCGCCCGTCGGAAGCTGTTCGAGCCGGGCGGCGGCCGCGTCCACGGACGAGGTCGGCGGCAGCGCCACCTCGGCGTCCCGGCCCCGGAAGGTGACCAGGCCGACCTTGTCGCGCCGCTGGTAGGCGTCGAGGAGCAGCGAGAGCACCGCGCCCTTGACCGCGCTCATCCGCTGCCGGGCCGCCATCGAGCCCGAGGCGTCGACCGCGAAGAGCACGAGGTTGCCCTCGCGGCCCTCCCGGGTCGCCTGCCGCAGGTCGTCGCGCCGGACCACGAGCCCCGGTCCGGTCCGCCCGCGCGCCTTCTGGTGCGGGGCGGCGGCCTGCACGGTCGCCGCCAGGTGCAGCTTGGTCAGCGCGCCCCGGGGCCGGGTGGAGCCGGTCGTACGGCCGTGCTCGGTGCGGGCCCGGGAGCGGCGCCCGGCCGCGCCCTCGCCGAGACCGGGCACGCTGAGCACCCTCGTACGGAAGGGCTCGGCGGCCTTGACGGCGGCCCGCTCGCCGGAACCGGAACCGGCCTGCTGCGGGGCGGGTGCCCGCTCCCGCACGGGAGCCTCCTCCGGCGCCGGTACGTCCTCGGGCACCGGTACGTCCTCGGGCGCGGGCCCGTCGCCCTGCGGCGGGACGCCGCCGCCGTCCGGACCGCCCCCGCCGTCACCCGGGCCGCCGCCGTCCGGGCCGCCGTCCCCCGGGCCGTCCGGCTCCGGGTCGGGGTCCGGGTCCTCGCCCTTGAACCGCTCCAGGGTCTCGTCGAGCTTGTCCTCGTCGAGTCCGGGCGCGTCGAAGGGCGAGCGCCGGCGGCGGTGGGGGAGGGCCAGGAGCGCGGCCTGCCGCACGTCCTCGGAGGTCACCTCCGTCCGTCCGGCCCAGGCGGCGAGCGCGGTGGCCGTGCGGGCCATGACGATGTCGGCGCGCATGCCGTCCACCTCGAACGCGGCGCAGGTCGCGGCGATCTGGAGCAGGACGGCGTCCCCGAGGACCACCTGCGGGAGCAGGGCGCGGGCGGCGACGATCCGCTCGCGCAGCGCGCTCTCCTCGCCGGTCCAGCGCGCGGCGAACGCGGCCGGGTCGTCCTCGAAGGCGAGCCGCCGCCGCACGACCTCCACCCGCTGCTCGGGCTCGCGGGAGGCGGCGACCTCCACGGTGAGCCCGAACCGGTCGAGGAGCTGCGGCCGCAGCTCGCCCTCCTCGGGGTTCATGGTCCCGACGAGCAGGAACCGGGCCGCGTGCCGCACGGAGACGCCCTCGCGCTCGACGTAGGAGGAGCCCATGGCGGCGGCGTCGAGGAGGTGGTCGATCAGGTGGTCGCTCAGGAGGTTGACCTCGTCGACGTACAGGATGCCCCGGTGCGCGTCGGCGAGGAGCCCCGGCTCGAAGGCCTTCACGCCCTCCGCGAGGGCCTTCTCGATGTCGAGCGAGCCGACGAGCCGGTCCTCGGAGGCGCCGACGGGCAGTTCGACCATCCGCGCGGGCCGCTCGGCCCCCGGGCCCGCCTCGTGCGGCCCGTCCGGGCAGCCCGGGTCCGGCGCGGCCGGGTCGCAACTGAACCGGCAGCCCGCGACCACCGGCACGGCGGGCAGCAGCTCCGCGAGCGCCCGCACGGCGGTGGACTTGGCGGTGCCCTTCTCGCCCCGGACGAGCACGCCGCCCACGGCGGGGCTGACGGCGTTCAGGAGCAGCGCGAGCCGCAGGTCGTCCATGCCGACGACGGCGGTGAACGGGTACCGGGTGCTCATCGGGTGGTCTCTCCTTCGCATCGCTGATGTTCGAACAATGGCGTACGGCCGTCGGTGGCGGGCCCGTTCACGGCGCCCCCGGCGGTACGAACGGCAGCCCCGCCGGGGCGCCCTCCTCGATCAGCCGCAGCAGCGCGTCCGTGTCCGCGTGCTCCTCGATCAGGTCGCCCAGCCGGTCGAGCTGTTCCTCGCGCAGGGCGCCGAACGACGTGTCCGGGGCCGGGACGAACCGGCGTCCGGCCGCCGCCGCGACCTCCCGCAGGAACGCCCGCCGGAAGCCGTCGCCCTCCAGGGAGCCGTGCCAGTGGGTGCCCCACACGGAGCCGACCCGGCAGCCGTCCAAGAACGGCTCCCCCCCTTGTACGTCCGCGACGCCGTGGTGGATCTCGTACCCCTCGACCCGCTCGCCGAGCGCCTCGCCGACCGGCCGGGCCAGGGTCTTCTCGACCCCGAACCGCACCCGTACGGGAAGCAGTCCGAGCCCGTCGACCACACCGGCCCTGGACTCGACCTCGTCCTCGATCCGCTCGCCCAGGGCCTGGAAGCCGCCGCAGATGCCGAGCACCGGGCGGCCCTCGGCCGCGCGCCGGGCCAGGGCGTCCGCGAGGCCGCGCTCCCGCAGCCAGGCGAGCGCCTTCACCGTGCCGCGCGTCCCCGGTACGACCACCAGGTCCGCGTCGACCAGCTCCTCGGGCCGGTCCACGAACCGGACGACCACGCCCGGTTCGGCCGCCAGCGCGTCCACGTCCGTGAAGTTGGACATCAGGGGGACGGCGCACACGGCGACCCGCAGCACGTCCGCGCCGACCGGCGGCGCCACGACCGACTCCCGGACCGTGCCCCGCAGGGACACCCGCAGGCCGTCCTCCTCGTCGATGCCGAGCCCGTGCGCGTACGGCAGGACGCCGAAGGTCCGGCGCCCGGTCAGGCCGTACAGCATGTCGAGCCCGGGTTCGAGGAGGCTCACGTCGCCCCGGAACTTGTTCACGAGGTATCCGGCGACGAGCGACTGGTCCTCGGGGGACAGCAGCGCCGTCGTGCCGAAGAACTGGGCGAAGACCCCGCCCCGGTCGATGTCCCCGACCACCACCACGGGCAGTCGCGCGGCCCGCGCCACGCCCATGTTCACGATGTCGGTGCGCCGCAGGTTGATCTCGGCCGGGCTGCCGGCGCCCTCGCAGATCACCGCGTCGTACGTGCTCCGCAGCTCCTCCAGGCACGCCATGACCGGCTCGAACAGCTCCTTCTGCCTACCTCCGTGGTAGCCACGGGCACTCAGCTCACCGACCGGCCTGCCCATCAGGACGACCTGGCTGGAGCGGTCGCCGCCCGGCTTGAGCAGCACCGGGTTCATCAGCGCGGTCGGCTCGACCCGGGCGGCCTGCGCCTGCATGGCCTGGGCCCGGCCTATCTCGGCGCCCTCGCGCGTGACGAAGGAGTTGAGGGACATGTTCTGCCCCTTGAACGGCGCCACCTTCAGGCCCTTGCGGACCAGCCAGCGGCAGATCCCGGCCGTCACGACGCTCTTGCCCGCGTCGGACGTGGTCCCGGCGACCAGCAGCCCCCCGCCCCTCATGCGTTCCCCCGCTTTCCGTGCTTCCCGTGCCTCACGGCGTCGGCGATCAGACGGCCGCCCACACAGGCGGCCAGGGTCAGCGCGGTCACCCGGCGCGAGAGCGCCACCGCCCGTTCGACGTCCGCCACCTCGACGTCCCGCCCCTCCCCGTTCAGGACCGGCCGGTGCTCGACGCGCCCGCCGTACGAGAGGGTGCCCCCGAGCCGTACGCCCAACGCGCCCGCGAAGGAGGCCTCGACCGGGCCCGCGTTGGGGCTCGGGTGCTTCGACGCGTCCGCCCGCCAGGCCCGGACGGCCCCGCGCGGGTTCCCGCCGGCGACGGTCGCGAGCGCGGCCGTCAGGCGCGCGCCCGGCCAGCCGGCCAGGTCGTCGAGGCGGGCCGAGGCCCAGCCGAAGCGGCGGTGGCGGGGCGACTTGTGGCCGACCATCGCGTCCAGGGTGTTGACGGCCCGGAAGCCGACGAGCCCCGGCACGCCCGCGACCGCGCCCCAGAACAGGGCGCCGACCACGGCGTCCGAGGTGTTCTCGGCGACCGACTCGACGACCGCGCGGGCCATCGCGGGACCGTCCAGTGACTGCGGGTCGCGCCCGCACAGGTGGGGGAGCCGCTCCCGGGCCACCTCCAGGTCCCCGGCGGCCAGCGCCCCGCCGATCGCGCGGGCCTCCCGGCCCAGGGTCGTCCCGCCGACGACGGCCCACACGGAGGCGGCGGTCAGCGCGACGGCGGCGGCCGGACGGTTCCGCACGGCCCGGGCGGCGAGGGCGCCGAGGGCGACGGTGGAGCCGGCGCAGACGGCGGTGTGCAGGGCGCCCCAGCCGCGGTGGTCGTGGTGGAGGCGCTCCTCGACGGCGGCGGCGGTCCGGCCGAACGCGGCGACGGGATGGCCCCGGCGGGGATCGCCGAGGAGCAGGTCGACGGCGAGGCCCGCGGCCGCGCCGTACGCGAAGACACCGGTGGCTCTGGGGCGGCCGGGCATGGTGCTGTGTCCTCACTCAGGGTCCGCGCCCTGGATCGACGTGACCGGCGGCGAGAGTTCCTGACTCCCGGACCCTCGGATCCGGTCACAGTGGCGGGACCGCGCCGGATTCGCACCGGACTTCCTCTGCTGCCGCCGTAATGGCCTCGGCAGTCCACCACGCCCCGAGAACGGGCGTCAACCCAGCCTTGACCTGCGGCGGCGCACTGTGCGGAGCACCACAGGAAAGCGGCCGGGGGGGGGCGCCCCCCCCCGGGGGGGGGCCCCCCCCCGGGGGGGGGGGGGCGCCCCCCGCCCCCCCCCCCGGGGGGCGGGCCCCCCCCCCCCCCCCCCCCCCCCCCCCCCGGCCGGTGGAGCGGGAACCGTCAGGCGACGATCAGGTAGATGCCGTACGCCACGGCCGCGAGGCACAGGCCGAAGCAGGCGTAGGCGCCGGTGCGGGCCAGGGCGGCGGAGCCGCCGCGCGCGGTGGCCTCCTCCTGCTTGGTGAGGCCGCCGATGCCGAGGGAGAAGAGGCCCACCAGGGCGACGGTCGCCACGAGGCTGACTCCGAAGACGGAGCCGAGGGCTGCCCAGTCGATCTTCATGCGGTGCTTTCCTTAGACCTTCGCGGCCGGGGCCGGGGGAGCGGTCGGGTCGGTGGGGGCCGGGGCGGGGATGGTCGCCTTGAGGTCCTCGTCGGTGACGGCGGCGACGGAGCCGGCCGGCGGCGGGGTGACGGCCGCGATGGCGGTGGTCACCACGCCCGCGGGCTCCTCGGCCTCCACGTCGTCGGCCGTGACGTTGTGGTGGTCGACCGGCTTGCGGCGGGAGAGCGACCAGATGACGGCCGAACCGGCCACGAGCAGGACCGCGACGGCGGCGATGCCCCAGGCGCCCTGCTTGGTGAGGAACTCGGCGCCGGCGCCGACCAGGCCCGCGGCGGGCAGGGTCAGGCCCCAGGCGACGAACATCCGGGTCGCGGTCGACCAGCGGACGACACCGCCCTTGCGGCCGAGGCCGGCGCCCATCACGGCACCCGAGCAGGACTGGGTGGTGGAGAGGGAGAAGCCGAGGTGCGAGGAGGCCAGGATGACCGTCGCGGCGCTGGTCTGGGCGGCGAAGCCCTGCTGCGGCTGGAGGTCGGTGAGGCCCTTGCCCATGGTGCGGATGATGCGCCAGCCGCCGAGGTAGGTGCCGAGCGCGATGGCGACGCCGGCGGAGACGACGACCCACAGGGGCGGGTTCGAGCCGGGGGCGACGACGCCCTGGGTGACCAGGGCCAGGGTGATGATGCCCATCGTCTTCTGGGCGTCGTTGGTGCCGTGGGCGAGGGAGACGAGACCGGCGGAGGCGATCTGGCCGGCCCGGTAGCCCTTGGCCGTGGCCTTCGCCTCGGGGTTCGCCTTGATCTTGTACGTCAGCCTGGTGGCGGCCGTCGCGGCGAGGCCGGCGACGATCGGCGCGGCGACGGCCGGGATGAGGACCTTGGTGACGATCGTGGAGCCGTTCACCGCCGACCAGCCGGCCGACATGACCGCGGCGCCGATGAGGCCGCCGAAGAGCGCGTGGGAAGAGCTGGACGGAAGTCCGAGCAGCCAGGTCAGCAGGTTCCACAGGATGGCGCCGACCAGCGCGGCGAAGATCACCTCTGTGCGGATGCCCTCTTCGTTGATGATCCCGCCGGAGATCGTCTTGGCGACCTCCACGGACAGGAACGCGCCGACGAGGTTGAGCACGGCGGACATGGCCACCGCCGTCTTGGGCTTGAGCGCACCGGTCGAGATGGTCGTGGCCATCGCGTTCGCGGTGTCGTGGAAACCGTTCGTGAAATCGAACACGAGAGCTGTCACGACCACAATGGCGAGCAGCAGCGTGATGTGTTCCATTTACCCAGGCAATCGTTTGACGTCAGTGGCTGGTCGAACGTAAGCAACCTGGGTGAACGGAAGATGAACTGGGGCGGGCGGCGTGGTGTCCCTAACCGGTGCCAGGAGATTCCGCTTGGCCCTCGCGGAGGGGTCCGGGAGGGGGCCGTCCACGATGCGGGCGCCCTGCGACCCCGGGTAATCCGGGCCCCCGCAAGGCCCCGGCGGCCTGCCCCGGTTCCTCCCGTGCCGCCCCGTTCCGCTCCCCGGACCCGGACCACCCGACCGGAGGACCCCGCCGAGGAGACCCACGTCACTCCCCTGAGTGGCGGCCTCCGGTCGCCGGGCCACCCCTCCGGCCACCGGGACCACCCCTCCGGACCCGGGGCGGCCCCTCCTCTCCTCCCGCCCCGGGCCGCGCCCCTCCGGTGGCATCGCGGCCCCGTCCTGCGGACACTGGGGGTGTGCGCCCGGCTACAGCGACGGCAGCGGCCGTCACCACCCTGTTCGGTGTCGGCGCGGCCGCGGTCGCGGCCGGCCGGTACGCCAGCGACCTCGCCCTCAAGGCGTCGTCCGTCCGCCCCCTGCCCGGCGATCCCCGGCTGACCGTGCACGCCACGGGCCCCGACCGGATCACCCTCACCCGCAGCCTCGCCTCGCTGCGCCCCGGCACGTACGGCATGGAGGGCCCCGGCCTGCACGCCGTCCTCGGCCCCGTCCTCACCCGGACCCCGCACACCGCCGACACCGTCGTCCGGCGCCTGGAGCGGGTCGAGCTCGGCGCCCCCGGGCCCGGCGCCCGCGTCCGGCTCACCCCCGCGCTCCACCGGGGCACGCCCACGAGCGCCCTCGGGCTCGACCACGAGGACGTGGAGATCCCCGGCGAACTCGGCCCCCTGCCGGCCTGGCTCGTGCCCGCCCCGCGCACCACCTGGGTGATCGCCCTGCACGGCCTCGGCGCCACCCGCGAACACCCGCTGAACGTCGTCCCCTTCTACCACCGGCACCGGATCCCCGTCCTCGTCCCCGCCTACCGGGGCGACGCGGGCGCTCCCCCCTCCCCGGACGGCCTCGCCCACCTCGGCGACTCCGAGTGGCGCGACGTCGACGCCGCCGTCCGCTACGCCGTCCGCCGCGGCGCGCAGAAGGTCGTCCTGCACGGCTGGGGGCCCGGGGCGTCGATGGCCCTGCGCGCCGCCGCCGACTCGGGGGTGCGCGACCGGATCGCCGGCCTCGTCCTCGACTCCCCGGTCCTGGACTGGGAGGTCACCCTCCGCCACCTCGCGTCCGCCCGGCACGTCCCCGGCTTCCTGATGCCGCTCGCCGTCCGCGCCGCCCGGGGCAGGACGGGCCCGCACGGCGACCTCCTCCAGTTCGCCTCGGTCCCCGGCGCCCTGCGCTCCCCGGTCCTCCTCTTCCACGGCCCCGAGGACGCGATCGCCCCCTGGGAGCCCTCCGTCGAACTCGCCGCCCGCCGCCCCGACCTGATCAGCCTGAAGACCGTCCGGGACGCCCCGCACGCGGCGATGTGGAACCCCGACCCGGTCCGCTACGAGGAGTCCCTGCGCCGCTTCCTCGTTCCGCTGCTCTGAGACCTCCCGCGCGCCCGCCGCGGCGGCCTTCCCCACCGGCGCCGGGGGAGCCCCGCCCGAAGCCTCCGCAGCACCTCCGTACGGTCTTCGCGGGACCTCCGCCGGGCCTCCGCGGGGCCCGTTCCGACGGCGCGGCCGGTTCCGATTGGGCTTTCGGGCCGTCAGCGGGAAGACTGCCCCCGTGACGTCTCGAAAGCCCGATGAACCATTGGCGCGCAACTCCAGACTCCGACTCGTCCGCCCACGGTCGCTGGCCACCGCCCGACGGGCCGTGACGACCCGGCGCTCCCGGCCGGCGCCGCGGCCGCCCGAGGGCACTCCGCCCCGCGCGGAACTCGCCCGCCAGGCCCGGCACGTCCTCGCCGACGCCGTACGGATCGCCCGCTGGGCCGCCGCCGGGGGCGCGGCGCGGACGGCCCCCCGCACCGGCTCCGGCGCCCTCCCCCCGCAGGAACGGGCCGCCGCGGCCCTCGACCTGACGCCCGCCCAGGTCCGGGCCGGCTGGGACCGCGCCCGGCTCGCCGGACTCGTCGAGCTCCACGGCGACACCGCCCGCCCCGGCTGGCGGCTGCACGCCTGGGACCGCGACGACTCCGCCGTGCTGCGCGGCTGGGTCGCCCTCTTCGACGCCTGGTCCCTGGTGCACCCGGCCCCCGAGGGGGTCGCCCCGAGCGCCGTCGCGGAGGTCGTCGAGGCCGTCCCGCAGGTGCTCTCGCTGCTCCAGCTCTCCCAGGGCCCGGTCCTCGTCCCGGCCCTCCTCGACCTCCTCGGCCAGCGGGTCGAGGAGCTCCGCGAGGAGCGCTGCGAGGTCCCCGCACCCGAACACGCCCCCGAGGCCCGCGAGGCCCCGGCCGAGGCCGGCACCGCCGGGCTGCCCGCCCTCCTCGACTGGGCCCTGGAGGGCCTGGCCGCCGTCGGCGCGCTCACCCTGGACTCCGACTCCGACTCCGCCGCCGACTCCGGCTCCGGCGAGCGTCACGCCACCCTCACCCCGCTCGGCAACTGGGCGGTGTGGGTCAAGCTGGAGCAGATCTGCGTCGCCGCGCAGAGCCCCGCGGGCAACATCGAGCAGTCCGCCGAGGACATGCTCCGCGGCTGCGCCCGGCTCACCCCGGGCCCGGCCCGCGACGAGTACCGCGCCTGGCTCGCGGCCCGCACCCTCTCCAGCGCGGTGGCCGAGCTCCTCGCCGTCGCCCGGGGCGAGGACGCCCTGCTGCGCGGCCTCGCCTTCGAGGCGCTCCGGGTCGTCGGCGCCCCCGCCGAGGCCGAGGTCCGGGCCACCGTCGCCGAGCCCTCGCTGCGCCCGTACGCGCTGCTCTGGCTCGCGGAGTACGAGGGCGCCGACCCCGACGACGCCCAGGAGGTGCTCACCCGGGAGGAGGCCACCTGGCTCTGGGTGGACACCGCCGCGGCCGTCGCCGACCACGGCGAGAGCGCGCTGCTCGTCCGCCACCTCGACTCCGCCGTGCAGGGCACCGTCCCCGCGCTGCTCGACGAGGTCCGGGCCGTCGGCCACCCCCGTACCGTCCAGGTCCTCGTCGCCCTCGCCGCCGCCCACCCGGACCCGGCCCTGGCCAAGGCGGTCCGCAGGGCCGCCTTCCAGGTCCACACCGGGGGAGCGTGACGCGCGTCCCCGGCGCCGCGGAGTGCCCGTGGCGCCGGGGACGACGGCCCGGCCGGTGGAAGGTACTCAGCGGAAGGTGTCGCAGCGGGCCATGTCGCCGGTCTCGTAGCCCGTGTAGAACCACTGCTGCCGCTGCGCCGCCGAGCCGTGGGTCCAGCTCTCCGGCGTCACCCGGCCCTGGAACTTCTCCTGGATCCGGTCGTCGCCCACCGCGGCCGCCGCGTTCAGGCCGTCCTGGATGTCCTGGTCGGTGAGCTGCGTCAGCAGCTTCCGGCCCGTCTTCTCGTCGGGCGTGGTCGTCGCGTGCCGCGCCCACACGCCCGCGTAGCAGTCGGCCTGGAGCTCGACCCGCACCGCGTTGGAGTCCGCGCCGGTCCGGCCGTCCTGGGCGCGGCTCAGGGTCCCCATCAGGTTCTGGACGTGGTGGCCGTACTCGTGCGCCACCACGTACGCCTCGGCGAAGGGCCCGCCGCTCGCCCCGAACTTGGTGCGCAGCTCGTCGAAGAAGTCCAGGTCCAGGTAGACCTGCCGGTCGCCGGGGCAGTAGAACGGCCCCACCGCCGAGGTCGCCGTGCCGCACGCGGTCCCGACCCGCTGGGTGAAGAGCTTGGTGGTGGCGTTGGCGTAGGTCCCGCCCCGGCGCTCGTACTCGCCCCGCCAGTAGTCCTGCACGCTGTTGACGACGGCGACGATCCGGCAGTCCTCGCGCGTGTTGGCGTCCGAGCCCTTCTTGCAGACCTGGTCCACCTGGGCCGCCGAGGACGAGGTCGCGGCCGGCTGGTCGCCGCCGTCCGAGAGCCCGAGCTGGTCGGGCCCCACCCCGAAGAACAACCCCAGGACCAGCGCGACGAAACCGATGATCCCGCCGCCGATGGTCGCCCCACCGCCCGGGATCCGGCTTCCCCGGGAGTCACTGACCTCCGAGGTGTCCAGATCGGCGTTGTCGTCGAACTGCACGGTCCACCACCCTCCGCTGTCCGCCGGGCAGTGACCGCCGCCCTGCGCCGAGTATCGGACGGCCGTGTACCCGGCGCTTCTTTTGCGAAGCGTCGGTGGGAGGGGCGGGCCGGCGGAGGGCGCGGGAGGCGCGGGCGGGGGCGGTCAGCGCCCCACATGGCCGAAAACCAGTTGCAGGGTCCCGTTAGACTGGCCGTATGGCCATTCTCCCCGTGCATTAGCGGCGTCGAAGCCCTCCACCCCGTCCTTCCGCCGTATCCCCACCGCCCTGGAGTCTGTCCGTGATCACCGCTTCCGGCATCGAGCTGCGCGCCGGCGCCCGCGTCCTCATCGAGTCCGCTTCCTTCCGCGTCGCCAAGGGCGACCGCATCGGCCTGGTCGGCCGCAACGGAGCGGGCAAGACCACCCTCACCAAGTGCCTGGCCGGCGAGGGCCAGCCCGCCGGCGGCACCATCACCCGCTCCGGCGAGGTCGGCTACCTCCCGCAGGACCCGCGCACCGGCGACCTCGACGTCCTGGCCCGCGACCGCATCCTCTCCGCCCGCGGCCTCGACACCCTCCTCAAGAAGATGCGGATGAACGAGGAGCGGATCGCCACCGGCAGCGGCGCCACCCGCGACAAGGCCCTGCGCCAGTACGAGCGCCAGGAGACCGAGTTCCTCACCAAGGGCGGGTACGCGGCCGAGGCCGAGGCCTCCACCATCGCCGCCGCCCTCGGCCTGCCCGACCGGGTCATGGGCCAGCCGCTGCACACCCTCTCCGGCGGTCAGCGCCGCCGCGTCGAGCTCGCCCGGATCCTCTTCTCGGACGCCGACACGCTCCTCCTCGACGAGCCCACGAACCACCTCGACGCCGACTCGATCGTCTGGCTGCGCGACTACCTGAAGACCTACCGCGGCGGCTTCATCGTCATCTCCCACGACGTCGACCTGGTCGAGACCGTGGTCAACAAGGTCTTCTACCTGGACGCCAACCGCTCCGTGATCGACGTCTACAACATGGGCTGGAAGCTCTACCAGCAGCAGCGCGAGGCCGACGAGAAGCGCCGCAAGCGCGAGCGCCAGAACGCCGAGAAGAAGGCCGCCGCGCTCAACTCGCAGGCCGACAAGATGCGCGCCAAGGCCACCAAGACCGTCGCCGCGCAGAACATGGCCAAGCGCGCCGAGCGGCTGCTCTCCGGCCTGGAGGCGGTGCGTGCCTCCGACAAGGTCGCCAAGCTGCGCTTCCCCGAGCCCTCGCCCTGCGGCAAGACCCCGCTGACGGCCGAGGGGCTCTCCAAGTCGTACGGCTCGCTGGAGATCTTCACCGACGTGAGCCTCGCCATCGACAAGGGCTCGCGCGTCGTCATCCTCGGCCTCAACGGCGCCGGCAAGACGACCCTGCTGCGCCTGCTCGGCGGGGTCGAGCAGCCCGACACCGGCGAGGTCACCCCGGGCCACGGCCTCAAGCTCGGCTACTACGCCCAGGAGCACGAGACCCTCGACCCCGACCGGACCGTCCTGGAGAACATGCGCTCGGCCGCGCCCGACCTCGACCTCGTCGACGTGCGCAAGACGCTGGGCTCGTTCCTCTTCTCCGGCGACGACGTCGACAAGCCCGCCGGGGTGCTCTCCGGCGGCGAGAAGACCCGGCTGGCCCTGGCGACCCTGGTCGTCTCCTCGGCGAACGTGCTGCTCCTCGACGAGCCCACCAACAACCTGGACCCGGCCAGCCGCGAGGAGATCCTCGGCGCGCTGCGCACGTACAAGGGCGCCGTCGTCCTCGTCACCCACGACGAGGGGGCCGTGGAGGCGCTCGACCCGGAGCGGATCATCCTGCTCCCGGACGGCGTCGAGGACCTGTGGGGCGCGGACTACGCGGACCTGGTGGCCCTGGCCTGACCGCCGGGAAGCCCCCGAGGACCCCTGCGGGGCCCCGGACGATCATCCCGGGCTGGATCATTCGGCTCATGGGTGATCCTTCATCTGAGTGAGGACGTCTCGTACCCGTCGGCGCGGTGTTCTGCTGAATCCTTCCGGCAGACCCGCGCCGCACGCGTCCTCCCGGAGCCCCGCTGACCTGGCACTTCCCGTCCCGACCGGCGTGGCGGTGCCTTTCCCGAAGATCGGAAGACGGGGTTCCGGTCGTGACGACGGGGTACCCGTCCACCAAGCAAGCGGCACGGACCTTGTCGAATGGGTGGCCAGGACGGACGGGAGGGGTGATCATGAGAAGTCCAGAGCGCACTTCCCATGAGGAGGCACGGGTGGCCGAGACTCTGAAGAAGGGCAGCCGGGTGACCGGCGCCGCGCGTGACAAGCTCGCGGCAGACCTGAAGAAGAAGTACGACTCCGGTGCGAGCATCCGGGCGCTGGCCGAGGAAACCGGTCGCTCCTACGGATTCGTCCACCGGATGCTCAGTGAGTCCGGGGTCACGCTGCGTGGACGCGGTGGAGCGACACGGGGCAAGAAGGCGGCCTCGGCCTGACAGGGGCGGCCCGACCGGGCCACCGGTTCCCCCGGTGGCCACCCGGTCGGCCCCAGGGCGGGCCGGGTGGTTACTGTGCAGTCACTTAGCAATGGACTCAGTGCTGCACCGGAACCGGAGGCCCCCCATGACCACGCTCGACGACGCCGAGCTCGTATTCGACAAGGACGGTGTACGGCTCACCGTCGAGGACGCCGTCGCCACGGTGACCTTGACCAATCCGGCGAAGCGCAACGCCCAGTCTCCCGCTCTGTGGCGGGCGTTGACGGAAGCCGGGCGGTCGTTGCCGGGCAGCGTGCGGGTCGTGGTCCTGCGCGGTGAGGGCAAGTCCTTCTCCGCCGGACTCGACCGGCAGGCGTTCACGCCCGAGGGCTTCGACGGCGAGCCTTCCTTCCTCGACATGGCGCGGGGCTCCGACGAAGACCTCGACGCCGTCATCGCCGAGTACCAGGAGGCGTTCACCTGGTGGCGCCGTGGCGACCTCGTGTCGATCGCGGCCGTCCAGGGGCACGCCATCGGCGCGGGCTTCCAGCTCGCCCTCGCCTGCGACCTGCGGGTCGTCGCCGAGGACGTGCAGTTCGCCATGCGCGAGACCAGCCTGGGCCTCGTCCCGGACCTCACCGGCACGCACCCCCTCGTCTCCCTCGTGGGCTACGCCCGCGCCCTGGAGATCTGCGCCACCGGACGCTTCGTGCACGCCGACGAGGCCGAGCGCATCGGCCTCGCCAACCTCGCCGTGCCCGCCGACCAGCTCGACGCGGCCGTACGGGACCTCGCCGCCGCCCTGCTCGCGGCGCCCCGCGACGCGGTCAACGAGACCAAGGCGCTCCTCCAGGGCGTCTCCGGCCGCTCCTACGAGGAGCAGCGCGTCGCCGAGCGCGCCGCCCAGGGCCGCCGCCTGCGCGACCTCGCGGGCCTCGGCGACTGACGGCCCCGTCGCCCCCGCCGCCCTCTCAGCGCAGTTCCGACACCAGGACCGTGACCGCGGTCGCCCCAACGGCGGCCGCGGTCGCGGCGTTCCGGGCGGCGCGCGCCACGTCGAGCGGGCGGCGGCCCGCCGTCACGGCCAGCTCGACCCGCAGCGCGTCCCCGCTCCGGCGCACGGGCGGTCCCAGCGCGTCCGTCACGCCGGCCACCCCCTCGACCCGCAACACCGCCAGGGCCACCGGGTCGTCCGTCGCGGGGGAGGGCCGCCCCGGCGGGGGAGCGGCCGGCTCCTCCTCCGGCGCCGCGTCGAGCAGCTCCGTCACCCGCAGGTCCACGGCCGCCACCGCCAGGCCGATCCCGTCCGCCGCCGCCTCGAGCAGGGCCGCCCGCAGCTCCTCGGACACCTCCGGCAGCGGCCGGCCCGCCACCGCCCCGAAGTCCGCGGTGATCCGCAGCGGTCCCGGCGACAGGGCGCCCGGCGGCACCGGAAGCGGCTCCGGCCCCGGCTCCCCGTCCGGATCGGGACCGACCCGGATCACGCCCGGCACCACCCCCCGTACCTCCGCGGCGGCCCGGTCGAGCACCCGCCGTGCCGCCCGCTCCGCGATCCAGGCGCCGTCCTCCGCCGTCCCCAGGGGCAGCAGCCTGCCCGGGGCCAGGCGGTCGCGGACCGCCGCCGTCCAACCCTCAGCCGTCGTCATTCCCCCAGACTGCCGCATTGGTGGAGCGGATCGGGGAAAGCGCCCTTAATGTGAGCGAGGAACCCCGAAATAACCCAGAAGGGGCGAAAGCTGATGACGGACACCACGCACACCGGAGACTCCGGCTCGGACGACTCGCGCCGCGCCTCCGTGACCAAGCGGAGCGGCGGCGGTCCCGCGGCCACCCGCGGCAAGACGACCATCGCCGACGGCGTGGTCGAGAAGATCGCCGGTCTCGCCGCGCGTGACGTCGACGGCGTCCACGACATGGGCAGCGGCCTCTCCCGCACCTTCGGCGCCGTGCGCGACCGGGTCCCCGGGGGCAGCAGCAAGTCGAACGTCACCCGGGGCGTGAAGGCCGAGGTCGGCGAGGTGCAGACCGCGCTCGACCTGGAGATCGTCGTCGAGTACGGCTACCCCATCTCCGACGTCGCCGGCAACGTCCGCGAGAACGTCGTCAACGCCGTCGAGCGGATGACCGGCCTCGAGGTCGTCGAGGTCAACATCGCGGTCAGCGACGTGAAGCTGCCCGACGACGAGGACGACGACGAGGGCGACGAGGACCAGCGCCGACTCCAGTGAGCCGTCGACTCCAGGGGACCGACGACCCCGGCGGGCCGTCGGTTCCAGCAGGCACCGGAACACCGGCCGGTCAGGGCCGGGAAAGGGACGCGGAATGAGCATGGCGGTGGTCGGCCTGTTGGCCGGCATGGCTCTCGGCTTCGCCGGATACTTCGGCGGCTTCGGAGCCTTCGTACTGGTCGCGGCCCTCGGGGCGGTCGGCTTCGTGGTCGGCCGCTTCGCCGACGGGGACCTGGAACCCGGCGACCTGTTCCGGGGACGCGAGCGCGGCGACCGGCGGCGGTGACGGGGGGTGGCGACGGACCTTGCAGCGGCCCCGGCGGCGGACACGGCACGCGACCCGGTACGTGACCGGGGGGCGACCGACGTCGCCGACCGGGTCGTCGCGAAGATCGCCGCCCAGGCGGCCAGAGAGGCGCTCGACCGCGTCCCGAAGGGGGGCTCGAAGCCCCACGCCTCGGTCGTCGTCCACCGGGACGCCGCCCGGATCGCGGTGAGCCTCGAACTCGACTACCCCTCCGACGTCGGCCGCCAGTGCGGCGCCGTCCGCAGCCGGGTCCGCACCCGGGTGGAGCACCTCGTCGGCCTGGAGGTCCACGAGGTGACCGTCGACGTCGAACGGCTCCACTCCGCCCTCACCCGCGACGACACGCCGAGGGGCCGCCTCTCATGACCACCACCCCGGCACCGGCCCCCTCCGCTCCCGCCCGGGAGGAGGAGAAGCCCCACGACACCGCCCCCGCGGCCCGCGCCCGCCGCTTCTGGGCGGTGCGCCGCGTTCCCGCCGCCCTGCTCGCCGCCGCCGTCCTCGGCGGCGCCGGGCTGCTCCTCTACGACGTGGCGGCCGTGCGGGCCGGCCACTCCGCCATGGCCTGGCGGAAGGAGACGGCCGACGGCCTCGCGACCGAGGCGCTCGACTCCACCTGGGTCCTCGCCGGCGCGTCCCTCGCGGCGCTCCTCGGCCTCTGGCTCCTGCTCCTCGCCCTCACCCCCGGACTGCGCTCCGTCCTCCCCATGCGCCGGGACCACCCCGACGTACGGGCCGGACTCGACCGCAAGGCCGCGGCCCTCATCCTGCGGGATCGGGCCATGGAGGTCTCCGGCGTGCAGTCCGCGAAGGTGCGCGTCCGCCGCTCCAAGGCCGCCGTCCGGGCCGTCTCGCACTTCCGCGACCTCGACGAGGTCCGCACCGACCTGGAGCGGGCGATCGCCACCGGCGTCGACGAACTCGGCCTCGCCCGTCCGCCCGTGCCGAAGGTACGGGTGGCCCGGCCGCCCCGGAAGGGATGAGCGGGCCGATGACCCTCCACGAGAAGACCCCGGCGCGCGGGAAGGCCCCCGCGCGCCCCGAGAAGAACCCACCGCGCGCGAAGGCCCCCGCGCCCCGCGAAGGGACCTCCCGCGCGAAGACCCCGGCGCCCCCGGAAGGAGCCCGCAGGTGACCGCCGTCCTCCGTCGCGTCAACCGCGTCCTGCTCGCCCTGGCCGGGCTGGTCCTCGTCGTCCTCGGCGGCTCCGTCCTCGCCGCCGCGGCCGGCCTCGACGTACCGTCCTGGTGGCCCTGGTCGGGCCCCTCCGACGTCCTGCTCACCACCGCCGACCGGCAGCGCTGGCGCGACGAGGGCTGGTGGTGGCCGGCGGTCATCGCCGTCCTCGGCGTGATCGTCCTGCTCGCCCTGTGGTGGCTGATCGCCCAGTTCCGGCGGGCCCGGCTCGCCGAGGTCGCCGTCGACACCGGCGACGGCGACGAGGCCGTCCTGCGCGGCCGGGCCCTGGAGGGCGTCCTGGAGGCGGACGCCGCCTCCCAGGACGGCGTGGACCGGGCGAGGGTCTCCCTCACCGGCCGCCGCACCGCCCCCCGCGCCCGCGTGAAGCTCCAGTTGGAGCCGTACGCCGCCCCGGCCGACGCCCTCGCCACCCTCGGCTCCCAGGCGCTCGCCAACGCCCGCACCGCGACCGGCCTGTCCGCGCTGCCCACCGAGGCGCGCCTGCGCGCGGTGAAGCACCGCGCCCGCAGGGTCACCTGACGGAAGCGGCGAAGGCGCCCGCCGGGAGCGACCCGGCGGGCGCTTTCGCGCGACGGCGGCTCAGAAGCCGCTGCGGGCCCCGCCGTCCACCGGCAGCATCAGACCGGTCAGGTACGAGGCGGCCGGCGAGAGCAGGAAGGCCGCCGTCCGCCCGAACTCCTCCGGCGTGCCGTACCGGCGCAGCGGGATCGTCGCCTCGCTCGCCGCGCGGGCCGCGTCCGCGTCCCCGGAGAGCGCGTCCAGCGAGCGCACCCGGTCCGTGTCGATCCGGCTCGGCAGGAGCCCGACGACCCGCACCCCGCGCGGCCCCAGGTCGTTGGCGAGGGACTTGGCGAAGCCGGCGAGCCCCGGGCGCAGCCCGTTGGAGATGGTCAGGCCCGGGATCGGCTCGTGGACCGAGCCGGACAGGACGAAGCCGATCACCCCGCCCTCCCCGAGGGCCTCGGCCGCCGCGCGGGCCAGCCGCACCGCCCCCAGGAAGACGGTGTCGAAGGCGGCGGCCCACTGCTCGTCGGTGTTGTCCGCCGCGAAGCCGGGCGCCGGGCCGCCGACGCTGATCAGGACGCCGTCGAAGCCGCCGAACCGGGACCGCGCCTCCGCGATCAGCCGGGCCGGGGTCTCCGGGTCGGTGTTGTCGGCCGCGATCCCGGCCGCGCCCGGGCCCAGCGCCTCCACGGCCTCGGCGACCGTCTTCTCCTCGCGCCCGGTCACCAGCACCTTGGCGCCCTCCGCGAGCAGCGCCTCCGCCGAGGCCCGGCCGAGCCCCCGCGTCGCGCCGGTCACCACGTACACACGGTCCTTCAGTCCAAGATCCATGGCCCTATCCTGCCGGGTCGGGCTCCTCCGCTGCCAGCGCGAACGCCGTGCCGACCAGACCGATGTGGCTGAAGGCCTGCGGGAAGTTGCCCAGTTGGCGTCCGGTCGCCGGGTCGTACTCCTCCGCGAGGAGCCCCACGTCGTTGACGAGCGCGACGAGCCGCTCGAAGAGCACCCGCGCCTCCTCGGGCCGCCCCGTCAGCCGCAGGGCGTCCGCCAGCCAGAACGAGCAGACCAGGAAGGTCCCCTCCTGCCCCGGCAGGCCGTCCACCGCCGTCGAGTCGGCGCTGTAGCGGCGCACGTAGCCGTCGTGCGTCAGCTCCGCCATGACCGCGTCCACCGTGCCCACCACCCGGGGGTCGTCCGGCGGCAGGAAGCCCACCTGGGGGATGAGCAGGGTGGCGGCGTCCAGCTCCCGCGAGCCGTACGACTGGGTGAAGGTGTTCCGCACGGGGTCGTACGCCCTGTCGCACACCTGGGCGTGGATGTCGTCCCGCATGGCCCGCCAGCGGGCCGCGTCCCCCGGCAGCGACGGGTCGGACTCCAGGGTGCGCACGGCCCGGTCGGCGGCCACCCAGGCCATCACCTTCGAATGGGTGAAGTGGCGGCGCGGCCCGCGCACCTCCCACAGCCCCTCGTCGGGCTCCCGCCAGGTCGACTCCAGGAAGCCCAGCAGGCTGAGCTGGAGGTTCCAGGCGTGCCGCTCCGCCGGGATCCCGGCCTCCCGCGCCCGGTTGAGCGAGTCCATGACCTCGCCGTACACGTCGAGCTGGAACTGGTCCACGGCCGCGTTCCCGGTCCGCACCGGCGCCGAGTCGGCGTACCCCCGCAGCCACGGCAGGGTCGTCTCGGGCAGCCGGCGCTCCCCGGCCGGGCCGTACATGATCTGGAGGTCGGCGGGGTCGCCCGCGACCGAGCGCAGCAGCCAGTCCCGCCAGGCGGCGGCCTCCTCCACGTACCCGGCGGCCAGCAGCGCGCCGAGGGTGAGGGAGGAGTCGCGCAGCCAGCAGGAGCGGTAGTCCCAGTTCCGCACGCCGCCGACCTCCTCCGGCAGGGAGGTGGTGGGGGCGGCGACGATCCCGCCGGTGGGGGCGTACGTGAGCGCCTTCAGGGTGATCAGGGAGCGCAGCACCACCTCCCGGTGGGGTCCCCGGTAGGTGCAGCGGGCCGCCCACTCCCGCCAGTCCGCGAGCGACTGCTCCAGCGCCTCGAAGGGGTCGATCAGGTCGGGGCGCGGCTCGTGCGAGGGGTGCCAGGTCAGCACGAAGGCCACCTTCTCGCCGGCGGCGACGGTGAAGGCGGAGCAGGTGGAGAACTGCTGGCCCCAGGTCTTCACGTGCGGCTCGCTGCGCAGCCAGACCGCGTCGGGACCGGCGACCGCCACCCGGTGCCCGTCCGCCCGGCGCATCCAGGGCACGATCGAGCCGTAGTCGAAGCGCAGCCGCAGGACGGCGCTCATCTCGACGCTGCCGCGGACCCCCTCCACGATCCGCATCACGTCGGGGTACGCGTCCCGCTGCGGCATGAAGTCGATGACCTTGACGGCGCCGGTACGGGTCTCCCAGTAGGTCTCCAGGACCAGGGAGTCCTCGGCGTAGCGGCGGGAGGTGCAGGTCGTGGCGCCCTTGGGGGCGATCCGCCAGTGCCCGTTCTCCTCGTCGCCGAGGATGGCGGAGAAGCAGGCGGCCGAGTCGAACCGGGGCAGACACAGCCAGTCGACCGATCCGTCACGGCCGACGAGCGCGGCGGTCTGGAGATCGCCGATCATGGCGTAGTCGTCGATGTGTTGCGTCACGCTCGGGCTGTTCCCGGAAGCGGCGGCGGTCAATCAGCGGGACGGTGTGGCCAGGGTCTCCGCGGTGTCCGCCTCCGGCGTTCCGGAGGCGTCGGCGGCGGCCGCGGCCTCCCGGTCGCGCTTCTCGCGGCGCACCAGGATCACCCAGCCGACGGGCACGCCGGCCGTGAAGAGCCACCACTGCACGGCGTACGCCATGTGGGCGCCGATCGAGTCGTGGTCGGGCTCGGGGATCTGTTCGATGGTGCCGTCGGCCGGTTCGGGCGCGGTCTGCTCGACGTAGCCGCCGAGGACCTCGCGCCCGATGAGCCCGGCCTGCTGGCGGCTGTTGATCAGCATGACCTGGCGGTCGGGCAGTCCCTTGAGGTCCTTGATGCCGCTGGCGCCGGTCGTCTCGTCGGCCTTGAGGCGGCCGGTGATCGTGACCTCGCCCTCCGGGACGGGCGGCACCGCCGGGTAGGAGTGCTGGTCGGCGGCGGCCGGCACCCAGCCCCGGTTGACCAGCAGGACCTTCCCGTCCCGCAGGACCAGCGGGGTCAGGACGTGCACGCCGACCCGGTCGTCGGAGGAGGTGCGGCGGCGGACGACCACCTCGTGGGCGGTGTCGAAGGTGCCGGTGGCGGTGACCGGGCGCCAGTAGTCGGCGCGCGGGACGGTGTGGCCGGGGGAGGTGAGCTCCTCGACCGGGACCGGCTTCGCCGCGACGCTGTCCGCGATCAGGGCGTTCTGGGCGACCCGGCGCTCGTGCCGGTGGAACTGCCAGAAGCCCAGCTCGATCATCGTCGGGACGAGGACGAGGGCGATCAGGGTGAGGATCACCCACTGCCGGGACAACAGAAAGCGGTACACCCCATGACCGTACAGCGGGGGCCACGGGGTGCACGCAGGGGGGTTCGGCGGGTTCGCGGGCCGCCGTCCGGAATCGTTTCTGCGGTTCGCGTCCTCACACCTTGTCGACGATGCCCACCTTCCCCTCCGCGCGGGCGCAGTGGCCGCCGCAGTACCAACTGCCCCCGACCTCGACGCCCTGGCCGATGATCTGGACCCGGCAGTGCTCGCAGATGGGCGCCATGCGGTGGATGGCGCAGGCGAAGCAGTCGAAGACGTGCACCGCGCCCTGCGCGTGCACCTCGAACGACATGCCGTAATCGTTTCCGCAGACCTCACAACGTGCCATGCGCCACAGGGTGGGGCTCCCCGCGGGCGCGCGCGGTCCGGCGCGCCCGGAGGGCCGGGGGGTGTCACCCGTCTGCCGGGGCCACGTCCCGCAGGAGCTGGGTGTAGGCGGCCTCGTCGACGACGGGCGTGCCGAAGGAGCGGGCCTTGAGCGTCTTGGAGGTGGCCGCGTCCGGGTCGTTGGTGACGAGGAGGCTCGTCAGCCGGGAGACGCTGCCGGCCACGTGCAGACCGGCCTCGACGGTGCGGTCCTCCAGGAGCTCGCGGTCGACGGAGGTGTCCCCGGAGAACGCCACCCGCATCCCCTGCTTGAGCGGCTTGTCGGTCTCGTACCGGCCGGGATTGGGGTACGGGCAGGCCGGCCGCTTCCGCGAGGGACGCCAACTGTTCGTCCGGTACGAGGAGGAGGGGTACGGGGAGGGGGACGCGGCCGGGGAGGCGGCCCACTCGGTCAGCGGCCGGCACTCCAGGAGCGGCAGCCGCACGCCCCGCTCGGCCGCCGCGTGCAGGCTCGGCCGGAACGCCTCGGCGAGCACCCGCGCGTCGTCCAGCGCGTGGTGCGCCTGGCGCTGCACGACGCCGAAGTGCGCGGCGAGCGACTCCAGCTTGTGGTTGGGCAGCGGCAGCGACAACTGCTTGGCGAGCGCGATCGTGCACAGGCGCTGCCGCACGGGCGCGGTGGTCTCGGCGCGCGCGTACTCCCGGGCGATCATCTGCCAGTCGAAGATCGCGTTGTGCGCGACGAGCACCCGCCCGTCGAGCCGGGCCGCGAACTCGGCCGCGATCTCCGGGAAGAGCGGGGCGCCCTCCAGGGCGTCGCTGGTCAGGCCGTGGATCCACACCGGACCGGGGTCGCGCTCGGGGTTGACCAGGGTGTACCAGTGGTCCTCGACGTTCCCCTGGGCGTCCAGCCGGTAGACGGCGGCGGACACGATCCGGTCGTCGCGGGCGAGGCCGGTGGTCTCCACGTCGACGACCGCGTACCCCTGCGGGTAGGCGGCCGGCCACGCTGCTGCTGTCGTGCGGTCGTCGAGCATGGTCACTGAGGATACGGGCCGCGACCGACAATCCCCTCCTCGGTGCCTCCGGGGCCCCGCCGCCGGGCGGGTCGTTCCGGGGCCGGTGGCCCGCCGGGTGCGACCCTCCTCACGTGACCGAACCCCCCGCGCCCCCCGCGTCCTCGGCGCCCGCCGCCCACGACGAGGCCCACGGCGGCGGCCTCGGGTCCCGCCTCAACTGGCTCCGGGCCGCGGTCCTCGGCGCCAACGACGGCGTCGTCTCCACGGCGGGCCTCGTCGTCGGCGTCGCCGGGGCCACGGAGTCCGGGTCCGCGCTGCTCACGGCCGGTCTCTCCGGGCTCCTCGCCGGTTCGATGTCGATGGCGGCGGGGGAGTACGTCTCGGTCTCCACCCAGCGCGACTCCGAGAAGGCCGCGCTCGCCCAGGAGCGGCGCGAACTGCGCGAACGGCCCGCGGCCGAGCTCGACGAACTCGCCGCCCTCCTGAGCGCCCGGGGCCTCTCCCCGGACGTCGCCCGCGAGGCCGCCGAACAGCTCACCGCCCGCGACGCCCTGCGCGCCCACGCGCGCGTGGAGCTGGGCATCGACCCGGACGCCCTCACCAACCCCTGGCACGCGGCCGGCGCCAGTTTCCTCGCCTTCACCGCCGGGGCCCTGCTCCCGCTCCTCGCGATCGTCCTGCCCCCGCCCGCCGCCCGCCTCTGGATCACCGTCCTCTCGGTCCTCGCGGCCCTCGCCCTCACCGGCTGGTCCAGCGCCCGCCTCGGCGCCGCCCCCGCCGGCCGCGCGGTGCTCCGCAACGTTGCGGGCGGGGCCCTGGCGATGGCGGTGACGTACGGAGCGGGGTCGCTGCTCGGCGCGGCGGGGGTCTGAGGACGCCCCTCGTCTTGTCGGAAGGTTCCAAAGCCCGCTGACAACCCGTCTCGCATACTTGTCGGTAACGGCGTCTAGTCGCGCCCCGGCCCCCGCCCCTACCGTCGACGGCATGCCGAACCCGCCCGATGTCGTGCTCTGGTCCATACCGGCGTTCGTCCTGCTCACCGTCCTGGAGATGGTCAGCTACCGGCTCCACCCCGACGAGGACGCCGCCGGGTACGAGGCCAAGGACGCCGCCACCAGCCTCGGCATGGGCCTGGGGAGCCTGGCCTTCGACGCGCTGTGGAAGATCCCCGTGGTGGCGATCTACACCGCCGTGTACGAGCTGACCCCGCTCCGCGTGCCCGTCCTGTGGTGGACGGTCCCGCTGATGCTGCTCGCCCAGGACTTCCTCTACTACTGGCAGCACCGCGGACACCACGTCGTCCGCCTCCTGTGGGCCTGCCACGTCGTCCACCACAGCAGCCGCAGGTTCAACCTCACCACCGCCCTGCGCCAGCCGTGGACGGGTGCGACCTCCTGGCCGTTCTACCTGCCGATGATCGCCCTCGGCGTGCACCCGGCGGCCGTGGCCCTCTGCTCCTCGGTCAACCTCGTCTACCAGTTCTGGATCCACACCGAGCGCGTCGACCGGCTGCCGCGCCCCGTCGAGCACCTCTTCAACACCCCCTCCCACCACCGCGTCCACCACGCCTCCCAGGGCGGCTACCTGGACCGGAACTTCGGTGGGGTCCTCATCGTCTGGGACCGGGCGTTCGGCTCCTGGGCCGGCGAGACCGAGCGGCCCGTCTACGGCCTCACCAAGAACATCGAGACGTACAACCCGCTCCGGGTCGCCACCCACGAGTACGCCGCCATCGCCCGCGACCTGCGGGCCGCGACCGGCTGGCGCGAGCGGGCCGGTCGGGTCTTCCGCGGGCCCGGCTGGCAGCCCGGACCGCCCCCGCCGCCCGCGCCGAAGACCGGTCCCGCCACGGCCGGTCCCGCCACGGCCGGTCCCGCCATGGCCGGTCCCCTCGGGACCGAGCCCGCCGCCGAGCCCGCCGCGTGAGCGCCCCCGCCGCGCCGTCCGCCGTACGCGCCGCCCCCGCCTCCCGCGCGCTGCTCGCCGCCTTCGGGCTCGCGACCGCCGTCGACCTGGTCTCCCTGCTCGCCGGCGCGGAGGCCGGCCACCAGATCGCCAAGCCGCTCCTGATGCCCCTGCTCGCCGCGTACGCCGTGAGCCGGGGCGCGCCCAAGCTCCTGGTCGCCGCGCTCCTGTTCGGCTGGGGCGGTGACGTCCTCCTGCTCTCCGACGCGGACCCGGCCTTCCTCGCCGGCATGGGCTCCTTCGCCGTCGGACACGTCTGCTACCTGGTCCTCTTCGGCCGCCGGCGCACGTCCCCGGCGCTCGGCGCCCTGTACGCGGCCGCCCTCGCCGGCACCGTCGTGCTCCTGTGGCCCGACCTCCCCGCCGGCCTGCGGATCCCGGTCGCCGGGTACGCGCTGCTGCTCACCGCCATGGCCTACCGGGCCGGTTCCCTCGGGCTCCTCGCCGGTCTCGGCGGCGCCCTCTTCCTGCTGTCCGACACCCTCATCGCCACCGGCGTCGCCGCATGGCCCCGGCCGCCCGCGTCCGACTTCTGGGTCATGCTGACCTACACCGCGGCGCAGTACCTGCTGACGACCGGAGCCCTGCGGGCGATGTACGGTGAAAGTCGTACAAACGTCTGACAGCGAGGACCGACCGCCATGCGCGCCACCACCATCCACGCCCCGTTCGACATGCGCGTGGAGGACGTGCCCGACCCGGTGGTCCAGGAGCCCACGGACGTCGTCCTGCGGGTCCTGCGTGCCTGCATCTGCGGCAGCGACCTGTGGGCCTACCGCGGCGAGTCCGCCCGGCAGCCGGGCCAGCGCATCGGCCACGAGTTCCTCGGCGTCGTCGAGGAGGCGGGGCCCGGGGTCCGCGGCTTCCGGAAGGGCGACCTCGTCGTCGCCCCCTTCGTCTGGTCCGACGGCACCTGCGCGTACTGCTCCGAGGGCCTCCAGACCTCCTGCCCGAGCGGCGGCTTCTGGGGCTCCGTGGGCTCCGACGGCGGCCAGGGCGAGGCCGTCCGCGTCCCCTTCGCCGACGGCACCCTCGTCAAGCTGCCCGCCGAGGCGGCCTCCGACGACCGGCTCCTGACCGCGCTGCTCGCCCTCTCCGACGTCCTGGGCACCGGCCACCACGCCGCCCTCGGCGCCGGCGTGCGGCCCGGCTCCACCGTCGCCGTCGTCGGCGACGGCGCCGTCGGCCTCTGCGGCGTCCTCGCCGCCAAGCGGCTCGGCGCCGAACGGATCATCGCGCTCGGCCGGCACACCGTCCGCACCGACATCGCCCGCGCCTTCGGCGCCACCGACGTCGTCGCCGAGCGCGGGGAGGCCGCAGAGGCCGCCGTCCGCGAGCTCACCGGCGGCCAGGGCGCGCACGGCGTCATCGAGGCCGTCGGCACCGAGCAGTCCATGCGCACCGCCGTCGCCGTCGCCCGCGACGGCGGGTCCATCGGTTACGTCGGCGTCCCGCACGGCAGCGGCACCGGCCTCGACCTGTCCGTCATGTTCGACCGGAACATCGCGCTGCGCGGCGGCGTCGCCCCCGTGCGCGCGTACATCCCGGAACTCCTCCCGGACGTCCTCGACGGCACGATCGACCCCTCCCCGGTCTTCGACCTGACCGTCGGCCTCGACGGCGTTCCCGGCGGTTACAAGGCCATGGACGAGCGCACCGCCCTCAAGGTCCTCGTCAAGCCGTAGGACCCGCCCACACCGGCGCGTCCCCGCCCGGCAGCCCCGGCGGCCGCGTCCAGCCCGCCGGGCCGCCCTCATACGCGACCGGCGACAGCGCGTGCCGCAGGTGCCCGAGCGGGCCCTCCGACTCGACGAGGTACCGCCCGGGCTCGTACGCGGGCAGCGCGTGCGTCAGCCAGTGGCCCGTCTGCGCGAGGGCGAGCCGGACCAGCCGGGTGCCGCCGTCCCGGTCCCGCTCGGTCAGCGACCGCAGGACCGCCGCCGCGAGCAGATAGCCCGTGGCGTGGTCCAGGGCCTGCGCGGGCAGCACCCCCGGCTCCTCGGCCGAGCCCTCCACGACGGCGATCCCGGTCGCCGCCTGCACCAGGGAGTCGAAGCCGCGCCGCCCGCCCCACGGCCCGTAGTCGCCCCAGGCCGAGACCCGGGCCGTGACGAGCCCCGGGCGGTGGAGGTCGAAGCGGTCGAGCGCGCCCGGCCGGTAGCCGGTCACCAGCACGTCGGCCGCGTCGAGGAGTCCGTCGAAGGTACGCCGGTCCGACGGCCGCTCCAGGTCGAGGACGGACGTCCGCTTCCCGACGTTCGTGTCCGCGTGCTGGTCCGGCAGCTCCGGACGGTCCGGCGGGTCGATCCGCAGCACGTCCGCGCCGAGCAGCGCGAGCGTCCGGGTCGCCACCGGCCCCGCGAGCACCCGGGTCAGGTCCAGGACCCGCAGCGGCCCCGAGCGCGGCCGGGGCGGCGCCCCGTCGAGCCGCTCCCGGGTGAGCAGCGGCCGCGCCGCCACCTCCCGGCCCTGCGGGTGCGCCGCCCACTCCCCGGGCGTGCGCAGGGCGACCGCCAGGCCCCCGGCCCCGTACACCGCCGTCTCGACCTCGGCGGCCGTCCGCTCCCCGATCGCCGCCGCCACGGCCCGCACCGCCCCGTCCTCCGGCGTCCCGGACGGCACGCCGAGGGCGGCGAGCAGCGCCGCCCGGTGGTGCGGATAGTTGGCGTGGGTGCGGACCCGGCCGTCCGCCGCCCGCCAGAACCGGGAGAGCGGCGCGAAGCTCACCGGCGCCCGCCCGTCGATCCGCAGGTGCCGCTCGCTCGTGAAGGCGGTGGCCACGGCCCCGTCGTCCACCCGCACGGGCCCCGGGAGCCCCGCCCGCTCGACCGCCGCGAGCCCCGCCGCGGCGACCGAGGCCCGCGCCAGGTCCATCACCGGCAGCCGGGCCGGCAACAGCCCCGGGGGCCCCGTGAACGCCACCCGGTCGACCAGGGCGGGATCACCGCCGAGGGCCGCCCACAACGACTCCGTACCCGTGCGCACCGTGTGCTCCGTGTGCTCCATGGGGCTCATGATCCTCCGCGCGGCACCCGGAGCCACGCGAAAGGGCCCCGGTGCGGCGTACCGCACCGGGGCCCCGAGGACCGATGGTTACCAGCGGACCGCGTCGAGCGCGTCGACGATGCCGGCCCCGTAGAAGCCGTTCTTGTTCTTGCCGCCCTCGCAGACCGCGTCGACCTTGCCGTCGGCGTCGATGTCGTACGGGTCGGTGCAGGCGTGCCGGTCGGCCTGCGCGTACAGCAGGGCCTTGAGCGCCGCCGGGCCCGCGTGCGGGTGCCTCGACTTGATGAGCGCCAGGACGCCCGCCGCGTGCGGCGAGGCCATCGACGTGCCGCCCTTGTAGTTGTAGCCGCCGTTGACCGTGGTCGACAGGATCAGGCCGTTCACCGCCGGGGCGTCCGGCGTCTGGTACGCGGTGCGGTCACCGCCGGGCGCGGCGATGTCGATCACGCCGAGGCCGTAGTTCGAGTACGACGCCTTCAGGTCCTTGGCGCCGGTCGCGGAGACCGTGACGACGCCCGGGAGCATCGCCGGGTAGTCCAGGCACTTCTTCGGGTCGATGGTCCGGCCGCCCGGCGTGGAGTCGTTCGGGCTGCTGTCGTCGACGATCGAGTCGGCCGCCAGGTCGAACGCGGAGTTGCCGGCCGCCGCCACGTTGACCGTGCCCTTGCGCTCCGCGTAGCGGGTGGCGCGGGTGACGGCCTCGATGAGGGCCTTCTGGTCCGCGTCGTTCTTGCACGCGAACATCCACGGGTCGGTGTAGTAGCTGTTGTTCGTGATGTCGATGCCGTGCTCGGCCGCCCACACGAAGCCGCAGACCACGGCCTCCGTGTAGAAGAAGCCGTCCGGGGTGGACACCTTGATGCCGGCGAGCTTCACGCCCGGCGCGACACCGGTGACGCCGATCCCGTTCTTGGCGGCGGCGATCGTACCGGCGACGTGCGTGCCGTGGTCGCTCTCGCCCGGGTTCGGCCGCCACGAGCCGGCGGTGGTGTCGGCCTTGCCGGACACGCAGTTGGCGGACTTCGCGGCGCTGAAGTTCGGCGCCAGGTCCGGGTGGGTGTCGTCCACGCCCGTGTCGATGACGCCGACGGTCACGCGCTTGCTGCCGAGCGTCCGCTGGTGCGCCTTGTCGGCCTTGATCGCCGGGAGGTCCCACTGCAGGGGCTCCAGCGCGTCCTGCTCGTCCGTCGCGCGGGCCGCGGCGGCCTTGGCCTCGGCCTCGGTCAGCACCTGCGTGCCGCCGCCGACGGAGTCGTCGGTCTGCACGGAGAGCGGGGCGGTGCGGGTCGCGCCGGCCGACACCACGCCGCGCGCCTTGCGGACCTGCTTCGCGAAGTCCGGGTTCTGCGAGTGGACGACGATCACGCCTATCTGGTCGTACGAGACGACGACCGTGCCACCGGCGGCGGCTATCGCCTTCTTCACCGACTTGGCGGTCGAACGGCCCCCGTCGACGTTCACGACGTACGACAGCTTCGGCCCGTCCGTCGCCACGGCGGCGGCCGGGGCGTCGCTCAGTTCCGCGGCCGAGGCACCGGAGGGAAGGAAGCCGAGCGAGGCCGTGAGCGCGAGGCCGACCGGCAGAGCGAGAGCTCGGCCGCGCCTCGATCCCAGATGAGCCATGGGTTCTCCACATCATCCGTATGTACTGCTCGCGCGCGGGTTTGCGCACGGACAGGTGCATGACGAGTGAAGCTATCGCTGATCTTCCTGTCCCATCAATGAGTTGAGAAGACTTCATGAAGATCTGCCCGAGAAAATCCTCGGGGTGAACCGCTTCGCTTCCTCCTCCGTGCCGTTGTGCAGGGGAGGGCTCCACCCGGGGCCCCGGCTCCCGCACCCCCGGTGAGACCCCCTGCGAACCAGCCGTCCGCCCGCGCGTCACGAGGAGAGTCCGTGGCTACCGAAGCACCGCCGCCAGCCCGAAACGGCACGGAGACCGATCGGGGTCCCGCGTCACCCACCACGGAGCAGTTCGTCGAGGTGCAGGAGAGCGAGGAGTTCGGCGAACTGCGCCGCGCCCACCGCTCGTTCGCCTTCCCCCTCACCCTCGCCTTCATCGCCTGGTACCTGCTCTACGTGCTGCTCTCCAACTACGCGGGCGGCTTCATGGGGACCAAGGTCTTCGGCAACGTCAACGTGGCGCTGGTCCTGGGCCTCGGCCAGTTCCTCACCACCTTCCTCATCGCCTGGCTCTACTCGCGGCACGCGGCGAACCGGCTCGACCCCAAGGCCGAGGCCATCAAGTCCCGTATGGAGGGCGACGCATGAGCACCCCCGTCCTGCTCGCGGCGGGCAACGCCACCGGCGAGCACCGGCCCCTGATCATCGCCCTGTTCGGCGCCTTCGTGATCGCCACCCTCGTCATCACCGTGTGGGCCGGCCGGCAGACCCGCAGCGCCGCCGACTTCTACGCCGGCGGACGCCAGTTCACCGGCTTCCAGAACGGCCTGGCGATCTCCGGCGACTACATGTCCGCCGCGTCCTTCCTCGGCATCGCCGGCGCCATCGCCCTCTTCGGCTACGACGGCTTCCTCTACTCGATCGGCTTCCTCGTCGCCTGGCTCGTCGCCCTGCTCCTGGTCGCCGAACCGCTGCGCAACTCCGGCCGCTTCACCATGGGCGACGTCCTCGCCTACCGGATGCGCCAGCGTCCGGTCCGCACCGCCGCCGGCACCTCCACCATCGTTGTCTCGATCTTCTACCTGCTCGCGCAGATGGCCGGGGCCGGCGTCCTCGTCTCGCTGCTCCTCGGCATCACCAGCGACGGCGGCAAGGTCGCGATCGTCGCCCTCGTCGGCGTCCTGATGATCGTCTACGTGACCATCGGCGGCATGAAGGGCACCACCTGGGTTCAGATGGTCAAGGCCGTGCTGCTCATCGCGGGCACGCTCCTGATCACCTTCCTCATCCTGTGGAAGTTCCACTTCAACCTGTCGGAGCTGCTCGGCGCGGCCGCCACCAACAGCGGCAAGGGCCAGGCCTTCCTGGAGCCCGGCCTCAAGTACGGCGCCACCGCCACCTCGAAGCTGGACTTCCTCTCGCTCGGCATCGCGCTCGTCCTGGGCACGGCCGGACTGCCCCACATCCTGATCCGCTTCTACACGGTCCCCACCGCCAAGGCCGCCCGGAAGTCGGTCAACTGGGCCATCGGCATCATCGGCGCCTTCTACCTGATGACGATCGTCCTCGGCTTCGGCGCCGCCGCCCTGCTCAAGAACAGCGACATCGTCGCCTCCAACAAGGCCGGCAACACCGCGGCCCCGCTCGCGGCCCTGGAGATCGGCGGCGGAGCCGGCTCCACCGGCGGGGCGATCCTCCTCGCCGTCATCTCGGCCGTCGCCTTCGCGACCATCCTCGCCGTCGTCGCCGGACTGACCCTGGCCTCCTCGTCGTCCTTCGCGCACGACATCTACGCCAACGTCATCCGGCGCGGAAAGGCCACCGAGAAGGAGGAGGTGCGGGCCGCCCGCTGGGCGACCGTCCTCATCGGCGTCGTCTCCATCGCGCTCGGCGCCCTCGCCCGCGACCTCAACGTCGCCGGCCTGGTCGCCCTCGCCTTCGCGGTCGCCGCCTCCGCCAACCTGCCGACGATCCTGTACTCCCTCTTCTGGAAGCGGTTCACCACGCAGGGCGCCCTGTGGTCGATCTACGGCGGCCTGGTCTCCGCCGTCGTCCTGGTGCTGTTCTCGCCGGTCGTCTCCGGCAAGCCGACCTCGATGTTCAAGGGCGTCGACTTCTACTGGTTCCCGCTGGAGAACCCCGGGCTCGTCTCCATCCCGCTCGGCTTCCTGCTCGGCTGGCTCGGCTCGGTCCTCTCCAAGGAGGAGCCGGACAAGGGCAAGTACGCGGAGCTGGAGGTCAAGTCCCTCACCGGTGTCGGAGCGCACTGACCCGCACACGTTCCGCCTCCGGCCGGCGGCCGCGTCGTAGGGTCCTACGACGCGGCCGCGCCGGTCCTCGTGACAATCTGCCCTGCTCGATGTCGGACCGCTCGCGTAGGCTCGGAACAAGGCGATCGAAACGAACCGATCCACAGACGGGGAGGGGGCCCACCGTGCTCATCGACACCTTCGGCCGGGTCGCCACCGACCTGCGCGTCTCGCTCACGGACCGGTGCAACCTGCGCTGCACCTACTGCATGCCGGAAGAGGGCCTCCAGTGGCTCGCCAAGCCGGACCTCCTGACGGACGACGAGATCGTCCGGCTCATCCGCATCGCCGTCACCGACCTCGGCGTCACCGAGGTCCGCTTCACCGGCGGCGAGCCGCTGCTCCGCCCCGGCCTCGTCGGCATCGTCGAGCGCTGCGCGGCCCTGGAGCCCCGCCCCCGGATGTCCCTCACCACCAACGGCATCGGACTCAAGCGCACCGCGACGGCCCTGAAGGCCGCCGGCCTCGACCGGGTCAACGTCTCCCTGGACACCCTGCGCCCCGACGTCTTCAAGACCCTCACCCGCCGCGACCGGCACCGGGACGTCCTCGACGGCATGGCCGCCGCCCGCGACGCCGGCCTCGTCCCGGTCAAGGTCAACGCCGTCCTGATGCCCGGACTCAACGACGACGAGGCCCCCGACCTGCTGGCCTGGGCGATCGAGGAGGGGTACGAGCTCCGCTTCATCGAGCAGATGCCGCTCGACGCCCAGCACGGCTGGAAGCGCGACGGCATGATCACCGCGGGGGACATCCTGGAGTCCCTGCGCACCCGCTTCACCCTGACCCCGGAGGGCGCCGAGGAGCGCGGCTCCGCCCCCGCCGAGCGCTGGGTCGTCGACGGCGGGCCGCACACGGTCGGCGTCATCGCCTCCGTCACCCGCCCGTTCTGCCGGGCCTGCGACCGCACCCGGCTCACCGCCGACGGGCAGGTCCGCACCTGCCTCTTCGCCACCGAGGAGACCGACCTGCGGGCCGCGCTCCGCTCGGACGCGGGGGACGCCGAGGTCGCGGAGATCTGGAAGAAGGCCATGTGGGGCAAGAAGGCCGGCTCCGGCCTCGACGACCCGAGCTTCCTCCAGCCCGACCGCCCGATGTCGGCGATCGGCGGCTGAGGGCCCGGGGATCCGGCGGACAGGCCCTAGGAGTCGGCCGACTCCCAGTCGGCCAGCGGCACGACGTCCTTGAGGAAGCCCCGTACGCCCAGGAACTGCGAGAGGTGCTCGCGGTGCTCCTCGCACGCGAGCCAGGTCTTGCGCCGCTCCGGCGCGTGCAGCTTGGGGTTGTTCCACGCGAGCACCCAGACGGCGTCGGCCCGGCAGCCCTTGGCGGAACAGATCGGCTTCTCTTCGCTCACTGGACCCATGATCACCCGATCATTGTCCAGCAAGGGCGATGCCGAGCAGCCACGGGGGGAGCTGCCCGGCACCGGTCCGTCGCTCCGACGGGGGATGCGGAGCGCGTAGGCAGTATGTCACGGCACAAGGGGTGCGGTGCACTGGAACTTCATGATTGATCTGAGCTTTTCTTGAGGTTTCCGGCCACGCTCGGTGATCAGCTCCGGCCGTACGAGCGGCCCGCCTCCGCGTCCGTCCTCGCGTCCGTCCCGGGACCCGCCGCCGGCTCCTCCGCGTCGAGCGCGGGCCGCACCGGAGGCGGTACGAACGTGGAGGGAAGGGACGGGGCCGACTCGCGCCCCGCGTTGGCGATCACCACGGCGACGTAGGGCAGGAGGATGCCCAGGGCGAGCGCCACGACCGCCACGTGCCGCTCGACGTTCCACAGGACCGCGGCGGCGATCACGGAGAGCGTCCGGACCGTCATCGAGATGACGTACCTCCGCTGCCGCCCCCGGACGTCCTCGGCGAGTCCCTGCCGGGCCCCCGTGATCCGGAAGACCTCGGTTCCGCCACGCTTCGGCATCACCGCTCACCACCCGCCGGTCGCGCCGGACCCACCCCGGTCCGGTCTTCGTTCCACCGTACGCCCGTCCCCCTGCGCGGACGAGACCGGGGCACGTATGGCGCTGTCCGACATGCGTCGTACGACCGGAAGGTCGAGACTGGGCCCACATGCGTACAAGGAGGCGACAATGGGTTGGTTGTGGGCGATCATCGTGGGTCTCGTCCTCGGTCTGATCGCGAAGGCGATCCTGCCGGGCAAGCAGCAGATCCCGCTCTGGCTGACGGTGGTGTTCGGCATCCTCGGCAGCGTCCTCGGAAACGCGGTCGCGACCTGGATCGGGGTGAACGACACCAAGGGCATCGACTGGATCCGCCATCTGCTCCAGTTGATCGGCGCGGTCGTCGTCGTCGGCCTGGGCGACATGCTCTGGGCCTCGATGAAGGGCACCAGGCGGCGAGCCTAAGACGGCGGACGCCCGGAGAACCGGGAGGCCCGGTACGGCACGCGGTGTGCCGTACCGGGCCTCCGGTCATGTGCGTACGGGCGGACCCGCCGGGGCGGATCCGTCAGGCGCCGGTGAACTCGATCGCCGCCAGGTTCTTCTTGCCGCGCCGCAGCACCAGCCAGCGCCCGTGGAGCAGGTCGTCCGCCGACACCTCGGCGTCCTCGGCGGTGACCTTCGCGTTGTTCACGTACGCCCCGCCCTCCTTCACCGTGCGCCGCGCCGCCGACTTGCTCGCCACCAGACCGACCTCGGCGAACAGGTCCACGACCTGGCCGAGCTCCGACACGCGCGCGTGCGGCAGCTCGCACAGGGCCGCGGCGAGCGTCGCGCCGTCCAGCTCGGCCAGGTCGCCCTGGCCGAACAGCGCCTTGGACGCGGCGATGACGGCCGCGCACTGCTCGGCGCCGTGCACCAGGGTGGTCAGCTCCTCGGCCAGCGCCCGCTGGGCCGCCCGGGCCTGCGGCCGCTCGGCGGTCTGCGCCTCGAGCTCCTCCAGCTCCTCACGGGAGCGGAAGGAGAGGATCCGCAGGTAGGTGGAGATGTCGCGGTCGTCCACGTTCAGCCAGAACTGGTAGAACGCGTACGGCGTGGTCATCTCCGGGTCCAGCCAGACGGCCCCGCTCTCGGTCTTGCCGAACTTGGTGCCGTCCGCCTTGACCATCAGCGGGGTCGCGAGCGCGTGGACCTCGGCCCCCGGCTCCAGGCGGTGGATCAGGTCGAGCCCGGCCACCAGGTTGCCCCACTGGTCCGAGCCGCCCTGCTGGAGCGTGCAGCCGTAGCGGCGGTACAGCTCCAGGAAGTCCATGCCCTGGAGGAGCTGGTAGCTGAACTCGGTGTAGCTGATGCCCTGCTCGGACTCCAGGCGCCGGGCCACGGAGTCCTTGGTCAGCATCTTGTTGACCCGGAAGTGCTTGCCGATGTCCCGCAGGAACTCGATCGCCGAGAGGCCGGCGGTCCAGTCCAGGTTGTTCACCATGACCGCGGCGTTCTCCCCCTCGAAGGAGAGGAACGGCTCGATCTGGGTCCGCAGCCGGTTCACCCAGTTCGCGACCGTCTCGGGGTCGTTCAGGGTGCGCTCGGCCGTCGGCCGCGGGTCGCCGATCTGCCCGGTGGCCCCGCCGACCAGCGCCAGCGGCCGGTGCCCGGCCCGCTGGAGCCGGCGGACGGTGAGGACCTGGACCAGGTGACCGACGTGGAGACTGGCCGCGGTCGGGTCGAAGCCGCAATAGAACGTGACGGGACCGTCCGCGAGAGCCTTGCGCAGTGCGTCCTCATCGGTGGACTGGGCGAAGAGCCCGCGCCACTTCAGCTCGTCGACGATGTCCGTCACGATCGTCCGTCTCCTTGGTCGAATGGGGTGGTGCCGGGGCCAGTCTAGGCGGGTCAGACCCCCTTGCTGACCGAGCTCATGTTGAAGTCCGGCACCCGCAGGGCGGGCATCGCGGCCCGGGTGAACCAGTCGCTCCACTCGCGCGGCAGCGTCTTCTCCGTACGGCCCGCCTCGGAGGCCCGCGACAGCAGGTCCACCGGCGACTCGTTGAACCGGAAGTTGTTCACCTCGCCGACCACCTCGCCGTTCTCGACGAGGTAGACGCCGTCCCGGGTCAGCCCGGTGAGCAGCAGCGTCGCCGGGTCGACCTCGCGGATGTACCAGAGGCAGGTCAGCAGCAGACCGCGCTCGGTGGAGGCCACCATCTCCTCCAGGGAGCGCTCCCCGCCGCCGTCCAGGATCAGGTTCCCCGCTCCGGTGGCCACGGGCAACCGAGTAAGACCCGCCGAGTGCCGGGTGGTGACGAGCCGCTCCAGCTTCCCGTCCCGCACCCAGTCGACCGGCGCCACCGGCAGGCCGTTGTCGAAGACGGACGAGTCGTCGCCGGAGGAGTGCGCGATCACGAACGGCGCGGACTCCAGGCCCGGCTCGTTCGGGTCGCTGCGCAGCGTCAGCGGCAACGGCGAGAGGGTCTCGCCGAGCCGGGTGCCGCCGCCGGGCTTGGAGAAGACCGTACGGCCCTCCACCGCGTCCCGGGCCGCGGCGTTCCACTGCTGGTAGATCAGCAGGTCGGCCACGGCGGTCGGCGGCAGCAGCGTCTCGTACCGCCCGGCGGGCAGCTCGATCCGGCGCTCCGCCCAGCCGAGCCGGACCGCGAGGTCGGCGTCGAGCGCCGCCGGGTCGACGTCCTTGAAGTCCCGCGTCGCCCGCCCGGCCCAGGCCGAGCGCGTGCGGTCGGGGGACTTGGCGTTCAGCTCCAGGGTGCCGTTCGGCTGGTCGTGGCGGAGCCGCAGCCCCGTCGACGTGCCCAGGTAGGTGGAGGTCAGCTCGTGGTTCGCGAAGCCGTACAGCTCGCGGCCGCCGGCCCGGGCGCGGGCGAAGGCCTCGCCGAGGGCGGGCGCGAAGTCCCCGAAGACGGCGGAGGAGGTCTCCGCCGGGGCGTCCGTGAAGTCGGGGGAGGCGGGCACGCCCTCCACCAGCGGCTGCGCGTCCTCGGCGGCCCCGGCGGACCGGGCGGCGGCCTCGGCGGCCCGCACCAGGGGCTCCAGGTCGTCGAGGGTCACGGCGGACCGGGAGACGACACCGGAGGCGGTCCCCTGGGCGCCGTCGACGGTCGCGATCACCGTGAGCGTGCGGCCCCGGGTCACGCCGTTCGTCGTGAGCGCGTTCCCCGCCCAGCGCAGATTGGCCGAGGACTCCTCGTCCGCGATGACGACGCACCCGTCGGCCCGGGACAGCTCCAGGGCCCGCTCGACGATCTCGTACGGCTTGCTGACGCGGCTCATCGACCGGCCTCCTGCGTCGTGTTCAGGCTGTGCTTGCCCGGGTGGCGACCCCCGGACCCCCGGCAGAGTGTCCCGTACGCCATGGTCGCGATCATCGTCCGGCCTCCTGCGTCGTGTTCAGAATGTTGACGCCCCGGAAGAGGGCGGAGGGGCAGCCGTGGGAGACGGCGGCGACCTGGCCCGGCTGGGCCTTGCCGCAGTTGAAGGCGCCGCCGAGGACGTACGTCTGCGGGCCGCCGACCTGCTCCATCGAGCCCCAGAAGTCCGTGGTCGTCGCCTGGTACGCGACGTCCCGCAACTGTCCGGCGAGCCGTCCGTTCTCGATGCGGAAGAAGCGCTGCCCGGTGAACTGGAAGTTGTACCGCTGCATGTCGATCGACCAGGAGCGGTCGCCGACCACGTAGATGCCCCGCTCCACGCCCCCGATCAGGTCCTCCGTCGACAGGCCGCCCGGATCCGGCTGGAGCGAGACGTTCGCCATCCGCTGCACCGGCACGTGCGCGGGGGAGTCCGCGAAGGCGCAGCCGTTCGACCGGCCGAGGCCGGTGAGCTTCGCGATCCGCCGGTCGAGCTGGTAGCCGACGAGCGTGCCGTCCTTCACCAGGTTCCAGGACTGCGCCTCGACGCCCTCGTCGTCGTAGCCGATGGTCGCGAGCCCGTGCTCGGCGGTCCGGTCGCCCGTCACGTTCATGACCGAGGAGCCGTACGTCAGCTTGTCGAGCTGGTCGAAGGTGGCGAAGGAGGTGCCCGCGTAGGCCGCCTCGTAGCCCAAGGCCCGGTCCAGCTCGGTGGCGTGCCCGATCGACTCGTGGATGGTCAGCCACAGGTTCGACGGGTCCACGACCAGGTCGTACCGGCCCGCCTCGACGCTCGGCGCCCGCATCTTCTCGGCGAGCAGCGCCGGGATCTCGTCCAGCTCCTTGTCCCAGTCCCAGCCCGTGCCGGTCAGGTACTCCCAGCCGCGCCCGACCGGCGGCGCGATCGTCCGCATCGAGTCGAACTCGCCGGTCGTCCCGTCCACGGCCACCGCCGTGAGCTGCGGGTGCAGCCGCACGCGCTGCTGGGTGGTCACGGTCCCGGCCGTGTCCGCGTAGAACTTGTTCTCGTGGATGGTGATCAGCGAGGCGTCCACGTGCGCCACGCCCTCGGCCCGCAGCAGCCGCGCGCTCCAGTCGGCGAGCAGGGCGCTCTTCTCCTCGGAGGGCACGGAGAAGGGGTCGATCTCGTACGAGGAGACCCACACCTTGTCCTCGTGCACCGGCTCCGCCGCCAGCTCCACGCGCTCGCTGGAACCGGCCGCCGCGATCACCTTCGCCGACAGCTTGGCCATGGCGACCGCCTGCGAGGCGACCTTGGCCGCCCCGTCCATGGACAGGTCGACCCCGGAGGCGAATCCCCAGGCCCCGCCGTGCACCACCCGCACCGCGTAGCCGAGGTCCGTGGTGTCGGAGGAACCGGACGGTTTGGCGTCGCGCAGGCGCCACGAGGCGCTGCGCACCCGCTCCAGGCGGAAGTCGGCGTGCTCGGCACCCAGCGCGCGCGCTCGGGCGAGCGCCGCGTCGGCGAGTGCCCGGAGGGGCAGCGCGACGAACGAAGGGTCGATCTGATGGACCACGAGCGGCCTCGCTCTCGGTGATCGGAAGACTCGGACGACGGTCTCGGAAGACGGTCACGGAACTGCCCGGGAAGTCAATCACGGGAGGGGCGGTCGGGGCGGCGCATTGCCGTGCGCCCTCGGCGGAACCGCACCCAACCGGCCACCGTGCGGAGGGCCTTGGGGCAACGGCACAAGGCGCTCCGGTGCCCGCCGGGCGGCCCGGCCGCGCACCGGGCCGCGCTCCCCGGGCCGGCGGCCCGGCGGCCGGAGGGCGGGATCCCCGTCCCGGACCACGCCTCTCGCGCCCCCGGACCGCACCCCGCGCGGGCCCGGTCGCGGGCCGCCGGCCGGCCCCCTTCCGGCACCCCCGAGCTGTAGGGACCCGACAGAGCGGCCCGTACGCCACTGTCGGAGGTCGATTCCTCATGTGGGGAGCGATACAGATAGGTTTTCGGCTACCAGACCGCTATCGAAAGGGTGATCCGTTGAGCCGCTCGGTTCTCGTCACCGGAGGAAACCGGGGCATCGGCCTCGCCATCGCCCGCGCGTTCGCCGAGGCCGGCGACAAGGTCGCGTTCACGTACCGCTCCGGCGAGCCGCCGGCCGCCCTGGCCGAGCTGGGCTGCCTGGCCGTGAAGTGCGACATCACCGACGGCGAGCAGGTGGAGCAGGCGTACAAGGAGATCGAGGAGAAGCACGGTCCGGTGGAGGTCCTCGTGGCCAACGCCGGCGTGACGAAGGACCAGCTCCTCATGCGCATGTCCGAGGAGGACTTCACCTCCGTCGTCGACACCAACCTCACCGGTACCTTCCGGGTCGTCAAGCGGGCCAACCGCGGGATGCTGCGCGCCAAGAAGGGCCGGGTCGTCCTGATCTCCTCGGTCGTCGGCCTCCTCGGCTCCGCGGGCCAGGCCAACTACGCGGCCTCCAAGGCGGGTCTGGTCGGCTTCGCCCGCTCCCTCGCGCGCGAGCTGGGCTCCCGCAACATCACCTTCAACGTCGTCGCCCCCGGCTTCGTCGACACCGACATGACCGCGGTGCTCACCGACGAGCAGCGCGCGGGCATCGTGGCCCAGGTGCCGCTGGGCCGCTACGCGCGGCCCGAGGAGATCGCCGCCGCGGTGCGGTTCCTCGCCTCCGACGACGCCGCGTACATCACTGGAGCCGTCATCCCGGTTGACGGCGGATTGGGCATGGGTCACTGATCACCATGAGTGGAATCCTCGAGGGCAAGCGCATCCTCATCACCGGTGTGCTGATGGAGTCCTCCATCGCCTTCCACACCGCGAAGCTGGCCCAGGAGCAGGGCGCGGAGATCATCCTCACCGCCTGGCCCCGGCCGACGCTGACCGAGCGCATCGCCAAGAAGCTGCCCCGGCCCGAGAACGTCAAGGTCCTGGAGCTCGACGTCTCCAACGACGAGCACCTCGCGCGCCTGGAGGGCCAGGTCCGCGAGCACCTCGGCGACCGCCTCGACGGCGTCGTGCACTCGATCGGCTTCGCCCCGCAGGACGCGCTCGGCGGCAACTTCCTCAACACGCCGTTCGAGTCCGTCGCCACCGCCATGCACGTCTCGGCCTTCTCCCTGAAGTCCCTGACGATGGCGCTGCTGCCGCTGATGAGCGAGGGCGGCTCCGTCGTCGGCCTCACCTTCGACGCGAAGTTCGCCTGGCCGCAGTACGACTGGATGGGCCCGGCCAAGGCCGCCCTGGAGGCCACCAGCCGCTACATCGCCCGTGACCTGGGCAAGCAGAACATCCGCTGCAACCTGGTCTCGGCGGGCCCGCTCGGCTCGATGGCCGCCAAGTCCATCCCGGGCTTCGGCGAGCTGGCCTCCGTCTGGGACAGCCGCTCCCCGCTGGAGTGGGACCTCACCGACCCGGAGCCGGCCGGCCGCGGCGTCGTCGCGCTGCTCTCCGACTGGTTCCCGAAGACGACGGGCGAGATCGTCCACGTCGACGGCGGTCTGCACGCGATCGGCGCCTGACGCCTCCCGGACGTGCGAGAAGGGCCGTGTGCCCGCCCCTCGGGGCGGTGCGCACGGCCCTCCTCCTTTCCCCGCTGCCGGGCCCCTTCGTCCTCTCGACTCGAAAAGTAGCCCGAATGACCCCAGACTGGTGCAGAGCGTGAAGGTCTGCTGCTGACGGGGAGGAGGTACGGGCATGCATGCGATACGTCACGGATTCGGGGCGTTCGCCTCGGTCGCCGTGCTGCTGACCGGGGTCGCCCTCGCCGCAGAGGTGCGCGCGGCACCCGCCCCGGCCGGAGGGCGCCCCGCCCCGGCCGCGGAGGAACCGGAGAACTTCGGCGCCTCCTGCCGTACCGACGTCGAGGGCTCCCGCGTCACCGCCCACTGCCAGAACCCGTACCCGCGCACCGACCGGGTCCGCCTCCACGTCGAGTGCGAGCAGTGGTGGGACGTGGACACCGACAGCGCCCCCGTGGACGTCGGCCCCGCCGACTACGCCCGGCTCACCGGCCGCTGCTGGAAGGAGGTCCGGTCCGCCTGGATCACACACCAGCCGGCGGACCCGGCTCCGGACCCGGCACCGGGCTCCTCGGGACCGTGAATCCGGTGGTACGGAGCTCCTCAGGTCCGTGAATCCGGTACGGCGCTCCGCAGGCACATGAACGGGTAGCCGGCCGCCTCCGTGCCCGCCCGCTCCGCGTCGCCCTCCCGGATCGCGTCCACCAGGCGCGCGTGGTCCATGTGGTTCTCCGGCCGCAGCTCCTGCCCCACGTCGTCCCGCAGCCACTGCCGCAGCAGATCGCCCAGGTCCGCGTACAGCTCCGTGAGGACCTCGTTGCCCGAGGCGGCGACGACCGCGTGGTGAAAGGCCGCGTCGGCGGTCACGAACCGCTCCGCGTCCCCCGTCCCCCACGCCTCCTCGCGCCGTACGAGCAGGGCGTCGAGCTGCTTCAGGTCCCGCTCCGTGCGCCGCTCCGCCGCGAACCGCGCGGCGGCGGACTCCAGGGTCGAGCGCAGCTCGGCGACGTGCCGGGGGTCGGAGCCCGCGAAGCGCCGGTGCATGACGCCCGCCAGCTCGCTGGTGGCGGCCACGTACGTGCCGGAGCCCTGCCGGATGTCGAGCAGCCCATTGTGCGCGAGCGCGCGGACGGCCTCGCGCACCGTGTTGCGGGCCACGCCCAACTGCTCGACCAGCTCGGGCTCGGTCGGGATGCGCGAGCCCACCGGCCACTCGCCGGAGGTGATCTGGTTCCGCAGCTCGGCGATCACCTGGTCGGAGAGACCTGCGCGCCGGGGATGGCCGAGGGCCATGGAGGCACCTTCCCATTCGTTCGAGATTGGACAACCAATCATCCCATGATTCTATGATGGCCCCATGCCTGACGAGCCGAAGACCCTCGACCCCGCCGCCCGACCGGCCGCCACCGCCGGGGATTCTCCCGCACCGGACCGCGCCCGCCCCGCCGGTACGAAGTCCCAGGCGTCCCAGGCGTCCCCGGCCGCCCGGACCCTTCCGGCCCGCCGGTTCCTCGTCCCGGTCACCGTCGGACTCGTCCTGGCCGCGCTCAACCTGCGCCCCGCCATCACCAGCCTCGGCGCCCTCCTCGAAGAGGTCAGCGAGGGCCTCCACATGAGCGGCACCGTCGCGGGCGTCCTCACCTCCGTACCGCCGCTCTGCTTCGCGGTCTTCGGCATCACCGCCCCGCGCCTCGCCCGCCGCTTCGGCCCCGCCGCCGTCGTCTGCGCGGGCATGGCCGCGATCTTCACCGGACTCGTCCTGCGGCCCCTCGCCGGCGGCACCGCGGCCTTCCTCGCCGCCAGCGCCCTCGCCCTGATGGGCATCGCCGTCAGCAACGTCCTGATGCCCGTCATTGTCAAGCGGTACTTCCCCGACCGCGTCGGCACCATGACCGGCCTCTACTCCATGGCGCTCGCCCTCGGCACCTCCGTCGCCGCCGCCGCGACCGTCCCCCTGACCGACGCCCTCGGCGGGGACTGGCGCCTGGGCCTCGGCGTCTGGGCGGCCCTCGCCGCCCTCGCCGTCCTGCCCTGGCTCCCGCTCCTGCGCGACCGGGACGGCGCCTCCGGCGGCCCCCGCACCTCCCGTACGGAAGCGGGGTCCGCGGCCCCCGCCGAGACCCCGCTCCGGGCCGCGCCCCGCGTCACCCGCAGCCGCACCGCCTGGGCCCTCGGCGCCTTCTTCGGCCTCCAGGCCACCGGCGCCTACATCACCATGGGCTGGATGCCGCAGATCTTCCGCGACGCCGGCGTCCCCGCCTCCACCGCGGGCGTGCTCCTCGCCGTCACCATGGTCATGGGCGTCCCGCTCGCCTTCGTCATCCCCCGGCTCGCCACCCGCATGAAGACCCAGGGCCCGATCGTCGTCGCCCTCGCCCTGTGCGGCCTCGGCGGCTACACCGGCCTCCTCCTCGCCCCGGCCGCCGGAGCCTGGGTCTGGGCGGTGCTGCTCGGCATCTCCAACTGCGCCTTCCCGCTCGCCCTCACCATGATCGGCATGCGCTCGCGCACCGGCGCCGGCGTCGTCCGCCTCTCCGCCTTCGCCCAGAGCGTCGGCTACCTCATCTCGATCCCCGGCCCCCTCCTCGTCGGCGTGCTCTACCAGCACAGCGGCGGCTGGGGACTGCCCATCGCACTCATGGGCGGCCTGATGGTGCCTCAGATGATCGTCGGAATCCTGGCGGGCAGGGACCGGACGGTCGAGGACGAGTGCTGAGGTGCGAGACTGTTCCCATGCCAGTCCTCGAACCCAACCCCCCGAACGGCCAGAAGAAGCTGCTCGCCGTGTTCGGCGCGATGATCGCCATCACCGTCGTCATCGGAATCATCGCCTCCATCGCCGCCCCGTGAGCCCCTCCGCCTACCGGTGACCCTCCGCCAGGGGGGTAGCCCCCGGATCCCCTAGGGGGCGGGTCTCAGGGTCGAGTGGGTGGATCACCGGATGGGCCGCCGCCCCCGCGCTCCGTACGGTGGAGGACGACGGCGAAAGCGGAGACCCATCCACGGAGGCGGCCATGTCGGTCCGTACGCGCAGCGGCACCAGCACCACGGCGACCGGCGTCGACACCCGGCTGTCCTGGTGGGCCCTCGCCCTCCCGGCGGCCGCGTTCACCGCCCTCCTGCTGCTCATGACCGGGCCGGGAGAGGCCCGTGCGACCGGGGGAGACCCGACGGTCGGACGGCTCCTGGAACAGGTCCGGCAAACACTTCCTCTCTGAGTCGGAGCGGCCGGTTTCGTGCGAAGCTGTGGACCATGAGCGTCGATACACCCCGCAGGATCGTGCTGCTCCGGCACGCGAAGGCAGACTGGCCCCAGGTGTCCGACCACGAGCGGCCCCTGGCCGAACGAGGCCGCTCGGACGCCCCCGTCGCGGGCCGCAAGCTCGCCGAGACCGGCATCGGCTTCGACCTGGCCCTCTGCTCGACCGCCGTCAGAACCCGCGAGACCTGGAAGCTCGCCGTGCAGGAACTGCCGGAGCGCCCCAGGACCGTGTACGAGGACCGGCTCTACGAGGCCTCGCTCGGCGAGCTCATCGCCCTGCTCAACGACGTCCCGGACGAGGTCTCCGATCTCCTGGTCATCGGCCACAACCCCGGCATGCACGCCCTCGCCGACGCCCTCGCGGGCCGGGTCGAGGGCGACGCCGCGGCCCGCATGAACCGCAGCGGCTTCCCGACCTCCGCCTTCGCCGTCCTCGCCTTCGACGCTTCCTGGAAGTCGGTCGAGCACGGCGTCGGCACCCTCGTCGACTTCTGGACCCCGCACGACTGACGAGGGCCGCCCCGCTCACGTACGCACGGGACCCCGTCCCCCGTACGCGCGAGGCCCGCGCTCCGGCCCCGTGCGCGCGAGACCCGCACCCTGTCCCCGTACGCGCGAGACCCGCACCCCGTCCCCCGTACGCGCGAGGGCCCGGCCGTCCCCAGGACGACCGGGCCCTCCTCGCCGTGAGGACGCGCCCCCGGCTCAGTGCAGCAGGTCCTCGCCGCCGTCCGCGGCCTCGACCTCCTCGCGCGTGATCCCCAGCAGATAGAGCACGGTGTCCAGGAACGGCACGTTCACCGCCGTGTCGGCCGCCCTGCGCACCACCGGCTTGGCGTTGAACGCCACCCCGAGCCCGGCCGCGTTCAGCATGTCCAGGTCGTTGGCCCCGTCGCCGATCGCCACCGTCTGCGCCAGCGGCACCCCCGCCTCCGCGGCGAACCGGCGCAGCAGCCGCGCCTTGCCCGCCCGGTCCACGATCTCCCCGGTGACCCGCCCGGTGAGCTTCCCGTCCACGATCTCCAGGGTGTTGGCCGAGGCGAAGTCCAGCCCCAGGCGCTCCTTCAGGTCGTCGGTGACCTGGGTGAACCCGCCGGAGACCACCCCGACCTGGTAGCCGAGCCGCTTGAGCGTACGGATCAGGGTCCGGGCCCCGGGCGTCAGCCGCACCTCGGTGCGCACCTTGTCCACCACCGAGGCGTCGAGGCCGGCGAGCAGCGCCACCCGCGCGTGCAGGGACTGCTCGAAGTCCAGCTCGCCGCGCATCGCGGCCTCCGTCACCTCGGCGACCTTGTCCTCGCAGCCCGCGTGCGCCGCGAAGAGCTCGATCACCTCGTCCTGGATCAGGGTCGAGTCCACGTCCATGACGACGAGCCGCTGGGCCCGCCGGTGCAGACCGGCGGAGACCACGGCCACGTCGACCCCGATGGTGTGCGCCTCGACGGCGAGCGCGGTCCGCAGCGGCTCGGTCTCGCAGCCCGAGACCGCGAACTCGACCGCTGTCACCGGGTACTTCGCGAGGCGGAAGACCCGGTCGATGTTGCCGCCGGCCTCCGCGATCCTGGCCGCTATGGCCGCCGTCTGCTCCGCCGTGAGCGGGTTGCCGAGCACGGTGACGTGCGAGCGCCCCTCGCCCCGGGGGCGGTTGTCGCCCGTGCCGGAGATGATCTCGGCCTGGAGCTTCAGCGACTCGGCCCAACTGTGCACGGTCGCCCGGAGCTCGCCCTGCGACGCGACGGTCGGTTCGGTGACGAGCGCGCACAGGACGAGGCGGCCGCGCGAGACGACCTGCTCGATGTCCACGACGTCGACCGAGTAGGCGGCGAGGGTGTCGAAGAGTCCCGCGGTGATCCCGGGACGGTCCTTCCCGAAGATCTTGACGAGAAGGGTGGGAACGTCAGCGGGGGAAACGTCTGAGGTCTGCGATGCGCTCATGGTGCTTCCCACCGTATCGGGCACCGCGCGTCCCCCGGCCCCCCGTCCCGCGTACCGGACACCCGGACACCCGGACACCCGGACACCCGGACACCCGGATACCCGGGCGGTCCTCCGGCGTTCCGGCCGTGCCCCGCCCGCGCCCCGACTTTCGGAGAGGGGACCGGGCCTGAAATAGTTCCCCCCGGATGTTCGCCATCCCTGGACTCCCCGCGACGGGGGTACATCGGGGGACAAGTAGTGGGGCATGGAGTGCCAGAACTCGTACTGGAATTGAATGGAAGGACCTGGACCCTCGATCCGTCCAGGTCGTACACCGTGGGCCGGGACCCGCAGGGGGACCTGGTCATCGACGACGCCAGGGTCTCGTGGCGGCACGCCACGATCAGTTGGGGCGGCCGGAGCTGGGTCATCGAGGACCACGGCTCCACGAACGGCACGTTCGTCCGGGGGCAGCGGATCCACCAGATGGAGATCGGCCCCGGCTCGGCCGTCCACCTGGGCAACGCGAACGACGGCCCGCGGCTGAATCTCGCCGCCGGCGCCCAGGCCGGGCACCAGCCCCAGCAGCCTGCGCAGCAGCAGCAGCAGCAGCCGGCGGCCCGGTCCGTCCCGGCGCCCCAGGCCGCGGAGCAGGCCGAGTGGGTCACGCACCAGGCACCGCACCAGGCACCGCACCAGGCACCGCACCAGGCTCCCCAGCACCAGCCGCCGCACCAGGCTCCCCAGCACCAGGCTCCGCCGCAGCAGAACTGGCAGCAGCAGCCCGCGCAGCCGCAGGTCCCGCACCAGCAGGGGCCCGGACACGGTCACCCCGGCGCCGCCGCGGGGGCGTCGTCGGCCTACTCCGACCGCAGCCCCACCACGTTCCACGAGCTCTCCCTCGGCCGCGTCATGCGCATCGGCCGCGCCCTGGAGAACGAACTCGTCGTCTCCGACCTCCAGGTCTCGCGGAACCACGCCGAGTTCCACGCGACGCCCGACGGGCGCTTCGAGATCCGCGACCTCGGCTCGCACAACGGCACGTACGTCAACGGCCAGCCGATCCCCAAGGGCGGCACGGCCCTCCTCGGCCCGCAGGACATCGTCGGCGTCGGCCACTCGACCTTCCGCATCGTCGGCGGCCAACTGGAAGAGTTCGTCGACACCGGCTCGGTCTCCTTCTCGGCCCGTCACCTCACGGTCACGGTCGACGGCGGCAAGCAGATCCTCAAGGACGTCACCTTCGGCGTCCCGGAGAAGTCGCTGATCGGCGTCATCGGCCCGTCCGGCTCCGGCAAGTCCACGCTCCTCAAGGCGCTGACCGGCTACCGCCCGGCCAACGAGGGCGACGTCCTCTACGACAACCGGAGCCTCTACAAGCAGTTCGCCGAGCTGCGCCAGCGCATCGGCCTGGTCCCGCAGGACGACATCCTGCACAAGGAGCTGACCGTCCAGAAGGCGCTGCGCTACGCGGCCAAGCTCCGCTTCCCCGGCGACACCGCGACCGCCGAGCGCGAGGCCCGCATCGACGAGGTGCTGCGCGAGCTCAAGCTCGACATCCACAAGGAGAAGAAGGTCACCTCCCTCTCCGGTGGCCAGCGCAAGCGCGTCTCCGTCGCCCTGGAGCTCCTCACCAAGCCCTCGCTGATCTTCCTGGACGAGCCGACCTCCGGCCTCGACCCGGGCATGGACCGCGACGTCATGCAGTTGCTCCGCGGCCTCGCGGACGACGGCCGCACGGTCCTGGTCGTCACCCACTCGGTGGCCGAGCTGGGCCTGTGCGACAAGCTGCTCGTGATGGCGCCCGGCGGCTCGGTGGCGTACTTCGGCCCGCCGGAGGAGGCGCTGAACTTCTTCGGCTACTCCACCTGGGCCGACGTCTTCTCCGCCTTCGAGAACTACCGCGACTACGACTGGGCGGGCCGCTGGAAGGGCTCGCAGCACTACCAGATGTACGCCGCGGACATCGACGCCGTCGCCGCCCAGCCCGTCCAGGTGCCGCAGCAGGCGATGTCCCGCCCGCCGAAGCCGCAGGGCTGGGGCTCCCAGTTGTGGACGCTGATCCGCCGCTACGTCTCGGTGATCGCGTCCGACAAGGGCTTCCTGGGCCTGATGGTGATCCTGCCGGCCGTCCTCGGCGCGGTCTCGGTCGTCATCCCGGCCGACTTCGGCCTCGGCTCGCCGACCCCGCCGTCCCGCTTCAACGGCGACGCCGGCACGATCATGCTGATCCTCGCGGTCGGCATGTGCTTCAGCGGCGCCGCCAACTCGGTCCGCGAACTGATCAAGGAACGGGTCATCTACGAGCGGGAGCGCGCCACCGGCCTCTCCCGCTCCGCGTACCTGATGTCCAAGGTCATCGTCCTCGGCCTGATCACGGCCTTCCAGGGCGTCATCATCTGCGGCATCGGCTTCTCCACCCGGGCGCTGCCCGAGGAGGGCCTCTTCATGCCGCCGGCCGTCGAGCTGTGCGTCCAGGTCATCGCCCTGGGCCTCACCTCGATGATGTTCGGCCTGGTGATCTCCGCGCTCGTGAAGACCGCCGAGAAGACCATGCCGCTCCTGGTGATGTTCGCGATCGTCCAGGTCGTCTTCACCGGCATCCTCTTCCAGGTGTACGGCTCGCCCGGCCTGGAGCAGTTCGCCTGGCTGATGCCGTCGCGCTGGGGCATCGCCGGCGCCGGCACCACCCTCGACCTGGGCCGGCTCATGCCGCCGTGGGACCCGAAGAACCCCACGGACACCGACCCGCTGTGGGAGCACACGGCCGGCCAGTGGGGCATGGACCTCGGCGTCCAGCTCCTGATGGCGGTCGTCTTCTGCGTGGTCGTGGCGCGGCTGCTGCGCCGCCACGAGCCCGAGGTCATGCGCAAGTAGGCACCCGCACGACAACGCCCGAGGGCGGCACCCGCACGGGGTGCCGCCCTTCGGCGTACCGGCGCGCGATCAGTACGCGCTGTTGACGTTGTCCATCGAGCCGTAGCGGTCGGCGGCGTAGTTGCAGGCCGCGACGATGTTGGCGACCGGGTCGTACAGGTCGAACTTGGTGCCCTTGACGTGGTACCGCTCGAAGGTCGGCTGGATGACCTGGAGCAGACCCTTCGAGGGGATGCCGTTGATGGCGTTGATGTCCCAGTTGTTGATGGCGCGCGGGTTGCCGCTGGACTCCCGGATGATGTTGCGGTGGATGCCCGCGTAGGTGCCGGGGATGTCGTGCTTGTCCATGATGAACAGCGCCTCGCGGATCCAGCCGTCGAGGTTGTTCGCGAAGACCGGGGTGCGGGTGACGGAGCGGTTGGCGGCGGCCTTCTCGGCGGCGCGCTTCTTGGCGGCGGCCTGGGCCTTCGCCTTCGCGGCGGCCTTGGCCCGGGCGGCTGCCTTGGCCTTCGCGGCCTTGGCCTCGGCGGCGGCCTTCGCCTGGGCGGCGAGGTTCGCCTTCGCCTTGGCCTCCTGCTGAGCCTTCAGACCGAGGGCGGTCTGCTGCTCGTTGAGGCTGGCGGCGAGCGCCTTGGCCTGGGTGCTGTTCGCGTTGTACGACCACGCGACCTGGTGGGTGCCGGTGGAGAGAGCCTGGGGCTCGGTCTCGGTGGAACCGTTACCGGGAACCAGGGAGAGCGTGAGAGCCGCGGCGCCCAGAGCGGCGACGCCGGCGATCGTGGCCTTGTGGGTCTTCTTCAGACCACGACGACTGTGGCCAGGGGTGTTCGCAGACATGCAGGACTACCTCTTCGAATCGCTGGGGGTCGCTCCGGCCGGGGGCGGCACACGCCTCACTCGGCGGCGACGGATGCAATTCTTAGCGGCCGCAAAATGCCCTGGCAAAGGTGTGACGTACGAAGCCGGGTAGTGGACCGGGGGGTCGAGGGTGGCCCGCAAGTCGTCCCGTGTGCCCGTTTTTCTCCGTCCTTATCCGACCTTAAGGTCTCCACTAAGGAGCTTCGTAAGTGACGTACGTCCTATGCGGCGCCTCACACGGGGGAGGCCTCGCACTTACTCCACGTTGCGCCAGCAACGCGCACGGTGAGCGGTCTCCTCCGGGAGGAGGAGAGAGGCCGCCCCGAACTCCTGCGAGAGGCGGGGCCCCCTCACCACCACGGCGTACGAACCCCGCACCGCCCGCCGGAGCGGGCCCTCCGACCTAGGTCCCGGGACCCGCCCCGGCCTCGTCCCCGGACGGATACGGACGGTCACGCCCCGCCGGTACGGTGAACACATGAGCCATCGACCGAGCTCCGGCCTCGCCGCCGTGAGCACCGCGATCCTGGCGATGAGCCGCCGCCTGGAGGTCCGCGACGTCCTCAAGACGATCGTTGCCTCGGCCCGCGAGCTCCTCGACGCCGAGTACGCGGCCCTGGGCGTCCCCGACGACCACGGCGGCTTCGCCCAGTTCGTGGTCGACGGCGTCAGCGACGAGCAGTGGCGGGCGATCGGCCCGCTGCCCCGCCAGCACGGCGTCCTCGCCTCGATGCTCCACAAGGCCGAGCCCGAGCGGCTCGCCGACGTCCGCGAGGACCCCCGCTTCGGCGGCTGGCCCGACGCCCACCCCGAGATGTCCGACTTCCTCGGCCTGCCCGTCAGGGACGGCGACGAGATCCTCGGCGCCCTCTTCCTCGCCAACAAGCGCTGCCCCAAGGAGGACGGCCGCTGCGGCTTCACCGCCGAGGACGAGGAGCTGCTCTCGACCCTCGCCCAGCACGCGGCCATCGCCCTCACCAACGCGCGCCTGTACGAGCGCAGCCGCGAGCTCACCATCGTCGAGGAGCGCTCCCGCCTCGCCCACGAGCTGCACGACGCCGTCAGCCAGAAGCTGTTCTCGCTCCGGCTGACCGCCCAGGCCGCCGCCGCCCTCGTCGACCGCGACCCGGCCCGCGCCAAGGGCGAGCTCCAGCAGGTCGCCGCGCTCGCCGCCGAGGCCGCCGACGAGCTGCGCGCCGCCGTCGTCGAGCTGCGCCCCGCCGCCCTCGACGAGGACGGCCTCGTCCACACCCTCCGCACTCAGATCCAGGTCCTGGACCGGGCCCACTCCGCCCGGGTCACCTTCGAGAGCCCGGGCACCCGCGCCCTGCCGGCCGCCCAGGAGGAGGCCGTCCTCCGGGTCGCCCAGGAGGCCCTGCACAACGCCCTGCGGCACGCGGACGCCGAGCGGGTCCGGGTCTCCCTCACCCGCAGCGGCCAGGGCGCCCGGCTCACCGTCACCGACGACGGCAAGGGGTTCGACCCGCGTACGGTCCGCAGTGCCGGACGCCACCTCGGCCTGGTCTCCATGCGGGACCGGGCGGGCGGCGTCGGCGGACGGCTCACCGTGACCTCGGCCCCGGGCGAGGGCACCACGATCGAGATGGAGGTTCCCGGTGGCTGACAAGCCGATCCGCGTCCTGCTGGTCGACGACCACCAGGTCGTCCGCCGAGGTCTGCGCACCTTCCTGGAGGTGCAGGACGACATAGAGGTCGTGGGGGAGGCCTCCGACGGCGACGAGGGCGTCGCCCGGGCCGAGGAGCTCCGCCCCGACGTGGTCCTCATGGACGTGAAGATGCCCGGTACGGACGGGATCGAGGCCCTGAAGCGGCTCCGCGAGCTCGCCAACCCCGCCAGGGTCCTGATCGTCACCAGCTTCACCGAGCAGCGCACGGTCGTCCCCGCCCTGCGCGCCGGCGCCTCCGGATACGTCTACAAGGACGTCGACCCCGACGCCCTGGCCGGCGCGATCCGCTCCGTCCACGCCGGGCACGTCCTGCTCCAGCCCGAGGTCGCCGGCGCGCTCCTCTCCCAGGACGACCCCCACGGCGGTACGGGACGGGGCCCGTCCCTCACGGAACGGGAGCGGGAGGTCCTCGGCCTGATCGCGGACGGGCGCTCCAACCGCGAGATCGCGCGCGCCCTCGTCCTCTCCGAGAAGACGGTCAAGACGCACGTCTCGAACATCCTGATGAAGCTCGACCTCGCGGACCGCACCCAGGCGGCCCTCTGGGCGGTGCGCCACGGCCTCACCCGCTGACGCGCCCTCGCCGCGCGCCGGGCGCACGACCGTTCACCCCTTCATACCGTCGTGTGTACGTCCCCCGTTCGGCGCAACCTCCCGGGAGGCGGGGCGTTCTCCATGGCGTGCTGCGGCGGACCGGCCGCAGCGACGACCAGGAGGAATCACCAAGTGAACAAGTTCAAGAAGGCCGCCGCCCTCACCATGGTCGCCGGTGGCATCGTCGCCGCCGGCGCGGGCGTCGCCTCCGCCGACGCGGGCGCCGAGGCCGCGGCCGTCCAGTCCCCGGGTGTCGCCTCCGGCAACGCGGTGCAGGTCCCGGTCCACGTTCCCGTGAACGTCTCCGGCAACACGGTCAACGTGATCGGCCTGCTCAACCCGGCCTTCGGCAACGGCGCCGTCAACGACTGACCCGCCGCCGAACCCCCCGACCCCCGGACGATCCCCCCGGAGGCCGGGGGGTTCCCCTTTCCCCCGTGCTCCGCCCCTGCCCTCAGAACCCCCGCTCCCGCTCCCTCTCCTCCACGTACGCGTTGTACGCGGCGACCTGCGCCCGCCGGGCCACCCGCTCCACCGGCCGCAGCGCCTCCCCCCGGGCCGTCATCTCCGACGCGCTCACCGCGCCCCCGTGGCCGTGGTCGTACGCCAGGTCCACGAGGAGGCCGATCCGCCGGGCCAGCTCCAGGACCCGGACCGCGCGCGGCGGGTAGCCCGGGGCCAGGACCTCGCGGCCCGCCTCCGACCGCGCCCGGTACGCCTCCCGCGCCGCGTCCGCCGCCGGGCCCGAGGCCGCCACGTCCAGCCGGGTCAGCACCGCCGTCGCGTCCCGCAGCGCCTCCGCCAGCTCCCGCTCCGCCTCGCCGAGCGACGGCACGTCCGCCGGCGGTGCCTCCCGCACCGCGAGGCACCGCCACACCACCGCCGCGTGCACGTCCCCCGCGGGGCCCGCCTCCACGACCTCCGGCACGAGCCCGTACGGCGCGCCGAACCCCACCACGGCCTCCTCCGCCTCCAACGCGCGCGCGTTGAAGTCCGGCGGTCCGCTCAACCCCAGCGGATGCCCCGGCGCCGGCAGCGCCACCCGCCATCCGGTCACCCCGAGCCGCCGCAGCCGCCCCAGGGCCAGCGTCAGCCCCACCGGCCCCGCCTCACCCGGCAGCCCCTCCACGCGGTGCACCGCGTCCTCCCCGACAATGGCCAGCGCCGCCTCGTCCGGCGACACCGCTCCGGCCAGCAGGGCATTGCCCCAAGCGGCCAGGCGTCCTGAGCGTGGTTCCGAAAGCATCCCCCCAGACTAAGGACTCGGGGGAAACACCAGGGCCTGTCCGGCCCGCTCCGGCGATAACGTAGGTTTTCCCCTGGACGCCGCGCCCGCCGGCGCAAGGCGACGACACTCGACCGCAAGGGGAGACAACGCGCTCATGAGCGATGTACTGGAGCTGGTGGACGTATCCGTGGTCCGCGACGGACGGGCTCTGGTGGACGACGTCTCCTGGTCGGTCAAGGAGGGCGAACGCTGGGTGATCCTCGGCCCCAACGGCGCCGGCAAGACCACCCTCCTGAACGTCGCCTCCAGCTACCTCTTCCCCACCAAGGGCAGCGCCCGCATCCTGGGCGAACAGCTCGGCGGCGTCGGCACCGACGTCTTCGAACTCCGCCCCCGCATCGGCATGGCCGGCATCGCCATGGCGGAGAAGCTGCCCAAGCGCCAGACCGTCCTCCAGACCGTCCTCACCGCCGCGTACGGCATGACGGCCACCTGGAACGAGGACTACGACCCGGTCGACGAGGACCGCGCCAAGGCCTTCCTCGACCGCCTCGGCATGAACGACTACCTGGACCGCAGGTTCGGCACCCTCTCCGAGGGCGAGCGCAAGCGCACCCTGATCGCCCGCGCGATGATGACCGACCCCGAGCTCCTCCTCCTCGACGAGCCCGCCGCCGGCCTCGACCTCGGCGGCCGCGAGGACCTGGTCCGCCGCCTCGGCCGCCTCGCCCGCGACCCGTACGCCCCCTCCATGATCATGGTCACCCACCACGTCGAGGAGATCGCCCCCGGCTTCACCCACGTCCTGATGATCCGTCAGGGAAGGGTCCTCGCCGCCGGCCCCGTCGAGACCGAGCTCACCTCCCGCAACCTCTCCCTCTGCTTCGGCCTCCCGCTCGTCGTCGAGCGCCTGGAGGACCGCTGGACCGCCCGCGGCCTGCCGCTGAAGTGACCGGCCGGGCGCCGTGACCGCACAGCACCGCGCCCTGTCCCGGAAGCACCCCACCGCCCTACCATGACCACGTGGACATCGACGCGTGGGTGTGGTGGCTGATCGTCGCGGTGGGGCTCGGCATTCCCCTGGTCCTCACCGCGATGCCGGAATTCGGCATGTTCTCCGTGGGAGCGGTCGCGGGAGCGGTGACCGCCGCCCTCGGCTTCGGCATCGTCCCCCAGGTACTCGTCTTCGTCGTCGTCTCCGTGGCGCTCGTCGCGGTGGTGCGCCGGCTCGCCGCCCGCCACCGGGGCGACGGACCCGGCCTCTCCAGCGGGGTCGACGCCCTGAGGGGGCGTCAGGCCGTCGTCCTGGAACGGATCGACGGCAGCGGCGGAGGCCGCATCAAGCTCGCCGGGGAGATCTGGTCCGCCCGCGCGCTCGACGCCGGACAGACCTTCGAACCGGGCGAACAGGTCGACGTCGTGGAGATCGACGGCGCTACCGCCGTGGTCATGTGACCGAACCTCGCCCATGACGTTCCGGCGTCTGCGAGACTCGATGATCGAAAGCAAACCGGCAGTCAACCGGCAGCGAAGGGCACGGGGAACACGATGTCAGCAGTCATCATCGTCCTGATCATTCTGGTGGTGCTCGTCTTCATCGCCCTGATCAAGACGATCCAGGTCATCCCGCAGGCGAGTGCGGCGATCGTCGAGCGCTTCGGCCGCTACACCCGCACGCTCAACGCCGGACTGAACATCGTCGTCCCGTTCATCGACTCGATCCGCAACCGGATCGACCTGCGCGAACAGGTCGTCCCCTTCCCGCCGCAGCCGGTGATCACCCAGGACAACCTGGTCGTGAACATCGACACGGTCATCTACTACCAGGTCACCGACGCCCGGGCCGCCACCTACGAGGTCGCCAGCTACATCCAGGCCATCGAGCAGCTCACCGTCACCACCCTCCGCAACATCATCGGCGGCATGGACCTGGAGCGGACCCTCACCTCCCGCGAGGAGATCAACGCGGCCCTGCGCGGCGTCCTCGACGAGGCCACCGGCAAGTGGGGCATCCGCGTCAACCGCGTCGAGCTCAAGGCCATCGAGCCCCCGACCTCCATCCAGGACTCGATGGAGAAGCAGATGCGCGCCGAGCGCGACAAGCGCGCCGCCATCCTCACCGCCGAGGGCACCCGCCAGTCCGCGATCCTCACCGCCGAGGGCGAGAAGCAGTCGCAGATCCTCCGCGCCGAGGGCGAGGCCAAGGCCGCCGCACTGCGCGCCGAGGGCGAGGCCCAGGCCGTCCGCACGGTCTTCGAGGCCATCCACGCCGGCGACCCCGACCAGAAGCTCCTCTCCTACCAGTACCTCCAGATGCTCCCGAAGATCGCCGAGGGCGACGCCAACAAGCTCTGGATCGTGCCCAGCGAGATCGGCGACGCCCTCAAGGGCCTCTCCGGCGCCTTCGGCAACATCGGCGCCGGCACCCCCGGCTTCAACACCAAGACCGGCGCGCCCGAAAGGCGAGACGAACCGCCGGTTGACTGACACGTACACGTAATCCTCGTGCATGATCGGTACGAGCCCCTCGACCCCGACGCCCTCGGAGCGGGGAGGCGACCCACCGATCCTGTAAGGAGATGGCGTTGTCCATCTGGGAAGCCCTGGCGGTCTTCGCCGCCGGCATCGGCGCCGGCACCATCAACACGATCGTGGGATCGGGAACGCTGATCACGTTCCCGGTCCTCCTCGCGACCGGACTGCCACCGATCACCGCCAACGTCTCCAACGCCCTCGGCCTCGTCCCCGGCTCCGTCAGCGGCGCCATCGGCTACCGCCGCGAACTCAAGGGCCAGAAGAAGCGCGTCCTCCGCCTCGGCGCCGCCGCCCTCGTCGGCGGACTCGTCGGCGCGATCCTGCTCCTCGCCCTCCCGTCCGACGCCTTCGACGCGATCGTCCCCGTCCTCATCGGACTCGCCCTCGTCCTGGTCCTCCTCCAGCCCCGCATCGCGGCGGCCGTGAAGCGCCGGCGCGAGCGGACCGGGTCCGAGGCGCACCCCGACGGCGGCCCCGCCCTCCTCGTCGGCCTCCTCCTCGCCAGCATGTACGGCGGGTACTTCGGCGCCGCCCAGGGCGTGCTCTACCTCTCCCTCATGGGCCTGCTGCTCCACGACGACCTCCAGCGCATCAACGCCGTCAAGAACATCCTCGGAGCCCTCGTCAACGGCGTCGCCGCCGTCTTCTTCCTCTTCGTCGCCGACTTCGACTGGACGGCCGTCCTGCTCATCGCCGTCGGCTCCACGATCGGCGGCCAGCTCGGCGCCAAGGTCGGCCGCAGGCTCTCGCCCGCCGTCCTGCGCGGGGTGATCATCGCCGTCGGCGTCGTCGCCATCCTCCAACTGACCCTCAAGTGACACGGAAGGGCCCGCCTCCCACAAGGGAGACGGGCCCTCGCACACACGGCATACGCGGGGAATCCGCGGGTACGCGTCTAAGCGGCGGAGTGGGCCAGCCACTCCGGCAGCGCGGACCGCTCGCTCGCCCGCAGCGCGAGCAGCATCGCGTCCGCCGGGGTCGGCTCGAACGGCTGGTGCAGCAGCGGCATCCCCGCCTGCTCCGGCGTCCGGTCGGCCTTGCGGTGGTTGTCCTCGGCACAGGACGCCACCGTGTTCAGCCAGGTGTCCCGGCCCCCTTGGGCGCGCGGCACGACGTGGTCGACCGTCGTCGCCCGTTTCCCGCAGTACGCGCACCGGTGCTGGTCCCGTACCAGGACCCCCCGTCTCGACCACGGGGCCTGTCTTCGGAAGGGCACCCGGACGTACCGGCAGAGCCTGATCACCCGGGGCACCGGCAGATCGACGGCGGCACCGCGCACCCGCAGCTCGGGATGGGCCTGCTCGACGACGGCCTTGGCCTGCAGCACGAGCACCACCGCACGGTTCAGAGTGACCGTCGACAGCGGCTCGAAGCTCGCGTTGAGTACCAGCGTGTCCCGCATGTTGCCCACCTCCCGTGTGCCGGCCCGCCCCCTGGCGGGCTTGGATCAACGATGGCCGGGCCGGCCGGGTCGGACAACGCAATTTCTCGCGAAACAAAAGGTGCCCGCTTCTGATCTCTCCAAGACCAGAAGCGGGCAAACAACAAACGAACGATCAGCCTGCCGCGGGAGCCGCGTACTCACCGATCAACTGCGCGCGGCCCAGCGTGTGGAACCGCAGGTTGAACCCGACCACCGCCGGCGAGGCGTCGGCGTCCGGACCGAGCTTCTCGCCGTCCACCGCGTACACCGTGAAGACGTAACGGTGCGCCGGGTCCCCGGCCGGGGGAGCGGCGCCGCCGAACTCCTTCGCGCCGTAGTCGTTCCGGACGTGCACGGCACCGGCCGGCAGCCCCTCGAACGCACCCGACCCGGCACCGGCCGGCAGCTCCGTCACCGACGCCGGGATGTCGAACAGCACCCAGTGCCAGAACCCGCTGCCCGTCGGGGCGTCCGGGTCGAAGCAGGTGACGGCGAAGCTCTTGGTCTCCGCCGGGAACCCCTCCCAGCGCAACTGCGGCGAGGTGTTCCCCTCCGCGTACACCTGAGCGCCCTTCAGGACCCCGCCCGGCGCGATGTCGTCGCTCACCACGGTGAACGCCGGCACCGGCGGATGGAAGTCGTGGGGGAGCGGCGCCCTCTTGCCCTCGGACACGTAGAAACCCTCCGTATCGCCCGTCGCCGCCCCGGCGGCCTGCCGAGGCGGCCTTGCGGACCCGAGCCTAGAGCCAGTTGCGACGGCCGCCGACCTCGGCGAGCCACTGGTTCAGGTAAGCCGCCCAATCGGTGGTGTGGAAGTCGTGCAGGCCCACCTTGAAGGCGCGGAAGGAGTCGCTGCCCTCGGTGAACAGACCCGGCTTCTTGTCCATCTCCAGGACGACGTCCATCTCGCGGTCGTCGGCGACGAAGCTGACCTCGACCTGGTTCAGCCCGCGGTACTGCTGCGGCGCGAAGAACTCGATCTCCTGGTAGAACGGCAGCTTCTGCCGCGTCCCCCGGATGTGCCCCCGCTCCATGTCCGCGCTCTTGAAGCGGAAGCCGAGCTGGAGGAAGGCGTCCAGGATCGCCTGCTGCGCCGGCAGCGGGTGCACGTTGACCGGGTCCAGGTCACCGGAGTCCACGGCGCGCGCGATCTCCAGCTCCGTGGTCACGCCGATGTGCATGCCGCGCAACTGCTGCCCCGACACGGCGGTGATCGGCGTCTCCCACGGGATCTCCAGACCGAACGGCACCACGTGCACCGCACCGGCCTGCACCTGGAAGGCCCCGCCGAGGCGCACCTTCACGAACTCGATGTCCTGCTTGTGCTCCTGGTCGCCGCCCTCGACCTCGACGCGCGCCTGGAGCCCGACGGACAGCCCCTCGATCTGCTGGTCGACGTTGCCGCCCTGGATCCGCACCTCACCCTGGACGACCCCGCCCGGGACGACGTTCTCCTCGGTGAGCACCGTCTCCACGGTGGCCCCACCGGCACCCAGGCTCGCGAGCAGCTTCTTGAATCCCATGGCTTTCACTCCTTCTGGTCCTGACCCCTACATACGCGCGAAGACGGTAACCGGTTCCGAGCCGGTCCCCACTACGCTCGGACGCCATGAACGAGAGCCCCGACCGTACGCCGCTCCCGCGGTCCTTCTTCGACCGTCCCGTCCTGGAGGTGGCCCCCGACCTCCTCGGGCGCACCCTCGTCCGCACCACGGAGGAAGGACGGATCGAGCTGCGCCTCACGGAGGTGGAGGCGTACGCCGGCGCGATCGACCCGGGCTCGCACGCCTTCCGGGGGCGGACGGCCCGCAACGCCGTCATGTTCGGCCCGCCCGGACACGCGTACGTGTACTTCACCTACGGCATGTGGCACTGCCTCAACCTGGTGTGCGGCCCCGAGGGCAGCGCGAGCGGGGTCCTGCTGCGCGCGGGGGAGATCGTGAGCGGCGCCGAGCAGGCCCGTCCCCGCCGCCGCTCGGCCCGCAAGGACGAGGAGCTGGCCAAGGGCCCGGCGCGCCTGGCCACCGCCCTCGACGTCGCGCTCTCCCTGAACGGGGAGGACGCCTGCGGCGACCCGGACGCCCCGCTCGCCGTCCTCACCGGCACCCCGCCGGCCCCGGCCCTCGTCCGCAGCGGCCCCCGCACGGGCGTCGGCGGCGAGGGCGCCCCGCACCCCTGGCGCTTCTGGATCGAGGGCGACCCGACGGTGAGCCCGTACCGCGCCCACACCCCTCGCAAGAGGCGCCTTGACTCGGGGCGACGAAGTGCGTAATGTGGCCCGAGCCGCTGGATCAGGGCCTGCTTGTTCAAGCACCCCCTGCAGTGGCCATCCACTACTCAAGAAGATTCCCTCGGCGAGGGCGTATTTCGGCATGCCGTAATGCGTTTCGAATGACTCGATTATGAGTCACCGGGGAAATCCGCTAACGTAGTGAACACGCCGGAAGGGCCCGGAGCGAAAGCGAAAGGGACCGGAAAGCACCGAGGAAATCGGATCGGAAAGATCTGATAGAGTCGGAAACGCAAGACCGAAGGGAAAAGCCCGGAGGAAAGCCCGAG